>NZ_CP033917.1:2405379-3608069 GCF_003815655.1 Chryseobacterium sp. G0201 | reverse complement strand
CTTTTATTATACTGCAAAGTACGGCTTTCTGTACGGATATAGATGTCGGGAAATTTAGCAATTGGAGTTAAAGTTGTGTTAATCTTTTTTAAATATCCATTTTTTAATATTGCTAATTTTTAACACAAAGTTTACTGAGTTTTTTGACTATTAAATGCTTTTAATGTTCTCACAGGCATTTAAATCAGTGAAGGCTGCGAAATTCATTCTAAACAAAAAATCCCAACTTTCGTCAGGATTTCATTCAAATTTTCTCAATAACAATATCTTTCTATTCAATCACAATACTTCTTTTACTAATCGTATGTGCTGAAAAATATCCCAAAGCTCCGTTATTAATATTACTTGGAGGATTGGAAGGCGTAACACCTCCACCGGGACCGCCATCTCCCGAAATCTGAAGAAGAGCACTGTAAAAAGTAAAAATATTATTGTCAATACTCTGCATTTCAACGTGGATTGTGTCTCCTACAACAACTAAAACATCATCCGGATCATCGCCATCATCGTTTGGAAGTAAAAGAGGTCGCTGATTCGGCAATCCATTATTTACATTATCTGAAAAAACTTCAAATGTCTTTTTAGGTTTGTCATTAACCGTAAAATTAAATAAATAACGATTTCCTAATGCCTGAGGATCAGTAAAAACAGGTAAAAGTGTATAAGTAGTCGTACCTCCAAACACAAAAGAATCCTGCGTCAATCCATCAAAACTTACTTCTTGAGGCATCGTACTTTGAGCGGTATATTCTTTTCCTTCTGCTTGGATTTTCAAGGTATAAGTTCTTCCTACTACTCCGGTGAAAGCTGTAGTTTTATATTGTCCGTCGCTAACATATTGTAAAGTTTCGGTCTGACCTGTATTATCACTTAAAATAACCTGAGCATTGGTAACTGCAGGATATTGATTGTTTTCTGTAAAGGCCACAGATTTTGTTATTCTCACAAAATAAGGACCGGGTTGATTGGTGATATTAGCTTCTATGACGATGTTTCCAGCTTTATTATCGAGGTCTAAGTCGATCTCTTTTTCGCAAGACGTTAATAGAAACAGGGATAATATGATAAAAAATGTATTCTTCATGATTTAAAATTTGAAATTGTAAGTGATGTTTGGTACCCAACGGAATAATGACGTCTGCATTGCGCGGGTTGTTCCCGGATTGTTCGGATTATCTTCAAAAGTAATCGTGTAGGCGTTTTCACGACCATAAACATTATAAATTCCGAATGACCAAGAACCTTTGAAACGTTTTGTGGATTCCGGTTCATAGGTTGCGCTCAAATCCATTCTGTGATAGGCAGGCATTCTGTCGTCATTTCTCCTGCTGTACTGGAATATTGTTTGCCCGTTCAGCTCATATTTTCCGGTTGGGAAAGTCACCGCATTCCCTGTACTGTAAAGGAATAATCCTGAAAGAGACCATTTTTTGTTCAATTCATAGGTTGCAACGATGGAAAGATCATGGGTTTTATCCATTCTAGCATTGTACCATTCGTTATCGTTGATGCCGTCTATTTTTCGTTCTGTTTTTGATAAGGTATAAGATATCCAGCCCGTTAGTTTACCGCTTTTCTTTTTAGCAATTAATTCTAAACCATAGGCTCTTCCTTTACCGAAGAGCAATTCACTTTCAACATCTGCAGCGGTATCAAATGAGATTTGAGCTCCATTTTTAAAATCGATCTGATTTTGCATTGATTTGTAATACACCTCCGCATTAATTTCATAATTATTGTTATTGAAATTCCTGCTGTATCCCAAACTTATCTGATCTGCAATTTCAGGCTTTACACTATAACTGCTTCCAATCCATTGATCGGTAGGATTTCCGCTGCTGCTGTTGCTCAACAAATGTAAGTTCTGCGTGTTTCTGGAATACCCTCCTTTTACACTGCTCACTTCATTAATACGGTAGTTTGCCGTAATACGCGGTTCAAGATTTACATATGTTTTCCCGAATTTTCCTTTTTCTAAAAATCTGCTGTCTGTAAGAACTCCGTTTTCATAACTATTAAACGTATCACCCCCTAAAACACTGAAACTTGAAAGCCTTAAACCATAATTAACAGTTAATTTTTCAGTTGCTTTAAAATCATCATTGATATAGACTGCATTTTCCCATGAAGATCTGGGATTTCTCGGAAAACTGCTCACGCTTGTTCCCGAAGCACTGCTAGGCGTAATCGTATGATAAATAGACTGTAAGCCAAAACGAACCGAATGTTTATTTCCTGCAAACCATGTGAAATCCTGTTTAAGATTCCAATCTTCGATCTGAGAATCGAGTCCGAATGTATTGTCGTTGCTTTTTAAACTTACTTTATAATTATAGTTGCTGTAAATTAAAGACGTGTTGGAGAATAATTTACTATTGATAATACTGTTCCAACGAAGTGTTGCCGTAGTATTTCCCCAATCTGTCGAAAAAGTATCGCCTAATCCTAAAACGTCTCTTCCAAAATATCCTGATAAATAAAGACGGTTATTTTCATTAACCTGATAATTTGCTTTTAAATTAAGATCATAAAAATACAGTTTGCTGTCTTTAAAATCGTCGGTTGATTTCAGAAATAAATCTGCGTACGTTCTTCTTCCAGAAACAATGAATGATGATTTTTCCTTTTGAATTGGCCCTTCCACGCTCAGTCTGCTGCTTATTAAACCGATTCCTCCATTGACGTTGTAATCTTTATTATTTCCGTCCTTCATTTTAACATCCATCACCGAAGAAAGTCGTCCGCCATATTGTGCCGGGCTGTTTCCTTTAATGATACTTGCATCTTTTAATGCATCACTGTTGAAAGTGCTGAAAAAACCAAGCAAGTGCGAAGCATTATAAACAGGCGCTTCATCCAATAATATTAAATTCTGATCGGTTGCGCCTCCTCTTACACTAAATCCGCTGCTTCCTTCACCGTTACTTTTAATCCCCGGTAAAAGCTGGATTGTCTTCATCACATCTTTTTCACCAAATAACACCGGCAATTTTTCTATATTTTTGATGCTCAACGTTTCTGTACCCATTTGAGCGGTTGAAAGGTTTTTATCTTTTTTAACCCCGGAAATAATAACCTCATCGATATTGGCAGTTCTTTCCTGTTTTTCTTCCTGAATTAAAGGAAGGTCCAGCTTGACATTCTGATCAACTTTTATATTCTGTTCAAAATCTTTGTAACCCGGATAGGAAATGATCATTCTGTAATTTCCCTCCGGCAGGGATAAAGAATAGAATCCGTATTCATTAGCAACAACGTTGATTGATGGATCTTCAGCTACTTTTACGGTCACTCCGATCAGTAATTCGCCGTTTTTTTGGTCTTTTACAGTTCCGCTTACCGAGTATTTCTGCTGCGCTACAGCTAAAGTACTGAAACAGAGCGCAGCTGAAGCCGCCGCGATTTTAAAAAAAGATGTTTGCATTCAGTTTATTATTTAATGTAGTAAAATTTCTTAAATATTAATTATAGTTTATTGATGTTTATTAAATGGATGAAACAGGAAATTAATTGAGCAAAAAAATGATCAAAAAACAGTTATTTTCTCTGATTAACAGACCTGTTTTAGGATATTTCACTGCAAAGATAAATATCAACTTGAAATAAAAACACTTTGATACTAAATTTATTGCCTTAGTATGAATAAAAAACTAAATATTAAATTCTATAACGATATTTTTTCTTCTATTTTTGGATTTTTATTGATTGATCATCAATAAAAAAGCCCTTAAATATTACTATTTAAAGACTTTATATCTTAAACTCATCAACTTTCGAGAAATAAGAATATTAATTAGAATTAACTTAGGAAACGATCATTTTATCTTTCAAAAATTGTATTCTGTATTCTTTAGGGGTAATTCCTGTAATTTTTTTAAAAAGCTGGGTAAAATGGGAAGCTGTATGAAAATTAAGGTCATAAGCAATCTCCGCTATATCTTTACTTGAATGTAACAAAGCTTTGCTATAATTAATATCCATTTCGTTGATCCATTGTTTGGGTGACTTCTGTGTTACATTTTTTATGCATTTGGTAAGATAATTTTCTGTAACAGACAATTTATCTGCATAAAAAGCAACTCTTTTTTCGCCCACATGATATTTAAACAAAATTTCCCGGAACTGAAGAGACAATTCCATTGGACGGCTGGCAGATTTATGATGGTTGTTGGAATCTGTACTTAATATTTTAACTAAAATAAGATGGAGCATGGTAACAATCACTTCATTCAAGTTCAGACTATTAAGCCATAATTCCTGTTCCATAATGGTAAGAAGCTGCATGACAGTTCCATAAGTAAGTGTATCCAAATTAATGAAAGGAGGCATGAAAAAAATACTGGTTTTATGCTTGGGAAGCTCCTGCTCGGTTAAAATATTATTTTCGTAAGCCAAGAAAAAACCTTCAGCATCATCAGACAATTCTATCGTTGCCGTAATCGTTCCCTGTTTAATATAAATAACTCCACCTTTCTCAGCCTGAAATTCCTGATTATCCAGATACTGCTTGATATGACCATTGGTAATAAAAATGATAAAATTAAAAGTAGTTCGATAAGGAATTACAGGCATAAGAATCCCTTTAAGATAATCCTCAAGCCTGTAAAGCTGTATATCTGCGTTGTTGGACAGGATTTTCTCTGTAATATTTGGGAGAAAAAGCTTTTTATATTGAAAATTGGAAAGTACTTCCATATCAGTTAATTATAATTTCGAAGTTATGCAAATTTTATGCTGAAAATAAGCACTTTAAATGTTTAATTAATTCTTTAAATCACAAATACATTAATGATTTATATTTTTTTCAACCATTAAATATTTTAATTTAAATTATTAAGAATATTAAGCTTAAATAATATCTTAATTGCTCGATTTTAAACTTTAAAACTTATAAAACACACCCATTTTTACTCCAAAAGGAATTCCCGGAGTGTAGGTAATATCCGTAATAGGTTCGGCTTCATTTTTCAATTGGGTTTCTGTAGCAAATTGGGCTTCATTCCATTTTACGTTGAAAAGGTTGTTGATCTGTAGATTAGCACCCCATTTTGCACGATTGTAAGAAAGCACAAGATCATTCACAAAATAAGCTTTCGTACGAAGACTGTTATCTTCAACTGCAGGCCTATCACCCAAATAACGGTATTGTAATCCAAGAGAAAAACCATTCAGAAAATCCCAGTTTACGGAACCTGTGCTCGTTATTACCGGAGCTAACGGAACATAATTCTCCCCTTTTTGTTCATCCACAAATCGGGCATGAGAATAATTAATATCGGCATTCAGATACAGATTTTCTAACGGTTGAAAACGGATTCCTAAATCGGCACCGTAACGTCTTGATCTTCCGGAAGGCTCAACCACAGCATCATCTCCCACATACACAAACTCCTGTTGTAAAGCCAGATACCAGATTGTCGGCGTAATAATTAACGATTTGAAAGGATGTAATCTAACTCCAAGATCTCCGCCGATAGAATATGGTAAAGTTTTCGCATCTTTTTCTTGAACAACCACTCTCATGTCGTTGGAATGGAATCCCATTCCTGTTTTCAAAAACCACATAACCTTGTCATTAGCAGCATAGGAAAAATTAAGTTTTGGACTTAATCTTGTTCCTTCAGATGACTGTCCGGAAGGCAGCTGATCATAATCCAATAAATTATGCATATTAAATATAAAATGATCAACTCTCAAGGCAGGATTAATCGTCCATTTTCCTGTTTTCCAGATTAATCCGGAATAAGCATGGAGATTAGTTTCTGTTCCGTTAACATCAGCCATTTTATCCAATAATAAATCTCTGTGATACACATGATTAAGCTGTAATGTATTAATATCATCATTTCGGAATCCTACTCCTGAGATCCAGTTTAATGCGCTGTTTGGCAGAGAAAAACTTTTGGTATATTTAATTTCGGTTCCGTATATATTTCTTCCGTCTTTCTGCTCGATTTCATCGCCGTGATCTTTATCTTTTAAATAAAATGTAAAGTCAGAATACAGATTAAAATCATATTTAGAATACCAAGCCATCGCTTCAATCTGCTCGGATGGAGAGATGATATGCTTGTAATTCATCTGAAGATTGGTTCGTGAAGTACTTCCACCTTCTGTAGGATCGATACTTCCCCAGCGATCGATAATTCCTTCATTTACGGCACGTTCAGGAATCTGTCCGGAAGCATTCCATGAAGAATTGAATGTAGAAAACTGAATATTAAAATAATCTTTATCGGTAATCCATTGGTTATATTTTCCGAAAATATTTACCCTGTTGAAGTTTTGTTTTACATCAAACGGACCATCGGTGTAGTTGTATTCTGCTGCAACATAAGCGTTTTGTCTTTTATTCGGATCATTGATGATATTAAACATTCCCAACATTCTTTTTGAGTTAAAAGAACCTCCTTCCAGCTTTACCATGCTGTTTTTCAGCTTATCATACGTCTGAAAGTCAACGTAACCTGCAGTATCAAAATCTCCGCGATCAATATAGTAGGCTCCTTTTCCGAAATCGATATTATTAACCGTTTCCGGAATAATAAAATGGAGATCTGAATATCCCTGTCCATGAGCATGTGAGACAATATTTACGGGCATTCCGTCTACATTTACGCTGACATCGGTTCCGTGATCGGCATCAAAACCTCTTAAAAAAAGCTGTTCTGCTTTTCCTCCTCCTGCATGTTGGGCGATAAACAGTCCCGGAACTTTTCGTAACAGATCCTGAGCAGAATTTACAGGAAATTTGTTCAAATCAACCTTTGTGATAGCCGAAAGAAACGAACTGTGATTAATCTCTACTTCAGAGATCTGAAAAGGCTTATGCTGAAGAAAAATAACTTTGTTTTTATCTTCATCGTTATTAATCACCAATTTCACCTCATCATATCCGTTACGATTGATAACCAAAGTATCCGGAAACGACTGAACATTAAATTTAAATGATCCGTCAGATCCAGAATGCGTATGATCATTCCCATGATTGTATTTTATCAAAGCATCACTAATCGGAAATTTATCATCTGCATCTTTAATAAATGATTGTTTTTCCGTTCCTTTTTCCTGCGCCATAGCCACTCCGTTCATTATTAAGACAAGAAAGGCAACCATTATTTGAGCTCTCTTCATTGATATTCTCTTTAATTGATTTTTTAGTCTAAATATTTTAGTTCTCTTTTTTAGGAATAAAAATTTTCTGAATTAATAAAGTGATCCACGTTCCTGCCACAAAAGGAAAAGTAAGGACGCCTCCTACCTCAGTTAATAGGTTGTGATCAATCAAAAAATCATCGATTCCGACGGTAATTAATACAGAAAGTAACACCCATAAACCGTTTATTTTTTTGAAACCTGAAAAAACGATAGCAGAAAGCACCGCATTAAAACCGAATAATCCCATATGAACCTGATCTACAGGCTCACCATTGATGTGAGAAAGATAAGCCCCCAAAACAGAGCCTGCAAAACCATACAAAGCCGCTGCCGGAGAACTGATAAAAACAGCCAGAAAAAAGATAACTCCGGACAATATTCCTCCCTGGAAAATAACTTCTCCAAAACCATTAATTGGAGCGATTAGTTCGTCATAATCCAACTTTTCTGCTTCCGCACTGATCATTTCAGATGGCGGAATCTGTGTAAAATGATGCAACATAAAAACACTGATCCAGATCACCAAAATAAAAGGAAAAGTAAATACAGGAATTTTTTTAACAATAAAAAAATGCTGAATAATCGTCGCCAATGCTCCACCCAAAATAATAAGAACCCAAATAACGATCGTTATCTGAAATATAAAAGACAAAGCAACTCCCACCAAAGCTGCACTAAAGCCGTATAATCCTGCATTTATTTCAGATTTATCATAGTTAAGCTTCATCGCGGTGAATGTTCCTACACTTGTAGACAACAGAACAGCAATACCGCCTTCCCAGCTTCCCATAAAAATCCCGATAAGGAATAAAAGCCCTGTCCATCTGTTTTCCTGAAGCATGATCTGCCCGATTCCCTTTAAAATATTATCTATAAAAGGTATTTTTTGAAAAAATTTATCCATAGTTTTAATTTTATAAATGATCATTGATAGATGATAAATGATTTAGACTAAAAGAGTGAATTGTGAATAGTGAATTTGCTTCGCTTGTCAATACAAGGATCAAATTCACTGGCAACGCCAAATTGACTATTCACCATTCGCTACCAGCCTAAAAAAACCATTCCTACACCGCATATCGTAACTACTGCTCCACTTATCACGCCCATGTAACGTTCCAGTTTTTCGGTATTGAATAAGGTTGAATATCCATATCTGCCGAGTAAAACCATTCCAAGCATCGTTGCCACTGTTGTTAGGGTAAACGGAAGTACCAATGCTAAGATTTCAGTTACAGAACGGTTTAATCCTGAATAAAAAAGTAGCGGAGTAAGCGGCTCGCTCGGTCCCATCACGAAGATCATGAAAAGGACAAAAGGTGTTACCTTTATTCTGCTTTGTGGCATTACCATTTCGGTGTGATTGTGCTCGTAGACGTAAACATCGTCTCCCAATACATCGAAATGTTTGTGAGGTTTATTTCTTGCAGCCTGAATCAATCCATAAATAAGGTAAGCGATCCCAAAAATAAGCAATGCCCATCCCGAAATATTCCCTCTGATATCCTGAAACCATGCAAACTGATTAAGCTGCCATCCAAGAAAAACTCCGATTGCGCCTATCACCAAAGAACTTAAAACGTGACCAAAACCACAGGCAATCGTTAACAGAATAGTTCTGCTTCTGCTCCATTTTTTTGATTTTGATAACACAATAAATGGCAGATAATGATCCGGTCCGGTTGCGGTATGGATAAAACTTATGGATATGGCACTCAGCATTAATGCCCAAATAGTTGCATTCATTTTTTAATTTTATTTATTCTAATTCCCAAAGGATTTCCTGAACTTTAAGGAAAAAATTATACATTACTTCTCCGCCATTTCCCAATGCTCTGATGATAAATCCGTTATCTTCCATTGCTGAGATACCTATCTCCATTTCATCTTGGGATTCTATTTGAGTGTAAATGATTTCGATCAAATAATTTTTATCCAAATCCTTTTTTGTGCTATAAAAAATAAGAGTTCCCTGATGGGTATATTCTTCTAGATTGCCGATGCTTTTAATAGGAAACAAATCAGGCTGAATAAGCACGTTATCTTTCACCATTAATTTATCTTTATGGTAAATTTCTGTGAGATTCTGGAATTTTTTAAGCTTAAAAAGTTCTCCGTAATGCTTTCGTCCGCAGGTAATAATTTCACCCATGATCACCTGGCTGTTTTCACCAATATTGATCTTAGCTTTACTTTTAAAATTCGAATCTTCATGCGGAACCACGGGATGCGGAACATAGGCAAAAGAAGTATCATCCTCCATAGAAATATTCAACTGCTGAACGGCTTCATCTTTCATATTGAATAATCTCTGATAAGACTGTGACTGAAGCTGTAATGCAGAACCTTTTTCCAACTCAATATCCAGCTGATAGCGGTCACCATCCAGAATTCCGGGGGAAGAACTCATTATGATCTGATATAGTTTATTATCACTTTTCCGCTGTCCTACAGAAACCACACGAAAAGGAGGTGATACAAAAAGATCTTTCACATAGGATTTCCCGGCTTTGTGTCCAGCTATAATATGTAAGCGACTATCCATTTATCTTACAAGATTCGGTTCTTCGATTTCTTCCAATAAGGCGTATTTTTTCACCCAACCGATCACTTTGTCAAGACCTTCATCGGTTTTAAGGTTGGTAAATACGAAAGGAGTTCCGTTTCTCATTCTTCTGGTATCATTTTCCATTACTTCAAGGCTTGCTCCAACGTGAGGAGCTAAATCTATTTTATTGATAATTAACAAATCAGATCTTGTAATACCAGGCCCTCCTTTTCTTGGGATTTTTTCACCTTCCGCTACATCAATGATAAAAATGGTAACGTCAGCAAGATCCGGACTGAATGTTGCGGACAGATTATCACCTCCACTTTCGATAAATATCAATTCAATCTCCGGAAAGCGGGCTGCCAATTCATCTACCGCTTCCAAATTCATACTTGCATCTTCACGAATCGCAGTGTGAGGGCAACCGCCTGTTTCTACCCCGATAATTCTGTCATGAGGAAGAAGACTGTTTTTAGCCATAAATTCTGCATCTTCTTTTGTATAAATGTCATTGGTAATTACTCCAAGATCATATGTTCCGTATAATTTTCTGCTTAATCTTTCTAATAAAGCTGTTTTTCCTGAACCTACAGGTCCGGCAACTCCTACTTTTATATATTTTCTATTTTCCATTTTAAATTGCTTCTGTTTTTTATTTTTATCGCAAAGTCCGCAAGGATTTTTTTGATTTTAGTTATGAATATTTTTAAGTTCGCAAGGGCGTTCCACTCAGCGAAGAAATGAATTGTGAATGGTCAATAAGTCAATTTTACATATATTTACAATTCACTTATTAAGACATGTAAAGCCTTGAATACAACCTTTCATGCTGCATACAACGGATATCAAAAGAGGTATTACAAAGACCTACTAAATCTCTGTCGAGTTCTATGGTTTCCTGCGCTGTTTTTTCCATTATTGAATATAATTTGAACAGAATATCCTGTCCGTCAAGCTGTCCAAGAGGTACCAACTTTACGGCATTTGTGATTATCCCCGCCGAAGAAGTATAGTAAAACCCGAAAAGTGCTTCCTGAAGTGGAATTTTCAATAAACTCGCATACATTCCGAAAATAATACTGTAATGAGAACTTGCTTCACGATTTTGAACGGCTTTTTCATAAGCTTCCATCAACTCAAAATTCTCATGTCTTTTAAAAATTTTGATTAAACGCAAACCTAATTTCTGGCTCGCCTGGCGGATTTCCTTCGGGCATTTCAACGCGTTACATTCCTGATCCAAGCTTAAAATTGTTTTTAAATCTTTAGATTCTGTAGCTTCATACGCTAATTTTACAAAAGCCCCGTCGTTATATTTCAGATTATATTTGAGCATATTTTCTACAAATTCCTGCGCGGTTTCTCTGTTGTGTACAATTCTTTTTTGCACGAAAGTTTCCAGTCCGTTGGAATGCGTGTACCCTCCGATCGGTAAAGTTGGATCCGAAATATGTAATAAGCTGGCTAAAAATTTCATATTATTCATCTTTTGGAGCTGCCATTTTTAAAATTTTAGTGAAAATTGATGAGCCTAGACTTCCGTGTCCGTGAGGTTCTACATTTGATTTGAGAAGATTCAACAACTTTACAGAGTGTTTTTCAGGTTTAAAACCACTTACTTCCAGCCATCTGTACATCGGCATTTCAAAAGGCAGCAACACTTTATTTTCCTGTATAAAAAGCGGAATATGTTTGTTCCCAATTTCATAACAGACCGTTCCCATTTCCAACATAGAATCCGGAGAAATTACAATTGCTTCTGTCTCCAAAATATTGACAACAATGAGTTTTTCTTCGCTTTCATAAAGAATATCGCCTTCTCTGAGGCGTTGACCTTCTCTAAGAAATTTAATAGCAACATCTTCTCCCTGACGCGTCTTTTTACGTTGAATTCTTTTTGTAGATTCAAACCATTCCAGATCGAGATAATCTATTGATTTTTCAACAATTGTCTTCTCTGAAATGTTACCTAAAGTTTCGTTAATTATCATTTTTTTTAGTTTTTTTTCTGAAGTCAAGATTTTTGGAAATCCCTACTCCGAATGTTGAACCGCTGATTCCTGCCACATACGTTTTCGTCCAGCCTTCCTTTGCCTTGGTCTGCAACATAGAAAGCTCTGCAAATTTGAATTTGAGTGCCCAACCGCCACCCAGAACAATTCCAATCAAAGGATAAGCGCGCAAACGGTATCCATTAAAATTTTCCATTGATTCTGAGGTTCCTGAAACCTGCTGTCCCCAAACATAGTGAGCATCAACTTGAGCAATCAGTACAAAATATTTCCCGAGCATTAATGATGGGCTGTACCAAATTCCGGCTTCATTTTGTTTGTATATAACATTATGATCAACGGAATTTTGTGAGTAAGCATAATTTACCCCGACAAGGTCATTGTTATTGATAAAATATCCCAATCCAATCGGCGCGCTTGAAACTGTACTACTCGTGCTTGAAGGCGTTATAATTTTTGAATAATCTAATGAACCATAAATCATGAATTGTCCTTTTGGTCCTTCTTCATCATTTTTCAACCTCATTCCACCTAAAAACTGTGCATTTAATGAAGATGAAAACAGACCAACTGCCATCACCAATGCAAAACCTGTTTTATATAAAGATCTCATGTAATTTCATATTGAATTTTTATATTGTGATTTATTCTTAATTATATAAAAGGCTCCGATTTTTCACAGAGCCTTGTGAAATTTTTAGAATAAAAAATATAATTGAGTTAATGGAAGCTTATCTGCTGGTTCACATGTGATATGCACACCGTCAACTGTTACTTTATAGTTTTCAGGATTAACCTCAATTACCGGAGTTTTATCATTATGAATAAGATCCTTTTTTGAAATATTTCTACAATTCTTTACAGGAAGAATCATTTTTTCTAATTTATATTCGGCAATAGTTCCGTTATCAATTGAAATCTGAGAAACGAAATTGGCACAAGTTCCATATTTAGCACGACCGTGAGCTCCAAACATATTTCTGTAAATAACAGGTTGCG
Organism: Chryseobacterium sp. G0201; assembly: GCF_003815655.1. NCBI lineage: Bacteria > Pseudomonadati > Bacteroidota > Flavobacteriia > Flavobacteriales > Weeksellaceae > Chryseobacterium > Chryseobacterium sp. G0201. The sequence goes on along the minus strand of NZ_CP033917.1, from coordinate 3,595,349 downwards.
GAGTCGGTATCGAAGCATTCGGGTCACCCATTTTTGCAGCAATTACGAAACCTCCTTTTACGATCATTTCAGGTTTTACTCCGAATAACGCAGGTTTCCAGATCACTAAATCGGCTAATTTTCCAGCTTCAATTGAACCAACATATTCTGAAATTCCATGAGCAATAGCCGGATTAATGGTATACTTCGCTACATAACGTTTCGCACGGAAGTTATCATGAGCTGTATTTTCATCTTCTTCCAACTGACCGCGTTGATCTTTCATTTTACTTGCTGTCTGCCATGTTCTGGTAATCACTTCTCCCGGTCTTCCCATCGCCTGAGAATCGGAACTCATGATACTGAATACTCCTATATCATGTAAAATATCTTCTGCTGCAATCGTTTCCGGACGGATACGTGAGTCTGCAAACGCTACATCTTCAGGAATATTTTTACTTAAATGGTGACAAACCATCAACATATCCAAGTGCTCATCAATCGTATTGATCGTATAAGGACGCGTAGGATTCGTTGAAGCCGGTAAAACGTTTGGATACATCGCAGCTTTGATGATATCCGGAGCGTGACCACCTCCTGCGCCTTCTGTGTGGAAAGTGTGAATTACTCTGCCATTGATCGCTCTCATAGTGTCTTCCAAAAAGCCACCTTCATTTAATGTATCTGTGTGTATTGCCACCTGAACATCATATTTATCTGCTACTTTTAAAGCCGCGTCAATCGTTGCAGGAGTCGCCCCCCAGTCTTCATGAATTTTTACACCTAATGCTCCTGCTTCTACCTGTTCTTCAATTGGTCCTTCTGCAGAACAGTTTCCTTTTCCGAAGAACCCTAAATTCATAGGATATTCTTCTGCTGCTTCCAACATTTTCTGCATGTTGAATTTTCCAGGAGTAACCGTTGTTGCGTTGGTTCCGTCGTTAGGGCCTGTTCCGCCACCGATCATGGTCGTAATTCCGCTGTAAAGAGAAGTTTCTATCTGTTGCGGACAGATATAGTGAATATGGGTATCAATTCCTCCTGCTGTTACGATGTATCCTTTTCCGCCATGAACTTCTGTGGAAGCTCCGATGATCATATTCGGGGTTACACCATCCATTGTATCGGGGTTTCCAGCTTTACCGATTCCGACGATTTTGCCGTCTTTAATTCCGATATCTGCTTTCACGATTCCCCAGTGGTCGATGATCGTTGCTCCAGTGATACAAAGATCCAAAACACCATCAGCTCTTTTGGCGGTAACGTTTTGTCCCATTCCGTCACGAACTGTTTTTCCGCCTCCGAAAACTGCTTCGTCGCCATAATAAGTAAAATCTTTTTCGATCTCAATGATCAATTCTGTATCGCCCAATCTTATTCTGTCTCCTGCTGTTGGCCCTAATATATTGGCGTATTGTTTTCTGTCTACGTTTAAGCTCATGTTACAGATTTTTAAAATTTAATTGATTGGCTTTAGCTAAACTTTCCTCTTTTTGACTGGCTGAATCCACAGATCCATCAACAAGATTATTGAAGCCTATTGCCTTTTTATTTCCTCCTATTTCTACAAGCTCAACTTCCTTCTCCTCTCCCGGCTCGAATCGTACAGCCGTACTTGCAACGATATTTAATCTCTTTCCGAAAGCTTTTTCTCTGTCAAAGCTCATGGCTTTATTCACTTCAAAAAAATGAAAATGAGATCCTATCTGGATAGCACGGTCTCCTGTATTGATGACTTTTATTTTTACGGTCTCTCTGCCTTCATTACAGATGATAGTCCCTTCTTTTACAAAAATTTCTCCTGGTATCATAACAGTTTAGTTTTAACGAATTGGGTTGTGTACGGTTACCAACTTAGTTCCGTCCGGAAAAGTTGCCTCAATCTGCACATCATGGATCATATCTGCCACTCCCGGCATTACATCATCAATAGTAAGAATCTGTGCGCCTTCCTGCATTAGTTCTGCGACTCTTTTACCATCTCTTGCGCCTTCCAGCAAAAAATGACTGATTAAGGCAATTGATTCAGGGTAATTTAATTTAAGACCTCTCGCTTTTCTTTTCAAAGCAAGCTCTCCTGCCATATAGAGCATCAGTTTTTCTGTTTCTCTTGGTGTTAAATGCATAAATGTTTTTATTTAAAAAATTGGACATATGTTATCCTGTCTGCCTTATCAAAAAAGGCAAATCAGAGTATCGAAAAAATTGAAATTGAACATAAGAATCCCTTATCCGCCATCGAATACGGACTAATAGGAATTAGTTATGGATAAAAAAGAAATTAACAGCCAGGTATCTGTAAAGAATGGTAAAGTATATACCTCGGTAAAGTAATAAATGAATAGTTGTGAGCAATAACAGGCTGAGAAGAAGAATTCTGAATTCTAAATGTATTAGCAACCCATCTTTCTAAAAATACTTCAACATCAAGTAATGTGTTATCGAGATCTTCTAATGCAAATTCATCCTGAATATCTGATAAATTGTAAATATCAACCTCAGTTTGTGTATTTGCTTTTTGTAAAAACTTGCCTTGTTTATTATTGATAGAAAAAGAATTTTTTTCACTTTTAAAAAGGTGAAAACCTGTACATAACACCGCAAAAAGGAATGCGATATGCAGCAGTAATACTCTATTTTTTCTATTCATCATTATAAATGTAAAATTATAGTAATTAAAATTTTATCACTATCAAAAAGGTCATTTAAAATGTTCAAAATCGTGACAAAATATAGACATCAGATTTTAATTTTTAATGAATATTTTTCATATTAGCGTAAATAAGCAAAATATCAATTGCTTTTAAAACATCCTATTAATAAGGATTTACAAAGATTTCAATAAAGATAATCACTTAATTATTCACTTTTAAAATATACCCTGAGAGATATCTATAATTGTTGTTGTTGACCGCTAATTTTTGTTTATTCTAAGCCCATATAAATTTTCAATTATTTAAATTAGATATTTTATTTTGTTTTTTTTTTACTTCTGCCTAAATTTGTCAAAAATAAATTAATGAATTATAAACTTGAGCTCAATACGCAAGAACCTAACTCTAATATTGTTTTCAATACAATCGTATTTGAGTCATTCAAGGTAAACGTAGTTGAAAGGTATGTCGGAAAGATGCGTTTCGCTCCAAAATTATGTCATGCTCTGTTTAAAATCAGAACTTTGGAGAATGAAATCATCGAAACAAGGGAAGGAAATGTAAGAGTAAAAATTAAAGATGATAATTTTGAAACTTACCAGAAATTGATAAATGTATTAAATTCTTACGATTATAAAAACAGACTGATCAATAGAAAAGATGCAGAACAAGACTACGTTCATTTCATTTTAGGTTTAGTTATCGCTAATTATGATCTTAATTAAATACTATTTTATTTCGTAACTAAAGATCAACTTTAACAAATTTATTCAGAAAGCACAAAATGATGAAATAATTTCATGTATCTTAAAAGCATGAAAAATATATTATTGATTTTTTCAGTTCTTGCCGGAATTTTTACTTATTCGCAGCAAAAACAAATACAACATCATTTTGTGCAAGTACGAGAAGAGATGGGCGATCTTAATAAAGATGGTTTGAGGGATAAAGTGACTGTCTCGATGGATACTATTGATGCTGAACAGCCTTTAAAACTGGAAATATTTTTCCTACAGCCGAATGGTAAATTTAAATTAATCATTTCTTCAACTGAAATAATGAATCCTCAATATCCGAATGGTAAATATGGCGGAGATCAAGTTCCGGATGTTTTTATTGAAGATGGTTATTTTACGCTCTATTCTGAAATTAAAGATGTTAAAAATCAATATAAATTTTTGTTCAATAACGGAAAATTTGACTTAATCAACCTCTCAAAAGTTAGTTGGGACGGCAAAAATACAACTACCGAAACTGAATTTGATCTTATAAAAGGGACAAGAACCGAAACAGCCCAATTATTAGGTTCAGATAAAATTATCAAGAAAAGCGAAAAGAAAATTATTCTAAAGCCGTTGCCTACAATTCAAACTCTCAGAAAATTTGATCATCAATTGGAGTAAAAACTGAATTGAATATTTAATTAAGCTTCAAAACTATTTAAAATTTCCATTTTAAAAGGTTGGATAATCGCAAAGGCGTAAATTATAACTAAAACACTGTTTTAAGACGCAAGGATTTTATCGTAGATAAAATCTATACTGTTCACACTTAACATTTGCTGAAAATCTTTGATTTTTTTTGCGCCTTAAAACAGTATAAAAATCAAAAACCTTTGTGCCTTTGCGATTTCCAACAAAAAAAAATCCTTTTTCATCTTCTCTCATACATTCTTTCTATCAAACTTCATTAAGTATTTCTACTTAAAGCTGTAATTCATTATTTCTACTCTACCACATTTTCCGTCTTCTTTGTTACTTTGAAATACACAGTAAAGACAACAATAATGTGCTTGAAAATCCCTGTACATAAGGATTAAAATTTAATCTTTCAAATATTGTATTCTTTACTTGTCTCAAAACAGCAGAAAACCTAAAAACAAATAACCATGAATACTGAAAACTACGACGTAATAGTTATTGGCGGAGGAGCAATTGGTCTGGCAACAGCATACCATCTCGGCAAACGCCAAGCAAAGACGTTAGTTCTTGAGCAGTTTACTTTTGTGAATCAACTTGGAAGTTCAGCAGGAGTATCGCGCCAATTCCGAATTCCATATCCTGAAGAATATATGGTACAGATGGCTTTAGATGCACAACCTTATTGGGATGAGCTAGAAAAAGAAACCAAAACATCCTTGCTTGATAAAGTGGGTACACTTTGGTTTGGAGATCCTGAAGTACATTCCACCGAAGGAAATATCGCTGAAGCTGAAAAAGCCCTCAAAGCTTTAAATGTTCCTTACACTACCCTAACCGCAAAGGAAATTGAAGATCAATATCATTTTAAAAATTTACCTGAAAATTATACCGGACTTTTTCAGCCGGATGGTGCCAGCATCAATTTTAAAGCAACAATTGAAACGCTTTTAAGTTTATGCAAAAAACAAGAAACTGTTGAGTTGAGAGAGGATTCGCCCGTTCTTGAAATCAAACAAAACGGTGAACTCTTTGAAATCACAACTCCTAACGGAATTTATATTGCTAAAAAGCTGGCGATTATTCCGGGGCCGTACATTAACAGTGTAATTAACTTATTAGATTTTAAAATAGAAGCCACGTATTGGAATATGTCTTCCGCTTATTTCAAAAAAACTGATCCTTCCATCCAATATCCAACATGGTTTGTTTTCCAGAATCCTGTAGGAAAAAATGGAAACGAATTTTATGGTTTCCCATCGGTTGAATGGGATCATCCGGAATATATTCGTGTGGCGCCGGATTTCGTTATCAATCCTTTAGAAGAGCCGAGTGACAGAACTTTAATTCCAAATCCACAAGAGCTTGCTTATACTTCGGAATGGATAAAAGAGCACATGGCAGGCCTAAGTACAGAACCTGAATATACCTCAACATGCCTTATTGCCCTGAGTACAATACCCAACAAAGAATTGTTGATTGATTTTGCACCAAAATACGTCCCCAACCATAAAAACATTGTGGTTTATGCCACAGGATGGGCAGCAAAGTTCACCCCATTTTTAGGAAAAATCATGTCTGATCTTGCCTTGGACGGACATACGGATTTCGATATTTCTCATTTCCAATTAGGACGCAAATTCTTTAAAGCCATTTAAAAGTATTACACCATGAATAAAAACACCCCATTAAATCCAGGAATGCATCCTGATTTAAAAATTGAAGTCGCTATTATCGGTGCCGGAACTTCCGGTTTATACACCGCTTACCGTTTAGTAACGGATAAAAAATATACTGCCGGCCAAGTACAAATTTTCGACATGAATAATAAGCTTGGCGGAAGATTAGAATCCGTAGTGATACCCGGAATGAATTTCTGGGGCGAATTGGGAGGTATGCGCTACCTGACTTCTCAGGAAATTGTAACGACATTAATTGAAGGCTACCCTCTTTCTGAAGCAAATCCAGACAAACGTATTCCCGTTCTGAAAGATAAAATGACTCCTGTTCCATTTCCGATGGGTGATCCTACCAAGCTATTAATGTATCTCAGAAAAGAACGTTTCAAACAAGATGCATGGGATGTAGCTCAGAAAGAAGGTAACAAACTCGAAACCAGATATTATCTGAATGATGATGATTATGGTTTCAGTTCAGATCAGCTTTTTAACAAAATCATTTATGATGTTTTAATGGCAGATTCTTGGGTTGCTAAAAAATACGGAGATAAGATCATCAAAGGAGATAATGTTTACGATTACAGTTTTAAATTAACAAGCAAAGACTGGGATGATATTAAACCTAAATTAGTCTATAATTTTCCTAATTCTCCTTACGATCAGCGTAAAGTGAATGATTTAGGTTTTTGGAACTTAATTAAAGATCAAATTTCACAGGAAGGATATGAATTTGTAGCCAACGCGGGCGGATATTATTCAAACACCATCAATTGGAACTCGGCAGAAGCGTTTCCTTATATGGTTGGGGATTTCTCTGCCGGAACTATTTACAAAACCATTGAAGAAGGATATGACAGCATTGCGTATGCAGTCGCCAATTCTTATATGGAGCATGATGGAGCCTGTATTTGGTCTGAAAATAAGCTGCTTACTTTCACAAAAGAGCATTCTTTAAAAAATACTCATAAATACAAACTGACTTTTCTTAATCTGAAAACCAACACGACATGGAATGTCTATGCAAACAAGCTGGTTCTTGCGATGCCTAGAAAATCTCTGGAGCTTTTGGATCAGAATAATTTCTTTTTTGATATTAATGAAAATTCAGTCATCAATAAAAATATCCGTTCGGTGATTATGGAGCCTGCCTTTAAAATATTAATGGGCTTCCAATATCCTTGGTGGAAAGAATTAAAAATTGATTCCGGACATTCTATCACCGATTTACCGATGAGACAATGTTATTATTTCGGTACAGATCCTGAAACCAATAACTCAATGCTGTTGGGAAGTTACGGAGATATGGAAACCGAAACTTTCTGGAAAGCACTGACCGATGACAAAATACTTTTTGAGGTAAAACCCGCTAAATCTGCATCATTGAAGGAACTTCATCAACTGGATGATGTTCAGGCTACCCAATTAATGGTGGATGAATTAATGAATCAGCTTAGAGAACTTCACGGTTCGGATATAACGATTCCGGATCCTTACGTAACCTATTTTAAAGACTGGACAGACGAACCTTTCGGCGCAGGATATCACGCGTGGAAAGCCGGATATTCAATTGAAAATGTGATGCCTTACATGAGAAAACCTGTTGCTGATGAGCAAATTCATATTATCGGAGAAGCCTATTCTGATCAACAAGGCTGGGTAGAAGGAGCTTTTTGTGAAGCAGAAAAAATGCTACAGGAACATTTTGGAATGCATCGTCCGATTTGGCTGAGCCCTGATTATTATTTAGGATGGTAGATCAAAAAGATAAAAAGTAATAAATAAATCCAGTTCATAATTAAATATGAGCTGGATTTTGTTTAAAAATATCTGTTCTTTACCAGCTAACAGAAATCATTAGACATTCCATTTAAGTTTTCTGCATTATCGTCATAAAAAATTATGATGTTTCCAGAACAATATCTAATAAAAACGTCTTCAGAATTTTATCTGAAGAGGAATTTTTCTCAAATTATGAGTTTTATCCGTCTGTGCCTTCTGTTCGATTCGAGATAACTGATTTTCAAAGGTATAAATATAATTATGATGAACTTTTTATATAAAAAATCTTGAATTATAGAATTAAATATATCAATCCTATTATTTGGCCTTATATCTGAATATCCAGAATAAGGTATTACGACATATGATATCTCAATAGTATTTTGTTAATATTTGTGTTAATATAAATATTCTCTAATAAATCTTCATCTCTAATTAAATAATTGTATAAATTAGCACCTTTTTTGAATAACAAATAAATAGAATTCGTATAAAGTTAAATTACATGACAAGTAAAATAATTGGTGTTGGAAATTATATACCCTTAGAGGTTATTGATAATTTATTTTTTAATGAAAATCTTTTTTTTGATGAAAATGGTAAGAAATTGGAGCAAAATAATGCAATAATTGCCGAGAAACTAAAAGAGATTACGGGTATAGAAGAAAGACGGTATGCATCTAAGGAATTAGTTACTTCAGATTTAGGTCTTATTGCAGCAAAAGCCGCCATAAAAAGTTCTATGATCAATCCTGAAACATTAGATTATATAATATTTGCTCATAATTTTGGCGACGTTCCTTACGGTGAAACTCAATCTGATGCTGTTCCCAGTTTAGCATCAAGGGTTAAACATCAATTAGGGATTAAAAATAATTACTGTGTTGCTTATGATGTGATATTTGGATGTCCGGGATGGATTGAAGGGGTAATACAAGCCAATGCGTTTATTAAAGCCGGTATTGCTAAAACCTGTTTGGTTATAGGAGCGGAAACTTTATCTCGAGTTTCGGATATTCATGATCGAGACAGCATGATTTATGCAGATGGAGCTGGCGCAGTAGTGCTTCAGGAGGCGGAGGGTGATTCCGGTATAAAATCACATGTTTCGGCTTCTCACACTTTCAAAGAGAAGGATTATCTTAATTTTGGGAGATCCTATAATTTGGGAAATTCATCAGATACGAAATTCATTAAGATGACCGGAAGAAAAATATATGAATTTGCTCTTTTGCACGTACCGGAAGCCATGAAAAAATGTCTTGACGAAAGTGGATATAAGATAAACGAATTGAGTAAAATAATTATTCATCAGGCTAATGAGAAAATGGATGAAGAAATTGTAAAGCGTTTTTACAAATTATATGACACCCCAGTCCCAAAAGATATTATGCCTATGATAATAAGTAAATTTGGAAACAGCAGTGTTGCAACAGTACCAACGCTACTTTCAATGATTTTGAATAACGAACTTCAGGATCACAATATAAAGGAGAATGATATCGTGCTATTTGCTTCTGTCGGCGCAGGAATGAATATAAATGCTTTAGTATATAAATTTTAATATAGAATTTATATTAAATAACAAAAAAAATAGCAGAGAACATTAATAGTTCTCTGCTAATTATTAGTATATTGAAAAAGAAGCTTTCAAACTTCCTTTTTAATTTAAGCTATTTTTACGTTAATTGCGTTAACGCCTTTTGCTCCGTTTTGTACATCAAATGTTACGACATCGTTTTCACGAATATCATTTACTAAACCTGAAGTATGTACGAAAACATCTGGCCCTCCATTTGAAGGTGTAATAAAACCAAATCCTTTGGCATCGTTAAAGAATTTTACTGTTCCTTGTTGCATTGTATTGTATTATAAAATTGTTGTATTTACTGATAAATTGTTTTGGCTGTTGCCATTACTGTGATGATAGTGAAACCAAAACAGTTTTTTTAATTTAAGCTATTTTTACGTTAATTGCGTTAACGCCTTTTGCTCCGTTTTGTACGTCAAATGTTACAACATCGTTTTCACGAATGTCATTTACTAAACCTGAAGTATGTACGAAAACATCTGGACCTCCATTTGAAGGTGTAATAAAACCAAATCCTTTGGCATCGTTAAAGAATTTTACTGTTCCTTGTTGCATTGTATTGTATTATAAAATTGTTGTATTTACTGATAAATTGTTTTGGCTGTTGCCATTACTGTGATGGTAGTGAAACCAAAACAGTTTTTTAATTTAAGCTATTTTTACGTTAACTGCGTTAACGCCTTTTGCTCCGTTTTGTACGTCAAATGTTACGACATCGTTTTCACGAATATCATTTACTAAACCTGAAGTATGTACGAAAACATCTGGACCTCCATTTGAAGGTGTAATAAAACCAAATCCTTTGGTATTGTTAAAGAATTTTACTGTTCCTTGTTGCATTGTATTGTATTATAAATTGTTGTATTCACTGATAAATTATTTTTGGCTATTGCCATTACGGTATTGATGATTACATCAAAACAGTAATAAATCGATTTGTAAGCAAGAAATGATGTTGGTATTTTTTAGAATCTTGAAAGTTTCAAGATGAAATGGTACTGCATCTGTTAAATTGATGACAAAAATGTAGCGGCTGAAAAAGCGAAGACTGATAAGGAATTGTAAATTCAAAAATTCAGAATAAGCATCGGCAGTAGCCTGATTATTTTACAAATGTACACATAATTTATTGAAAACAAGCATTTTTCTTTTTTTTATTTTTTTTGTGACAAAAATTAACATGAGTATGATAAATGAAATTGGTTATGTAAATCTCTAATTTTAACTTTTTCCACTCCACAAGAGGTTCAAATATTGAATAAGTCTTATTAACGTTACTACAAAATATCTTCCATCTAAACTTTTGAGAAATTCGGTTACTTGATTTTACATGTATGGTAAACGAATTTGCTCCATCCGTTTTACACGTAAATGATTATGTTTGTTTTGTATAAAAAAGAAAAACCTTGTTAATAATATGATTAACAAGGTTTAATTTAAATTTAGTTTCTCAACCAGCGGAGAGAGAGGGATTCGAACCCCCGGACCTGTTACAGTCAATAGTTTTCAAGACTATCGCAATCGACCACTCTGCCATCTCTCCTTAAACTCCGATTATATCGTTGTTTTCAGTGGTGCAAATATAGAACGTTTTTCAATTCTGTCAAAACATTTTCGAAAAAAAATTATTCAAAAAACAATAATCACCTAGAAATCAACTTAATTATTTTTCATAAACGTCGACTACTACAGTGAAGTTTGAATTTTCATTCCTAAAATTACAGCTCCAAATCCTAAAATCAGGCTTAACAAAACATATAAAGATAAAATTCCGTACTGCTGATTTTGCCACAAAGTATAATTTTCTACAGAGAAAGTAGAAAAAGTAGTATACCCCCCGCAAAGTCCTGTAATTAAAAGAAATTTTAATGAATTGTCATTCTTCACAAAATAAGAAGTCAGAAAACCAATAAGAAGACAACCTGTAATATTCACCAAAAAAGTGCCCATCGGAAATGAATTAACATTCCAAAGCTTTTGGGTATAGCTTGATATCAGATATCTTAAAATACTTCCTAAACCACCACCAATAAATATGTAGAAAAGATTTCTCATCGTAAAAAACAAACGCACCAAAAAGGTGCGTTTTATATTTTAAAGTTACTATTAATGTAGTTCTGCTAAATATTTTTCAGCATCCATTGCAGACATACATCCGCTTCCGGCAGCTGTAATCGCTTGTCTGTAGATATGATCCTGAACATCTCCCGCTGCAAAAACTCCAGGAAGATTGGTTCTTGTAGAACCTTTTTCAGTTACGATATATCCGTTTTCATCAAGATCAATTTGTCCTGCAAAAATATCGGTATTCGGTTTGTGACCGATCGCAATAAAAATTCCGTGAACATCAATTGTAGATTTCTCCTGAGTTTGGTTGTTGATAGCAACTGCTCTTTCTACCAGATTATTTTCACCTTCAATACCAATTAATTCATGGAAAAACTTCACTTCAATATTTGGTGTATTCTGAACTCTGTGGATCATTGCTTTTGACGCTCTGAACTCCCCTTTTCTCACCAACATCGTTACTTTATTTACCAACTTTGCAAGATAAGTAGCTTCTTCAGCTGCAGTATCACCTGCTCCTACTACCACAACATCTTTTCCTTTGTAGAAAAATCCATCACATGTAGCACACGCTGAAACTCCTCCTCCATTGTACTTTTTCTCGTCATCAAGACCTAAATATTTTGCAGTTGCTCCTGTTGAAATAATCACTGTTTTAGCGAAAATTTCTTTGGTTCCGGCATATAATTTATGAACTCCTCCAACTTCTTTAGAGAATTCAACTTTAGTGATCATTTCGTAATGAACTTTAGTATCAAATCTTTCTGCCTGTTTTTGCAAATCCATCATCATTTCCGGTCCTGTAATCCCTGCCGGATATCCTGGAAAGTTGTCAACTTCTGTAGTTGTTGTTAATTGTCCGCCTGGCTCCAAACCTGTGTATAATTCAGGTTTTAAGTCTGCTCTTGCTGCATAAATTGCCGCTGTGAAACCAGAAGGTCCAGATCCAACGATCACACAATCTAAAATGTTTTGCTCCATAATTTGCTTTTCAAAAGATTTAAAAATTTCCGACTGCTAATTTCGGAATTTTTAATATGTAATTAAAGTTATTTTAATGATACTTGTCAATATTTAATATGTCGAATTTCGATAGTTAATGGTTGATCGTTTTTGATTGACAGATTTTAATACCCATCAACTGAAAACTAACAACAAGCAACAAAATCAAACTTTCATCTTAATCTTATCAACATTGATAATCTTGTAAACCAATTCTTTGATTAATTCTGCTTCACTCATATTTACAGCTCCAAGACCTTTCCCTTTCATATCAAATTCTCTCAAAATTGAGATCACTCTTGTGGCATGCTTTAGAGGATATAATCTTGCGCTTTCGGCATAATCTTTAACAAAATAAGGATTAATTCCCATCTGCGAAGCGATAACCTGGGGTGGCTGACCAGCCATCGTATTGTAAATGATAACATTGGAAAAGTAACTGTACAAATTCGCCAACATCATTACAAAAGGGTTGTTTTTGGGATTCTTACCCATAAAATGAGCAATTTTAAAAGCCGCATTGGCATTTTTTGTTCCTAAAGCTTTCTGTAATTCGAAAACATTGTATTCTTTACTGATCCCGATGTGATTTTCGATGATTGTCCCGTCAAGAACTTCTCCTTCTTTAAGGATTATTTTTAATTTATTCAATTCATTGGCAATTCTGGAAAGATCGTTTCCAAGGTATTCAGCCAAAAGATTTGAAATATTCGGGGCTGTTTTTATTTTTAATTTAAGACATTCGTCAGCGATCCATTTCGGAAGATTATTTTCTCTGATAGATTCGCTCAGAAAAAGAGCTTTTGCTTTGTCTAAAGATTTCGTAACTTTTTTTCGACTGTCTAACTTCTTGTGTTTGTGGGCAAAAACCAAAACGGTAGACGGAACAGGATTTTCAACATAAGCTTCTAAGGCTCTGCCTTCTTCTTCATTCAGCTTTAAATCCTGCGCTTCTTTTACGATAATTACCTGCTTATCTCCCATCATCGGAAACTGCCTTGCTAACGAAAGAATTTCCTGATAAGTCGTATCTTTTCCGTAAGTAACAGTTTGGTTGAAAGCCTTTTCATCTTCTTCCAAAAAGTCGTGCTCAAGAGCTTTTACTGCTAAATCAATAAAATAAGGTTCATCTCCGTGGAAAAAATAAATAGGTAAAACTTCTTTATTTTTAATATTTTTGAGGATTAAATCTAATTCTTTCATCTTACTATAATGGAACTCCCAAAACTGAATTTTCAGGAAACTTTTGATTTTAAATTCAAGAAAGACAAAGATAAGTTTTTTATTTATGATGTAGTTCGTAAAACTTACCTTTTGCTCACCCCCGAAGAATGGGTGCGCCAGCATTGGATACATTATTATCTTACCATAAAATCCTATTCTGTATCAGCACTAATTACTGAAAAAAAGATTGTTTTAAATGGTTTGACAAAGAGAATTGACCTTTTGGTTACCGAAAAATCACAGCCAAAAATCCTGATCGAATGCAAAGCTCCATCTATTAAATTAACGGAAAAAACATTTGAGCAAACAGCGAGATATAACTCCATTATCAGAGCAAAAGAAATTGTTTTGACGAATGGTTTGCAGCATATTAATGCGTATTACGAAAACGGAGAGTATCAATTTTATAAAGCTTAATACTTTATAACGTTTTATTAATCCTTCTTGTAAGTTATTTTTCTTAATTTAGATGAGGATTTCGTCATTGCGAGGAGCGAAGCGACGAAGCAATCTCTAAGAGAAATTTTACATCAACTCACAGTTTGTCATTCCGTAGGAATCTAGGCTTATTTTGTAAAGTTTAAATCTAAAATGTTTCGCTATTTTATTCCTCGCAATAGCCTCTATATTCATCTCTAATACTATTGTTCAGATTCCTACGGAATGACAAACAAGACGTTATATATAAAAACAAAAGTATTGATTTGATTGTGAAAATTTAAAAAACCGACAAATACCCTAGCCCCGATTGCAGAGAAAATCCTTTTTTGAAAAAAAAGATTGTAACGGAAAGCGGGATTAAGCTCCTAAAAAAATAAATTACAAAATATGATACGTTCAATCTTACTAACAGCTTCTCTAATGGCTTCAGGAACAATTTTCAGTCAGAATCTTAAAACGGTTTCTTATCAGGATGGTGCACAAAAACTGAATGGTTTGGTGACTTCCAATGCCGGAAAAAAACTTCCCGGAGTTCTAATTCTTCCAGCTTGGAAAGGAATTGATGATGAAGCAAAAATTGCTGCCGCTGAACTAGAAAAACAGGGCTATATTGCTTTTGTTGCCGATATTTATGGAGAAGGAAATATTCCGATGGACGGTGATTCTGCTGCAAAAACTTCAGGATATTACAAAAAGAATTATGATGCTTATCAGAAAAGAATTTCTTTGGCTTTAGAACAATTAAAGAAAAACGGAGCTATTTCCGATAAAATTGCCGTGATCGGATATTGTTTTGGAGGAACGGGAGCTCTAGAATCTGCGAGAGGAAGTCTTCCTGTTGTGGGCGTTGTTTCTATCCACGGAAGTATTGGAAAAGATCAAGCAAGAAAAAACGGAGCGATCTCTACTAAAATTTTAGTTGAAAATCCTGCAGATGATAAAGGTGTAACTCCGGAAGATTATAATAATTTGGTTAAAGAAATGAATGAAGGAAATGCGGATTGGCAAATCATCACTTATGCGCATTCAAAACATACTTTTACTGATCCAAAATCACCTGATTATAATGAATTGATGGCCAAAAGAGCTTGGAATCACACGTTGATGTTTTTAAAAGAAATCTTGAAGTAATTCAACTACAATAAATTAAAAACAACCTCAACCATCGAGGTTGTTTCTATTTATAAATCACTGATTTTATTACAATTAGAACACCACCAGTATTCTGTTTCTTTATCTTTCAACTTCGTTTTTGTTCTCTTCTCACAATTTTCACAGATACATTCATCAATCTTATTTTCCTTTGCTTCATAATCGCAATTAAAACAACTCCAACTTGTTAAATGAGACTTTCCGTTGATAAACCAAGTGAAAGAATTTTCTTTACACTTTGGACAAATTTGTAATGCCATATTTAAATTATTTCTTCCTCTCTATTCACCAAATCCATTGAAAAAGCAGGAAGACAAATTGCAACATATTCACAAGGTTCAGCGAACGGATTGCTGTAACGAACTCTTGCTCCTTTTTCAACCAAAATGCTTTGTCCTTTTTCTAAAATAACAATTTCTCCATCGATTTCGAATTGTTTTTTACCTGAAATAATTAAGGTATATTCATCAAATTGAGGAGTCTGGTGCGGTTCATTCCAATCTGGTGGAGCGACCATGTGAGCAATTGAAATATTTGAATTTTGGGTAGAATTTCCCCAATGTTCTTCAATTAATTTTCTGTCTGTGGTAGGAACTACAAACGGTGATTTTTGGATTTTAAATTTTTTCATGACCAATTTTCTTTTTTGATTTCGTAGACAAAATTAGTTCTTGTCGGCTCTCCGAAATAAGCGACTTCTTCTTCGGCAATTTTCTCACCGCCAAGTCTTTCCAAAGCAATCTGTGAACGGAAATTTTCTTTACCAATATGGAAGAAAGCGCTATCCACAAACTGGAAAATATAATCCAGCATCAATTTCTTGATCTGCGGATTAATGCCTTTCCCCCAACATTTTGTGCCGTAAAAAGTATAGCCAATGAAAATTCCGTTTTTATTTTCATCAAAATCATAAAAACGTGTACTTCCCAAAACATCTCCGGAACTTTTATCTATAATTTTAAAAGCTCCTTTGCTTTCCATAGCACCTTTGAAAAAATTTTCAAAAACTTCTCTTTGGTAGCGGTCTTTATTGGGATGCTGTTCCCAAACTTTAGGATCTGAAGCCACTTCATATAAAGACTCAAAATCCCCTTGCTGTAAGGGGATTAATTGATATTCCTGATTTTCTAAAATAGGTTGAATAGAAAAATTCATCTGTAAATATTATTTTTAAAAGTCAGATAAAATCGTGTGATTTCCTTTCTTAGCTTTTTGTTTTAGCTGCGTCTGACTCAATTTTCTTAATTTCTTTCAGTTTTTCAGCAATTTTGGTTACTGCTTCTGGTTTTGCCGGCTTTAAAGCAACTTCTGCTTGAGCAAGATCCCATTTCAATACTAAATTTGCAGAATTTTCGTCTGTTGGGTTTAAAGTAATTTCAAACCACTCTTGCTTGTCTGCCAATTTGTTTACCGGAACAGTAACATCTACAACATCCTGTTTTGGATCATAAGTATATGCTCCCCACTGTTGGAAATCTTTGTTTAAGATCACTTTCCATTCTTTTTCTGTAGGAACGATGAATAATCCGTAAGTTCCTGCAGCAACAATTTTTCCACCGAAGTTCACAGACTGTCCGAATGTAATTTTTGTAGATGAGTTTGCTCCCGCTCTCCAAACCTGTCCGTAAGGAACCAATTCTCCAAAGATCTTACGACCTTTCACTCCCGGTCTTCCGTAATCGATGGTGATTTTAGACATTGAGAACTGTTGCTCTACCTGTTGACGCGGACTTGCTGCCGGTACCGAATAGTCTTGTGCAAAACTGAAAGCTGAAGCTGATATGCAAAGTGCAAATAGTAACTTTTTCACGTGTAAATTTTTGTTTAAAAATACGAAAATCAAAACAAAATAGCCTTCTCCAATTCTAATAATTTTTGTTTTCTCCAGATTCCGCCTGCGTAACCTACCAATTCGCCGTTTGAGCCAATTACACGATGACACGGAATTAAAATTGCTATTTTATTGATTCCGTTGGCCGTTCCTACCGCACGAATTGCTTTTGGATTTCCTAAAAACTCGGATTGCTGTTTGTAGGTTCTGGTCTCTCCAATTGGGATTTCACGCAGAAGTTGCCAAACATTTTTCTGAAATTCTGTTCCTGTAATAAATAACGGAACATCAAATTGTTGTCTTTTCCCTTCAAAATATTCTGTTAATTCTTCTTCAAGTTGTTTAAAATGCTTGTTTTCACCCTGAACAATTTCAGCATTTAATACTTTGGATAATGAGGTGAATTGCTTTTCCATATTCTTACGGTCTGTAAATTCAAGCAGACAAATACCTTCATCTACGGCACAGGCAAGCATCGTTCCGAGGGGAGTTTCAATTCTTTTAAGATCAATAATCATTTGTATTTTACTGTTTTTTGGTGAAACTCCGAGAATGTTTTTAAAACTATCATTAAAACCACTCAAACTTTCGTATCCCGAATCTAAAGCTGTTTCCATAATACTTTCTCCATTTTTTATTTTTTTGAAAGCCGTATTCATCCTAAATTGTCTTTGAAAAGCATGAAAGGTCATTCCGTGATTTTTCAGAAACCAGCGACGGATCGTTACCGGTTCGATATTCCTTTTCAGGAGATCAGCATCTTTGATCTTTAGAGATTCATTTTTAGCCAGTTCAGCCAATAATTCCTGAATATATTGAGGTGTTTCATTTAATTTTTCAAGAGGCTTGCATATTTTGCATGCTCTGTACCCTTTTTCAATCGCTTCTTCTGCATTTAGAAAGAATTCTACGTTTTCTTTCTTTGGCTTTCGAGCAGTACAAGTTGGCCGACAGAATATTCCGGTAGTTTTTACAGCCATCCAATACGTTCCTTCAAATGAAGAATCTTTATCTAACGATGCCTGATACATTCTTTCTGCTGTAAGTTTCATTATTATTTAAAAATGGGTGAAAAACTTTGTTCCTGCATAATTTCGCGGCCTTTTTCTTCTAAATTTTTATAAATATACCCATTTAGAAAATTTCCTGATGATATTCTTTTTACGCCTAAATCTGTAAGAGTTTTAAAATCTGGTAATTCGGGCATACACATTACATTCACAGGAATTTTAGTTGAATTTACAATGACTTCAATATCTTTTTCAGAAGTAATGCATGGGACAAAAATACCATCAACACTAATTTCTTCAAACAATTTGATTCTTTTTAGCGTTTCATCAACAGGATTTTCCAGTCCTAATAAAAAGCTATCTGTTCTTACATTAATGAAAATTTCTATTTTCTCTTCTTTTAACTTTAAAACAATAGATTTTAGCTTTTCAAAAAACTCTTCTTTATCTAAAATTGTTCTTGTTTCATTGGTGATAACACTATCTTCTATATTAATACCAACCACTCCTATTTTTACGAGTTTGGAAATATTTGAGACAATTTTATCGGTAGTTTTTCCATAACCGCCTTCAAGATCTACCGTTAATGGAATTGATATTGATTTTAAAATTCTTTCAACAATATAAAGATATTCATCAAAACTCATATTTTCGCCATCTTCATAACCCAAGCTGTGTGCAACGGCCGAACTTGAAGTTGCCAACGCGTTATACCCTAATTTTTCATAAACTTTGGCACTTTGCGGATTCCAGACGTTTCCAAACAATAACGGTTCGTCATTTTGATGCAGTTCTTTAAATATTTGAATATTTGTCATTCTATTTTTTTGATAAAATTAATCTTTTACCCCATTGGCGGACAACCGAAAAATGGACAAGTATTTTTTCACATTCTTCTTATGTCAAAAATAAAAGGTAATTTACTTCCTTCAAAACATCAACTCATATTCAAATCATCCATGTTCAAAAAAGTAAGTTTTCTCGTTCTTCTTTTCATCAGTTTTT
Source organism: Chryseobacterium sp. G0201 (assembly GCF_003815655.1). Classification (NCBI taxonomy): domain Bacteria; kingdom Pseudomonadati; phylum Bacteroidota; class Flavobacteriia; order Flavobacteriales; family Weeksellaceae; genus Chryseobacterium; species Chryseobacterium sp. G0201. Next base: position 3,576,517 of record NZ_CP033917.1, on the reverse strand, counting down.
TACTTGTAAATGCTCAGGAAAAAATTCCGTTTAGAATTACAAAACACAATAATATAATCGTGAAAACTTTGGTGAATGATAGAGATTCTCTGGATTTGATGTTCCAAATTGCGATGGAAGACGCTTCCATTTCTCCTGAACGTACAAGAAAAGCCGATCATATTATTTTTAAAGATGAAGAGAGCGAAAATAATACCGTCAAAATTGGAAAATTAGCTATTAAAAACGTTAAATTTTATGATAATGAATTGACAGGACATGAAGCTGACGGAAAAATAGGAACAAAAATGTTCAAAGGAAAAGCTTTTAAAATTGATTATGACAACAATCAATTTCTTATTTATGATAAAATACCTGATCTTAAAGGTTATGAATCAACTCCTCTATTTTCAGAGAACGGACAATTTTATATTGTTGCAGATAACGTTATTGGCGGTAAACAAGAGGAAGTTTATTTCCTTTTACAATCGGGATATTCAGGCGGGGTTCTTTATAGTAACGAATTTGTAGACGGAAAAGATTTAGATAAAAAATTAACCGTAACCGGCGAAAAAACATTAAAAAATTCAGCAGGAAAAAGTATTGTGACCAAACAGGGAATTTTACCCTTTCTAAAATTAGGTAATATTGTTTTAAAAGATCTTTCTGCAGGATTTTTTTCAGGAGATCTCAAAACGCAGAAAGTAAATTATTTCGGAGCAGATCTTTTAAGAAGATTCAACTGGGTTTTCGACGCGGAAAGGAAAAAGGCTTACTTCAAGCCTAGTAAGTATTTTTCTGAGGCTTATTATAAGATTAAATAATTTCTTTTGTGTTGAAACAAAAGAAACAAAAATTCAAGACTTGGAAACTTCCGCTAAAAATTAATTCTATTCTCTAAAAATTCTAAAACTTGCGCGAATTAAGAATTGCCCTTTTAGTTCAATATTTGTCTCGCGTTTCAAACAGTAGAATTTTCTTAACGCTATAGCTTCCTATGTGGTTTTATCAAATCCATCTCGTATCGCCGCTTCAAGTATTTCAATGTTAATATATTTTAAAGCTTTGAACTTGATACAATATCCGGTTACAATCGCCTTGCCTATTTTTTCGCCATATGTTTCGGCTAAGTATTTCTTATCTTCAGTACCTAAAATATAGATCGAAATTCAGGTTGTATTTGCACTCAGACCAATTTGATAAAAGTCTCAGGTTTTTCCGTCTGCATATTTTATAGTGTAAAATCCATATCCAATATTGTGATTGGAAACCACTTTACCTTCATTATTTTTACCATCCCAAAACCATAATCTACATTCCGGCTTTATTTCTAGAATGATGCGGTGCAACTCTTGAATGTCACTCCTTTTTGATTCAGTTTGACTCGTAATATACTCTTGGATTTGCGCTTCTACGTTCATACGAAATGATGGATTTATCATTTCCGAATCTATATAAATTTCATCATTAAGCAAATAATTAATCTTTATTAAATAAAAATAATAGAGAAGAGAAGTGAAATAACAAATCCTTAATAATTTCGCAGTTTATTTGAACTATCTTGTACCATCCTGTACTATCAATTTTTTATTCGGAATTTTTTTATACTTTTAAAAAATGATAAAATACTTTGCTGAGAAACCAATAGGAAGTTGAAAAAGTTATGCAATCGATTAACCTTTGTTTAATTTTTATTAAAATAACAACAAACACGTTAATACTCATAATCCAATGCGGTAAATCATGTAATAAAATATTTCACAAAATAATATAAGTCAATGAATAATACCCAACCCGGAAACACATTTTCTTCTTCTTCAAAAAAGAAAAATTACTACTTTCCTCTGATTCTTATCACGAGTTTGTTTTTCTTTTGGGGGTTTATCCATAATCTCGATCCAATCTTGATTAAACATCTAAGAAGTGCTTTTCACTTGAACCATTTTCAGGCTTCATTAGTCGATTCATCAGTTTTTGCGGCGTACTTTCTACTGGCAATTCCCGCCGGAATGATTATTCAGAAATATGGTTATAAAACCGGGATTTTGGTAGGTTTGTTCTTTTTCGCAGCTGGATGTTTTTTGTTTGTTCCGGCAGCTAATACCATTAGTTATCCGTTTTTTCTTGGAGCTCTTTTTGTCTTGTCTTGCGGTCTTGCGATTTTGGAAACCGCAGCAAACCCTTACATTACCGTTTTGGGCGAACCAGAAAAAGCAACACAAAGATTAAACTTCGCACAGTCTTTTAATGGTTTAGCAGCTTCAATTGCTCCTATCGTTGGCGGAATTTTTATTCTGGTTGAAGAACCAAAATCACAGGAAGAACTTGCCGGCCTTGATCAGGCAGCAAAACTAGCTTACATTCATGCCGAAACTTCGCTTGTAAAAGGACCTTATATCATTTTAGGAGTAATCATTTTATTGGTTATGTTCTTATTTTTATTGGTAAAACTACCGGAAGTAACAGAAAGTAAAGAAAAATCAACAAAGAATTTTTTTCAGGTTTTAGGCGTAAAAAATGTCGGATGGGGCGTTCTTGCACAGTTTTTTTATATCGGTGCACAAATTTATGTCTTCAGTTTTCTCTTGGTTTTTGCTGAAGATGCAATAAATATGAAAGGTCAGGAAGCTAAATATTATGCTGGTGTAGCAGGATTATTATTTATGATCGGGCGTTTTGCAGGAACTTTTTTCATGAGATATATTTCACCACAAAAACTGTTGAGTATCTATAGTGTGATCAGTATCATTCTCAGTATTTGGGTTATTGCCGGATCAGGAATTTCAACATTATATGCATTGGTTGCGCTTACATTTTTTATGTCAATCATGTTTCCAACAATTTTTGCCTTAGGAATTGAAGGTGCCGGTGCAGAAACAAAGCCGGCCTCAAGCTTATTAATCATGTCTATTGTTGGAGGGGCCATCATACCACCGATTGCAAGTAAGATTACAGATATTTCGGGGAATATTCATTTTTCTTATGCTGTTCCTTTAGTCTGTTTTATCATCGTTTTTCTGTTTTCATTAAGATTCAGAAATAAAAAAATCTCATCATAATAAATGTAGAAGCTTACAATGAGCAATTTAATTTTAAAAATAAATCAAAAAGACAATGTTTTGGTCGCTTTGCAGGATATTCCGGCAGAAACCGAAATCATTTTCGAAGGAATCACCTACATCACTTTAGAAGCAATCCCTGCTAAACACAAATTCTTTATGAATGACATGAAACAGGGCGACGAAATCTTTATGTATGGTGTTTTAGTAGGCAAAGTACAGTACGATCTCGCAGCGGGAACCCGAATGACGACAGATAATACAAAACACGCTGCCGAGCCTTACTACTACCGCGATGTTGATTATCACTGGACCAAACCCGATGTATCAAGATTTTTACATAAAACTTTTAAAGGATATCACCGTCCAAACGGCGATGTAGGTACGGCCAATTACTGGCTTTTTATTCCCACCGTTTTTTGTGAAAACCGTAATCTTGATATTATTAAAGAATCCTTGTATAATGAATTGGGATACGCGGTTGATGCAAAATACAAAAGCTATACCCATCAATTGGTAGAAGCCATTTCTAAAGGAGAAAATTTGGATGATATTGATTTTTCACCCTCAAATATTCCTGCAAAAGACAGGGTTTTCAAAAATGTAGATGGTATCAAGTTTCTTAATCACACTGGCGGTTGTGGTGGAACCAGACAGGATGCGGATACTCTCAGCAAACTTTTGGCGTCTTATGCAGACCATCCCAATGTTGCAGGAGTCACTTTGTTAAGTCTAGGATGTCAGCATCTGCAGATCGATAATTTTAAAAAGGATTTGTACAATAGAAATCCCGATTTTGATAAACCTTTACTCGTTTTTGAGCAACAAAAAGCGGTCAGTGAAGAAACGATGATCAAAAACGCCATTTTTGAAACCTTGAAAGGACTGTTGGAAATTAATAAAATCGAGCGTGAAGATGCCCCGATAAGCAAACTTTGTGTTGGTGTAAAATGCGGTGGAAGCGACGGTTTCAGCGGTATTTCAGCCAATCCGGCTGTAGGACATTTGGCAGATATACTTTCGGTTTTAGGTGCTAAAGTTTTACTGGCAGAGTTCCCGGAATTGTGTGGTGTCGAACAGGAGTTAATAGATCGTGCTGTAGATCAGCCAACGGCAGAAAAATTCATCAAGTTAATGACGGAATATGATGAATTGGCTCACGCCGTAGGTTCTGGATTTTATATGAATCCGTCACCGGGAAATATTAAAGATGGACTGATAACAGATGCCATCAAATCTGCAGGTGCTGCAAAAAAAGGAGGTTCTGCCCCTGTTGTAGATGTTTTGGATTATACAGAACCTGCAACCAAACCTGGATTGAGTTTAGTTTGCACACCGGGAAATGATGTGGAAGCTACCACGGGAAAAGCCGCTTCGGGAGCAACCTTAATTCTCTTTACGACAGGTCTTGGCACGCCTACGGGAAATCCGGTTTGCCCTGTCATCAAAGTAGCTACAAATACCGTATTAGCTACGAAGATGTCGGATATTATTGATATTGACACGGGTGCGGTGGTGCGTGGCGAAAAAACAATTCAGCAGATGGGTGAAGATATTTTAGATTTCTGCATCGATGTGGCCAGTGGAAATATCATTCCTAAAGCTGTAGCGTTGAATCAGGATGATTTCATTCCTTGGAAAAGAGGTGTTAGTCTTTAAAAGTTTATAATCTTTGAATAAATTTTGAACGCACAGATTTATATATAATAATGAAAAGGTTAAGAAGCAAAGGTTGCGACAAGTCGCATGAAGCTTAAAAAAAATAAAACCTTTCTAATCTTAGCTGAGTGAAACGCCATTGCGAACTTAAAAACAGTTAGTTGTCAAAAAAATCTTTGCGCCCTTTGCGTTAAAATAAATTACCAATAAAATTTAATATAAAAATGTTTTCTTTAAAAAATAAAAAAGCCCTTGTAACAGGCGGAGGAAGCGGAATCGGACAAGCCATTGCGGTTCAGCTTGCAGCCAATGGTGCAGAAGTTCACATTCTTGAAATTACAGAGCAAAATGGACAGGAAACGCTGGAAAAAATAAAATCTTCCGGAGGAAATGCTACAGTGTATGCCTGTGATGTTTCAAAACAGAAAGATGTTTTAGCCGTTTTTGAACAAATTGGAGCGATCAACATTCTTGTCAATAATGCAGGAATTGCGCACATTGGAAAAGCAGATACCACTTCAGAAGAAGATTTCGACAGAATTTATAATGTCAATATTAAAGGGGTTTACAATTGTCTCTTTGCTGCCATTCCACAGATTAGAAAATCAGGAGGCGGTGTGATTATTAACATGGCTTCAATTGCCGCATTGGTCGGAATTCCTGATCGTTTTGCTTACAGCATGGCTAAAGGTGCCGTAAAAGCAATGACCATGAGTGTTGCCAAAGATTATATTAATGAAAATATTCGTTGTAATTCCATTTCTCCGGCGCGGGTACACACGCCTTTCGTGGATGGATTTTTAAAGAATAATTATCCAGATAACATCGAAGAAATGTTTGAAAAACTGTCGAAAACCCAACCGATCGGAAGAATGGCTCAACCTGAAGAAGTTGCTTCTTTAGCACTTTATCTTTGCAGTGATGAAGCTTCATTCATAACAGGTGTAGATTATCCTATTGATGGCGGTTTCACTACTTTGAATAATTAAAATCTGTTTAAACTTTGTGAATTTTTACAACGTTTAAATACTAGACTGCAGTCCTAGCCCCGATAGAAACGGCATCCTTTTGGGTTGCGGCTGGAGCAAAGCGGAAGCCGTAACCCAAAAGATATAGTGGATAGCGGGAAAAAGCTTCAAATAAAAAATTAAATAGCTTTTCCATGTAATCAAAAGCTCCTCATAAAATAATATAAGTAAAAAATGAAATTAATAAAATTCGGAAAACCGGGACAAGAAAAACCGGGAGTAATTATCGGCGAGAAAAGATATGATGTTTCCCATCTGGTAAAAGATTATGATGAAAACTTTTTCTCCGACGATGCTATAGAAAATTTAAAAGCAGAAATAAATACGCAGAATCTACCTGAAATTTCGCTTGATGAACGATTGGGAGCTCCTTTGGCAAGACCTTCCAAAATCATCTGTGTCGGACTGAATTACAAAGATCATGCCGCTGAAACCAACGCTCCGATTCCGCAGGAACCCATTTTGTTTTTTAAAGCTACTACCGCAATCGTAGGTCCGAACGACAATTTGATTATTCCTAAAACCAGTACAAAAACCGACTGGGAAGTTGAATTGGGTATCGTTATAGGAAAAAAAGCAAGTTATGTTTCCGAGGAAAATGCACTTGAACACGTTGCAGGTTACGTTTTGCACAACGATTATAGTGAAAGAGCTTTCCAACTGGAAAGAAACGGACAGTGGGTAAAAGGAAAAAGCTGTGATACATTTGCGCCAATCGGACCTTTCATTGCAACGCCTGACGAAATTGAAGATATTCACAACCTTCGTTTGTGGCTTAAAGTCAACGGACAAATGCTACAGGACGGAAATACTTCCAATCTCATTTTTAATGTTCCATTTATGATAAGCTATATCAGTCAGTTTATGACTTTGCTTCCGGGGGATGTGATCAGTACAGGAACGCCTGCTGGTGTCGGTTTGGGACAAAAACCTGAGCCTTGGTACCTGAAACCGGGTGATGTGGTAGAATTGGGAATTGACGGTTTAGGAACCAGTACTCAAAAAGTAAAAGCGTACGGAGAATGAAAAAATTTTGTCTAGCCCTTGATTTAATTGATGATCCTGAATTGATTGCGGAATACGAAAAGTATCACCAAAACGTTTGGACTGAAGTCAAACAAAGTATTTTGGATTCAGGAATTACAAATATGGAGATTTATCGTGTTCAAAATAGACTGTTTATGATTGTGGAAGCAGATGAAAATTTTTCTTTCGAAGCTAAAAATGAAGCAGATAAAAACAATTCAAAAGTTCACGAATGGGAGGAATTGATGTGGAAATTTCAAAAACAGTTACCCAATTCAAAGCCCGATGAAAAGTGGCAGTTGATGGATAAAATATTTTCATTATAAATTGATTTCAGAAAAAAATAATTAAAAATGATTATTGATTCTCACGTACATTTTTGGAAATTTGATCCGATTCGCGATGCATGGATTACGAAAGATATGACCGTAATCCGAAAAGACTTTCTGCCGGAAGATTTTTCTTTATATTTAAATGAAAACAGCATTAATGGCTGCGTTGCAGTTCAGGCTGATCAAAGTGATGAAGAAACAGCTTTTCTAGTAAATTTAGCTAAAGAAAATCATTTTATTAAGGGCATTATCGGCTGGATTGATTTGACTTCTGACAAGCTTGAACAATCACTTAAAAACTATCAGTCTGAAAAATTGATTAAAGGTTTCAGACATATTGCTGAAGGAGAAGAAATCGGTTTTTTACTGCAAAAAAATGTACTGAACGGAATTTCCGCACTTCATCAATATGCCTATACTTTCGATATTTTGTTGAGACAGGATCAACTTTTGGATGCAGTAAAACTTTTGGAAAAATTGCCCGATCAATCTTTTATTTTGGATCATTGCGGAAAACCAGATTTGAAAACAAATGATTTAAAAGACTGGAAATCTAATATTTCTGAACTCGCTAAAAATCCTAACATTTATTGTAAAATTTCGGGACTTTTGACTCAGGGAAGCTGGAATAATATTGATGAAAAAACAATTTTTGAAATTTTGGATTTCATTTTTTTACAATTCGGAATCAAACGTGTAGTTTTTGGAAGTGATTGGCCCGTCATGCTATTAGGCGGAAATTACGCTTTGTGGCTGGAATTGATTTCAAAATATCTGATACAGTTTTCAAAAGAAGAACAGGAACTTTTTTTCTCGGGAAATGCAGTGAAATTTTACAATTTATAATTTTTTATTACCGCAAAAGTGACAAAAGATTAACGTGATAAAACTTTATGGTATTTGCTGAGTGAAATCGAAGATTCGACGTAGTCAAACGCCTTTGCGAACGAAAAATATGCAGAACAATATTAAAAAAAATCTTTGCGCTCTTTGCGTTAAAAAACATAACCCAAAATTATGAACCTAAATCTTGATAATAAAATAATTATCGTAAGCGGCGGTGCAAAAGGCATCGGAAATGCCATTGCGCAAATCTTAGCCGAAGAAAATGCATTGCCGGTAATCATTGGCAGAAACGAAGATGACAACAAAAAAGCCATTCAGGAAATCCTAGATCTTGGAGGAAAAGCGGATTTCGTTACCGCCGAGCTTTCCCAACCCGAAGAATGCAAAAAAGCCATCGATGAAGTCGTAAAAAAATACGGAAAAATTGATGGTATTGTCAACAATGCAGGTGTCAACGATGGTGTTGGTCTGGAAAATGGCTCGTATGAAGGATTCCTTGAATCATATCACAAAAATGTTGTGCATTATTATCTCTTGGTGCATCACGCATTTCCCTATCTTAAGGAAAGCAAAGGTTCAATTGTAAATATTGGCAGCAAGACCGCAGAAACCGGACAAGGCGGAACGTCAGGCTATGCTGCTGCGAACGGTGCAAGAAATGCTTTGACAAGAGAATGGGCGGTCGAGCTTTTACCTTACAGTATTCGTGTGAATGCGATTATTGTTGCAGAAGCATGGACACCGCTTTATCAATCGTGGATTTCTACCTTTGAAAATCCGGAGGAAAAATTGAAAAGTATTACCTCAAAAATACCATTCGAAAACCGCATGACGACCTCAGAGGAAATTGCTAATATGGCTGCTTTTCTTTTATCAGAAAGATCTTCACATACAACAGGGCAATTGATTCATGTGGATGGCGGATATGTGCATTTGGACAGGAGTTTGGAATAAATTAATAAAAATTTTCATCATTCAATTTTAATTCAATTTAATTTTCAGATATTCTTTTGTCTTGAAACAAAAGAACCAAAAGTTCAAGACTTGGAAACTTTCGCTAAAAATTAAAATTTAATCCTAAAATTCCCAAAACTTGTGCGAATTTAATGTTGATTCTTCGGTTCAATATTCGTGTCGCGCTTCGAACAGTGGGAATTTTTTAACGGATTAATTTTTAATTTTCTTAACGCTCCATTTTCCTATGTAGTAAAAACAAAAAACGCACCTTTAAAAAGATGCGTTTTAAATTTATATTTTAGTTTCGAAATTACATCGTCTCCATTTTGAAACTCATACTTTCGATAACTTTCAAGATTGCTTCCACTGTATCCATTGATGTTAAACAAGGAACACCATTCTCAACACTCATTCTTCTGATCTGGAAACCGTCTCTTTCAGACTGTTTTCCTTTTGTCATCGTGTTCACAACATACTGAACTTTTCCTTTTTGGATCAGATCAATTAAGTTAACGCTGTCCTCTCCGATTTTGTATCCGATCTTACAAGGAATTCCCTGTTCTGCAAAGAATTTTGCAGTTCCTTCCGTTGCCCAGATTCTGAAACCAACTTCATGGAATCTTGCTGCCAAATCAGCCGCTTCCTGTTTGTGTTTATCAGCTACCGTGAATAAGATTGAACCGTGCATTGGAACTTTTCTTCCTGCTGCAACCAATCCTTTGTAAAGAGCTTTTTCCAGCGTTGTGTCTTTCCCCATAACTTCTCCTGTAGATTTCATTTCTGGACCTAGAGAGATATCAACTTTCGTTAATTTAGAGAAAGAAAATACAGGAACTTTTACATAAACTCCTTCTTTATTTGGAACCAATCCGTTTTTGTAGCCTAAATCTTTCAGTTTCTGACCTAAAATTGCTTTTGTAGCAAGATTTGCCATCGGAACTTCCGTGATTTTAGATAAGAAAGGAACTGTTCTTGATGAACGTGGATTTACTTCGATCACGTAAACATTACCGTCAAGTAAAACGTATTGGATATTCATTAATCCGATCACATTCAATCCTTTAGCTAATCTTTGAGTGTAATCTACCAAAGTATCGATTTCTGCCTGAGTCACATTCTGTGGCGGATACACTGCGATTGAGTCTCCTGAGTGAACTCCGGCTCTTTCGATATGCTCCATAATTCCCGGAATCACAACTGTTTCACCATCGCAAATTGCGTCTACCTCAACCTCTTTTCCTGTGATGTAACGGTCTACTAAAACCGGCTGATCAGGACTTGCATCTACTGCAAACTCCATGTAGTGAGCAAGTTCAGCTTCAGTGTAAACAATTTCCATTGCTCTACCTCCTAACACGTAGCTTGGACGAACCAACACCGGATATCCAATTTCGTTAGCAATTTTTATCGCTTCTTCTTTTGAAGTTGAAGTTTTTCCTAAAGGCTGAGGAATTCCCATTTCCTGAAGGGCTTTTTCAAACTTATCTCTGTTTTCAGCTCTGTCAAGATCTTCCAATGAAGTTCCTAGGATTTTCACTCCGTAACTTGCTAATTTATCGGCTAAATTGATTGCTGTCTGACCTCCGAACTGAACAACAACTCCCATTGGTTTTTCAAGATCGATGATGCTCATTACATCTTCTTCCGTTAAAGGTTCGAAGTATAATTTATCTGAAATTGAGAAGTCTGTAGAAACTGTTTCAGGGTTATTATTGATGATAATTGCTTCGTAACCCAATTCTTTGATTGCCCAAACCGAGTGAACCGTTGCATAATCAAACTCAACTCCTTGTCCGATTCTAATTGGCCCTGAACCTAAAACGATGATCTTTTCTTTATCTGTAACGATACTTTCGTTTTCCTCTTCGTAAGTTCCGTAGAAATATGGGGTTTCGCTTTCAAATTCAGCAGCACAAGTGTCTACCATTTTGTAAACCGGAATTACGCCATTCTCTTTTCTGAAGTTGTACACTTCTCTTTGAGTAGACTCCCATAAGTGAGCGATATTCTGATCTGAGAAACCTAATTTTTTAGCTTGAATTAAAATTTCTTTGTCGAATTTATGGGCGGCAATTGTTTTTTCGAAATCAACTAATTTCTTTAATTTCCAGATGAAGAATTTATCAATTTTACTCCATTCTACGATTTGTTCCCAGTCGTACCCTCTTCTTAAAGCGTCACAAATGATGAACAATCTTTCGTCATCACAAACTCTGATTCTTCTTTCGATATCTTCGTCTGTTAACGCTGCAGCCTGTTTTGTTTTTAAGCCTAAATGTCTCAAGCCAGTTTCCAAAGAACGAACTGCTTTCTGTAAAGATTCTTCGAAATTTCTTCCGATTGCCATTACTTCTCCTGTCGCTTTCATCTGAGTCGACAATCTTCTGTCTGCCGTTTCGAATTTATCGAATGGGAATCTTGGGAATTTAGTTACCACGTAATCTAAAGCCGGTTCAAAACAAGCGTATGTTTTACCTGTAACCGGATTCATGATTTCATCTAAAGTTAATCCAACCGCAATTTTAGCAGCAATTTTAGCAATCGGATATCCTGTTGCTTTTGATGCTAAAGCTGATGAACGAGAAACTCTCGGGTTAACTTCGATGATGTAATATTCGAATGAGTGAGGGTCTAAAGCCAACTGTACGTTACATCCTCCTTCAATTCCTAATGCTCTGATGATTTTTAGTGAAGCATTTCTCAATAATTGATACTCTCTATCAGAAAGTGTCTGAGAAGGCGCCACAACGATCGAGTCACCTGTGTGAACTCCAACCGGATCTATATTTTCCATGTTACAAACCACAATCGCGTTGTCGTTTGCATCACGCATTACCTCATATTCTATTTCCTTGAAACCTGCGATTGATCTTTCGATAAGACACTGTGTAACAGGGCTATATTTTAGCCCTAATTCAGCAATTTCTTTTAATTCGATTTCATTTGAAGCGATTCCTCCTCCTGTTCCACCCATTGTGAAGGCAGGACGAACAATTACCGGATAACCAATTTCATTGGCAAAATTAATTGCTCCTTCAACTGTTGTAACGATGTCGGATTCAGGAACGGGTTCATTCAATTCTCTCATTAATTCACGGAACAAATCTCTGTCTTCCGCTCTGTTGATCGCAGAAAGTTTAGTTCCAAGAACCTCAACTTTACATTCTTCAAGAATTCCTGATTTTTCCAATTCTACCGCCATGTTCAACCCCGTTTGCCCACCAAGTGTCGGTAAAAGTGCATCCGGACGCTCTTTTCTGATGATATGACTTACAAACTGAAGTGAAATCGGCTCGATATATACTTTATCAGCGATTTCAACATCCGTCATAATCGTTGCAGGGTTTGAATTAATCAAAATAACCTTGTACCCTTCTTCTCTCAAAGACAGACAAGCCTGCGTTCCTGCGTAATCAAATTCTGCTGCCTGACCGATGATGATTGGTCCTGAACCTATTACTAAAATTGTTTTTATGTCGTTTCTTTTCATTTTTTTCTTTTTTATTGTTCCATGGATTGTATCCGTGGCTATTATTGTTGAACCATTTCATGGTTCTCCTCATATTTTTGCTGGGCAGCCACGAAGTGGCTGAATCTTAATAGCCGTAGGTGAAACCTATGGATTGGATAATTAAATCATTCCAACAACCCATAAATGGGTTGAATATTATTTACCACAGATATTTTTCATCAAATTCAACTCCATGAGATTTTAGCAAATTCTTATATTCATCCTCAAAAGATTCAGTTTTATGATGCTCTTTTTGATTTTTAATATAATTCATGATCATATCTTTTTCTCTTTCCGAATAAGTAAATGCGCCGTAACCATTTTGCCATTCTTCAAAATCAGGAAATAGTTCACTTTGCTTTATCCACAAGTTGCTTGAAACCTTAATATCTTTTACAAAACTGCTTAAAGAAACTGATGGATGTAAATCTGTAAATAAATGAATATGATCTGGCATTCCATTAATCCTATAAAGTTTGCAGTTTTTATTCTTGACAATTCCCCAAATATATTTATATAATTGATCTTCATGCTCAATACTCAACACAGGTTTTCTATGCTTCGTACTAAATACAATCTGATAATATATTTGACGGAATGTTGACATTTATATCTATTAAATCTAAATTGCTAATTCTTCCTACTTTTTGAAATCCTCCATCAAGGTGATGAAATCATCAAACAAGTAATTCGCATCTTCCGGACCTGGACTTGCTTCCGGGTGATACTGAACTGAGAAACAAGGGTGAATTTTATGTTTCAAACCTTCGTTTGTTCTGTCGTTCAGTGCGATGTGAGTTTCAATTAAATCTGTTCCTTTCAAACTTTCCTGATCAACAGCGTAACCATGGTTTTGAGAAGTAATTGCTACTTTATTTTTCTCTAAATCTAAAACTGGGTGATTTCCTCCTCTGTGTCCGAATTTTAACTTGAAAGTTTTCGCTCCACAAGCCAATCCGATTAATTGGTGTCCTAAACAGATCCCGAAGATTGGAACTTTTCCTAATAATCCACGGATCATTTCTAAGGCTTGTTGGTTATCTTCAGGGTCACCAGGACCATTTGACAACATAATTCCATCCGGATCCATTAATAAAATCTCTTCTGCTGTTGTATCATGAGAAACAACGGTGATATCGCAGTTTCTTTGAGATAATTCTCTGATAATCCCTAATTTAGATCCAAAATCTACCAACACAACTTTCAAACCTCTACCCGGATTTGCGTAAGAAGTTTTTGTAGAAACAGTTTCCACTTGATTTGTTGGGAATGTTGTACCTTTTAATTCTGCTATAACTGTATTTTCGTCAGCATCAGCATTTACAATTTTACCTTTTACTACTCCGGAATTACGTAGAATTCTTGTCAGTCTTCTTGTATCAATTCCTGAAATCCCTGAAAGGTTTTTCTTTTTAAATAATTCATCTAAAGTAATCTGAGTACGGAAATTTGAAGGCAAATCACAAACTTCTTTTACAATAAGACCTTTGATAGCCGGCTCGATACTCTCATAATCATCTCTATTAATCCCATAGTTTCCGATTAGCGGATAAGTCATACAAACAATCTGACCGCAATATGATGGATCAGAAATCAATTCTTGATAACCCGTCATTCCGGTATTGAAAACTACCTCTCCTGCAGTCTCCAATTCTGTTCCGAAACCTTCTCCATGAAACACTTCACCGGATTCCAGTATTAACTTTTTCTTCATTTTTTAAATTAGATTTTAGATTTTAGAAGTCAGACTTCTGCATTCTGTTATTTTATTTATTTTTAATTTTATTTAGCTTATTTAAAAGTATGTCCTTCTTTTTCTAAGGCTTCTTTTAAAATGGCCATTCTTGCGAAGACTCCGTTCTGCATTTGTTTGAAAACTCTTGAACGTTCGCATTCTACTAAGTCTGTATCAATCTCAACTCCTCTGTTGATCGGTGCTGGATGCATGATGATGGCTTCTTTTTTCATTGCCTTTTCTCTTTCTTTCGTCAAACCATATTTTCTATGGTAATCTGAAGCGGAGAAACTCATTTTTGCATCATGTCTTTCATGTTGGATTCTTAATAACATTAATACGTCAACATCTTTTATCATTTCATCCACAGACAAGTAAGTTCCATTAATTAGAGCGCCTTCGTCAAACCAATCTTCCGGTCCTGAGAAGTAAACTTTAGCTCCTAATCTTCTTAATGCTTCTGCATTTGAATTGGCAACTCGGCTGTGCTTTACATCTCCTACAATACCTACTTTTAAGCCTTCAAATTTTCCGAATTCCTGATAAATTGTCATTAGATCCAGCATACATTGTGAAGGGTGATTTCCCGTTCCGTCTCCTCCGTTGATGACAGGAATCTTAATATTTTCTAATTCATCAAAATATCTGTCTTTCTTATCTCTTATCACAACAAGATTTACGCCTATACTTTCAATTGTTTTTACCGTATCATACAAACTTTCCCCTTTGTTTACCGAACTGTGAGATGCATCGAAAGGAACCACTTGTAATCCTAATTTTCTTTCGGCAATATCAAAACTTGTTTTCGTTCTTGTACTGTCTTCAAAAAAGAGATTTGAGCAAAAAACTTCTCCTTCAATTTTGGCAGTTTTTCCATTCGCAAAAGCCATCGCTTCTGCCAGTATACTGTTGATTCTCTCGGTGCTTAGTTCTGTAATCGTAAACATAATATCTTAAATTTTTTACAAAAAAAAAGCGAAGAAAATATCTTCGCTTACTATAAATAAATATCGTAAAGGGCGTCTACGCCCGGTAATTCTAATGATATAAATACTGTGTTATTCATTAGGTGCAAAGATACAATAAATTCTTAAACTGACAAAACCAAAATTCCAAATAAATTAAAAAACTTTAATCATTCTTTACTTTTCATTTTTAAATACTATTTTTGTTAAAACTCAAACCTTGTTTATGGACTTAAAAGACAAAATGATTCTCAGCATCATTCAGGAGGACTCTACTTATTCTGTGAAAGACATTTCAGAAAAGATTGGTCTTACCTTTACTCCGACTTATGAAAGAATCAAACAGCTAGAGAAACAGGGAATTATCGAGAAATATGTAGGTCTCTTGAACCGCGAAAAACTGGGTTTAAATATTGTTGTTTACTGCAACGTCCGTCTGAAAGAACAATCTAAAAAAGTTTTGGAAACGTTCGAGAAAAACATCACTCAATATGATGAAGTTCAGGAAATTATCAGTCTTTCCGGCGAATACGATTATATGCTGAAAATCATTGCAAAGGATATTAATTCTTACAATGAATTTGCGGTCAATATTATTTCAAATATTCCTAATATTGGACAATATCACAGTTCTATTGTTCTTCATGAGGTTAAAAAATCTACCAAGTTTAAGATTGATTTAGGTTAAAATTTTATTTAAATCAAGCCTTTTCCTAATAAATTAAAGATGCTTCGACTTCGCTCAGCACGACAACCCTATAAATGAATCGCTAATAAAACGGTTAGTATTAGAGATGTCATGCTGAGCTAAGTCGAAGCATCTAAGAATAGTTCTTAATTTAAAACAAATCAACCCAACAATTTGTTTTTCAGTTTATTAAACTGATATTCTATTTTATCCAAACAAAGATTTCCGATACTTCCCTGATGGGTGTGGTTTAGATTTCCAATTTCAAAATCAAACTCATTATTTTCAATCTCCTGCCCTACTTTTACGTACGCATCACGGAATGAACTTCCGTTTTTCACTTCTTCATTGATCTTTTCTACACTGAAAAGGTATTTATACTTTTCATCTTCCAAAATTCCATCTTTCACCTGAATATTCGGTAAGGTATAGCTTAAAATTTCAAGACATTCTTTCAACGAATCGATTGCAGGGAAAAGAATTTCCTTCGTTAACTGCATATCTCTGTGATAGCCTGAAGGAAGATTGCTCGTTAACAACATAAATTCATTCGGTAACGACTGAATTCTGTTGCAACGCGCACGAACCAATTCGAAAATATCCGGATTTTTCTTGTGTGGCATGATGCTGCTTCCCGTTGTAAACTCATTTGGAAAGCTTATAAAATCAAAATTCTGACTTAAATATAAGCAAACATCATACGCAAATTTTCCTAATGTTCCAGCCAAAGTTGCCATTGCCATCGACAACATTTTTTCCGACTTCCCGCGTGTCATTTGAGCATACACAGAATTATAATTCATCGATTGAAAACCTAAATTATACGTCGTACTCTCACGGTCAATCGGGAAAGACGAACCATATCCCGCCGCTGAACCCAATGGATTTTTATTAATGATATTTTTAACAGAGAACAACATTTCAACATCATCCAACAAAGCTTCAGCATAAGCTCCAAGCCACAATCCAAACGATGAAGGCATTGCGATTTGTAAATGGGTATAACCAGGAAGAAGAACATTTTTATGCTGATCTGCCAGTTTGATTAATATTTGAAAGAATTCGTCTGTCAATGCTGTAATTTCACGGATTTCATCGACTAGATACAGTTTTATATCCAACAAAACCTGGTCATTTCTTGAACGAGCCGTATGAATTTTCTTTCCTGTATCTCCTAGTTTTTCAATTAAAATAGATTCAACTTGTGAATGGATATCTTCCGCATTTTTATCGATTTCAAAAGTTTCGTTTTCGATATCTTTCAAAATTTCTTCCAAAACAGACAACATCTGCTTTGACTCTTCATTGGAAATAATTCCTACTTCTGCCAACATTTTACAGTGCGCCATCGAACCTTTAACGTCGTATTTTGCTAAACGCTCATCAAAGTCAAGATCTTTCCCGACTGTAAATTTATTGACTAATATATTGGTGGCAAGGTCATCCTTCTGCCATATCTTTTTCATATTTTTTTCTTTAAAAATTTAGTTTGTTTTAACCACCCAGCAGGACACCTTATTATTTTGTACAAGTCTTTCATTTCTAATTTAATTTTTGCATAAATCTTTATTAAAAATATTTCAAACTTCATTGCCTGCTGAGTGTAGTCAAAACAGTAAAAAACTAACTAAAATCAAATTCTTTATTTTTCTTTTGTCTTGAAACAAAAGAAACAAAAATTGCCTCCATAAAGTCGGCGAATATTATTTCAAGACTGGAAACTTCAGCTAAAAATTATTTCTGTTCTCTAAAAATTCTAAAACTTGCGCGAATTCAATATTTGTTTTTCAATTTAATATTTGTTTCGCGCTTCAAACAGTAGAATTTTCTTAACGTTCACAGAATTAATTTTCTTAACGCTTCATTTTCCGAAGTCGTTTTATAAAACCCTTTCTAGAATCTGGATATAAATCTCAATTCCTTCTTTTATTTCATCTATATATATGTACTCATCCGCAGTGTGCGAGCGCCTACTGTCACCGGGACCGATTTTTACCGATGTACACGGAATAATTGCCTGATCAGATGAAGTTGGTGAACCGTAAGTTGTCCTCCCAATTTCCAAACCTGCTTTTACAAAAGTATGATCCATTTCGATTTTTGAAGAATTTAGCCTGAAAGATCTTGCCGTTAAGGTTGATTTCATCTGTGATTGAATGATTTCAAACGCTTCTTCATTAGAATATTCATCCGTAACCCTAACATCTAAAGTAAAAGCACAAGATTCCGGAACTACGTTATGCTGAACTCCCGCATGAATTCCAGACAATGTAACTTTAACTTCACCCAAATAATCCGAAACCTTTGGAAATTTAAAGCTTAAAATCTGCTGTAAATCTTCCATACATTTTACAATTGAATTATCGTTATTCGGATGAGCGGCGTGAGAAGGAGTGCCTTTCATTTCCCCATCAATAACCAAAAGTCCTTTTTCCGCGATTGCCAGATTCATCTGCGTTGGTTCTCCTACAATGGCAAGCTCGATATTTGGTAGTTGGGGAAATAAAGCTTCAATTCCGTCAAAACCTGAAATCTCCTCCTCAGCCGTCAAAGCAACAACTAAATTATATTTTAAATCTTCTTTATCATAAAAATGTAAAAAAACCTGCGCCATAGAAACCAGAGAAGCCCCAGCATCATTACTTCCTAATCCGAACAGCTTTCCATCCTTTTCAATCGCTAAAAACGGATCTAAAGTGTAAGCTTTATTTGGTTTTACGGTGTCGTGATGCGTATTCAGCAAAATCGACGGTTTGAACACATCAAAATTTTTGTTCACCGCCCAGATGTTATTTCTAAAACGTTTTGTCGGAATATTGTTCTTTTTAAAAAAGTTTTCAATCTCCACAGACGTATTATATTCATCTTTGCTGAATGATGGAATTTCAATCAGTTTTTTCAACAAATCCACTGCGTTATTCAGTAACTCTTCTTTACTATAAACAGATTTCAGTTCCTGCATGATGGTTTTCTATATGGTTTTTCAATTCGGTTTCTTTAATTAAGAATACCTTATTTACATTATTTTTTATGGCTCCAAGAGCGTTTTCTAATTTTGGTAGAATTCCTTTGTGAAGTTTTCCTTCATTTTTTAAAACAGAAAATTCTCCTTCAGAAATATTTTTTATGACAGATTCAGGATTTTCAACATCCTCCAAAACACCTTCTTTATCAAAACAATACAATAATTCTACATCATATTTTGCAGACAAAGCCTGAGCAATTACCGAAGCAATCGTGTCTGCATTGGTATTGAAAAGATTTCCTTTTTTGTCGTGCGTAATCGCTGAAAATACTGGAACCAATTTAAGTTTAATCAATTTTGAGATCAATTTCTTATTCACACTTTTCTTCTCAATATCTCCTACAAATCCGAAATCTATTTCTGCGTGTTCTCTTTTTTTTGCTTTAATTAAATTGGCATCAGCTCCCGAAAATCCTATTGCTTTACATTTTTTATGCTGAAGTTTTGCCACAATATTTTTGTTGATTCCTCCTGCATACACCATCGCCACAATATCCAAGGTATCTTTATCTGTGATTCTTCGTCCGTTGATCATTTTCTGTTCAACACCTAATTTATCTGCTAATGTTGTTGCTAATTTTCCGCCTCCGTGAACTAAAATTTTCTTCTCCTTAATTTCAGAAAACTGCTTCAGAAATTCGTTCAATAATTCCTCATCATCAATTAAAGCACCGCCGATTTTTACAACAAAAAGCTTTTCTTGCATGATTTAATTATTTTGAATTAATTTCATCTAAAATTTCAGAAAAAACAGCCTGCGCAGAGAAAATCCGGTTTTTTGCCTGTTGGTAAATGATAGAATTTTTACCATCCATTACCTCATCACTCAATTCTACATTTCGACGAACCGGAAGACAGTGCATCACTTTTGCCTGATTGGTGTTGGCTAATTTTTCATTCGTCAACATCCAGTTTTCTTTCACTTCAGGCATTGCTGCGTAATCGTCAAAAGACGACCAGTTTTTCACATAAATAAAATCAGCATCTTTTAACGCCTCATCCTGATTATGAACCACTTTTACATTTTTCGTGAAATTTTTATCCAAATCATAGCCTTCTGGATTCGCGATTACCAGCTCAACATCCATTTCCTGCATCCATTCTGCGAAGGAATTTCCTACCGCATGAGCAATCGGTTTGATATGAGGCGCCCAAGTTAAAACTACTTTTGGTTTACGCTCTTCTTTCCAGTTTTCGGTAATCGTGATACAATCAGCCAAGCTTTGCAACGGATGACGAGTAGCCGATTCCAGAGAAATTACCGGAACTTTCGCATGTTTCTCGAACTGGCTCAAAATGCTTTCGTTAACATCATCTTCCTTGCTTTTCATTCCTGCAAAACAACGAACCGCAATGATGTCACAATATTGATTTAATACTTCAATGGCATCTTTGATATGCTCTACCGTATCGCCGTTCATTACGGCTCCGTCTGCGAATTCCAGATTCCATGCTTCCTGAGCTGCATTTAAAGTTAAAACATTTAAACCTAAATTTTGTGCTGCAATCTGACTACTTAAACGAGTTCTCAAACTTGAATTTAAAAATACAAGTCCTATTGTTTTTCCTTTTCCTTTCTCGGTTTCCGAAAGAGGATTTTCTTTAATTTGTAAAGCTTTTTTTATAATTTCCTGTAAGTTTTCAATATCGCTTACAGAGGTGAATTTTTTCATTTTGAATTGATTTTAAAGATTTTTTATCTTACATATTCGTGTTGAGTTTTTAACGCTATGGTCGCAAAGTTTTTTTTAACTACCAAGATTTTTTACGTTCGCAAGGGCGTTTCACTCAGCAATTGAAAGTTGCGTTTGTCATTCTGACGAAGGAAGAATCTATTAATATTATAAAAAGAGATTCTTCATTCCACTTCGTTTCATTCAGAACGACAGACCGTAATGTTTTCACAGTTTAAATTTCCTCCAATACTTCTTTCAAAGCATTAATAAAAATATCGGTTTCTTCTTTTTTAATATTAAGCGCCGGAAGAATCCTCAACACAGCCTTATCATTGGAATTTCCTGTGAAAATATGATGATTGTACAACAGGCTGTTCCTCACTTCCGAGCAATCCCTGTCGAGTTCAATCCCAATCATCAATCCTTTCCTTCGGATGGTTTTAATATGTGGAAAATCTTTAATTTCATTTTCAATATAAACGCCCATTTCCTGAGCATTTTCGATGAGATTTTCATCTTTCATTACGTCCAATACAGCAATCGCAGCAACACAAGCTAAGTGATTTCCGCCAAAAGTTGTTCCTAGCAAACCGTTGCTTGCCTGAAATTTTGGGTGAATTAAAACACCACCGATTGGGAAACCATTACCCATTCCTTTGGCTGTTGTGATGATATCGGCTTCAATTCCAAATTCCTGATGAGCAAAAAAATATCCGCTTCTTCCGTAACCTGACTGAACTTCATCCAAAATCAAAACAGCATTGTATTTTTCACACAGTTCTTTAGTTTTAGTTAAAAATTCAATCGTTGGTATCATAATTCCTCCAACTCCTTGAATTCCTTCTATAATTACAGATGAAATTTCACTTCCTTGTTTTTCGAAAATTGCTTCAAGCTGTTCGATATTATTCCATTCAGATTTAATGAATCTCTCATCATAATTTACCGGAGCTACGATTTTAGGATTATCGGTTACAGAAACTGCCGCAGAAGTTCTGCCGTGAAATGAACCTGAAAAAAACAGCACTTTACTTTTTCCATTATTGAAAGAAGCCAATTTCAAAGCATTTTCGTTAGCTTCGGCTCCTGAATTACATAAAAATAAGTTGTAATCTTCCAAGCCTGAAAGTTTTCCTAATTTCTCAGCTAATTCAGTTTGCAATTCATTCTGAACCGAGTTTGAATAGAAAGATATTTTATCTAATTGCTTTTTTAATTGAGTTTGATAATGCGGATGGTTGTGCCCGATAGAAATTACCGCGTGACCTCCGTAAAAATCAAGATATTTTTCTCCTTTATCGTCCCAAAGAAATGATCCCTGAGCTTTTACTGGATTTATATTAAATAATGGATATACGTTGAATAAATTCATTTTTTTTGTTTTAATTAATTTCTTTTGTCTTGAAACAAAAGAAACAAAAATTCAAGACTGGAAAATTCCGCTAAAAAATATTTTTGTTCTCTAAAAATTCTAAAACTTGCGCGAAATCGACATTTGTTCTTCGATTTGGCATTTGTCTCGCGCTTCGAACAGTAGAATTTCTTTAACGTTCACAAAACTATTTTTCTTAACGCTCCATTTTCCTAGGTCGGTTTTACTTTGAGTTTAAAAATTCACGATTGGCTTATTGACAATTGACATTTAAAACGCCACAGGCTTCAAGTTCAATCCTAAATTCTCTTCCCAACCCATTGCAATGTTCATGTTTTGAACGGCCTGTCCAGAAGCTCCTTTCAACAAATTGTCAATCGCTGAGTGAATAACCGCAACATTTCCACTCTTTTCTATATGAATCACACAGCGATTGGTATTGACAACCTGTTTTAAATCAATTGCTTTCTCACTTACCTTTACAAAAGGCTCATCTGCATAAAAATCCTGATACAATTGATTGATATCTGAAAGTTCTAAATCTGTTTTCACCGTGGAACTTGTAAAAATTCCTCTCGTAAAATCTCCTCTCCATGGAACAAAATTCAGACTGATTTCATTCGTATTAAAAGAAACTAACTGCTGTAAAATCTCATCCACATGCTGATGTGTCAAAGTTTTATAGGCTGAAATATTATCGTTTCTCCAGGTAAAATGCGTCGTCGGCTGTAAAGATTGACCGGCACCTGTTGAACCTGTAATTCCCGTTGTGTAAACCTCATTCAACAATCCTTTCTGAGCTAATGGAAGCAAAGCCAATTGAATCGCTGTCGCAAAACATCCCGGATTTGCAATACTTTTTGCTCCTAAAAGTTGTTTTTTGTTGATTTCAGGCAAACCGTAGATAAAATTTCTGTTTCCTAAATTACCATCTAAACGAAAATCATTTCCTAAATCGATTACTAACGTTTCATCTTTTACAGCATTCTGAGTCAGCCAATTTTGACTTTCTTTGTGAGGAAGACATAAAAACAAAATGTCTACATCTTCAGGCTGATCCGTTAAAACCATTTCACAAACCGTCGCTAAATCCGGGTACAAATCTGAAATCTTTGTCCCCGAATTTGAACGACTATATAAAAAACTCAAAGTCACATTGGGATGAAAAGCCAACAGACGAACTAATTCGCTTCCTGTGTAGCCGTTGGCACCGATTATTCCTGCTGTTTTTATTTCTTTTTGATTAATCTCAATCATTTTATTTTTTCCACAGGTTGTACCTATGGCTATTGTTATTGAACCCTTCGGGTTCTCTGTTAAAATCCAGAATTAATCTGATGATATATATTTAAAGAATTGCTTACGATTTTTGTGTAGCCTTTCACATCTTCTCCCGTCCATGCTCTGTTCGCCTCGCCATAGCTTCCGAATTTATCGGACATTAGATCATGTTTAGACTCAATTCCGTTTAAGATAAATCTGTATGGATGAAGGGTCACAAAAACTTTTCCGCTTACCGTTTTTTGAGAATCGACTAAAAAAGACTCG
Organism: Chryseobacterium sp. G0201; assembly: GCF_003815655.1. Lineage (NCBI taxonomy): Bacteria > Pseudomonadati > Bacteroidota > Flavobacteriia > Flavobacteriales > Weeksellaceae > Chryseobacterium > Chryseobacterium sp. G0201. The sequence continues at coordinate 3,553,111 of NZ_CP033917.1, read as the reverse complement.
ATATTTCTCATTACAGGATCTAAGAAAAGTGCTTCGTGAAGCCAGTTTCCGTACCAATCAGACAATTGAGACTTCATCATCTGCTGATATTTTGAAAGCGTATGTTTTTCCAATAAATGGTGTGCTTTGATGATCACAGATGCCGCCGCCGCTTCGAAACCGACTCTTCCTTTAATTCCAACAATCGTATCTCCAACGTGGATATCGCGACCGATTCCGTACGCAGAAGCCAATTCTTCAATTTTTTGAATCGCATATACCGAATGTTCAAAATTTTCTCCGTTTACCGCTACAACTTCACCATTCTTGAACTCAATTTCCAGTTCTGAAGGCTGAGTTTCTTTAATTTGAGATGGAAAAGCTTCTTCCGGAAGATAATTTCTTGAAGTCAACGTTTCTTTTCCGCCAACTGAAGTTCCCCAAAGTCCTTTATTTACAGAATATTGTGCTTTCTGGAATTCCATTTCGTAGCCATGGCTTTTCAAAAACTCAATTTCTTCTTCACGAGATAAAGACATATCACGAATCGGCGTAATAATTTCTACATTTGGGCACATTACCTGAAAAATTAAGTCGAAACGAACCTGGTCATTTCCAGCTCCTGTACTTCCGTGAGCAATGGCATCAGCACCAATTTCAATAGCATATTTTGCAATTTCCTGCGCTTGGATCGTACGTTCAGCACTTACAGATAATGGATATGTATTGTTTTTCAAGACATTTCCAAAGATCAAATATTTTACGCAAGAATTGTAATAATCTTCCTGAGCATCAACGCACCTGTATTCTTTTACCCCAAGATTAAAGGCTTTTTTCTCCAATTCTTTTTCCTCTTCTTTAGAAAAACCTCCGGTATTTACAGTTACTGCATACACCTCATATCCAAGTGTTTCACTCAAATATTTGGCACAGTAAGAGGTATCTAGACCTCCACTAAACGCTAAGATTACTTTCTTGCTCATTTTTATATTGATTTTCGGGTTGATTACTTACAACACCATTTACTTTATTATTTTCAGGAACGAAAAGCATTGCTGTACAAAGGCAGTTTTTACGTTCTTTTTTCATTAAAATTTCATAATTCACACAGTTTTTACAACCGTTCCAAAATTCTTCATCTTGTGTTAATTCAGAATAAATTACAGGTTTGTAGCCTAAATCACTGTTAATTTTCATTACGGCAAGACCTGTTGTCAATCCAAAAACTTTCGCAGTCGGATATTTATCTCTTGATAATTGAAAAACCCTGTTCTTTATCAAAGTTGCCACTCCTCTATTCCTAAAATTGGGAGAAACGATCAACCCTGAGTTGGCCACAAACTGACCATGTGACCAGGTCTCTATATAACAGAAACCCACCCATTCGCCGTTTTCAGTGGCTATTACAGCATTACCATCTGAAATCTTTTTACTTAAATATTCTATGGAACGTTTTGCGATGCCCGTCCCTCGTCGCTGCGCAGAATCATACATTTCCTGCTGTATTTCACTCACATACATTAAATGTTCGCATGAGGAAATTTCTATTTCCATTTATTTATCTGAATTTTTTGGCAAATTTAAAGCATAATAACTTTAAAATCCAAATAAAAAAGATATTATTTTTGTTTAAATAGAATTAACAGGTAAAATTATCTTTACAGGAAAATATAATTTTGCTAATTTATTATATATTTGCTAAAATACTATATATGGAAAGTAATTGCCCCAAATGCAACAGCAATAAAATTGTAAAAAGCGGAATCATCAATGAGAAGCAAAGGTTTCTTTGTAAGGAGTGTAATTATTATTTTACAGTTAAAAAATTAGGCAAAAAAATAGACGATTACTATGTAACAAAAGCACTTCAATTGTATCTTGAAGGTTTAAGTTTTCGTGAAATAGAAAGGATTATCGGAGTTTCACATGTAACAATTAGTTCATGGATCAAGAAATATAATATCACAAGACCACCACATTCTGAATTTCATCCTGTATATAAAATTTTAAAGCAAAATGAATTAATTGAATATATTGCTCAAGAAGAAAATCTTAAAAATTCAGGAATTATTATCACTCAGTTTGCAGATAAATATATGTTGATCAAATGGGAACGTTTTAAAAAATAGGATTTTAGAGTTATGAGTTTTAAGTTATGAATTATGAGTTTTCTAAATTTGAAACAAATTCATTAATAAACTAATAATCAAAATATTAAATTTAAATTATTATTAAAAATTTACAATTAGCAGAACTCATAATTCATAACTTAAAACTAATAGCTATATACTTTCCACTAATATATATTAAATTTTCATAAACAAATTATTAATTACAATTTGGCTTTCACAAAATTAACGCCAAAAAATTGATAATTATGAAGAAAATACTCACATTTATTGGATTAGCTCTAATCAGTAATTCTTTATACTCACAAGGCTCCCCCGATTACGGAAGCGGACTCAAATTAAACCTCAATCCTCAAGGCGACAAATACGTCAGATTTATTCTCTGGGATCAGTTTTGGTTAAGAAATACCCAAATGAACCCTGGAAGTATGGTCGGCGGAGAACCAACAGATAATTCCTGGAGCTTAGGAAACAGACGATTACGTGTTTTAGCATACGCTCAGATTTCCAAAAGATATATGATTCTGGCTCATTTTGGGATTAATAACCAAACATTTATCAACGGAGGCGGTTCAGGAACTTCCGGAACTGGAGGTTATGGGAACGGCAAAAAGCCACAAATGTTTTTTCATGACGCCTGGAACGAATACGCAGTTATTTTACCTGGAGAAGCCGGAAAATTCAGTTTATCTTTAGGTGCGGGACTTCATTATTACATGGGACTTTCCCGTATGACAATGGCTTCTACATTGAATTTCCTTACCGTTGACTCCCCTATTTTCACCTGGCCGTTAATCGACAATTCAGACCAGTTTGCCAGACAATTAGGAATGTTTGCTAAAGGAAAATACGGCAAATTAGAATATCGTTTTAGTTTAAATAAACCTTTTGCAACAGATTTAATTCCTGCAAATGTAACTGATCCCACAAAAGCCGTTGCCGTTGATAATAACGGAAATCCTAATTTTTCAAAAGCAGGTTATGTTGAATATCAATTCCTTGATGAAGAATCAAATACGCTTCCTTTCAAAGTAGGTTCTTATTTGGGAACAAAGAAAGTTTTCAATCTCGGAGCGGGTTTTTATCATCAAAAAGACGGAACAAGAACTTCCGTTAATTCAGCGATAGAAAAACACGACATCACGCTTGTTGCAGTCGATGCTTTCGCAGATATTCCTTTGGGAAATGCTAAAAATAAAATGGCAGTTTCCGCTTATGCAGGCTATTACAACTATCAATTCGGACCAAATTATATCAGAAATTTAGGCATTATGAATATTGCTTCTTCCGATCCCAATTTTATCGGTGATAAAGCCATTGCAGGAGCAGGAAATCTACAACCAACCATCGGAACAGGTAATATTATCTATGCACAGGCTGGTTTACTGTTACCCAATCAGGCAGAAAAACCTAAAGTAAGAATTCAGCCTTTTGCGGCTTACACGCATAAAAGTTTCGATGCTTTAGAAAAATCATCTTCACAATTCGATGTTGGAGCTAACTGGTTTATTGACGGGCATCATGCAAAAATTACCACACAATATTCAACACGACCTGTTTATACGAGCCCGACAGAAAGTCCTTCTTCAAAAGGAGAATTTATTGTGCAATTTCAAATTTATTTATAAAACTATCAAGCTTAATATAATTTAAAACTAATAAAATCTTAACCACAAAAGATACAAAAGCTATTCGTCTATTTAGAAAACAAAGATTTATTACAAAAGAATAAAAATCAAAGATTTTTTTAACTCATGTGCTCTTCCTATGGCGGTTTAATAATAAACTTAAAAATAACTAATGTGTTAATCTTTTGTTTCTTTTGTGGTTAAATTAAAAATAAATTATAAAACTCAATATCAATTTTAACTAACATCAAAATCAAGCAATATGAGCGAAAATCATCATGATACCTACGAAAACATGACCGAAAAGCAGAAAAACCGCACCATTTGGAGCGTGATCACTGCCTCATCCCTCGGTACATTGATAGAATGGTACGACTTCTACATTTTTGGAAGTTTGGCCGTTGTTTTAGCTACGAAATTTTTCCCGTCAGACAATCCAACCGCAGCATTTTTATCTACACTGGCAACTTTTGCTGCCGGATTTGTGGTAAGACCTTTCGGAGCTCTATTCTTCGGAAGATTAGGAGATATTATCGGAAGAAAATATACGTTTTTGGTTACTTTATTAATTATGGGATTTTCAACCTTTCTCATCGGATGTATCCCTAGTTTTGAAACCATTGGATATCTTGCGCCTGTTTTAGTTTTAATTTTAAGATTATTACAAGGTTTGGCTCTAGGCGGAGAATACGGAGGTGCAGCGACTTACGTTGCAGAATATGCCCAACCTCACAGAAGAGGTTATTGGACTTCTTGGATACAAACAACTGCAACAGCAGGACTTTTTATTTCATTAATTGTTATTTTAATTACTAAAAATACCCTTTCTGCAGAAGAATTTGACGGTTGGGGATGGAGAGTTCCTTTCTGGATCTCGATTTTAATGGTGGGCGTTTCTTACGTTATCAGAAAAAACATGAAAGAATCTCCGCTTTTCGCCAAGGCCAAAAGTGAAGGAAAAACTTCAAAAAATCCTTTAAAAGAAAGTTTCGGGAATAAATACAACTTCAAATTTGTCTTACTGGCATTATTCGGAGCTGCAATGGGGCAAGGGGTAATCTGGTACACCGGACAATTTTATGCCATGAGTTTCCTTCAAAAAGTAATGAATGTAGAATCTTCACAGGTCGATTCTCTAATGGCAACCGCCTTATTGATGGGAACCCCCTTCTTCGTATTTTTCGGTTGGCTCTCAGATAAAATCGGAAGAAAAGCTATCATGATGACCGGAATGTTAGTCGCAATTTTAGCTTACAGACCGATTTATGATTCAATGTTTAAAAGTGTAAATCTTGAAACCAAAACCATCGCAGCCAACGGAATTACAGAAAAAAGAACTGCGAAAATTCATAAAGATATTGCTTCGGACAGCCTTGTCACTTTCCATAAAGAAATATTGTATACAGACGGAACTTTAATTAAAAAAGACAGCGTTGTTCATTGGTCGCCAAGCGGTGTTGCGATGAAAGACGGAAAAGCTGAAGAACCAAAAGTATCTCAAACCGTGAAATTAACCGACAATACAAAATGGTATTTAGTGTTTTTGGTATTCATTCAGGTACTATTTGTAACGATGGTTTACGGTCCGATCGCTGCTTTCTTAGTGGAAATGTTCCCGGTGAGAATCCGTTATACATCAATGTCTCTGCCTTATCATATTGGAAATGGAGTGTTTGGAGGACTTCTTCCTGCCGTTGCGACGTATTTAGTAACTGTCGGGAAAGATGCAGGACATCCGACATGGTATCTTCAGGGACTTTGGTATCCGATTGGGGTTGCCGCAGTCTGTCTCATCATCGGAATGATATATCTTAAAAATAAGAACAATAATATTCACGATTAAGCATTGAATCACTCAATTTTTTATTAATTTTAATACTACTAAAATGGACACACTAAAAAAAATATTTGGCGTTATCTGGATCTTAGCCGCTTTGGTGGTGGGATATTTCGGAATAACGGTCATGGGAATCCCAAAAATCACCTCAGGAAAGCAGGAAGATCTGGTATTCGGAATCATTATTCTGTTTGTTTTGATGCCGATTATCTCCGGCGGATTAGCAATTTTCGGCTACTATTCTTTAACAGGAGAATATTCTGACGATAAAGTCTAACCCATAAATCATGAATGATAATTGATAAAGGATGAGTTAAAACACCGTCAATTTATCAATTATCATTTATTAATGATCACCTATGAAGAAAAGGCACGAACAAAAACTGATTATTCTGAGCATCGGACTTCTGATAGCTTTCAGTATCCCTATTTCATTGTTATTCAACAGTGAAAAGGAAGTTTTTGGCTATCCGAGAATTTTGATCTACATATTTGTGATTTGGATGATTTCCATTATTATCTCTTTTGTAATCGTAAAAAAATATGATGAGTAGTTTCGCGTTATTTATCGTTGTTTTGATCTATCTGGCACTTTTGTTCTTAGTCGCTCATTTGGCAGAGAAGAAAAAAAGCAAAGTCTGGATCAACAATCCTTACATCTACGCGCTGTCTTTAGCAGTGTACTGCACGGCTTGGACGTACTATGGAAGCATTGGTGTTGCAGCTACAAGCGGACTCAATTACCTTCCCATTTATATTGGCCCCATCATGGTAATTCCTGCATGGATCTACATTAATACACGAATTGTAAGAATTTCAAGGGTTAATAAAATAAGCAGCCTGGCGGATTTCATTTCATTAAGGTATGGAAATAGCAGAAGTTTCAGTGCAATTATTACAATCGTCTGTCTTTTGGCGATTGTGCCATACATTGGGTTACAGATCAAAGCGATATCAGAAACTTTTCACTTGGTGACAAAAACTGCTATGTCACAAAATATTCTGACGGACAATGCAACCTTTGTTGTTATTTTAATTGCTTTATTTTCATCCTATTACGGAACGAAATATGTTGATGCTTCAGAAAAACGGTTAGGAATTATTTCAGCTATTGCATTGGAAAGCTTTCTAAAATTATTCTTCATTATTATTTTGGGATTATTCGTAATTTATTATGCTTTTGATGGTTTTTCGGACATTTATGAAAAGGCGAGTAAATTTGAAGATTTTAAACAAAAAAATATCTTCAACGGAATTGAAGGCGCAATGAACTGGATGGTTCTTTGTCTGATTTCAGGAACAGCAATCTGTATTCTTCCGAGACAATTTCACACAGCAATTATTGAGAACAGACAGGAAAAACATATCAAAACAGCTATTTGGTTCTTCCCTTTATATTTATTGATTTTCACCATTTTTATCTTCCCAATCGCTTGGGGCGGAAGATTGATTTTTGCCGGGCAAAACGTTAATCCGGAGTTCTACTCTATTTTAATACCGCAACATTTTGATAATACTTTAATTACTGTTTTGGTTTTTCTTGGAGGGTTAAGTTCTTGTATTTCAATGATCATTATTTCGGCAATTACTTTATCCATAATGCTTTCGAATAATTTGATTATTCCTTACGGTTTGTTGGGGAAATTTAAATCAGAAAATGAAATTCAGAATACCAGAAACATTACCAACATCAGGAAATTCAGCATTTTCGCATTGATTATCATGGCGTTTGGCTTTTATAAATATTTTATTTTAAAAACTTCACTGGATTCTGTTGGTTTGATTTCATTTGTCGTGATCGGGCAATTGGCACCCGCATTTTTCGGCGCATTATTCTGGAGAAGAGGAACATATAAAGGCGCAGTTATCGGATTGCTGGCAGGATTAGCAATTTGTTATTTTGGATTAATTATTCCACAATATTATTTCTCCTATAATCAAGAATTAAAGGGAGCTTTGAGAGAAATATATAATGCTTTTGATTTTTTCAGCATCTCTTTTTTAAGTAAAATTCCGCAGATTTTCTTTTGGTCGATGCTTGTAAATACCGCTTTATTTGCCATGATTTCTGTTAGTGTGAAGGGGAATTATCGTGAAAGAAATTTCGCCGAGTTATATGTTGATATTGATAAATACATTCAAAATCACGAAAATGCTTTCATCTGGCGCGGAACAGCTTATGTTTCGGATATTAAAAATATTCTTGAACGATTTTTAGGTAAAAATAAAACGGAGCAGGCTTTGAGAATTTTCAATTTAAAATATAATATTGATTCTCAGACAGAAACAGCCGATTCAAGGTTCATTAAATTTTCGGAAAACCTTTTAGCAGGGAGAATAGGTACTGCTTCCGCAAAAATTTTAATTGAAGGCGTAACCAAAGAAGATAAAATATCTTTAAAGGAAGTTTTAAACATTTTAGAAGAATCTAAAGAAAATATTACTTTAAATAAAAAGCTTACAGAAAAGTCAGAAGAACTGAAACAACTTTCTGATGATCTTAAAAATGCCAACGAAAGTTTAATTATCAAAGACCGTCAAAAAGATGATTTCCTTGATTCTGTAGCACATGAATTGAGAACACCGATCACAGCAATTCGTTCAGCCGGAGAAATTTTAGCAGATGATGACGATATTCCTTTAGACATTAAAAGAGAGTTTTTAAATAATATTATCACAGAATCAGACAGATTAAGTGAAATTATTAATGATATTTTGTATCTGGATAAATTGGAACATGGCGAAATTACATTAAATATCAAGCAAAACAATATTATTGAAACGTATAAAAAAGCTTTAAACCCTCTTATGCACTTAATTCAACAGAAAGATATTCATATAAGTGAAGTCAATCTTCTGAACCAATTTTTATATGAATATGATGAAGCAAGGATGATTCAATTATTTCAGAATATTTTAGGAAATGCTTTAAAATTTACAGACGACCAAGGAACAATACAAACAAAATTATCTGAAAAGGAAAATCAGTTGATCATCACCATTTTCAATACAGGAAAACATATTCCTGAAGAAGATCTGGAAATGATCTTCGATAAATTTTATCAGTCTAAAAATCAAAATATACTAAAACCTACAGGAAGCGGACTTGGATTGGCAATTTCAAAGAAAATAGTTCAAGCTCAAGGCGGAACAATAAGAGCAGAAAACAGCGGATTGGGTGTTACTTTCACGATCACCCTTTCGAAAAAATAAAAGAGATTAAAAATGAAGTTGAACAAAATCAAAACCCAATATGAAAAAGATAATCATTGCAGATGATGAGCACAAAATTTTAATGTCGTTGGAATATAGTTTCAAGAAAAACGGCTACGACGTTTACATTGCAAGAGACGGTACGGAAGTTTTGGAATTTCTAAAAGCGATGATTCCCGATGTAATTTTACTTGATATTATGATGCCCAATCTTGATGGTTACAGCACATTAGACATCATTAAACAAGACAAAAAATTAAAAGATACAAAAGTCATTTTCCTGAGCGCGAAAAACAATCCGAGAGACATTGAAAAAGGTCTGGAAATGGGAGCTGATGCGTTTGTAACGAAACCTTATTCCATCAAAAAACTGATGCAACAGATCGAGGAAATGTTTGAATAGAATTTTACTTAAACACAAATATCACGAATAAATCTCACTAATAACACAATCACCATTTGTGTTCCTTGTGAAAAAATTTGTGTCATTCGTGTTTTAATTCAAAACACAAAAAATTAATATGAATACAGAGAGTTTATTTAAACAAAGCATAGAAGACAAAGAGAATTTCTGGAAGGAACAGGCTCAAGCAATCGACTGGTTTGAATTTCCTACACAAATTCTTTCTAAGGACCAAAATGATTATACCCAATGGTTTTCTGATGGGAAACTCAATATGTGCTATTTATGCATTGATAAACACATTGAAGACGGTTTTGGAGAACAGATTGCGATTATTTACGATTCTCCGGTTACCAACCAAAAAAGACAGTACACTTTCAATCAAGCAAAAGAGGAAATTTCAAAATTGGCGGGAGGTTTAGTTTCTTTAGACTTAACAAAAGGAGATACGGCTGTTATTTATATGCCAATGATTCCGCAGACGCTTTTTGCAATGTTGGCTTGTGCAAGAATCGGAGTCATTCATAATGTCGTTTTTGGAGGTTTTGCACCTCATGAGTTGGTTGTAAGAATCGATGATTGCAAGCCAAAAGCTTTAATTACAGCAACGGCCGGAGTAGAAATCTCCAAGAGAATTCCTTATTTACCATTGGTTGAAAAAGCGATTGAACTCACTCAGGATAAAGTTGAGAACATTATCGTTTACAACAGAAAATTAGTTGAAAATCAACATGAAATGTTCGATGGTTTAATTGACTATGAAGAATTGGTTCAAAAATCAGAGCCTTTAGATTGTGTTTCTGTTGAATCCACTCACCCGCTATATTTGCTGTACACCTCAGGAACTACAGGAAAACCAAAAGGAATTACTCGTGACACAGGAGGTTACGCCACGGCTTTGAAATTTTCCATGAAATATGTTTATGGAATTAAAGAAGGAGACACTTTTTGGGCAGCGTCAGATTTTGGATGGGCAGTTGGTCACAGTTTTTCGGTGTATGGACCTTTAATTAATAGAAATACAACGATTATTTTTGAAGGAAAACCCATCATGACTCCCGATGCAGGAACATTTTGGAGAATAATTTCCGAATATAAAGTTTCTGCGATGTTTACAGCTCCAACAGCGATTCGAGCCATTAAAAAAGAAGATCCGAACGGAGAATTGGTGAAAAAATACGATTTAAGTCATTTCAAAAAACAGTTTTTGGCAGGTGAAAGATGTGATGTTGCCACTCTAGATTGGTTTGAAAAGCATATCGGAGTTCCCGCAATCGATCATTGGTGGCAGACAGAATCCGGATGGCCGATGTTAGGTTTAATGACTTTTGATGAAAACTATAAAATTAAAAGAGCAGCTGCCGGAAAACCAATTCCGGGATATGATATTAAAATTTTCGATGAAAACGGATATGAATTGGATGCTCATCAGGAAGGCTATTTAATTATAAAACTTCCGCTTCCACCAGGTTCATTATTGGGAATATGGAATGATAATGAGAGATTTCAAAGCAATTATTTATCACAATATAAAGGTTATTATTTCTCTGGCGACGGAGCCATAAAAGATGAAGACGGTTATATTTTCATCACAGGGCGGGTTGATGATGTGATCAATGTGGCAGGACATAGACTTTCCACTTCAGAAATGGAAGAAATTGTCTCGTCACATCCCGATGTTGCAGAATGCGCCGTTGTCGGAATTGATGATGATCTGAAAGGTCAGATCCCTTTTGCAACGGTTGTTTTGAAGAATGGTTCAACTATTTCAAAAGAAAATGTAGAAAAAGATATTATAAAATCAGTTCGTGAAAAAATCGGAGCCGTTGCCTGTCTTAAAAATGTAATGATTGTCAAACGTTTGCCCAAAACACGTTCCGGAAAGATTTTAAGAAAGCTCATCAGAACATTATTAGACGGCAAGGAATTTCAGATTCCGTCAACGATTGATGATGAAAAAATCATTGAAGAAATTCAGCAAAAAATCGAGGAATATAGGGCTTAAACAAGAAATTAAGCATACATTTAAAATATAAATAAATTCAAATTTCAAAAACGAAAGGGATATGAGAAATTACTTAATAGAAGATCTTCCGCATTATTTTGAAGAGTATAAAAACTCTATTAAAAATCCTAAAAAATTCTGGGACAAAATTGCAGATCAGAACTTCGTATGGTACCAAAGATGGAGCAAGGTCGTGAAGTATGATATGAATGAAGCAAAAATCGTTTGGTTTAAAAATGCAAAATTAAATATCACTAAAAACTGTATCGACAGGCACTTAAACGAAAGAGGCGAAAAAACCGCCATCATTTGGGAACCCAACGATCCAAAAGAAGCAGCGCAACATATTTCTTACAACGAATTATACACTCGCGTCAACAAAACAGCCAATATTCTTAGAGATATGGGCATCGAAAAAGGTGACAGAGTTTGCATCTACCTTCCGATGATCCCTGAATTAGCAGTTACAATGTTGGCTTGTGCAAAATTAGGCGCGGTACATTCTGTAATTTTCGCAGGGTTTTCGGCAGCCGCAGTTGCGTCAAGAATTAATGATTGTGAAGCCAAAATGATTATCACATCAGACGGAAGTTACAGAGGAAGCAAGGTTTTAGATTTAAAAAGTATTGTTGATGAAGCGTTGGAAAAAACGCCAACAATTGAATCTGTTTTAGTCGTAAAAAGAACCCACAACGAGATCAAAATGAAAGAAGGCCGAGATCATTGGATAGCTGACCTTTATGAAAAAGCTTCTCCGGATTTCGTAACTGTAATTATGGATGCAGAAGATCCGCTTTTTATTCTATACACCTCCGGATCAACAGGAAAACCAAAAGGAATGCTTCATACCTGCGCTGGATACATGGTTTACACTGCCTATACTTTTAAAAATATTTTTAATTATCAGGAAAATGATATTTATTGGTGTACCGCAGATATTGGCTGGATCACGGGACATTCATATATCCTTTACGGACCGCTTTGTAATGGAGCTACAACCGTAATTTTTGAAGGTGTACCAACTTATCCTGAGCCCGACCGTTTCTGGGAAGTTATTGAAAAACATAAAATTACGCAATTTTACACTGCTCCAACCGCCATTCGTTCATTAGCGAAAGAAAGTGCTGAATGGGTTGATAAACATGATTTGAGTTCATTAAAAGTAATCGGATCCGTTGGAGAACCGATCAATGATGAAGCTTGGCACTGGTTTAATGATCATGTTGGAAGAAAAAAATGTCCAATCGTTGATACTTGGTGGCAGACAGAAACAGGTGGAATTATGATTTCACCGCTTCCTTTCATTACTCCAACAAAACCTACGTACGCTACTCTACCTCTTCCTGGTATTCAACCGGTTTTGATGGATGATAAACGCAACGAAATTACAGGAAATCAGGTTACAGGAAATCTTTGTATCCGTTTTCCATGGCCGGGAATTGCAAGAACAATTTGGGGTGACCACCAAAGGTATAAAGAAACCTATTTCACTGCTTTTCCTGGAAAATATTTCACCGGCGATGGCGCATTGAGAGATGAAGTTGGATATTACAGAATTACAGGTCGTGTGGATGATGTAATTATTGTTTCAGGGCATAATTTAGGGACAGCTCCAATTGAGGACAGCATCAATCAGCACCCTGCCGTTGCGGAATCTGCGATCGTTGGCTATCCTCACGACATCAAAGGAAATGCTTTGTACGGCTATGTAGTTTTAAAGGAAACGGGAGAAAGTCGACAAAGAGAAAATTTGAAAAAAGAGATCAATCAATTAATTTCAGATCAAATTGGTCCGATTGCAAAACTGGATAAAATACAATTCGTTTCCGGGCTTCCTAAAACCCGTTCAGGAAAGATTATGCGTAGAATTTTGAGAAAAATTGCGGAAGGTGATTTTAATAGCTTTGGAGATATTTCAACTCTCTTAAATCCTGAAATTGTAGAGGAAATTAAGAACGAAAAAATAGATTAATTTTTAATTATTAAGATGTAATACTTTAAATAAAACTTTAATTTACAAGACAAATATCAACAAGAACGGGCTTTAGCCCGTTTTTTTTTAAGAATCCCATCGATCGACTTTAGTCAAAACCATGAATTATAAATTAACAAAAAATCAAACACGCATTCAATAGACATTCTCATAAATTTTAACAATATTTTATAGATAAAATAATATAAACTTAATTTTATTAAAATTAATGCAACGTATTTGAAAATTTATTATTATCTTTAAAGTACAAATTTAAAACTACTGCTTATGTCAAATATATTAGCTGGGTTATTTGAACATCACAGCGATTACAAGAAACTCGAAACTGATCTTGAAAGCTCGGGATTCGGAAGTTCAGATTACATTGTATATCTTGATGATACACACCATTACTCTCAGTATATGACAAGTGTTTCTGTAAAAGATAAGGATCAAGCAGACAATGCAAAAAGCATTTTTAATCAAAATTCTGTAGTAAAAACTTACTTATTTGAAAATGTAAGTATAGAACAGGCAGATTATAACAATATCAAAAGGCTCATTGATGCCAGAAACAGAGCAGAAATACATAATAGTCCCAATGTTAAAATAAAAACTTCAAACAGTGGTATGGACTCTGAAGTCAAATTCTAATATCAAAATTAATTACTAATAACCGAAAATCCGTAGAACGTTCTGCGGATTTTTTTATGCTTTGAAAAGTGGAAAAATTTTCGTATTTTCGTTTAAATATAGGCTTTTACACAAATGAGTTACGACTTAGAACAGGAAAACAAAGAGATTCTTGCAAGATATAAGGATCTGATTTCGAACACCTACAGAACTTTGGATGAGGAAAATAATAAACTCATCCGAAAGGCATTTGATATAGCATTAGATGCCCACAAGGATCAAAGGAGGAAATCCGGCGAACCTTATATCTACCACCCCATTGCCGTTGCGAAAATTGTAGCGACAGAAATTGGTTTGGGAGCAACTTCCATTGCCTGTGCTTTATTGCACGATGTAATTGAAGATTCAGACTACACTTACGAAGATCTCAAAAAGATATTTGGAGAAAAAATAGCCAACATCGTGAATGGATTAACCAAAATATCCATCATGAATCATCAGAATATCTCCGTACAATCTGAAAACTACAGAAAGCTTTTGCTGACTTTATCCGAAGATTTCAGGGTTATTTTGATCAAAATTGCCGACCGACTTCACAATATGAGAACATTGGAAAGCATGGCACCGGACAAACAGAAGAAAATTGCTTCTGAAACGGTCTATATTTATGCTCCGATGGCGCACCGTTTAGGTTTGTATAACATTAAATCTGAACTTGAAGATTTATCTTTAAAATACAATAATCCCGAAGTTTTTAACGAAATCACGGAAAAATTAGAGCTGGCCAAAGAAAACCGCGAAAGATATATTGATGAATTTAAAAAAGAAGCTTCTGAGAGATTACAGGAAGAAGGATTAAATTTCACCATAAAAGGCCGTGCAAAAGCAATTTCTTCCATTTACAGAAAAATGCTCAAACAAGGCGTTTCTTTCGAGGAAGTATTTGATAATTATGCGATTAGGATTATTTATAAATCTGATGCTAAAAACGAAAAATTCTTAGCCTGGAAAATTTATTCTATTGTAACAGACGTTTATCACAGTAATCCTTCACGAATGCGTGACTGGATCACCCAGCCCCGTTCTACAGGTTATGAAAGTTTGCATTTAACTGTTCTTGGTCCGGATAAAAAATGGATCGAAGTTCAAATTCGTTCCGAAAGAATGGACGAAATTGCAGAAAAGGGGGTTGCGGCGCATTACAAATACAAAGAAGGCTACAAACAAAGTTCTGATGACAAGAATTTTGAAAGATGGGTAGCGGAAATCCGTGATGTTCTTGAACAACAGCAGGATCTTTCCACTTCTGAGCTTTTAGATAATATTAAACTCAATTTATATTCAAAAGAAGTTTTTGTTTTCACGCCAAAAGGTGAAATTAAGATCTTACCAACGAATGCAACGGCTTTAGACTTTGCATTTTCAGTTCACTCTGATCTGGGAATGAAATGTTTAGGCGCAAAAATCAATGGAAAATTAGTTCCGATTTCTTACGTTCTTCAAAACGGAGATCAGGTTGACATTCTTTCTTCTCAGAATCAAAAACCAAAATTTGACTGGCTGGAATTTGTTGTTACATCAAAAGCCAAATCCAAGATCAAAGGCTATCTGAATTCTCAAAAAAATCAATTGGTTGAAGAAGGAAAAGAGATTTTACAGAGAAAACTCCGTCATGCAAAAATTAATTTTAATGATGAAGAAATCAATAAACTTCAAAAATTCTTCAACTTAAAAACATCTCAGGAATTATTCCTTAAATTCCAGACTAACGAGTTGGATGCAAGTAGTTTAAGAAAATACATAGAAAGTAAAAATGTATTTAATAATTTACTTTCGAGATTCAGAAAATCTCCAACAAAAAATACGGCTTACATAGAGCCGAAAGAGGTAAATCTCGACATGATCGTCTTTGGAAAAGATGAAGAAAAATTGAATTATACCTATGCAAAATGCTGTACGGTAATTCCGGGAGATAAGATTTTCGGATTTATCACGATCTCGGAAGGGATCAAAGTTCATAGTGACAACTGTCCGAACGCCATCAACCTTAGGGCTCAATACGATTACAGAGTAATTCCTGCGAAGTGGGTAAATGCCGAAAGCTTCCAAAACAGAGTGAAAATTGAAATTGAAGGCCTTGACAGAATGGGTATGATCAACGATATTACTGCAGTAATAAGTGGCTCTATGGGAATGGATATGAAAAGTATGTCTATTGAGTCCAACAACGGAATTTTTACAGGAAATATCAACCTTGAGGTTAAAAACAAGAACCAACTTGAAGAAACATTCAAAAAACTTAAAGATATTAACGGAGTTTCAAGAGTGAGACGATTACAATCATAACATGAATTTATCTATATATTTTAAAAAATTTTTCAATAGCAGTCAGTCATCAGGAATTATACTCATTTTTTGTGTATTAATTTCTTTATTGATCGCTAATTCTTCGTTGGCTGAAAACTTTCAGAGATTTTTAGATAATGAGATAGGAGTTAATCTTTTTCATTTAAAATATCCTGTCAGCATTTGGATCAATGATGGATTGATGGCGGTTTTCTTCCTATTGGTAGGCCTTGAAATCAAAAGAGAAATGATGGAAGGCGAACTTTCATCTTTTAAAAATGCTTCACTCCCAATTTTCGCAGCTATCGGAGGAATGGCAATTCCGGCGGCGATCTACACTATTTTTAATGTGGGAACTCCTTACGCAAATGGCTGGGGAATTCCGATGGCAACGGATATTGCTTTTTCTTTAGCAATCATTTCGATGTTGGGGAGTAAAATTCCAAATTCTATTAAAATATTTCTTGCCGCTTTAGCAATTGTTGATGATTTGGGGGCTATTTTAGTGATCGCTATTTTTTATACAGAACAAATTCACTGGACATATTTACTTCTATCTTTTGGAGTAACTGCTTTATTATTTTTATTAAATTTTTTAAAGGTTACAAAAATAATTTTCTACATTATTCCGGGACTCTTTTTGTGGTATTTCCTTCACCATTCAGGAATTCATGCGACAATTGCGGGAGTTTTATTAGCATTTTCGATTCCAACAAATGCTTCTAATGTAGAAATTTCTCCTTTAGAAAAGTTAGAACACACATTACATTTTCCGGTGAGCTTTCTTATCATGCCGATATTTGCTTTAACCAATACCAATATTACTTTTAATAATGGGATGATCGAAGGTCTTACAAGCACATTAGGTTTAGGGATAATTGGCGGTTTGGTTGTAGGAAAATTGATCGGAATTAATTTATTCTCCTTTATTGCTATAAAATTCAAGCTAAGTTCACTTCCTCAAAACAGCTCATGGACGCAAATGATAGGCGTCGGCTTCTTAGCAGGAATTGGTTTTACGATGTCAATTTTCATTGCACTTCTTTCCTTCAAAGAAGAAATTAAAATTCAGGATGAAGCTAAATTTGCTATTTTGATTGCTTCTTTTCTGGCTGCCGTTTTAGGGTATGTAATTTTAAATTTAGGATCTAAAAAGAAGGAAGTTATAGAGAATTAATTTTTTGAAACAGACCAAGTTCCGCTTAAATTACCCATTTTCCATGTTCCCGATTTACTTTCTAAATTTCCATATAAAGTAAATCCTGAGGAGGATGTTGGTGTACTGTTGAGAGATGAACCTATAAGTCCTGAATAAAAAGTCTCTTGGTGACCTTGGGAAACTTTTGTTCCTTCTATTGATCCACTTTTAGTAACATTTAAAACTAACGTACCGCTTAGATCTCCCGAGTAACTTCCACTCCATTTCCCCATATAAGGAGAGGTGTAGTTTTCTTCATTTTTATCTCGTTCAATTTCATCAAGAACATGTTGTGACATTAAAAAACTGATAATAAAGAAAATAGGATCATGAAATACTTAATTGTTACTTTCATCAATTTATAATTTACTGTTTTTACTTCCCATCACTTTTTAAATTAGGCCCAGTATTATTTGAATAATATCCTGGCTCTTCTTTTTTAAGCTCATCAGACAACAACTTCTCCACTCTTAGTTTTCTGAGCGCCATGTTAAGTTCATTTCCAAACAAAAGAAGATAAACGTTTACATTTACCCAGACCATCAACAAAATCATACTTCCGATCGATCCATACAAAACATTATATCTTGCAATATTTTTAACATATAGTGCGAAAAAATAGGTTGTAATGACAAACAGAATAGTTGTTAAAATTGCACCCGGAACTGCCTGTCTGAATCTTGCAATTTTTACAGTACCCAACCAGTAAAACATGGTCAAAAGAATAAAATAAAACAAAGGAAACGAGACAAATCCGATAATGCTGGAGAGATTTTTCACCAACCACGAGATATTATCAACAGGAGCAAATAATTTCACTACAACTTCCACATAATAAACCCCAAAAAGAGCCAGAAAAACAATCGTAATAAAGCCAATGGTAATAAAAAATGAGAGGATAAATTCTTTTACATCCGTTAATTTTTCATCAGAATTTTCATTAAATCCATTGATCAGAGAAAAGGTACCGTTTGTTGCAAAAACCAAAGCCAAAACAATTGTTAAATTACTGATTCCCTTCATATTAGGAATAATATTGTTTTCGATATAACCTCTCACATCATTTTCCATATTGGATGGAAAAACATTGTGGATCAGAACCTCAAAAATATAAAACTGAAGTTTGTCATAATGTGGCATATACGGCAAAACCGACAATAAGAAAAGTAAAAACGGAAATAAACTTATCGTAAAACTCCAGGAAATTGATGCCGCTTTTCGTCCAATTTTTCCTTTAAAGATACCCGTAATGTAGATTTGAAACATCTCCCAAAGCGAAATTCCCAATACAGGAATGTGTATATCATCAAAGAATTTCTGAATTTTTAGAATGAAGCTGGGAATTTTAAGATTCATAAAGTATATTTGCGCTTAGCAAATATAAGAAATGCGTATCAATTTACTCTGCATTGGCAAAACGGATGATAAAGAAATCACTTCTTTGATCAATTATTACCTTACTCGCCTTCCCAAACACTGGAATTTTGAAATTATTGAAATTCCGGATGTAAAAAATGCCAAAAACCTTTCTCCAGATCTTTTGAAAAAAGAAGAAGCAAAGCTATTCTCTAATCATATCGATAAAAATGATCTGGTTGTGATTTTAGATGAAAAAGGAAAACAATTCACAAGCAGAGAGTTTTCTCAAAAAATAGACACCTGGATGAATTCTTCAGTGAAAAAAATTCATATTTTAATTGGTGGGGCTTATGGTTTTTCAGAAGAAATATACACCAGAGCCAATGAAAAAATGTCATTATCTAAAATGACATTTACGCACCAGATGATCCGGTTATTTATTGTTGAACAACTGTATCGTGCAGACCAAATTTTACAGGGAAAACCTTATCATAACGATTAAATTTCAGATATTTAATTAAATATTAAACTTTTAAACCAATCTGTCTTTTTGCTTCACCCACCACAAAAGCTACAGAATTGGCAATATTAAAACTTCGGATTAAATTTGACATCGGGATCGTTAAATGATTATCAAAACGAGATAAAACATCTTTACTCAACCCCATGCTTTCTTTTCCGAAGACAAGCCAGTCACCATCCTGAAAATCAGTTTCCAAATAGGATTTCTCAGCATGAGAACTCATCAAAAAAACACGCGATTTATCCGGAATTTGCTGAATCCATTCATCAACATCTGCATATTCTGAAACATCAAGATGAACCCAATAATCTAAACCTGAACGTTTCAGGTTTTTATCATTAATTATAAATCCAAAGGGATGAATTAAGTGCAATCTACTTTCTGTACCCACACATAATCGTCCGATATTTCCTGTATTATTCGGTATTTCAGGTTCTACGAGAACAATGTTTAACATATTTATTTTTTACTGGTTTTTCAGAGAAAACCTTCACAATGATTTAAATTATTTTGCAGGCGTTACACATTTAGCATAATAATCTGCAAGAAGACCTTTTTCGTAACCTAAACTTACCGCTTTATCCAAAGTAGTACAAGCTTCTTTTGGTTTTGCAGCATCAAACAAGATCAAAGCTTTTGTAACGTAAGATTGAGAGAATTTTGGGTCTATTGAAATAGCTTTGTTAACATCAACAAGCGCTTCTTTCGATTTTTTCATTTTAAGATAAACATCCGCTCTTCCGTTGTATAAAAGAGATTCGGGCTTTTCGGAAATTAACTGATTATAATCTTTTAAAGCACCTTCCAGATCTCCACTATTCTTTTTAAGATTGGCTAATCCGGTTTTAGCGTAAATATTATCAGCTGCAAAACTTAAAATCTGGTTTAAATCTTTTGAAGCAAGATCTTTCTTTCCCTGACTTTCATAGATTTTAGAACGTGTTAAATACATATCAACATTTTCAGGCTCTATCTGAAGACCTTTATCGATGTATTCCAGAGCTTTTGCTTTGCTTCCTCTTTGGCTGTTTAATGAAGCCAAATTAGCATACACAGAAGCGGATACAGGATTTGCTCTCAATGCAGCTTCATAGGATTTAAAAGCCAATGCAGTCTTTCCTAATCTTCTCTGTGAAGTTCCTAAATAGTTATAATAATCAGATTGAAATTTCTGAATCTGTTCTTTTTCAGCGAGTTTAGAATACTGCTCTTCTGCACATTTGTAGTCTGCTTTTTTAAAGCATTCTTCGGCCATTTTAGCATCTTGAGCGTAAAAATTTAATGAGGAAAAGGCTAATGCCAGAATTAATAAATGTTTTTTCATGAGGTTATATTTTGTTTATTGATTACTTTTTTGGCAAGTGCACCAAATATCACTCCCAATAAAAGTCCAACAAACGCCCCCACCAAAATATCTATCGGGAAATGCACACCTAAATAAATTCGGCTGTATGCTACAACCACAGCCCACACAAATATAGCATAAGGAAACCAATTGAGCTTCTTTTTCAATAAAATACTTAAATAAGTTGCCAAAAAGAAAGTATTGGAAGCATGTGCAGAATAAAATCCGAACTGTCCGCCACATTTCACGATTCTCATGTGATGCTCTAAAGTAGGATCATGACAAGGTCTTAATCTAGCCACACCGTACTTGAAAATACTGGCCAACTGATCAGAAACCGTAGCTCCTATTGCAATAAATAAAAGGATAAAAACTAAAGACCTTAGTTTGTAATTTTTGTATAAAAAATAAAGAAATATAATGTAAAGCGGAACCCAGATCCAAGTGCTGGAAATCAACATCCAAAACTGATCAAAAGAAGAATCTCCCAAATTATTGAGAAACAAAAAGACCTTCTTATCTTCCTGAATAATTTCTTCCATGGATTATCTGCTTACTGGCCCTTCATGAGTTTCATCATCGGCAGGCTTTAGCTTAGGCGTTTCATTAGATTCGGTTTGATTCGGTAAAAAGTCTTTTTCCATATCTTTCATAGGATTATACTCTTTA
Source organism: Chryseobacterium sp. G0201 (assembly GCF_003815655.1). Classification (NCBI taxonomy): domain Bacteria; kingdom Pseudomonadati; phylum Bacteroidota; class Flavobacteriia; order Flavobacteriales; family Weeksellaceae; genus Chryseobacterium; species Chryseobacterium sp. G0201. The sequence goes on along the minus strand of NZ_CP033917.1, from coordinate 3,531,872 downwards.
GCAGCATCTTTTACCTTCTCTATTTCACGCTTAATCTCAGAAACAGGATTATCTGTTTCCTTCATTATTTCAGTTTTGATATCTTCCACTGCGCCACGCATTTTTCTTATGCCCGAGCCTAAGTCACGCGCTATCGAAGGAAGTTTATCCGGTCCGAATAATACAACAATCGCAACTGCGATCAATGCCATTTCTCCAAAGCTTAATTCCATAATACAAAATTACAAAAGTTTATAGATATCTGACAAAGTTATATTATATTTTAAACAAATTTTAATTTTTCAGTACGTGAGGTTCGAAATTAATGTTGATGTAAATTTGATGAATACCTATTCTATTTTTAATTTGAAGTTTTTTTTAATTAAATAAAATTCTTAACAATTCTTTTTTTCATGACTAAATTATCGTGTACGCATTCTTTCTTAGCACTTTATAATATTTAACAAATAATTAATTCCAATCAAAGAGAATTATATTACAATTTTAAGTAAATTTATTACACACAAAACATTTAAATATTTTATTATGAAAAAACTACTAACTACATGTAAGGTTTTTGCCGTTTTAGCGGTATTAACGCTTACCAGTTGTCAGGACGAAAACAATCAGGTCTTGCAGGAAAATCCATCAGAAAAAGTGAGTCTTTCTGATCTAAAAAGGGAAATTATACCATCATCACAGGTAATTCCTGAGGCTGTTCAAATTCAACTTGATGAATCGAAAAAGAACATTGAAAAGTATCTTAAGAATGACCTAAAGATTGAAGGAATTGCTGTTTTGGGCAAGTTATCTACTGAAAAAGGAGTTTCTCTTTCACAAAATTTAATTTCTCAAAAGGACAATTTTGTTGCAGCAGGAAATATTTTAGATCCGGAATCTGTAAAGATCGGGAAATTAGAAAACTTAAATTCAGGTGAAGATTTATCGATCGCTCAAAAAGGATTAAAAGAAATGGCAGTTGAAGAAATTAAAGCAAACGCAAACGTGCTTGAGATCAGCTGGAATCATAAAGGAGAGAAATTCTCAACATTATGTTATTATAATGATTCGGGAATTATCTGGGACAATATTCTTGGCGGATTGGTCATGATGGACAAAAGAGGAAACTCTGAGGTTTCAAATGACGCAGCATCAAAAGTATCTTCAAAATGGTACAAACAATGGTGGACTGCAAATTGGCTTTGGGGATCTAAAAGAGGTGAAATCGGATATCAAATTACCATTTACTATACAGGATCATCTGTTTCAAATGTGGATGTAAGCGATTGGGGAAACATCAGTTTAGGAAAAGCAAAAAGCGAAAGTAAAGTACTTAAAAAAACAGGAGCTTACGGACAATGCAGATACGCTCTTGGACTTTGTACTCCTACGGGTTCTTTAAGCTTTAATTCAAGTAATTTTTCGGTATCATTCTCAGGATTGGGAAGCAACATCGTAAGCAACGGAACAAAATCACTTTATCCATAGTTACTAAATTCTTTCAAACGAAACAGGGAACCAAAATTTGGTTCCCTGTTTTTATTTATTTAAGATTTGTTACTTTATTTTATTTTTTTGAAAAGCATAATAGGTAGCAACTACACTTGCTGTCATCAATAAAAATGCTAGGAAAAACGGTGCTCCTGAGAATTTAAAAGGTGCTTCATCATGCGTAAAATAATAAAACAGATTTGTCATCATCGGGGGACCAACAATAGAAGTTGCACTCATCAAACTCGTTAATGCTCCCTGAAGCTCACCCTGCTCATTTGCCGGAACACTTTTCGTAATCACCGACTGAAGTGCGGGTCCACAAATTCCACCTAAGCAATAAGGGATCAGGAAAGCAAACATCATCCAACCTTCTGTCGCAAAGGCAAATAACAACATTCCGAGTGCGTATAATGCTAATCCGTAATAGATACTTTTATGTTCACCTAGCCTTGGGGTTGTCCATCTTATTAAAACTCCCTGAACCAATCCTACTAATAATCCAACTACTCCGAGGGAAATTCCGACCATTCTTTCTGTCCAGCTGAATTTATACATTGTAAAGAAACTCCAATTACTTTGTACAGCGTGTCCTGCAATATAGATTAAAATTAAGGCAACAATCAATCCTGAAATTTCGGGATGCTTTCCTAAAAATTTAAATGATCCGACAGGATTTGCACGTTTCCAATCAAATTCTCTACGCTTATCTTTATCTAAACTTTCGGGAAGAATGAAATATCCATAAAGGAAATTAAGCAAACACAAACCTGCAGCCGCATAGAAAGGAACTCTCGCTCCATAATGTCCTAAAACTCCACCCAAAACAGGTCCAATAATGAAACCTAATCCAAAAGCAGCTCCAATTAAACCAAAGTTTTTAGCTCGGTCTTCATCCGTAGAAATATCTGCAATGTAAGCACTGGCTGTTGTGACGCTCGCTCCAGTAATTCCAGCAATGATACGTCCTAAAAAGAGCCACCAAATTGTTGGAGCTAACGCAAGGAAAATATAATCTATCGCAAAACCGAAAAGAGAGATCAAAATAATAGGTCTTCGTCCATATTTATCACTTAAATTTCCAACAACGGGTGAAAATATAAATTGAGTAAAAGCATACGCAAAACCTAACCAGCCACCATATTTGGCAGCTTCACTGATGTCTGCATGAATAAGTTCCTCAATTAATTTGGGAACAACAGGAATGATGATTCCCCATCCTGTAATGTCAATCAACAGCGTTATAAATATAAAGCCTATGGCCGCTTTTTTCCTTGAATTTTCCATAATCCTGCAAAAATAATCAAATTGGGAAAAATAATGGTTCTAAATTATATTAATTAGATGTTAGATCTTAGAAGCTAGATATTAGTTTTAAAATAATAATCATTAAACTGACATATTAAGCCACAAAAAAAGCCTTTCAAATTGAAAGGCTTTTTCTTATTTATTGTAGTAATACTTATTTTGAAGCAAGTACTTCTTTAGTCGTAGTTGTTTTTCCGTGTACTTCATCTTCTTTTCCAGATTTAAGGAAGTCATACGCAATTGCCGAAGCAATGAATATGGATGAATAGGTACCAAATCCAATACCGATCAACATCGCAAACATAAATCCTCTTAAGTTATCTCCACCAAAGATGAAGATCGCTAAAATTACAAGGATCGTTGTAAATGAAGTGTTGAACGTTCTACCTAATGTACTAGAAATAGAGTCATCAAATAATCCTGCTAACGTCAGAGATTTCTTCTCTCTTAAATACTCTCTAATTCTATCGAAGATAATAACGGTATCGTTAATTGAATAACCCAATACTGTAAGAATCGCTGCAACGAAATCCTGATTGATCTCCATGTTGAAAGGCATATACTTGTGAAGCAATGAATAAGCTCCCAAAATAATAACCGCATCATGGAACAATGCTGCAACAGCACCCAATGAGAATTGCCATTTTCTAAATCTTAATAAGATATATAAGAAAATACCTCCCAATGCAGCTACTACTGCAAGAATACCGTGAGTTTTGATATCGTCTGCTACTGTAGGTCCTACTTTTTCAGAAGAAATAATTCCTGCATGTTCTTTATCTGCAGATTTGAAATCATGTAATGTTACATTAGCCGGTAAGCTTGATTTTAAACCTTCGTATAATTTCTGTTCTACAGTCTGGTCAGCTTTTAAAGATTCGTCTTCGATAAGATAATCTGTAGAGATCTTTAATTGCATGTCGTTTCCAAAAGTTTTAGCTTCAACAGAAGAGTTTTTACCATCTTCAGTTTTGAAAACTTTTACTAAGTTCTGTTCAACATCCTCAGCATTTACCGCTTTATCAAATCTTACAACGTAGTTTCTACCACCTGTAAAGTCGATTCCGTATTTAAATCCGTGAATAGCGATTGAAGCAATACAAACAACTGTTAATACAGCAGAAATGATATATGCATATTTTCTTTTCCCGATGAAATCGATCCAAGTATTTCTGAATAGGTTTTTCGTTGGAGGCGTCCAAACAGAAAGATGTTTTCCTTTATTCAATCTTGAGAAGATCATTACTCTTGAAAGTAATACTGAAGTAAAGAATGTCATTAAGATACCAATTCCTAACGTTAAAGCAAATCCTTTAATAGGACCCGTTCCGAATAAGAATAGTACACCTGCTGTTAATAACGTCGTTAAGTGACCATCAACAATTGCACTTAATGCATGTTTGAAACCATCTTTATAAGCTTCTAGAATGCTCTTACCTGCAAATAATTCTTCCTTCGTTCTTTCGTAGATAATTACGTTCGTATCCACGGCCATGGCCATTGTAAGAACGATACCCGCGATACCAGGAAGTGTTAATGTAAAGTCTCCAGAATCCATGATTCCGAAAATATAGAATAAGTTAATGATCATTGCAATTACCGCGTACACACCTGCACCACCGTAATAGAAAATGATATAAACGATAATAATCAAGAATGCAATAGCAAATGAAATAACCCCTGCATCAATAGACTCTTGTCCTAATGATGGTCCTACAACAGTAGCCTGAACCACTTTTGCACCTGCAGGTAATTTACCAGCTCCTAGAACGTCAACCAATTCTTTAGCTTCTTCCTGAGAGAAGTTACCAGAGATCTGAGTTCTACCGTTAGGAATTGCGCCTACAACGTTTGGCGCAGTATAAACTCTACCATCCAATGTTACAGCAACCGGTTTACCAACGTTTTTCTCAGTTAAAGTTTTCCATTCTTTAGCACCTTTAGAATCCATCTGCATGTCTACTACTACTCTGCTTAGCTCATCATAGCTAATACTTGCAGTTTCAACAGCACCGTCTACAGGAGCTTTTTGGCTAATATTACCTCTGATTGCATACAATACTAAACTTTCAGTATCTGTAGCTTCAGGCTTGTAACCCCAAAGGAACTGTGTATATTTAATGTTTGAAGGACGTAAAGACTGACCAACTTTGCTGTTCAAGATTTTGTTTACAGTAGCCGTATCAGATAATTTTACACTTCCAACAGCACTTTGGCTCATAGACTTACCTCCCTGCATGATGTTCATGAAGTTGACATTCTTAGCAACTCCCATAGAATCACCTTTTACAGCGATCATCGTAGCTAATGTTTGGAAATAAGGATACACTTCAGGAGCTTGTTGTACTTCCCAGAACTGAAGTTTTGCAGAAGTCTGAAGCATTTTCTTCACCTTGTCGATATCTTTCATACCAGGCATTTCAACAGAAATTCTTGCCGTACCGGGTACTCTCTGAACGTTTGGCTGCACCGCACCCATTTTATCGATTCTGGTTCTGATCACCTCAAAAGCTGTACCTACAGAAAGGTCAATCCTTCTTTTAATGATGCTTTTTACCTGCTCATCAGAAGTATTATACTTGATCTCTGATAAATTGGTATTTCCGAAAAGTTCCGGATCTGCAAGTTTAAGATTTGTTCCTTTAGCTCTGTTTACAGCATCAAACTGATCGAAGAAATTATCGATGTAAGATTTTGTAGAATTCTTTTGCGCTTCATCAGTTTTATTTAAAGCCTCGATAAGAACAGGATTTGTAGAGTAATTTGTAAGATCGTTTACCAAATCTCTTTGGTTGATCTCCAAAAGAACGTTAATCCCACCTTTCAAGTCAAGACCAAGTTTCATTTCCTTGTCTTTGGCTTTAGTGTAATAAAGTTTTGTGAATCCCAGGTTCAGCGTATCTTTAGAAAGTCTTGCAATTTCTTTCTGATACTTTTCCGGATTGTCTCCTGCAACAGCAGTCGCCTGCTTTTCAATTTTGCTGGCGTACCAAGTTGGTAATAGCTCATTTAAGCAAATTAACCCTAGTACAATAGCAACAATTGTAATAAGTCCTTTTCCTTGCATTTTGTTATAACTACGTTAAATTAAGTCGGCAAATATAATGATTTTCTTGATATTTTATGAATTTTTAAGAACAGAAATCGTTTATTTTCAGATATATCGGCTATTTCACTTCTATTTAAGATTTATCAATTTTTATGTTATATTATAATGATATTTTAAATTTGATTGGTACGGAATTTTCATGCACTTAATTCAACACACTAAATATCAAAATATTATGAAAAAACTACTTTTTGCGGCAAGTATTTTTTCTTCCTTAATCCTTAATTCTCAAACAATTATTTTGGAAGAATTTGCCACCGGACTTACAGCTCCGGTCGAAATCACAAATGCCAACGACAGTCGGCTTTTTGTCGTGCAACAGAACGGAATTATCAAAATTATTCAACCAAACGGGACAATTAATGCCACGAATTTCTTAAATATTGGTTCTAAAATCCTTTATGGCGGTGAAAGAGGACTTTTAGGTTTAGCATTCCATCCACAATACTCGGCGAACGGGTATTTTTTTGTGTATTACAACAACACAGCAGGAAATATTATCGTTGCGAGATACACCGTAACTTCCGATCCTAATGTTGCAGATCCTAATTCTGAAAAGATTTTACTGAACATTCCAAAACCATTCGATAATCACAATGGCGGAAGTATTCATTTTGCACCGGACGGAAATTTATGGATCGTCACCGGAGATGGTGGAAGTGGCGGAGACCCTGGCAACAATGCCCAAAACAAGAATTCTTTATTAGGAAAAATGTTGAGAATTGATGTTAATTCAACAGGAGCATACAATATCCCGGCAGGAAATCCCTTCATTGGTTCAACGGTTGATGGCTTGGACGAAATCTGGGCTTACGGACTTAGAAATGCCTGGAAATGGTCTTTTGATCTTACCACAGGAAATGCAGTGATCGCAGATGTTGGGCAAGGGCAAATCGAAGAGATCAACAGAATGCCGCTCACACAGGCCGGAATCAACTACGGATGGCGATGTTATGAAGGAAATACGGCTTATAACACATCAGGCTGCCAGAGTGCTTCAACAATGACCTTTCCGGTTGCGGTTTATGATCATTCGGGAGGAAGATGCTCCATAACCGGAGGCTACGTTTACAGAGGAACCCTTTATCCTGCTCTTCAGGGAAAATATATTTTCAGTGACTACTGTACTCCGCAGATCGGGATTTTAGATTCCGGAAATGCGATTACATGGACAACCTCATTTGCGGGTAATAATTTTTCGACTTTTGGAGAAGACAGCCAAAAAGAACTTTATGTTGCAGCGGTAAATAATGGGAAAATCTTTAAAATTAAAACAGATGCTTCTTTATCTACCAATGAAAACAATAATTTGAAACAAATCAAAGTGTATCCTAATCCTGCTTCTAAAAAAGTTTTTATTGATGGTTTGAAAGATAAAGATATTTCCGCCGAAATTATAAGCTCAGAAGGAAGAAAAGTTCTTGAAAATGCGAAGATCAACAGCGATAACAGCATTGATATTACAGGAATCCCTGCAGGAGTTTATTATATTAACTTAAAATCCGGGGAGCTGAAATCTTACAGTCAGAAATTGATTATTAAATAAAAATTAAAAGCCTCAGAATATTTTTTTTGGGGCTTTTATATAATACCCAAATCCCGCAAGGATTGGAATTAACATCAATATTCTTTCAATTAAAGAAAATCTTGCAACTTCAAAGTCAAATAAATCGGGTTGAGTTATTGCTAAGAAAACCATTACCAACGCTGAAATTATCATTAATACAACAGGAAATTGTTCAAACTGATCTGTACTATTTTTAAATTTCACATTCAAGATCCAATATCCCAAAAACATCGTCATATAAGGGAAAGCCCAGATTCTATAGGTATCCCAAGCAACGAAATGAAGTAATAATGGCGATAAAACAGCGATTATGAACAGAAAAAATAAAGGCAAACCTATTCTTTGGTATTCTTTATAAACAATAAACAGCAAAAACAGAATCGGAAGACTAAAAGCAAAAGATTTATGATAAATCATTTTTATAACAAAACTTTTACTCTCTGTTTCTAAATAATATGTAAATTTTTCAGTGTATGAAGTTGCTACCAGATCTGCAATATCTTTTTTAATAAATCCTGAAGCCTTAAGATAATTAAACAGACTTAAGTAATTTTCCTTCCCATAAATTTCCTGATAATATGATAAGAAAAACATCAAAACAGCAGGAAGCCCCAGAAACAAGATGCTTTTCTTTAATAATTGTAAATTAAAAACTTCGTTGAAAGAAAATTTTTCATTAGACATTGCTGCAACAATTAAAGCAAAAAGAGAAATAGGAATTGTCAGGAAAAAAGATATTTCATGAATCAGCAAACTTATACAGACCAATATTGATGAAAGAAAGATCAGATTTTTTCTTATTAGATAAATAATCAATATGGTCAATAAAAAAACAATATGGTCAAAGTAACCAATTATATGAGCGCTTAAAACAATATACTGCGACAGAAAGAAAACTAAATAAAATACTACCCGATAGATGTTTTGCGAAAGATTATTCGTCTGCTTTAAGACAATAAAATATATACATCCATAAAGAATCAATAATATTACTGCTGAAACCAACAAAATATTAAATTCATTTTTCTGAAAAAAGAAACCAAATATTTGTCCTGCAAGACCTCTTTTAATAAATCCGAAACGATAATCGATCAACCAATGTGCTTCTGACCACTCATTCGGAAATCTTATCGTTTTTAGAACACTGAAAATCAGTGCATAGAAATAAAGTAAAGCAAGCAGAACTTTCCCCTTCATAGACTAGATCGTCATTGAGAAAATTCTTGTCTCAGGCTTATTTCTCATCATTCTAAGGTCAAAAACCATCGCAACGTTTCTTGTAAATGCTCGTCCTTTTTCAGTAATTTTTATCTGATTATCATGAATTTCAACCAACTCGTCTTTTTCCATTTCTTTAAGCATTTCAAAAGCATTTTCCAGCTCAGGGAAAGAGTTTTGAGCATCAAAAGTTGTTTCAAGCTGACACATTAAATTCAAAATATGCCTTCTTACAGTCAGATCTTCTTCATTTAAAATATGCCCTTTTACCACAGGAATTTCGCCTTCTTCAACCGTTTTCTGATACTCTTCCACTGTTTTTACATTCTGAGCAAAAGCATACCAGGAATCAGAAATAGAAGACATTCCAAGACCAACCATCAATTGGGTATTGCTTGAAGTATATCCCATAAAGTTTCTGTGAAGCTTTTTCTGAATCAATGATTGATACAGATCATCATGTTCAAGAGAAAAATGATCCATCCCAACTTCAATATATCCTAAATCTTCCAATAATTTTTTCCCATCTTCATACAAACGACGTTTTTCTTCTCCGCTTGGCAAATCATTTTCATCAAAGCCTCTCTGTCCTACACCTTTAACCCACGGAACGTGCGCATAAGAATAAAACGCCAGACGATCCGGCTTTAATTCCATTGTTTTACGAATTGTATGTTCCATCGCTTCCCAAGTCTGATGCGGAAGTCCGAAAACCAAATCGTGACTGATCCCTCTGTATCCAATTTCTTTAGCCCATTCCGTCACATTTTTCACATTTTCAAAAGGCTGAATTCTGTTGATCGCTTTCTGAACTTTAGGATCATAATCCTGAACTCCAAAACTTACCCTTCTGAAACCTAGATCATACAAAGTTTGAAGATGATCTTTCGTCGTATTATTTGGGTGACCTTCGAAAGAAAATTCAGGATGTTCTGCAATTTCTACACTTTCAAAAATACCTTCCAATAAAGTTTTCAAGTTTTTAGGAGAGAAAAATGTTGGTGTTCCTCCACCTAAATGAAGTTCTTTTAATTTTGGTTTTTCATTAAAAAGTTCCAGATAAAGCTTCCATTCTTTTAAAACACTTTCTAAATAAGGTGTTTCTACGCTATGTTGTTTTGTAATACGCTTGTGACACGCACAAAACGTACACAAAGCCTCACAGAAAGGCAAATGGATGTAAATAGAAATTCCTTCCGCTGCATTACTTTCCTTAAATGACCGTATTACGCTTTCTTTCCATTTCTCAGGCGAAAAAGTGCTTTCGTCCCAATAAGGAACAGTAGGATAAGACGTGTAACGAGGTCCCGGAATATTATATTTATCTATTAAAGAATTCATTGAAAATGTAAATTTTTAAAATGGAACTCCAAAAGGAATTTCATATTGCAAAATTAAATATAACTTATGAATTTTAAATCATGAATTATATTAGGGTTTCTTTTCGAAATTTATAATGAGTCTAAATACCGCATCCGCAAAATTCTTCCCCAAATCGATGTAACCCGCACTGTCATAGTGCCAAGGGTCATTTCCGTAATTATATTTTACCGTTGATCGGATGATCGCAGCATTTTTATCATTCTTCACAAACTTTTCCTGAGCATATTGCACCAACTCGCCTGTCGGCCAAACTTTCCCGGCTTCATTCTTCCCGGAATCTGAGATTTTTCCGATCACAACGGGCAGATCATCGATTAATAAAGTCGCTCTCATTTGATTCATCAATACTTTTAAATGACCATAATAATTATTGGCAATTTCTTCTGTGAAACCTGCATCACTTTCACCTTGCATCCAAAGAATTCCTGAAGGTATCAATTCATCTTTTTTGCTGTTTCCGTCGATATCCGCTTCAGATAAAGCATTTTTTACGGTTTTTAAAAAGTTATCGTATTGATTGATTCCGTTCTTTCCGTTAAAATCTGCATCCCAGCATCCAAAATTGGCAGCAGCGAGGCTGTCGATGGAAGTTCCTTCTCTAGCATATTTTATCAAAGCAATTTTATCATTTGGGAAAAGTTCTTTCATTCTTTTCGCGAAAGTGATTTCTAAACCGAATCTGTCTGAAAGCATATTTGTTTTTCCATCTGTTTTAAATCCGGTTCCGTGTCCTGGTTTTAAAACGTCCCATTTTCCTGTTCCGCCATTCAAATCCCCATCCGGAACAGAATTTCCCTGAAAAATATAGACATCTTTAAAATTTTTCAAATCACTCGGAAGATCTTTATTGTAACCGAAACCATTCATATTGGATTGTCCTGCCAAAATAAAAACTCTGATCTTTTGAGTATAAAATAAAGTCGGAATTATTAAAAGAAAGAATATTTTAAAGTTTTTCATGCAGAAATTTTAACCAAAATTAAGTTGAAGAAAGTTTTAATGAAAAGTTTCCAAAGAGATAAACTCTATATGAAAAATTTAAAATTTTAATTTAAACAAAGATATTTTGTCTTTTCCAGCCAAAACGATTGTATTTTTATTTAGCCATTTGCAGACAAAAAATCCTTTTTCATCAGAAATTTTCTTCCAGGTTTTTCCAAAATCTGAGGAATAACTGATGTGTTGATCTCCAACGGAAATAATTTCTTTTCCTTTAGAATTTGGTTTAATTTTTACACAAGTTGTATATCCAGCATTCTGTCCAGAGGCTTGAATCTGCCAGGTTTTTCCGCCATCGTTAGTTGTTGCAATATTATTGATATTTGCATCTTGTTTTGTATAATCTCCGCCAACTGCAACTCCGAATTTATCGTTAAGAAAGTCTATTGAATACATTCCCTGAGAAGATTCTCCCTGAATAAATGAAGTCTCAAATATCTCAAATTTTTCATTTTTAAATGTTAACCTTAAAATTCTCGATGCTTTTCCGCCTGTTGCGATCCACAGATAATTTTTAGTTGAAGCAATATTTGTGTTACTCGCAGCGAATGCGGCCTCACCTGGATTTAATTTACGCCCATTTTCAATCACATACCATTTATTTTTTCCTTTTGAATTAAAAACAGCAAGTTTTAAATTATTGTCTTTATCAGAATCACTGAATGCATATGCCAAGTCATTGTTTACAAAATGTAATGCATCATAAAAAGCAGTTTTTATAGTATCTGTAAATATCGTTTGTGATTTCAAACTTTTTTTATCAATCTTAAAAAAGTAAGCCGGACTTTCAATATTTATAGCATAAAATGAAGTTTTATCCTGAGCTAATGTTCTGAATTGAAGTTTCTTTTCAGATAATTTGATCTGTTTTTGATTATTAAAATTCTTTAAATCAACAAAACCAAACTTTGCATCTGTTCCGCTGTACCAGACTTTCCCATCGTAAACTTCCAAAGCGCGGATGCTTATTTTGTCATTTAAAATAGTTGTCAGACTTTCTACTTGTTGGGAAAACGTAAGTATTCCCAGAAAAGAAAATAAAAATGGTAAAAGCTTTTTCATATTAGCAAAAATAAAAAATCCACAGAATTCTGTGGATTTTACGTTGAATATTTTTTAATTAATCTAAATCAGGTTTTTCTAAAGGCTCCTGTTCAGCTTTAAAAGTTTCTCCGTAACCTCCGTTTTGAAGTTTTGAGTTTCTTTTACTGTATAGGAAATAAATAATGAAACCGATAATTAACCAAGCAAAAGAATATAATTTAGCTTCTCTACTCAAGTTGAAAATCAAATAAACATTAATTAAAATACCTAAACAAGCGATTAAAGGTAAAGCCGGAACTTTGAAATTCCTCTGTAAGTTCGGTTCTTTCACTCTTAATACCCAAACTGCTACGCAAACCATTGTGAACGCAAATAGAGTTCCGAAACTGGTCATGTGAGCTAGGTCATTAATTGGTGTTAAAGAAGCAATAACAGAAATTACACCTCCTAAAATAATAAGATTTTTCGTTGGTACCCCAGTTTTAGGGTTTACTTTTGAGAAAGTAGCAGGAATAAGACCATCTTTGGACATTCCCAAGAAGATTCTTGATTGTCCCATGATCATTACCATTAATACTGAGATTAAACCAACCGTCGCTGCAATCGTAATGATGTAACCAGCCCAAGCATATCCGGCAATATCAAATGCGTAAGCTACAGGAGCTTTGATGGCATCAGGATATTTACCTAGAGGATTGAAATCTGTGTAATGCATCATTCCCGTTAACACAAGAGAGACCAAAATATATAAAAGTGTACAGATTACCAATGAAGTAATAATAGCAAAAGGAACGTCCTTTTTAGGATTAATAGCTTCTCCGGCTTGTGTGGAAACTGCATCAAATCCTACATAGGCAAAGAAAATAGCAGATGCTCCTGCAACCACTCCACCTATACCGTAAGCAGAATGCGAGACTCCGCCTTCTGTAATGGTTGTAGCTTCAGGGATGAAAGGAATCCAGTTTTTAAACGGATCAGCAGAACCGAAAATAATAAATGATCCTGCAATAATCACGAAAATAATAGCCGAAACTTTAAGGATAACGATAAAGTTATTTGCTTTTGCCGCTCCTTTTGTTCCTCTCACTAAAATTGAGATTACAAATAAAACGATAAAAAATGCCGGTAAATTCATTGAAAAACCAGTGTTTCCTGCAGCCCAATACGTTTGTGGATCCGTCGTAAGCCAATTCGGCAAATGTAACCCAAACATTTTGAGGAGTTTGGCGAAATATCCAGACCATGATACCGCAACGGTCATCGATCCCATTGCATATTCGAGAATCAATCCCCAACCGATGATCCATGCGAAGATCTCTCCTACCGTTCCATAAGCGTAAGCATAAGCCGAACCTTCTACGGGAAGTATTGATGCAAATTCTGCATAACACAAAGCTGCAAATACACAGGCAATTCCTGCGATTACAAATGACAAAGCTAATGCAGGCCCTGCATTATAATAAGCTCCTGTTCCCGTCAATACAAAAATTCCTCCTCCGATAATTGCTCCGATTCCAATAGCAGTAAGGCTCCATTTTCCAAGAACGCGTTTCAGCTCACTCTTTTTGATATCAGCTTCATAGGCGCTCATCGGTTTTTTAACCCAAATTTTAGACATATTTTATTATTTATTAAAGATTTACGAAAATATAAAAAATTTAGAAATACTAACGTTTATTGGCAAACTTTCGTCATTTATTTTAAATTTTAAAACTTAAAAATCTGATTCACATATAATTTAAGGCATTTTCAGGTGTGTGAATTTTTGTTTATTTTTGACCTCATGAATTTATACGATCTTTTCGTAAAACCGTATGAGAGCTATACTGATTTACAAATTCTGTTAGAAGCCGGCGGAACGGTCTTCGGAATTTTAAGTGTTTATTTTTCCATCAAGAAAAACATTTGGGTGTACCCTACCGGTATTGTTTCTACATTAATTTATGTTTACATTCTTTTCAACTTCGGATTATTGGGAGATTGTATGATCAACGTTTATTATACGGCGATGAGTGTTTACGGCTGGGTTCTATGGGCGAAGAATTCCAAAGATCACATTCATGTAGATGTTTCTTGGGCAACAAAAAAAGAATGGATTTTTGCAATCTTTCTTTTCATAATAAGTCTACTTTTAGTTACTATCATATATTATTATAAACCTTACATAGATAATCAATTTTCAATGGAGGGCACCAACTTAGGTTTATATCATCTTGATTGGGCAAATTGGCTGGATGTTATCACCACTTCCATATTTTTAGTGGGGATGTGGTTTATGGCCAAACAGCGCATTGAGAACTGGATTTTCTGGATCATAGGAGATTTTATTTGCATGCCGATGATGATTTTTAAGGGTCTTGGTATCACTTCGGTTCAATATTTGGTATTTACTAGAATGGCGATCTTAGGATACGTCAGTTGGAAAAAAAGTTTAAAAGAAAAAAGTACAATAAAGTCATGAAAAATTTATTAAAAATTGCATTAAGTATTTTCGTTATAACAAGCTTAACATCTTGTCTTGCCTATTCTGACGGATATGCAAACAATGGTTACGGAGATCCATATTATAATAACGGATATTATTATGCCCCACAAGGCTACTACGGTGGTGGTGGATATTATGGTAATGACGGATATTATTACAGAAATGATTACAATTATTATTATGATAACGGCAGACCTTACTATTACGGAGATAACCGAAGAAAAGTTTATGTAGAAAGAAGAACTACGACAACTACGCAACGTCCTAATAACGGATTCCCTACAAATTCAAATTCAAACAGAAATAATAACGGAAACGGATTTAGAAATAACGGAAATAACAACGGAGGATTCAGAAACTCCAATTCCGGAACTAACCAAAATAACAGCGGAGGTTTCAGAAATACAACGCCGCCTGCAAGTAATGGTAATAATGGAGGTTTTAGAAACAGTACACCACCAGCGAATAACAGCAACAGTGGAGGATTCAGAAATCAGCAACCAACTACTCCCGCACCACAAAATAACAACAGTGGTGGATTTAGAAACAATAGCTCGTCAAACAGCAACAGCGGAGGATTTAGAAACAGTTCAGGCTCACAGAGCACTCCACAAACTACAACTCCCACGAGATCAACCGGAGGCGGTTTTAGATAAAACGATTATAAATAAGAAAACGGACAGCTAACACTGTTCGTTTTTTGTTTTAAATATAGTAATTTTGCACGTTTATATTTTAGGCAAAATATTTAGAATCTTTTTAACTTTAATTTAGATAGTAAGAAGTTGAATTAATACTATTCTTAATGGTTAAATTTTAAACAAAACAGTAGATAAAAAAATGGAATTTTATAAATATCAAGGTACAGGAAATGATTTTGTAATGATCGACAATCGTGATCTACAGTTTCCTAAAGACAAAAATACAATTAAAAAATTGTGTGACAGACGTTTCGGAATCGGAGCTGATGGTCTTATTTTATTGGAAAATGAAGACGGTTATGATTTTAAAATGGTGTATTATAATTCTGACGGTGGAGAAAGCACCATGTGCGGAAATGGTGGAAGATGTCTTGTAGCTTTTGCTTTTTTCCTTGATATTTTTGAAGATAAATGCAAATTCATCGCGATCGATGGTGATCATGAAGCCGAAATCCATAACGGAATCATTAAACTTAAAATGATTGATGTAAAAACGATCTCCAATGACGGTGAAGATACTGTGATGAATACCGGTTCGCCACACTATGTAAAATATGTTGAAGATATTGTGAATTACAACGTTTTTGCAGAAGGAAATAACATCAGATATTCTGAAAATTATAAAGAAGAAGGCATCAACGTCAATTTTGTTGAAAAAAATGCTGATGACGAAATTTTCGTAAGAACCTATGAACGAGGCGTTGAGGACGAAACTTACAGTTGCGGAACAGGAGTTACTGCTTCTGCTTTAACTTTTCTGCAAAAACATAATCTAATCTCTGTAAAAGTTAAAACTTTAGGTGGAAACCTTAAAGTTTATGCTGAAAAAAACGGAGACTCTTTCCAGAATATTTGGTTAGAAGGTCCCGCAAAACAGGTTTTTAGAGGGAAAGTAGATCTTATTTAAAAACAACAAAACTTTTAATCAATTTTAATAATGAAAAAAGCTATTCTCATTATCATTCTGCTCATTATCGTAATAGCAGGATTTTTTGGTTTTAGATTTTATACAAAATATTACGGAAACAACGTAGAAAAAGACGGATATGTTTTGATCCCTCATAATGCCAGTTTTAAACAGGTATTAGATTCTATTGCTCCATATATTAAAAATAAAGAATCTTTCGAAGATGTGGCAAAAGATAAAGATCTTGATAAATATTTAAAAGCCGGTCGCTACCACATCCAAATCGGAACAGGAAACACCAACTTGGTTAATATGATCAAAGCCGGAAACCAGACCGAGAATACTTTTAGAATTGGTGATTTTGGAGATATTTATCAAATGGTTGGTAAGGTAACCAAGAAAACAGAACTGGATTCTTTAAAATTTGTGAATGACCTTAATGCTATTGCAGTAGAAAAAGGATATAATAACGCTGAAGATCTGAAAAAATATTTCTTCATCGATACCTATAATTTTTTCTGGACGGTAACTCCAAAAGAATTCTTTAACAAGTTTGACAGTCAGTACAACGAGTTTTGGAACAGCGAAAGGAAGGCTAAAGAGCAGCAATCCAGCTTAACAAGAGATCAAATCTATGCGTTGGCTTCTATTGTCTATAAAGAATCGGGAGGAAAGAAGGATGAAATGAAGACAATCGCAGGATTGTATTTAAACCGTTACAGAAAAGGAATGAAATTACAATCTGACCCTACTGTAATTTATGCCATCAATAAGCAAACTAATTTTAAAGATCCTATAAAAAGAGTTTTCTATAAGCATTTGACAACTCCGTCTCCATATAATACGTATGCCAATAAAGGAATTCCACCAGGGCCAATTTGTGTGGTAGATAAAAGCTCAGTTGATGCTGTTTTAAATGCAGAAAATAACAACTTTATCTTTATGTGTGCAGATCCTGCAAGATTTGGATATCATAAATTCACGGCAAGTGCTGAAGAGCATGCCATCAATGCAAAAGCATATCAGGATTGGTTGAATTCAAAAAATATAAAATAATAAATAAATTTAACTTTATTTTAACAAATTAATAATTAACATTTAGCTTCCAAAAGCGACATATACATTACAAATAATAAACTAACCTTACTATTTTGAAATCTACATAATTAACGATTTCATAATATTAAGAAAGATCTTTCACGATTTTACACAAACAATACCTTATGAATCAGACGGAAATCATTAACATTTTCACAAAAAAAACCTTAGGGCTTACTTTTGTACTTTCGGCAGCTGCTTTTGCTTTTGGCCAGGAGAAGGTAGGTATTTCGGGGACGGTGGTCAATAAAAGCAACCAACCCGTTCCTTATGCTTCAGTGACATTCAGTAACAAACAAAATAAATTATTCAGTGATGCTACCCTTACCGATGAGAAAGGACAGTATAAGCTAGAACTTACTCCGGGAAATTACGACATTACGATCGAGGCAATCGATTACAAGAAAAGTCTTATCAACAAGCAAATTTCAGCAGCCGGAAACATCGGAGCTTTATCTATCGAACCTGAAAAAAGCGCTACAAACGTTAAAACTCAGGATATTGAAGGAATTGTGCTTACTGCGCCAACTACAAAGCCTTATAAAGTTGAATTAGATAAAAGAACCTATGATCCATCGCAGGATATTGTAAGTAAAGGAGGAAATCTTCAAGATGTTCTTTCTAATGTACCTTCTGTTTCTGTGGATACTGATGGAACTGTTTCTATGAGAGGTAGTACAAACGTAAAATTTTTGATCAACGGAAAACCGTCTGCTCTTTTAGGAATTGACGATGGAGCTAACGCATTACAAAGTATTCCGGCTGATCAGATTGAAAGAATTGAAGTAATTACAAACCCTTCTTCAAAATTTGAAGCAAGTGGAACTTCCGGGATTCTAAATATCATTCTTAAAAAGAATAAAAAAGTAGGCTTCAATGGTAATATTACTGGTACATTAGGATACCTTCCTAGAACAAACCTTAACACCAACCTAAGCTGGAGAAAGAATAACTGGACATGGTTTCTGAATGGTGGCGGAGGATATTCTGAAAATAAAAGTAAGAATGATACTGAAACTACCTATAATAATATCGTATTCCCAAATGTAAATCCGAGTGCGTCTCCTTTTACACAACCTGACGATATACAATCTCACCAATTGCAAAACTCAACAAATAAAAGTTACAACAATAATTATAACTTAAGTGCTGGTTTTGTATATGATATTTCTCCAAAAACATCTGTTAATTTATCTGGTGTTGTAAGAACTTTTGAAGGTGATAGTAATGAGCTTTTGAATACATATAATGATTTTTTCAGATATAATAAAGATTCAAATTCTTGGAATGCTATGAATTCTTTTGGACAGAGAAATTCTACTGGAAGAAATACAAATTTAGCGTTTCAAGGAGATTTAGGTTTAGATCATAAATTTAATGATAATGGTCACAATTTATCATTATCATTAAGTCTTCAAAGAAATAGAAGTAACAATAATTCCACTATTCTTGAAACTGAAAACTATCTGCCTGTATTCGAAGATATTACAAGTAGAAAATCGGTCAATAAAACTGTTGTAGGAAAGGCAGATTATGAACTTCCAATTGGAGAGCAATCTAAACTTGAAGCAGGTTACAGAATAGATGTAAATAATAATGATTACGATAATTTTGTTAGCAGTACATCAAACAATCCTTTTATTCCAAGTTATAATAATAAAACAGAATATAGAGAAATGTTCAATGCGTTCTATTTACAATTCAAAAGTAAAGTAGGAAACTTTGGATACCAATTAGGCTTAAGAGATGAACTGTCAAATGTGAAGATCAATTATGACAATCTTGATCCTAATTTTGTACCTCTTAATAAAACTAAAAATTATAATAACTTATTCCCTAGTGTATTTTTAAGTTATGATGTTTCTAAAGATAACCAAATCTTGGTTAACTATTCACGAAGAATAGACAGACCTAGATCTTTCTTTATGATCCCTTTCCCTAACTACAGCAACAATCAAAATATTTTTGAAGGTAATATCGACTTAAATCCTTCTTATGTAGATTCATACGAAGTAGGTTATAATATTTCAAGAAAGAAATTTACTGTTAATCCTACTCTTTATTACAGACATGCTACTGAGGATACTAAAATGTTGATTTACAGACCAGATGAAAGCCAAAACGTTTTCTATACAAAACCAATCAATCTTGGAAATGACGATCGTTATGGTTTAGATCTTAACTTTACTTATGATCCGTTCAGTTGGTTCAAAATAATGGGTAGTTTAGATGTGTTTGGTTATAAAACTACAGGTATAGCTTATTATACAACAAAAGATGCACAAGGAAATGAGAAGCAGAATTCAATGGATTTTACGGGTGATGGCTTTTCTACAAGAGCTCGTTTAAATACAACTTTTAAGCTTGATAAAACCCTTAGTGTTCAATTACAAGGATTCTACAGAGGTGCTCAGAAAACTGCAAGCCAAGATACTCAAGATATGTATGCATTGAACTTGGGAATTTCTAAGACTATTTGGAAAGGTGATGGAACAATTAACTTCAACATTCAAGATATTTTCAATACAAGAAGCCGAGAAGTTTATACTTATAGCAGTGATTTTACTCGCCGTAATTATATGCAATGGCAACCTAGACAGTTTTCAATTGCTTTGACATACAGGTTCAAACAAGGAGAGAAAATAGAACAGCCTAAGAAGAAAAAAGATATTAACGCCAATGATACAGGCGGGGATGAACAAGCTCCGATGTAAGAGATAAAATATAATCATAAAAAATCCCGAAATAAAATTTATTTCGGGATTTTTTTATTTTGTAGCTTTTGCCATTTCGGCTTCAAAGATTCTTTTTCTTAAGTCGCTCGAGGAAAACCTGTGATCTCTTTTATTGTAAAAAATTTCTATGCCTTTTTCTTCGCAGTATTTTTTACCTGTGAAGTCTTTGTCCATGTAATCGTCACCGATGATCCTTACATCTATTACAAAAGATTTTAGAATATCTTCTAAATCCTGTTCTGTGTAATAAGGAATAATTTCGTCAACCGCATTTACTGCTTTCAACTGAATATAACGCTCAACAATCGTTTGCGTCGGCTTATTTTTAGTCGGACGATCGTGAGACGGGTCAATTTGAAGACCAACAATTAGATAATCGCAAACCGTTTTTGCTTCTTCCAACATTTTGATGTGACCAGCATGTAATAAATCAAATGAGGAAAATGTAATGCCTATTCTTTCTGTTTTCATAATGTGTATTTAAAATTTCACTGAAATAAAGGGTATTCTAAGGGATTAGACCTAAATTCAGGAAGGTATTTTTAATTATAATTATTGTTATTAAATTTAAAACAAATCAAGCTTAATTATTTCTTGATTCTAAATATTTTTGCCACTCCCAAGTGGTTCTTAACGCTTCTTCCAAACTCGTTTCAGACTTCCAATTGAGTTCTTTTTCTGCTTTATTGGCGTTGGCGTAAGCAATCGTAATATCGCCTTCTCTCCTATCGCAGATTTTGTAAGGTACTTCTACATTATTTGCGGTTTCAAAAGCTTTTACAACCTCCAAAACAGATGATCCTTTCCCTGTTCCTAAATTATAAATATCAATCGTGGATTCTTCGGATTGATTGTTCATTAAACTTTTCAATGCCGCAACATGAGCCTTAGCCAAATCTACAACGTAAATATAATCACGAACCGCAGTTCCGTCTACTGTAGGATAATCATCACCCCAAACACTTAGTTTTTCACGGATTCCGGCTGCAGTTTGCATAACATAAGGTACCAAATTATTTGGAATACCAATTGGCAATTCACCTAATTTTGCAGATGGATGCGCTCCGATCGGGTTAAAATACCTCAACAAAGAAATTTTTCTGTTGTAAGCTTTTGCAAAATCAATCAGAATTTCTTCGCCCATTTGTTTGGTCTTACCATAAACACTTTCAGGCATTTTCAATGGAGTATTTTCGTCAATTGGCATTTCATCTGCTTGACCGTACACTGTACAAGATGAACTGAATATAAAATTAGAAAGTTCTCTGGTTTTAAATTCCTGAAGGATATTAATTAGAGAAAACAAATTATTTTCATAATAATCGACAGGTCTTTCCTGGCTTTCTCCAACCGCTTTATATGCTGCAAAGTTGATACATCCATCAATTTGATGAGCATCAAAAACCTGCGTCAGAAGTTCCTTTCTTTTTAAATCAAAAGGATAAAAAACAGGCTTTTTCCCCGCAATTTCTTCTATATTTTTTAAAATAAATTTTTCAGAATTGGATAAATCGTCAACAATAACAACATCGAAGTTATTATTCAAAAGTTCTACAACTGTATGAGAACCAATATATCCAAGACCTCCCGTTACGAGTATTGCCATTTTTAGTAATTGTTATTTTTAATCATTGTGTGTTCCTATTTCTTCACTTTCATAAATTTTGTTTTTATTACTTTTAATTTTGAAATAATTAATAAGAAAAAACATTATTCCTATAAAAATAATACTATTCAAAAAAATAATGAATATAGCTTTAAAAAAAAATCCATTATTTAAATAAACATAAATTTCAAAAAATAAAAATAAAGTAATAATAAAATAATTTACATTCAGCAAAAAAATACTTTTTTCAGATTTCTTAAATAATGAAATAAAAGAAGTAGTATTAAAAATCAAAGAAAGAATCCCTAATGAAATTTGTAATCCATCAGCTGAAAATAATTTAATTTCTTCAAAATGTTTAGTTATTCCAAAAATAATATAACCAAAAAATAAATTTAGAATAAAGGTTAATATTAAAATTAAAAAATAAACAAAGTTATATTTGAAAATTCTTTTCTTATACAACATATTTTACCCCATAAATTCCAACACAGCATCCGTAATATACTTCAACTGCTCTTCATCCAATTCTGTATGCATCGGAAGAGAAATTACCTGATCCAACAACTTATCTGTGTTCACAAAATCCGCATCATTGCTTTCCTGATAATATGCTTTTTGTTTTCTCAAAGCCACAGGATAATAGATCATTGCAGGAATTTCTTTTTCAGCTAAGAATTTTTGAAGATCGTTACGTTTACCGTTCAAAATTCTCAATGTATATTGGTGAAATACATGCGTAGAGTTTTCTGCTCTTTTTGGAGTTAAAATATTTTCATTTCCAGCAAAAGCTTCGTCATAATAATCAGCTGCTTTTCTTCTGGACTCATTATAAGAATCTAGATTGGGAAGTTTTTTTCTTAAAATCGCAGCCTGAATACTGTCTAAACGAGAGTTAACTCCAACCTCATCATGGTAGTATCTTTCGTACATTCCGTGGTTAACGATTCCTCTTAAACGGTGCGCTAAATCATCATTATTCGTACAAATTGCACCACCATCTCCGTAACATCCAAGGTTTTTTGATGGGAAGAATGAAGTTGTTCCCACAGTAGACATTGTTCCGGCTTGTTTTACTGTTCCGTCTGAAAAGGTAAATTCTGCACCGATTGCCTGTGCGTTGTCTTCAACTACATATAAATTATGCTCTTCAGCAATTTTTAAAATTTCTTCCATATTCGCACACTGTCCGAAAATATGAACCGGAATGATCGCTTTTGTTCTTGGAGTGATCGCTTTTCTGATCGCTTCTGTTGAAATCGTGAATGTATCGTAATCTACATCTACCAAAACAGATTTAAGTTTAAGCAAATGAATAACTTCCACAGTCGCTGCAAAAGTAAAATCAGCAGTGATTATTTCATCCCCTTCTTTCAGGTCTAAAGCCATCAAAGCAATCTGTAAAGCATCCGTTCCGTTCGCACAAGGAATCACATGATTTACCTCTAAATAAGACTCCAATTCATTCTGGAAAGACTTTACCTCAGGGCCATTGATAAAAGCCGCCGAATCCATTACATTTAAAACTGCATTATCTACATCATTCTTTATTTTGTAATACTGACTTTGTAAGTCAACCATCTGAATTCTTTTCATAAATAAATATTTGTGTAAAAATAAGGAATTTAAAATCCTGTCAAAAATTTTATTGATTTTGTTTTATCTTTATACAAAATAAATACATGAAAAAACTTTTACTCTTTTGTATCTTAACGGGTTACTCGGCCGTTTCTGCACAAACCCAGCTTGTTTTTGTTTATTTTAATGATAAACCGAACAAGACTGCATTTTACGCCAATCCATTATCAGAACTGTCCCAAAAGTCCCTCAACAGACGTACAGCATTAGGAATTTCGCTGAATGATCAGGATGCTCCGATCGAACAATCTTACATTCAAAACATTCAGAATCTGGGATTTACCGTTACTGATTATTCTAAATGGCTGAATGGAGTTGCCGTAAATGCCACTCCGGCACAGATTACTACCCTTCAGGCTCAACCTTATGTTGGCTCAGTGGAAAGTTTTGCCAGAAATTCGTCCGGTGTTCCCAAAACTTCGAATATAGATAAATGGGCAGATTTTAATTCTAATTATTCAACCAGCAAAACATTAACAACTTTTGATTATGGTTCTGGTTCAGACCAGATTGATCAAATTAATTTAAGACAACTTCACCTTGCAGGTTATACAGGAACCGGAATTACCATTGCTGTGATCGACAGCGGTTTCCCGACTGTAAATACAGGTTCAGCCTTCGCAAGATTATGGACCAATAATCAGATCAAAGGCGGATATGATTTTGCTGCAAAAAGTACAGATATTTATAATCCTTCATTAAATGCGCATGGAACTGTAGTTCTGGGAGCTATCGGAGGATTTATACAAAATACGTTTGTAGGTTCTGCGCCCGATGCCGATTTTTATTTGTACCGAAGCGAAAATGCAACCGCTGAAATTCCCGAAGAAGAACTCTATTGGATCGAAGCTGCTGAGGAAGCCGACAGAAAAGGAGTTGATGTTATTACAACTTCGTTGGGATATAATACATTCGATGATGCGAGATACAATTATACGTATGCCAATATGAACGGAACCACTTCATTCATCGCAAGAGCTTCCGAAATTGCTGTTAATAAAGGAATTTTCCTTCTCGTAGCAGCAGGAAACTCGGGGCAACAACCGTGGCATTATATCATAACGCCCGCTGACAATGCTAAAGTTTTCACGATTGGATCTGTTGATTCTGCAGGAGCTTCTTCAGGATTTTCGTCCTATGGTCCCAATTCTGTCGGTGTCGTAAAACCGGACGGAAGTACAAGAGGAAGTGGAGCTTTTACTGTTAATAATAATTCTACAACTACAGTTTCCGGAACTTCTATTGCAACACCAATTGCTACAGGAGGAGTCGCTTGCTTGATTCAGGCATTCCCAACGATGAATAGAGATCTGATGAGAAATAAATTAAGACAAACTGCTTCCCTATCTCCAAGTCATACCGATCAAATGGGATTTGGAATTCTGAATTTCGGAAGTTTATACAACGGAACATTAAATACATCCGAAATTGTAAAACAAAAGCAAGTTGCTATTTTCCCAAATCCTGTAAAAAACATATTAAATATTGCTTCTGAAAGCGAAGTTTTATCATTAGAGATTTATGATAATCTTGGAAGATTGATTACTAAAGTTAATAATCAAAAATCTGTAAAGGTTGAAGATTTTGCAAAAGGAACTTATTATCTGAAAATTCAGACGAAGGATAAGGTCTATTATGAGAAATTTATAAAGGAATAAAATAGAAAAACCTCTCGAATCGAGAGGTTTTTTTTAATTAATGGTATTTATTTTTTTCATTGCGGAGGAATTTAAACTCCTATAAAAAAGTAGGCATAGATTCCACGCTCCACTTCGTTCCGCTCTGAATGACAAACTTTAAGTTCAAAATTTAATTTAAGCCGAATTCCTACTCGCATTAATATTTCCAAACAACGAACGCGTCACCAATTTTCCGTACGCTTCTTTATTGCCTTCTCCTTTTTGAATTTTCATTAAAGCATATTGCTGAATACTCAATAATGGTAGAACAATTTTTTCACGAATTTTCACCGATTTTCTGGACAAAGGATCTTCTTCCTGAAGCATTTTAAAACCTGTCAATTCAAGCATAATGTCTTTTGAAAGGTTGTATTCTTCGAAAAGAACATTCCAGAAGGCACCGAATTTTGGATTGCTTTTAATATAATAAGTTAATGGGAAATAGGATTTATTCATACTCATCATCGAGTTCAAAACTAAAGTTTTAAAGAAGTCCGAACCTTTGTACAGATCTCTTACTTCTTCGAACCTTCCCTGTTTTTTCATTTCTTCCATCGCAAATCCGAAACCGAAGAATCCGGGAACATTTTGTTTCAATTGCGACCATGATCCCACAAACGGAATGGCTCTTAAATCTTCAAATTTCAACTCACTATCGCCACCGCGTTTTGACGGACGGCTTCCGATATTTGTTTTTCCATAATATTCCAACGTACTCATTTCCTGTAAATACGGAACGAACATTGGATGCGCTTTCAAATCTGAATATTTTTTATAGCTGATATCTGCCAATTCGATGATCAGTTTTCTTTCTTTTTCAGTTAAATCCTTTTTAGAATTCTTGAAAACATCATTTTCAACTCCGGCTGTTAAAAGTTGTTCGAAATTATATTTTGCCTGTTCTTTATTTCCGAAAATACTTGTGATCGTCTGACCTTGGATCGTTAATTCGATCTTATTATTCGCAATCGTATTTCCCTGAGAAGCATAGAAATCGTGGGTTTTTCCGCCACCTCTTGCGGGAGGTCCGCCTCTACCGTCGAAGAATACTACTTTAATTCCGCTTTCTTCGGAAAGTTTAGTTAAAATTTCTTTGGCTTTATAAATTTCCCAGTTGGCTTTTAAATAACCACCATCTTTTGTTCCGTCCGAGAAACCAAGCATAATTGTTTGCTGATTTCCTCTTTTTTCCAGATGCTTTTTATAGATAGGATTTTGGTACAGTTCATTCATCACATTTTCAGCATTGGCAAGACCTTCCATAGTTTCAAAGAGCGGAACAATATCCATGTTGATTTCTTCATCTTTGTAGCCACAAACTTTGAAGAAAGCATAGACATTCATCACATCTTTTACCGCATCAGAATTGGAAATAATATAACGATTCATTCCTCTAAATCCGTTGGCTTGCTGGATTCCTGTGATTTGAGAAACCGTCAGTAAAGTATCCTGAACAATTCCTTCAAAATCATCCGTATTTACTTTATCTGAAATTTGAATTAACTGATTGAATTTCTCTTCATTCGTCACTTCAATATTTCCAAAAACCTTAGCATGAACCTCATCAATTACCTGTTGATGAATTCTGCTGTCCTGTCGAACATCCAACGTCGCAAAATGCGTCCCGAAAATCTTCACACGATCTCTGAAATTCAA
This sequence comes from Chryseobacterium sp. G0201, assembly GCF_003815655.1. NCBI lineage: Bacteria > Pseudomonadati > Bacteroidota > Flavobacteriia > Flavobacteriales > Weeksellaceae > Chryseobacterium > Chryseobacterium sp. G0201. Next base: position 3,505,269 of record NZ_CP033917.1, on the reverse strand, counting down.
TAATAGCTCTAAAAATAAAGAATTATGATGCTCAACCAAGATTTTTTCGGCTTCATTGGCTCTTTTTAAAATATCTTCTGTTGTAATTTTTTCATTATTAAAAATCGCACCGTATAATTCGTCATTCAGTTTTTGTAAAACCTCTGAAACTCCCCTGAAACTCAATCTTCTTCTGATAAATTTCAAATGGCTGTAATATGATTTTAAAATAGCTGAACGAAGTTCTTCCGATACTCTTTTTGTAACATCAGCCGTCACAAAAGGGTTTCCGTCTCTGTCACCGCCCGGCCAGAAACCAAGCTGAATAATATCTTCATGAAGGTGAAAATGACCGTTTCCGAAAGTGTTTCTGATCTTCGTAAATAATTCCCCAATCGTGTCATAATATACATATCTCAAATATGAAATAATACTCAACGCTTCATCGATTGGCGTCGGCTTTTCTTTATTCACGAAAGGTGTCTTTCCTAATTGTTGAAGTAAGGTATCGATATTCGTCACAGAATCGGTCGTAATAGCCGTTCTCAAATCCTGAATAATTCTCTGAACCGAACTTGGATAAAACTGCGTTGGGTGAGCCGTAAAAACAACTTTTACGGTAAAATCCTTTAATTTCTCACGTACTTTTTCCAGTTTATGATCCAGAAGTGAGCGTTCAAAAAGATTGGTCACCGTTCCGCTGTCACTTTCTGAATGCAGACTTGGAAAAGCAGCATCTTCGATACTGTCGAACAAAACGACCTGTCTTTCTATATATTGAATGATTTTGAAAAGGAGTTCGAGTTTTTGTTCTTCCGACTGTAGATCTGTATGGCTTGTAAAGAATTCTTCGACAATCTGTTCAGGCGTTTTCCCTGCTTCGTAGCCGTTCTTACTTTCTTCATACAAAAACGGAAGCAACATCCCGATATTTGTCATTTTATCATAAGGCAGGCTCATAAATAATGAATTGTAGATCTGGAATTTATTTTCAACGATCTGCCTGAATTTTTCTGCGCGTTGGTCGTGTATCATATAACAAATGTAGGGGATTTTGGTTTGAATTAATTCTATTCTTAGGTTAAAAATAATTAAATTTTAATTGCTATTTCTAAATAATATTATAATTACGTAAATTTGACTCAATACACAATAAAAAATGAATAACCTAAATATTTTTGTGAGCTCAACCTGTTACGATTTATCACAATTAAGAGCTAATTTACACGATTTCATAACCAAATCTGGGCATAATCCAGTTCTTTCTGAATATGATAATTTTCCAATTTCTCCTGAATTAAACTCTATTGAAAACTGTATAAAAAATGTAAAAGAGAATGCCGATATTTTGGTTTTAATAGTGGGAAATAGATATGGGAGTATTATTGAGAATGGAAAATCAATTACTAATACTGAGTTTTTAATGGCAAAACAAAAAGGAATTCCAATCTTTTGTTTTATAGATAAAAATACATTAAATGCTCTTAATTTCTGGAAGAATAATAAAGATGCTGATTTCTCTCATATAGTAGATAATAAAGAAATTTTTGAATTTATTACAGATATAAGAGAGAACAAAAAGATTTGGACATTTCCCTTTGAACAATCACAAGATATTATTCTGACATTAAAAATACAATTATCACATTTATTTAAGAGTAGTTTAAAAGTTAAAAATATACTTGATAGAGATATTTCAGATTTTTTCAAACTAAATTTGAGTGAGAAATGCTTAAAAATTCTAATAGAAAAAAATAGTTTTTTTGAACTTGAATTTTTATATCAAACCTTAATTGATGAGATAGAAAAAAAAGAATTTTTGAAAAATGATATTGAATATTCAATCTTAATAGAACCAAAGCATTTTATAAAAGATCATTTTGATTTACCAGCTTGGGCTTCAAGCAGAACCTTTTCACACTCTAATACTATAACAAACTTAATAGGTTTAAGTGACATGTTACAAAAATTTATTGGTGAACCTGGCAAACCTTCAGATATAAAAGGTTTGTACTACGCTTCTGTCAAATATTCTCAAATATATGAACAATTACTAAATTGGATAATTGATATAAAAAGTACTTATATAGATCCTGAATTTGAGGATTTCAAAGTATGTCTATCCGATATAGCAAGACATACTGCTGAAGAGCTTTGGAATTACCCATTTGAAATAAGAGAAAAAATAATTAAATCAAAAAATGAAGAACTATCTGGAAATTCGAATATTCTTGATTTAAATTTAACCCTAACAGCTAATGATGAAGCTCATAAAAAATTAAATCTATTAATAAAAAAACTTGAAACAAAGTTTTCAAGTTAATATATATTCGCATCTCATGAAAAAAATATTCATATTCCTTGTAATGGCTTTTATTTTTACAGCCTGTGGTGACGATTGCTATAATGCTCCTCAGACTATTGCTTTTGAATTCGTCGATGCTGATGGTGAAAACTTGGTCACTAATGGAACTCTTGCTCCTTTTTCAATCAGTGACGAAAATCAAATCGGCGTACAATTGACTAAAACATCTGACGACAGAATTATTTTAGAAAATGTGGGCGCTTATAATGGTACAAAAAACTATACTTTTTATTCCAATCTTAAAGTTTTTGATTTTTCAATACAATCGTCTGAATTTAAAGGAGGTTGTGATGGTTACCAGATCAATAAATTAACATTTAAAGGTGTCGGAATTGATGTAACGGATGAAAAAGGATACTATAAAATTGTTTTGGAATAAAAATAGCTAATAGTAAAATTGTCTCTGAGCATGGGGAAAATCCCGTCCAGGAAAATAATAAGTATGAAAATTATTTTAATCATCTCTTTTTTAATACCAGTTTTATTCCTTTCTCAAAAAACGGTTTCCGAGGATTACAAAAAAATCCCCGAAATCTTCGATAGCACTGAATTCCTCTACCCTTTCATCAAACCTGACACAAAATATCAATATTGGTCAGTTCTCCGCAACATTGAAGATCCTGATCCTGATAAATCTGTTATTTACGAAAGTCAGATGCCCGATTTTATGACACTCAATGATCCGGCTCCGGGGAAAGGTTTCTTTCAAGAATGTACAACAAGCGACTGTTTTTCCTATATTTTAGCCTGTAAAAACGGCAAAACGGAATATTTTAATAATGAACAGCAATTGAGGAATTTCATCGGATCTGTTGACAATCTACCGGAAGCGATTTTAATTGCAGAAACCTATGGTTTTAAAGTTGATACAAGTAACAGATTGGGAAGTTCTTATAAAATTGATAATCAACATATTTCGATGTATGTTTCTAAATCTAAAAATGATATGCAAAAAGAGTCTTTTTTAGTGAAAATCAATAGAAAAACAGGCAAATTAGATGCAAAAAGTAATGGAGTTTACTAATTTCCATACTCTGTCATTCTGACGAAGGAAGAATCTATTATTAAATTAAACATTAAGCTTGAATTAAGTGATTAAGAATATTAAGTTGAGATTCTTCACTACACTTCGTTTCGTTCTGAATGACAATTCGCATATAATTCATAATGCTGAAATTTCAATAGTTTTAATTAAACACAATCATAAGAATTTTAAAACTTCCTTAACTCAATTTTCACTTTGCATTGCGTAAATTTGGCTTAAATAAATTTAAGAACAATGCTTAATTTCGAGTTTAAAAATCCAACAAAAATACTTTTCGGAAAAGGTGAGATCGCTAAGATTTCAAAAGAAATTCCTAAAGACGCTAAAATATTAATGATTTATGGTGGTGGAAGCATCAAAAGTAACGGTGTTTACAATCAGGTACAAGAAGCTTTACAAGGTTATGATGTGCATGAATTCGGCGGAGTTCCTGCCAATCCTGAGTATGAAGTTTTGGTGGAAGCTTTACAAGTTATCAAAGAAAAAAATATCACTTATCTTCTGGCTGTTGGCGGCGGTTCTGTGATTGACGGAACAAAATTCCTTTCTGCAGCTGCAAATTACACCGGTGAACCTTGGGAAATCCTTAAAAAACCTGTAAGAACTTTTGAAGGTGAAGGAATGCCGTTCGGTTCTATACTAACATTGCCAGCAACAGGTTCTGAAATGAACTCAGGATATGTAATCTCAAGAAGAGAAACAAACGAAAAATTATCTTCAGGAGGTCCCGGACTTTTCCCTGAATTTTCTGTTTTAGATCCTGAAGTTGTGAGATCAATTCCAAAAAGACAAATCGTAAACGGTTTAACAGATGCGTATACTCATGTTTTAGAACAATACATGACAGCTCCGTCTTCTGCTGATTTACAGGAAAGAATTGCAGAAAGTATCTTGATTAGTTTACAGGAAACAGCTCCAAAAGTTTTGGCTGATGATTTTAATTATGATGCAGCAGGAAACTTTATGTGGTGTTGTACAATGGCATTGAATGGTTTAATTCAGAAAGGAGTAATTACAGACTGGGCAGTTCATGCCATGGGTCACGAATTAACAGCCTATTACGGAATTGATCACGCAAGAACATTGGCAGTAATTGCACCATCTCATTACCGTTATAATTTTGAGTCTAAAAAAGGAAAATTAGCTCAATATGCAGAAAGAGTTTGGGGAATTAAAGACGGAACGGTTGAAGAAAAGGCTGAATTAGGAATCAAAAAAATGGAAGAATTCTTCCACAGTCTTGATATTAAAACCAAGCTTTCAGAATATACTGAAGACTATAAAGGTACTGCAGAAAGAGTAGAAAAAGCCTTTACAGAAAGGAATTGGGTAGGTTTGGGTGAGCATAAGAAACTGACTCCACAAGATGCCTATAAGATTGTAGAAATGAGTTATTAAAAAGTTGGGAGCTAGAAGCTCGATGCTGGAAGTTTTTGAAGACTCAGATCATTAAATTTCCGAACCTTTTAAGGCTTCCATCTTCCCGCTTCCCAACTTCCAACTTAAAAATTATCTTTTTTACAAACATTCGTTTAAAAAACCTTAATTTCATTATAAATATTTCAAATTTATTTATATTTTAGCATATTCTTAAATTTGTGATAATGAAAAAACAGCTACTTTTATTTGCCTTTTCCGCTTTGGCGCTTACTTCGCTTAGTTCTTGTGAAGATGATGATGTTCAAGGTTATGATTTAGATACTCTGAAAGGTGAATGGAAAAACGTTAAAACAGAAATCGTTTCTGGAAAAGACAATAAAACAGTACTCGATCTTTATACTTATTCAGGATGTGAGTTGAAAAATACCACTTTATTTAGAACTGATTATTCTACAACTTATACTTATTATAGCGGTGTAGGAGCAGATTGCCAAATCAGTCAAAATGGTCAGGGTAAATACACCTATGATGCTGAAACCAAGGATATGGTAATAACTTACGACGACAATGTACAACTGAAATTTAAAGTGATCGTTCTTTCCAGCTCAGAACTAAAGCTAATGCAAGTTCCTAGCAGTGGAGATTTTAACGGTGATACAATCAACGATCTCACTTATACTACTTTTAAAAGATAAAACATAAACTCTCGATTTTATCGGGAGTTTTTTTATGAGAAAGAATTTTAATTACTAAAAATTATTAAAAAATGAAGAAGATATTATCCGCATTCTTATTGCTGACCTTTGCCCTTTTCTTTTCACAGGAAAAAAAGCCGATGTACTGGCAGGACATTCAAAATTTCAAAAAATTAGATCAGGAAAATGCACCTGCTAAAGATGCTATTCTTTTAGTCGGAAGTTCATCTTTCACAAAATGGACAGATGTTGCCAATTATTTTCCCGATAAAACGATCATCAACAGAGGATTTGGAGGATCAAGATTAACGGATCTGAATTATTATGCTAATGATCTGCTTTCTCCTTATCAGCCAAAACAAATTATTGTTTACTGTGGTGAAAACGATTTTGCGGACAATCATAAATTAAAAGCAAAAGAAGTTGTCAATCGATACAAAACATTCTACAAAAAAATTCGTGAGAAGTTTCCTAACATTGAAGTTGATTATATCTCTATAAAATACTCGCCAAGCAGAGAAAATCTTTGGCCTCAAATGAAGGAAGCCAACAAAAAAATTGCTGCTTTTATGAAGAAAGAACCGAATGCAGAATTCATTGATATCACAAAAGCAATGGAAGACGCCAACGGAAATGTAAGAAAAGAGCTTTTTGTAGAAGATATGCTTCACATGACTCCGGAAGGTTATCAGATCTGGACGAAGGTGATGAATCCTTATATGAAATAATTTTCAACCATGATAAAAAAACGACTAACCATTTTAATTCCTATTTTCATTTGTTCTTTTGTGTTTGCTCAGAAAGTTAAAGATAAAAAAACACCAACAGACAAAGAAGTTTTGAAAGAGCTTTCTGAAAGCACCTGTAAATGTATCGATTCTATTAATGGCTACAACAAAACTAAAGATGTCGTTAATAATGAGGTCAGCTCATGCATCAGTGAAAGAGTTTTGCCTTATATGCTAAGTAAAAGTCTGACAAAGGCGGAAACTGATATTGAAAAGGGAAATATCAAAAACAAAAAAATTGATATTAGTATTAATTCTAATCCTGAATCTGAAGATTACAAACAGGCTTATTATGAAATTGAAAGCCATTTGATGGATAATTGCTCCAGACTTAGAGATCTGGTGACGGCTGCAGAAAGTAAGCATGATCTACTATCTAAAGATCCCGTTGCTCTTGATTTTTACAATAAAGCGGTAGAAGCATCTGAAAAAGAAGACTGGAAAGAAGCGATTAAAAACTATGAGCAATCTGTAAAGAAAGATCCTCAATTTATTTACGCTTGGGATAATCTAGGAGTCTGCTACAGAAGAGCCGGAGAATATGATAAAGCGATCGAAGCGTATAAAAAATCTTTGACCATTGATCCTAAAGGCAAAATGCCACTTCAAAACATCGCTATGACGTATGTGTATAAAAAGGAATATCAAAAAGCAATTGATGCCTATCTGAATCTCGATAAAGTACATCCCGGTGATCCTGAAGTCTATTATGGAATTGGTCAGGTTTACTATGACCATTTAAAAGATTATGAAAAGTCTTTGGATTATATGGCTAAAGCTTACAACATCTACACAGATCAGAAATCACCCTACAGAACTGATGCTGAAGCAATCATTGGATACATATAAGAAAATGAAAGATGAAGGTAAGGCAGATAAATTCAAGGAAATTTTAAAGAATAACAAAATCAATTTTGAATAAACAAAAGCTCTCAATTTTTGGGAGCTTTTTTAGTTTTAAACAATCAAGAAAAAATTTTGAAGCAATTAAAAAAAAATTCATTTCTTTGTGAACCTTAATTAAAAAACTAATCTAACCATGAAGAAAATCTTATTTCTAGCTGTATCAGCAGCTTTTGTATTCAGTTCGTGTAGTAACGATGATGATGATAACAACTCAATAAATATTGTCGGAGTATGGAGACAATCAAAAACTTTAAAAATTTCAGGAAGTAATGGAAATCTAATTTCTACAGAAACGGCTTCTACCTGCAATCAAAAGAGTACGTATGATTTTAATGCAAACAATCAGTTAACGAGTCATATTTTTGAAAATGATGCCAATAACTGTACAGATTTCGGATCACAAACAGCACCTTATTCTTACGATATGCCGAACAAAAAGATAGTTATCGACGGAGATAGTTATGACGTAGCAAAGCATACTTCAAACGAAATCCAAATTGTTGTAGATTACGGACAATTCAATGATGACAACATTGAAGATCACATGATACTTGTTCTTACAAAATAACAAAAGCTCCCAAATTGGGAGCTTTTTTGTTTATTTCTTTCTTTTGGATTTTGAGATCGCTTTTTGTTGCGCTCTGTTGGCTCCAAATTTCTTGGGTTCCTTTCTTTTTGATGGTCCACCCCAGTTTTCTTTTTTGTTTTTATCCTTTTTCTCATGGAAAGCTCCTCCTCCATCATACAGCTTCGCCTGGGCAGGATTTTTCATTACGATCACATCTTCTTCTGAAATGATTTTTTTAGGATTAATTTTCACTCCTTCAGGGAAATCAATGAATTTTAATTCTCTATCCATCAATAATTCGATGTCTAAAACAGGACGTTCTTCTTTTTTAGCTACAAAAGAAATCGCTTTACCATCTTTGTCCGCTCTACCCGTTCTACCGATTCTGTGAATATATTGTTCAGGAACTTCAGGAATTTCAAAATTGATTACATGAGTAATATTTGAAATATCTAAACCTCTCGCCATAACATCAGTCGTGATCAAACCTCTGATCTCTTCATTTTCAAAGCGTTTCATCGCCTTCAATCTGTAGTTTTGAGATTTGTTTGAGTGAATTACATCAAACTGTTCAGGAAAAAGCTCATCAATTTTAGTAAATAATAAATCTGAATGCTTCTTATTATTAGCAAAAATCAAGACTTTAGACATATCTGCGTCCGATTTCAATAAATGCTCCAATAAATTGATCTTCGTATTAAAGTTTTCAACTTTATAGGCAGTCTGATTGATTTTTTCAAGCGGTGTTCCGGATTTCGCTAATGAAATTTCGATAGGACCTGCAAAATACTGTGCCAACATTTCGTCCACCGCATCTGTCATCGTTGCAGAGAAAAGAATATTTTGTCTCTTGTCTCTCATCATTTCGAAAATATGCGTCAACTGTGGTCTGAAACCTAAATTAAGCATTTCATCAAATTCATCAATGATCAGTTTCTGAACTTCTTTCAGTGAAATAGCATTATCAATAGCTAAATCCATAATTCTTCCCGGAGTTCCAACTAAAATATCACAGCCATTGTTAAATAAAAGCTTCTGCGTATTGATATTTTTTCCACCGTAAATTCCGATAACTCTTGCAGTAATATTCTCTGTTAATTTTTCAACAATTTCAGTTACCTGAACTACTAATTCTCTTGTAGGAACTAAAACAACAACCGTTGGATTTCCAGTTTTGTTATATTTCCAAGTCTTAAGTACAGGCAACAAATAAGCTAATGTTTTTCCGGTACCTGTTTGTGCAATTCCCATTACATCTCTTCCGGAAAGTATAGGTCCTATACTCTTTTCCTGAATAGGCGTTGGTTCAAACAGTTCCAGGTCTGCTAAAACATCTAGAACCTTAACCGGTAAATCAAAATCTGCAAAAGTTATTTTATCCATTTTGCAAAGATAGTCAATTAATTTATTTATGTATTAGGATGGGAGTTGGAAGATGGAAACAGGAAACATTTTCAAAGTTTTGGTTTTAAATTTAACACTTAAACTGATAAGATTAATCATTTATAATGCAAGTTTGTTATTCCGCAGGAATCTCAAGTTGTAGAGATTGCTTCGTCACTTCGTTCCTCGCAATGACAAGATTGTGTTTTATTTTCGAGTTATTCTCAATAAAATAATGATTACCAATAATATCGAAAAAATAAATCCCAACAAAGCAACCAATGATATCTCCCCGATTCTAGGTCCTGATTCTGAGACAAAAACAATCGCGGTTGCAATAATGTTTGCGCCTAAAACCATCGTTAAGATCAAATTGACAATGCTTGATTTTATGAGTTGATTTGTTTTTTCAATATTCTTAATTTCACTTGAAATGGTGAATTTATTTTCATCTAATTTTTGAAGAACAGAACGAAGTTCTTTGGGAATTTCATCAACATTATCTGTGAAATTCATCATTTTATCCATTCCGTTTTTGAGAAGATTCTTTGGATTTATCTTTTTGGTGATAATTTTTTTGGTGTACGGATTAAGACTTTTAACAATATCCAGATCAGGATTGATGGTACGTCCTACCCCTTCGATCAAGCTAATTCCTTTGAATAATAGGTAAAAATAATCCGGCATGTAGAGGCGGTTATCTTTTAAGACGTCTTTCATTTTATTAATAATCGCCTGGGGATTGATCTCTTTTAAAGAAGAACTGTGAACGAAATTGAGAATATCTTCCACGTCATTTTCAAACCTTCTTTCATCGGGAATGTCATAGCTTATGGCCATCTTTTTTAGAGATCTTACGATTTTATGAGTATTTTTTGCGACGAAACTTACAATTAAACTCTCAAGGATTTCTTTATCGTTCGGCTGAATTTTTCCTACGGCACCAAAATCAATAAAAACAACTTTACCGTCTTTCTTTACTAAAACATTTCCTGCGTGAGGATCGGCATGAAAAAATCCGTAATCCAGGATCTGAGATACAAATAAACGTAAACCAACTTCCGATATTTTTACAGGATCTATATTATGGGCCAGCAATGCTGCTTTATCGGTTACTTTTATTCCGTCAATAAATTCCATACAAAGAACATTGTTGTTGGAAAATTCTTCGTAGATCTTCGGAACGTATGTTTGTTTATTATTTTTAAAGTTTCGGGCAAACTGTAGGATATTATTCTTTTCATTAATTAAAGAAACCTCTTCTAATAATGATCTTTCAAACGTTGAAATTGCCTGTTTCAGGTTAAGCTTCTCTCCTATCTCAGAGTAAGATGAAATCAGTCTTTCAAGATCTTTGATCAACAGGAGATCATCTTCAATAACGGTCTGTACATCAGCTTTTTTTATTTTTAAAATAACCTCATTGCCATTCAATAAGGTTGCTTTGTAGACCTGTGCGATAGAAGCTGTTGCCAACGGGTGTTTCTGAACTTCCAGAAAATAATCATTAACAGAAATATTAAATTCATTTTCAAGAATTTCATGTATATTCATGTCGACTGTATCCACCTTATCCTGCAGTTTTTGAAGTTCCTGCACCAATTCTGGCGGAAGCAAGTCTTCCCTGTTGCTGAATGTCTGTCCAAGTTTTACAAAAGTAGGACCCAGTTCTTCCAATACCAGCCTTATCCTTTCATACACTGTTCCTTTTGAAATGATGTCGTCTGAATTTGAGGAATCTTCTTCCTGTTTATTATTCCCGTTCATTCTTGCGAGCATATCTTTAAAGCCATATTTACTTAATACGGAAATTAATCTCGCGGATCTTTTAAACTTTCTTTGTTGCTTATCGAACATATTCTATTTTCAATAAAAAATTGAGTTGCAAAGTAACTCCAAAAATTATTCCTATTCTATATTTTTATAGGTCTTTATGAATATTAGGGAGTCCATCTGCAGTTTTACGATCGCCAATGCCAATATTGAAACGGCTATCCATTATATTATATCCACCATATCTTATTTTAAAACCGGCAAGGCATAATTTATAATTTCCCGCTTAAATATTGAATCCGCCAACGGTTATATTACAAGTGCTAACAGGAATTTTAAACTCAGCTACATTATCATTAAATCTGACAATCCTTATATTTAAATAGTCCTAGGTTTATTATTTATCACTTTTACGAACTTTGAATTCTATCCCGCTAATTTGTTTATACTGCGGACTCGATGCTCCGAACACACTTTTTACATACAATTTAACTTCTTTTGCTGTCTGCAAAAGTCCTGATAAAGGGTTATACATTATCTGATTTCTTTCCAGCATCGCATTGCTGTATTGGGTGTATGAATCTATAAGCTCTGCGTTTTTTGTTTTCATATCCAGCAACTTTTCCTGTAAAGCGGCAATTTTCAGATCATTTTCATTAGGACTGTAAGATGGGTTTTGCGCTAAAATCTCTATAACTCCGGAAAAATGATCTACCATTTTGTCATATGACTGCTGGGAATTGGAGATCTGTTTGGTTTCAGGCTGTTGATCTTCTGCCTGTACATTGCTTTTCCTTGATGGAGAGCCCTGTATTTTTCTATTGACTGACTTCATATTCTGTATCCCAAGCTGATCTGCTCCGGACACGGCATACGCATTTACTATTTTGGTGGAAAGTGATCTTAAATCTGTAAAAGCATTTCTACGGTTATTCGTTGCATTATCAAAGCCTGTTTTCTTGGCTTTTGTATTGTCCAGTTTATTCTGTACGTTCAGCAAAAGTTCCTCCAGTGCTGCCACTTTAAGGCTATCTTTTACAGGATTGTAAGAAGCTCCGAATCCTATACAGAACGAGATGAGGCTTTGAAAATTAGCGGCATTTTTAGCGTGTCCTGTTTCACTTACAGAGCTTTTAACAGCTTTCGTATATGTGTTTTGATTTTTTGATTCCATATCGTTTAAAAAATTATGATTAATTCATTCAAATTTACAAATCATACCATATATAACAAATAAAAACACCATAATTAAACACATTGAAAAATATAAATAGACTTAAATCAAAAATATTAATTTTCCAATACCCAAGCTCTTGTTTTATTAATAAATTTAATTAAAAACATTATTTACATTAAAACGACTACTATACAAGGCTTTACTCACCGACAAATTCTTTAACAATTTTTAAAAAATATTTTTATCTTCGCAGCAGATTTTAATAAAACAAAAGCGTAAGCTATCATATAGGTATTAGAAAACCGCGAATTTTCAAAACAGCCCTAAAGTGATAAGCTTACGCCCGTGTATCCTATATGGGCACGGGCAAATTCTTTCTGGTTGTTGGGCTCTTCGCGGTGCCTCTAATACAGATTGATTTTTGCTCCGTGCCTTTGTTTTATCAATTAATTTCCAACCAAAACAAATAAAATAGCATCTATATATAATACGACATGCTTTGTCGCCATGATATAATATTTTTGTTTAACGTCAAATGATAATAAATTAATTATGAACTAATATAAATTCTATGGAAAAACCTCATCAAAAAGGATTGACGGAAATTGCCAAAAAACCACAATCTAAAAAAAGAAACTTATAGTAAAACCTCCCATTTGAATTATGGAGAAAATAGCTCTACAAGAAATTAAAAGCATTATTTATTATTGTCAAATTATTTTTATCAAGATTTTGATAATTAATAAAAAGAATTATTTTTACAACCTTTAATAAAACATATAAATGAAAAACAAATTTATTTTGTGGCTGTCCTTATTGGTAGCCTTTAACATCGTTTTGCATTCCTGCCGAAGTGAAGATATGTATCAGGAAAATGAACGCCAAAAACAAGACCTTAGAGCCTCTGTGCTTAGGTTTCACGAAATCAGTAGCAACACCGCTCTTCTTACAAAGGTTCAACAACTACAGTCAGAGTTATTTTCTTCTAGTGGTATTTTAGGAAAAAACAATTCTGTTTTGGATGGGGCTACTATTTCCACAGACAAGGTTATACTTGTAGAAAACGGAACACAGAAAACCTATACTTTTCCCGTAAAGAGAAATTCTGAAAGTAAGGGACTTGAAAATCTTGTACTGAAACAAAATGCTGACGGTACTTTTTCAGGAGTATTGATTCAGTATGGTATTACACCATTAGAGAAAGACCTTTTTGTTTTGGGAGAAGAAGTGGATATGACAAACAAACTAAAAATCTATGAAATTAACGATCTTAGCATTACACAGAAAATTGTTACAGAAGTTCTAGGATGTTTTGAAATCACATGGGAAAATGGCGTTTGCGCTTCCATGGATCATCATCAGTATGGACAAACTTGTAATATGACTGGAAGTGGGGCGGCTCAAGCTCCAGGAATTATTTCTATTGTCAACACTTGTTCAGGAGGTGCGGGAGGAGAAAACACAGGAATACCAAATTATCCTGACCCAAATTCTCCAGGAGGAAATACGGGAGGCTATAATACGCTACCTTACTCTGATGATTCTGATATGATGCTTTTAAAATATCAACAGTTCAGTGCTGTTTTTCATATCAATACTTATGGCTTCCCAACTGCATTAAGAACTAAACTATTTTATTTATATCTTTATCAGAATGAAGATGAGTATATTGTATCTAAACTGTTAAGTACTTTTGGAACAAAACCTGAGATTTTAAATGGTGCAGTAGATTTATTTACACAAAACTCCAGCCTGACTTGGGAACAATTTTATAATCAATTTTTAGCCACACCGTGTGAGAAAACAAAAAATTTATTAGCAAATACAGATGTACAGGCAAAAATTACAGAATTAAAAAACCAATCTACATTAGGAGGTGAAAAAGGAGTGAAATTTAAGGTAGATGGAACACCTTCTTCTACAATAAGCGGTGGCGCTCACAGTGTAAACTTTGGAGATAAAACAGGATATGCAGGAGGATATCACAACCACACTCCTACAGGAATACCAATGCTGTCTCCACCAGATATTGACCAATTATTAGGTTTTGCAAGAACACAACCAACTTCTAACCCCACAAATGTAAATGACGCTTATGTAGGAATGGTAGCTCCGAATGGCATGCATTATGTTATTTGGTTTAACGGAACTTATCAGGACGCAATAACAAATTTTTCTCAGGAGCAATTGGACGAATATAATGATAGATACCAAACTAGATACGGACTTTACAAACCCTCTACAGGTGATATGAGTAATGAAGCAATTGAAAGATTTTTTTTCAAAGCCCTTAAAGATATGGGATTAGATGGAAAAATCAATTTACAAAGAATAGAAAATGATGGAACTATAAAAACAATAATTAAAAATAGTGACGGAACAACAACCGCTACGACTTGTCCTTAATATCTTAAAAAGAAAAAATATGAAAAATATAAAATATTTAATTTTATTTGTTATTTCAATTTCGTGCAAAGCACAACAAACCTATCCTCTTAATACAGATTTTGAAGAAATTCCACAAGGCTCTTACATAAAAGATTTAAATAATGAATTAAGTCCTTATTTAGGAGAGTATAAAGCTAATTTTCAAGGAAATGAAATTAAATTATTCATTAGCAAGGAAACAATGAAATTTTTTAAATCATTAAATATTTATCAGGACGCATTGTCCATCAGATATATTATTAAAAATTCAGTAGGAAATATTCTTCAAGATACACAAAGTATGATTTTTCAGCCTAATCAACTTCTACACACAATATATAGTCGAGGAACTTATCCTAGTAAAAACATTGTATGGTTTAATTATGGTGGCGCAAACTGTAAAGTTGGTTGGGGAAGTATTGAATTAAAAAAAATTAGCTCTACACAAATTTCTTGGGAATATCGACCAAATGATATTATTCTTGATAATAGCAAATGTCCTGAAGGAACAGATATTAATATTTATCTCCCTGAAACAAAAGATTTAATATTTACTAAACAATAATGATAGAGGCTGTCTTAATGACAGTCTTTTTTTGATAATTAATATGAAAATAGCATACAGAAAAACATTAACAGTTTTAATTTTACTTATTAGCTTCATATCTTGCTCTGCACAAACTCTTCCTTTGTATACAGCATTGGAAAACATTCCAAACAATGCTCATGTAAAAGACACTAATAATGAATTAGCACCTTACGTGGGCACTTATAAAGCTAATTATGGAGGAAATGAAATTATATTATTTATTACTAAAGAAGATAATAAATTAGAAAGCCGGGCTAAAAAACAATTTTATAGAGATGCTTTAGTTATAAAATATCTTGTGAAAAATTCTTCGGGCACAATTCTACAAGATACTAAAAATAATAATATACCTAAAATTTATATTTATAGTACTAAAATGAAATCGCAAAATTCGGTAGTGCTTATTTATAGCGGTACTAATTGTCGTGTAGGTTGGGGGGACATTTATTTGACAAAAATTAATTCAACACAAATTTCTTGGGAATATCGACCAAATGATATTATTCTTGATGATACTAAATGCCCACAAGGAACAGATATAAATATTTATCTCCCTGAAACAAAAGATTTAATTTTTACTAAACAATAATGATAGAGGCTGTCTTAATGACAGTCTTTTTTGATAATTAATATGAAAATAGCATACAGAAAAATATTAACAGTTTTAAGTTTATTTATTAGCTTCATATCTTGCTCTGCACAAACTCTTCCTTTATATACAGCATTGGAAAACATTCCAAACAACGCTCATGTAAAAGATACTAATAATGAATTAATACCATATATAGGTACTTATAAAGCAAATTATGAAGGAAACGAGATTACTTTATTTATTACTAAAGAAGAAGATAAATTTTTTGATTATGGTGACCAAACGTTTTTTCGAGATGCTCTGGTGGTAAAATATATTGTCAAAAATTCTGCTGGAACAATCTTACAGGATACTAAGAATAACAATCTTGGTATTGATTTTAATAGCACCAAAATAAAATCGACTCAAAATTCAGTAATATTTTTTTATAGTGGAACTAATTGTAGTGTAGGATGGGGAGATATTTTCCTGAAAAAAATAAATACAACACAGATTTCTTGGGAATACCGACCAGATGATATAGTTACAACGGCGAGTAAATGTCCTCCTGCTTTAGACACTACAATTTATCTTCCTGAAACAAAGGATTTGATTTTCACTAAACAATAATTTCAAGTTATCCTTATAAAAAATGATTGGTTCTACCGTAATATCACATGGTAAAGCCAATCATTTTAATTTTAAGTCTTAGATACATAGCAACTGTACAAATTATTCTTAATATATATACCGCTTTTCTTATGCCCGTGACTACTGGTGGGGATATTATAATGGACAGAATGACAATTTGGGTTTAACCCCAAGTATCGATCTTGTATTAGAAGAACAGAATAAAAGAAATGTAGATCTTGAGTCTAGCAAAGCTGGCATATTAGAGGAAATTATTTATCCTACTGACGGAAAAACCAAATTTATTTTTGAAAACAACAAAGGTATTGATTATATGCACTCAGCCAGTATTGGTAATGAATTCCATAATATTGTTCCTTACAATATAAAATCCAAGCTGTTTTCTACTAATGAAAATACGACACAGCAACTGAACAAAACATTTACAGTTCCTATTGACATCAACCTTACCAACCTTACCAATTATCAAAGGCTGAATTTACAGATAGAGACTCAAACAACTAAATGTATCTATGCTGACAGCAGCTTGCCGGATCATGGAAGCTGTACTATATATTATTCTATAATTAATGGGAATAATGAAGTTTTAGTGCCCAAGTTATTACTTACCAACACTTCAAAAACACTACAAATTGCAGTCAATAAGTTTACGCCAACCAATAATATTTTAAAAGTGGAAGTATATGCAGGGACGCAAGGTGGCTTAGGTAACCAATACTTTAACTATAATCAGGATTATGCAAACGTAAGTGTGCTTTGGAAAGAACTGGATAATACATTGGCTAGAAATACAGAAGCGGGCTTTGAAGTTCCTTTCGGAGGGCTGAGAATTAAAAAAATAGAAAACTATTCTTCATCAAATGCTCTTTCTTTGGTAAGAGAATATTCTTATAAAAGTGATGCAGGTGTAGAATCGGGAATATCTACTTTTGAAATGGATTTTCTACAATCTGGCGCCAATAAAATGTTTGTGGCCTCACAAAGTAGATTTCCTATGCAAAATAACAGTGGGACTATGATCGAATATTTAAAAACCGACGAAACCCAAACCAATATCCTAACCAACGAAAAAATAACAACATCACATTATTTCGAGAACCAAAACAGATTAGGAAATTATTTAGGGTCGTGTTTATTTATTAATCCAACGGGTGAAGCTCTTCTTACCTCGGCAAGCGTACCCTGTTATGAACATCCAATGAATAATAAGGAAATACGTGTGGCTTCTACTGTTTTTGCTGAAAATAAATTTCAATATACTTCAGGTTTTCCAAAGTATGTTCCTGAGCATAAAAAACCCCAAAGAGTTTACGGAATAGATTATGACAGAACCCTGAAACCTCAGGACTTTAAGTATGCAACGTATGACCTTGGTTTTTTATTCTCACCAAGCTATCTGGGCTTTATGTTCTTTTATTATGAATTTAATAATTTTGAAGAACTTCCAAAAGAATTTACAAACACCAGAACTGATATTGTAAACGGAGCAAACTTAGTAACCGAAAGCCAATACAGCAGTCTAAGCCCTTATCACTATCAAACGACCAAAGAAACTGCCACAACAGATGGAGTTGTTACAGAAACGAACTATCAATATGCACAGGATAAAGCCAATCAATTAATGATTGATAAAAACATGATCGGTATTCCGCTAGAGACAACCACTAGCCAAACTATGAATGGTTATACAAAAACATTGGCAAAATCAGAAAAGGTGTATCCAAAGACCACAGCAGAAATAACGAATAACAGCGCTGGTTTAGTACTTCCCTTATCTGTAAGATCTTATGATATTCCTAACAATTCTTTTTCAACAGAGATCACCTATGACAAATACGACAACAAAGGAAATATCCTTCAATACAGAACCAAAGAAGGAAGTCCTGTAGCAATTGTCTGGGGATATAATCAGGCTAAACCTATTGCAAAAGTAGAAGGAATCACTTACGATCAGCTGGTGAGCTCAGGACTTATTACAGCTATAGTTTCGGCTTCTGATGAAGATGCTGCCGATCCAAGCAAAGAAACTCTTTTAATCACAGCTTTGGATACTTTCAGCAGATCACCTTCATTACAGAATACAAAAATTTCTACGTTTACCTATGATCCACTGATCGGGGTAACGAGTATTACTTCTTCACAGGGAATCAGAGAAATTTATAAATATGACAGCTCCAACAGGCTGGAAAAAGTGTCTGATGAAGAAGGAAAACCTTTGAAGGATATCAAATATAACTACAAAAACTAACACCGAATGAAAAAACTTATTATCCCCATCAGTGCCCTGTTTGTAGTAGGATTATCTTACGCACAGACAACTGTACCAAGCAACACTGAAAACTACATTTACACAAAAGTTCATTTATCTGATCCCGCGGAGCAGACTCAAAAACAAATAGAAACCGTTCAGTATTTTGATGGACTCGGAAGACCTAAGCAGGCAGTAAGCGTAAAAGCTTCACCTGCCGGAAAAGATGTTGTGACCCATACAGAATATGACGGTTTTGGAAGACAGGTAAAGGATTTTCTTCCTGTTCCACAATCTGTAACGCAGAACGGAACCATCTACACTACCCCATTAGCCAACGCTACACAGACTGATATTTACGGATCAGAAAAAATCTATGCAGAGAAGATATTGGAAAATTCTCCTTTAAACAGAATTCAGCAGCAAATACAGGTGGGAACACAATGGGTGGCAAAACCCGTGAAATTTGATTACGAAGCCAATACCGCAGAAGATCTGGTAAGAAACTACCAAACCTCCACCACATGGAATGCAGGCAATAAAATGTTTGTATCTTCTCTACAAACTCCTCAGTATTTTTTGGCAGCCAAATTATACAAGAATACCGTTACAGATGAAGATGGAAATAAAACCATCGAGTTTAAAAACGGCAGAGGACAGACCTTATTGATAAGAAAAGTAATTTCTGCAACAGAAAATGCTGATACGTATTATGTTTACAACGAATACAATCAGCTGGCTTACGTTATGCCGCCACTGGCCTCAAAATCAGGGTCAGTAGATCTGGCTACATTGGATAATCTCTGCTATCAGTACAGATATGACAGCAAATATAAACTCGTTGAAAAGAAAATCCCCGGCAAAGGATGGGAATATATGGTCTATGATAAACAGGATCGTTTGGTGGCAACACAGGACGCCAATTTAAGAACTCAAAACCAGTGGTTATACACCAAATATGATCAGTTCGGAAGAGTTGCCATTACAGGAATCGGAACCGGCTCATCAAGAATAGAGGAACAAAACATGGTTGATGCATTAGGATCTAATAATGTAAACCGTGTATCGACCGCACCCTTTAGCAGACAGGGAATGGATGTCTATTATGGAAATCAGGACAGCACTTATCCCAATTCTACAAAATGGGTGACGATATTATCGTTAAACTATTATGATACCTATCCAAATTATAGTTTTAATCCTACATTCCCGGCTTCCATAATCGGAAAACCGACCCTGACGGATAATCCTGCAAATACAGGAAAAAGTACCAAAGATCTTCCTGTAGTAATTTTGGTGAAGAATATTGAAGATGATAACTGGACAAAGAATTATTCTTATTACGATACCAAAGGAAGGGCTATTGGTAGTTATTCTATCAATCATTTAGGAGGTTATACCAAAACAGAATCTGAGCTTGATTTTGCAGGTGTTGCCAAACAAAACATCACCCGACACAAAAGATTAGATTCTGACACAGAAAGAGTGATTGTTGAAACTTTCGACTATGATCATCAGAACAGGTTACTTGTCCACAAACATAAAGTAGATAATAACACCGAAGAGATCTTAGCTCAAAACGAGTATAACGAACTTTCGCAGTTAAAAAACAAGAAAGTCGGCGGAACCAATATCGCAACTCCACTTCAAACCATTGATTATAAATACAATATTCGGGGCTGGATGACCAAGATTAATGATCCTGCAAACTTAGGCAATGATCTATTTGGATATAAAATCAATTACAATACAGTTGAAGGTTTGGAAACTCCTAATCTTGATTATTCAGATCTTAAAGTAAAACCTAAATATAACGGTAATATTGCAGAGGTAAGCTGGAAAACATTAACACAGGAAAATGATCCTTTAAAAAGATATGGATATTCTTATGATAATTTAAACAGGCTTTCAGCAGGGTTTTATCAAAAAGAAGGCAATGAGTCGGCAGGAGAATATTTTGAAAAACCGGATTATGATCTTAATGGAAATATCACAAGATTAAAAAGATCGGAAGGTGTTTTAGTAGGAACCAATACGGCAATGGTTATCGATAATCTTAAATACGACTACCTAGGAAACAGATTGACAAAAGTAACCGAGGAACAAGTTGGAAACAGTAATGGCTACCCTTATCTGGCAGCTCCAAATATGATTACTTATGACAATAATGGCAACATGACTGCCCATAAGGATAAAACTATAGCTTCTATTGCTTACAATTATCTTAACCTTCCAAATTTAATAACCGGGGTGCCTGGTAAAACAAGGAAAATAGTATCCAGTGTTTACAGAGCAGATGGGGTAAAGCTTTCTAAAGTAATAAGTACAATACAAGATACCAATACTACAGATTATATTGATGGATTTCAGTACAAGTTCTATACGGGTTCTGTTACACCAATGAATTCTATGGGATTACAGTTTGTGCCTACTTCTGAAGGGTATTTTGATTTCACTAATAATTCCTATATTTACAATTATACAGATCATTTAGGAAACGTGAGATTAAGCTATTCGGATACCAATAAAGATGGGTTGATACAACCTCGACAATACCATGTGCAGGAATGTGATGGTCCGTGGGATCCTATGAATCCGCCAAATTGTATAGATTACTGGAAGCCCGGTGAAATCGTAGAAGTAAATAATTATTATCCTTTTTGATTGTTGCATAATTATACTTTGACTACTCAGAATCCATATCAATATAAGTACAACGGAAAGGAATTGCAGGAAAATGGAATGTATGATTACGGAGCGAGATTCTATATGCCCGACTTAGGACGATGGGGAGTTGTCGATCCTTTAAGCGAAAAGGGACATAATTTTTCACCTTATAATTATGCAATAAACAACCCAATAAGATTTATTGATCCTGATGGAATGTGGATTTCTATTACAGATGGAGATAACCAATACCGTTATTCAAACGGACAAACACAACACCAAGTAAACGGAAAATGGGTAGCGATAGATAAAAGCATAAATCTATCTGACAATGTAACAGAAATTATAATGGGGCTTCAAGCATTAGAAAAGGGTGGAGATACTGGTAAAGATTTAGTATCTTATTTTGACAATGATAAACATGATGTAAATCTTACGTACGCAAAAGGAGAATTTAATGCTGGTAAACAAAACTCCGATCCAATAAGATTAGATCCAAAAATATCAAACAAGTTGCCACAAACAAATGGATATCAGGAATCTCCTTTTTTTGTAAACCTTGGACATGAATTGGCACATAAGATGGATCCCTCTAAATATGTATTATTTGGAACTTGGACTGATCCAACAATAAGTGCAGGAGAAATCTATGCGAGTCATATTGAGAATATGGTCAGAGCAGAAAATGGATTACCTCTAAGAGTTTCCTATGGAGTTAATTTAAATAATAAAATTGCTAATGGAGTCGATCATAGAACAATACTAATCGACAGTACAGGAAACAGTGTTTATTATAATAATTACGGAAAAAATATACGTTTTGACATGAAGCCAGGTGACCCATATGATGCTTATCTGGATTGTATAGGATGTGGGAAACCTTTATCGAATAGATTTAATTATTATAATAACGCCAAAAAACAAAAAAAATGAGACTCTTTTTAATAGGTATTTTTTTACTTCTTGTTACTTCTTGTAAAGCACAGAATAATCAAAATTTAGAATCTGAAATTATTTCTTTTTTTAAAATTAGTGATAAGGATATTCAAAATTGTCATAAAGAAAGTGAAGAACTTCGAAACAAAAAAACTGAAGAATGGATTATTGATAATATTTATGATCAGTGTATTGCTTATTATGAGCATTTTAATTTCTACAGAGATAATACTCTAAAAATGTTAAAAAAAACTTCCAATGATAAAGATTTTTTAATTATTAATTATATCAGTGATAACATATACATACCACGCAGAACAAAGACTATTTTGAAAACTGAAAATAATTACTATGGTTTAAAACATTATACTGATGATAGCAATGATAATTTAATTGAAAAGGACGAAGGGTTTGAAGTCAGTAAATATGATGTAGAAAATATTCAAAAAATTGATGAATATTTGAGAGCAGGTAAATCAGAATACATCAGTGATAAAATTAAATCAGATGTTGGATATATAGGTAGTTGGTATATTGTAACAAAAATTAATGGTAAGATCAAAATGTTAGAATTATTTAGAATTAAATAATAACGTGGTAATGCCCGTTACGCAAAGCCTGTGACTTTGAGTAGATAAAACTAACCCATCGCAATTGCGGTGGGTTTTGTTTTTATAATATTGCAATATTTTTACGAATACGCTTTTGTTGTTTTACAATCACGGATTTTAGGCGTGTCAGAAATTCCTGTAACATTGCCAATCGGTCAAAGAGGAGGCGCTCCTTATCAAGCTACATATACACCTACAATAGGATTTTATAACACAACAGGCTCGATTATTAAAATAGATTTCTCTACATTTAAAAAAGCAGTAGAAAAAATAAATAAATAATATGAAATATCTAATCTTTATAGTCATTTTATTAAATTCATGTACATCATATATAGATGTTCCTAAAAATAATCTAAATAATAATTATGTAGTTTTCGATTATAATAATAACCAAAATAATTTTAAGTATATAAATAAAGTGAATGCTACAGCAGATCATGAGGTGTACTACACAACAAATTTTTCAATTTCATTACCAAAAAAAATCATTAACTGGAACATCGTTGATAATAATTTCTTCTTTGAATATGACAGTAAACAATATATATATATTCATCTTATAAAAATGAAGGAGAAGAATCTGATAATTGGATAGAATCTGAAATTAGCCCTTCTGAAATTGATAAAATCTTGAATACTTACTGGCAAAAGCGAAGTTATAATGAAAATTATTTACTTAATAATCACCCAGGAAGAATTTCTAAGCTTTATAGTAATGGTAAATATAAAATTTTGCTTTATAATATAAAGGCTCAAAATTTTCAAATATTTAATAAAAGCTCAAAAACATTTAGTGTAAATAAATGATAATATTTCAAAGATTGAGAATGTTCCAAAGTTAGTGACATTACATTATGATAGTGACAGTAACGGTTTTTAAGATAAAAAATATGCTAAAAAAAATATTACTTTCTTTTTTATTATTGATAGTTTTTACTATTCAAGCTCAGCAATCATATACTTTTGATTACAAGTTAAAAATTACAACGTATAATAAAAAACAAAGGAAAGAATTTGGTGATTTAATCTATTATTATAATTCAAAAGATTCGTCTTATACAATGCAATTATATAATAATATAGATGGCAAACTCTTTGTGCATCAAGAAAATAAACTTGCTTTCTACAAATTTAATTCTTCAGCCAATAAAGGTGAAATTAATTTTACGGATTTTAAAGAATATTCATTAGATGGTAAATTAAATATCAATAAAATCATTGTTGAAAAACTTGGTGAAAATAAATATTCTATATTTTGTTTCGAGAAAGAAGAAAGCAAAAAACCTTCTCTTAAACTAATCGTAAATCTAAAATTGGCGGAAACCAATCTAATTAGGTTTTATTACTTTGATTCTGGTTACAAAATAGAAAAAATGTTAATTGACAGCCTCCAAGAAAAATTAGGAGATAATTATATCATTGAAGATTATACTGTAGATTATATGAATGGCTTTGCCCCCCATTGTATGATTGAAAAAATAGAAAAAATAAACCAGAAAATAACCATTCCTTAAAATAGGGTAATGTTCCAAAGTTAGTGATTAAAGCAATTTCAAAAACGAACTCATTGAAATTCAAATAAAATTTAAAACAATAAATTCCAAAACCAGAGTAGATAAATTTCTACTCTGGTTTATTTTTGTCGAAAAAAACATATTTAAATGATTGAGGATCATACTAGATGTTTCAGAGTTAGTGATACTGGAATTTGTAGTCACTGTTATTCCGGAAATATTATAAAAAATGGAACTACAAAAACAAAAAAGCAGCAGTATTTCTGTAAAAATTGTAAGAAAAGGTTTTTAGATTATTATACTTATCATGCTTATCAGAAAAATATTAATTCACAAATCGTCAGCCTTACCAAGGAAGGATTGGGTATTAAAAGTACTTCTCGAATATTAAAGATTTCACCAACGACCTTACTGAAAAGAATTATTGAGATTGCTAATACTATTATTAATTTCAATTTTGAAAATATATTTCTGGACAAAATATTAATAAAATTTATTAAAAACACTTTTTATAAAGATAAAAAACGCCTTTTTATGAGACTTTAACTTTAAATTAAATACTAAAATTAAACATAGAGCGTTAATCTTTCAACATTTAATTATTTAACAACTTTCAGTCCTAAAATCTCTATGGATTCTTTATACAATTTTTATAAAAAACATTGTCTTATATACTATTATTCGTAAAAAACCATTTAGATTTGCATAATTAATATTAATAACAATAACTTATGAAGAAACTTTCTACTTTTTTAGTACTTCTTCTGTGTCTGATTAATGTAGGCTTCCTGTCGAAAGCCTATGGACAGGCACCTGCAACACTCCCCTACACACAAAATTTCTCGACAGCAAATGATCTTACCTTAACCAACGGAACTCAGCCAAACAAATGGTCTTATGGTTCTGCGACAGGTAATGCAGCAAATTCTCTTTATATCTCTAATGATAATGGAGTTACTAATGCTTACACCATTGGAGGTGCAGCAAGTACAGTCCAGGCTTATAGAGATATAACAATTCCTGCAGGATCTACTACGGCTACGATTACATTTGACTGGAAATCTTTGGGTGAAGGAAGCTGGGATTATTTAAAGGTTTGGATGGTACCCACTACCTACACTCCTACACCAGGTACTTTAACGACTGCAGGATCAGGAAGAATCCAGATTGGTGGTGAATTTAGCAACCAGACTGCTTGGCAAACGTATCTTAACACGAATCTTAACATAAGTAGTTTTGCCGGAGGCACAATGCGTCTGTTATTCGAGTGGAGAAATGATGGTGGCGGCGGTACCAACCCTCCGGCTGCGATTGACAACATTAACTTGTTTATTCCAACTTGTTTTGTGCCTACACCAACAGCTCCGTCTGCAATTACTGCTACGACAGCTACAATTTCATGGACGGCTCCAACTCAGGTTCCTGCAAATGGATATGCTTATTATTTAAGTACATCAAGTGTTCCTCCTACTTCTGCTACGCTTCCTACAGGAGGTGTTGCAACAACAACTGCAAACTTAAATCCTCTAACTCCTAATACTACTTATTACTGGTGGGTACGTTCTGTATGTAGCCCTACTGACAATAGTATTTGGGTGGCCGGTGCAAGTTTTACAACAGGACAGATCCCAACTACGATCCCATATACTCAAAACTTCAATACGAGTAACGATCTAGGATTTACAAGTGCCGGACAGACCAATAAATGGGCTTATGGTTCAGCTACAGGTAATGCAGGAAACTCTATTTATATTTCAAATAATAATGGAGTTGCCAATGATTATACAATCTCAGGTGCTGCCAGTGTAGTACATGCTTACAGAGACATTACAGTTCCTGCGGGTACAACTATTGCTACCTTAGCATTCGACTGGAAATCTTTAGGAGAAAGCGGATGGGATTTCTTAAAAGTTTGGATGGTTCCTACAACTTTTATGCCTGTTGCCGGAACTCAAATTACTGCCGGAACAGGAAGAATCCAGGTTGGTGGTGAATTTAGTAACCAAACTGCTTGGCAGACTTATCTTAATACAAACGTAACATTAACCAGCTTTGCAGGCGCAACAATGCGTTTAGTATTTGAATGGAAAAATGATGGCGGTGGCGGTACTACTCCTCCAGCTGCTGTTGATAATATCAACTTATTTATTCCAACTTGTTTTGTACCTACAGGAATGACTGTGCCTACTGTAGCAGCAACAAATGCTACTATTAGCTGGACAGCTCCAACTCAGGTTCCTGGAAATGGATATGCTTATTATTTAAGTACATCAAGTACCCCACCTGTTGCTGCAACAGCACCTACAGGAACTTCTGCTACAACGACGACAAACTTAACTCCTTTAACACCGAATACAACTTATTACTGGTGGGTACGTTCTGTTTGTAGTTCTACTGATAACAGTATTTGGGTTGCCGGTCCTAGCTTTACAACAGGGCAAATACCTACAACACTTCCATATACTCAGAATTTCAACACTACGAATGACTTAGGATTTACAAGTACTGGTCAAACAAATAAATGGACTTATGGATCTGCAACAGGTAATGCTGCTAATTCAGTTTATATCTCTAACGATAATGGTGTAACTAATGCTTACACAATTTCAGGTGCTGCAAGTGTAGTACACGCTTACAGAGATATTACGATACCTGCCGGAACAACGATTGCTACTTTAGCATTCGATTGGAAATCACTAGGTGAAACTGGATGGGATTTCATAAAAGTTTGGATGGTTCCTTCAACTTTCATGCCTGTTGCCGGAACTACAATTACTGCCGGAACAGGAAGAATCCAAGTTGGTGGTGAGTTTAGTAATCAAACTGCTTGGCAGACTTATCTTAATACAAACGTAACATTAACCAGCTTTGCAGGTACAACAATGCGTTTAGTATTTGAATGGAAAAATGATGGCGGTGGCGGTACCAATCCTCCAGCTGCTATTGACAATATCAACTTGTTTATTCCTACTTGTTTTGTACCTACCGGAATGACTGTACCAACAGTTGGAGCAACGAATGCTACAATTAACTGGACGGCTCCTACTCAGGTTCCTGCAAGTGGATATCAATATTATTTAAGTACATCAAGTGTTCCGCCTGTTGCTGCTACAGCACCTACAGGAGCATCTGCTACAACGACGACAAACTTAACTCCATTAACACCGAATACAACTTATTACTGGTGGGTACGTTCTGTTTGTAGCCCTACAGATCGCAGTCTTTGGGTTGCCGGTCCAAGTTTCACAACAACACAGATACCAGCAACTATTCCTTATCTTCAGGATTTCACAATCAGTAATGATTTAGGATTTACAAGTGGAACTCAGATTAACAAATGGTTCTACGGTACTGCTACAGGAAACACTGGAAAATCTATCTATATCTCAAATGATAACGGTGTTACCAATGCTTATACTATTTCTGGTGCAGCAAGTACGGTTCATGCTTACAGAGATGTTACTGTTCCTGCCGGAACTTCAATTGCTACCTTATCATTTGATTGGAAAGCTGTTGGAGAAAGTACTTGGGATTATTTAAGAGTTTGGTTGGTTCCAGCATCTTATATGCCAGTTGCCGGTACTCAAATTACTGCCGGTGCAGGAAGAGTTCAGTTAGGAACTAATTATAATCAACAAACTACTTGGCAGTCATATTCTAATACAAACTTAAATATCAGCACTTTTGCAGGTACTACAATGCGTCTTGTATTCGAATGGAGAAATGACGGCGGCGGCGGTACCAATCCTCCTGCTGCTGTTGACAATATTGTAATACGTGTCTGTAGTAATGCAACACCAGTAGTAACAGTAACACCTGCTTCTATCACTTATAATTCTGCAACTATTACTTGGCCTCAGGATATCGGTGGTGCTAGTTATAGCATCAGGTATAGACCTGTTGGTTCTACAGCACCTTGGTCTACAGCGAGTGTAGCTGCCGTAACTACAGCAAATAACACTTATAACTTAACCAACTTACTATCTGCAACATTGTACGAAGTAGAAGTAGCAGCAGTTTGTAATGCTACACCTGGTGTATTCTCACATAATCAGTTTACAACAAAATGTGATCCTACTCCACCAAATGTTACAATAAGTAATATTACTACAACTTCAGCATTAATTACTTGGGCTCCGCTTGCGGCTAGTTCATCATATACATTAAGATGGAGAAAAGTAGGTACTACAGGATGGCCAAATGCTGAAATAGCTTTACCATTAGCTCCTGCAAATACATATACACTTCAAAACCTTGATGTTTATACTTCATATGAAGTACAGATCGCTAACAAATGTGACGGAACTACTACACTTAACCCTTGGTCTAACCCTAAAGTATTTACGACTGAGAGAACATGTGATATAGCTCCTCCAGGATTAACGATCACTAACCTTACTCCTACTACAGCAGTTGTGGTTTGGGATCCGTTCCCGGGAGCAACTTATATCTTAAGATATAGAAAAGTAGGTATTCCGAGCTGGACAAATGTATCAGTTTCAACGAATACTCTTACATTGACAGGGTTATTAGAATTAACTAAGTATGAAATGCAGGTTGCAAATATCTGTAGTGGAACTCCTGGTACTTTCACTCAGCCATACTTATTTACAACACCAACGATAACTTACTGCCCAATGTCTTCTACAAGTGCTGCTAATGAATTTATTTCAAAAGTAACTGTGAAGCCGAATGGTAAGCCATTAATGGAAAATACTTCAGTAGGATCTACTTATACAGATTATACAAATGTTCCTACTAAATTCATTGAATTAATTCAAGGATCTACAGGAAACGAGATTGCTATTGAAAAATCTTGGTTAGGTACTAACAACAATGAAGGTATTGCTGTTTGGATCGACTTCGACAGAAACGGAACTTTCGATATTAATGAAAGAATCCTTGCTTCAGCTCCAAGTACAACAACTCCTGTTAAAGGAACGTTCAGTGTACCAACTGATGCATTCGTTAGCTTAACAGATTACAAATATGTAGTAATGAGAGTAGCAATGCAGAGAGACGGTATTCCTGTAAACTGTACAAGTTTTGCAAACGGAGAAGTTGAAGATTATACCGTGAGAATTTCGAAACAAGCTGTTCCTAATGCAACAAACCAGACGGATATCATGATTTATCCTAACCCGGTAAAAACTGTATTGAATGTAAAAAATACAAGTTCAAGATCTAATTATAAGATCTACAATGCAGCAGGACAAGTAGTATCGGCGGGAATTATCTTAAACAACAAGATCAATGTAAGTAATTTGATCAACGGAGTTTACGTAATAGACATCGAAGATATTAAGGGTACTGCCCAAAAGAAATTCATCAAAGAATAATATTTAAATTATCTTTAAAATAAAATAGGCTCTCAGAAATGGGAGCTTATTTTTTTGTATTGATATCAAGAAGTTTGTCACATTTTAAACATAAAAAATCCCACTTTTAAAAAGTAGGATCATTATATTTTAAGCTAAAATAGATTACTTAAGATAGGTTTCATAAAGATCAGTTCTTCTGTCTTTCATAACCTGAACAGAGCCGTTGTAATGAAGATCTTTCAGTAAATTTAAATCCACGTCAACGATCAATGTCATTTCGGTATTGGGTGTTGCCTCCCCTTTAACAGCATTGGATGGAAAAGCAAAATCTGAAGGCGTAAACACGGCAGCCTGCCCGAACTGGATGTCCATATTATTAACCCCAGGAAGATTACCTACACAACCCGCAATCGCAACATAACATTCATTTTCTATTGCTCTTGCAGCCGCACAATGGCGAACTCTGATATAAGCATTCTGTGTATCGGTAAGATAAGGTACAAACAAGATCTTCATACCCTGATCTGCCAAGATTCTCGGAAGTTCAGGAAACTCTACATCGTAACAGATTACTAGACCTATTTTTCCGCAGTCGGTATCGAAAACTCTTATTTCATTTCCACCTTTCATACCGTAATATTTTCTTTCGTTCGGAGTAATATGAATTTTTCGGTACTCATCAATCCTTCCGTCTCGGTGAAGAAGATAACTCACATTATAAAGGTCATTATTTTCAAAAACCGGCATACTTCCGGAAATGATATTTACATTATAACTGATCGCTAATTCTGATATTTTATTCTTGATCTCTTCTGATAATTTTGCCAACTCAATCATACTGTCTCTTTCCGAAAGTTTATTGAAAGGAGCTAATAAAGGCGTGTTGAAAAGTTCAGGGAACAGAACGAAATCAGACTTATAATCTCCCATCACATTTACAAAAAATTCAACCTGCTCATAAAAAGCATTAATATCTTTGAAATGTCTCATCTGCCACTGAACCAACCCCAGACGAATGATGCTGTCCTGCATCGTATTTGGTTTTTTGCTGTAATATACATTATTCCATTGTAGCAATACGGCATTTTCTCTTGAGGATTCATCTTCCGGAAGATACTTTTTCAAGACTCTGATCGGTAGAAAATTATTTGATAACTGAAAAGACAAAACCGGATCATAGATCTCTTTATCTCTTACCTTTCGGATGTAATCTCTAGCCGAAAGTTCGTGGCTGTATTTATGGTAGTTCGGAATTCTTCCACCCAAAATAATGGATTTTAGATTAAGTAATTCGCAAAGCTCTTTTCGGGCATCATACAGCCTTCTTCCCAAACGTAATTCACGATATTCCGGGTCAACAAAGACTTCTATTCCATACAAAACATCTCCTGTTGATAAATGGGTATTGAAAGTATAATTTCCTGTGATATCACTGTAAGTATGTTCATCTCCAAAGTCATTATAATTAACGATAATGGAAAGTGCAACGGCAGCCAATTTTCCATCTACGGTGATACAGATTTGACCTTTAGGAAATATTCTTGTCAGTTTTTCTATACTTTTTTTTGACCATATAGATTCTGACATTTGAGGATAAGCACGCTTCATTGTTACGACAAGTTCTTCATAATCCTGAACAGTCAGGGGACGTGTTTCTATTTGCATTTAATGTAATTTTACCTAAATTTAAGGAAAAAATAATTGATAAAAGTTTTCGTAAAGTTTAATTATTATGAAAAAACTAGTAATAAAGCTGTTTAACTTTTCCTTTTTATTCTTGTTACCGCAACATTTTTCATATCGTATAGATTTAGACAATAATTTTTCCGTATTATTTTAAAACCCAATTATAGCAATGGTTTGGGTGCTTCGACTCCGTTCAGTATGACATCGCTAATACTATGTAGAGATCCTTCCAGGATGACAAACAGAGTATTGAATTGATTAGATAAATTGAAAAGCGACAAACACCCTAGCCCTGATTGGAGCGACATCCTTTTTGGTTGCGGTCGGAGCGAAGCGGAGACCGTAACCAAAAAGATACAGCGGAAAGCAGGAAATTGCTCCTTATAAAAATATTAAAAGCACAATTCGACGAAGTCAAAAAGCTTCAAATAATAAATAATACTGTTCGACTTATTCAAATTGCTCCTCAAAAATAATTAAGCTAAAAAACAAAAAAATCCCGCCCAAAGGCAGGATTTATATTTAAAATTCAAGTCAAAATTATTCCCACTCAATCGTTGCAGGTGGTTTGCTTGAAATATCGTAAGCTACTCTGTTGATCCCTCTTACTTCGTTGATGATTCTGCTTGAAACAGTATCTAAAAACTCGTAAGGAAGTCTGCTCCACGTTGCTGTCATAAAGTCGATGGTGTTGGCAGAACGAACAACCGCAGTATACTCATATGTTCTTTCATCACCCATCACTCCAACAGATTTTACAGGAAGTAAAACTACGAATGCCTGAGAAACTTTCTCGTAAAGATCATTTTTATATAATTCTTCGATGAAAATATCATCAGCTTCCTGAAGAATTTTTACTTTTTCAGCATCTACAGCTCCCAAAATTCTGATTCCTAAACCTGGACCAGGGAAAGGGTGCCTGTGTACCAAATGATGAGGAATACCTAATTCTTCCCCAACCTTTCTTACTTCATCCTTGAAAAGCTCTCTCAAAGGCTCCAACAGCTCAAATTCCATTTCTTCCGGAAGTCCGCCAACATTGTGGTGAGACTTAATCACTGCTGAAGGTCCGTTTACCGACTGACTTTCGATAACGTCAGGGTAAATTGTTCCTTGAGCTAAAAATTTAGCACCTTCGATTTTATGAGACTCTTCATCAAAAACATGAATAAATTCGTTTCCGATGATCTTTCTTTTTTGTTCAGGATCGTCAACTCCGGCTAATTTAGATAAGAATCTTTCTGAAGCGTCAACCAATTTAATATTCATATTAAAATGCTCGCCGTAATTTTCCATTACTTTTACGTCTTCATTCTTTCTCAATAAACCTGTATCAACAAAGATACATTGCAACTGATCACCGATCGCTTTGTGAATTAAAACAGCTGCTACAGAAGAATCTACTCCTCCTGAAAGACCAAGGATTACTTTATTGTCACCTACTGTTTCACGGATTTCTGCAACTGTTTTTTCGATATAGTTGGTCAGTTTCCAGTTTTTCCCTGCATTACAGATGCTGAAAACGAAATTTTCCAACATTTTACCTCCTTCCTCAGTGTGAGAAACCTCAGGGTGGAACTGTACGCAATAGATTTTCTTATCTTCATTAGAAATAGAAGCAATTACACCAGATTTTGCATTCAGTTCAAAACCTGTCGGCAATTCTCCAACCTCATCAAAGTGACTCATCCAAACTACAGAGTTTTGAGTTACCCCTTTTAACAAAGAACTTTCTTTAATGATATCTAAATGAGCTTTTCCGTACTCTCCTTTTTCACCTTTATTTACTTTTCCGCCTAAAAGGTGTGCTGTTAACTGCATTCCGTAGCAAATTCCCAACACGGGAATTCCCTGCTCGTATAATTCTTTTTCAACTAAATGAGCATTTTCTGCATTCACAGAACTGGGACCGCCGGAAAGAATAATTCCTCTCGGCTGCTTTTCTAAAATAGTTTCTAATGGCGTATTGAAAGGTAAAATTTCAGAATATACACCCATCTCACGGATTCTTCTTCCGATAAGCTGGTTGTACTGAGATCCGAAATCTAATATGATAATACCGTTATTCATTTTATAATTGATAAATGATGATTGATAAATGATTTTTATCCGGGTTTCACCCGGAGCTATTATAGTTTCGCCCCTTCAGGGCTCACCTTAAGTGTCTTTAGATCTTGCTTATTCAGCCCGATCCTATTGATGAAACGTTTTACAAAAAAAGACTTGGAAATGTTCCAAATCTTTTTTTTGATTTTTATTAAAACTTCCCGATGTCTTCTCTGTAGAAACTGTAATCGAAGTGTACATGTCCTGCATCTTCGTATACTTTCTTGCGGGCATCATCGTAAGTTGCTCCTGTAGCCACAATGTTGAGTACTCTACCACCATTGGAAACGACTTTGTCGCCTTTTTTGATAGCTCCTGCATATAACAGCTGACTGTGTTTTACTTTATCTTCGCCTACGATCTCAAAACCTGTTTCAATATTTCTAGGATAACCTCCTGAACACATTACAAGACAAACTGCTTTTTCGTCTTTAAATTTAAGTTCGATGTCTTTTCCTTCCATACAGTCGTTGATAACGTCTAACAGATTGTTTTCCATTAAAGCCATCAATACCTGAGTTTCAGGATCACCGAATCTCATGTTGTACTCAAGAAGGTAAGTTCCTTTCTTAGTTACCATCAATCCGAAGAAGATAATTCCTTTGAAACTGAAACCTTCAGCTTTAAGACCTTTTACAGTAGGTTCTAAAATATTTTGTTCGAAATCTGCAGCGTGTTCTGCTGTAAATTCCGGGCTTGGTGCCACAGATCCCATACCTCCTGTGTTCGGTCCTGTATCACCGTTTCCAGCTTTTTTGTAATCTTTTGCAGCAATACAAGGGAATAGTTTTTCACCGTTTGAGAATGCGATAATAGAAGCTTCAAAACCTTCTAAAAATTCTTCAATAACCAAACGGATACCTGCGTCTCCATAGATTCTTCTGATCATGAAATCGTGGATCGTAGCTTCAGCTTCTTCCAACGTGTCGCAAATTACAACACCTTTTCCACCTGCCAAACCACTAGCCTTGATCACTAGAGGATATTCCTGAGTTTGTACATATTCTTTAGCTTCGTTATATGAATCAAATACGACAGCTTTTGCTGTCTTGATATCATAGGTCTGCATGAATTTTTTAGAGAAAGCCTTACTTCCTTCAAGACTTGCTACTTTTTGATTCGGACCAAAAACTTTAAGATCGTGCTTCTTAAACTCATCCTTCAACCCTGCTACAAGCGGAGCTTCAGGACCTACGATCGTAAGATCTACTTTTTCTTTAATGGCAAAATCTCTAAGTTCTTTAATCTCTGATAAATGAACATTTTTCCCTATTACATCGGTAGTAGCGTTTCCGTTTGCAAAAAACATTTTAGAAACTCTTGAGTCATTTTGAAGTTTAGCTGCCAAAGCAGACTCTCTTCCACCTTCACCTATGATTAATATTCTCATACTTTATTTAATTAACTAGTCTATAATATTACAAATATATAATTTTGAATGTTAAAAAAACAATCTCAAAATATAATTTTAATTCTATTTTAATTAATGGAAAAAATGTCTAACACCAGTAAACATCATCGGAATGCCATGCTCATTTGCTGCTTCGATGCTGTCTTGGTCTTTTACACTTCCTCCCGGCTGGATAATAGCTGTGATGC
This sequence comes from Chryseobacterium sp. G0201, assembly GCF_003815655.1. Taxonomy (NCBI): domain Bacteria; kingdom Pseudomonadati; phylum Bacteroidota; class Flavobacteriia; order Flavobacteriales; family Weeksellaceae; genus Chryseobacterium; species Chryseobacterium sp. G0201. Next base: position 3,470,281 of record NZ_CP033917.1, on the reverse strand, counting down.
CTTCCTGAGCGCAGAAATCAACCACGTCACGGAAAGGGAAAAACGCATCAGAAGCTAAAACTAGATCTCCTGTGAATTTTCCTTTCGCTCTTTCAATTGCCTGTTGAGTCGCCCAGATTCTGTTCACCTGTCCGCCACCAATTCCGAAAGCCTGAATTCCGTTTGAAACAACAATTGCGTTTGATTTAACGTATTTCACTACTCTCTGAGAGAAAAGCAACGCTTTCTTCTGCTCTTCTGTCGGCTGGGTTTCAGTAACCACTTTAATATCATCAGAGAAGATACTGTCGTTGTCCTGAACTAAGATTCCGCCATCAACCTTCACCCAAGTTTGCTTGTCAGAAACAGGGTTAACGATTTTTATAATTCTTAAATTTTTCTTTTTTCTTAAAATTTCTAAAGCATCCTCATCAAAATCAGGAGCCATAACGATTTCCAAGAAAGTTTTGTTTAATTCTTCAGCTGTTGCAGCGTCAACCTTGTAGTTGGTAGCAACAATTCCGCCAAAGATAGAAATAGGATCACACTCAAAAGTTTTTTGGTACGTTTCCAATGCTGAAGTTCCGATCGCAACTCCACAAGGTGTAGAATGCTTCACTGCACAACAAGCCATTTCTTCTTTGAATTCGTTTACCACTTTCCAGCAAAGATCCATATCACGAAGATTATTGAAAGACAATTCTTTACCTCCCAATTGTTCGAAATCTTTCATTGCTCCGTTCTCGAAAGTAGAAACATAGTAAGCAGCCGTCTGATGTGGGTTTTCACCATATCTAAGGTCAGAAACTTTTTTGTAAGATGCATTAAGATAAGTTGGATAATCTTCATCTAAAAGTATTCTTGAAATAGCAGCATCATAAGCCGAAGTAAGATTGAATACTTTACCCGCTAATTTTTTACGTGTTTCGATGTACGTATCACCGTTTTGTTCCATTTCAATTTTTACTGCTGCGTAATCTTCAACATCAGTAATAACCGTTACAGAATCAAAATTCTTAGCTGCTGAACGAAGCATTGACGGACCTCCGATATCGATAAACTCTACCTTTTCATGTAATGAAATGTCTTTGTTAACATTTTCAAAGAAAGGATAAAGGTTTACGATAACCATGTCGATCAAATCAATTCCATGTTCTTTAACCGTCTTCATGTGTTCTTCACTTGAACGAACAGCCAACAAACCTCCGTGAACTTTCGGGTGTAAAGTTTTTACTCTACCGTCCAACATTTCAGGGAAATTAGTAACCTCATCAATCTGAATTGGATTTAAACCAGCATCTTTCAAATGTTTGAATGTCCCTCCTGTAGAAATTAATTCGTAATTCTGGGCTTCCAAAAACTGTGCAAATTCGATCAATCCGCCTTTGTCAGAAACACTGATTAAAACTCTCTTTTTACTCATTTTACTTTCAATTTTTTACTTTTCACAGCTATTTCAAACTGTAAACCGGGTCTTTCACCTCCGATTTTACTTTATTTTACTTAGATTTTTTGCTTTTTTTTCGAAATATTTAAAATCTAAATGTGTTTTTTACGTTCTGTTTGTCATGCTGGAAGCATCTCAACTATGCTTAGATTCCTACGGAATGACAAACTGGATATTATTTTTAACGCAAAGAGCGCTAAGTTTTTTTATTAATGCTGAATGTTTTTAAGTTCGCAAAGGCATTTCACTCAGCAAAGGACTGATTAGTTTCCTAATACTTTATTGATCGCTATTGGGAAAATTTCATATTCAACTAAATGAACTTTTTCCGCTACCGTTTCGGGAGTATCATCTTCTGTTACTGGGAATGATTTTTGAAGAATTGCTTCTCCTTCATCGATTCCCGGAGTTACAAAATGTACGGTTGCTCCACTTTCTTTTTCCTTAGCTTCAATAACAGCATTGTGAACATGATGTCCCCACATTCCTTTTCCTCCGTATTTTGGGAGTAAAGCCGGATGGATATTGATTATTTTTCCGCTCCATTTTTCACAAAACTCAGGTTTTAAGATTGATAAAAATCCTGCCAATACGATTAAATCGGTATTTTCAGGGATAATTTTACTCAATTCGCTACTGAAGTTTTTTCCTCTCGGAATCAGAACATTTTCTATGTTATGATTTTGCGCTCTTTCCAATCCGTAACATTCTCTGTCGGCAATCACTAAAGATACTTTTGCATTCTGGATTTCTCCATTATCAATGGTATCAATGATTCTCTGAAGATTGGAACCTGAACCAGAAACAAGTATAACTATGTTTTTCATTAATTTAGAGGTTAGATACTAGATTTTAGACTAAAAGTTTGGCGTCTGATATCTTAAACCTGATGTCTTTTTAGAATTTTAAATCAATTTTTTCGCTTCCTTCTGTAATTTCTCCGATTTCGTAAGCATCGTCTAGAAGGTGTAATACTTTTTCTGCGTGTTCTGCATCAACTACAACGATCATTCCGACACCCATGTTGAATGTTCCGAACATCTCTTCACGAGCTACTCCACCTCTTTTTTCCAATTCCAACATAATACTTGGGATTTTGATTTTTGAAGCATCGATTGAAGCACAAAGTCCATCACCGATAATTCTTGGAATGTTTTCGTACAATCCACCACCCGTAATGTGAGCGATACCTGCAACCTGAACTTCTTCAATCACCTTGTGAATATCTTTGTAATATAATCTAGTTGGAACTAAAAGTGTTTCGTATAAAGGTTTTCCTTCAAATTCTTCTTCGAAATTCGGGAATACTTTTCTTACCAAAGAGAATCCGTTTGAGTGGAATCCTGAACTTGGTAGCGCAATAATTTTGTTACCCGGTTTGATTTTAGAACCGTCAATAATCTGATCTTTTTCAACAATTCCTACGCAAAATCCTGCAACATCATAATCTCCAGGCTGGTACATCCCCGGCATTTCAGCAGTTTCACCACCGATCAATGCGCAGTTATTGTCTTTACAAGCTGCTACCATTCCTAAAACGATCTCAGCAGCGATCTCAGAATCCAATTTTCCGCAAGCCAAATAATCTAAAAAGAACAATGGTTTTGCACCGTGACAAAGGATGTCATTCGCACACATTGCAAAACAATCTACTCCGATAGAATCGTATTTTTTAGAATCTAAAGCTACTTTCAGCTTCGTTCCTACTCCATCAGTTCCTGAAACCAAAACAGGATTTTTGTATCCTCCGATTTCATAGAAAGCCCCAAAACTTCCCAAATGATTCAATACATTTGAATTGTGAGTTTCCCCAACCGCTTTTTTGATCTTGTCAACGGTTTTGTATCCTTCTTCTTTGTCTACTCCTGCTGATTTGTACGTGTTGCTCATGTTTTATTTAGATATTAGATGTTAGATTTCAGATTTCAGACCATTAGTCTGGTATCTGACGTCCGATGTCTTTTTGTCTTTTATTTATATACTTTTTATATCAATTTTAGAAAATAAAAAAGCCGACAATCTTGGTAGATTATCGGCCGTTATTTTATCTCAGAATTTCAGTGCCCACAGTTTTTCCTTTTATGGAGAAACATTCTTTGAAAGTGGACTGAATTTTCATCTTTTTTCTTTTTGCAAAGATATTAATTTTAAATTAATATTCAAACCTATTTTTCAAGGATCGATTCAATAGCCGAAATCTTCTGAATTTTTTCTCTTAATTCGTTGTCTTTCTCTTCATTTGAAATTTTTTGAGCCACTTTGTCAAAATTATCATTAAAGAAAGGAAGTGTAAATGTATCAACGATGTTACCTCCATGCGACGGAAAACGTTTTTCTGCTGCTTCCAGAACACCTAATCCACCTCTTCCTCCCGGAGCTGTAGCCATCAACAACATCGGAACTTCGTTCCAAACTGTTCTTGGTTTGATTCTTGAAGTCCAGTCGAACACATTTTTAAATGCTGTAGAATAGGTTCCGTTATGCTCAGCAAGAGCAACCAAAAGTACATCTGCACCATCAATTTTTGCTGCAAAATCTACTGCCTGTTGCGGAATTCCGCTTTCCACTTCTCTTTGATGTTTATAAATTGGCATTGCAAAATCGTTCATATCAACAATTTCCACTTCTGCGTTTTCGAATAATGTTGTGGCGTACGTTACCAATTGTCTATTGATTGATGCATCAGAATTACTTCCTGCTACTGCTAAAATTTTCATTATATTTTTATCTGTTTTAAAGTTTGCAAATTTAGTTATTATTTAAGATAAGACGGTAATTCCATTGGGACTTCCATTAAAAGGATTTCTGTGTCTTCGACAGCTTCGATATTAAAGCTTTGAGTATCCCAGATTCCTAAACCATCTCTTTCATTTAAAATTCTGTCACCAACTTTTGCGCTTCCTTTTAATACAAAAGCATAAACGCCGTTTCCTTTTTTGTTAAGCGTATAATTTTTGCCGTTTCCTTTCGTAAAATTGGCTAAATTAAACCATGCATCCTGATGAATCCAAACGCCGTCGTCATTTTTGTTTGGAGATAAAATCTGTTGGAATCCATTGATTTTTTCGCCTTCTTTGATGCTTTTCTGGTCGTATCTTGGTTCAACATTTTCTTCTGTTGGGAAAATCCAGATTTGTAAGAATTTTACGGCTTCATCTTTATTTTTGTTGTATTCGCTGTGCATAACGCCGGTTCCGGCGCTCATCACCTGAATTTCACCTTTTTTGATTACAGCAGTCGTTCCCATAGAATCTTTGTGCTCCAAATCTCCTTCTAACGGAATGGAAATGATTTCCATATTTTTATGAGGATGTGTTCCGAAACCCATTCCCTGAGAAACGGTGTCGTCATTCAATACTCTTAAAACGCCAAAGTTACTTCTTTCTCTATTTTGATAGTTCGCAAAACTGAAGGTATGGTAAGAATTTAACCAACCGTGATCTGCGTGACCTCTTGTATCTGCTTTATGATATACTGTTTTCATATTGTGATTATTTATGGTACAAATTTACGGTGTACAGACTTGAGAAATGTTGACGTAGGATAAGAAAAATGAAGATACTTTCGGATGCTTGTTTAAACGCATAGAGTTTTTATTAATATCGAGAATATCTATTTCTTAATGAGATTGCTTCGTTGCTACGCTCCTCGCAATGACAAAAACTAGTGATAGTGACAAATACCCTAGCCCCGATTGAAGAGAAAATCCTTTTTTGAAAAAAAAGATTGCAACGGAAAGCGGGAAACAGCTCCCGAAAAATGAGTAATATTTTCTATTCACTTTTCTCCGCTTCCGTTGGGCTTCCGAAAATATGTTTACGATGATTTTCACCCCAGTCTTTTAACGATTCTACCACGGGATGAAGTGTTTTTGTATGTTCTGTAGGGAAATATTCAATACTTACGGGATAAGTGTCTTTGACTATTCTTTCGACCAAGCCGTTTTGTTCGAGTTCCCTTAATTCTTTGGCTAAAACTTTGGAAGTCAGCTTAGGAATACTTCTTTCAATCTCTGTGAAACGTTTATTTCCGTGATTTAAAGAGATGATGATCTGCAGTTTCCACTTGCCATTGATAACATCTAAGGTATCGCGGACAGGCTTCAGAGCCTGCATACAGTCTTTATGATTGTGTTGTTTTTCCATTTTTTTCACTTTCCTTTAGGTAACTACTATACTTTGGAAAGTAAATTTACAATAATTTTGTCAGTAATAAAAAACAAAAAAAAGTTAAAACAAAATGGCAAATATTTTAAATATCCAAACCAGTATCAGCGGAGAAAATTCTATAAGCAACAAACTTTCTCAGGCTGTTATCAATCAATTGTTAGAAAAAAATCCTGGCAGTAAAGTGGTAACCCGTGATTTGGCAGCAAACCCGATTCCGCATTTGGAAATTCATCATTTTAGCGCTTCAAGAGTTCCGGACGAAGAAAAAAGTGAGCAAGAAAAAGAAGCAGGAAAATATTCGGAAGAATCATTGAAACAACTTGAGGAAGCTGACATTATCGTGATTGGTGTTCCTTTTTACAACTTCACTTTTCCATCAACGTTAAAATCATGGATCGACAGTATTGCGGTTGGCGGAAAAACATTCTCTTACGCTGACGGAACTCCAAAAGGCCTTATTCATGGCAAAAAATTATATTTAAATTTTGCAATCGGCGGCGTTTATGAAAACGGATTGATCGAAAATATGGAGCATTATCTAAAAACGTTATTCGCTTTCATCGGAATTACTGATGTGGAAGTTTTCCAATCTCAGGGATTGATGGTTCCTCAATTGAAGGATGAAAATTTAGCAAAAACAGTTGCGAAAATTGAAGAATTAGTTTAATTGAAATTAATGATAAAATTAAGTTGTTAAGATTATAAAGTTTTGGCTAAAGCCCATCTGATTATAGTAAATTAAAAAGCGGATTATTTCAAATCCGCTTTTGTTGTTTTAAAAGGCTTCTTTTATTTTAGAATTTCACTTTAAATAAAATAATTAAAAATGTACCTGCTGAATTTCCTCTTTAATTTCCTGTGGCGTTTCATCTTCTGATTTAATGAAAATCATAGTCACCAATGCTCCAATCAACATACAAACTCCTCCAACGACAACATAATCCATTGCCTGATTTCCAAAAATATTACTTACAATCGGGCCTCCAAAAAGTCCGTTGATGATTTGAGGAATTACAATAAAAAAGTTGAAGATCCCCATGTAAACTCCCATTTTTCTTTGTGGAATAACTTCTATCAACATCGCATAAGGCATTGCTAAAATACTAGCCCACGCAAAACCTAGTCCTATCATTGACATCCACAAATGATTGACATCTTTAATGAAATACATTGAAATTAATCCTAATCCGCCACAAGCTAATGCAAGAGCGTGGGTTTGTTTTTTCCCGATCCATTTTGCAAATGGAGTTAATAAAAAAGCAAATGGAATCGCCCAAAGATTGTACATCCCGAACAATTCACCCGTCAAATCTCCTGCATTATTAAAGGCTTTTGAATGAGTATCTTCAGGAGAAAGTCCGAAATGATGAGTCGCCAAAGCACTTGTCGTAAAAACCCACATCGTAAACAAAGCAAACCAAGAGAAGAACTGAACGATTCCTAATTTTTTCATTTGAGTAGGAATATTGGCAAAATCCTTAAAAATATCGCTGAATTTAGATTTTTCTTCTACGACTTCTTTTCCGTCCTCAAACTCTGCAAATTCTTTCGGAGAATATTCTTTAGTTGTAATAATTGTGTAAAGTATCGTTATGATCAGTAATCCGGCTCCAACATAGAAAGAATAGATCACATTATCTCCCACAAAACCCTCTGGAGCTTCATTTGAGACTCCTAATTTTGTCAATAAACTAGGAACATACGAACCTACAACCGCCCCTATTCCAATTAAAATAGTCTGAATTGAAAATCCTAATGTTCCCTGATGTTTCGGAAGCATATCACCTACCAAAGCTCTGAAAGGTTCCATCGCAATATTCACGGAAGCATCCATCATCGCAAGGAAAACAACCGCCAATAAAAGCGCATTTGCAGCAAACATATGAGTTACCGTTGCTGCATTAGGAAGCAATACCAACCCGATCGCACATAAAATTGCACCAATTAGAAAATATGGTTTTCTTCTTCCTAATGGACTCCAAGTATTGTCGCCCATGTGACCGATGATTGGCTGAACGATCAGTCCTGTAAATGGCGCAACTAGCCAGAACCAAGATAATTCGTGAACATCAGCTCCTAAATTGGCCAAAATCCTGCTCGCGTTTCCGTTCTGTAAGCCGAAAGCCATCTGAATTCCCAAAAATCCCATACTCATATTGATAATTTGAGGCATGGAAAGATTTGGTTTTACTCTTTTTGTAAATTTTGTATCAGTTTGAATTCCTCTCATTTCTGTGTTTTTAATTGTTGAATAAGAACATCTTCAATCGCAGTCTTTTCAGCTATCACTTTATCAGATACATCGTTTGGAATTGTCATTGAAAGTACATACTGTTTCACTTTCCAAGCTCCATTTATTTTTTCTACAACTCCGGAACCGCGGCAGATCTTCATTTGAGTATCTAATACCTCATCAAACCAAGCTAATTTTCCATCTTTGCTGAAATAAATGTTTCTTTTTAATGAAGTGAAATTCCAGGTTTTCTTTTTGTCGAAATAAGGTTTTGCCCAAACCATGAACGCTTTTTTATCCCAAACTTCAGTTGCATCTGTTCCTATGAATGTAGATTCGTCTGCGAAATAATTGAAATAAGTCGCAAAATCAGCTTTTGCTGCAGCGATATTGAAGCCGTCTAGCATTGTTCCTATTTCTGTTTTTTCTTTTTCAAATTTTGATTGAGCGGAAATTGTTGTAAAGCTCAATACAAATAAGATTAAAGTGAAGAATATTGTAGTTTTTTTCATATTTAAATTTTGATCTTTTAAAATTTTATTTTTAACGCAAAGAGCACCAATTTTTACACGAATTACATTAATTATTTGTGGAAATTCGTGTAAATATTTGTGTTTTTAGTGTTTTACTTTAATTCAATGATCATAGAGGTTTTCGCAGGTATCGTTAAGCTGTTTTGTAACGAAATTTCTTTATCAGAAATCACATCTTTACCTTTTGAAACTCCTTTTAAAGATTCTGCAAAATGCTTTAAATCTAATTTTTCCTCTTTTTCATTATTATTTAAAACAATCATCACATTTTCTTTTTCATTATATCTAAAGTACACAAAAACATTATTCTGAGGAACGAAATTTTTAGTTTTTCCGGAATGAATAACTTCTTTTCCTTTTCTCCAATTTAATAACTTCTGTGTGAACTGATAAAATTCCTTTTGTTCAGCAGTTTGAGTTGAAGGATTCAAAGCATTTTGTTGATCCGATTTCCAGCCACCCGGAAAATCTCTGCGAATATCGGCATCGCCACCTTTATTTTTGTCGCCACGCATCCCAACTTCAGAACCATAATAAATTTGCGGAATTCCGCGAACGGTTGAAATCAATGTTAAACCAAGTTTATAAGCTTTTGGATCATTATTAAAAATCTCGTTCCATCTTTCTGTATCATGATTTTCAAAGAAAACCATCACATTATTAATGTCAGGATAAAGGAAATCGCTTGCTAAACTGTTGTAAATTCGATTCATTCCGCTGTCCCAGCCTTCTTTTTCTTTCAAAGCTTTCGGCATATCTCCATACAGCATAAAATCCATCACAGACGGAAGATTTGAGTTATAATTTGCTGCTTCTCCTGTTTTTGAACCCTTTTGCCAAGCTGAAATATAGGCTGCAGTATTCAGCCAAGTTTCTCCGACAATATTGAATTTCGGATATTCATCGGTGATCGCTTTTGCCCATTTTGCCATCGCTTCTTTATCGTTGTAAGGATAAGTATCTACACGGAAACCTCCCAATTCCGCATATTCTATCCACCAGATTGCGTTTTGGGTTAAATATTTTAAAACCAAAGGATTTTTTTGATTAATATCGGGCATTGTTGTATCAAACCAACCGTCTAATGCCAATTTTTTGTCGACCTCAGAAGCGTTTGTATCAAACTGCGTTGTTGTTTTATAATTAGAGCGTTTGAAACCATTTTCGCCATCATTAAACCAGTGAATCCAATCTTTTGTGGGCAGATCTTTGATCATCCAATGTGAAATTCCCCAGTGATTGGTGACATAATCCATCACCAACATCATGTTCCTTTTATTTAATTTTTGGGAAAGTTCTTTGTATTCTTCGTTGGTTCCGTAACGACCGTCGATCTTATATAAATCGGTTTGAGCGTAACCGTGATAGGAATAAACTTTTTCGTTGTCTTCATTCACAGGAGTTAACCAAACTGATGTTGCTCCTAAGTTTTGAATATAGTCAAGATTGTTGATGATTCCTCGCAAATCCCCGCCATGTCGACCGTTTGGAAGATTTCTGTTGGCCTTTTCTGTTAAATTCGGGCTTGAATCATTTTTTTCATCACCATTGGCAAAACGGTCAGGCATGATCAAATACATAACATCTTTCGAAGTAAAAGATTCTCTATTTGCGGAATTTGGCTGTCTTTCTTTTAATTCATAAGTATAAGAACCAATATTTTTTTTGCCATTTTTTATATTAATCTTAAACTTCGGAACGTTGATTTCGTTCGTATTGACCGTCACAAAAACATAGTTGGGGTTTTCAACTTTCTCAATGTTTTTAACTTTAACTCCGTCTGAAAGTTCGATTTCATTGTTGGCAATATCTTTTCCGTAAACCAAGATCTGAAGCTCAGGATTTTTCATTCCTTTCCACCAAAAGGCAGGTTCTACTTTGTCTAAAGGTTTTTGAGAAAAGGCGATTACCGCGGTTGAGAGCGCAATAATTGTGTATAATTTTTTCATTTTTTTTGTTTTAATTTTAATTAAAATAGGTGCTTTTATTTTTTTTAACGCAAAGAGCACAAAGTTTTTTTGACTACTAACTGCTTTTAAGTTCGCAAAGGCGTTCTACTCAGCAAAGAACTCAAAGCTTTTGACATTTTAGATTTTATTTTTTGTCTGAATACCCTATACAAAATAAAGTTTCGCCTTTATTCACGGGTGGAGTTCCTATTTTGTATAAAATAATTCCATCAGTTTTTGAAATAACATTCTGTTTTTTGCTTCCAAATTCGTCTGTAATATAGCCTAAAACTTGATTTTTTGTTACTTTATCTCCACTTTTCAACTCGCTGTAAAAAATTCCGTTTTCGGGAACTTTTATATAATCTTGTTGATTAAGAAGTATTGCTTTAAGTTTTTTGATATTTGATTTATTCCTTATATAATTTCCGGAAGATTCAAGCATGTTGTAAACGGCAGTCTTGATCATGTCTACATTTTCTTTCTGAACAGTTCCTAATTTTCCGGCTTCAATGCTTAAAGCTGTAATTCCCTGCTGGGTTGCCTGCTTGAAAGCGTATTTTGCAGGTTCTGTAGGCGTAAGATTGTATGGATAAGAAACAATATGATCGATTTGAGACTGGACAGACAGATCGTGAGCTAATTTTTTATTTTCTGGTGTATCTTTTCTATCGTAATAGCATACAAACGGCAGCAAATCTTCATTGGCATCGCCTCCGTGAATGTCTAAAAATATAGTGGAATTTGATATAATTTCTTTTGTAATAATATTCGCAATCTGGTCGGTTGGTGTTCCATTTTGAGAGCCCGGGAAAGTATTATTTAAGTTTTTTTGGTCTAAAGGATTAAGGAAAGGTATTCTTTTTTGAAAAGCCTCAACATTGGCGATTGGAATAATGATTAACGTTCCTTTTATATTTTCAGGTTTAATCTCATTTAGTAATTCCTGAACGGCAATAATCGGTGGATATTCGTAACCGTGAATGCCCGCAACAATGCTGAAAACAGGACCTTTTTCTTTCCCTTTAATGACAGTTACCGGCAAATAGGTTTCCTTTAAATCATTTTTAATGGTAAACACAGTATCTTTTCTGAATGCTTCGTTTCGATCTATTATTCGCTTGATTTCCTGAGCATTAACCATTCCACCCATTAAAACCAATAATAATAAAACCGCTTTCTTCATTTTTTTCATAGAATTAAAGATAATTAAATAAATTATAAATATCTGAAGTTCTTCATATAATTTTACTTGTTAAAAGTTTTTATCATAAACATCATTAAAAACAAACAATCTCTAAAATAAAAACCCTTAAAGACAGGAAAGCTTCAAGGATTATAAAGTTAAGAAATATTTATTTTACAGTATTTACTGCTTTTCAATATACTCGTCATTAAATAGTTTATTGGGCTTTATATAGACTACATTATTTTGAAAATCAAGAAAAATATTAAATCTCTTTAAGATTTCATTTCCAAGGATATTCATTTTTTTATCCATTATGGGTCTACTTTCGGAGAGCAGTTGAGCCGGAATATTTTTAAGATTATATTTACCCAGACTCAGCGATTCGAGATTGGCCGTTATGACAGGGATTTCATTTCCCTGACCTCCTTTCATGATCACTTTTTTTATAATTTTCATCTGATCTGTAGGAAAATTCTGTTCCCTGAGTAAAGGCCCGTCCAACATGGCTGTACGCTGATATCCTGTATCAAAAAGGAACCAGTCTTTATTTGTTTTAGAACCCTGTTTTATTGTTGTTTCAACAAAAAACACTTTATTAAAATATTTTATATTTAATGGTTCATAAGCTTTATCTTTTTTCACGTATTCCGGAAGTTGAGAGTGAACCACCATTGTTCCATGATCATAATTAAGCTCTACCACCATTCCGTCAAACAAGTCCCAGCCAAATCTTCCGTCTGTTCCGTGTCCCGATAACTCCACTTTATAAATTTTGAAGCCATAATATTTTTTGTTTCCGATTGAGAGGACGTTTACTCCTGCTTTCAGGGATTGTTTAATTTTATCTTTTAAAGCCTCTGCAGTGAGGGAAAGATTACTCGTTCCCGTATCAAAATTAAGTATAAGAGAATCTGTTTTGTTTAAAGCTGCCTTTACAAACATTGTATTCTGCTCATTAATACCCAAACGGATGCTGTCATGAAAAGCGGGTTTCACGGTACTGAAATTTTTAGGAGCCTGGCTTTCAATTCTCGTCAGGCAAGAATCTTTATCTTTAAGAAGAATCACAAAATCTTTATTTTCTCCTTTTTTCACCGTTATTTTGATGGAATCGATGTCTGTTTTTATTTTTACCGTTTTAGAACCTTTACTTATTTTAGAAACAATGTAAGCATCAGGTTTTATAGAAGGATCTATATTCCAGTCCGTTTTTAGTCCGTTATCTTCTTCAATGAAGATAGCTTTGGGTGAATTAGCCTTTATAACAGGAAGTTTTTTTTGAGCCATGATCTGAATGAGCGAAAAAATTGACAATAAAAAAGCTAAGATATATTTCATAGTAATAGTGATGATTAAATTAAAAATTTCCCGAGATAAGTCATGACAATATCCAGAGAAGTGCTTCCAAAAGTAGAACCGTCATGGAAACAGTTGTCTGTAGGCGCAATATAATAATGATAAGGTTTCTGTTCTATTTTCAACATAGGATAATCCGGGAACAGTTTCATGAAATAAGATGTAATATTCTTGTTGTTCACTTCATTTTCTTTTACATCTATTTCTTTTTTAATCATGTTATAAGCCTGAAGCATAGATAGATTCATCAGCAATAAATACCTTGACTCTTTTCCAAGATTCAGGGTAATTCTGTTTCCGAATTTATGAGCCGTATGCAACGTCATGTTTTTTGAACTGTCCTTATGAACACCAATAAACTTTAAATCATTAATAGTATAACCTGCCGGTAATTTCCTTTTATCTAATGATACAATTTCGCTATTTGCATAGTTTGTTGTAAGGCTCATAAACTTAAACGGAGCCAGAGAAATACTTTCCAAAAACTCATTTAATTTGATATTTATTTCGTTTACCAGTTGATGATTTTCTTTGAATTTATCTAATACCTCTTCCTCAGAATGAGCTGTATACAGATTCAATTTACGGAAAAGATCTTTTACCTGATCAGGGATTTCACCTGTAAAAACTGAATTATAGTCTTTTTTATTCTGATGATTTCCTGCAATAATGTTGTGTTCTTCCGCATCTAATTTACGCCAATCTCTTTTAGGCAGATGGGCTTCAGGCTCATAGCACTGTATAAATTTTTCATTTTTGAAAATAATTTCATTGGGAACCTGTTTTGAATGATGAATTATTCCGGAATTAATCTGTATGATTCCTGTGTCCTTTTCTGAGTATATTCTGATTCCTGGTTTTAGTTTTTGCATATCTTAATATTTATCAAATACTCCCACATATACCATGGTAACATCAAAACCTTTATTTCCTAAGGTTGTACCGTCATGGATAAAATTATCTGTAGGCGCAATATAGTATTGGTAAGGTTTAATTTCCAGTCTTAGAACAGGATATTCAGGATAAAGATTGAAAAATTGTTCAACAATATTTTCAGAAGTTATTTTGTCCGTAAATTTTTTCTGTACTTCACCATAAATCTGTCTCAGGGTTAAATTAATAAAATATAAATAACGGGATTCTGTGCTTATATTGATAGAAATCCTGTTCCCTGACTTATGGGCAGTATGTGGCGTAAAAAAGATGCTTTTATCAATATGCAACCCTGTATATTTAAAAGCATTCTCACCTATATGATGGAAAGTCGTACTCTGCATATCGGGAAGAGATCGGGCAATGCGATGAAATTTATAATTACTTTCTAAAGATTTCTCATCCAAAAAAATATTTGTTGCTTCGTTAATCTGTTTTATCAGACTTTCGTTTTCCTGAAACTTTTTTGGAACATCAAAAAGAGATTCACATTCATTCAGATCCAATTTTTTAAACAAATCTTTTAACATATCAGGAATTACACCCACTCCTAAAGTATTAAATATCTTACGATCGGCATCTGCTGTAGAAATTTTTCTATATTCCGAATCTGTAAGGGTACGCCAGTCCATATTAGGCAAATAGGCGTTACTGTAATATTCAATTTCAGGATTTGTATTCTTTACAGGAGTAACCCCCGTGTTGATGCTGATTTGATCTTTTATATTTTTAATATGACGATCATATATTCTGATACCTTTTCTTAAACTCATGCTAAACTATAGGCTAATAATTTATCTTTAATATTTTTCTGAACGGAAACAGAAGTTCTGTTTTCCAATTCTTCTACAATCTCGTGATATGAAACCCTTGTGAGTTCCATTTCTCTGCAAACCTCTTCAGGCAAGCTGTTGATAAGATCATTTTGGATATAACTTACCAGTTTTATCATGTCATGACAGTAAATCGTAGGATTATCAAACCCGTTTTCGTTAGAATATCTGTTTAAAAGAAAACCGCCTCCACAAATTTCATAAATTGGACAATTAAGACATTTTTCACTGACCATCTGATGAGAATTGATATAAATATCAAAAAGCGGATCTTCTAATATGGAGCCTATTTCGTGGGTGTGAATATTGATGTCGTTTCTTGTAATTCCTTCATAACAAGCTCTGATAGAGTCCGCTACTTCCAGATTTCCATTGGTTTCTACTACAGCTACTCCATTTTTTTTCAGTCCAACCATTTGATCACCAACTTCTTCACCCGCAATAAGTTGAATCAGTGTTTTAAAAAACCTCATATTAGGTCTGTCGGGATCACTTTTCCATATGGTGAATAAGTCTATCAGCCAATCTGCATATGGAGTATAGTTATGAGTATTTACTTTTTCTTTTAAAAAATCATCCGGAAGTTTGTCGAAATGCCCATCCGGCAAGAGAAGATTAAAACTCGGAATATTAAGATTTTTAAATTCCTCATACAATTCAAGCGGAGTAATATTGAGATTCACAACAGATAATACCCCATGCATACCCTTGTCTAAACCAATTTGTATCGCGTTTCGAACCTCATCATAAGACCCTTTTCCGTTATGAAAAACACGGTATTTGTCGTGGTATTCTTTGGGACCGTCCATACTGATTCCGACACGAATGTTTAATTCATTAAAAAGAGCATACCAATCTTCATCCAGACCAACACCATTAGTCTGAATAACAAAGTCAAAATAAGAATCGGTGAGTGTTTCTGTAAAAATCCTTACGCTTTCCTTATAAAATTCTTTTGGTAATAATAAAGGTTCACCTCCGTGAAAAACAATTTGAAAAGACCTCAAACCATTTTCTTTGCTATAATGGGATAATTTATCTGCGAAAGTTTTTATCGTATGCATCGACATAAATTTAGGTTGCTTCAGATAAGTTTTATCCCCTAAATTATACATGTAGCAATACGAACAATTGAGGTTGCATCTGCTTGCAACCTTCAGAACAAAAGAAGTAACCATATCTATATCAATAAATAAAGTTCTTCGTTATTTGACTAACGAAGAACTAATGTTTTTAAAAAAATCAGTAATTTTTAAGCTCTTAAAAATTGATCTACTCTGTCATAAGCAGCAGATGCACCTGAAATAGCCACAACATCACAAGTACTCGGGTTACGTGTACCGGGAGTAAGCGTTCCAGGGTTTGAGCCTAAATTATTGATTCCTCCGAAAATAGATTTGTAAAGATCTACGTTTTCATTTTCAGAATTCTGAATTGATTTTTTTAGAATTTCTTTCTGTTCGAGATTACTCGTGATTTTAAATTTCTTTTTCATAAAAAATGAGTTAAATAGGTTATTATTTTACTTATCTCACCAAATATAGAAAAATAAATTCACAAGAAAAAACATTTTTACTTAAAAATTTACTTATTAATCTTCTTAATCGTTACTGCAAACCCACCACTTCTTACCATTTTGAAGTTAATCTTAGATTTACTGGTAATTTCTTTTTTGTAGATGTTATAACTTTGAGGATTATCAATATAATCAGCATCTTTTCCATCTTCATAGATCGTTGCTTCATATTTCTGACCTTTATCTAAGAAAGAAAAATCTACCGTATAATCACGTTTGTTTTCGTCCGTAATACCTCCAACGAACCAATTTTCAGTACCTTTAGCTTTTCTGGCTGTGATTACATAATCTCCCGGTTCTGCCGATAAAATTTTTGTATCATCCCAATCTGCCGCTACATCTTTGATAAACTGGAAAGCATCCATGTGCTTTTTGTAGTTTTCAGGTAAATCTGCCGCCATTTGAAGAGGCATGTACATTGTAACATACAAAGCCAATTGCTTTGCCAGCGTAGTTTTTACAAAACGCTTATCTCCAGGGAAATAATAATCTAATTTTGTCTGGAAAATTCCCGGCGTGTAATCCATAGAACCTCCCATCCATCTTGTGAATGGTAAAATTGTCTGGTGATCAGGATTATTTCCTCCAAATGCTTCGTATTCAGTTCCACGAGCAGCTTCTGCGGAAATATAGTTTGGATACGTACGGCTTTCTCCTGTCGGACGAACGGATTCGTGAGAATTTATCATGATTTTATACTCATTTGCTTTTTCAGCAATTCTATAAAAATGATTGATTGTCCATTGAGAATAATGGTGCTCCCCTCTTGGAATGATGTCGCCTACATAACCTGTTTTAACAGCGTCATAGCCGTATTTGTTCATCAACTGGAAAGCTTTGTCTGACCATCTTTCGTAGTTCGTTGCAGAACCTGAAGTTTCGTGGTGCATGATTAGCTTAATCCCTTTAGAATGAGCATATTCATTCAACATTTTAATATCAAAATCCGGATATGGCGTGATAAAATCGAAAACAAATTCTTTTGAATGACCAAACCAATCTTCCCAACCGATATTCCAACCTTCAATTAATAAGCCCTTGAAACCGTTTTCTGCTGCGAAATCAATATATTCTTTAACTTTTGTATTGTTTGCAGCGTGCTTTCCGGTTGGTGTTAATTTTGAAAAATCGGTTTGCCCGATACGAACGTTTGACTCTGGTTCTGCGTACGCCCACTGAGATTTCCCGATGATCATTTCCCACCAAACGCCCATATATTTTGTAGGGTGAATGTAAGATGTATCGGTATATTTTGTAGGCTCATTAAGATTAAAAATCATTTTTGAAGCCATCACTTCTTCTGCTTTTGGCGAAACAATAATTGTTCTCCAAGGCGTTACAGAAGGTGTCTGAATATATCCTTTTGCTCCCTGTCTATCTGCAGTAAGGTGCGTTTTAAACTTGAAATTCTGAGCATCAACTTCCAAATGTGAAGCCGGATAATCTAAAACAGCAGCTTCCGCAACGTTGATATATAAAGGATCTTTGCCTTCTTTTTTCAGCATTAATGGAGATTGAACTGCATTTTTAACTAAAGACTGAGACGCATTGGCATCAAAAGCTTTATCCCATCTTGCAGGAATTTCGGAAATCTTTGTTTCCTGATATTGGTATTCCTGAGAATCGTAATCTGCAACCATCCACCAAGCTTTCATGTCTGTTGGGAAATCGATTTCAGAATCTTCCTCACGAATGGTGAAATAATTAAGGTTTTTCTGCTGTGGAAATTCATATCTGAATCCCAACCCATCATTAAACAATCTGAATTTTACAACAATACTTCTGTCTGCCGACGCCTGATTAAGCGTAACCGCCAATTCGTTGTAATTATTGATATAACTTTTCTTTTCGCCAAGAACAGGCTGCCAAGTTTCATTTTTAGAATCTCTTTTTTCGTCAGTTTTCGTAAAACCATTGTTAAGATCAAATTTTGCATCTTCCGGTTTTGCAATCTCCGATGCAAATTTTATCGAAGTATCTTTAAATAATCTCAATCCCAATTTGGAATCTTCCACCACTGTCGCCCCATTATATTTTAGGTTATAATAAGGTACTCCTCCTTTTAACTGAAAGCTCATTTCAAACTTTCCGTCCGGCGATTTTAAAGATTGTGCATTCACTCCCACAAACATCATTGACAGCAAAAATGCCCCAACTGTAATTTTCTTCATAATAACTAATTATAAGTTTTAAAAATAAAGAAAGTGCTGCTAAAAAGCAACACTTTACTTTATAAATTCAATGTATATTAATATTAATTGCTTATTTTTTTATGGATAATAAGGAATCGCTGAATATGCTCCTGTTATATCATTAAAATAAACGTCGTAAGTAAAAGAAGTGGTTAATGGAATATTGCCACCGCTTGTAGTAGCAATTCCAAAAAATTCTTCAGCAACTCCCCAACTTGTTGACCAAGCATGATTAGCTCTGAATTTAAATTCTCCAGAATTTAATAGTACATTTTTCTTAACCCAAACATGCGGATCAAATGTTGACTGCAGCATATCTACATCTGTATTCCAATCACCTGACGCTGTTCCAATCATTGAGATTGATGTATAAGTAACTGTCGGAGGTGTAGCTGGAGCAAAAGTGTAAGTTAATGCTGTCGTATTTACTGTTAATTTATAATAGCCTGCTGTGGCAACACTAATATTTCCTGAACCTCCATCAGTGCTTAAAATTCCCGCAGAAGACCCTAAACCATACTGAATTGTCCATTCTCCTGGCTTTGCTATCATTTTGAAACCTCCTTGAGCAAAATAACCTGTATAAGAATAAATACCGGATGTACTTGATTTTTGCAATGGATAAATTTTCGCATTTGTAGCAGAATTATCCCAAGCTCCCGCTGTAGCATCACCAATTAAAAATAAATCTGCATAATTGTATACAGGACCTAAAAGATAAGGTGTAACTGTTAAAGTAGTTACATCAGAATAAAAAGGAGCTGCTCCAATCAGAGTTCTTAATCTTACTTCAATCTCAGTAACAACATTAGGACTTGCTCCTAAACTTAAAGCTATACTGTTAAGTTGTTTATTTGTAAATGTTAGAGGAGAAGTTACTGCTTCAACATTAGATGCTCCTTCAAAATTTTTCCCTTTAATTCCAAACTGCAATTGCTGGGTTGCAACTACAGCTACATCAAAAGCAGATTTACTCCAAGTAACATTTAATGCAACATTATCCGGATTATTTTTATCCAAAAGGATAGTTGTCTTATCTGTTAAAATTTTACTTTTAGTTGTCTCTGTAATTATAGCCTGATCTTCATCTTTCTCACATGAAATAACCAGAAAACCTATAAAAGCTATTGCTAATATTCTCAATAAATGTTTCATTTTAATAGTGTTTTTTTAATTAATAACCAGGATTTTGAATTAGATTATGATTAGCATTCAAATCACTTGCAGGAATTGGATATAGCTTTCTAAAATCTTCTACAGCTTTACCATCTTTAACTCCTCCTTTGAAAGGCCATAAATAGCTTCCTGATGTAAACTTTCCGAATCTAATTAAATCTGTTCTTCTTACTGCTTCCCAAGAT
Organism: Chryseobacterium sp. G0201; assembly: GCF_003815655.1. NCBI lineage: Bacteria > Pseudomonadati > Bacteroidota > Flavobacteriia > Flavobacteriales > Weeksellaceae > Chryseobacterium > Chryseobacterium sp. G0201. The sequence goes on along the minus strand of NZ_CP033917.1, from coordinate 3,450,531 downwards.
AATTCACGTGCTCTTTCATCTAATATAAAATCTAGATTAATAGAAGACACATTACCCGAACTATTACCGTACGCTCTTTGTCTCAACAAATTAACATATTGAATTGCTGTAGCAGTGTTGCCACCACCTCCACGCAAAACAGCTTCTGCATAGGTTAAATATGCTTCTGCAAGTCTAAATAAAGGAAAATCTGTATCAACAAAATCTCCAGCTAAATCTGAACCAGGCTGCCCATTCCTTTTAACATTTTTAAACTTAATAATTGGGTATCCATCTGTAAAAGTAGCGACATTATTGATTTCTAAACTTTGCCCATCTGTATGAAAATTACCTCTCTTATCTATAGAACCATTTGTAGTGGGGTATAATGCTGCAATATTTTTAGTACTTCTTAAACCGCCCCAACCACTATTAATTCCTAAATTTGCAGGATTCATAGATCCTCCTGTACCCGCATGAATAATATAAGTGGTACCTCCAAATGTTCTGGTATGAGTCCCATCATAGTTTACAGAAAATATTGTCTCATTATTATCTAAATTATTGTCTGCCAAAAATAATTCTCCGTAATTAGCTTTTAATGAATATCCCGCATTGATTACTTTTTCAGCATACACTCTAGCATCAGAATATCTAGCTTGTCCTGTATATATTTCAGCATTAAGATATAGTTTTGATAATAACATCCAAACGGCAGCTTTATCAGCACGTCCATATTCATTTGTTCTTGGATCTTTTAATAATCCTTCTAAACTTTTTAACTCTGATTCTATATAATTAAAAAGCTCTTTACGTTCAATTCTTGGTGGTGGAGTTGTTCCAACTTCACTCGTTTCTGTTGCAAATGGCCCATTACCAAAAAGATCTATTGCATGAGAATAGCTTAATGCTCTCATAAAACGAGCTTCATTTCTATACATCCTTGCTTCTTCTGCATTTGTACCCGAAATATTTCTAGAAGCTAACTTTTCATCTGTTGTTTCTCTAATAAATTCATTAGCAAGCCCAACCTGGTAATAAATTCTATAATATAATGCTGCAACAAATTCATTACTTGCAGACCATGTCATACTGTGAAGACTTGGTAAAGATCCATCTCCCCATGCAATTACAGCTTCATCCGTTGATAACTCTTGTAATTGAAAATATTGTCTGATATAATTCGATGTACCTCCATCTATTCCACTAATATCAGGATCACCATCTCCTCCATTTTGACCACTCATTGCTAAACCTGCATATATTTTAGCCAAAACACCTTTATAATTATTAAAGTCAGCATACACAGATGCTGATGTCACTTCGGTTTCTGGTAATCTATCTAAATCTTTCTCACAAGAAGTAAGAAATAGTACTGCCGTAAGACTAGCAGCAAATATTGTTTTATTGATATATTTAAATGTCATGATTTCTATTTAATTAAAATTGAAAATTAAATCCTAATGAATACACTCTTGGTCTTTGATATAAGTTATTATCTATCCCATTAAATACTTCAGGATCTAATCCGCTGTATTTTGTGATTACAAATGCATTCTGAACTGATCCAAAAATTCTTAGTTTTGAATCTTTTATAAATCTTGGAAAATTATATCCCAAATTGATATTATCCATTCTTACAAACGATGCATTTTCAACATAATAATCTGATAAAAGTTGAGTGCTTTTGAATCCAGTATCCAAATAGCTGGTATGAACATTCTGAAGATAATTATTAAGCGTAAGTCCCTGCTCTGTACCATACTGAGAAGCAACATTATTGTATACGTAATTACCAATACTTGCCCTCATTGTAAAACCTAAATCCCAATTTTTATAATTGAATTTAGATGAGAAACCTAAAAGTACATCTGGAGCAGGAGATTTATATCTATACAAATCATCTGTATTAATTACACCATCGCCGTTTCTATCTACATAAGCCCCTTCTATTGGTCTTCCACCATTATCATAAACCTGTTGGTAAACATAGAATGAATTAGGCTGATAACCTTCTGTATGAACCTGAATTGTAGTACCCGTAGCCCCACCAATAGAATTAAGTAAAACCTGTGATGAATTAAGATTTGTAATTTCAGATTTAAAATGAGTTGCATTAACATTAAACTCCCATGAAAAATCATCTGTCTTTATTGCCTTTACATTAACATTTGCTTCAATACCACGATTACGCATATTACCAACATTGGTAAGTAAATAATTTGTAAGATTAGATAATGCAGGTATAGGAATAAAACTAATTAGATCTCTTGATTCTTTTTGATACACATCAATAGTTCCAGTAATTCTATCATTTAAAAATCCAAAATCAAGTCCTAAGTTTGTTGTGGTTGTAGTTTCCCATTTAATATTTTTATCATAACCCTGAGCTCTATAAGTACTATAAAAATCATCTCCTAATTGATACTGAGCACCGCTATCTGATAAAATATAACGCGGTAAATAAGGATAGTCATTTTTATCAATTTCCTGCTGACCAGTTTCTCCCCATCCTGCTCTTAATTTTAAGGTGGAAATAGTTTTAGAATCTTTAAGGAAACCTTCTTGGTCAATTCTCCATGCTAATGCTACAGAAGGGAAATAACCTACTCTGTTATCTTCACTAAATCTTGAAGATGCATCCCTTCTTAATGAAGCAGTCAATAGATACTTGCTATTAAAAGTATAGTTTAATCTACCAAAATAAGAAATGATTGTATTCTGAGTAAAAAAGTCATTTCCTGTTAAAGGATTTTGTACTCCAGTACCAAAGAGAGTTGGAGCAAATGGTTCAGATCTCTGCCAATCTTGGTAAGAATAACCAGCAGTGATATCCACTGTAGATTTTATTGATTCAAAAGTTTTCAGATAATTTAAATAAAAATCTAATAACTTATTTTTTTTCTCTTGAGAATATCTTCTATAACTCCCTTTATTATTAAAAGCAATAGCTGCTGTAGGTAAAACCGTTGTATTACCATTAGCATCACTATAATCATAACCTAAATTTAAATTTGCTCTTAACTCAGGTAAGAAATGAAATTTGTAATCAAACTGAACATTCCCTATCAATCTTTTCACATAAGACAAATCCTTTCTCTGATTAAGCATCGAAACAGGATTTTTGGTTGCATTACTATTTAATCCACCAGAAGTTTGTTCCCATTCATAATAGCCTCCATAATCTGGAATAGAAGAGTCATAAACATTCTGTGTTGGATCAAAAACTACAGCCGCTCCTATAGAACCATCATCTTTAAATCTATTTTCTACATATGTCCCTTTTAAATTAAAACTGATATCCAGATGTTTATCAAAAAATTTAGGATTTATATTTAATGAGCCCGTTGTTCTTTCAATTGTGTTAGTTCTAATAATACCTTCTTGGTTCAAATAGCCTAAAGATAAGCGATAAGGTAATCCTTTGATCCCTCCTGACAGGGAAACATTATTATCAACACCTACTGCCGTTTGATAGATTTGGTTCTGCCAATTTGTATTAGAACTTCCTAATAAATCTTGATATGGAGCTGTTGCTTTTTCTTTTACCAGTTTACGGAAATCATCTGCTGATAGCATATCAATATTACCCATTTTATTGTATACAGATGTTGTTGTTGTATAATTTGCTTTCAACTTTCCTGAAGTTCCTCTTTTCGTTGTTATAATTACAACTCCATTAGAAGCTCTACTCCCGTAAATTGCAGCGGCAGACGCATCTTTTAAAATACTAAAGCTTTCAATGTCATTTGGGTTAATTAATGCCAAAGGATTTGAAGCACCACTAATTCCATTAGTGTCTACAGGAACACCATCAATAACAATTAAAGGATCGTTTAATGCATTTAGAGAAGATCCTCCACGAATTCTAATTGTAGATCCTGCACCAGGTGCTCCACCATTAGAAGTAATTTGAATTCCAGAAGTTTTACCTTGAATTAATTGTTCAGGAGAGTTGATACTTCCTTCATTAAAATCCTTTGCCGAAATAGCAGTGATCGATCCCGTAAGATCCGTCTTTTTCTGCTTCCCATATCCAATCAAAACAACCTCCTCTATTTTTTTCTCCTTAGTAATAGAGTCATTTGTTTGTGCGTGTATCATTGTGCTTGCCAGTAGAAATGCAGGCGCAATTTTTAATACCGTTGTAAAATTTTTCACAATATTGTTTCTTTTATATAGTTTGTTTTTATAATAATTTTTGACATAGAGCCAGACTTGCAATTTATAAAAAAAAAAGAATTATCATAAATTTAATGAAAATTAAGATAAAATTATGTAAATTGCTTGTGTATTTTAAATCAAACCACTGTTTTTCATTTATTTACGATAAATTATGCAAAACATAACAATAAGCTAGGTTTAACAAAAAGTTAAACATTTGTTTAACTAAATGTAATATTTCAAACTTCCTAAACAATTTTAAAGCTTTTTAAGCATAGACTATCACAAGTTTTCGGGAGATAATCCGTATCTTTGCAGATAAAATTTTACTATAAATGTCAAACAGAAAGATGATTACGGCAGCTTTGCCTTATGCAAACGGACCGGTTCATATAGGACATTTGGCAGGTGTTTATATTCCTGCGGATGTTTACGCAAGATTTCACAGAAGATCAGGAAAAGATGTAGCGTTTATCTGTGGTTCGGATGAGCACGGAATTCCTATTACCATCAGAGCAAAAAAAGAAGGAGTTACTCCACAAGATATTGTAGACAAATACCATGAGATCATCAAAAAATCGTTCTCAGATCTTGGGATCTCTTTTGATGAATATTCCAGAACAACATCTAAAAATCATCACGATACGAGTCAGGATTTCTTTAAAGTTCTTTACGAAAAAGGGAAATTCACGGAAGAAGTTTCTGAACAGTATTTTGATGAACAGGCTAACGAATTTTTGGCCGACAGATATATCGTTGGAACTTGCCCTAATTGTGGAAACGAAAATGCATACGGAGATCAGTGTGAGAGATGTGGTTCTACCCTTTCTCCATCAGAATTGATCAATCCAAAATCAATGTTAAGCGGAAATGTTCCAATTCTTAAAGAAACAAAAAACTGGTATCTTCCATTAAATGAATATGAAGATTTCCTAAACGAATGGATCATTGAAGGTCACAAAGACGACTGGAAACCTAATGTTTACGGACAGGTTAAATCTTGGTTAAACGACGGCTTAAAACCTCGTGCTATGACTAGAGATCTAAACTGGGGAGTTCCTGTTCCGCTTCCAAATGCAGACGGGAAAGTATTGTATGTTTGGTTTGATGCCCCGATTGGCTATATTTCTTTCACGAAAGAATGGGCTGCAAAAAACGGAAAAGACTGGAAAGATTATTGGCAGAGCGAAAACAGCGATTTAGTTCACTTCATCGGAAAGGATAATATTGTGTTCCACTGTATTATTTTCCCTGCGATGATGAAAGCTCACGGAGACTATATTATGCCAACCAACGTTCCTGCTTTTGAATTTTTGAATCTTGAAAACGATAAAATATCAACGTCAAGAAACTGGGCGGTTTGGGCACATGAATATGTTCAGGATTTCCCGGGACAGCAAGATGTATTAAGATATGCATTGCTTTCTTCCGCTCCTGAAACAAAGGATAATAATTTCACCTGGAAAGATTTTCAGACTAAAAATAATTCGGAATTAGTAGGAATTTTTGGAAATTTCATCAACAGAGTTGCGGTTCTTATTCATAAATATTATGATGGAATTGTTCCTCAAGGAGATATAAACGCCCCTGAATTAAAGGAAATCAATAAATCAGCAAAAGAAATTTCAGGATTCTTAGAGAACTATGAATTCAGAAACTCTTTAACTGCTTTGATGAATTTAGCACGTTTTGGAAACCAATATCTTCAAGCAGAAGAGCCTTGGAAAACTATTAAAGACAATCCTGAAAAAGCGGCACAATCTTTATTTGTTGGGGCTCAGATTGCCGTTGCTTTAGCTCAATTGTGTGAACCATTTATGCCTTTCAGTTCTGAAAAGTTATTGAATATGTTCAATATTGAAAAATCAAACTGGAGTGATGTTGAAACTAAAAATGTTTTAATTGAAACAGGTCATAAAATCAACGAATCTTCTCTTCTTTTCTCAAAAATTGAAGATGATGTCATTGAAGCTCAAATTCAAAAATTAGAGGATACAAAACAAAACAATAAAAAAACAAACGCTAACGCAAACCCTATGAAAGAGGAAATAACTTTTGATGATTTCACGAAAATCGATTTAAGAACAGCTACCATTATTGAAGCTGAAAAAGTTGAGAAAGCTGATAAATTATTAAAATTGACTGTTGACACGGGTGTTGACGTAAGAACTGTTGTTTCAGGGATTGCAGATAGTTTCACTCCGGAAGAGGTTATCGGAAAGCAGGTAATGATTTTACTAAATCTTGCTCCAAGAAAAATCAGAGGAATTGAATCTCAGGGAATGTTATTATTAACGACAAAAGCAGATGGTAAATTATCTTTTGTAACGTCTGATGAGACTGTAGAAAATGGTATTGAAATAGGATAATCTTCAATATTTTAGATAAAGAAAGACGCATAGATTTTATGCGTCTTTTTTGTTTTACTGTCAGTCATTGCGAGGAGTAAAGCGAGCCTGTACTGACAAAATCCATTTATTTTTTAGTCAGTTTTGCTAAATAAGAATCCTCATCCTGCATCACTTTTTCAATATTGAAACCATTGTTTTCAGCAGCATTTTGTAAGGTGAAAAAATCAAGATACAGCCATTTTATCGGATCTTCTGATTCGCCTTTATAATGAACAATATAATCTAGTTCACCATAATATCCTCCTGCAGGAATATAAACCCCACCATCATAATCTTTGTCGAACATGTATAAAATATCAGTACTGTCGATGAGAATCTGACCGTTTTCGTTTAATAAAGACTGAAGTTTTTTAAGATAAATATCAATTTTCTTAAGGGTTTCAAAAATTCCGGTTCCATTCATTAATAACAAGACCGTGTCAAAAGTCTGACCTGAAAAATCAACAATGTTTTCACAAACTGCATTTTTAATTCCTCTTAATTGACAAACCTCAACAGATTTTGGAGAAATATCTAAAGCCAAAACATCAAGATTTCTTTCATTTTGAAGATATAATGAATGCGAACCAGCTCCCGCTCCGATGTCCAGAACTTTTCCTTGAGATAATTCCAACGCTGTTTGTTCGATCTCATTCATCTCTTCAAAGTCTCTGAAAAGATATTCCACCGGAAGTTCATCCAGTTCAGAAATTGAAGTTTCAGTCTGCAGATCTTCAGGATTTTCGTTGTGAAAATAATCCCAGATCGCTTTACCCATTAAATCTTTCATGTCATATTTTAATAGGGCAAAGATAAGGGTTTAGAAGAGAAAATAGAAGCCGGTTATCATGATAAATTAGAGGACAATAATTTAAAATACGCTCAAATCATATTGTTTCACTAAATCTAAAATCATGTGATACCCCGCTAAAGAATTCCCATGTTGATCTAAAGCCGGACTGAAAACACCAATGCCCATTTTCCCGGGAACACTTACCGTAATTCCGCCTCCAACACCAGATTTACTTGGTAAGCCAACGTTTCGGGAATACTCACCGCTGAATTCATACATCCCGGCAGTCAGCATTTGCGATTCAACTAATTTTGCAATTTCCTTATTTTTATGGGTAGTATCCCCATCAAATCGTACACATTGATTGGCAAAGAAATAACCTATTTTAGCCAAATCTTCAGTGGTCAGCTCAATAGAACACTGCTTGAAATAATTATCCAGTTGATCTTCATTTCCGGAAATCAACCCGCTATTTTTCATCAGATAAAACATTCCTCGGTTACGATTTCCTGTAGCTTTTTCTGATTCATAAACAGATTTACTGTAATCAGTTTTCTGATTTTTCGTAATATACCTTACCATATCCAAAATTTTAAGAAATGGTTTTTCGCCATCTCCGGAAATTAAAGAAGTCGTAAGAATTGCACCCGCATTCATCATAGGATTAAGCGGCTTGCCTGTTGTTTCAAGATTTGAGAAATGATTAAAAGGTTTATCAGATCCGAAATATCCCATTTTATCAAAAACATTGGCTTCTCCCCTTTCATTCACAGCAACCATTAATGCAATGATCTTGGAAATACTTTGCATCGTAAATTTCTTCTGAACATCACCTGTACTAAAAACTTTCCCATTTTTATCTACTATTGAAAAAGCAATCGCTTTGGCATCCATCTTTCCTAATTCAGGAATATAGTCAGCAACCTTACCTTGCGTATAATACGATCTGTTTTTTTCGAGAATACTGTTTAATGTTTTTTCCGAAATCGTTGAAATATTTTCTGTTTTCTGAGCATAGATCACCGTATTTAAAGAAAGAAAAGCTGCAAAAAGAATTCCCTTTGCAGATAAAAAAATGTTTTTTTTCATAGTTGAATATAATCGCTATTTCACTTTTTCTAAAAGATATAATTTAGCACCGGAAAATGCTAGTTTAGGCATCAAATTTCCTTCTAAAACCATCGTTTTATTATTGACATCAATTACGGAAATATAATTACTAGAATTGTATTCTATATAATTTTCCTTTTCTTTCGTTATCGGGTTTTTTCCGAATTCTAAAGAATATTTCACCCAATCTTCTTTCTCTGAACTGCAGTGAACGGGTTGAAATTTAGACCTATTAGTTTTAAAAATGATCTGATCAAAACTATCTGTACAGTCAGAAGTAAATGAACTTTCAGGATTTTGATCTTTTGTAAAGTCTTCAAAAGAGCCGCGGTACACTCCTACTACTTTCCAGGTGCCGTCTAAACGGTCTTCATCAATTTTTCCGTTGGCTTTACGGACTGCCCAGCTAATTCCGTTAACAGTTCCTTTAACGGCTTTGTAGCTTACGTTTACAGCTCCTTTTACAACTTTTGCAGCAGTAGATACCACACAAGAATTTAAAACTAAAACCGCAGAAGCTAACAATACTATTTTTTTCATCATTGATATGTTTGTTGAGTACAAATATAATTAATTAAAATTTTCATTTCTGTTTTATTATACCTCTTTCATATGATCAAAGAATTGCACTCGGAGTATCGGAGGTTAAATCAATTTTCATAATTAAAATTTTACTTTGTCTAACAACCAAATATAGTCTTATTCCTCGATTCCATTAAATTGGAGATCTTATGTTATACTCTCATTCTTATCACCATCATTAGTATTTTCTATTTTCTACGTCGTAATCTTGCAAAAATATTTCCATAACTTGTAGTGTTTTAAACATCATCAACATCTTATGACAAATAAAGATTTTAATTATCAAAAAGGATATACTTTCAGTAAACACATTCCGGAAGAGATATCGCATTTTGATTGGGTATTTGATGTTTTCAAAGATCTACTGACACACACTTCCGGTGATATTGAGGAAGCCTTTGAGTGGCTCGATATGCTTGATAAAGAATATGATATTTTTAGTGATGAATATTCTCTTGAGGATTTTGAAGAAGACCTAAGAAAACGAGGTTACATCAAAAAAGAAGATGATTCAGAAGATGGAAATTCAGGATCTGGAAAAGGCAAAAATATCTTAACTGCCAAACTTGAGGCTGCTTTACGTGAATATGCTTTAGATCAAATTTTTGGAAAACTCAAAAAAAGTGGTATAGGAAATCATCGCACGAACAAAACTGGAGTTGGCGATGAACGGGACGGTGAAAATCGCAATTTCCAATATGGAGATGATCTGTCCGCTGTGAATATGACCGAAAGCTTAAAAAATGCACAGATCAACAACGGGATTTCAGACTTACGCATGACAGAAGACGATCTGATCGTAGAGGAAACCAAACATAAGGCTCAAATGAGCACCGTGTTGATGATCGATATCAGTCACTCTATGATTTTATATGGTGAAGATCGAATTACGCCTGCCAAAAAAGTCGCCATGGCATTGGTGGAATTAATTAAAAGAAAATATCCCAAAGATTCCATCGATATTATTGTTTTTGGAAACGAAGCGTGGCCGATCAAGATCAAAGACCTTCCCTATTTACAGGTGGGACCTTATCACACCAATACCGTTGCCGGGTTGGAATTGGCAATGGATATTCTTCGCAGAAAAAGAAATACCAACAAGCAGATCTTTATGATCACAGACGGGAAACCAAGCTGCATAAAATTACCCAATGGAGAATATTATATGAACAGTGTAGGTTTGGACCAAACCATTGTGAATCAATGTCTCAACAAAGCTGCACAGGCAAGGAAATTAAAAATTCCGATTACAACATTTATGATTGCACAGGATCCTTATCTTCGTCAATTTGTCAATGCATTCACTGCGCAGAATAAAGGGAAAGCCTTTCTAACAGGTCTTTCAGGCTTGGGACAAATGATATTTGAAGATTACGAAAAAAACAGAATAAAAAGAATATAGATAAAAGCTGGAAGTTGGAAGTTTGAAGCTGGAGGTTAATAAAACGCGCAATGAACCACGAAGTGGTTCAACAATAATAGCCTCGGGTATAACCCGGAAGAAACCAAATTCTAAACATCAAATTTTAAACGTCAACATTAATTGTTAAAAATTAAACATTTCTCTATCAATTAGAAATAATAAAAATTTAAAATGAAAAACGATATTACATTCAAGGAATTAAAAAAATCAGGATACATAGATAAAACGATCAATGAAGAAATTCAGGCTAATTTAATTGCAAAAATTAAAGCTAAAGAACCTGTATTTGAAGGACTTTGGGGTTATGAAGATTCTGTGGTTCCACAATTGAAGAAAGCTATTTTAGCAGGGCATCATATTAATTTATTAGGTCTACGCGGACAGGCAAAAACCAGAATTGCAAGAAGCATGGTCAATCTTCTTGACGAATATATGCCGATCGTGAAAGGGTCTGAAATCAATGACAGTCCGTTCCACCCGATTTCAAAATATTCAAGAGATCTAATTGCAGAACTTGGTGATGAAACTCCAATTTCGTGGGTTCATCGTTCCAACCGTTTCTTTGAGAAACTGGCGACTCCGGATGTAAATGTTGCAGATTTAATTGGTGACATCGATCCCATAAAAGCAGCAACTTTAAAACTGCCTTATTCCGATGAGCGTGTTTTACATTACGGAATGATTCCGCGTGCCAACCGTTCGATATTTGTATTGAACGAATTACCCGATCTACAGGCAAGAATTCAGGTTTCTTTATTTAATATTCTGCAGGAAGGTGATATTCAAATCCGTGGATTTCAATTGAGAATGCCTCTTGATATTCAATTTGTGTTTACAGCAAATCCGGAAGATTATACCAATCGAGGAAGCATCGTTACTCCTCTGAAAGACAGAATTGGATCACAAATTTTTACCCATTATCCCAAAACAATTGCCCTTGCCCGACAAATTACCGAACAGGAAGCTGCCATTTCACCTGAAGATCAATCACAGATTTACATTCCAAATTTAGCAAAAGACCTTCTAGAACAAGTGGCTTTTGCAGCACGTGACAGCGAATATGTAGATGCCAAAAGTGGCGTCAGTGCAAGACTTACCATCAGTGCGATGGAAAATTTAGTTGCTGCAGCAAAATTAAGATTAATTGAATCCGGCGCTGAAAAGACGACGGTTCGTTTGCTTGATTTCATGTCAATTATTCCATCCATTACAGGAAAAATTGAGCTTGTTTATGAAGGTGAACAGGAAGGTGCAGATTATGTAGCGAAAATATTGATTGACCAAGCTGTTATGATACAGTTTGAAAATCTATTTCCACGTATTTCAAAACTTGAAAAAGAAGGTATTAAAACTCCGTACACTGACTTAATTAAATGGTTTAATAAAAATCACCTTGAACTTAATTACACTGATACAGACGAAGAATTCTACAGCAAACTCAACAGCATCACGCCTTTGGTAGAAGTTGTTGAAGAAAATACTACCGAATTAAGCGCTGAAGATCAAAACTTCTGTAAAGAATTAGTTTTATGGGCATTAACGATCAGTAAAAAATTAGATAAAGCTGAAAATCAAAATACTTTCACGTTTGATTCTACGGGCATTGGTCAGTTTTTAAGAAATTAAGATTAAAAATATATAACTTAAAAAGGTTGTTTCAAATATTTTGGAACAACCTTTTATTTTAATAATCTTAGGCAATATCAATCAATCTAAACCTAACGTTTTTTTATTACACCTTTTTTGATGTAATCATTAAAAAAGTAAAACCCCATCTTATAATAAAATGGAGTTTTACAAATGAAAAACAAGGTATCTTTATATCGCAGGTCCGGCTGCGTCTTTTATATCTTCTATTAATCTTTTTCGTTCTCTTAATCTTCTTCTTGCAATTACCGATTTTCCGCTCAACATTCTTACGAATCGAACATACGTAAATTGTTCTCTTCCAAAATGATGCGTTATAATGTAAGCCAACACTCCAAAACCAGCAAGAATAATATATCCGAATATCTTTTTATTAGCGGCAATTATCGCATTCAGCTGAATGGCTTTCATATTGGCGGCAACGTTTTGAGGCGTAATGGTCATTCCATCCATGTAAACTGCTAAGTCTCCAATGGCAACGACCTGAAACTGATATTGAAACCAAGAATACAAAGCCGAAAAGAGTCCTACTGCAAAAAATGTTCTCCATACCAATACCAATCCGATGGCGGCCATCATGTCGTCTAGCTCTAGTTTATCCAATGTATAAAACCAGACCGAGATGAACAATGAACCCATTCCATACCCTTTCAGGAACATTGGTAAATACCATCCGTCATAACTGAATTCTAAGACCATCGAAAAGTACATAATAATCACATAGCCCATCATCGCTGAAAAGCCAGAAAAGATGAACATTTTCAAGGGAATTTCCTTTTTAAACCAAAATATGGCTGTTACTCCTGATAAAATCAGTCCGGGAATCATTAATAAATTTAGTCTAGCATTCGTTAATTGATCATACCCCAACACTCCGACAGCAAATGTATTTTGAATAGACGTCGTTCCTAAAAACATACCCAGACACAACAACATAAATAAACCGTGTTGAACATTATTTTTTGAAAATATAATGAAAGATAAATAAGGTCTTTTTAACGTTAATTGTCTCAATACCAACGAAGCAAAACTTACAAAAGCACCTATGCTAGCATTAATAATATTTTTTGAATTCAACCAATCCTGCTGTTTTCCAAAAGAAAAAACGTATGCCGAGAACATGAATGTTGAAATGAAAAGTAAGATACTCAACCAGTCAATATAATGCAACGGAACTTTTAACGCAAAATATTTATCATGCATAAAAATCCAGTGTAAAAGAGCCAAAATAAAACAGAAAACCGAGATCAAAATATAGAATTGCTGCCAATTATATTGAATGGAAACTTCCACCGCATAATAGGCTACCACCTGATTCATCACTAAAACAAACGTATAAAATGCTCCGTAAAACATTCCTCTGTTACCGATCATCGCCATCAATGGTAAGAACAATTCTATGGTCACCATCATTTTTAGAAATCCGATAATTAAAGAGGTAAAAATAAAGATCATCGGATCAAAAGTAGTCGCATTCAGATAGCTTAACAAGCCTAAAAGAACCAACAAAACAATCATTTTATCACGAACTTTAAACCTCATTTTCATTCTCATCACAATAGGCATACACGCTCCCATTCCGATCGTTGTAGCATAATTTGCCCACATGAAATATTCGGTCATCGCACCGGTACCGCTCACTACATAACTGATATTCCCTGTGTAAACACCACCCAGCGGCATCACCACAGCAAGCAGCAATACAATCAGCAAAAGCTGTATGGGTTTGGGTACCCAATTGTGATATAGTCCTTTGTTATACATGTTAATAATTAATTATTTTGATTGTGAATTGTCAATAAATCAATTGTGAATTTTCCTATTCAAATTAACTTTTTCACCATTCACAATTGACTATTTATTAATACTGATATTCATATTCATCCCCGCACTCAGTTTAGCGATATCTTCTTTTTTATTAGCATTCGTAAACTCGATTCTTACAGGAATTCTTTGCTGAACTTTAATAAAGTTTCCGGTAGAATTATCCGTTGGTACACTTGAATATCTTGAACCTGTTGCTGCAGAAATTGCCGTTACAGTTCCTTCAAATTTTTGTCCGCCCAATGCATCTGCGGTCATCATCATTTTCTCTCCGATCTTGATGCTTGGCATTTGGCTTTCTAAGAAGTTAGCCGTTACCCATTTTTGACCGTTCAAAACGATCGTTGCAACTTGCTGACCCGGTTGAATCAACTGACCTTCCGAGATCGTTCTTCTTCCCATCACGCCATCATAAGGAGCCGTAATTACGGTATAAGACAAATTGATCTTTGCCATATCCAAAGCAGCCTTTGTTCTTTTGATTTCAGCATCATTGATCCCTAATTTGCTTTTAACTTCCGTAGTTGAAAGATTGGCAGATTGTTTTTGATTAACCAACGTTTCATACGCTGCTTTTTGAGCATCATATTCCGTTTTTATCTGATCGTACTGTTGTCTTGTTACCGCTTCTGCAGTTAAAAGATTTTTATATCTGTTTAAATTCTGTTCGGCATTCCAAAGTCTTGCTTTTGCTCCGGCAATATTAGATTCCATAACACTTACGTTATTGGAAACGGTATTGACTGAAGAAGAAGTCGCTGAACGTTGTGCCAAAGCATTTTGATACGCCGCTTCTGCCTGTCCTAATTGTGTGATAATCTCACGATCATCCAGAATAGCCAGCGTATCCCCTTTTTTTACGGGTTGATGTTCAATAAATTTAATTTCTTTGATATAAGCTGAAACTCTCGTATTGATTGGGTTGATAAATTCCTCTACCTGAGCCGACTCGGTATACGTTTTGTCTCCGATATGAAAATATTCCCGTACCAGCCAGAACAGTCCGAAACCGATCAGTAAAAAGACGATCGTATTTGAAATAATGGCTCTGATTTTATTCTTTTTATTTTCTTTCTTTTTTTGAGCTGCACTTGGTTTTTCAGGAGCCTGAACCGTTTGTGGCGCAATATTTTGAGTATTTTGTTCCTTGTTTTCCATTGTCTTGATTTTCAGTTTTAAAAAATTAAAGCGTTCCTGTAGATTTCAAAAGATTGTAATATTGATACAAAACGTTAATCTCTGCATTCGCAAAATCCAGTTCAGATTGTAGTTTTTGGTTTTGAGCATCGATCATTTCAGCCTGTACAGCCAACTGATTCAGATATTTAGCTTCTGTAATTTTGTAGTTTTCTTCAGCTAACAATTTAGCATCATTCAGAATTTCAGCCTGTTGAATTGATTCCTGATATTTAACATACGCAGCATTCACACCCATATCAATATTTTGCTGAACCAACGTCATGGCATCATTAGCCTGATTTTTCTGTAACTCTCCTAGCTTTACTCTTTCTTTCGTTTTATACAAATTATCAATATTATAACTCAAAGAAATACCAGTCTGCCAACCTCCGGAATACATATCCAAGACAGGATTTCTGGTAGTTATCGGTCTTTGTAAAGTATATCCTCCGAAACCTGCTATTGTAGGCATTTTATCGGTTTTAATAATCTCTATGTTTTTATCGGCAACATCAATATTGGTCTTTGCAGATCTCATTTGCGGATTACTGTTATGTGCTAAATCAAAATAATAATCCATCCCGATTCCAGATTCTTTGTTGGTTAAACTTTCGATCGGAATAATCTCAGTATCAGACGGTAAACCTAAAGCGATACTTAAATTATAATTAAGTATTTTTTTGTTGTTCGCTAATGTTAAAATTCCCTGATCCAAATTTTTGATCGCCAATTCTCCACGGATCACCTCGTTTCGGGTAACCATTCCTTGCTGATAGAATTTTTGAATGTTTTTCAGACGTTCCTGAGCCAGTTTTTTGTTGTTTTGAAAAACTGATTGCTGATTTAAAATTTTATAAACATCCAAATAATTAGAGATTACTAAAAATTTTACATCCTGTTTGTTTTTCTCTAAATCTAATTCTGATAATTGCTCACGAAGTCCGGCCAATTCAATAGACTTATTTACCAATCCACCTTTAAAGATCAGTTGAGTCGCCTGAACCGCATAAGAACTCCCATAATGAGGCATCGGAATATTTGTAGAATTTGAAAAATCTTTATCGATTGCTAAAACATTTCCCAAATAAAACTGACTTGTAGAAGCCGTAATTGTGGGCAACTTCTGCAACTTTGTAACATTCGTATTTTGCTTTGCAATGTCGATATTCTGCGCCGAAATTTTTAATTGCTGATGATTTTGTACCGCCAGTTCGGCAACTTCATTCGCTGTCAACTGTTTAATTTCTTGTGAAAAAAACAGCGCAGGAAATAATGCTATCACGAGTGATAGTGCTGTTTTTATATTCTTAACCATTTTACCTTGTTTTACGAGTACAAAGTTACGGTGGTTATAAAGTCAAACAAATGTTTGAGAATTGGAAAAAGATGTTCAAATGTAGGATTTTAACTTTCGAACTGATTTCTGTATTGGCTTGGACTTACCTCCAAATGTTTCTTAAAAAAGTGAGAAAATGAGTACTGATCACTAAATCCCAAAATTGATGAAATCTCTGAAACAGGCTTATTTGAAGAGTTTAAAAGAACCTTAGCTTCATTGATTACAATTAAAGCAACGATCTGGCTTGCCGACTTCCCCGTAATGGTCTTCACCACCGAAGAAAGATGTCTGGTTGTAATCGATTGACGTTCGGCATAAAACTCAACTGTTCGCTCCGTAAGATGGTATTCCGCAAGATCTGTAAGGAAGTTAAAAACGATTTCTTCCTGTCTAGACATCTGGCTCATAGAATTATTATCTTCTTTAGAAATAATACCGGCCATTTGATAGCAAAACACTGAAAATAAATGTTCTACAATTTCTTTTTTGTAGGTCATTTCAGTTGGAGAATCTAGAATATATTTCAGAAAGTTGACACTTTTCCAGACAACATCCATTTCATCCTGTTGAAAAGGAACACCAATATTCATCTGTTGTCTAAAATAACGATACGTAATTAATCTATTGAATTTCAATGACAAAGCAGAAATAAACTCTCTTTTATAAGAAACCATTCTCGACTGAAAATCATCGCTTACAGAAACCATTTCATAGATTGTTTGTGGATCCGTAACCATGAACATATTCTCGGAAAGCTCAAGATCGCTGAAATGCTGACGAAGTTTTATAGTCCCAGTTTTAATGAAAATAAAAGCAGGATTATCGGGTCGGAAAGGCTTATCGACAGATATTCTTTCGAAGATATTATGTTGTGTAAAAATCTCTACTCCAAATTTTTCTAAGGCAGACATAGCACAAATGTAAGCAATCTGCTTTGCGATTACAAAATTTTATTAATTTAGGAGTTTACAAATTCCTATTATGAGAAAGATTGATTTACTTCTTGCTGAATATGGCGAAAGCCACAGAAATTCGACCAATAAACTGATTCACTGGATTTGTGTTCCTTTGATTTTTTGGACGATTTTAGGCTTTATCTCATATATTCCAACTCCGAATATCTATTTAAAATACTTTGGTTTTCTAAGTGTTGCAAGTTTCATTGCATTAATTTTGGTTACTGTTTTTTATTTCCGATTATCCTGGAGAATTGCATTGATAATGGTTTTCATTATGCTTTTAATGGAACATTTTGTATCATTAACCAATGTTACTTTTGGAAAAAAATCATGGATGTTTTTTCTTGCAGTCTTTGTCATTACATGGATTTTACAGTTCGTAGGGCATAAAATTGAAGGAAAGAAACCATCTTTCTTAAAAGACTTACAATTTCTTTTAATCGGACCTATCTGGCTTTTAAGTTTTGTACTTAAAAAACTGGGAATCAAGTACTAAAAATCTTTATTCTTAGGTTGGAAGCTGGATGCAGGAAGAGAGAAGTTTATGCAGTGTGAAAAACTTCTATCTTCCATATTTAAGGCTTAATCTTCCAAAGCATATACTGCAAAACTCGCCAACCAATGATCTCCTCCATAATTCCCTTGGAAAAGAAGCGGAAGACCATTATTTAAAAATATAGTTGCAGTTTTTTGGAATTCCTTTTTTAATGGATGATTGTCGGGAAGAGATTTTGCAATTCCCTTCATACACCAAGCTTTAGTGAAAGAAAGTCCAACCAAATGAACCGTTTGATAATCAGACAAATCACTTACCACAGGAATTTTTTCAATATTCTCTACACTTCGTTTTTCGTAGAAATTATTTAACCATTTTACAAATTCTTTTTGAGGAAGAACTCTTCTCATCAAATCCGCTATTTCTAAACTTGGCGAAAAGAAATCGGAACCGTCTGGCTCTAAATAAGCAGGTGTTCTGGTATTATTTAAGTAGAAATATTTTGCTTTTTCTACTAATTGAGCTTCAAAAGCTTTATCACCTGTCGCTCTTGCCCAATCGAGTGCAAAAACCATTGCAAAAGCTGTATTTGGGTGAACTCCGGTTCTATTTGGGTACGTTTGTTTAGGCAAATAAGCCTTCCAGGAATTTAAAATTTTATCCGTTAAAGGTTTCAAATTCTGATGCCATATTTTTGCTTTTGGATTGTCCCAAGTCATTAATTCCTCATCAAGCTTTAACACCCAAGCCCATCCGTAAGTTCTTTCAAATGTAGCTGTTAACTCAAATTTTGTAAAATAATCTGCTTCTGTCTGAAGCTTTTCTTTTTGAAATGACTGATCAAGAATCTTTTCAATCTCTTTTGCATTGGGTAGGTTTGGTTTTGTTTTTAGTAATCTGGTCAGCATCCAATGAGCATGAACAGAACTATGCCAGTCGAAGCAGCCATAAAAACTGGGATGCAGATCTTTTGGAGTTAAAGGAACTTCTTTTTCATTGTTAATGATATGTGCTGTCTTATTCGGATATTCCTGATTAATGCAATGAAGGGGTTTGTCCGCTAATTTCATCGCCATTTCGTCAGTCAATTTCGGAACTTCCTGTGCGCATATTAAAAATGGAAAAAATACAATTGCTAAAAGATTCTTTTTCATTCAATAAAAATATAAAATAATTTGATTTTTTAATGACTGAAACAAATAAAAACCTTCAAAACCAAAATATTTTCACAAATTCATATCAATTATTGAAAATATCACATCAATTTATATTTTTAAGCATAGTTTTTGATAGGATTCATCAAAACTTATTCATGAGAAAATTACTGATTCCTTTATTTTGTTTTATACTTATTCATTGTAAAAAAAACGAAACACAATCTTTAAACGCTAGCTCAATAGATTTTATAGAAGAAGACAAATCATCAGTCTATCAAGTTGCACCTCCAAAATCTATTTCTGAAAAACTACTACCTGAAAAATCAGATTTTTCAAGAAAAGCTGACACAATTTCAAAGAAAATTATTAAAAGTGGTGAGATGAGAATTCAGGTTGGAGATATTAAAAAAGCTCAGAATCAGACTTCAGAAATTTTAAATAAAAACCAAGCATATGTTCAAAAAGAAGAATTTCGAAACACTGATACTGATGAAAATTTAAGCCTAACAATTCGTGTCCCACACAAGAATTTTGATGCATTAATTAATTCATTTTCAGATGAAATGGGTTCTGTTTTGTCTAAAAACATTTCATCCGATGATGTCACTGAAGAATATACAGACGTTTCTATAAAATTAGCAAATAAGAAAATCTATCTTGAAAAGTATAGAGATATGCTTAAAAGCGCAGCCACGACAAAGGATATTCTTGAAATTCAGGAAAACATCCGTGACCTGGAAGATGAAATTGATGTTTCGGAAGGCAGACTTCGTTTCATCGATGACCGAGTGAATTACAGCACTTTAAATTTAAACTTGTATAAAGAAAAAGTAAGAAGTTCTGCTACTTCGAAAATAGGTTTTGGAAGCCGTTTTGGAGATTCAATTACCGAAGGTTGGAATAGTTTTGTAAGCTTCGTGCTCGGAATCATTTCTTTCTGGCCTTTCTTTTTATTAATTCCACTACTTATTTTCCTTTGGAGAAAATGGAAAGCAAGAAGAAAAAAATAAACAAAAAACCGAATATTGATTAATATTCGGTTTTTATATTTTTAATTTAAAACTTAAGCATTAAAATGGTTTTTCACCGTTTCTAAAACCTGTTCATCAGACATCTGCTGCGCAGTATCCAAAGTAATATCCAGATTTTTGAATTGAGCTGTATCATGAAGATAGTGCTTTAACTCTTCCTGAATTTTTCCGGGACCTGTAATATAAACCTCCTGAGAATTGGTAAGCAAGTGTTCTACTTCTTTAAAGAATTTTACTTTATTCGTTCTCTCAGCGTTGTTTCCCGCATTCTCGCTTGAATTCCCATGTTGGATTTCAGCTTTTACAGGGTTGCAAAGGAAAAACTTAAATGCATTTTGAGCATCATGATTTTTTACTACCACAGCTTTCTCACTGTCGATCCAAAGTCCTGCTAATTTTTTTTCAGACATAATTTAATTTTTTGATGTTATGCTGTTTAATACACAAGAATGATGCTAAGCTTACGTTAACGCATGTTAAAGTTATTTACCTAAAACAAAAACAGCCGGAATTTTATGCAGTTCGGGTTTTTGTTTCTGCCATTCTTTAATGGTTTTAGTTTTGATAAATTCATGTTCAGTATCGTTGATATTCGCTGCGATGCAAAGCTTAGTATTGGGAGAAAGAAACTTAGTCAGATCCTCAAAAAGGGCATTATTTCGGTAAGGAGTTTCCATAAAGATTTGTGAATATCCTGTTCTCTGAACTAAGCCTTCCAACTGTAAAATCTGCTTTTTCTTTTCGCCCTTTTCAATCGGTAAATATCCATTAAAACTAAATTCCTGCCCATTAAAACCACTTGAAATTAAAGCCAAAATAATCGATGAAGGCCCTGAAATTGGGATAACACGAATGTTTTTTTCGTGACACCATTTCACAATCAGGTTGCCGGGATCGGCAATACATGGAAGTCCGGCTTCAGAAAGTAATCCAAAATCCTGACCTTTCAGCATCAATTCCTGAGCTTCTTTGATGTCTTTACTTTCTGTATATTTATCTAATAAAAATAGTTTCAGATCAGCCTGTTTTTTCTCAGGAGCAAAGAATTTGACAACTTTTCTTGCAGTCTTCTCGTTCTCAACGAAGAAATAGTCCGTCTGCATGATGTAATCCTTCAAGACTGGCGAAAAGTGATTAATTGAAGTATTTTCAGATAAATAAGCCGGTAGTAAAAAAAGCATTTTTATTAGAATTATGAGTTATTAATTATAAGTTTGTTGCTAATTGTTTGTTTTTAGTTGATTGAGAATTGCATCGCAACCTTTATCAATCAATTGAAAAACATGTTCAAAATCATTCATACCGCCCCAATACGGATCGGGAACTTCAGAATTCTTAAGATTATTTTCTGTACTGTCTAAAAATAATGAAATTTTCTGACGCTGTTCTTCATTTTTTGATTTTGAAACCACATCTTCATATACCCGAGTATCCATACAATAGATCTTATCAAAAGTTTCAAAATCTGAATTTGCAATGGGTCTTGATCTTTGCTTTGAAATATCAACACCGTGATTGGCCGCAGTTTCTATAGCTCTTTTATCAGGATGTTCCCCTTCGTGCATTGAAATTGTCCCTACAGAATCTACAAAGAAATTTTCAGGAAGTTTAGATTTCATAATTCCCTCTGCTAAAGGACTTCTGCAAATATTCCCCAAGCAGACCATCAGTATTTTCATGCTATTGAATTTAAAGATTGAAAAATTTAATGCGTACACTATTTTCTTCTGACAAAACTAAATAAAAAATGAAGAATAATTTTTATTCTTCATTTTCTTTATTTTAATTAAAAATATTAATGTTTGATTCTTTCCGCAAGATCCTTAACGTACTTTTTAACTTCCTTGTCGATCTTAGAAACATCCTTGATCGTGTCGCAGGCATACATTACGGTAGAGTGATCTTTTCCGCCCATTTCTTCACCAATTTTAGTGAATGTAGCGTTGGTCAATTCTTTAGCAAAATACATCGCCAATTGTCTTGGAAGTGCAATCTCTCTTTTTCTTGTCTTAGATAAAAGCTGCTCTCTTTTAATTCCAAAATAATCACATACAACATCCTGAATATAAGGAATATTGATGATTTTTTTCTGGTTTGCAGCGATCTTATTGATTGTATCTTTTAATAATTCAAGACTTAACTCAGATTTGTAAATCGTTGAATAAGCAATTACAGAATTGATAACTCCAATAAGCTCTCTTACGTTGGTTTTAGCTTCAGCAGCAAGGAAATCCAACATATCTTCTGTAAGAACAATCCCGTCTCTGCTCAATTTATCAACTATAATTTTCTTACGCGTCTGTAAATCCGGAGATTTGATTTCTGCAGAAAGTCCCCATTTGAAACGGGAAACAATTCTGTCCTGAATATCCATAATATCAACAGGAGCCTTATCAGAAGTAAGGATAATCTGTTTTCCATTTTGATGCAAATAGTCGAAAATATGGAAGAAACTGTCCTGTGTAGCAGATTTTCCGGAAAGGAACTGAATATCATCAATAATCAGAACATCCACCATTTGATAGAAGTTTGCAAATTCCGTCTGTTTGTGCGCTTTTGCCGCTGAAATAAACTGTTGGATGAATTTTTCAGAAGATAAATAAAGAACTACTTTATCAGGAAACTGGCTTTTAACTTCCAATCCAACTGCCTGTCCCAAGTGAGTCTTCCCCACTCCATAACCTCCGTATAAAAACAAAGGGTTGAAAGCTGTTGCACCAGGTCTTTTTGCGATAGATCTTGCTACTGTTGCAGCAAATTTGTTGCTTTCTCCTTCAACATAATTATCGAAAGAAAAATCAGATTTTAAGTTAGAATCAATGTTTATTTTCTTGATTCCAGGAACCACGAAAGGGTTTACAATATTCGAAGAAAAACCCTGAGGCATTGTTTCCTGCATTTTCGGAGTAGGAACGCTTTTCCCTTTCATGTTCATTGTAACGGGCTTTTCTAAACCATTTGGCTTATTTTCCATTACAGAATACCATAATTTTACTCCTTTACCTATATTTTTTTTCAGGGCAGCAGAAAGTAAGGATAGGTAATTATCCTCAATATATTCCTTGTAAAAATCACTCGGAACCATCAATGTAAGATTGTTATCAACCAACGAAATTGGCTGTACCTTATCAAATAATAAGTCGAAAGATTTCTCAAGTTTTTTTAGGTCAGAACTATCTTCAGCTGCGTTAAGATTGTCACGCATAAACTGAAGGCACCTCTGCCATATCATCATTAAATTGTCATCCATTTTTATGCCCCGATTAATTCTTGGTTAGTACTTTTTTTAGAAGGAAGACAAAGGTCGAATTTTTTATCTGATAAAAAAATTTTGGAGGTATTGATTATTTAAAAATATATTTGTATGTATAATTAAGCATTAAAAATGATACACACAACACACACAATACGAGTACGTTACGGAGAAACAGATCCTATGAAATACGTCTATTACGGCAACTATGCAGAATACTTTGAAATTGGCAGAGTTGAACTTTTTCGAAGCATAGGAATGTCATATGATGAGATTGAAAACCAGGGAATTTGGCTCCCCGTTTCGGAGTATAAAATTAAGTATTTGAAGCCTGCTTTGTATGACCAGGAATTAGAAATTCATACGTTCATAAAAAAAATTCCCGGGGTGAAAATTGAATTTTTTTACGAAATTTACAATGCAGAGCATATTAAAATCACCGAGGCATCTACCACTTTATTCTTTTTAGATGCAAAAATGAATAAAATTATAAAGTGTCCGGATGCTCTTATGAAACTTATTGAAGAAAACTGGAAGCCTTAAAGTTTAGGGTTTAGTTAAATAACCAGAGTTCAAATTTTTATTGCCATATTTGAACTTTGATTCAAAAAAAATATAGAATTTAATATAAAAAATATGATGAAGATTGCATTTTTGGGTCCTCATGCAAGTTTCACACAGCTTGCCACTGCTCAATTATTTCCAAATGAAGAACTTTTGCCACAGGCTAACATTTTAGACTGTTTTAATGCTGTTGAGAGAGGGGAAGTAGACAAAGCAGTTGTTCCGTTAGAAAATTCAATTGAGGGTACAGTTTCTATGACGCTGGATTATTTATATAAAACTTCTTCGATAAAAATTGAAGCAGAGGCAGTGATGCCCATTGCCCACCACCTGATGATTCACCCGGACAATAACGCTAATGATATTGAGAAAATTTATTCTCATCCTCAAGCCTTGGCTCAGAGTTTTCATTTTTTGGATACGAATTATAAAGAGGTGCAAAGACAGGATTTTTCTTCCACTGCTGCAGCTGCAAAATATATTTCTGAGCATCCTGAACTTAAAAGAGCAGCAGTTGCCAATCAATTTGCAGCCAATTTGTATGGTTTGAAAATTATTAATCGGAATATTCAGGATTTTGAACAAAACCATACCCGATTTATTATTATATCAAAAGAACAGAATATTTACAATAATGATCAACTTGAGGTTATTGGTGAAAAATCTGGGTTACTGATTACACTACCGGAAGATCATGCGGGAGGGCTGCATCAGGTATTATCTGTTTTTGCATGGAGAAAAATGAATTTAAGCAAAATAGAATCGAGAACATTAAAAACAGGTCTTGGAAATTATTTTTTCTTCATTAATGTTGCAGGACAGTGGAATGCCATATTACATGAAAATGCTTTGGAAGAATTAATATCAATTAACGCCAATGTAGATTTTCTGGGAAGCTATAAAGAGTTTCTTCTGGAAAGCTAAAGTCACAAATTTTCTTATTTATAAGTAATACTGTCACATTTTATGACAGTATTATTTTTTTAAATTAAAATAATTAACTACTTAGTGATTTATTAATTGAATTTTTTCAACCTAAAAAGCATATTCCATTTTCCACATCCACATTTATAAGCAAAATACATGTAATTTTTAAACAAATATTAAACATATGATTAAAAATATTTTATTAATTATCAATTAATATTGAAAAATACCTAATTAAGAGGGCATGATTTTTGCTATAAAAAAAGTTGAAAACTAACTGATTTGACCATAACTAATTAAATTTTTTAACATGAAAACTAAAATTTGTAGTGCAATTTTATCCCTAATTGCTATTAATGCTTTTTCACAAGTCGGAATAGGAACTCCAACTCCTTTAGCAATGCTAGACGTCAACGGAACAATGAAAATCAGGTCAACACCTGCTGCTCCGGCACTCCCAGGATATCAGATCTTGGCAGTAAACCAAAATATTGGCGGTGACTTTCAGGTTGCCCAAGTGAATCCTCAGATGATTATTGATGCCGCTGTTAATACTATTAATGTCAATAGTTCTAACACTAGTGTTTATGCTGCTAAGAAAACATCAGGTATTACTTTGTTAAGTCTAGGGCTTTTCCCAACGGGATTTAGAGTCGTAGATTTTTTACAGACTGAAAGAACTTTAGGAACCGCAGCGTTATTTAACGATACAGATCATACTTATACCGTTCCTACAAATGGAGTGTATGCAATTGGGTTTACTTTCCGATACGGAACAGGACTTCAAGCTGCCGTTTTAACAAACACTCCGGGGATAGGAATTTTAAGAACACGTGCCGGCGTTGCAACTATTATTGACAGCAGAGCCTTCAGTGGGGCGAATCTTATTGTATTAAGCTTAACGATCTCGGAAACAAGTCTAAACTCTCTTTATACGCTACAATCTGGGGATAAGATTTCCTTCGGACTTACAGGATCTTCATTGCTTAATGCCGGATTAATAGACACTAGCGTAGGCTCATTCTTTATTTATAAAGTATCGAACTAAAATTTCACTTATACTTTCACTCTATAAAATTAATCCATTATACGTTTTGTGTGATGGATTAATTCTTTGTAACCTCTCCGAATTTTCTATATTTGATAAATAAAACACCAAATGGAAAACTCTTCCCTGATCATCATATTAATTATTGCCTTAATTTTCGCATATTATACGCTGAATAAAAAGATCAGTCATCTTGAGGATGAAATTTCTGAGTTAAGAAAAAACACAACTAAAAGTGAGAAATCAATTGAATCTAAGGAAGAAAAAACATCTTCTGAAGTAAAATTTACTCTAAATGAAAATATTCAGGAAGCTAAACCGGTGCAAGAAACCCCTTACATTCCTGAAGAAATTCCTCCGCAAAAAGATTGGTTAGCCCCAATTTTTGATTTTTTGAAGCAGAACGTTCTGACGATCATTGGAATTTTTACTCTGGTTTTGGGTATCGGGTATTTTGTAAAATATGCAATTGATAAAAACTGGATTGGAGAAACTTCAAGAGCCGGAATTGGTTTTATAATCGGAGGTGGAATTATGCTGACTGCCCATTTTTTAAGAAAAAATTACGCAGTATTTTCATCAATTATCACAGGTGGCGGAATTGCAATTTTATATTTCACAACAACCATTGCTTTTAGGGAATATCATTTATTTACACAAAATCTTGCTTTTATCATTACCTGCTTTATCACATTGATTTCCATACTTCTATCCTATTATTATAAGAGTGAAACATTAATTATCTTCTCTTTATTTGGTGGGTTTTTAGCGCCGTTAATGATCAGTACCGGACAAAGCAATTACCCTTTTCTTTTCACTTATATCATGGTTTTAAACATTGGAATGCTCATCATTGCATATCTCAAACAATGGAAAAGTGTAGGTTGGATCGCCTTTATTTTTACCAATATTTACCTTTTTTACTGGACTGTTGAGAAACCTGAAATTCTAAGCATCTATTTTTATATTATCGCTTACATAATTTTCTACGCATTTGCCCTGCAGAGTTATATCAAGAAGAATTTACTTTCTACTTATGATATTTTAATGCTAGTGTTGATCAATTTCTCAAGTATTCTTGGTATCGTGTATATTTTTAATGAATTAGAATATGAGCCGGTTATTATATTTCCTATTATATTTGCTTTAGTTAACAGCTTATTATTATTTAAAGAATACAATAAAAAGGTCTTCGGAATTAGTTATTCTGTTTTTACAGGAATTACGGTAAGCCTTGTTACCATTGCATTTGCGTTACAATTTAAGACCCATTTGATCACAACAGTTTGGGCCATTGAAGCAACGTTGCTTCTGTTTATCTGGAAGAAAACTAATCTTAATATTTTCAAACTTTGTTTTTATGTTTTGTTTCCTCTCGTAATCATCACTCAAATGGTGACTTGGGCAGAATATTACACGGCAAAAAACCTCAATATTGTCTTTAATCCTGTATTTTTAACAAGTTCTGTTACCGTAATTACCACTCTTGCAAACTTGATTTTACTGAAAAAACTCCCGGAAACTCAAAAACTAGACAACCGTTTTTTCGAATATACCTTTAAAATTTTAAGTTTTGGGGTGATTTATGTTGCCTTACTATTGGAAATCATTTATCATATTTCAGAAAAACCCTGGTCGTTTATTTTCAGTATAAGCCTGTTATTCAGTATATATTATCTATTCCTTATTTTATTATTCCGTAGAAAATTAGACATCAATAAACATCTTGAAAACGGATTAATCTATATCTTTTTGTTTTTATTAATGTTGAATGTTTCATTTTCGGCATCAGGAATTGTGACTTCTATTTTGGTAAAGAAAATGGACATTAATTTTTATGCAATACACCTACTCTACTGGATTCCATTCATTTATACACTTTGGAAAATATTACCCAAGTCGGATTTCTTCAAAAGAGAAATTGCATACTGGTTTGCTTCCATCACACTAGTTACAGTGATCAGCTGTGAATTGTATCATTTATATATTTTGGCCAATACAACTGACATATTGACAGTCTGGAAATTTGAAAAACATTTCAGCATTTTATATTTACCCATCATTTGGGCTGTTCTTGCTAGCATTTTTATTTATATGGGTTTAAAGAAAAATATTTCAGAACTCAATAAGGTTGGTTTTGCACTTCTTGGATTAATGATCTTAAAATTATATGCTTATGACGTATGGCAAATGGATAATATTTCAAGAATCGTTGCATTTATTATTTTGGGTATCATTTTATTATTGAGTTCTTTTATGTTTCAGCGATTAAAAAATATCATTAAAAATCTTGTTGATAAAAAAGATGAAACGATTGAAAATGACAATCCGGAATTGCAATAAAAGGCCTTATTGATGGTTAATTTTTAATTTAAACTAAAAATTCATTCACATTTTATAAAAAATACTTATATTTATCAAGTTTTTAACAGTTACTTATTCCATAGACTATGAAAAAATTACTCTACTCTTTATTATTATTTGCTTCAGCAAGTTTATTTGCTCAGAAAAATACATCTACAAAATTTGCCATTGCGAATGACGTTGTAGGATCTGTAGAAATGTTCGCAACTAAAGGCAACATGCTTCAAGGCAAAGGTATTCCCAGAACAAAGGCTGCATTACCTCAAAACCTAAAAAAATATGCTGATCTTGCAGATAACGGGCTTGTAGAATATAAGTTTATCAAAGGTTACGAAGGTTTAGACCAACTTACCGTTGCTCAAATCAATGAAATGGACAGTCTTCCAAAAGACACACCGGTTTTCATCGATGGTTATGAGTTCAAAAATCCTGAAACTAAGGTTTACGCAGAAATCCTTAACAACAAACAGATCAAAGAAGAGAACGGTAAAAAATTCTTAACTTTTACAACTAAAGTGAAATAATTTTATTATTCAAAATATAAAAGGATACTCAGTGAGTATCCTTTTTTTAGTATTTATCATTCCATTTTTTCTTGAGCTCATCATAGATCTTCTTTTCGGTCGCATTATTTCCGGGCTCATACAGTTTTAAACTTCTGATTTCCTGTGGCAGAAAATCCTGATCCACAAAATTTCCTTCATAAGAATGGGCATATTTATATTCTTTGCCATAATCCATGTCTTTCATCAGCTTTGTCGGTGCATTTCTGAGATGTAATGGTACTGGCAGATTTCCAGTTTGCTTCACCAATGCCAAAGCATCATTAATAGCCATGTATGCAGAATTACTTTTCGGGGAAACTGCCAGATAAATTGCTGTTTCACTCAAAATAATCCTTGCTTCCGGATTTCCAATGACATTTATTGCTTGAAAACAATTATTAGCGATCATCAAAGCGGTTGGGTTGGCTAAACCAATATCTTCTGCAGCCAAAATCAACATTCTTCTGGCAATAAATTTAATATCCTCACCTCCCGAAATCATTCTCGCAAGCCAATAGACAGCACCATTCGGGTCACTTCCACGTATCGATTTTATGAAAGCTGAGATAATATCATAATGCTGCTCACCATTTTTATCATAGAGCGCCATCGTTTCCTGCAGAACTTCAAGCACATCTGAGTTGATAATTTCTTTGGTATCAGTATTTTTATATTGATTTAATACGAGTTCCACAGAATTAATCAGTTTTCTGGCATCACCACCTGAATATTGGATCAAAGCTTCTTTTTCTAAAATCTTAAAATCAGTATTTTCATCTTGATTAAATTTTTCTGAAGAAATATCAACAAGTTCTTCCAGCTTTTCATAGCTCAACGCCTTCAAAACATAAACCTGACTTCTCGAAAGCAAAGCGGAAACCACTTCAAAACTCGGATTTTCGGTAGTTGCCCCAATTAAAACGATCCAGCCTTTTTCAACCGCATGAAGAAGAGAATCCTGCTGAGATTTATTAAAACGGTGAATTTCATCAATAAACAAGATCGGTGACTTTCCGGAAAACAAATTCTGATTTTTTGCTTCATCAATAATATCCCGAACATCTTTTACTCCTGAAGAAACTGCGGAAAGTTTATAAAATGTTCTTCCTGATTTTTCAGAAATAATTTCAGCCAAAGTCGTCTTTCCGGTTCCGGGAGGTCCCCAGAAAATAAGAGAATTCAAAGCATTATTCTCTATCATTTTTCTTATCGTTCCTTTTTCTCCCGTAAGATGTTCCTGCCCGAGAACTTCATCTAAAGTTTTAGGTCTTAATTTTTCAGCTAATGGAATATTTTGATTCAAGATTTTTGATTTGATTTAAAGTGAAAATTTTTAATATAAAGATGACAAAGCGTCTACAAATATTTCAATTTTGAATGTGTAAATATACAAAATCGACAAACGCCGGAATTTATCCGATGAAACAACTATTTACGCCCCGAAACTTATAACAAATTTAAACTAATTTTAATTTTTTTACCCTATTTTTGCATTGCTTTGAAACTTACATTCAATAAAATCATCACATTTCCTTTGGTAGTTTTAATAAAATTTTACCAATGGTTTATCTCGCCTTTACTTCCAAAAAACTGTCGTTACGAGCCTACATGTTCACATTACATGGTGAAATCGTTGCAGGTTCACGGTATTTTTAAAGGCTTTTGGTTGGGTTTGAAAAGAATTTCAAAATGTCATCCCTGGGGAGGAAGCGGATATGATCCCGTTCCACCTAAAAAATAAAATCAACGAACAAACTATTAAAAAAATAGAAATGAGTAATATTTTTTTCAGAATTTACCTTGTATTATTTGCCTTTATTACGCAGTGCTTTTTTGCACAGGATAATCAGCGCAGTTTATCAGACGGAACTTTAAAAGTAAATTCAACTGAAATACCTGTAAAAATTTATGCAACTACAGAAGCCGGAGATCTAAGCGGATTTTCCGACCAAAAAATAAACAACAATGTTTTGGTAATTTTGAATGAATCAAATTTTGAACCTTCATATTACAACTTTAGTGCACAAACTTTAGCAAGATTTAAAGATAATCAATATCAGTTTTTTGACAAGCATTTTAAATTAATTGAAACCGGAGTTACACAGGACAATATCACAACATTTAAATATGCTGTAAAAGCTAACAAGCCAATTACAGCTTCCGATAAGGTAGAATTGGAAACACCATTTAAAATTTGGGATCCTTCCAAAGGAATTCAATTAGGACCAATTACGCTACATTTTTATAGCTTAATGTTTATTCTCGCTTTTGGATTAGGCTATGTTTTAATGGCTAAAATTTTCAAGATCGATAATGTAAACATAAAATATCTGGAACCACTTTTCACCTGGACGTTGATCGGAACTATTTTAGGAGCAAGGTTGGGACACGTTATTTTTTATCAGCCGGAATTATTCAAAGAAGATTTCTGGAGTGTATTTTTACCAATCAGTACTAAAAACGGATTAAAATTCACGGGATTTTCAGGATTGGCAAGCCACGGAGCGACCATCGCTTTGATCTTTACAACCCTTTACTATTCTTTCAAAATCATCAAGAAAAATCCGTTCTGGGTATATGACAGAATAGGAATTGTAGTTGCTTTAGGAGGTGCTTTTGTAAGAATGGGTAACTTTTTCAATTCTGAAATTATAGGAAAACCTGTTGATCCCAGTTCACCATTCGCTATATTTTTCCCTCAGCAAAGCAGTGAGTACGGCGTAACAATTCCACGTTATCCTACACAATTGTTTGAAGCGATCGGCTATGTTTGTTTATTCGTTTTATTATGGATCTTATATAGAAGAACTAATAAAAAATATCAACAAGGATGGTTATTCGGACTGTTTTTCATCATTCTTTGGGCCATCAGATTCTTTGTAGAATTCTTAAAAGAGCCTCAAGGAGAAGAATTCATTCAATTTGGAGGATTAAATACAGGACAAATCCTTTCAATTCCATTTATGGTCGCAGGATTTGTGATTATGATCTATTCTAAGAAATTCAAAATCACTGAAGCAGAAAACGGGAAACCGGAATAAGCTTAGTTATCATATTTAAAAAGGCAAATTTGCATCACGCGAATTTGCCTTTTTAATTTTGTTATAATTTTATGGCAACATTATTATTGAGTTCTTCAAAAACATTTCCGAATTCATTAATAATATCCGTTGGAAGCATCGACTCTTTAGAATATTTTTCGGCAGCAAATTCAGCAGCTTTTCCATGAAACCATACACCGAAAATAGCAGCGTTTGCTTCAGAATATCCTTGAGCAAGAAATGAAGTTATGATCCCCGTAAGAATATCTCCACTCCCTCCTTTTGCCAAACCTGAATTGCCTGTGATATTATAAAAAACATTTCCTTCCGGAGTAATGATCTGTGTGTGATGATCTTTTAAAACAATATAAATCTGAAGCTCACTAGATTTTTTACGAGCCAATTCTAATCTTTCGAAAGAATTTTTTGTTGCTCCGAATAACCTTTCAAACTCTTTTGGATGTGGAGTTATGATTGATTTTTTTGGAATTAATTGTAAGTTTTTTTGATCTTTAGAGATAATATTTAAAGCATCAGCATCTAATAATAGAGGTTTTGAATATTGTTTTAAAAACTTTAATAAAGATTTTTCTGTCTCTGAATCTGTTCCCAAACCGGGACCAATTCCACAGGTTGAAGTTTCATCAACATCAAATTGATCAATATAATTGTCGCCGCCTTCTATAAACATGGCTTCCGGACAAGATGTCTGGAGAACCTCATATCCGCATTTCGGAGCCAACGTAAAAGTTAAACCTGTGCCTGTTTTCAAAGCCGATTTTGTAGCCAAAACGGCGGCACCGACTTTACCATAACTTCCAGCAACGATCGTCACTTTTCCATAAGTTCCTTTATGAGAAAACTCATTTCTGGGTTTGAAGATACTTTCTACAATTTTATCATCAATAACAAAATCCGGTGTCGTTGTATTTGAAATATATTCTTCACTTAAATTTATATCTAAAATAACTACTTTTCCTGTATATTTTCCCGTTTCAGGATGCAGAAAGCTTTTCTTCCAAAACTGAAAGCTTAAGGTATAATCTGCTTTAAAAATGGTAGAATTTTCATCAGAAATAACGTCTGAAAATAATCCTGAAGGAATATCAATTGAAATTCGGACATTATTTTTAGAGTTCAGATTATTGACAAGTTGTTTATAATCTCCCTCCAATTCCTTTGATAATCCTGTCCCGAAAAAAGCATCAATGATTACCGTTCTACTATCAAAACGATATTGCTCGGCATCTTTAAAACTTTTAATAAGTATTCCTGAAACTTCTTTTAATTCTTTAAAATTTACATTAGCATCACTTGAATATTTCGCCTTGGGATCAACAAAAACATCAACATCAAAACCTTTTAAATAAAGCATTTTAGCGATAGCAAAACCATCACCTCCATTATTTCCACTGCCACAAAATATGGTGAAATTTCTATGGTTTTTACAGTTTTCATAGATCCAGTCGACACAGCTTTGTGCAGCTCTTTCCATTAATTGAATTGACGAAACAGGTTCATCAGAGATTGTAAATTCATCGCATGCACGTATCTGCTCTGCTGTAAAAATTTTCATAATTGCTATAGTTTTTATTATACAAATTACTGTTAACAGCAATTTACAAAGAATTTCAGAGTATTTTTTAAAA
Source organism: Chryseobacterium sp. G0201 (assembly GCF_003815655.1). Classification (NCBI taxonomy): domain Bacteria; kingdom Pseudomonadati; phylum Bacteroidota; class Flavobacteriia; order Flavobacteriales; family Weeksellaceae; genus Chryseobacterium; species Chryseobacterium sp. G0201. The sequence goes on along the minus strand of NZ_CP033917.1, from coordinate 3,417,067 downwards.
TTAAACAACAAATAAATTCAATATGAAATTAAACCGCATAAAAAATTAATTCACTTGTATTTTTGAATAAAAAACTATAAATCATAAAAATTTTTATAACATAAATTCCTATTTTTGTTTATAATAATACTTAAAAATATAAATTATGGGATTTATTAAAGAATTTAAATCATTTGCTTTTAAAGGAAATGTACTCGATCTGGCTGTCGGTGTTATCATTGGTGGGGCATTTGGGAAAATAGTTTCATCTTTAGTGGAAGATGTTATTACTCCTTTATTATTAAATCCTGCTCTTAAAGCTGCAGGTGCAGAAAACATTTCAAAACTTTCCTGGAACGGGGTTACTTATGGTAATTTCCTTTCTGCTGTAATTAGTTTTTTATGTATTGCAATGGTTCTTTTCTGGATCATTAAAGGTGCCAATAGGATTATTAAAAAAGACGAAGTGGCTCCTGCCGGACCTACGGCAGACCAAAAATTATTAATGGAAATCCGAGATTTGCTTAAAAGTAAAAACAACATATAAAAGACAGACCACTTCAGAATTGAAGTGGTTTTTGTTTATCTAAAAAAATGAATCCCTACCAAAACAAATTTTCATTATATTTGCCCGTAACACAATGTAAAAAGATTATGGGATTTTTAAAAGAATTTAAAGAATTTGCCTTTAAGGGTAATGTTATTGATCTGGCAGTCGGGGTAATAATTGGTGGTGCCTTTGGGAAGATTATTTCGTCATTAGTTGCAGATGTCATTACGCCTCTATTATTAACTCCTGCTCTTAAAGCGGCGGGTGCCGATGATATTACAAAATTATCATGGAATGGGGTTACGTACGGGAACTTCTTATCATCAGTTATCAGCTTTTTATGTATTGCAATGGTACTTTTCTGGATCATTAAAGGTGCCAATAAAATAACTAAAAAACAAGAACCTGCTCCTGCGGGACCAACTGACGACCAAAAATTATTAACGGAAATCAGAGATCTGCTTAAAAGTAAAAACAGTATATAAAACAAAAACACCTCAATTGGAGGTGTTTTTATTATTCTTTATAATATTCAGATTACTGAATCTGTAAAATACTTGAAATTTGTTCTGCCAAAGAAAGACCAATTCTGTCCTGAGCTTCTAAAGTAGATGCACCTGTATGAGGCGTCAAAGAAATTTTAGAATGATTTAGAATCTCTTTAGAAGGTGTTGGCTCGTTGATGAAAACATCAAGACCAGCAAACCTTACTTTTCCTGAATCCAAAGCTTCGATTAAAGCAGACTCGTCGATCACACCACCTCTTGAGCAGTTTACAATAGCAACTCCGTCCTTCATGATTTCAAATTCATTTTTACCGATCATATAACCGTCTTTCTGAGCCGGAACGTGAAGCGTGATGAAGTCTGAATGCTTTAAAACTTCCTGCAAAGGTTCTGTTTCAATATCTACATTAATAAACTGATTGTTGTAGAATTTCACTTTGATGCTTGCTTTTCCAACATTGTTGTCGGCAGCAACCACTCTCATTCCAAGACCTAGAGCGATCCTTGCAACCTCTTGTCCAATTCTTCCCATCCCAACAATTCCGATAGTTTTTCCTCTTAATTCGATACCTGCAGCGTAAGCTTTCTTAAGACCTGCAAATTCTGTATCACCTACTAAAGGCATTTTTCTGTTAGAATCCTGCAAAAATCTTGATCCTGAAAATAAGTGAGCAAAAACCAATTCAGCAACCGATTCTGAAGAAGCAGAAGGTGTATTGATCACGTGAATTCCTTTTTCTCTTGCATAATCTACATCAATATTATCCATTCCTACTCCACCTCTACCGATGATTCCAAGCGACGGACAATTATCAATAATATCTTTTCTTACCTGTGTTGCACTACGCACCAATAAAGTACGAATTTTGTGCTCGTTGATATAATCTACCAAAACCTCCTGAGGAACTTTTGCCGTGATTACTTCAAAACCTTTCTCAGTCAATGCATCAATCCCAGATTGATCCAACCCATCGTTTGCTAAAACTTTCATAAATATTCTTTATCTATTTAAAAACTAAAAGATTTAAAAATTAAAAGATCATGCAGTCTCACCCACTTTAATCGTTTAATCTTTAAATCCTCTAATTATAATTTTAATCTTTAAAAACTTCAATTGTAACTTGTTTTTCTACAAGATCGGTGAATTTTCCTTTATATCTTGTTGCTCTTACCAAATGGTTATCTATCCAGTGATAGTTTCCACCTCTTGGTTTTCCGCATAAAACACTGTGATATTTAAATCCATGCTTATCCAACCAATCAATAGTAATTTGCTTTAAATTTTCTGTTCTTGAAGTGAAAAAACAGATCTGGTGACCTTCATCATACCATTTATTAACTGTTTCTAAAGCGTCAGGATAAGGCTCACAAGTAACCATTCTCTCCGGCTCTTCATTTGGTACATCGTCCGTAATCGTCCCGTCGATGTCTATTAAATAGTTCTTTACCCCGTCCTTTAGAATTGGACTTAAATGCTCTTTGTATTCTAATTCCATCGTGAAAATTTGAGTTGCAAAGTTACGATTTTTACATCTAACAGAGTTACTAAACTTAGTTTAAATTAAAATTACACTATTTAAATTATTATTTCCCGAATAAAATAAACATTTACCCTATCGTTTTTACAATTGTGATTAAAAATATTCCGTCTTACAATATATTAAGTTTTAAAATTGACTGAATATTATTTATAAGCTTTTCCCATCAAACATTACACGCAGATTTGGTATCTTTATTGATCATACCACAAAAAATAAATTATGAAATTTAATATCTTAACCCTCGGAGTATTATCACTAATCATTTTTTCATGTGATAAATCAAACAAAACATCACAATCTGTAAATAAAAACACAGACAGCCTGTCTGTAATTACTAAAACTGACAGCCTTTCTTCTCAATCTACATCACCTGAAAATATTCCGGTGAAAGAAATGAACGAAAAATTTACACTAATTAAAAAATCAAAACAGACTCCCGGCGATATTAATAAAGCTGACATCGATAAACTCTCTGAGCCTTTAAAAGCAATCGCAGCATTATACAGCGGATTGGGAGGTTCAAATTGTAGTGGAGAAAATTGTGAACTTACCACTGCCCTAGGTTTAGGAAAACAAGGATCACAAGCACAAAAAGATCTGGTGAAAAAATGGTTTTCAAATAATAAAGCAGCGGAACAGTTAATCAGTCAGGATTTTTACCAAAGTCCTAATACAGCTTCAAATTTTTCAGATTATGAATATCTTACTTTTGAACAAAATGGTGATACAATAACTGTTAATTATGATCTTTTGATATACAATCACGGACAAAGTACCAACATCAAAGGTCCGGACAAATATGTCATCAAAGGAAATATCATAGAAACAGTCAACAGAAATATCTGGAAAGACGTTAAATAACAGCATATCAAAACATAAAGTCATTTTACAGCCCTGTAAAATGGCTTTTTTGTTTTATATTAATATCAACTAATTACAAACTATGAAAAAAAATATCGCCCTAATTTTTGCACTGATTGGCTGGTTTTCTTTAATTGCTCAATATTATTTACACATAGAAAATAGGACAAGTTCTATTCTGGAAGCCAACTTTAGATTTTTCACTTATTTTACGATACTGGTTAATTTAGTTGTCACCATTTACTTCACAAGTACAGTTTTCAAAAAGCAGGAAGTTGAGGAAAAAAGTTTAGGATATTTAACAGCAATTACGGTCTATATTACTATTGTGGGAGCCACTTATCAAATCATACTGAGAGGAACTTGGCAGCCGACAGGTCTACAAAGAATCGTTGATGAATTACTACACAGCGTAATGCCTGTTCTCACGATAATTTTCTGGTATTTATTTGAAAATAAAACCAATGTAAAATACAGTCAAATTTTAAAATGGGCTATATTTCCGATCGTTTATCTTATCATTATGTTAATCAGAGGGAATTTTTCAGGATTTTATCCTTATCCTTTTGTGGATGTTACTGCTTTAGGTTTAAAAAAGGTTTTAATTAATTCTTTGTTTGTTACGATCTTATTTTTCATTATATCATTTTTATATATCAGGATCGGAAAAGCTTTGAAAAAATAATTGTCCACTTGCAGATTAATATGATGTTTCACCAAAAATTTCCAAAATACATTTATTAAACTTACATTTGTAGGAATGGAAGAATTCGTAGTTTTGGTAAATCCGGCGGATGAAGTTTTAGGCTTAATGGAAAAGCAGCAGGCTCACATTAATGGCTTGCTACACCGCGCATTTTCCGTTTTTTTATTTAATTCTAAAGGTGAGATGCTTTTACAGAAAAGAGCATCAGAAAAATACCACTCTCCCAACCAATGGACCAACGCAGTCTGCTCACATCCCAGAAATGGCGAAAGTTATTTGGAAGGCGCAAAACGCAGGGTAAAAGAAGAATTGGGGATAGACACCGAACTTTCAGAAAAATTTAATTTTATTTATAAAGCAGATGTTGGCGGTGGACTTTGGGAACATGAGCTTGACCACGTTTTTGTAGGAAACTACGAATCTGATTTTAATTTAAATAAAAGCGAAGTTGAAGAAGTGAGATACATTTCATTGGAAGATCTCAACAAAGAAATAGCCGAAAATCCTGAAAATTTCACAGAATGGTTTAAAATCATTCTTGAAGAATATAAAGACAATTTAAAATGATCAAAAAATCAATATTAATCATAACATTACTGTTGGGATTTTTTTCGTTTGCTCAAAAGCAGAAGATTTATGACGCTCCAAATTACTCCATCAATCTTCCTGACGGCTGGAAAGCAATGAATGAAGGCGATATCGTCAACATTTTCCCGACCAACGAAATTGGCGCGATCACGATCTCAGAATATCATGATCTCAACCTTCCAAAAGCAGGAACAAAAAAATTCATTCTTGCTCTTTACAAATCGAGTGATGATGAAAGCAAAATAAAAAGTAAGAACGGTAAGAAAGGATATACTGAATATTTTTACGAATATTTGGATGAAAAAGAAAAATTATTCTGGATCACCAAAGTTTTTCAAAAAGATAAAGATCTGTATATTGTTTCCATCAACTGTGGTCAGAAATACTGGAACGGAAATTACATGACCCTTTTTAATGATACTTTTAACAGTTTTAAAATAAAGAAATAGAAATAAATATGAAGAAAACAGCCTTGTACGACAAACACGCTTCTCTGGGAGCGAAAATAGTACCTTTCGCAGGTTTTGAAATGCCTGTACAATATTCCGGAGTTACAGAAGAGCATTTTGCGGTAAGAGAAAAAGCAGGATTATTCGACGTATCTCACATGGGACAATTTTTCGTTGAAGGTCCCGGAGCTAAAGATCTTCTGCAATTGGTTACAACCAACAACGTAGATGCTTTAGAGAACGGAAAAGCTCAATATACTTGTCTTCCAAACGAAAATGGAGGAATTGTAGATGATCTTATCGTTTACAAAATGGAAGATGAAAAGTATTTCGTGGTTGTAAATGCTTCAAACATTGAAAAAGACTGGAATCACATCGTAAAATACAACAATTTTGATGCTGTATTGACGAATGCTTCTGATGATATGTCGTTATTGGCAATTCAGGGGCCGAAAGCTACTGAAATTCTTCAAAAACTGACAGATACAAACCTTTCTGAGATTCCTTACTACAACTTCACAGTTGGATCTGTAGCAGGTGTAAATGATGTCATTATTTCTAACACAGGTTATACGGGAAGCGGTGGTTTTGAGATTTATTTCCAAAATGAAAGCGCTGAAAAATTGTGGGACGAGATCATTAAAGCCGGAGAATCTGAAGGAATTATTCCTTGTGGATTGGCTGCCAGAGATACTTTGAGACTTGAAAAAGGATTCTGTCTTTACGGAATGGATATCGATGATACTACTTCTCCAATTGAAGCAGGATTAGGATGGATCACAAAATTTGATAAAGATTTCGTGTCTAAAGATTTTTTCGCAAAACAAAAAGAAGAAGGTATTACAAGAAAATTAGTAGGTTTTGAACTTCAGGATAAAGGTGTTCCAAGACACGACTATCCTGTTGTAGATGCTGAAGGAAACGTGATCGGGAAAGTAACTTCCGGAACTCAGTCTCCAATGAAGAAGATCGGTTTAGGATTGGCTTATGTTGACAAGCCTCACTTCAAACTAGGTTCAGAGATCTTTATTCAGGTAAGAAATAAAAACATCCCTGCAAAAGTGGTGAAAACTCCTTTTGTATAATTAAAAGATATGCTTAATAATAAAAACCGCAGAAAGCTCTGCGGTTTTTTTGTTTTTTATTTTCTATAAAATACATTGCAAATTTTAAGATTAAGATGTTTATTTAAACTCTTAATTAAAAAATTAATCTTTTTCACAAGAAAATTGCTGTCAGTCTGAGAGACTGACATTATTTAGGTGCATGCTGAAAACAATAATCGTTTCCTATTTGAGTATCATATTTGCATCTCGTTCCCCTTTTTGTGGTTCCGAGACAACGATTTCCTTTATTGGTTCCGTTTACTTTTTTAGGTTTAGAAACAATTCCATACACAGATGGTCTTGGCGGATGACATTTTTTGCAAGGTTCCAAACCCATTTTCACTGCCTGAGCCACATCAAGATGTGAAGAAAAATTATTAACCATTTTACAGGTAGACAGATGATATTTTGCCCCTGAAGGTATTTTATAAACCGTTTGCCCACTCAGGCTAAACGAAATAAAAATCAATATGGAAACCAAATACTTCATTGAAATTCTTATCTAATCAGAACAGCAAATGATGATGTAATGATATTAGTTTGAGTGAAAATGATCTCTCAATTCTCCAATATTTTTTTTATCATTTCCGATAAAGATCTCTTTATCAGTAAGGAATACAGGACGTCTAAGGAACGTATAATGATCAAGCAAAAGCTCCTTAAAATCTTCCTCTCCCAACGTTTTCAGATCTAGCTCTCTCAATTTGATCTGAGTAGATTTTTTACTGAATAATTCTTCGTAAGATCCTGCAATTTTATGCATCGCTTCTAATTCTTCAATCGTTATAGGCTCTTTTTTGATCTCACGAAGTTCCCAATCTTTAAGACTAAACTGTGCTAATATTTTTCTACAAGTGTCACATGTATTAAGATAAAATACTTTTTTCATTTATTTTTTTAAGTTATTTTTTGTTAAATGAAACTCTTACGAAAGTTCCAACCTCCAAAAGTATGATTTAATCTGCCATTTTAAGAATTATTAAATACCTTTATTAAAATTTTATAATAATGGATAACAAGCCAATCACTTTTCAGTTTATTTCTGAGCCTTCAGATGTTAATTATGGAGGGAATGTTCACGGAGGAAGTGTAATGAAGTGGATCGACCAAGCCGGATACGCTTGCGCAACCACATGGAGCGGAAATTATTCCGTAACAGTGTATGTTGGCGGAATACGTTTCTATGAACCTATCAAAATCGGGGAAATTGTAAAGGTGGAAGCACAAGTAATTTACACAGGTTCTTCAAGTATGCATATTTCGATCAATGTTTTCTCAAGAAACTTAAAACAGCCTACTTTCGATAAGAAAACACACTGTATCATTGTTTTTGTGGCGGTAGATGAGAACGGGAAAAAACTTCCTGTCCCAAAATGGGTTCCTGAAACTGAACACGAAAAACAGCAGGAACAATATGCAAAACGCCTGATGGATCTCAGAACGCAGATCGAAGATGAAATGAAACCTTTTTTATAGTTTGCTAGAAAATGCTTAGAAAAGATTTCATACAACTTTCTTCATTTGGACTTTTAGGATTATTTTCCTGCGGAATTCCTCTTGTTAAAACGAATAAAAAACCATTGGCAATACAACTTTACACCATTCGTGATGCAATTTCAGATGATCTGGAAAAGGCTTTGGAAAAACTTGCAGCTTTAGGCTTTCAAGACTTGGAAATTTATGGTTACAACGGAACTTTTTTTGGAAAAAGCAGAGCCGAATTTCAGTCTATTCTAAAAAATACTGGACTAAAAGTTATCAGTTCGCATCATACAACAGGAATTCTTCATCATGAAAAAGGAACATTATTACACAATTGGGAAAAATCGGTTGAAGATTTACAGTTCATCGGCTCAAAATACATAGTCTGTTCTTATCTTTTTGATGAAGAAAGAACCATCGAAAACTATAAAAAGTTGCCCGAATTATTTGAAAAATGTGGAGAAACAACTAAAAAAAGCGGAATTAAGTTTGCGTATCACAACCATGATTTTGAGTTTGAAAAATTCGATGAAAATCAAAGTGTGTATGATTTTATTTTAAATCAAACTTCATCCGATCTTGTGAAAATGGAACTCGATCTTTACTGGATCTCGAAAGCTGGGCTTGATCCTTTATTGTATTTTGAAAAATATCCCAACCGTTTTCCTTTGTGGCACGTGAAAGACATGAAAAAGGATACAAAAGATTTTGCTGAAATAGGAAACGGAATTATTGATTTTAAAAGAATTTTTGAAGCCCGAGAAAAAGCAGGCTTAAAACACTGGTTTGTTGAGCAGGATTCGAGTGATAAAGATATTTTTGAAAGCATTAAAATGAGCAGAGATTATATCCATAATCACAATTTTTTCTTTAAATAAATTCCCGATATGTTTGATTACAGATTAAAAGTTTTCCATACCGTTGCTTCCAGACTGAGCTTTACAAGAGCTTCGGAAGAGCTGAATATTTCTCAGCCTGCCGTAACCAAACATATTAAAGAAATTGAAAATCAACTCAATACCAAACTTTTTGACAGAAAAGGAACTTCCATCCAAATAACTCAAAGCGGAAAAATTTTATACGAATATGCAGAAAAGATCAGAAATATTTATCGTGATCTGGAGTTTGAGATTAATCAAATCAATCAGCAGCACAAAGGAAAACTCATTATTGGGGCAAGTACAACGATTGCTCAATATATTTTACCTGAAATTCTGGCGAAATTTAATTCTTATTATAAAGACATCAAGATCGAACTGATTACTCATAACACAGAAAGTATTTCCGCGCTTTTGAAAAATGGTAAGATCGATCTAGGCATCATTGAAGGAGAATCTCAGTCTTCTTATTTTGAATATAGACCTTTTAAAGCCGATGAAATTGTACTTGTTGCCAAAACCAATCATCCTTTAGCCAACAAAACCTTAAGTCTGAAAGATTTATATAATTTAGATTTAATTTTTCGTGAACAAGGCTCCGGAACACAGGAATTTATTCAAAATCGTTTAAAAGAAAAAGGAATTAATATTGATGATTTGAAAACCGTCATTCAATTGGGAAGCAGCGAAAGTATTAAAAATTACCTTTTACACTCGGACTGTCTTGCTTTCTTATCCATCAGCACTATCTTAAACGAATTGAAAAACAACATCTTAACTATCATTGATATTAAAAATTTCAGTATCGAAAGGAACTTCCATTTTATACTTCCAAAAGGTGAACAATCTGAATTGATTCAACTGTTTTTAAAATTCATTAGTTATAACTAAAAGTTATCATTAATAACAAAATACGATTTACATCGTAATAATATATTGTGGAATTTTGAAGCATGATTTCAAGACTTTACAATATGAAGAATTTCATTCAAAATGAAACTTCGCAGAGAATAATTTTCGTTGGATTGGCAATACTTTGTCTGATCCCATTTGTTTCATCTCCGATCGCTTTGGCTTTAGGAATTATTTTAGCTGTTTTTATAGGCAATCCGTTTGAAAAAAATTTGCATCAATATATTCATCTGTTATTGCAGATCTCCATTGTAGGATTAGGTTTCGGATTAAAATTAAATGAAGCCTTACAAGCCGGAAAAACAGGATTGGTTTTAACAGTCATCAGTATTGCAACCGTCATGATTTTAGGATATTTTTTAGGAAAAATCTTTAAGCTGGATAAATCATTATCTTATTTAATTTCTGTCGGAACCGCGATCTGTGGCGGAAGCGCTATTGCTGCAACCTCTCCAATCATCAAACCTAGTACGAAGCAAATTTCGTTGGCTCTTGCCATTATTTTTACATTAAATTCTGTCGCACTTTTTGTGTATCCTCCGATCGGACATTTTCTGAATCTCTCACAAGAGCAATTCGGGCTGTGGTGCGCCGTTGGAATTCATGATACGAGTTCTGTTGTAGGAGCAGCAAGTAAATATGGAAATGAGGCTTTAAAAATGGCCACAACGGTAAAGTTGGCTCGTGCTTTATGGATTATTCCGGTATCAATTATGACGATGTTTATTTTTAAAAATAAAGAATCGAAAATTAAAATCCCTTATTTCATCGGCTACTTTATTCTTGCGATTTTACTGAATACCTATTTTCCTTTTTTTGAAAGTTTTGGTTCTGTAATAACTGTTTTAGCAAAATCCGGGTTGAATCTTACGCTGTTCTTCATTGGTTCTACCCTATCCCTTCAAACATTAAAAACAATTGGGATAAAGCCTTTGGCGGTTGCTATCATGCTCTGGATCACCATAAGTGTGGGTAGTTTATTGTATATCATCCATTAAAAATACAAAAGCCTTTTGGAAAATTCCAGAAGGCTCTTGCGTATTAAATGTGGAAATGTTTATTTCTTGTTGAAATAATTCTAAAAATTGCTTAGCAAGTAATTACCTGCGGACAACCGATATATTGTGAGCAATATTTAGGTCCTGTCACTGCTCCTGTGCAGCTACATCCGCAAAGCGATAAATCCGGAGTTCCTATTTTACCGATTCCTCCGATGATGTTTTTAAGATCATCTTTTCTTAATTTCTTGGCGTTTTTTAAAATGTTGTTTGACATGTGATTTGGTTTTGAAGTTAACAATATAGTTTAATCATCTCAAAGTTAAACAAAAATATATTATTTGCAACATAATTTATTTTTTATTTAATAATCCATTGATATCAATTGAATTACTATTTAAATAACGATAAAAATAGAGAAATATTATTTAAACACCTTATTCTGTAAAATCCAAATCTTTGTCGTGCGTCTCGGAAATCGTCAATGCAGAATACAGTGCCAAAGCAAAAACAATGACACCGACAATCGCAGCACTAACGATCACTGAAAAATTATTTTTAAAAAGATCAAAAGCCAAAATCATGACCGGAACCAACCCTCTTACCATATTCGGAACCGTAGTTGTCGCCGTATTTCTGATATTCGTTCCGAACTGTTCTGCCGCTAATGTCACAAACATCGCCCAATATCCGGTTCCTAAACCAAGCCAGACGCAGAAAAGGTAATATTTTGTTTCGGTATCCGTATTTCCGAAGAGCATAATTGCAACGCCGAGCAAAGTGAACATCAGCATGTAGAAAATAGCCATTTTACGAGATTTTAATGCGTGAGAAATAAATCCACTCGCTAAATCTCCAACGGAAATACCTACATACGCCCACATTATCGCTTTTCCCGGGTTGAGATCTTTAATTCCGAATTCAGGGGCAAATTGGTTCGCTAACACAGCTAGAATCCCGATGCAATACCAAGTTGGCAACCCGACAGCGATACATTTTATATATCTTATGAACCGATCTTTATTAGTGAAGAAAGAGAGAAAATTTCCCTTGGAAACAGATTTCATCTCAATATTTTTATAAATACCCGATTCTGAAACACTTATTCTTAAAAATAAAAGCATAATTCCGAGAACTCCACCGATGATGTAAGAAATATTCCAACCTCCGGCTAATTCTACGGTTAATTGAGCTACCACAGCTCCCATTAATCCAAAACCGGCCACGACTGAAGTTCCGATCGCTCTTAAACTCTTTGGTAAGCTTTCAGAAACCAGTGTAATTCCCGCTCCAAGTTCGCCGGCAAGCCCAATTCCTGCGATGAATCTTAATCCGGCATAAGAATACACCAAATGCTCTTTTGGAAAATGTGGTAAAAATCCACAGGCAATATTCGCTAAAGAATATACCAAGATCGATCCGAACAATACAGATAATCGTCCTTTTTTATCTCCGAAAACACCCCAGAAAATACCTCCGATTAACAATCCAATCATTTGACAATTGAGGATGAAAGTCCCGTCTACATCAGGATTTAAGCCTAAAGCCTTTAAACTCGGAATTCTAACGATCCCAAATAAAAGCAGATCATAAATATCCACAAAATAGCCAAGAGCAGCAATGATTACGGGAATAGAAAAAATGTACTTCAGTTTTGAAGATAATGACAGTTCTTGCATTTTTAAATTTTGATAAAAATAAAAAACCTTTCAATTTCTTGAAAGGTTTTTATAAAATATCTTTGATCGATTATTATCTTGCAATATTCACAGCTCTCGTTTCTCTGATTACTGTTACTTTTACCTGTCCAGGATAGGTTAATTCGTTCTGGATTTTTTCAGAAATGTCGTAAGATAACTGAGAAGCGATTTCGTCATTTACTCTTCCGCTTTCTACCATTACTCTCAACTCTCTACCCGCCTGGATCGCATAAGCACTTGAAACTCCTTCAAAACTTAACGCTGCAGCTTCAAGATCTTTCAATCTTTGGATGTAAGATTCAAGAACCTGTCTTCTTGCTCCCGGTCTTGCTCCTGAAATAGCATCTGCAACCTGAATGATTGGAGATAATAAAGATGTCATTTCTACCTCGTCGTGGTGAGCTCCAATTGCATTGATAACTTCTGCATTTTCACCGTATTTTTCAGCCCACTGCATCCCTAATAAAGCGTGAGGAAGTTCAGACTCCTGCTCCGGAACTTTACCGATATCATGTAATAGACCAGCTCTTTTTGCTAATTTTACATTTAATCCTAGTTCAGCAGCCATTGTTGCAGCGATATTTGCTACCTCTCTAGAGTGCTGTAATAAGTTTTGTCCGTAAGAAGAACGGTATTTCATTCTACCAACAATCTTGATCAATTCCGGGTGTAAACCGTGGATTCCTAAATCAATGATGGTTCTCTTACCAACTTCAATAATTTCCTCTTCGATTTGTTTTCTTGTTTTTTCAACAACTTCTTCAATCCTTGCAGGGTGAATTCTACCGTCTGTTACCAATCTGTGAAGTGATAATCTTGCAATCTCTCTTCTTACAGGATCGAAACATGAAAGAAGAATAGCTTCCGGCGTATCATCAACGATGATTTCAACGCCTGTTATCGCTTCTAAAGCACGAATATTTCTACCTTCTCTACCGATAATTCTACCTTTTACTTCATCAGATTCAATATTGAAAACTGATACTGAATTTTCGATAGCCTGTTCAGTTCCGATTCTTTGGATCGTTTGTATAACGATTTTTCTCGCTTCACCTTTAGCATTCAACTGAGCTTCTTCCATGATGCTCTGAACGTGAGCCTGAGCTCTTGTTTTAGCTTCAGCTTTCATTGATTCTACCAATTCAGCTTTAGCTTCTTCTGCTGTGTAGTTGGATATTTTTTCAAGAATTTCAACTTTTTTAGAAGTAACTACGTCTAATTCTTGTTGTTTTTTATCTAGAATTTCGGTTTTCTTGGCATAATCAGCGATCTGTCTGTCCAAGTCTTTTTCAAGCTTCCCTGCTTTGCTAAGCTCGTCATTAAGCTTATTTTCTTTGTCTTTGATCCTTTTTTCACCCTCCTGCATTTTCTTCTCTCTCGATTGGATATCTGCGTCATGCTGAGATTTTAATTCAAGGAATTTTTCTTTAGCCTGAAGGTTCTTTTCTTTTTTTATCGATTCGGCTTGTACGTTAGCTTTTTCTATAAGGTTTTCGGCATTTTTCTGTGCATCATCTATAATAAATTTTGCTTTAGTATTCAGTGAGCTTTTAGAGAAAAGCATTCCCAGCACTGCACCAACTACTAAACAAATAACGCCGACTATAATGGCTGTTGTCATATATTGAGTTTTAATTGTCTATGTTAATATTAAAATAAAAAAGCCTACAATAATCCAGTGATATAGAGTAAACTCCTAATCAACACGATTTGAACTGATCTCCACTGTCTGTAATCCGGATAACCGGCGCGCCATTCGATGGATGTTTGTTCGGTAATTTTTTAGCGTTGAGTTTACCTTTAATGTGTTAGAATTATTGTAGGCAGGTTTTCTGGAAAAAAAAATCTATTTTCCAATTTCATTCAACGATTGATTAATGCTTACTAATCTTTCGTTGGTTGAATTTATATTTTTTTCGTAGTTCAGAGATACCACTTCAGCATTTGTTCCCAATTTCAGGGCACACATCGCCAAAGCATCTTGTTTATCTCTTACATCGAAGTTTTGTTCAAAATCTTTAATCATATTCTCAATTTGCTTCCCCACTTTGCGCAAAGTTTCTTCTTCTGCTGCGGGCACATTCAGCGGATACACTCTTCCTGCGATATTGATGGTTATTCTTCTTACCTCCATTATAATCCACTGTTTTGAAGCTGAGCAATACAGAAATCTACCTCTTTTACCAATCTGTTGATGTGATTTTTCATTAACCTATTGTGTTCAGGGTTTCCTGATATTGCTGAATAAAGTTTTATATTTTTTTGTTCTTCTGCTAATACCTGATTTTTTTTTCTCTCTTCGTCGTATTTCTTCTTCAATTCTTCATGCTCTGTATTTAGTTCTGTTAATCTTTCATTAAGATTTTGATAGTTCTTTTGTAAATTCAAAATCTTTTTCTCTAATTCTGAAAAATTGTTTTCTAAATCTTGAAGCATTTCAGGTTTCTATATTCTAACTATTAGCAAAAATAAAAAAATAATGACAGTAACAAAAATAAAAGTCCCTATATTTTGATTTTCCAACAAAAAAGGAGATGTAACACACCTCCTTTATATTTTTTAAGCTTATTTTTCTTATTCAAATTTCAATACAAAGAATACAGCTCTTGTTTGTAGTGTAGACATTGCAGCCGTCCAATAAGGAGGTGTATTGGCATTATCTGCCACCAACTCGTTGTTCATGATGAATGTTCCTCTAATCGCGGGAGTCAATTTAAATTTATTGAAATAAAACTGAATACCCATCTCAGCAGACCATGCAAAGTTATGCGTTGTAGATCTGAACACTTGTTGCAAGTTATCATCCGTAGAATCAGAATTAGACTGTAAATTTACAATATAGTTCACACCGGCAGCAACGTAAGGTCTTGAATTATACCATCTTTGACCATGAAGTTCCAACATTACAGGGATATCCACCAAAGTAGATTTAATCTGTCTTGTTTTGTCTTTATCATTCAACGGAATTGGAATAAAAGGTGAATTCGTCAAAGTTCCTGCAGCGTACTGGTCGTTTGACTGTGTATTAAAAGTTAATTCCCTCTGAGCAAATTGCAAGCCTGGTTCAACTTTAAGATCTAAATAATCGTTAAGTCTCCATTTTGCGATCAATCCCGCCCCGAAACTTTTACTATTTTTAGATGAAACAAGATTTTGGTTTCCGTCCATACCGTATCTTGGATTAAGAACTATACGGTAGTCTACTATATTACCATTTAAATAAAACCCCCAACTGAATACCTGCTGGTCGAAATCTTCCAACTTGTCCATTCTGTTTCGGGTTCTAAATTGCGCGTCTGCAAAAACAGCAATATTTACTGAGGCTAAAACCAGTGCTTTTAATAGAAATTTATTCATAGGTTACTTTGTTGCTTTATAAATTGTGGCTATACCTAAACTTAGTTTTTTATATTCAACTTTTTTAAATCCTGTATCTAAAAGAATCTGTCTCATCTTTTCCCCGAAAGGAAAAGCATTCACAGAATCCGGAAGGTATGTGTATGCCCTATTATCTTTAGAAACCAGTCTGCCGATGGCAGGTAATATATTTTTGAAATAAAACATATAAAATGGTGCTAAAAACCCCTCAACCTTTGAAAACTCCAGTATGTAAACACTCTTGTTATCCTTTACTACCCTTCTTAACTCTGCCAAACCTTTGGTAAGGTTCTCAAAATTCCTTACTCCAAATGCAACGGAAACAGCATCGAATCTATTGTCCTCGAAAGGTAAATTTTCTGCATCCCCTTTTTGCATGGAAATTTTGCCGTCTAATTTAAGTTTTTTTATTTTAATAACGCCAACATTTAACATTTGTTGCGATAAATCCAAACCAATTACTTTAGCACCGGTTCCTTTTTCAATGGTAATTGCCAGATCTCCCGTTCCAGTAGCCACATCCAGCACTTCCTGCGGGTTATCTTTTTTCATCATATTCACCAATGTATTTCTCCATAAAACATCAATTTTCATGGATAAAACATGATTCAAAAGATCATATTTCGGTGCAATATTGTCGAACATATCCTCTACCTGGCTTTTCTTTGTAGCCTCAGAGTTGTAGGGCGTCACTTTGTTGATATCGTTTGTCAAAACTTGTAATATTCTTTATAATAATTAAGGAAATCTTGTTTTCTGAAGATCTTTGATCTTGATTCTACCTGTTGGATGTTTTTGATCATTTTGTCATAATCTTCATCCACATTGTAGTAAAAATCTTCTGTATAAAGCTTATTGAAGCGTTTTGGCGCTCCAAAATACTGTTTTCCGTCTATAACGGTCTTATCCAGTGCCAAAAGTAATGAATCTTTTTTAAGATTGTATCCATAATATTGACGATTAACATAATAATCTTCATGAGCAATATTCAAAAGCCCACGAATTTTATTCACTTCAAATGCAGAATCATAGAGTAATTTCTTATTCTGATCAAAAACTTTAATAGCATTTTTACCCTGTTTAAGATCTACATGCACAAACTGTCCTGCAGAAATAATTCCTTCGGAACCGTTGTTGATCTTGTAATAATAGGTATTGGGAGTCGGATTATCTACTAAGTAATAATTTTTCTTAGCTAAAAAGAAGAAGTAAATCCCAAAGGCCATCATAAACACCACAACAGCAATCGCTAAACCTTTTAAAGATGGATTATTTTTCATAGATTGTAAAGTACAATTTTTGCAAATTTAATAATATTTTTAATTCTTTCTTATTAATATTAATTATTAACTTTGCGTCTTTAAAAAAAATCATTTAAACGAATGCCGAATACGATCATTATTGGTTCCGGATCTTATATTCCTAATAGAATTATTGGTAGAGACTATTTCATGGATGCTGAGTTCTATACGGATGAAGGTGAAAAAATAGAAAAACCTGCAGAAGAAATCATCTCAAAATTTGTAGAAATTACAGAAATTGAAGAACGTAGATATATTGAAGACGATAATTCTAACTCAAGGATTGGTTACGAGGCATCCAAAATTGCCATTGAAGATGCAAAAGTAAATCCCGAGGAAATTGATTACATCATTTACGCTAGTAATTTTGGTGAGGTGAGTACAGCTGGTCTTGTGAATTTCATGCCAACAATGGCAGCGAGAGTAAAAAACCACTTAGGCATCAGAAACAGAAAGTGCATTACTTATGACATGATTTTCGGATGTCCGGGATGGGTGGAAGCAATGATTTTGGCTGATAATTTAATTAAAGCTAACGTTGCCAAGACGATCCTTGTTGTTGGTAGCGAGACCTTGAGCCGCGTTACAGATCCTTACGACAGAAATAAAATGATTTTTGCAGATGGAGCCGGAGCAGTTGTTGTAACAGCTACTGAAGAAGAAAATGTAGGAATCATTAACCACAATACAATTTGTGATAACGGTCCTGAACTCGATTATTTAGTAAGCGGAGGATCTCTTAACAAAGAAGCGAATCAAGAAAAATTCTATATCAGAATGCTTGGGAGAAAAATTTATGAGTACGCTCTTAAAAATGTTCCCGTAGCGATCAAAGAAACAATTGATGATGCCGGACTTTCTATTGAAGATATCGACAAAGTATTGATCCACCAGGCAAATGCTAAAATGGATTACGCGATGATAGAGAGACTTCACAGGCTTTATAATGTAAAAAATTACGACCATTCTATCTCTCCTATGACGATCCAGAAGTTTGGAAATTCTTCTGTAGCAACAATTCCTACATTATTTGATTTAATAATTAAAGGAAAAATGGAGGGTCATTCGTTTAAAGATAAAGGTAACATTGTTATGGCTTCGGTTGGTGCCGGAATGAACATCAATGCTATCGTTTATAGATTTCCTTAAGAATATTTAATTAAAAAATATAAAAAGCACAGGGAAGTTATTCTTTGTGCTTTTTTTAAACATTATTATGCAAAGAAATTTTTTATTTATTGCCGCGATCTTCTTATTTTTAGAAGTTTATATCTATCAGGCAATAAGAACGTTAACAGATAATCTCTGGATAAGAATTGGGTATTGGGTAATATCTTTAGCGATATACGGATTCTTCGCTTATGAAGTTTCCCACTTCCAAAGATCAGACAGAAGTACGATGAGAGCACAAATCATGATCTCGCTATTTTTAATCTTTATTTTGCCTAAAATTTTCATCGTTCTGTTTTTATTGATTGATGATATTTTCAGAACAGGAGGTTATTTAATTGGACTAACGAGACCAACTGAGAACTTTTTCCCGGAAAGAAGAAAATTTCTAAGCATTATGGGACTTGGTCTTGGAGGTGTACTTTCAGCTTTGTTTATTGATGGAATTACATTCGGAAAATACCGCCATAAAGTAAGAAGAGTGAGAATAAATTTCACTAATCTTCCGAAAAGCTTTAAAGGATATAAAATCATACAAATCTCAGACGTTCATAGCGGAAGTTTCTCTGATCCAAGTAAATTGCAACATGCGATTGATTTAATTAATGAGCAAAATCCTGATCTAGTTTTATTTACAGGAGATATGGTAAATAATGTTGCAGATGAATTCAAACCGTTTATTCATTTATTTTCAAAAATTAAAGCGAAGGATGGTAAGTTTGCCGTACTCGGAAATCACGATTATGCAGATTATGTAACGTGGACTTCATTAGATGCCAAAAAGAAAAATCTTGATACACTAATCGATTACGAAAAACAAGCCGGTTTTGATATGCTTCGCAACGAGCATAGGATAATCGAGAAAAACGGCGAAAAAATCTACATTCTGGGAGTTGAAAACTGGGGATTAAAACCTTTCCCTCAATTTGGAAAGCTTGATGACGCCTTAAAAGGAGTTCCGGAATCAGCAACAAAAATATTAATGAGCCATGACCCTACTCATTTCGATTACGTGGTTAAAAAACACCCGATAGACGTTCATTTGACACTTTCTGGTCACACACACGGAATGCAGTTTGGATTGGATCTAAAAAACATAAAATGGTCACCTGTACAATATCGTTACCCAAAATGGGCTGATTTGTATGAAAGCGAAGGAAAAATGCTTTATGTAAACAGAGGATTCGGCGTTTTAGGTTATCCCGGAAGAGTTGGAGTTTTGCCGGAAATTACGCTTTTTGAATTGGCTTAAAATATTTAAAGTCCAGAGTTTTTACCTAAGCCCTAAAACCTAATTCCTGCAACCTATTAAAATATATAATCTTTCATACGAGAAGTGGCCATGTCATTCTCGTTGATCCAGGTAAGGAGGGCATCTAATTTGTCCTCCATTTTTCTGCCCGAAAATAAGCTTCTGTAATACGGAATATCAAACTGATATTTCTTGAAATCGGTGAACTGCCAGGAATTAAGATAGATCAAAACAAAGTCATCATTCTTCAATGTTTCAAAAACCATATTTCTATAATATTTCATCGGTAAGATCTGAAACATAAAATCATTATACGGCAATTGAAAGTAAGGAGAAATACTTTCAGGAATAATACTCAATCCGTCCTCTTCTGTGATTTCTGTATTTCTTTTTAGACGTTTAAACGGGAAAAGAATATTTGCATTATCGATATTGGAAACATAATTAAATTCCGACAATTTTAAACTTTCCTGAGGTTGCTTAAAATCTTTTTGGCGTATTCCGCGGATTTGTTTTTCGAGAAGATCCTGTGTATTTTTTTTTGCTTCCTCAATTTCCGGAAGACTGGAATTTTTATTATAAAAAGCAATTTCATGCCCTTGGGATGAAATTGCTTTTATCAGATTTTTAAGTTTTTCAGTAATGGAAATCTCAACAAAAAAACTTGCTTTCACATCATGAATATCTAAAATTCTAAGAATAGCTTTTGTATTATCTTCTGTAATTTTCAGTCTTTCTTCATCAGTGATTTGAAGGTCGTTTTTCACTCCTGCTTCAATATTTATAATGTTAAAAGTGAATAATATCATTTAAACTAAGTTTTAGATAACAATTCTATTTAATTAATAATCAGATGTTAAAATGTATTTTAATTAAAGTTTAACTTTAGGTAAATTAATCTTTACTCAATTTCACTTTAAGGTTCTTGATCATGTCTTTAGACATTTCAGAAATTCCGAAATCATAGGTTAATCCCCAATCTTTTTTCGCTACAGAATCATCAATCGATGCCGGCCAAGAATCTGCAATTGCCTGTCTGAAATCCGGTTTGTAATCGATCTCAAATTCTGGAATTTCTTTCTTAATTTCTTCTGCCAATTCTTTTGGAGTGAAAGACATTCCACCCAAATTATAAGAAGAACGAACCGTTAAACTTTCTTTTGGAGCTTCCATTAATTTCAATGTTGCGTTAATCGCATCGTCCATATACAACATCGGCATTCCTGTATTTTCAGAAATGAAACTTGTGTATTTTCCTTCTTCAATTGCTTCATAAAAAATCTCAACAGCGTAATCTGTAGTACCTCCACCTGCCGGAGTTTTCCATGAAATCAATCCCGGATATCTGATACTTCTTACATCTACTCCATACTTGTCGAAATAATATTCGCACCATTTTTCACCTGCCATTTTAGAAATTCCATACACCGTTGTAGGATTCAAAACAACATCCTGCGCAACATTTTCTTTAGGAATTCCTTTCCCGAAAACAGCGATAGAACTTGGCCAGAATATCTTTTTAAGAAGACCTTCTTTTGCCATTTCACAAAACTGAAGAAGAGGTTCAAGGTTTAATTTCCATGCAAAAATTGGCTGCTTTTCAGAAGTTCCCGACAATAATGAAGCCAAATGATAAACAGTTGTGATGTCGTAATCTTTGATGACCTGTTTTACCAACTGAGTATTCGTAACGTCCATTCTTTCGTAATGGCCTGCAGCAGTAATGCCTTTTTGCCATCTGTCTAATCCAGAAGCAACTACATTTTCCGCTCCGTGGATCTCTACAAGTCTATTCGTAAGCTCGGTGCCGATCTGTCCCAGAGCACCCGTAATTAGTATTCTTTCCGTATAGGATTCCATTTTTACTTTTTTATTATGATCAAAAGCAAAAATAGAAATTTTAGACCCTATTCTAAAACAAAATTGTAAATTCGATTATAATTTTTAAAAATGAAAAAGTTAATTATTTCGCTTATCCTGTTTTCTCATTCGGTTTCAGCACAATACATCGATATCAACATTGTAAAAGAAGTTAAAGTAAAAAATAAAGGCGTCGTTGTTTCCGCACATCCATTGGCGAGTGAAGCTGGTGCAAAAATCCTTAAAATGGGTGGAAATGCCTACGATGCAATTACTGCCACGCAATACGCTCTAGCTGTTGTTTATCCACAAGCCGGAAATATCGGTGGCGGCGGATTTTTAGTCGGAGTTAAAAATAATGGAGAAAAATTTACTCTCGATTATCGTGAAACAGCTCCCAAAAAAGCCTCAAGAGATATGTATCTTGACAAAAACGGTAAAGCAAACACCGATTTATCCCAAAACGGCAGACTGGCAGTTGGAATCCCCGGAAGTATTGCCGGATTTTTCGCGACCTTAAAATACTGTAAACTTCCTATGAGTCAAATCATTCAGCCTGCAATTGATTTGGCTGAAAAAGGATTTGCGATCACAGATCATGAAGCAGATATGCTGAATTCCCAAAAAGAACATTTTCAAAAACATAATAAATCTTCAATCCTTTTTGTAAAAGATACCCCGTGGAAAGCCGGAGATCTTTTGGTTCAGAAAGAATTGGCAGAAACCTTAAAATTAATTCAGAAATTAGGTGCTAAAGGTTTTTATGAAGGAAAAACAGCCGATCTTTTGGTTGCCGAAATGAAAAGAGGAAACGGAATTATCACCTTAGAAGACTTAAAAAACTATAAAGTTGCCGAAAGAAAAGCTCTGGAATTTGATTATAAAGGAAGCAATGTCGTTACCATGCCTTTACCTTCAAGCGGAGGAGTTCTTTTAGCTCAAATGTTGAGAATGGCTGCTTTTGAAAACTTAGAAAAATATCAGCAAAACTCCACTCCTGCCGTACAGATCATGGTAGAAGCTGAAAGAAGAGCCTATGCCGACAGAGCCGAATATATGGGCGATCCTGACTTTATTGAGGATAAAACTTCTTATTTGATTTCTAATGATTATTTAAAAAACAGATGGAAAAGTTTCAGTTTTAATAAAGCAACTCCAAGTTCAGAGGTTGGAAAAATCATTAAACAACCGAAAGAATCAACCGAAACAACGCACATTTCAGTTATTGATAAAGATGGAAATGCAGCAGCAGTAACAACAACTCTTAATGGATATTATGGCAGCAAAGTATTAGTAACAGGTGCCGGATTCTTTTTAAATAATGAAATGGATGATTTCTCCGTAAAACCGGGTGTTCCCAATATGTTTGGAGCTGTAGGTGGTGAAGCTAATTCTATCCAGCCTAATAAAAGAATGCTTTCTTCCATGACACCAACTATTATCCTAAAAAATGGAAAGCCTTATATGGTGGTTGGAACTCCTGGAGGAACTACAATTCCAACTTCTGTATATCAATCTATCGTAGATGTTGTTGATTTTAAATTAAATGCCAATATCTCCGTGAATGCTCCGAAATTTCATCACCAATGGCTTCCTGAAACGGTTTCTGTCGAAAATAATTTCCCGGAAGCTACCATTTCAGAGTTAAAAGCTAAAAATTATGTTATTGAAAAAGTAAAATATATAGGAAAGACAGAAATGATCGTCATTGATGACAATGGAACGATTCATGCTGTTGCAGATGGCCGTGGCGATGATTCTGTAGCGATTGAATAATTTACGATACCATATTATATATCTGTTTCGGCGGGGCTTTCAGCCCCGCCGAAACTTTTCATGACTTTTATCATCTGTAAAGATAAATTTGCTTAATTTTCCGCCTTTAAAATCATAAATTTTTCGTTTTGAAAGCAAAAAAAATCTATCAGCAGCTTTATTTTCAGGTTATTATAGCAATCATTGCAGGTATTCTTTTAGGCAGATTCTATCCTGAACTGGGTGAAAAAATGAAACCACTAGGCGACGGATTTATCAAATTGGTAAAAATGATCATTGCTCCCGTAATTTTCATTACACTTACTTTAGGAATCGCTCATATGACCGATCTCAAAAAAGTGGGAAGGATTGCCATAAAAGCAATGATTTATTTCTTTACTTTTTCCACTTTGGCTTTAATTATTGGTTTAATTGTTGGGAATATTTTGCAGCCGGGACATGGTTTAAATATTGATCCTGCTACTCTTTCAGGCGATGTTTCACAATATCAGCAGAAAGCTCATGAAACGACCTTAACAGGCTTTATCATGAATATCATCCCTGAAACGTTGTTCAGTCCGTTGGTTGGAGAAAATATTTTGCAGGTTCTTCTTGTGGCCATTTTAATGGGAACTGCCTTAGTTTTAACGAAAGAAAAAAGCCAAAAAATAACAGATTTTTTACAGGATCTTTCTACTCCGATCTTTAAAATCGTTCATATGTTGATGAAACTAGCGCCAATCGGAGCTTTTGGAGCAATGGCTTTTACCATCGGAAAATATGGACTTCATTCTGTTTTGAATCTAATATTTTTAGTCGGAACCTTTTATATTACTTCTTCCCTTTTTGTGGTTTTAGTTTTGGGAGCCGTAGCGTGGTACAATGGTTTCAGTATTTTCAAATTAATGTATTATCTGAAAGAAGAACTGCTTTTGGTTTTAGGAACAAGTTCTTCAGAATCTGCTCTTCCAGGAATTATGGAAAAGCTTGAAAAAGCAGGCTGTTCAAGAGCAATTGTAGGTTTGGTAGTTCCGACCGGTTACTCTTTTAATCTTGATGGAACCAATATTTACATGACATTGGCATCATTATTCATTGCACAGGCTTTAAATATTGATCTCTCAATTGAGAAACAATTAATTTTACTTTTGGTTGCTATGCTAAGTTCAAAAGGTGCCGCAGGAGTTACAGGAGCTGGATTTGTTACTTTAGCCGCTACATTGGCTGTTGTTCCTGAAATTCCGATTGCAGGAATGACTCTGATTCTTGGAATTGATAAATTTATGAGTGAATGTCGTGCTTTGACGAACGTGATCGGAAATTCTGTAGCAACTGTAGTTGTTGCCAATTGGGAAAAGCAATTGGATAAAGATCAGTTACAATATTGTCTGGATCATCCAAATGAGATTGAGAAGAAATTGGAAGTTTGATTTTTAAGGAGCTTAATCCCGCTTTCCACTATATTTTTTTCGCCAACGCTTTTTTTTCAAAACCATTTCAGAAAAAGGATATCGTTCCAATCGGGGCTAGATATTGGTCGGAATTTAAATTATCGTCATAAAAACTTAACACATACTTTGTCATCCTGAAAGTATCTAACCATAGTATTAGAAGATAATATGGAAAGATTCACGTCTAGATTCCTCCGGAATGACAAACATTATGGTAAAAATTTATTATTGAGATTGCTTCGTCGCTTCGCTCCTCGCAATGACCTAAATCAAAATATTCAAGCTTGAGGGCTGAACTTTTACATGGATTGGAGATTTTATTTTGTTGAATTCTCCATCTAAATGCCAGTTTTTGGTGTTTACTTTAAATTCAATTTCAGAAACAGGGAGATAAGTGACGTAATCATCATCTTTCAGTTTCTTTGTAAACATTCTGTAGGCGAAGAGTGCAGAATAAGTCAGGGGAAATTTCTTAACCAAAACCATATCTACCAAGCCGTCACTTTTACTTGCGTTTGGGGCAATATATGCGTTGTTACCGAACTGGCGTGTGTTGGCGATATTCAGCATTAAATATTTACCGTTATATTGCTGATATTTTTCATCTGAAAATTTAACCTTAATCGGTTTGTAATTGAAGAAAGTTTTAAGTGAAACTTTGATATAGTTTTTGAATCCGCGGTCGGTTTTTTCAAATTCTTTGACTACTTTTCCATCAAATCCTGTTCCTGAAACGTTGATCGAAAGCCTGTCATTCACAGTAAATGTATCTATTTTTCTTGATTTTTTTTCTTTAATTTTCCCTAAAAGTTCATCCAAATTTTTACTGAACTTTGTTTCATTGGAAAAACCATTTCCTGAACCGGCAGGAAAAATAGCCAGAATTTTTTCTGTACTGATAAGGTTTTTTGCTACCGTAGAAATCGTTCCATCACCTCCTATCGCTACAAAAATATCAATTGTATTAAAGTTGTCATGAATAAAATCATCTGTTCCCTGAATAGATTCCGAAACATAATACAGCGGATTTCCAACCTTTTTTATCAGTTCATTAAGAAATGGCTGGTAATTTTTTTTGGCCGAAAAAGGGTTGATGATAAAGGCTACTTTTTCCATTGGTACAAAAGTAAAAAATTGTGCTGTTATTGAGAAGTATTTTAAAATTATTTAATTATAATCTAATACTACCCGTTATTTAAGCATCATTCGGTCTTTAAATTCGATATTCAAGGTTCCGCTCAGGTCATTCCAAGAAACAGGGATAATAATATCACCAATTGAATATCCTTTTTTAATTTCATCCTTATTATAATGAAAATACAGATTATTTTCATCGAAATAGAAATTCTCAGCTAAAGGAATTCTCTCTGCTAATAGTGCATTATATTCATCAACATCGTATTTTTTCATCTGCTGCATCATCGTTGTTTTATCAATATTATTACTTAATATTTCAGAAAGTCTATCTTCCGGAATTGAAGTGATATCCTTAAGTTTCAGCTTTTTATTATTATTGAGATCAAAAACCTTTTCAGAGTAGGTATAATAATTACAGATTCCCCCAATGAACAGACTTTCATAGTATTGGATGTGTAAATAGTCGTTTTTATTGAATTTAAGATTCATTTGAGAGGTTTTCTCCCATTTTTGAAGATGCTTTAAATGAATTAGTTTATTTGAACCTTTAAGTTTAGAATACAATTCGTTCTTTTTTGCTTCCAAATATTTTTTCAAGCCCTCTTTTGAAAAGTCCTTAATATTGTCTTTTTCATAAATGGTATGAAGCAGTTTTTGATCTTTTAAAGTTGGAAATACCAATAACTGTGAAGAATATTTCACAGTAATAGAGTCCAAAAGTTTTGTAAAATCTTCCTCAATAACAGAATCAATAGTAAAATTTACCGGAATATTGGATTTTATGTGTTTATTTTTAAATCCTATCTCTTTACAGGAGAAAAACGTTAGAAATACTAAAGTGACCAGAATAATTGCTGCATTTTTCATACGACTGTGTTTTGCTATGTAGGTCAAAAAATGTTCCAAAGAAAAAGCTCCCTGTAAAGAGAGCTTTGATATTATTTGATTTTCATTCTATTTTTAAATTCTGGATTTAAAGTTCCTTTTAACTCTTCCCATGAAATTGGTATGATAATATCTCCAGCCGCAAAAGCAGTTATTTCATAAGGACTGTAATGGAAATATAGATTTTTATCATCAAAATAGAAGTTATTTGTTGCCGGAATCATGTCTACTAATAGCATGTCCGAATTATTTACTTTTCCATTTTCATCCGTTGTACCGCTGTTGATTTTATTGATATTCTTCATAAGCAGTGTCTCAAGTTTATTTTTGGGCATTGAAGTAATATCTTTCAGTTCAACTTTTTTGTTGTTTTTTAAATCGAAAACCCTCTCATTATAGCCATAATTATCATGTGCTCCACCTTCATATGATCCCCAAATATATTGAATATGCATAAAATCATTTACATTAGATTTAAGATCCATAGAAGAACTTGTATACCATTCCTGAGAGTACTTTATATCGGAAATCCAGTCTTTTGAATCTTTTTTAATAGAATTATAAAAGTCGTCTTTTTCTTTTTTAACTAAATTTTCTATCCCTTTTTTAGAGAAATCATTGATATTTTTATTTGCAAAATAAATACTGTCTAATAATTTTTTATCCTTAATTGAAGGAAATACCAACATTTTTGAACTATATTTTAATTGTAAAGAATCAGTCAGTTTTATTGAATCTTCTACCTTTACAGAATCAACCGTAAATTTTTCAGGTTGTATTACTTCTGTTTTCTCACCGCTTGGATTTGTTGTCTCTGTCTTTTTGCAGGCCGAAAAAACAAAGAAAGAAGATAACGCTACAATAGCTATCGTATTTTTCATAATTTTAATTTTTTCTATTAAATACAAAAACCATTCAAAAAATGAATGGTTTTAAAATAATTTTGAAATTTTATTAATTTTAGCTATAAAACTTTAATTAAAAAACTGATTTACAAATACTTACTTTTTAATTAAGCTTATAACCTGATTTTCACTTTTTGAAGCTACTCCCCAAATTTGTTTGAAGGCAGGATAATATTCTTTTGGATAATCCGCGCTTCCTACAGAAGTTGTTGAGATGATTTCAAGCGTATTTCCTTTCTGTTCAATAACATAGCTATAGGCTATTTCTTTGTCATCTGTAACAATCTTTTTACTCTTTGGAAGTTCTTCAATTGTATATCCTTCAGGAATTTCTAATACAACTTTTTTCACTCTTGTATAAGGGGAAATAAAATCGATTGTGTATTTTCTTTCTTCCGTCTGATCAAATTCATTTGAATTTTTGTTTAAAAACAACATCGGATTAATAATCATCTTCTTCCCAACTCGGTCAATAAGATTATCAGAAGAGAATTTCATTGTACTTTCAAAATCGCCACTTTCAAGAACTTTAGAATCGATTCCTGTAAAATCTATGGCAAAATTTTCTTTGTATTGCTTCTTGTATTTGTCATTATTATCATCATAACTTTCCTTTGCGAACATCGCATAACTTCCGGTATCTTTGTCGGAATAAGTTCCTGAAATACTTCCGTCTTCATTAATCTTTGCATTGGCCGTAAGGTAAGTAAAACTTGGTTTTGCATTTACCATCTGTATGTGTTTTACCTCGCTTTTTGATAATAAGATTCCAAAACTATTCCAGTCTCTTGGAGGTAATTGATCCATTGATGATTGCTTGGAAGTGGCATCATATAAATGATAACCATCTTTAGTTTCAATAGCGGCAATTACAAAATTTAAATTTGTAACATTAGGAGCTATGATATTAATTAATCCATTATCAATTGTAGAAATAACAACAGGTTCTGCCTTAATTCCAGACTCACGAAGCATTAAAACTAATAAAAGATTTATTTCAGCTGCATTTCCCGTCTTTGTATCTATTAATTTTTTAATTCCATCATCAGTATAAATATCCCTATTTTTATTCCAGGTATATGTTTTTTTTACATATTCAAAAATTGCATTCGCTCTTTCTATATCATTTTTTATACTTGAAATACTTGAAGGAATGCTTTCTTTTGCCAGCTTTCCTTTTTTAAGTTCCCCACCGAAATATTCATTTTCATAAAGTCTATCTTTTATTTGCTCCCAAGATGACGAATACATTGTTAATTGGCCATAATTATTTGTAGAATGAATTTCTGCACTTATTTTAGTCCTGTAATTTCTGTCATTTTTAATAAATTTCTCTGTCTTAAAAGGCTTAAGATTATCATATGCAAATCTATATGTCTTATACTGCGCACCATATAAATTTGTTTCTTCAACTTCTTTATATTTGGGAGACAAAGACCCTGTATAATTGATATTATATGAAATATTAATCGGAGTATCTAATACATATTCCGTATATAATGATGGTGCGTCTGTTTCTATTAAGATTTCCTGTATTCTATATAAAAAAGGAGAAGCTATTTCGTATTGATATTCTATAATAGATCCGTCTTTAACATTCGGAAATGCAAATTTAGCAATTGAAACAGACTTACTTTCTTTGCTTTTAAATTTTGAGTTTTTTTCAACCTTAGTTGTAACTACCGATCCGTTTTCAAGATTATACGTAAAAGCTTTTATTTTATTTAATTTTTCCTCTCCAATCGAATTTTGATAGAGTGGGATTTCGAGATTCAACCAATCCTCGGCTTTATCTTTATTATAAATTTTAATTCTATAAAAATATTTTTTATTAAGCTGTCCTGTAGCATTATCGATCATAAAATGTACAGATCTATATATAATTTCAGCAGGAGCATTTTCATCTAATGCTGATTTTTGCTTTGATAGATCTGCATCATTAAATTTTGGAGGATCTAGATATTCGTGTTTTTGTGCATCAATAAAAACAAAATTCATTGAGCAAAAGGCGATTAATAATATTTTTCTCATGTTTAGATCTTAGTAATTAAAATTTTTGAGTTATCGTTACCTATAGTTTTTTTTCTGAAATTGATATAATCATTGTATTTTTCTTTTGGGAAAATTCCTTTATTAACACGGATTTTTCTACTTACTTTCAGCTCAGTTCCATTTTTTACAAAGCTTAATTTGTAAGTTCCGAATTCAGAAGTAAGGTTTACATCATTAGGAACTTCGTCTATTTTGAAACTGTTCGGAATGGTAAAATTAATTTCATATTCATCTTCAAAAGACTGTCCGATTTCAAAAGGCAATTCCCTGTTTTCTTCTGTTTTATAAATATTATTTGAAAATATCGGCACAGCTCTGAATATTATGCTACTTCCTGCATTTTTAGAATAATTATTTGATTTAAAATCAACATTATAGGCTGCAAAAGCATTATCACGATCGTTAACGAAGTTTTTCATTTCTACTTTTTCGCAATTCAAAACATCCAATCGTTTTTTTATCGCTTCATTCTTTTCTTTTGGGGATAAACTAGCAAATCCCATGTTATAATCATACTGACTTCCTGTATAAGTAAATTCACCTACGCCCGTTAAGCTGTTATCTTCATTAATTTTAACTTTTAAAATCTGCTTTTCTTTATTCTTGTCTGCTGAAGAAACAGGAGTATTGATAAGCTCAATCCCATCCTTTTTGATTGAAAGCACATTTCTATCTGTTGTATTATAACTTAAATGATTGAAAGCTATCTGTTGAGAGGTATTTTCAAGCCAAATATTTCCTTTTTCTGTAGGAACCATTAAAATAGCATGGTTTCCTCCCATTTTTGGAAAATCAGGATCGAAAGAAATATCAGAACGACTTGAATTAATTACCGAATAATAAGACGGGATACCCGCCTCATTTAAAAGAGTTCTCATATAGTTGGTAAGACCTTTACAGTCTCCATATCCTTTTTTATCAACCTCATCAGGAGTCATTGGCTGCCAGCCTCCGATACCTAAAGCTACCGCAATATACCTGGTCTTCGTCTGCATATATTGATATATTTTCTTCACCTTTTCTTCTGTAGAACCTTGCAAATTAAGGCCTGCAATCTCAGCTTTAATGGTTGGTGTAGACACAGAAACCGGTTGCAGGATACTATTGTAGTACCACGAACCGAAGTCCGACCAGGTTGTAAGATTTCCCTGTTTACCTTCAAGATTAAATTTCGCCAATGAAAAACTTACTTTTGGTAATATTTTTTCTGGCTGAGGCAGTAAATTAATCTCATCAATTGCAGGAACATTTTTATAAGTATACACTTTTTCTGTTCCGTTATTATTTTCAATTACTGACGCGTAATTATATTTTGAAGGATAAATTTTTGTTCTGAGATCGATCCCCGATTTATTAATGATCTTAAACTGCTTTTCTTCAACAGATGTATTGGTTGTTGAAAAAGGCATAAAATCCGGAATGAAAATCGTATTTTCATCAGAGATCTGATAAGAATATTCAATCGTATACGGATATTGAGCAGGAGTATATACTAAGCCTAAAAATCGGTCATCAGAATAGAACACTCCTTGCGAATTATTCGCATAATCACCAAAATCAGATTTTGAATATGATTTTATTTTCTTCCCTGATTCATCGTAAACAATTACTTTAACATCAGATATTTGATCACCTTTTTCATAAGGAATATAGACAACAGCTTTTTCATCTCCGTCTTTGCTCAGAACAGTTGTAGCTCTGTTATACTGATATTTTACATCATCAATTTTATTAATCTGAATTGTTGTAAAATCTTTTCGGATAACAACATTTGCATCTTTCTTTAAATTTTCAGGAATTGCAGAAGCAGGATAGTTTTGTGCGTAGTATAGGGAAGCTATAGAAAAGGCTCCAATATAAAGTATTTTCATCATAGTTATTAAAATTATGCAAAGGTAACAAAATCTTAATAAATGTTAAAAATAAATTTTAAAAATAAAAAAAGACCTCATTTCTAAAGCCTTTTAATTGATATTTAAGATGTTTTACTTTAATCTTTTTACAGAGAAAAATGTTAGTGAATTATTACCATTTAATGTTGATAAACCTCTCATTAATAATGTAGATGTGTTACTGGTTTGTTGTCCTACATAAAACGAATACGTTTTAGAAGCTTGTAAATCCATTGCTACTAAATAGCTATAATTTTTCACTTCCCCATTACCCAAATCTTTTACCGTATCTAAACCGAAAGAATTCCATGTATTATCTGTGACATTAAATATCCCATAATATAAATTTCCGCTTAATGGGCCATTACTTTGTACCTGTATCGGGAAATTCATACTAATTAAATAGGTACCATCAGCATTTACCCTAAATGAATTTGTAGTTGCAGTTCCTGTAAAAGTATTGTAATTATCAATTAATTCAACAGTCATTTGACCAATAGGATTTCGATTGACACCTCCTGCAGGATTGTCAGAACTAGTAGGGATTGTCCAGTCTTTAGCCAATCTCATCGACATCTCCTGTGCTACCTGCACAACTCCATTAATCATAATTAGAGTTCCTGTACCATTAGGTAAATTATTATCAGTTCCCGCTGTATACTTCCATACAGTTCCGTCAAAATAATAGTTTCCTATACTTTTCACATTCACAGTTTGCCCTGCCGGGGCACTATCTGGTGCTGTTACATACACCTGTGCTCCTGTCTGAGCAGCTGTGTAAGTCTTAGCCCTCAACTGATCTCCTGTTATTCTTGGAGGGATAATACCATCTAAACTTGAAGGATTAGTCGGTTTGCCTATAACATCTAATGATGCTTTTGGGTTTGGAGTATTAATACCTACCTGAGCATTCATACCCGTAAATAAACCCGCTAAAGAGGCGAGCATAATAATTTTTTTCATGTTTGTAATATTTGTATTTTTCAGCTACAAATATAACTTTTTTCATACTATGAAGAAATAATTTTTAATAGATATAAATCGATATTAAAATATTTAAAATGCATAAAAAAAGACTTCATTTCTGAAGTCTTTAAAATTTATTTAAATCAAGATCAATTATACATCAATCTTAGCATATTTTGCATTTTTCTCGATAAATTCTCTTCTTGGCGGAACTTCATCTCCCATCAACATTGAGAAAACACTGTCTGCTTCAACAGCATTATCAATCGTAACCTGTTTCAAGATTCTGTGTTCAGGGTTTAGGGTTGTTTCCCAAAGTTGTTCAGGATTCATCTCTCCAAGACCTTTGTAACGTTGAACCTCAACACCTTTACCGTCCGGAGACATTTCTAAAGTAAATTCTTCACGTTCTTTTTCGTTATAAGCATATACTTTTTTGTTTCCTTTTTTTAATAGATATAAAGGAGGTTGAGCAATATAGATATATCCGTTCTCAATCAATTCTTTCATAAATCTAAAGAAGAATGTAAGAATCAACGTAGAAATGTGAGATCCATCAATATCGGCATCGGTCATGATCACAACTTTATGGTATCTTAATTTAGCCATATTCAAGGCTTTACTGTCTTCTTCAGTTCCTACAGAAACTCCAAGAGCAGTGTAAATATTCTTGATTTCTTCGTTATCATATACTTTATGAAGCATAGATTTTTCTACGTTCAAGATCTTACCTCTTAACGGAAGAATAGCCTGGAAATGTCTGTCTCTACCTTGTTTCGCAGTTCCACCTGCTGAATCTCCCTCCACTAGGAATAGTTCAGATTCTGCGGGATCTTTAGATGAACAGTCAGATAATTTTCCCGGAAGTCCAGAACCTCCCATTGGAGATTTTCTCTGAACCATTTCACGAGCTTTTTTCGCTGCCTGTCTAGCTTTTGCCGCTAAAACAACTTTCTGAACGATGATTTTTGCTTCGTTAGGATTTTCTTCCAAGAAATTGGAAAGCATCTCCCCAACGATTTTATCAACTGCTCCGGAAACTTCAGAGTTTCCTAATTTTGTTTTAGTCTGTCCTTCAAACTGAGGCTCCATAACTTTTACAGAAATCACGGCTGTTAATCCTTCACGGAAGTCATCCCCTGTAATTTCTACTTTTTCTTTAGCAGGAATTCCCAAATCATCAGCATATTTTTTCAAAGTTCTCGTCAAAGCACGTCTGAAACCTGCCAAGTGAGTACCACCTTCATGTGTATTGATATTGTTAACATAAGAGTGAAGATTTTCGCTGAATGACGTGTTATAACGCATCGCCACCTCAACAGGAATGTCATCTCTTTCTGCTTCCATGAATATTACGTTCTCCATGATAGATTCACGGTTTCCATCGATATATTCAACAAACTCTTTTAATCCACCTTCAGAATGAAAAATTTCTGTTGGGAAAGATCCGTCTTCGTTTGGTTCTCTTTCATCGATAAGAGTTATGGTGATTCCTTTATTAAGGAAAGCCAATTCTCTCAATCTCGTTGCAAGAGTATCATAGTTGTAAACTGTTTCCTGAAAAATCGTAGCATCCGGCTGGAAGAAAACCTCCGTTCCTCTTTCCTCGGTAGTTCCTATTTCAGCAACATCTGCCAACGCTTTACCTTCTGAATATTTTTGTTGATATAATTTACCGTTAAGGCTTACTGTAGCTACCAATAAAGTAGAAAGTGCATTCACACAAGAAACTCCAACCCCATGAAGACCACCGGATACTTTGTAAGAATCTTTATCAAATTTTCCTCCGGCTCCAATTTTAGTCATTACAACCTCCAGAGCAGATTTTTGTTCTTTTTCGTGGAAATCTACAGGAATACCTCTCCCGTTATCTTTTACAGAGATACTTTCTCCGTCATGAATTGTTACCTTAATAGTATCACAGTATCCTGCTAAAGCCTCATCAATAGAGTTATCTACTACTTCATAAACCAAATGATGAAGACCTCTTACTCCTACATCACCAATGTACATAGATGGTCTTAGTCGAACGTGTTCCATCCCTTCTAAGGCTTGGATACTGCTAGCTGTATATTGTTTTTGACTCATATTAAATATTAAAATCTTGCTATATGCAAAGACCTACAAATATCGTGATTTTTTTCGATTTATCAAAGTTAAAAAGTGTCAAAAAAAAGTAGAGTTTTTAACAAAAACGGACAGGATTTTTTTAATTAAAAAGAAACAAAGTTATAGCAATTTCCGCACAGACCATACTGTTTTAAATCATATTAAACATCAATAATTTATGCTTAAATTTATTTACTCAAAAATTAATTATTATGGACGATTTTCTTGCAGCTCGTGCACAAATGGCCATATCTCTAGGTTTCCACATTGTTTTTGCTTGTGTTGGTATGGTTATGCCTTTTTTAATGGCTTTTGCTCACTGGAAATACCTAAAGACCAATAATGAGATCTATAAAGGTCTCACAAAAGCCTGGAGCAAAGGGGTTGCTATTCTATTCGCGACCGGAGCCGTTTCCGGGACAATGCTTTCATTTGAATTAGGACTTCTATGGCCCGGATTTATGAAACATGCCGGACCTATTTTCGGAATGCCATTTTCATTGGAAGGAACCGCCTTTTTTATTGAAGCCATCGCCATTGGGTTTTTCCTTTACGGATGGGATAAATTTAACAAATGGTTCCATTGGTTTTGCGGATTTTTAGTCGGCTTAAGTGGTTTAGCTTCAGGAATTTTGGTTGTTGCAGCCAATGCCTGGATGAATTCCCCTTCAGGTTTTGATTATATTAATGGACAATATGTCAATATAGATCCTATAAAAGCGATGTTTAATGATGCCTGGTTTCCGCAGGCTTTACACATGACGGTTGCGGCATTTTGTGCGACAGGATTTGTGGTAGCGGGAGTTCATGCTTATTTAATCATGAAAAAGAAAAATGTAGAGTTTCATACCAAAGCATTTAAAATTGCCGCTGCTTTTGCATTGATCGGTGCTTTTGGTGCTCCATTGACGGGAGATGTTGCCGCAAAGTCAGTCGCAGAAAGACAACCTATTAAATTAGCCGCAATGGAAGCCCATTTCGAAACAGAAAAAGGCGCGGCTTTTGTCTTGGGAGGAATTCCGGATGAAGAAAAAGGAGAAGTGAAATATGCCATAAAGATCCCAAAAGTATTGAGCTTTTTAGTAAGTAACGATTTTAATTCCGAAGTAAAAGGTCTTAATGATTTTCCAAGAGATGAATGGCCACCGGTTTCCGTTGTTCATTATGCTTTTCAAATCATGATTTTCTTTGGAGTTGTCATGATATGTATAGGATCAGTTTATTTATATGCTGTTTTCTTTAAAAAGGAATGGCTTACTAAAAACTGGTTGTTAAAAACATTTTTCTTCGCCACCCCTTTCGGATATATCGCATTGGAAGCGGGCTGGACAGTAACTGAAGTCGGCCGACAACCATGGATCATCTATGGAATTATGAGAACAGTTGATGCCGTTACCCCAATGCCGGGAATACAGTATTCTTTTTACTTTTTTACCGCAATTTTCGTTTCGTTATCATTAATTATTATTTTCCTTTTGAGAAGACAAATACAAATGGTTCCGAAGCTGTATGACCCTACCGATACTCAGTTTAACGATAAAAATATGAAGTCATGATTTACGTAGTTATAGGCTTTCTCTGGCTATCCATTTGTTTGTATGTGATTTTAGGAGGTGCCGATTTCGGAGCAGGAATTGTTGAACTTTTCACCAAAAAAAGAGCCCGTGACAAAACCAAAGAAATCATGTATGAATCTATCGCACCTGTTTGGGAAGCGAATCATATGTGGCTGATTATCGCAATTGTGATACTTTTTGTAGGTTTTCCTGAGATTTATACAACAATGTCAACTTATCTTCATATTCCATTGGTTTTAATGCTTTTGGGGATCATTGCAAGGGGTACAGCTTTTACTTTCAGACATTATGATGCAGTAAAAGATAATTGGCAGGTTTTATACACTCAGATCTTCTATTATGCGAGTCTTTTAACACCTTTTTTCTTAGGATTAATTGCTGCTGCAACGGTTTCCGGATCTATCAATCCCGATGCAACGACATTTTTAGATCTGTATATTTTCAGCTGGCTGAATTGGTTTGGAGTGGCGGTTGGTTTATTTACCGTTTCACTTTGTGCCTATCTGGCGTCTATTTTTTCTTTGAGAGAAACAACCGACAGACTGGAATTAGGTTTAATGATCAAAAAATCACACCAAACGATGATCTTCGTAGTGATTACCGGAGCTTTGGTATTCTTAACGGCTTATCTTTCAGACATTCCTTTGGTAACGTGGGTTTTCTCAAAGCCTTTAGGAGTTATGGCCACCGTTTTTGCAACAGTTGCTTTAGGCTTAATATTAAAAGCCATGCACAACAGAAAACTGCTTCCGGTAAGGGCTTTGGCAGGATTTCAAATTATCATGATCTTAGTTGCTGCAACTTATCAGCATAATCCCAACATTATTTTATTAGGAAACGGACAATATCTTTCATTACTACAGCATGTAGCTGCCCCAAAAACAATTTCAGCATTGGGTTGGGCTTTGATGCTGGGTTCGTTATTTATTTTGCCGTTTTTGTTTTATCTGATGGCTTCATTTAGTAAGTTGAGAAAATAATATTTCACGATATAAACCGTCAAACTTTGGCGGTTTTTTTATTTTTTAATCAAAACAACTTCCACTCTCCTATTCTTAACACGATTTGCTTCTGTACGTTCAGGATAAATTAATGGATTAAGATGACCTAGTCCAACGGCTTTTATTCGGCTAGAATCGATTCCTTGCATTTGTAGAAATTCCTTAATTGCATTAGCTCTCGTCCAGGAAAGATTAAAGGTTCCCAAATCAATATCTTTACCATCAAAATTTTCGTAATCAC
The DNA here is from genome assembly GCF_003815655.1 of Chryseobacterium sp. G0201. Lineage (NCBI taxonomy): Bacteria > Pseudomonadati > Bacteroidota > Flavobacteriia > Flavobacteriales > Weeksellaceae > Chryseobacterium > Chryseobacterium sp. G0201. Next base: position 3,379,879 of record NZ_CP033917.1, on the reverse strand, counting down.
AGCAAATATGACCTTGTAATTCGATCTCCAATGTCGGATTTTCTTTCATTATTTTTAAGAGCTGCTTAACACTTTCGTTACCGTTTGGAAGCCAGACATGACGGTTTCCAATAAAATTAACGTTAGGCAACGAAAATGTTTCTTTCACTTTCATTTCTGAAATGTTTGTATTCAAAAAACTAGGAAATTCTTTTTGTGAAATTTCCTGTCCCTGTTCAATAAATACATCTACTCTTCTGTTTTTTCCTCGCAATTCATCTGTACTGCTGTCATTGATCTGCTTTTCATCGCCTAAGCCAACAGTACTTTTCAAATTGATAGTATTTCCGATTTTTTCCTGTAAATATTTACTGACTGTATTGGCTCTTTTTTCGGATAAAACCTTGTTATATCCTACACTTCCCGAAGGATCACAATTCCCAAAAACGCTGAATGTTAAATTGGTTTTTAATTGAGCCAGACTATCCAATTTCTTTTTAGATTCTTCATTAAGTTCCGAACTGTCATGCTCAAAATAAACCGATGTGAGCATTTGCGCATCAATCCCGACAGAAGAGAAAATCAGAAGGCAAAACAGAATGAGTTTCATCAGTTTTAGGTTTTGTAGAAAAACGGAAAATATCACTTTATAGTTTATTAAAAACAAAAAAAATCCTGAAAAATTTCAGGATTTTTTTATAATTTATTTTTAGTGATCTAAATTTTTAAACCAATTTCATGAAAACATTTTCATCAACTTTCTCAACTTTAACCAAATTATTTTTAGTTAAAACTTTAGAAGCTTTATCCCATTTTTTACCGGAAAGTTTGCTTTTTTCTTTCACTTCAGCTAGAGAAAATGCTTCTTCCTGAGTTTTTAAAATGTCTAGGATTGCATTTTCATCTTCTCCCAATTCAATTTGAACGACTGCTTTTTCAGGTTTCATTTGAGGGAAGAATAATACCTCCTGAATAGATGCATTATTTGTTAAGAACATAATTAATCTATCCATTCCGATTCCTAAACCAGACGTTGGCGGCATCCCGTATTCCAACGCTCTCAAGAAATCTTCGTCAATGAACTGACCAGCTTCATCATCACCTTTTTCAGATAATTTCAACTGCTCTTCAAAACGTTCTCTTTGATCAATCGGGTCATTAAGCTCAGAATAAGCGTTCGCGATTTCTTTACCGCAAACCATTAATTCAAAACGCTCTGTAAGACCTTCTTTGCTTCTATGTTTTTTAGTAAGAGGCGACATTTCGATCGGGTAATCTGTAATGAAAGTCGGCTGAATGAAGTTTCCTTCACATTTTTCACCAAAAATTTCATCGATTAATTTTCCTTTACCCATGGTTTCGTTTACATCAATTCCGATAGATTTAGCAAAATCAAACAATTCCTGTTCAGTTTTTCCTGTAATATCGAAACCTGTAAACTTCTGAATAGCTTCCGTCATAGAAACTCTTGGATAAGGAGCTTTCCAGCTGATATTATGTTCGCCGAAAGTTGATTCTGTACTTCCGTTAACCTGAGTTGCACAGAATTCTAATAATTTTTCTGTGAAATCCATCATCCAGTTGTAGTCTTTGTAGGCTACATAAATCTCCATTGCTGTAAATTCCGGGTTGTGCGTTCTGTCCATCCCTTCATTTCTGAAGTTTTTTGAGAATTCATAAACACCGTCGAAACCACCAACGATCAATCTTTTCAGATATAATTCGTTCGCAATTCTTAAATATAATGGAATATCCAACGCATTGTGATGCGTCATAAACGGTCTTGCAGCAGCTCCACCAGGGATCGACTGAAGAATTGGAGTTTCAACCTCAAAATATCCTGCATTATTGAAGAAATTTCTCATGGCATTGAACAATTTTGTTCTTTTCACGAAAACTTCTTTCACATGAGGATTTACCGTTAAATCTACATAACGCTGTCTGTATCTCATTTCAGGATCGTTGAATGCGTCATGCACTACTCCGTTTTCGTCAGTTTTAGCTTGAGGAAGCGGACGTAAAGCTTTGGTAAGAAGCGTAAAGTTTTTAACCAAAACTGTCTTCTCACCCACCTGAGTTGTAAACAAATCTCCTTCAATACCGATAATATCACCGATATCTAAAAGGTGCTTGTATACTTCATTATATAACGTTTTATCTTCTCCTGTACAGATCTCGTCTCTGTTGAAATATACCTGAATTTTACCTGTAGAATCCTGCAATTCAGCAAAAGAAGCCTTCCCTTGAATTCTGCGGGACATCAATCTACCAGCGATCTTCACGTGTTTACTTTCAGCGAAGTCCTGTTTTATAGATTCTGTAGTGTCTGTGATTGTATATTCTTCCGCAGGGAATGCGTTAATCCCCATTTCAACAAGTTTATTAAGCTTTTCTCTTCGTATTATTTCCTGTTCTGATAATTGCATTTCTCTATATTTCAATAACGTGCAAAGATAATTGTTTTTAGCCTTATGAGTCAATAAAAAATCCATCAGATTAAAAATATCGTATATGCCAAGATAATGCTATATTTATATCCCATCTATATGAATTATAGATTCTATTAAACCAACATCATTTAATTCAATTTTATGAAAAAAATTATTATAACAATCTCATTAATTGGTTCTACAGGATCCATCAATGCGCAAATTGGTATCAACACATCAAATCCAACGTCATCATTAGACATTGTAGCAAAAAATGCTACAGGAACTACCACCAATGTAGACGGATTAATTGCTCCGAGGGTAGACAGGCAAAGAGCGCAGGTCATGTCTGCCATTCCTACAGGGACGTTAATTTACATTAACGATCCAGCAACGGGAACCGCCGCAGGACAAGCCGTAAACATTACATCAGTGGGTTACTATTATTTTGAAGCCGGTGTTTGGCAGAAATTAACAACCCCCGCCTCTATTAATGCTTTAGCATGGAATATTTTAGGAAACACCGGAACAAATTCTTCTACCAATTATTTAGGAACAGCAGACAATCAAGACCTTATTTTTAAAAGAAATAATGTACAGGCAGGTTTATTAACCACAACCAATACATCCTTTGGCGTAAGTTCAATTCCAACAGCGGTAACAGGATCCGGAAATACAGCTTTAGGAAACAACTCTTTAAGCACCGTAACTTCAGGAATAAGAAACGTAGGAATAGGCATTAATACAGGAAGAGGAATTACAACCGGAGGCACCAATATTGCCATCGGAGGAAATGCCCTTTCTAATACCGGTGCTTCTGCAGTACAAAGGAATATTGCCATTGGAGACAATGCTTTACTGGCAAATACAGGAGGAAATTCTAATATTGCAATTGGCATCAATGCAGGAGCCGCAATCACAACAGGTGTAAACAACACTTTATTAGGCGATACAGCAGGAAATAATATTTCCACAGGAGGGAATAATATTGCCATAGGAAATACAACCCAAATACAGTCTGCAACAACAAGCAATCAGATGAATGTTGGAAACTTGCTTTTTGGAACAGGAATGAATGGAACTGTAACTGCTCCTGCAGGAAATATAGGAATAAATCAACCTGCTCCTGCAAGAAAACTTGATGTAAATGCGGCTGCTGCTCCTATAAGAGTATCAAATTTACAGGCCGTTACTCCAACAACGCCGGCGACTTCCGTTCCTTTAGTATTAGATACCGCAACAGGTGATATTTATCAAGGAAAATCTTCAGAACTTCTAATTTCAAACACTAATGCTATTCCTAATGCAACTCCTGTAAACTTAACTGTAACGGCTACTGCAGCTGCGATAGGTTCTACAATTGGATCATTATTTAATACAACATTTACCATTACACGTCCGGCCGTTGTTTCAATGTTTTACTCAATGTCAACAACATTTACAACAGCAACAGGAACCGTAATCGCCGACGGAACTCCAAGAATTTCATTTACCTGGGCAAGAATTTCAGATTCTACGGGAGCTACTATTATTCAGGATAATATGGGATTATCATCGGTTTCACATTCAAATAGTGTGAGTGTTACCTCAAATTTAACCGGAGCATATTATAGTTCTGCCAATCCTCATATTAATCTTCCGGCAGGAACCTATAGACTTGATATTTTCGGTTCGGTATCTTGTTCAAGTTCACAATCTGTGCGAGCAACTTATGGTTCCGGAACAGATAATTTATATTTAAAAGCTGAATATAATTGATCTTAAATATTTAAAAATCAGAAGCCTTACAGATAAATTTTGTAGGGCTTTTTTATTCAAAAAAAATTAATTTAAATTGATCAGAACCAATCTTTACGATCTTTTTGAGGAATAAATGTCCATGCTAATATTCTGCTTATTTTTTGCCCTTGAGCCATATCAATGGTTTTGAAATCTAAAGCTTTGACTTTCTTTAAAATAGAAGTTAGCTTATGTAAATTATCTTTTTTAGAAACCAAACACGTAAACCACAGAATTTGTGAGGAATATAGAGAACTTTCCTCGATCATTTTTGAGATGAAAGCCAATTCACCGCCTTCACACCACAGTTCAGACTGTTGTCCTCCAAAATTAAGGAGAGGTTTTTGAACTTTGGATTTGTTAATGTTTTTTGTTTTCCTAAGATTTCCTTTTAACGCCGATTCTTCAGAATCATGAAAAGGAGGATTGCACATAGAAAATGTGAATTTATCTTTTGGACCTAAAATATTTTTGAAGATAAAATGAGAATCAGACTGTTTTTTTAATTGAATAACAGATGATAAATCAGGATTGTGATCTAAAATCTGTTGTGCATTTTCCAAAGAATCTTTATTGATATCGGTTCCCAACATCTTCCATCCATAAGATCTGTTGGCAATTAAAGGATATACAAGATTGGCTCCTGTCCCAATATCCAAGCCTTTTATGGAAGTTCCGGTGGGAATTTCATTTTGTTTTTCGGCTAATAAATCTGCAACATAATGCACATAATCTGCTCTTCCCGGAATGGGCGGACAAAGATTTGAGTCAGGAATATCCCAATTCTGCACATTATAAAAATGTTTCAATAAAGCTTTATTAAGCAACTTTACCGCCTTTGGAATGCTGAAATTAATCGTTTCAGTTTGATAAGAATTAATAAAAACATACTGTTTCAGTTCTGGCACGCAGGAAATGAGCTCACCAAAATCATAAGGATCACGATGCTGATTTCTTGCGTGCAGACTGAGTTTTTCAGTAGTCATATTTACTTTTTCTGACTTAAAATATATTCTACCATTTTCTTGGCATCCTCTTTAGATACCTGTGGATGAGGTGACATCGGAACGCCTCCCCAAACTCCGCTTCCGCCTTCTATGATCTTGGAAGCCAGCAGTTCAATATCTTTTTCAGAATATTTTTCTGCTATTTCCTTGTAAGAAGGTCCTATCATTCTTTCATTCACACTGTGACACCCCGAACAATCCAACGTTTCGATGATCTGATCGCCCGAAAGATTGGTTTTTGCAGGTTCCGAAACGGTAGTTGTTTCAGAAGATGTGGCATCAACTGGAGTTTCTTTTTTAGAACAGGAAAGAATAAGTAAACTTACGCATCCTGTTAAAAATAATTTTTTCATTATTTTTTCGCTGTAGAATCTGTTTTAGCAGCTTCAGGAGCAGGTGTTGTTGCAGGAGTTACAGCGGGTGCAGCAGCAGGTTTAGCCGTAGAATCTACTACAGTTGTTGCTTCCGGCTCTTCAAGCATTGTGTTGCTGTCTTGTAAAGAATGGTCAGTTTTTTTAGAACAGTTTACTACAAATAAACTTCCGATAAATGCAATTGCTAATACTTTTTTCATTGTTTTCTAATTTAGAGCAAAAATATAAAAAATAACCTTTCAAGCTAATGACAAATCTCTACTTTAAAGATATTTCTTATGGATGATACTTTGAAAATGAAAAGCAACATTAAAAAAAATATCCACTTTTTTAAGATATTTATAGTAAATTTTGAATTAACTTATTGATTATTCTCTCATTTACCATCAATTAATAATAGAAAAATTATATATGATGACAATTTATCTCCAAGATAATATTAAATTTAAACTATGATAATCATTTCAAAAATTCTGTTTTTTGCGAGTCATCATGGTTTTTATACTGTGATCATTCTCTTTTTATTTTTTGGATTAGTCTCTTGGCTTACAAAAAAAGCATTATTTCTGATCCCAATAATTCCTTTGGCAATTTTAAATGGATTTGGCGGACAATTTCTAAACGCATGGTTTTTAAATAAATACGGAATTGAAAGTACGGCAATTATCACTTCCGATGTTGAAACAAATTCTACGTTAAATGAACAATATATTCATGATTATGAAGCTATTGTAAAAAAACAGGACGGAAAATACATTGATACTTTTTTCTCCACAACAACGGCAGCAATTTATCCTATAGAAAACGCAATAAGAATTCCGCAAGTGAATAAAACCTTTCCTGTAAAGTATATTCCCGGATACGAAAAGAATATTGTGATTCTTTATTATCAATCTGATGAAGGAAAAATGCAAAATAAATACGAAAAAGAAGCCCCAATACAAAAAGCTAAGATAAAATATGAAGCAGACCCAACAAATAAAGAATTCTTAGAAGAATACATTTTTGCTTTAGAATATTATCTAAAATCTTATGAAGACGAAAATTATAAAATTAAAATCGATGAATTAAAGAAAGAATTAAAACAACTAAAATAATAGCAACCATTTTAAGTTTTTTTATTTTCTCTTTTTTTGATTTTTGTATTAATTTTTTTTCTAAATTTGTCCCATGTTTAATATGAGCAACAATATTTGGTGGTGGCTTTCAAACTCTTCGTCGGGTCTGAAGTTATTATCATGTTGCTAAATCAACAGCCGAAATAATATACTACAATATATAAGACTTTGACGATTTTCGTTGAAGTCTTTTTTTATTTACAATCAATTCAAAAAAAATAAAACTGCAAATGTTTAACAAAAAAATAAAGATAAAAACCGTTTCCAAAAAAACGCTGGGAGATCTGAAAACACCCATGAATATTTATCTGCAGCTTCGTGATAAGTTCAGAGATACTATTCTTTTGGAAAGTTCGGATTCTAAGAATATTGACAATAACTTTTCATTTATAGCCATCAACGCTGTAGCTGGAATCGAAATCAAAAATCTTAACGAATTTGAAATAAAACTTCCGAAACAGGAACCCATCAAGCAATTCATTATAGAGCATAAAGTTGCTGACATTTTTGAAGATTTCACTAAAATTTTCGAATGCGAAAAAACAAATGATCCTGTTGAGCAAACTGCTCAAAGCCTTTTTGGATATACAAGTTTTGAAGCAGTACAGTTCTTTGAAAATGTTAATTTTAAAGCTCAAAGTCCTGAAGTTGAGATTCCAATTCTCCGTTACAGACTTTATCAATATGTTATTGCCATCAATCATTACAACGATGAAATGTACATTATTGAAAATCAGATTGAAGGCGTGAAATCCGAGCTTTATTTATTGGAAAGCATCATTAAAAATCAAAATTCTGTTGTTTATCCTTTCAAAAAAAACGGAGCAGAAACCTCAAATATTACTAATGAAGAATACCTTGAATTAGTAGAGACAGCCCAAAAGCACTGCATGCGAGGAGACGTTTTTCAATTGGTATTAAGCAGAAGATTTGAACAGAAATTTCAGGGAGATGAGTTCAACGTTTATCGCGCTTTAAGAAATATTAATCCTTCCCCTTACTTATTCTTTTTCGATTACGGAAACTACAAGTTATTCGGTTCAAGCCCTGAAAGTCAGTTAATTATTAAAAACAACAAAGCGATCATTCACCCAATTGCAGGAACATTCAAAAGAACTGGACATTTTGAAACTGATCTTCAATCCATTGAAGAATTAAAAGCTGATGCTAAAGAAAATGCAGAACACACAATGTTGGTAGATCTTGCAAGAAATGATCTGGGAAAACTAGGAAAAAATGTAACCGTTACCAAACTGAAAGAAATCCAGCTTTTCTCACACGTTATTCACATGGTAAGCGAAGTTACCGCGGATTTACCTGAAAATACAAATCCTTTTGAAATGGTTGCCACCACTTTCCCACAGGGAACTTTAAGCGGTGCCCCGAAACACAAAGCGCTACAATTAATCAATAAATATGAAAAAGATTCCCGTGGATATTACGGTGGCTGCATCGGAATGATCGGGTTGAATGGTGACTGTAATCAAGCCATCATGATCAGAACCTTTTTAAGCAAAAACAATACTTTATATTATCAGGCCGGAGCCGGATTGGTTGCAAAATCAAATCCACAAAGTGAATTGGAAGAAGTCAACAATAAACTGAACGCTCTGAAAAAAGCAGTTGAAAAAGCAAGTAATTTGGTGATAGATAATGGTTGATTGTTGTTAGTTAATACTACACGTAAAAACACAATATATAGAATACACAAATTTGGATGTTTGGATTGAATCAAGAAAGCTTACTAATCTAGTTTATGATTCAACTAAAAATTATCCTAAAGAAGAATTATTTGGACTAACAAATCAAATTAGGAGATGTGCCATTTCTGTTCCATCTAACATTGCTGAAGGCTGTGGAAGAAATACATCGAAAGAAACAATACATTTTCTTTTTATTGCAAGAGGTTCTTTATATGAATTGGAAACTCAGTTTTATTTATCATCAGACCAAAATTATTTAAACAACGAAAAATTTACAACGATCTTAAATCAAATAATCATTTGCAAAAAGTTGTTAAACGGATTTATTAATTATTACAGAAACAAATAAATGGAAAACACTATAAGACAATCAACAATAGACAATCAACCATCAACTAAGATATTAGTTTTCGACAATTACGACAGCTTTACTTACAACCTCGTTCAAATCATCGAAAGAGTTTTAGATCAAAAAGTTGATGTGGTTAGAAATGATCAAATTTCTTTGGAAGAAATCAATAAATATGATAAAATAATTCTGTCTCCAGGCCCGGGAATTCCTGAAGAAGCGGGAATTTTGTTGGAAGTTATTAAAAAATATGCTCCTACAAAAAGTATTTTAGGCGTTTGTCTTGGCCAACAGGCCATTGCAGAAGCTTTTGGAGGAAGCTTAATTAATCTTTCTGAGATTTTTCACGGTGTGGCAACCTCGGCAGAATTAGTGAAAAATGACACTAAACTTTTTAGAAATATCCCAAGTGGTTTAGCAGTCGGAAGATATCACAGTTGGGCTGTAGATCCCAAAAATTTCCCGCAGGAACTGGAAATTACCGCAGTAGACAAAGACGGAATGATCATGGCTTTACAACATAAAACTTATGATGTACATGGTGTTCAGTTCCACCCTGAAAGTATTTTAACTCCAGACGGAGAAGCAATAATTAAAAATTTTCTTTTAAATTGAAAACAATAGAATTTCCCTCAACCATAAAAATCCCACAAATGAAAGAAATCTTGGAATACCTGTTCAATCATCATACCTTATCAAAATCTGAAGCTAAGGCGATTATGATTGAGATCGCTCAAAATAAATTCAATGTGATTGAAGTAACTGCTTTTATCAGTGTTTTTCTGATGAGAAATATTACTTTGAAGGAGTTGGAAGGTTTCAGAGAAGCTTTGCTACAAATGGCAGCTACTGTAAATCTGGATGCCGATGACGCAATAGATATTGTTGGAACCGGAGGTGACGGTAAAAATACCATCAATATCTCAACACTAGCCAGTTTTGTAGTAGCCGGAGCTGGACAAAAAGTAACCAAACACGGAAATTACGGAGCATCAACTACCACAGGAGCATCAAATGTTATGGAGGAATTGGGTTATATCTTTAAAAATGACTCCGAAATGCTGAATAGAGATCTTGAAAGAGCCAATATCTGCTTTTTACATGCACCCTACTTTCATCCCGCATTACAATCTGTGGGAGCATTGAGAAGGTCTTTAGGTTTGAGAACATTTTTCAATTTGTTAGGTCCGTTGGTCAATCCTGCGAAGCCACAATTTTCAATGATCGGAGTTTACAATCTTGAAATTGCCCGAATTTACCAATATCTGTTACAAAAAGATGAGCGAGATTTCATTTTGGTTCATAGTTTAGACGGATATGATGAAATAAGTTTGACCCACGATACCAAAATTATCACTAAAAATGGAGAAGAAATCTATTCAACGGAAGATTTAGGTTTTGACTCCATCTCCCAAGAAAGTATAAAAGCTGGCGAAACAACGCAGGAATCTGCCAAGATTTTTAGAGATATTTTGGAAGGAAGAGGAACAAAACAGCAAAATTCTGTGATCTTAGCTAATGCTGCGGTTGCTTTACATCATACCAATAAATTCGGAAGTTATGACGACTGTCTTTTGTTGGCTCAGGAAAGCTTAGAAAGCGGAAAAGCATTGAAAAGCTTGGAGTTGTTGTTGGAGTAATTACTTTTAAATGCAAAATAATGACGATATTAGATAAAATAATAGAAAGGAAAAAGGAAGAAATTACAGCTTCAAAATCAAAAATTTCTATTGAAGAATTGAAGAATTCCGAGTTCTTTGGAAGAAGTACTGGTTCCTTAAAAGAATCTATAAAAAGTAAAAGCGGAGTTATTGCCGAGTTTAAAAGACAATCTCCTTCAAAAGGAATTATTAATGATCAGGTGTCATCTTTAGATGTTACTTCGGCTTATGAAAAATTTGAGGCGAGTGGAATTTCTATTTTGACGGATAAGGATTTTTTCGGTGGAAGTTTTGAAGATATTTTAAGTGTAAGAAATCACATCAACATTCCAATTTTACGAAAAGATTTCATGGTGGATGAATATCAGTTTTATGAAGCAAAAAGTATGGGAGCCGATGTTATTTTATTAATTGCGTCTTGTCTTTCAGTCAATCAGGTTCAGGAATTTACAGAGCTTTCTCATGAATTGGGTTTGGAAGTGTTATTGGAAATTCACACCGAAGAAGAATTGAAACATTTTAACTCAAAAATTGATTTGGTTGGAATTAACAACAGAAACTTAAAAGATTTTAAAGTCGATTTACAGCATTCTGTGAATTTAAAAAATCTACTCCCAAAAGATGCTTTATCCGTCGCAGAAAGCGGAATTTACAATATTGAAGATTTCAATTATTTAAAAGAAAAAGGGTTTGACGGATTTTTAATGGGCGAATATTTTATGAAAAATAAAAACCCCGCAAATACGTTTGAAGAATTTATAAAAACAGTTTCATGAAACTTAAAGTCTGCGGATTAACAAAATTGGATCAGATTCAGGAATTAATTTCCATGAATACAGACTTTCTTGGCTTTATATTTTATGAAAAATCACCGAGATATGTTTTGAATCATTTAAGTTTAGAAGATATTTCAAATGTTAACCATCGAGGAAAAGTTGGCGTTTTTGTAAATGAAAAGATTAGCAGAATAATTGAAATCGCACAAAAAGCAAATTTGAATTTTATACAGCTTCACGGCGATGAAAGCGAAAATTTTATTTCTGAATTAAAAGAAAAACTGAATTCTGAAATTGGGATCATAAAAGTTTTAAGGATTGGAAATGAGAAACCGGAAAGCGCAAGTAGCATTCAGGAAACGATCAACCACCAACTAAATACCAGCAACTATTTACTTTTTGATACAGACAGCAAAGCTTTCGGAGGAACAGGAAAACAGTTCGACTGGAATATTTTAAATCAAATTGAAATTCCACTTCCCTATTTTTTGAGCGGCGGAATTTCAGACGAAAATATAGATAATATTAAAATTTTAAATCAAAAACCCATTGCATTAGATATCAATTCAAAGTTTGAATTGAAAGCAGGGAATAAAGATTTAGATAAAATAAGCTTATTTAAAGCTAAAATGTAAAAAAACGGGATGATGAACATACATTTAATAAGAAAAAATTTCTATAAAAGATTATTTCCGCCAAAGTTTGAAAACGAAAGAGTTCAGGCTTTATATAATTTTGTGTCTAAAAATGATAATAATTTCGAGCATTGGGAACTCGATGGCTTATTAACTGATTTTATCAATATCATTAGACATTATGATGAAAAAGATACACAGCATTTTTTCGATACAATCAATTTATGGAACAGTTATTATCTTGTTATTATTTCCGATAAATTTTTAGATAATAGAGTTAAATCAAATGTTACCTATGATTTTGGAAACATTTATGCTAAGATTTTTTTACTGTATGAAAATTTTGACTCCTACTTTTTAATTGATAATCTGGAGATTGCAATTACCATGTACAACTCAAAATTAGATAAGACCACCTTATTTGATTTGATCAGCAAAATCAATTTATTACATTATAAAAAACTCATAACCAAGCAACAATATAATTACAATATTGAATTTATTAAAAAGCTAACGGATGAAATATCAAGTTAAAAAGCCAGATGAATTAACTGAAAACGAAATAGAAATTATATTGAATCTTTGGGATATTTCAGATTGGGATTCTATGGAACCTTCATATTTCCGATCTTTTTTTAAAGATTCAGAATTTCATTTTCTTATTGATTCAGAGGAAAAAATATTGGCTTTGATGCGCCTTAACTTTGATTTCATTTTACAGATTTCAGACAAAAAATATCATTTTGCAGAAGCAGTTGGATTGGTTTCTGGGCAAAAGAAAAAAGGTCATGGCAAAGAATTGATTAAATATATCATTCATAATATTACCGAAAGAAATCTGGAAACTATTGGTTTTTGCATGTCTGAATTAAGACCTTTCTATGACAAATGTGACATCAGTATTTTGCATAAAGCTAAATTAATCAAAGAAAAAAGCGGCTCCGAATGGGTGTCATCCGATGATGACGATATTTTGATTTTCAATTTATCTGAAGAGAAAAAAGAACTTTTAAATCAGTTAAGTTCTGAAAAGAATGCTTATTTAATACAATAAAAAGAAGAAGAAATGGACTATAAAAATCCTGATAAAAATGGATATTACGGAGAATTTGGAGGTGCTTTTATCCCCGAAATGCTCTATCCGAATGTTGAAGAATTACAAAAAAACTACCTTGAAATCATAGAATCAGAAAATTTTCAGACTGAATATCAAGATCTTTTGAAAAACTATGTAGGACGTGCTACTCCATTGTATTTTGCGAAAAATTTAAGTCAGAAATACAATACCAAAATCTATCTTAAAAGAGAAGATCTCAATCATACCGGAGCTCATAAAATTAACAATGCTTTAGGGCAGGTTTTATTGGCAAAACGTCTCGGGAAAAATAGAATTATTGCTGAAACCGGAGCCGGTCAACACGGCGTTGCAACCGCTACGGCTTGTGCTTTACTAGGTTTGGAATGTATCGTTTACATGGGTGAAATCGATATTCAAAGACAAGCTCCGAATGTTGCCAGAATGAAAATGCTGGGTGCAGAAGTTATTCCGGCAACTTCAGGTTCAAAAACTTTAAAAGATGCTGTAAACGAAGCATTAAGAGACTGGATCAACAATTCAACAACGACTCATTATGTGATCGGAAGCGTGGTTGGACCGCATCCTTTTCCTGATTTGGTGGCAAGATTTCAAAGCATTATTTCAAAGGAAATCAGAGAACAGCTTAACGAACAAATCGGCAGACAAAATCCCGATTATGTAATTGCATGTGTTGGCGGCGGAAGCAATGCAGCAGGAACTTTTTACCATTTTGTGAATGAAGAAAATGTGAAAATTATCGCCGCAGAAGCCGGAGGTTTAGGAGTCAATTCAGGAAAGTCGGCAGCGACAACTTTTCTCGGAACTTTAGGCGTTTTGCATGGTAGCAAAAGTTTGGTGATGCAAACGGAGGATGGACAGGTCATCGAGCCCCACTCAATTTCCGCAGGATTAGATTACCCGGGAATCGGGCCTTTCCATGCGCATTTATTCAAAGAAAACCGTGCTGAGTTTTTCAGTATCAATGATGATGAAGCCTTAAAATGTGCTTTTGAACTGACAAAATTAGAAGGCATCATTCCCGCTTTGGAAAGTGCCCACGCTTTGGCCGTTTTAGACAAGAAGAAATTCAACGAAAATGACATTGTTGTCATCTGTTTAAGTGGTCGCGGCGACAAGGATATGGAGACGTATTTGAAGAATTTATAAATTCATTTTGGCGATAAATTCCGTCTTCCACTCCCGCTTTTTTACTTCGTAAAAAGAGCTCCGTTCAAGCCGGATCGCATGGTAGGATTCAAAACAACTTTTTGTCAATTCAAATAACTTTCAGGAAGAAAAATTTTAACTTAAAAACTTATTTTTCTTTAATTTTTTAAACAATTTAAATGAAAAAACTAAACATATATTTCACAGCAGGAATTCCGCAACTGGAAGATACCGCTGATATTATACAACTTATTCAAAATGCCGGAGCAGATATGATGGAGATCGGAATGCCTTATTCTGATCCTGTTGCAGACGGACCCGTTATTCAAAAAGCTCATGAACTGGCGTTGAAAAATGGAATGACGATCGAAAAACTTTTATCACAGTTAAAATCGATCAAAAATGAAATTCGAATTCCTGTAATTTTAATGGGATATATCAATCCTGTTTTAAGTTTTGGATTTGAAAATTTCTGTAAAGAATGCTCAGAAAGTGGTGTTTCTGGATTAATTATTCCGGATCTTCCGCCTATTGAATTCGAAAAAAAATACCATAAAATTTTAGAAAAATACAATCTGAATTTCACGTTTTTAGTAACTCCTGAAACTTCTGACGAAAGAATTCTTTATCTGGATTCTTTAAGTTCAGGATTTTTATATGCGGTAAGTTCCTCATCTACAACAGGAAATGAAAATGCTGTATTGAAAAATGAAGATTATCTTTCAAAATTAGCTTCTCTTCCTTTGAAAAATCCTGTCATGATTGGTTTTGGAATAAAATCAAAGCAAGATTTTGAAAACGTCACTGAAAAAGCCGATGGCGGAATTATCGGGACTGCTTTCGTGAATATTCTTTTGCAAAATAAAGATTGGAAGATAAATGCCATAGATTTTATTAATTCCATAAAAGGTTAAAATTCACTAAATTTGTATGTCAAAAAATGATATGAAATCACGATTCCCTATCATTAAAAGAAAACAGACATCGACAGCATGAATACACATCAAAATAAAGTAGTAGAATTTGAAGATCTTGGCGTAAAAGAATATCAACCCTCTTGGGATTATCAGGAAAAGCTGATGAAAGATATTATTGATACCAAAATAAAAAACCGCGATCTACCTACTGAACAACATATCACCACTTCCAATCACTTTCTTTTGGTGGAACATCCACATGTCTACACTTTAGGAAAAAGCGGACATGAAGAAAACATGCTGGCCGGAATAGATCAGTTAAAGGAAATCGATGCTACTTTCGTAAAAGTTAACCGTGGCGGCGATATTACGTATCATGGTTACGGACAAATCGTTGGCTACCCTATTTTAGACCTTGAAAATTTCTTTACGGATATTCACAAATACATGCGAAATCTTGAAGAAGTAATCATCAGAACAATCAATGAATACGGTTTGAAAGGTGAGCGTTCTCCCGGAGAAACAGGCGTTTGGCTGGATGTTGGAAAACCTTACGCAAGAAAGATTTGTGCAATGGGTGTAAAAGCTTCCCGTTGGGTGACTTTACATGGTTTTGCCTTGAATATCAATACTGATATGCGCTATTTTGAATACATTGTTCCTTGCGGTATCAAAGACAAACAGGTAACTTCTTTAAAAAGAGAACTTGAAAGAGAATTGACCCCCGAAGAAATGGAAGATATTAAAGGTAAGATCAGAAAGCATTTTGCAGATGTTTTTGAAGCGGAATTAAAATTCAAAAAATAATATTTAAACCCATTCTTACAATGGGTTTTATTTTTGTCTAAACATGTTAGGCTTATACTTTTTCTGCATCAACATTAGTTCTATATATATTATAGATTTTATCAAAAATATATTTATTAAAATTAAATTGTATACAATTTAATTTTGTTATACCTTTGTGACAGAAATTTAAAATAAGAACAAACAATGTCATTAATAGAAGATTTAAACTGGAGACATGCAGTAAAAGCATATGATCCATCAAAAAAAGTATCACAGGAAGATTTATATAAAATTTTAGAAGCGGCGAGATTGGCTCCTACTTCATCAGGACTTCAGCCCTTCCGCATTATCGTTGTAGAAAATCAGGAATTGAAAGAAAAGATGGTACAAGGTGCATTAAACCCTGAAGTAATGAGAGACAGTTCTCATGTTTTGGTATTTGCCGCTTGGGACAGTTATTCTAACGAAAAAATTGATAAAGTTTACGATCATCATACAGATGTAAGAGATCTGCCAAAAGGACGTTTCAACAGCTATACCGATATGCTGAAAAAATTGTACGGAGCTCAGACTCCTGCAGAACACTTTGCGCATACAGCCCGTCAAACCTACATTTCTTTAGGATTAGCGATGGCTCAGGCTGCTGAGTTGAAAATTGACAGTACACCTGCAGAAGGATTCAGTAATGAAGTTGTTGATGAAATTCTTAACCTTAAAGAATTAGGACTAAAAAGTGTAAGCCTTTTATATCTTGGTTACAGAGATGCCGAAAAAGACTGGCTTTCTACAATGAAGAAAGTGAGAGTTCCGATGGAGGAATTTATCATTAAAAAATAATATTTTATCAATCAAATCACTTAGCCTTATGGAAAATTTAAAGCAGTTAAAATTAGAAAACCAGATTTGTTTTCCATTGTATGCGATTGCAAAAGAAATTACGGGATTATACCGACCTTTTCTTGATGAGATAGACATTACTTACCCTCAATATCTCGTGATGATGGTGCTTTGGGAGAATGACGGACTTCCCGTGAGCCATATTGGAGATAAATTATTCCTCGACAGCGGTACTCTTACTCCTCTGCTGAAAAGGCTTGAGGCAAAAGGATTTATCGCAAGAAAAAGAAAAAAAGAAGATGAAAGAGTTGTAGAAGCTTTTCTTACAGAACTTGGAAAAGGGCTACAACAAAAGGCTTGTGAAATTCCAAGTAAAATTCAGGAAAAAATAGGGGTTGAACCGGAAGATCTGATACAACTTAAAGAAAGCATCCAAAAAATATTAAACAAAATAGAAAAATAAATGAAAACATTATATACAACAAAAGTTACTGCTAAAGGTGGCAGAAACGGACAAGTAAAAAGCGAAAACGGAGTTCTAGATCTTGAAGTTAAAATGCCGAAAGCTTTAGGTGGGGCAAACGATGATTTTGCCAATCCAGAAATGCTTTTTGCAGCAGGATATTCAGCGTGTTTTGACAGTGCATTGAACAGAATTATCAGTTTAACTAAAACAAAAACCGGTGAAACAACTGTTACGGCTCAAGTAAGCATCGGACAGATCGAAAACGGAGGTTTCGGACTGGCTGTAGAATTAGACGTTAATATTCCGGGAGTAACGATTGAAGAAGCTCAATCATTAACGGATCAGGCTCATCAGATCTGCCCATATTCTAATGCAACAAGAAATAATATTGAAATAAAACTTTCAGTTACCAATAACTAAGTTTTAATCTTTTAATTATAAATAAAATCTGTTTCTTTTCGAAGCAGATTTTTTTTGTTTTTAAATATAAAAGAGAAAATAAAACTAATATTAAGTTGAAAATATTTAATTTTATAGAGCTTTTAAACAAAAATTAAAAAAACAAATAACCTGAAACAATTAAACATTTAGATAAATGAAAGAAAATGAATTTGCTCAATTAAGCGATCAGGAATTATTAGCAAAAAAGAAACAACTAAAATCCAGCAATATAATAAATGCTGTAATTATTGGCGTATTAATAGGAGTTGTAATTTACAGCGTCATAAAAAATGGTTTCGGATTTGTCACATTTTTGCCATTACTTTTCGTTTACTTCATCGTAAAAAACCAAAATGAGAGCAAAGAACTTGAAAAGGAAATTAAATCCTGAAATTTGAAATAAGAATTAAATATTAAACTATACAATTAAAAATATAATTATTATCTCGTCATCGAATCACTTTTCTTATAAGCATCAACCGGTTTATAAGAATTATTTTTCTCTTCTTCCTTTTTATCTGATATTAAAATTCCGAAAAGATGGTCTATTTCATGCTGGAAAATCACTGCTGTAAAACCTTCCACAATTTCTGAATATTTCTGTCCTTTCAGATCAACATATTCTAATTGAATCACTTTACTTCTGTAAAACTGATCTCTAAATTCAGGAATCGACAAGTCACCTTCCGGGCCAAGATTCTGCAATTCCGATCTCCAAACGATCATAGGATTAATAAAATATTCCAACGGTTCATCTTGTTTATCAAAACGCTGAACCCAGATTATTTTTCGATTGATTCCTATTTGAGGCGCGGCAATTCCTACTCCACCGTCAGTTGAAAGTAACGATTCTTTCATTCTTTTAACCAAAGTTGCGGTGTTGGGATCTTTGGGATCAATTTCTGTAGAAAGACTTAACAAAGTTTTATGTTGATCAGAATCCGTGGTCTGATAAATTGGTAAAGCAGAATTTTTATCCCCTTGATTAATAATGGAAATTTCGGTTGAAGTTAATTTCTGAGCATTCATTAAACCGATGAAAAGTATGAATAGAAAGGATAGTTTTTTCATTTTTGAATAATATAAAACAAATATAGCTAATGTCTTTCAAACACAGCGTTTGTTATTCTGACGAAGGAATAATCTATATTCCTAAAGTAGATTCTTCACTCCATTTCATTCAGAATGACAAACATTATGCATAAAAAGCGTGCTAAAGCCCGCTTTTATTGATTAAAACACTATATTTTAAAAAGTCTTCGTCATATCACCCGGAATAATCAGATTAAAATTCGTTGGTATATAATCTTTCTCAGGAACTTTCAATTCAGGATCTTCGGAGTCAAAAACAGAGATTACTGCCATTTTCAGGTTTAGATTTTTCTGTTTGATATACCAATAAATTCCGCCAAATTCTTTGCTGTGATAATTTCCGTTGTAATGGATAAAGGTCTTTCCGGACTGAATATTTTTTAGAATAGATTCAGCCATTGTAGCGTCTTTTGTTGCCTGTGCCGAAATGAAATTCATCACTTTCATCTCTTCTGCATGATCACCCATCATTTTTTTCATTTCTGGGTAACCCGGAGTGTCCAATGTTACTTTGATCGGCAATTGAGCGATGTACATTTTCTCTTTAGCTGTAAGATTATTTAACGATTCCAAGCCTTCTTTTGAAGTTTGAGAAGCATATCTTCTTGGAATATTCGTGGCAATAAAATTCAACTTTTTATCTTTCGCAAAGTCAACCAACGGTTTGTAATCTGTTGCGTAGTTATTCCATAAACGCGCTGAATCTTTCAATGCTTTAGCATCAAATTTTCCGTTTAAATATTGATTTAATTGAGATTGGTTATCTCTTTCAAACATCTCAGCCCCTAAAATAAGCTGACCTTTTTTATATTGATATAATGCTTTAGTAATCTTTAATTGCAGCCAGTGATTGATCGAACTGTTATGATTTTCACCAAAGAAAACAACATCGTATTCAGCCAGCTCTTTAACTAACTTATCAGTATTGATTTCTTTTCCTTTTTGATCATAAAATTGATAGGCTTTGAAGTTTTGAGCATTGATAATACTGAAGCTTATCAAAAATATAGCTATGAAAATATTTTTCATTTTTATTTAAATTTAATGAATTTTTTTTAGACACTAATGTCACGAATTGTTTTCACAAATATCACAAATAATATTAAACATAACTTTAAAATTAGTGTGATTAGTAAGGAAATATTTGTGTTAATTGTGTTTAAATGAAACAAAAAGCCGCCTTGAAAATTCCAAAACGGCCTTAAAAAAATCATCTAATTATTATTTTTCTAATTCTGCTACAAGGTCTTTCCACTCTTGTAATTCAGGAATTCCTGGTTTTCTTTTTCCGAAGAACTGAACGATAAAATCGCCTTCTTTGTTGAAGACCTCAATTGCTGTAACTTCACCGTCTTCAGTTGGTTTTTTAACGATCCAAGCTTCTGCGATTTTCGTTACATCAAGGTGTAAATTAAAATCAGGATCCATTACGTTGAACCATTGTTGATGCCAAAGTGTTTTCTTAACGTCTCCTGTATGAATCTGGATAATTCCTCTGTTTCCAACGAAAACCATGATCGGAAGACCGTTTTCAGAAGCATCTTCAAGAACTGTTACCACTTTTGCACTGTCAATTTTTTTAGCATATCCTTCAGGAGCCAATCTCAACGCCTGAGTTCTGCTCACTCCGAATTTTCGTGTCATCATGAAGAAATCGTGAGTATCTTTTAATTCTGTCCATGCTTTTTTGAAACCTTCAGCATCAATTTCAGAATCAGCTTTTTCGGGAGCTTTTGGAGCAACTGCTTCAAACTCTAATACTTGATTTTGATCTTCAGCTTTGAATTTTTCAACGATAGCATCGAAAGCTTCTGCATTACTGTCTTTTGTCAAATAAATTTTGTGTAAAGCCAATCCGTCTTTTCCGAAGAACTGAAGACTTTTTTTGTCACCTTCTACCACTCCGAAAGCGAATTTCCAGTGATTAAGGAAAATTCTTAAATCGATATCCTCACCTACAAAAAGTTGAGCGTGAGGACTGCTGAAATCTCCATTAAGATAAGTCCCTTTTCTCTCGTGAACGCACTCTTCGTTACGCGTAAGAGCCATTACTTTTCCTAATTTTTCTGCTTCAGTTAAAATATCTTTAAATTCCGGCTTTAAAACGGTTACGCCTTCGCCAATGTTTGTTGCTAATAATTCAGCTTCGCTTACGCCCAGCTCTACGGCAGCATTTCTTATTCTTAAATGTGGGTTTTCAGCTTTCAGAGCGTCCCATTTTCCTTTTAGATCGTTTACTAATGTGCTCATTTATTTTATTTTTTTATGGTTAAAACTGTATAATTTCTCGTTATTGTTTCGTTTCCTGTTTTGCTTTTCACTTCTTCTTCTTTTTCAGAGATTTTCATTCTTTTAAAATGACTTTTGGAAACCGTTTCTTCCATTTCATCCGTATTATACAATGTAAAATCGAATTGTGTGAAAGGTAATTTTTCCATGAAATCTCTCTGTCCGAAAGTGAGAACAAAAGTTCCTTTATCTTTCAGAACTCTGTAAATATCATTTAAAAACTCAACAGGTTTTTTCCAGAAATAGACGGTATTCACGGTAAATATTTTATCGAAAATCTCATCTTCAAAAGGAATTTTTTCACCTTCGTACAATACAAAATCGGCCTGATCTTTAAATTCTTTATTTAAATTTATAGCTTCATTTTGCATTGTTTCAGAAATATCGATTCCTGTATATTTTAAATTATTAGCAACATTTAAAATACTTTTCAGGTGTCCTGCATTTCCGTGGCCTATTTCAAGGATGTGTTCATCGTCTTCTATCAAAAGCATTTTGATACTTTCTAATGTCATTCCGATGTTGGTGGCATTCATCATTTCACCGATCTCTTTGCCTTTTTCTCCCTGTGGATTGGCAAGATTTTTAGCCAGAATTTTTAGTTCATCTTTTTCCATGGTTATCCAAAAATGATCATTGGGTTATTGGTAATCGGGTGATCGCAAATAGTACATGGGAAATTGTATGCTTCACTGATATTTTTTGCAGTGAAAACTTCCTCCGGTGTTCCGTATGCTGCTACCCTTCCTGATTTCATTAATAATATTTTGTCTGCATATTGTGCTGCAAGATTTAAATCATGAAGAACAACAATGGCAGAATTAGCCTTTTGAGTGAATTTTTTAATTATTTCTAAAGCTTTATATTGATGTTTTACATCTAAATTATTCAATGGTTCGTCTAAGAAAAGTAATTTGTGGGCAATTTCATTTTGCAGTTGCGCCAATACTCTTGACAGATGAACACGTTGTTTTTCCCCGCCTGATAAAGTGTTGTACTCCCTGTCTTTCAAATGAAAAACATCTGTTTCATACAGCATATTATTCATTGCTTCAAGATCCTCTTTTCTTGGCTGTGCATCGAAATACGGGTAACGTCCCATCATGACAACGTCTTTCACTTCCAAAGGAATGTCATTGCTGTTGTGCTGAGAAAATTTGGCTTTATGCTTCGATAATTCTTTAATATCCCAAGCCGTAATCGGTTTATCTTTAAATAAAATATTTTGCTTACCAGATTTTACTTCATTCGCCAAAACACTTAATAAACTTGACTTTCCGGCTCCATTAGGACCAACAATTGCCAAGAACTCCCCATATTCCAAAGAGACGTCGACGCCCTCCAGAATATGGAATTCTTTATGTTTATAATTAATTTGGTTTGCTTTAATCATTACATTGATTTTTTGAATTTAACCAAAATTGCAATAAAAATCGGACCTCCCATTAATGCCGTCAAAATACCGATCGGCAGTTCTGAAGGCTCAACAATACTTCTGCTGAAAGTATCTGCCGTCAACAGCAAAATACTTCCGAAAATGGCTGACAGCGGCAAAATGAAAGCGTAATTTGATTTAAATAAAAGTCTTAAAATATAAGGTACAATAAGACCTACAAAACCAATCGTTCCTGAAAATGCAACGCAGCTTCCGACCATTAATGCAGTCATGATAATGATCTGTTTCTTTAATCTTTCAACGTTAATTCCTAAATGCTGTGCATCTTTTTCACCTAACATCATCGCATTTAATGCTTTTCCTTTTGGAATTAAAATGATGTAGGAAATGATTAAAACTACTGTCAAAATAATATTCTTCGTCCATGTTGCAGCGGCTAAACTCCCTAAATTCCAGAACGTTAAATCTCTTAATTGGTCGTCTTTTGAAATATAGATCAAAAAACCTGTAATCGAAAAGCCGATTGCTGTGATCGCAACCCCGGTCAACAACATCATGACAACATTTGTCTTTCCTCCGCTTGTCGAAATCCTGTACACCAGCATCATTGATAAAAAAGCTCCTATAAAAGCCGAAATTCCCACCAGTGAAAATTGTACAGCTTCAGGAAGATATTGTTTGAAATGCCCTCCTAAAACGATAGCAATTGCAGCAAGCAATGTCGCACCCGAAGTTAATCCTATCAAATCACCCGTCGCCAAAGGATTTTTAAACAATCCCTGCAATCCCGTTCCCGAAACTGCGAGCATACTTCCGATAAGAATCGCCATGATAATTCTGGCAGCTCTTACGTCCCAAACTACATATTTATCACTTAATGATAAACCCGAATCTCCTTGTATTACTTTTCCTAAAACTTCAAACGCGGATTTACCTCCAAAGTCGTAAACCCCTGTATTAAGTGACCATACTGCTATGATAACCAGCAGTATGGTACTTATAGTAAGATAAAAGTATAATTTACTTTGTGTTTTCAATTAATAATTTGTTTAATCCAACAGCAGCCTCTCCTAATCTTGGTCCGAAACCTGAAACCAGGCCTCCATCCATAGCAATAATCTTCTTGTTTTTACCCGCATTTGTTTGAGAAACACCAGGCATTTTCAATGCACCTTCGTTTCCTCCGGCACCTTGTAAACCGCTTGAGAAGAAGAATAATACATCTGGATTAGCTTTAACAACCGCTTCCGGAGTTAATGGTTTGAAATCTTCGAAATCTTTCACCGCATTTTCACCACCTGCAAAACCTATCAATGCATCCATTGGAGTTTTTGTACCTGAAACCATCAACATATTTCCTCTTGCGTAGATGAACAATACTTTTGGTTTTTTAGCGATAGGCTGAACTTGTTTTAAATCAGCATCGATTTTATCGTTTAATTTTTGATAATCTGTGTTACCGATTGCTTTTGCAACCTCAGCGATCAATTTTTTAGTTCCGTCAACTGTAAATTCTTGTTTAAAAACTTCAGCTTTGATTCCTGAAGACTTGATTTTACCCATTAAATCTGGGTTAATATCTTTATCTGAAGCTAAAATTAATGTTGGAGAAACCGCCATGATCGGCTCAATCGTCATTGATCTTACGTGACCTAGATCTTTAGCCGTAGCCTTTAAAGATTCCGGGTAAGTACTTGTAACATCAGTTCCTACGATTTCTTTTTCGTGACCCAGAGCGCTTACGATTTCAGTAATTCCTCCATTAAGAGTAACAATTTTATGAGTAGATTTTGGAGTTTCAGAACTTACTTCCGTAGAATTTTCTTTTTTAGCACCTTCTTCTTTTTTGCAAGAATACACTGCAACAAGCACAGAAGCTGCAAGAATGAATTTTTTCATGATATACTATTATTTGATTTATTTTATAAGGGTTTGTATTCGAATTGCGGGAAACCACGTTCACCAGTTTTACTATCGGTTAATCTTGTAAATCTCAATTTAAAGTAATACCCATCTGTATCTTTAATAACATAGAAACGATCACCATACACTTCTAATCCGTTTGTACCAACAGGGTTTCTCCAATTTGATCCTATTATTCTCTGATCGTTATAAATAAATTTAGACTGATCGATATTTGAAGATTTGAAATTATTGTAAGCTTCTACACCTGACCCCGAAGTAACTACTACCTCATATGCTCCAACTCCACCTACATTATTGTGAGTTACAAAATCTGCATAGATATAACTTCCTGCACCTGTAATAATGTTAGTAAATACAGTAAAACAGATATCCCACTTCTTTTTTTCCGGCTGAATAAATACTTCTTTATTATTCTTTAAACTCACAAAATTATAATTGTAAGCTGCATTTTTTGCAATAATCAATTCCTTATGAGTCGTTGCGCCTACTTCTGCATATTTTACTTTGTAGCCGTCTCCGGATCTTACAACCTGAACTTTCATCCAGCCTCTGCTGTCACCACCTGTTGAAACAGAGCCTATCGGAACGGCACCTGTGAAAATTTCTTTTCCCATGTTTACTAAGTAGATAGCATTTTCAGAATCGACAGCCTTTACATCTTCGATCGCTGTATAATCTGTAGGGAAATTACCTTTAACATTATCAATATAAATTTCGTTCGCAGGATTGAAATTCGCAACCTGAACCTGAGTCTTCAAAGTAGCCACACTAGCTTCTGTAACCTGATCGATATTGGTAGCACTCGGGATTTTTCCTGCAGCAATCATAATTGATGAATTCAAAACTACTTTGAAATTGCTTCCTGAATAAAATGCAAGATCCCAATCTGTTCTTTTTGTAAGAACTTCTTTTCCTTCACTCAGATCAAACCAAACCTGATTCGGCTCTGTAGCACCACCTACTAGCGGACTTACAATTGAACCCTCTATCGGAGACACTGCAACAGGATCTTCATTATCATTAATGCAAGACTGTGAAATAAAAGATGCTCCTATCAAAAGACCAAATAGTATTTTTTTCATTTTAAAATTTTAAAAATTATAATTTAATCGTGCGAAATAACTTCTTCCATACAAAAGGTTTTGATCATTTGCACCTGCATTATGTGCATTACCACTGATCACCGAGTTTCTTACAGTTGACACATCGAAAATATTTTTAATACCTAAGCTTAATTCTAAATGATTATTAAAGAAAGGCTGTGTTACAGTAAAATTCATCATATTAAAATCTCCTACCTCACCTAAAATAAATTTCGGATCAGCTGCAAGATTGGATGAAGCTTCCTGAACATATTGTTTTCTGACTCCAGTATATTTGTAATAAAGGGCAAATAATGTTTTTGTTTTGGCTAAAGTATAGTTTGCAGATAAATTTGCTTCTGTATAAAAATTGTAATCATTTGGAGATACAATGTCGCCGGCATTTAGAACCTGAGAAATTCCCATTACCGAAACTCCTGCATTTAGAGATAATTGATCTTTTTTAGCAGTAATTCCTCCTCCAAATAACAGAGATCTGTATTTATCTATATTTAAATAAGTATATCTTAAAGGACTGTTGCTGATGATCACCTCCTCGATTCTGTCCTTCACATCAAGATACATTCCCGATGCACTGAAATTGAAATTCCAAGAATTTGCCGTTGTCGTTTTATAATCCCAGAATACACCTAGAGAATATCCTGTTTCGGGCTTTAAATTTTCGTTCCCTCTGATGTCGTGGTTGTTGTCAACTACATAAGTGTAAAGTTCCTCATAAGTCGGAAATCTGTTTGAAGAACCAAAAACAACACGAAGATCAGAATTTGCAGTAGTATTGAATCTTGTAGTTAATGAATAATTGTACTGGCTGTCGAATTTATCACTTAAAGCTAATCTTACTCCCGGACGTAATGAGAACCAATTATTAACTCTCCATTCCGCTGAAACGAAATTTGCATAATTAAAAATCGCTCTGTTTACATTGTCAAGATTTGTATTCCCTGCGAAAACCGAGTTATTAGCAAAACCGCTAGTCCTGTCTAATTCGTAACCAACCTGAAAGTTTATTTTATCGCTATCAAGGAAATTACTGAACATCCCTCTTGAATAAAGCACTTTAGAATCAAAATAAGTAGATTTGTCTGCTCTGGAAATCTCCTGTCTGTTTGGGACATCATAAATATAATCCTGAGACTTTCTTTCTTGGGTCTGGTAAGAGAAATCCCCGTTATAGTTGATTCTTGACCCTAATTTCGTCTGAATATTAAACTGATGAATCCATCTGTTTGTAAAATAATCTTTGTCTTTAGAAATATACGTTCTGTTTCCTCCACCTAAAGGTAAATCTTCTATTAATTGATTGTAGAAATTTACTTCTTCGTTCAGATAATTGACCTTATAATAGAAAGTTGTATTATTTTTAGCGTAACGTATCGCTGCGTTGGCTGTGACTTGATCTTTTGGTAACCATTCATAACCTCTGTTTCCGTCGTTTCCTTCTGTGAAATATTTGTACCCGTTATATTTACCCTTATATCCCTGGAAATCATTATGATTAATATCTGCTGTGATGGTCCAGTTTTCGGATAATTTATATCCTAAGTTTAAAGATTGAACATGTCGTCCATTTCCTTTTTTGAACCAATCGTAATCTTTTCCTATCGTTTCTTCCTGTAAAGAAAGGGTAGCATTGAATTTTTTAGAATAATTTTTCTTGGTAATAATGTTAATAACACCTGCAACAGCATTATTCCCGTATTCTACACCCATTGCACCTTTCACGATCTCGATACGTTCAATATTATTTACATTGATTTTACTAAGATCTACCTGGTTTCCCATTCCTCTGTCGTTTACAACCGGAATGTTATCAATAAGTACTTTTGTGTAAGCGCCGCTAAGCCCCATGATACTGGCATTAGAATCTCCACTTCCGCTACTTGGCTCAATTAATATATTAAGATTTTGATTTAAAACTTCTGCTGCAGTTGTAACTGCCATATTTTTAATCTGTTCAGCATCAATAACCTCAACTTTATAGATAGATTTATTAATAGATTGCTGCATGTATTGTCCGGTAATGACAACTTCTTCTATTTTTTTCTGATTAAGAGAATCTTTTTCCTGTGCGCTCATCCAAAAAACAGTGGATAAAGACAGTATAGAAAGCACTTTCTTCTTCATAGATGCAAAATTTTCGACAAATATAGGGCTTTATTTAGAACAATTAAAAATAATTTATTACTTTTGTAGAATAATTCTAAATAAAGATAACGTTATGAAATTAAGACTACTTTTTGGAACTTTAATGCTTACGGCTATGACAGCTAATGCACAAGTAGCTACTATTAATGAGAACTTTGACGGGTTTACTGCAGGAAGTACAACTTTCCCTCAAAACGGATGGACAGCTGTTATAGCGCCAAATCCTCTGCCATTTCCTCCCGGACCACTAATGATCGTTACCAATGCAACTGATAAAGCAGTTCAGGCATATTCTGGAAACAACACAAGTGCACCTTCATATTTGATCGCTCCACAGATCGTTGCTCCAACAGGAAACAAAACGTTAACTTTTGTTGCTGCAAAAGCTACAGGATCAGGAGGTAACGGAACTCTTGAAGTAGGTTTGGCATCAAGCCCAACAGATATGACAACATTTGTATCTTTAGGAACTCCAATTTCATTAACAAGTGAAACGTATCAGAACGTAACAGTTCCTGTTCCTGCATCTTCTTCTACATATATTGTTTTTAAATTTACTCCAACTGCTGCTCACACAGCACTTCAAATCGATAATGTAGTTTACAACACCGCTTCTACTCTAGCTGTTTCTGATGCTGCAAAATCTAAAGAAGAAATCAAATTCGCTGTAAACGCTGAAAACACTGCTTTACAGTTTGTAACTAAGAAAGATCCTAAAAATATTCAGGTTTATTCTGCCGGAAGCCAAAAAGTAGCTGAAGGTAAATTAAAAGGACAAACATTCGATATCAGCGCTCTTCAAACAGGCGTTTACTATATCATTATTGAAACTGCAGAAGGTTCAGTAGTGAAATCAAAATTTATTAAAAAGTAAGATTTATTAGACTAACTTACATTTAAAATGGCTGATTTATGAATTTCATAGATCAGCTTTTTTTATGAACAAAAATTAAAATAAGTTGTTAAAGATCATTATTAAATGAGTTTTCATATTTATTAATGAGCAAACACGATAAATATCATGTTTTTATTTAGAATAGTTAAAATAATTTATATAGTTTTGTGGAATCATTCTAAATAAGGAAAAATAAACATTAAGATATTATGAAAACAAAACTACTTTTATCTTCTCTATTTGCTCTATCAGTTCAACAAACCGTGTTGGCTCAAACAGATGCTAACGGATATACACAGGTAGATCTTTCTATGGGTTCAGGATACCAGAACCGTGTATTTTTTAGTTTACCCGGAAATAATATTGTTTCTCAACCTGCCAATTCATGGGATGTGGCATTTTTTAGAAATTCGGCAATGAATTTCGGAACAAGAATCAATGATGCTAAAGATATTATGGTGTATCAGGCTTCAAACAACCTTGCAGACTGGGATAATATCAATATCGCTAATTTATCAACTTGGGGAGAACCACTTTATAATCCGGATAATACAACTACTATTCAGGAAGGTGCTTTTGAGCAAGGCTCTGCTCCATACGGATGGGGACAGTACAATGGGGCAAATCACCACATTGAAGGAACAATTATATTTGTTTTAAAATATCCAAATAACACATATATAAAATTTGCCATTCAGGATTATTTTGGAGGTTATACTTTCAAATATTCTAAATGGAACGGAACAACCTGGGACGCTACCCAAACAAAAACATTGGCAAACGGAACAGACGATGCTTTTTTCAACTATTTCTCTTTCACAACGAATGATAAAGTAGCTAATCTGGAACCTGCAAAAAATGCTTGGGATTTGATGTTTACAAAGTATTATACTTTCTATAATAACATCATGATGTATCCGCTTTCAGGAGTTATCCAAAATCCGAGCATCACAGTTGCAAAAGTACAGCCGGAAACTCAGGCAACATCTACTTTTACGGCTCCTGCAGCAGTTAATTTTTCAAGCAATATTACATCAATCGGTCACTCATGGAAGCCTGTTTCAGGAGTTTACAGTGATGTAGTGTACTATATTAAAAAAGGAAATGACTATTACAGAATGTATTTTGTCTCAAACGGAGGTCAATCTACTGGTAATATGTATTTCAAATACAAAAATATCACTTCAACATTGGGAGTTACGGATATGGCTAATAAAAAAGCTTCATTCGGTATTTATCCAAACCCGACAACTGCTGATAAACACGTTACCGTCTTATTCGATGTTAAAGAAAAAGCGAATAATAAAGGTAATGTAGAAGTATACGACCTTTCGGGTAAAAAAGTATACACGGCAGAATTAACCAATCAGACAGGTTTCTACAAGCAAGATTTGAATCTTTCTCACCTTACCGCAGGAAATTATCTTGTGAAAATAACTTTCGGAGGAAACACAGAAACCAAAAAACTGATTGTAAAATAATGCAAAAGTGAATTGTGAAATTTAAAAATTGACAACAAAGTGAATTCACTATTCACTTTCAAAAATAAAATTTTAATACTTTCTATTTTTTCTAATAAAAGGCTGCCTACAAATTGTAAGCAGCCTTTTAAAATTTATTTTAATTTAGATATTAGAAGCTAGATATTAGAAATTAGTTTTAAAACTATCCGCAAAAATCTTTACAAATCTGCTACAAAATCTTGCGTCCTCTATATACCTGAGTTGAGCTTTCCAGCATTTTAGAAATATCTTTTCTGAAATTCAAAAGGTGATCCTGCCCGTTATGACGGCTCCAGTGTTCTTCGCTTTCCCATAATTCGACCATTAGAAAAGTTCCTTTATTGTCTTTATCTTCAACAAGATCATATTGCAGACAACCTTCTTCTTTTCTGGTTTCTCTTACCAAAGTTTGAAATAATTCTACCGCATCCATTAAGTAATTTTCATTCAACTTAAAAAGCGCAACAACGTGTAAATTCATGTTCTGTTTTTTATGGTGTAAAAGTAAAGTATTTTCAAAATTGAAATACATTTTTACCTATTTTAGTTTTCCACAATCAACAGTTTTTTTTAACTGAAAACAGATTTATAAATTGTAATAAAACTCATCACAATCACCAAAGTTCCAATCACAATGAACATTTTTTTCACCGGAAGTTTCGCGGTAAGCATCGCCGAAAAAGGTGCTGTGATAATCCCACCAATCAAAAGACCTAAAATAATATTCCAATGTTGAATTCCTAATGTAAAAAAGAAAGTGATCGCAGCAGTTATGGTTAAAATAAATTTGGCCACCGTTGAACTTCCAACAGCAAATCTTGGCGTAAAAGCATTTTTAATTAAAGTTCCGGTAACCAAAGGTCCCCATCCTCCACCGGCAAAAGAATCTATAAAACCACCGATTAATCCTAATCTTGTTAAGTTGGTTTTTCTTTTCAAAGCTTTATTCTGTTTAGGTTTAAAAGCATTTGACAAAAT
This sequence comes from Chryseobacterium sp. G0201, assembly GCF_003815655.1. Taxonomy (NCBI): domain Bacteria; kingdom Pseudomonadati; phylum Bacteroidota; class Flavobacteriia; order Flavobacteriales; family Weeksellaceae; genus Chryseobacterium; species Chryseobacterium sp. G0201. The sequence continues at coordinate 3,349,048 of NZ_CP033917.1, read as the reverse complement.
CTGGATTCCAAGATATAAGGTATAAAAAGCGATAACGGTTTTAGTAATTTTTGAATAATATTCACCCACATACGTCAGACTCAAAGCTCCGATAACAGCTCCTATAATCGCAGGAATGGCTAACTTTTTAACCAAACTTACGCTTATATTCTTCAATTTAAAATGACTTATACTTCCCGCAGCTGTTGTAAAACTTTCTGCAGAATGAATACTTGCACTCACAATATGCGGCGGAATATTCAGAAATAAAAGAGTCGTCGTACAAATCACGCCATAACCCATCCCCATTGATCCGGCTACAATTTCTGCCACAACACCAACTAAAAGCATCCAGTAAAAAATATGATTATCCTTTTCTAAAATGGTTAAAAGTTCATCTAGGTAACCAAATTCATACATGGAAAAAACTGCAATAGCAACTATTACAGCGGTTATCAACAGGACGTTTAACCTGATCTGAACTTTCCTGGAAATTACCATATTATAAAATCATTACTGCTCCAACCGTTGAATTACTTGTCTCGTCGATCAAAACAGCGTTTCCGGTATCACGACTATCTTCAAAACTATCAAAAACCAATGGTGAAGCCGTTTTCAAGCGAACTTTTACCACTTCATTTAGTTTAATACTTTCATTAATTGGTGTTTTTTCAAGTGTATTGACATCAATTTTATATTCAATTTCTTTGATGATCGCTTTTAAAACTTTGCTTTTATGTTGAATGAAGTATTTATTTCCTTCGTTCAGTTCTTTTTTATCGAGCCAGCAGACAACGGCTTCTATTTCATTTTCAACTTTCGGAAGATCGTCAGTTTTTACTAAAAAATCTCCTCGGCTGATATCAATATCATCTTCAATATGCAAAACGGCAGGCTGATTGGTGAAAACAGATTCCACTTCTTTTCCACCTGTTTCTATTTTTGAGATTTTGGTTTGAATATTTTGAGGAAGAACCGTTATTTCATCGCCTTTTTTATACATTCCAGAAATGACCTGTCCAGCATACCCTCTATAATCATGTAATTCTTCAGTTTGTGGACGAATGACATATTGCACCTGAAATCTAGGTTTTTCAACGTCTTTATTTTGATTAACTTCAACATTTTCAAGAAAATCAAGAAGCGTGGAACCTTTATACCAAGCTGTTTTATCAGACTTTTCAACAATATTATCACCGTTAAAAGCCGAGATTGGGAAATAACTCACGTTCGGTAAGCCCAATTTCTCAGCAACCAATTGATATTGAGCTTTAATATCATTATAAACTTCTTCGGAATACTCTACCAAATCCATTTTATTAATCGCAACAACCACATTTTTCATCTTTAACAATGAAGCAATGATTGAATGTCTTCTTGTTTGCTCAATCACACCTTGTCTTGCATCAATCAAAATCACGATCAACTGTGAGTTTGAAGCTCCCGTAATCATATTTCTTGTATACTGAATATGTCCCGGCGCATCTGCAATAATGAATTTCCTTTTCGGAGTCGAAAAATATCGGTAAGCAACGTCAATCGTAATTCCCTGCTCTCTTTCAGCTCTTAAACCGTCGGTAAGAATCGCAAGATCAATTCCGTTTTCGTTTTTATTTTTTGATTGTTTTTCCAACGCTTCAAGTTGGTCAATCAATATATTTTTACTGTCGTACAAAAGTCTTCCGATCAACGTACTTTTGCCGTCGTCTACACTTCCCGCAGTGATGAATCTTAATATATCCATATTTATTTTATTAATGATAATTGATCAATGATAAATCATTCCTTCTTTGCGCATACCTAAAATCATTTATCAATTATATTCTATCATTTATGTTAAAAATATCCTCCTTTTTTTCTGTCTTCCATTGCAGCTTCTGTTACTTTATCATCAATTCTCGTTTCGCCACGTTCGGAAATTTTGGAAGCAGTAATTTCTTTCACCACCTCATCTAAAGTTTCGGCTGAACTTTCAACTGCGGCAGTACATGTCATATCGCCAACGGTTCTGTAACGAACTCTTTTATTGACAATTGTATCATTTTCATCAATTTGAATAAAATCGGAAACTGCAATTAATTGTCCTTCATATTCAATTACATCCCTATCATGCGCAAAATAAATCGGCGGAAGTTGAATATTTTCTTTTTTAAGATAGCTCCAAACATCAAGTTCTGTCCAGTTGGAAATCGGGAAAACTCGTACATTTTCACCTTTATTGATTCTTCCGTTGTAGATATTCCATAATTCTGGACGTTGTAATTTCGGATCCCATTGACCAAATTCATCACGAACAGAGAAAAAACGTTCTTTTGCTCTGGCCTTTTCCTCATCTCTTCTCGCACCTCCGATACAGGCATCAAACTGAAACTCTTCAATCGTATCTAATAAAGTATGCGTTTGTAACCAATTTCTGGAAGCAAATTTTCCTTTAGGCTCGGTCAAATTCTTTGCTTTAATGGTGTCTTCAACCTTTCTTACAATTAATTCTGCGCCTATATTTTCTGCCAAATAATCTCTGAACTGTAATGCTTCCGGAAAATTATGTCCCGTGTCGATATGAACCAACGGAAACGGAATCTTCATCGGAGCAAAAGCCTTTTTCGCCAAATGAACCAATGTAATAGAATCTTTTCCGCCACTGAAAAGTAAAGCAGGTTTTTCAAACTGGGCAGCGATTTCGCGCATAATGTAAATGCTTTCGGCTTCCAACTGTTCCAGATAGTCTAGTTTATGTGTACTCATTTTTACTACTTAAAATTTAAATTAATGCGTATGCAGACCGCATTCTTTGTGTGAACTTTCCCACCACCAACGTCCAGTGCGAGGATCTTCTCCTTCTTCGATCGCTCTTGTACAAGGTTGACATCCAACGCTGATAAATCCTTTTTTATGTAAAGACAATTCCTGAACTTTATGTTGTTCTAAATAATCTAAAACATCCTGATATGTCCAGTGAATTAACGGATTGTATTTGTACAACTTACGATCTTCATCCCATTCGATGATCGGCATATTTTCACGATTTTCTGATTGTTCCGAACGAAGACCAGTGATCCACACTTTTGCCCCTTCCAATGCTCTATTCAAAGGTTTTACTTTTCGGATAAAACAACATTCTTTTCTATTTTCAATGGAATGATAGAAGGCATTGATTCCTTTTTCATTCACATATTTTTCTACATCAGAACTTTCCGGAAAATAAACTTCCGTTTTGATCTTGTATCTTGAATTGTTTTTTGAAAGTAGATCGTAATGTTCATAGAAAAGCCTTCCTGTATCTAAAGTGAAAACTTTGATCGGTAATTTTTGATTAAAAATTATATCCGTGATCACCTGATCTTCCTGACCAAGCGATGTTGAGAAAACAACTCCGTCTGAGAATTTTTCTGAGATAAATTTCAATCCATCCTCTACTGAAAGCTGTTTTAGTGTATCTGCATCTTCTGTTGAAATCATATTTATTCATTTGAAGTCATGCAAATATCTAATAAAATAATTATCCTACCAAATAAGTAGACTAATTATTCAAAAAAAATGGATCAGATCAATCGATCAAATCCAGTAAACTTTTTTCTTCTAAAATTTTAAGCGAAGCGTCTCGAACTTCAATCAAAACATCATGTAAACTACAGTGATCTTCGTTGCAGTCTTCACATTTTTCGTAAAAATTTAAACTTACGCAAGGTAAAAGCGCAATCGGACCATTCACCAAACGAATGATTTTCGCAAGTTTTACTGTTTCAGGATGTTCCCGTAAAAAATATCCGCCTCCTTTTCCTTTTTTACTATCAAGGACATCGGCTTTTTTTAATTCAAGCAAAATATTTTCCAGAAATTTTAATGGAATCTTTTTTCGTTCCGCAATTTCGGAAATAAGAACAGGGCCGTCATTTCTTTTTTCTACAAGATATGAAAGCGCCTTAAAAGCATATTGAGATTTTTTAGATAGCATTACAGCAAAAATAAGAAAATAGTTTGAGATGTGTAATATTGATGTTGGAAGTTGGAAGATGATTGCTGGAAGCCTTTAAACTGAATTATCTACTTCCAACATCTGACTTCCAACTTCCATCCAAAATCCCTATTTTTGCTCCATGTTCAGTAAACAACAGGCACAACAAATAAAAAAAGACTTTTGGACGGCTTTTGGGAAATCATTTCCAAGAAAATGGCTGTTGTATAATACCAAGGTTAAGGATTTTTCATTCAAATTCAATGCAGAAACTAGAAAAGCAGAAGTTTCTTTAGATATAGAAATGAAAGATGAAGATTTTAGAAATGCCTATTATAACAAAATTTGGTCTTTGGAAGACATTCTGAAAGATTTTATTGGAGATTTTCAAAAAGAAGAATATTTTACATTAGATAATGGAAAAGTAATTGCTAGAATCTGGGTTGAAAAACATAACGTTTCAGTTTTCAATAAAAATACCTGGCAGGAAATCTTTGAATTTTTTGTAGAAAAAATGGATGGCTTTGAAAGGTTTTATTATGAATATGAGGATTTTATAAAAGATGTTTAGAGTTAATGGATGACTATTATAGTTGAATTATTACTAAGATTATTAGCCGGAATATTTTATATTTTTGTTGAAATACTTATTCAAGAAAGTTTTTCTGGGATAATACGTTTTGTGTCCAGAAAAGTATCGCAGTTCTTTTCATTCATTTTTAAATAAAATTTAACTATAAATTCAAACTTCCGTTTAAAATTTTTCGTATTTTAGTTGAATAGTAAAAGTATCAGTTTTGTGAATATTCATAATGCTTTCAAGCTTAATTCATATATCCTTTTCACTACTTTTTTCAAACTCAAATCACAAAAATTTTAAATATAATGGAAAACAATTCGTTTATTTTCACAGACGGAACCGACCCCAAGATGATTGAAGCTTATAAAAAAGCGCAGGAAACCTTTAAATATTTCTGGCGAGAGCAATCTTGGGAATACAGAAGAATTATCCCTGGGCTTAATCTGGCTTGTGTAAAAGCCGCTTTCTCGCAGGAAGATCCGGAAACAGGGAAAAATATCGTAGAGCACATGTGGATTAGTGATATTGATTTTGATGGAGATCATGTAAAAGGCTATTTGATGAATGAACCTAATGACATCACCAACATACAGCCGGGAGATTATTTTGAAATCCCTTTAAATGAAATCAGTGACTGGCTTTTTGCTATTACCCCAACCGAGAAAAAATCAAAATTCTCTAAATTATTTTCTTCCTCCTCCACTCCTTTACCTAAAGCTTATGGTGGCTTCACCATACATAAAATGCGTGCCGACATGGACGAAACGGAACGACAAGAGCACGACGATGCATGGCAGCTTGATTTTGGAGATTTTAATGATATTGAGCTCGTTCACGAACAAAAAGAAAAGCCTGAAAATCTTGTTGAACATCCCATGAGCAGAAATATGAAGGAAGATTTCGTGAAGTTTTTACAACAATATCCTAATGAATTAACGAATATAGATGAAAACGGATTGACACTTCTTCATAAAGAAACCATTGCCGGAAATTTAAGTTCTGTCGAAGTGATTTTGGAAGCCGGAGCCGATCGAAATCTACAATCCAACAACGGAAAAACAGCCCTTGATTATGCCAAACAACTGAATTGGGAACATTTGATTCCTGCTTTAGAAAACTAAATAGATAAAGAGAGACTTTAGGGTTTCTCTTTTTTGTTTTAATTGAAAGAAAAATAACTTAAATTTGTAATGATGGAAGAAAAAAATCTTTACATAATTTAAGGTTGCAATGGAGCTGGGAAAACTACAGCTTCTTTCACGATCCTACCAGAAATATTAAATTGTAAAGAATTTGTGAATGCTGATGAAATTGCAAAAGGTTTATCTCCTTTTCAACCGGAAAAAGTTTCTTTTGAGGCAGGAAGAATCATGCTAGCGAGAATTGATGAATTATTTAAAAGCAATGAAAACTTCGCCTTTGAAACAACTTTAGCAACAAAATCTTACAAAGATAAAATTTTAAAAGCTAAAGAAAAAGGATATAATACTACTCTTCTTTTCTTCTGGCTAAAGAATCCGGAACTTGCAAAAGAACGTGTAAGAACAAGAGTTCAGGAAGGTGGTCATAATATTCCTACAGATGTTATCGAAAGAAGATATCATAATGGAATTATAAATCTTTTTAATATTTATCTTTCAATTGTGGATCAGATTTTGATTTTTGATAATTCCGAAGGAAACCATATTTTGATCGCGGAAAAAAATATCAATGAAGAAATTATCATTTATCACGAGGAAAAATTTAATGAACTAAAAAATTATGATGACAAAAGAAGCTAAGGACGAAAGAAGAACTAAAATTTTAAAAGGTCTTGAACAAGCCTATGAAAAAATGCTCGACTTCAAAAGAAAAAGCAACAGTGAGGTCGTGATTATACGAGAAAATAAAATTGTGAAAATAAAGCCTTAATATTTAAGGTATATTATAATTAAAGAGAGACTTCCGGGTTTCTCTTTTTTTACTCCTCTATTCCAAATTCACGATTCGGTTACATCATTCATTGATTGAGCTACTTTTCCCATTCCACATCTTTCCATCTTTGTACCATCATTTAAAACAAATAAAAAAATGGAAACAAAAAAAGTATGGCTCATTACAGGAGCCTCAAAAGGTTTGGGATTAGCCTTAGTTAAAAAATTATTAGAAAAGAATTATCGTGTTGTTGCAACCACCAGAAATGCTCAGTCATTGATTTCCGAAATCGGAGAAGCTTCTGAACAATTTTTACCACTTGAAGTTAATTTAGTAGATAATGAAGATGTCCAATCAGCCATCGCAAAAAGTGTTGATTATTTTGGACAGCTTGATGTAATTGTCAATAACGCAGGCTACGGATTGATTGGAACTTTGGAAGAACTTTCCGACAAAGAAGCAAGAGACAATTTCGACATCAATGTATTCGGAACGCTGAATGTAATCAGAAATGCAATGCCTTATCTTCGTCAGCAAAAATCAGGACATATTTTCAACATTTCTTCCATTGGAGGATACTCCGGAAACTTTCCGGGTTGGGGAATTTACTGTGCTACAAAATTTGCAGTGGCCGGACTTACAGAATCATTAGCCGAGGAAATTAGAGATTTTGGAGTGAAAGCAACCGTTGTGTATCCGGGATATTTCAGAACAGATTTCTTAAGTAAAGACTCTGTAAAAACGCCTGAGAATGCTATTCCGGAATATGAAACAGCAAGAAATTCGGAACAATCTCATCTTGATGAAATTAATGGAAATCAGCCTAATGATCCTGAAAAAGGAGCAGAAGCTTTGATCGCAATCAGTGAAGAACAAAATCCACCAGTACATTTCTTATTGGGTAGCGGTGCTTCTGAGTTTTTGGATAATAAAATTGCTGCAATTAAAGGAGATGCGGAAAAGTGGGAAAGTTTGACTTTATCGACTGTGATTTAATTTATTAAAAACTTATAGATCCCTCGACTCCGCTCAGGATGACATCGCTAATACTAACCGTTTTAATTAATACGCAAAGTTTTCACAGTGTCATCCTGAGCCTGTCGAAGGATCTTAAAATCAAAATCTTAATGATTAAAAACAAATAAAATCAATTTCAAAATAATTAAATACCTTAGCATTATGAAACAGACATTTCGTTTTAATTCAATCTCGGAATTTCATGCTTTCTGTAATCTTCCGAATCCTGAACATCCTTTGATCAGCCTGATAGATTATAGTAAGGTCAATTATCCTACGGACGATAATGAGCTGAAATGGATCCAGAATTTTTATTCAATCGGCTTGAAACGGAATGTTAATGCTAAGTTCAATTACGGTCAGCAGAAATATGATTTTGATTCCGGAGTGTTGTGTTTTGTTTCTCCGCTTCAGTTTTTAAGCCTTGAAATGAAACCGGATGTTGAAGTGGAACCGACAGGATATTTATTACTGATTCATCCCGATTTTCTTTGGGGAACCTCTTTGATCAAGAAAATAAAATCTTACGATTTTTTCACTTATCAAATTAATGAAGCACTTTTCCTATCCGATAAAGAAGAAAAAATTATTGTTGACTTATTTAAAAATATTGAAAAAGAATATCAGACCAATATTGACAAATTCACCCAAGAACTCATTGTTGCTCAATTGGAATTATTTCTGATTTATGCAGAACGTTTTTATGAACGTCAGTTTTTTACAAGAAAGAAATCAAGTCACGAATTGCTGGAAAGATTTGAACAAGTACTATCCCAATATTTTGATAATGGAAATTTAATTGAAAATGGTATTCCTTCCGTCAAAACTATTGCCGAACAAATGAATATTTCCCCCAATTACCTGGGAACTTTATTAAGAATCCATACCCAACAAAACACACAGCAACATATTCAAAATAAAATCATTAACACAGCAAAAGAACGTTTGAGTACAACAACTCTGTCTGTGAGTGAAATTGCTTATGAATTGGGATTTGAGCATCCGCAGTCTTTCAGTAAATTGTTTAAACAAAAAACGAATCAGTCACCCTTGGAGTTTCGGAAATTGTTTAATTAAAAAATATAAATCATCACTTTTTGTCAAATGACAAATCGCGGAAAACTAAGTTTACCTAACTTGCATTCATGAAACAATTATTTGATTTTATTTTAAGATTTGGAAATCTTAATCAGCAACAGATCGATTTTATTTCAAGCAAAGCCGTTGAAATCAATTTTTCGAAAGAAGAATATTTTTCAGAAGCAGGGAAAATAGCAAAACAAGTCGGTTTCATTGTAGATGGAATTTTGCGCGTTTGCTATTACAATAATAAAGGCGAAGAAATCACCAAATACTTCATTGAAGAAAATAATCTGGTTGTAGATCTGGAAAGTTTTGATAATCAAATTTGTTCAAGTGCCTATGTTCAGGCGGTCACCGACTGTAAAATGATCGTTTTTTCAAGAAAAGACTGGTTAGAATTACTACAAACCATTGTTGGTTGGGAAGCTATTGTTCATAAAATTATTTCCAGAGCATTGATTCAGAAAGTGGAAAGAAGAAGTCCTCTTGTTTCAGAAGATGCTACAACACGCTATCTTAAATTTTTGGAGATCTACCCTACTGTTGTCAACCGTATTCCGCTTTCGTATATTGCTTCTTATTTGGGAGTGACGCAGTCTTCTTTGAGTAGGATTAGGAAGAATATTGGTAAAGTTTAGATTTTTAACTTTATAAAAAAAGTTTTAATTGGCTTATTAAACGAAAGTTTTTTTAACGCAAAGATTTATTTCTAATTTTGCCTATTTAAAGGGGCAAAGAATTGAATCAATATAATTGATTCTTAAGAAGCAACCTTCATCAGCGACTTTATCGCACCTCTTTGCTCTCTAAAATTAATCTATTTTTGATATTAAAACTTTGCCTTTAAAAATGGATTTTATTGTTTACAGTGACTTTGTCATTCCGTAGGAATCTCAACCAAGCATTGAAAACAGTATTTTATATAGGTGTGTTTAGATTCCTACGGAATGACAAAGTCAGTATGTATTCTCTTCATTGAATTAATCAACTTCCAACTCATCATCGCTTTTTGTCATTTGGCAAATGTTATCTTATTTAATTGGCGGACTTTTACATCATCAATTAAAAACAAAGAAAATGAATTCAGTATTAATTACAGGAGCCAACAGAAGTATTGGCCTTGAAACCGCAAAACAACTTTCAGAAAAAGGATTATTCGTTTATTTAGGAAGCCGTGATCTTGAAAAAGGAGAAGCTATCGTCAAAGAATTAACCGAAAAAGGTTTTCAAAATATCAAAGCCATCGAAATAGATGTTACCAATCCCGATTCTATTTCAGCAGCTAAAAATTTGGTCGAAAAAGAACAGGGAAAACTGGATATTCTAATCAACAACGCAGGAATTTTAGGCGTAAATCCTCAAACTGCAGCAGAAACATCGATCAAAGATATTCAAACCGTATTTGATACCAACTTTTTTGGAGTGATCAGTGTGACACAGGCATTTTTAGAACTGCTAAAAAAATCGGAAAGCCCGAGAATAACTAACATTACTTCCGGGTTGGGTTCATTAACCCTTCACAGCGATCCGACTTGGAAATATTACAATGTAAAAGCTGCTGCTTACGGACCTTCAAAGTCTGCATTGAATGCTTACACGATTGTTTTAGCCTATGAATTGAAGGATCTTCCTTTTAAAGTAAATGTTATCGATCCCGGCTATACGGCAACAGATTTTAACAACCATAATGGTCCGGGTTCTGTTGAAAGTGCTGCTACTTTTATCGTTAAACACACGCTTACGGATGAAAATGCACCAACAGGACAGTTTTACAGTAATGATATTGAGGATGAAATTGGGATAAGCCCGTGGTAGTATCTATTTTATAACTAATGAGTAAAGAGAGACTTTTGGGTTTCTCTTTTTTATATGTTATCGATTTTATATATTTGATATTATAATTACTGATAATTAAATACAGGCTGTGATTTTAAAACTTCATTGCAAGCTAATATTAATTGATAATTGTAAATTAATAACTAAAATTATAAATGACTGAAAAAGAAAATTTTAAAATTTGGATGAACGATAAATGGTCTACAGGAACCATTAAGTCATATTCTTCAAAAATTGATAAACTTTCAAAAGATCTTGTTGCAAAATCAATGATTCATACAAGATCATTATACGAAATTAAAAACTCAAATGATTTAACAATAATTTATAATAACTGGTTTACAATTCCAGAATTTCGAGAAAGAGATTTGAAGAATAGAACACAAGATTCTAATGCTTTTAAAAGATATATTGAGTTTCGAATCTATGAAGAAAAACTTGGAAAAATATCTAATCCAACTTTATCATTAACTCCATTAATTGAAATAGAAGAAAAAACAGAATCTTATTTATTTGCTCTTGAAGAGCATTTACAAGATTTTTTAATTCGAAATCTTTCAACCATAAAAAAACATAAACTTAAATTATATGATGATGGTGAAAGACGTGGAAAAGAGTTTCCTACCGAAGTAGGTCTAATTGATATTTTAACAACTGATGAATATGATAATTTTTATGTATTCGAAACAAAGTTATCAAAAGGAATGGACAAAGCACTTGGACAACTTTTAAGATATATGGGGTGGGTTAAAATAAATTTGGCAAAGGATAAAAATGTATTCGGAATAATTGTAGCTAATAAAATGGATGAAAAAATAAAATATGCCGTAGAAATGACACCAAATGTAAGCTTATGTGAATATGAAATGAAATTTGATGTAAAGTTTTTAGAAAAAATGTAAAAAAGAGAAACCTCAAAGTTTCTCTTTTCTATTTAGTTTCTCTTTTCTATTTATATTCTATCCAAACTTCTTCTTCCTCAACCAGAAGAACAATCCTCCTAACAATCCGATAATTGCTAAAGGAAGCAGTAAATTCAGCCACTGCCAATTGCCTTTCTCTTCGGTTATTCTTTGTCGGTCAAGAAGTCTTTCTTCGATGTTTCTGTTTCTTAAATCCATTAAATTACTGTCGTCTAAGAGATAATCTAAAGCATTTCTTAAAAACTGTTCGTTTCCGAATTGCTCATTCGTCATCAGGTCAACACCTAAAGGTAAAGGTTCGTCTTTGATCACTTTATTTCTTCCTATATCACCGTCTGCAATGACGATCATTTTGTTTTCAGGGCTTTGAGCCTTAAATCCGGGATACGATTTTCTTTCAATTCTAGATCCGTAAGCAGAAGTAAATTTCCCTTCCAAGGCAACGGCATAAATCTTCGGAGTACTTGGCTTTTCCATTTGTCCGAGACTGTCTACACTTGCAATTTCTTTCAGATCAACATAGTTTGGAACCTGCTTTAAAAGCGTTCTCTCACTCGATTCAAAAAGAATATTGGTCTTAATATTTTTTCTTCCTAACGTATCGATTGATGTCGGGAATTCAAATTTTACAGGGTTGATATTTTTAGTGATCGGATTATTGTGTTCAGCAATTCCAAGAGGATAATATGGCCACGGAAGACTTGTATATTGTGCATTTCCGCTTACTTCTCCTGTTACCAATTTCAGCAAAGCAAATTTCTTCAAATCTTTCACCAAGGCCGGATTGATTCTCAGTCCATAATTGAAAAAGAAATCCGTCATATTGACATCTACAGGAAAAGGCATTACTTTTTGAGACCTCATCAGCGTATCCATTTCGGCGTTCACGGCATCGATCATCCATAAAGTTTTTCCGCCGTTCATGATGTATTGGTCAAGAATTACTTTTTCGCCATCTGTAAATGCTTTTCTAGGTTTTGCAATCACCAAGGCGCTCATCTGTTTCAATAAAGGAACATCAGCAACAGTCAGTTCAACCTGATTTTTAGGAATAACAGGTCCTGCATCGTAACTTTCAGAAGCTAATTCCATAAAACCATGAAATTCACGTGGATTTAATTCATCCTGATTCACCAAAATTCCGATCTTTTTTCTTTTATCGGCTGCAATATTTTTGATGTTTGAAACAAGATTGTATTCAAGATTTTCAATTGATTTTGTCAGTTGTTCGTCTGCATTGATGTTCGCCTGCTGTACAACCAAAGGAATTGAAACTCCCTTTTTATCGTACTTCACCACAGCATACGGGAAAAGCATGATTTGTGAAACCTTTCCATCTTTAATATCAGGAAGTACCGAAGGCTGCATTCCCATTGCCATCAATGTGTCCTGAGACATTTTGGTTTTAATAGGATCAATGAATTTAAAATCTATGTTTGAATTGATCTTTCTGAATTCTTCCAGCATAAATTTCGTTTCGCCCTGAAGCTGTTTGAAACTTGCAGGAAAATCGCCTTCCAAGTATACATCAACGGTCAATGGTTTCTTAACCGATTTTAATACTTTGATGGTATTCTCAGAAAGGGTATATCTTTTTTCTTTTGTTAAATCTAATCTGACCCCTGAAACAGCCAGAATAATGACCAATGGTAAAACAACGAAAAGTAAAATTCCTAATGGAGATTTAAATTGTATCTTCTTCATAATTCTACTTCTTTTTATTGATAAAATGATTAGACAAAGCGAGCGTAAGACCAATGATAAAAACAAAATAGGCTACATCCTTGAAATCGATAAGACCTCTTGTGAAACCTAAAAAGTGTTGATAAAAACCAACATTCTGCAAAATAAAATCTGCTCCGCCCAATAATTTATAACTAGCCAACTGTTCGATCCCGAAATACATGATGAAACACATGAAAACGCCCAACAGATAAGCCATGATCTGATTTTGAGAAAGCGAAGAAGCTAAAATTCCAACACCTGAAAATGCGGCGATCAAAATGATCATTCCGATATAACTTCCGAAGGTCATTCCAAGGTCGATATTTCCGGCAGGAACTCCCAAAACATAGACTGTGTAAAGGTAAATCAATGAAGGAATCAAACATAATATCCCAACTACCCAAACGGAAAGAAATTTCCCAAGAACTAAATCTGAAATTTTCAATGGCTGAGAAAACAACCAGTTTAATGTCCCGGTCTGCTGTTCTTCCGCAAAAGTTTTCATAGACAATGCCGGAATGATAAACATCAACAACCACGGAACCAACACAAAATAGCTTTGTAAAGAAGCCATTCCGATGTCGAAAATATTAAAATCGTTATCGAAAAAAAACAGAAAAAGAGTCGCTATCAAACTGAAAGTTGCAATGATGATCCACGCGCTCCAATTCCCAAAGTAACTCCAAAGTTCTTTCTTAAAAATTGCAATCATAGTTTTTTTTAATTTGCAGTAAACAATATGCTATAAGCAGTAAGCAGAAAAGCTTATCGCTTACTGCCTTTAGCCTAAAGCTTTTATTATTTTTTCTTGTTTTTATTTACCAATTTAACGGTCATCATGATTAAAAATACCAAGACGAAAAATCCGGCAATTAATTGCCACCAATATTCAATCGCCATTGATTTTAATATGACTGTGAAAACCACCAGAAACAAAATAAACGTTGCGATTTCATTCGCTTGTCTTAATTTTATATTGGCTATTTCTAAGGTATTCCCGTTTAATTCTTTTAGTTGAAGTACTTTTTTCCAGCACCAGTAATGATAAATCGCCAAACCAATCAGAAAAGTTAGTTTTAAATGAAACCAGGACATTTTCATTAAACCCGGATTCAAAAAGATCATCACCAATCCGCATACCGTCATAATAATTCCGGCAGGAACGGTAATAATATTCCATAATCTTCGAGCCATGAAAGTATATTGTTCTCTTAAAATCTTCTTTTTTTCTTCGGCAAATTCATCGGTATCTTTATAGTAAACGAAAATTCTTACGAGATAAAAAATTCCCGCAAAATAACTTACCATAAAAATGATATGTAAAGCTTTTATTATTGTGTAAAGCATTCTAAACTTTCTATTTTATAAAGGAAATACTATCAGCTTTTTTACCCTGTTCATATATTTTCATATACAACGGTTTTCCTTGATTGTTGTAATATTTCCATTCTCCAAAGTAATACCAATGACGTTCAGTTTTAGAAATATCTAATTTTGACTGTCCTTTTTCCATGATATTTCCATTGGAATAATATTTTTTGGTCTTTGTGATATCTTTTCTGACTTTATCTTTCTGATATATCTTTTTATCAAGAAATGTCTTCCAAGTTCCGACCTTCTCTCCTAGTTTATATTTTCCTACCGCAATAAGAGTTCCTTCATCTGCAGAATATTCTTCTCTCCATTTTCCATCTCTCTTATTGACATTATTCTGATCTTTTACATATTGATTCAATTTAGTTTTACATGAAACTAAAACGAAACAACCTATTAAAATCAAAAACCTTATTTTCATATAATTATTTAGCTACAGAATCAGCAACTTCAGTAATGATAGATTCATCAGGTTTTAATTGAATTCTTTTCGCACCTAACTTGGTGTAATATTTTTCCAATTTATTTAAGTGATCTTCGCTTGTTTCTTTGCCTTCTACATGCAAACTGTAATCACTCCAAATGCGAATAAAAAACAAATCTTTAACTAAAATTCTGTAATTCGACTGCTCGAAAGTCTTGGCGAGATAATCATCAAGATTGCCTTTCGTTTTAAATTCATTTATAATAACTCCACCATCACCTCTTTCTCCATTATTATAAATGAAGGCATATAACTTTTTGATCGAAGAACCAACTTCCTTCTCCTCAATTTTAGAAATAACATCAGGATTATCCGTCACAAAAGGGATCTGAGTGATCCCGATGTCTTTCATTTCTTTATTTATTTTAGCAGGTCTCATGCCTTGCAGTTCAACATTTTTAAGATCAAGATCCATAATATTTTGTGCAAAGAAGCTTTGAAAACAAACAAAACCAATAATCAGTATTATTTTTTTCATAACCAGCTTTTTAAATTTTTATAATTAATAAATTTTTGAGTGTCTGTCTTCAATACTCATATTTTTTAACGCAAAGCTAGCAAAGTTTTTTTGCAAATAATTACGTTGATTTTAAGTTCGCAAAGGCGTTCTACTCAGCAAAGTTCAGAGAGACTTTTTTCCATTAAGTCAAATTGCGAATAATTATTAAGAAATTACTCCTAGTTCCTTTCCTACTTTTTCAAAAGCAACGATTGCCTTATCCAAATGTGCTCTTGTATGCGCTGCAGAAAGCTGAACTCTGATTCTCGCTTTTCCTTTCGGTACAACTGGATAGAAGAATCCGATTACGTAAATTCCTTCATCCATTAATTTTTCGGCCATTTTCTGAGCTAATGGTGCATCGTACAACATTACCGGAACAATCGCAGCGTCACCATCAGGAATATCAAAACCTTTAGCTTTCATTTCCGCTCTGAAATATTCAGCGTTTTCCATTACCTGATCACGAAGAGAAGTATCGTCTGAGATCATTTCCAACACCTTCAAAGCTGCACCCACGATTCCGGGAGCCAATGAATTAGAGAATAAGTAAGGACGAGAACGCTGTCTCAACATATCGATAATCTCTTTTTTACCTGAAGTAAATCCTCCCAAAGCACCACCCAAAGCTTTTCCTAGCGTAGAAGTAATGATGTCTACTCTACCCATCACTTCGTTGGCTTCGTGAGTTCCACGACCAGTTTTTCCGATGAAACCAGTTGCGTGAGAGTCATCAACCATTACCAAAGCATCGTATTTATCGGCTAGATCGCAAACTCCCTTCAAGTCGGCAACGATTCCGTCCATTGAGAAAACTCCGTCTGTCACAATAATTTTGAAACGGTGATTTTTTTCAGAAGCAACGATCAACTGAGCTTCCAAATCTGCCATATTATTGTTTTTGTAACGATATCTTGCCGCTTTACAAAGACGAACTCCGTCGATGATTGAAGCGTGGTTTAATTCATCCGAAATAATCGCATCTTCTTCTGTGAATAAAGGTTCGAAAACACCTCCATTCGCATCAAAGCATGCAGCGTATAAAATAGTATCCTCAAGACCTAAGAATTGAGCAATTTTTTCTTCCAACTGCTTGTGAATATCCTGAGTTCCACAGATGAAACGTACAGAAGACATTCCGTAACCATGAGATTCGATCATGTCCTGAGAAGCTTTCATCACTTCAGGATTGTTTGATAATCCCAAATAATTGTTGGCACAGAAGTTCAGGAGTTTTTTTCCGTTGGCTTCTATTTCCGCACTTTGCTGAGAAGTAATAATTCTTTCTCTTTTGAAAAGCCCGTCGTTCTCGATATTCTTAAGTTCGTTCTGTAAATTTTGAAGATATTTTTCAGAAATCATTTTTAGTAATTTTTTAGATGCGCTAATTTAAGAAAAAAAGCCATTTCATTATTATGAAACAGCTTTGTTATTTATAGATTCGGAAAATAAATTTTATATTAATGCTTAATAAATTTAATATTCTTTTCTTTTATTGTGAAAACATAAGTTCCGGGAACCAATTCTGAAATATTAATCGGTTTATTAGGCTGATAAATATCTTTTCTGACTAATTTTCCATCTACAAAATGGATTGTGAAATCTGTTGGTTTATCAATACCTTTTAAATACAATTCATTCTTCGCAGGATTTGGATATAATGAGAATTTATCAATAGCTAGATCTGCCGTAGACAATGTGTTATCCTGACTAACAGTCGAGTTTCTCTCTAACATCTGGTATTCATAATTAAACTGAACACTTGCTATCGGAAAAGTAACAGATTCCGTAAAATATTGATTGTTCGTTGTATTATTTAAAGCAAAATAAGCTATTTCTCCTCCTGTTCCAGTCACTTTTATTGGAAGTGGCATTTCAAAAAAGCTTACTGTAGGGCTACTTTGTGTTTGTGAGGCTCTAAATGTCACTTGATTTCCGACCTGTCTCCATTTGATATTATACGTAGGATATCCTTCTCCATACACCCAATCATTAAAAAATTCTGTAAAATTTCTTCCTGTAGACAGTAATAAAGAAGCGCTCAAATCTTGTGTTTTTGCATAATTATACGCTAAATTCGGTCTTGCATGATAATCTTTCAAGGCCTGATAAAAAGCGGTATCCCCTAAAATCCATTTGATCATTCTTACAATATATCCACCTTTTGCATAGGACAATCTACCACTGAAAATATCACCAATATTTCCCAGCTTTGAATCCGGAACATATGTACTTCCTCCTGTTGCGCTGGTAATATAATCTTTCTGACCAGACAAATAATTCATAAACTGGGCATTTATCATTAATAATTTTTCATTAGCCAAATGTTCCCCGAATGTTGCGAAACCTTCATTCAGCCAAATGTCATTCCATGCACCACAGGTTACTTTATCTCCAAACCATTGATGAGCCAACTCGTGTGCGATCACAGTTTTACTCCATCCACTCATAGAAGACATCGTTTGATGCTCCATACAAACACCTCCGTACTGAAATTCCATGTGTCCGTACTTTTCATTTCTGAAAGGATATAATCCAAAATAGGTTTCAAAGGTATTCATGATTTGCTTCGTCCAGTCAATATCAGCCATAATAGACGGATTACTGGCGGAAGTCGGATATAAATAATTCACAAAAGGAAATGGCGGATTTCCCATGGTATCATTCAATTTAATAAAATTCGTGATAGAAAGTGCAATCAAATAAGCTGATGTGGGATACATTGTTCTCCAAAATGTAAGTTTCTGACCACCCGAAACCGCTGTTTCTGACATTAATTTTCCGTTGGCCGCTACATTATATTGAGAAGGGGTTTTAATTTTAAAATCAAACCTGTCGATCTTATCATTCATACTTTGCTTAGTCGGAAACCAGTCCTGTGCGCCGTAAGGTTCATTTAATGTTGAAAGAATAGGCGTTCCGTTTTGAGTACCAGTTGCAAAGGCATTATTAGTTGTTGGCGGAGGTCCTGCATACTGTATTGTTAAAGAATCTAGGACATTAGCAGGAAGAGAAGACTGAAAATCAATTTTCAGTTCCTTTGTAGGAAGTTGTTGAAAGACAAGATTTGTTCCGTGATACTGAACCTGAGAAACCGTTAAAGTATTTGCAAGGTCAAAATAGATACTGCTCATGCTTTGAGTCGGCTTAAAATGAGAAGTTACCGAACCCGAAATATTATACACTGTTGGATTTAGTGTAACATCCATTCTCTGATACTGCAAATCGTAATTTAAAGTATTGGGATTGATGTTATAAGCAGTCATTTTTTTGGCAAAAGATTTAGCTTCCTTTGCGATCAGACCTTTCATTTCTATGTTTTGATCCTGATTCTGGCTATAGAATTGCTGAAAGGATAAAATAGATAAAACTAACAGATAAAATTTTCTCATATTCAGTTTGTTACAGTATCAAAGATAAAAAAAACCTTCTAATCATTGATTAAAAGGTTCTTATATTATTTAAAATAAAAATATTTTTAAAGATCTAAAGCCGGTTCTAGAATTTTTTCCATTCTTTTCTTCACCATATCTACAGATCCTGAATAATTATTAACTAATAGTGAAAAAACTAAAGTCTTCCCGGAATTTGTTTTCATATATCCAGCTAGAGCTTTTACTTTATTTAAAGTTCCTGTTTTAGCAAAGATTTGTCCGTTTCCGGTTCCTATGAACATTCTTTTTAACGTTCCAGATTGTCCGCCAATCGGCAATGAAGTTAAATACGTTTTGTAATATTTTTCATCCATTAAAGATGTTAAATATTTAACCTGAGAGATCGGCGTAACATTATTGTTTCTTGAAAGTCCGCTACCATCGATATAATTTAATCCCATCATATCAAACCCTTCTTCTTTCAAATGATTCGTTACAACTATTCTACCAGATTCTGAAGTCTGATCACCTTTGCTTTGGAAACCTACTGTTTTCAATAAAGCTTCAGCCAAAGAATTATCACTGTGCTGATTCGTATAATAAACAATATCACCTAAAGTTGGAGATTTATACGCTGAAACCAATTTTCTGCTTTCAGGAGTGGCATCCGTCATTTTAGGAGTTACTTTTCCGGTAACGCCTATTCCGCTTTTTACTAATGTAGCTCTTAAAGTATTTGCTAAATAAGCTGGAGCATCGGGTAATTTTGTTGTTAAAATTCCGTCACCTTCGTATTTGTCGGCAAAAACCATTTGGCTGTTGTAAGGAGAAACATAGAAATATTTCTTCTCTCCTGAGAAACTGTTTCCTTTTTTTACGATCAGTTTTTCGTTGGCAGGATTTATTTCACGAGTTGTACCAACCGGCAGGTAGTAATTATTGTTTTCTAACCAAACAACATTTTCCGGAAGTCTCGAAATGTTACCTTTGAAAAGCGCTGTCTGAATAATAATATCACCATTTACCTTTTTGATTCCCTCACGAGACATCCCACTGATGAAGTCTGAAATAATATCTCTGTAAGAATAAGCTCCGGCTTTATTCGTCCCTAAAGACGGGTCACCGCTACCTACAACATACAGATTTCCGTTCAAAACTCCATTTTCGTCTACACTTCCTGAGTATTCCAGCTGAGTCATCCAACGATAATTTTCACCTAACAGATTTAAAGCTGTCTCAGTGGTTAATAATTTCGTTGTAGAAGCCGGAACCAGAGGAGTGTTTTCGTTGTACGAAGAAATTACTTTCTTAGTTTTCGGGTCATACACTACAAATCCCCAAGTTGCATTTTTCAGCACAGGATCTGCCATCATTGTGTTTACATTAATATCTACCAGCTCTTTAGCCGACAAAATCGTTTTCTCCACAGCCGAAGTGATGGGAGAAGGCAAGTTTAAACTACTCTTTTGATTGTCGTAAGCCTGAGAATAAAGAACGGTAGAAACAGTAGATTGAGCGAGGAATAAACCAGAAGCCAATACTGCTGCACTTGAAACATATTTTCTGAAATTTACCATCTATTTTGTTTTTGTTTTCTAGTTTGATTCCTATAAAAACGATTTGTTAAAAATCATTCAATATAAGACTCAAACATTTAATCAACGTCCAAAAGTAGATATTATTGTAATAGGTTGGGCTTTTTATGGTGATAAAAGACTCTAAATTATGTTAAAAATTGTTAAAAGTCCACTAAAACGTCTTTTTTAATGCTTTGGTAAGCAGTGATTTCGTCAAATTCCGTCAAACTTAATAAAACCATTGCCTTAAATTTTTCATAGTTTTTCCCTCTTGGAAGTTTTAGCATAATTTGAAACTGATAGAGATTATTCAACCTCGCAATCTGTGCTCTTTCTGGTCCTAAAACACAGTCTTCCGGAAGATATTTCCTCAAAATAGAGCCTAAAAACTGTGAAGCACGATCTACTTTATCTTCTTTCCTGTGTTTCATCTCGATCATGATCAACTTTGTGAAAGGCGGATAATGGAATTTCTGACGTTCTGTGAGGAAATATTTATAGATTTTAGCCGTATTATTCATTTTAATCAACTGAAAAACAGAATGATCCGGATTATAGGTTTGAATTAAAATCTTACCTTTTCCTGAAACCCTTCCCGCTCGTCCGGAAACCTGAGTGATTAACTGGTATGCTCTTTCCTCCGCTCTGAAATCCTGTACATATAATAAGGAATCTGCTTTTGGAATACCTACCAATTCTATATGATCAAAATCCAATCCTTTGGAAATCATTTGAGTACCAACTACAATATCCGTTTCCCGGTCTTCAATTTTTTCGTATAATTTTTCGTAGGCGAATTTCTTTCGCATAGAATCCACATCCATTCGATCTACTTCATTTTCAGGGAAAATTTTAGAAATCTCTTCATGAATCTGTTCTACCCCAACTCCTTTTTCATTCAGCTTTTCGGAATGACATTTCGGACAGGCTTTGGGCTTTGATGCTCTCTGGCCGCAGTAATGGCATTTCATTTCATTGGCAGCCTTGTGATACGTCATGACAACGTCACAATTGGAGCAGTAATTAACGTAGCCACAACTTTCACATTCGATAACATTAGCATAACCACGGCGGTTGTGAAGAATAATAGCTTGATTTTTATCGTCAAGTGTTCTCTGGAGTTCTTCAATTAATCGCAAAGAAAAATTTCCTGTTACTTTTTTAGAATCCTGAGCTTCTTTAAAATTAATTAACTCAAATTCAGGTAAGTTGACATTTCCGAAACGTTCTGTAAGGAAAACATACTTCATTTTTCCTTTTCTTGCGCGATAATAACTTTCAACAGAAGGCGTTGCGGATCCTAAAATTACTCTTGCATCATAAAAACTAGCCAAAACCAACGCCGAATCTTTTCCATTAAAATAAGGCGTAAACTGTTTGTACGCAGAATCATGTTCTTCATCAACAACAATTAAACCTAAATTTTGGAATGGTAAAAACAAAGAATTTCGTGTTCCGATAAGAATTCGGATATCGTTTTGTTTTATTCTTCTCCAGACTTCTACACGCTCAAAATCAGTTAGTTTCTGATGATAAAAACCAATTTGTCGACCGTATTTTTTTTCTAATCTTTGGGTAATTTGTTTGGTTAAAGAGATCTCAGGAAGTAAGAACAATACATTTTTTCCTTCATTGATGCATTCTTCAATTTTATCTAAATAAATATGGGTCTTTCCGGAAGAAGTAACGCCATGAAGCAACACATTTTCTTTTGCTTCAAATGCTTCATCAACTTCTGCTTTTGCTATTTTCTGCAGTTCAGAAAGTTCTTCAATCTCTTCAATTTCACCTTCATAGCTTTCGATTCGATCTTTCTGCATGTAATATTCTTCAATCAGATTTTTATCTGCTAAAGATTTGAAATGCGAACTTCCGAAATTTCCATCTGCAAACAAGTCTGATTTCTTTATAAAACCTGAAGGATCTTCGGTCTGTTTCTCCAGAATAATAAGAAAAAGATCTTTCTGTTTCGGAGCTTTGTTCAGTTTTGAAAGGATTTCTGTAAGATTTCGATTACTTAAAACCGATTGATTAATCCTTACATAAGCAACTTCCTTCGCCTTATATTTTTCCGTTATTTTTTCATCAATTTCGATGTATTGAAGGTCGATCAGAGAATTGATGGTTTTGATAATATCTTTTTTCGGGATAAAAGCCTCAATATCAGTCAAATTAATCAACTGACGAACTTCCAGAGCCTGAATCATATACATTTCATTGACATCAAGAATCTCGAAATCAATAATTGCATTGGGTTTTAATTTTAAATAAGTTTCACTTTCCAATTTCAAAGAAGAAGGAAATGCGAAGCGGTAAATTTCTCCCAAACCGCACAAATAATAATCGGCAAGCCAGTTCCAGAAGTTAATCTGCTCTTTCGCTAAAATTGGTGATTCATCCAGAAGGCTGATCACTTCTTTTGCAACAAAGTTTTCCGGCTCGTTGTCATGAAGTTCAAAAACAATTCCTGTATAAATTTTCTTTCCGCCAAAAGGAACCAGCACGCGCATTCCGGTGTGAATGACAGACATGAGCTCTTCAGGGACTTTGTACGTAAAAGAACCTTTTAAATTTAACGGTAAAACAATTTGGGCGTATCGCAAGGGAAATATTTAAAGTGTAAAATTAAATGTTTCTTTAGAGAACTGCAATTTTTTGTTTAAGTCATTGCGAGGAGCGAAGCGACGAAGCAATCTAGACTAAGAAACAATGTTTAATTTTTTTTTTAAATCTTAATAATTGAAACATTAAGATTTATTTAAGTTGTTAAGATTATTGAGAGATTGCTTCGCTCCTCGCAATGACGGGAATAATTGAAAAGACGACAAACACCCTAGCCCCGATTGAAACGACATCCTTTTTTGTTGCGGCCTGCGCTTCGCTCCGGCCGCAACAAAAAAGATACAGTGGAAAGCGGGAAATTGCTTCAAAAAAAATAAAACTGCAATTCGACGTAGTCAAATTGCTTCAAAAAAGAATTTTTAGAAAAAATATTCAATAATATGATACCAAATCGCCGTTGTAAAAAATCCTACAATTATACTGAACCCGATAATTAAATTCGCCAGTTTAGTATTTAATCTAAATTGTTCTACAATGATGCTTGCTGTAACAACTGTTGGCATTGCAGCCTCAAAAACGGTGATTTTTGCAATGTTTCCTTTTATTCCTAATAATAAGGTTATACCTAAAATGATCGCCGGAGCCAAAATTAATTTATACAACATTGAAACTGACATTTGAGGAATTAATTTTTTCCAGCCATTGAATTTTAACTGCAATCCTACAGAAAATAATGCCAACGGACTTACGGTTGCTGCCAATTTATCAAAAAGCGGTTCGGCAAACGTAAAATCAATAAACTGAGATAAAATAAGGGCCGCAATGCAACCTACGAGCGGCGGAAAAGTGACCAGCCTTTTTAAAATAAACATAGCACTTATCTTACCTGATTTGCTTCCACATCTCACTGCTGCGATAATTCCCAATGTTGAAAGTGAAAAAAACATAGTCTGATCACAAATGACCGCAATACTCAATAGGCTTTCTCCATAAAAAGCTGAGATCAAAGGAAATCCAATAAATGAAGTATTACTGTAGCCGCTCACCAACTCCATCGTACTTCTCGACCGTCTCGAATAACCTTTGCTTTTGCTATAAAACAGCATAAAAAAGAAGCAAAAAACAGCAATCAGAAAAGTCGCGGCAATCGGGAAAAGCATTTCTGTTGTCCAATGAACTTTTGGTAAATATTTAAACGAAACCGCCGGAAGTGCAAGATAAAGAATCCATGTATTGATACCCTTGTGGGCATCAGGATGGATAGATTTTGTTGCCTTGAAGATCATTCCCGCCAAAATGCAAACCGCTATCAGAACAAAATTTACCATACGTGAGAAATATGAGGCAAATTTACAGTTGATTTTTTAGTTGAGAATGAAAATTGATATTTTTCACATAGTTTTTGTTGTTTTAGACGAAGAAATTATCTAAACACGGAAAAGTCTTCGACTCCGCTCAGACTGACAATTCTAATACTAACTTTTTAAATTAAATATAAAGATCAGCCATTGTAAGTCTGAGCGGAGTCGAAGACTTTTTCAATTAAAAATATTATTAATTTTTTGTTTCCCACAAACTCATTACTTCAATTTTTTCTAAAGCTTTTGAAAGTGTAATTTTTTTTGATGTTTTCGGAAGTAAATCAAAGAAATTGTCGCTAAAATTTGTATCTCCCATTAAATAAACATCTTTTGCTAAAACATCGGTACAAATCTCAATTTCTGTCGGAGAAATTTTCTTGATTTTGATATTGGGTTTTGTTAGTTTTAAATCTTTCGGTTTGGAGAAGAAATAATTGTTTTGAGTGATGATTTTCTCGTTCCCATCTTTTAAAATTAATCGTAGAAAGACTTCATCTTTATTGGAATTGGAAAGTAAATTTTTAATTTCAATTGGTTCGAATTTTAAAATTTCTTCCAAAGTTTTTCCATTTGAAATTGTTTTTTTATTCAAAATTTCACCATTAAATTTTACAACCTGAATTTCCAGATTTACATTATTAAATTTCTTCAATTCATCATTAATAGCATAAAAATTCAAAATTCCATCCTTTTCTTCTGTCAAAATCACTTGATTTTCAAAGCTTCTTTTAATCTGATAATGTAATGCTTTCCAATTTCCCAGATAATCGATCGAAGACCATGAAACTACTGGCCAGCAATCGTTCAACTGCCAATATAAAGTTCCCATATTGTAAGGTTTTGCACGACGATGGGCTTCAATAGCGATCTGCATTCCTCGGGCTTGAAGTAATTGAGAAACGTAATTATATTTCACAAAATCTGTCGGAACATTATAATCACGTTTCATATATGAATTGATAATTTCCCAACCTCTTGCGTGCTTTTCGTGAGCTTTGATGGTTCCGTTTTCTAAGCTTAAATCTGGGTTTCCTGAAAACATTGATTTTGTTGTTTCCAACGTCTGCATTCCCTGAAAGCCGTACTCTGAAGCAAATCTTGGAACTTTTTCATTGAAAATCTCAAACGGTTGCTCGCCCCACCAAACACCCCAATAATGGGAATCTCCTTCTGTTAAGCTTTCTTTATGCCCCCAGCCGATTGATGGTGAACTTGGCCAATACATATTTTTATCAGTCGTCAAATTTTCTTTCAACGTGTTGGGAATCAATTCATGGAAAACCTTTTTATAATCTTTCCAAACCTGTAAAGAATCTGCTTTTGAATATTTGAATTGCTTTTGATATCCCCAATTGATAATCGCTTCATCAATTTCATTATTTCCGCACCACAAAGCAATTGACGCATGATTTTGAAGTCGGTTGACCTGATCTTTTATTTCTTCTTTTACATTATTTAAAAATTCTTCATCAGACGGATAAAAACTTCCCGCAAACATAAAATCCTGCCAAACCAAAATTCCGTTTTCGTCGCAGGCTTTGTAAAATTCATCGTCTTCATAAATTCCGCCGCCCCAAACACGAATCATATTCATATTGGCTTCTTTGGAATCTTTGATGAGTTTTTGATATTTTTCTTTGGTAATCCTTGGTGAAAAGCTATCGGCTGGAATCCAGTTTGTACCTTTTGCATACATTGGATTTCCGTTGATTTTAAAGTAAAATGATTTACCTTTTGCATCTTTTTCCTGAATCAATTCAATCGTTCTTAATCCAATTCTTTCAATTTTATCATCTAAATTTTCCGAATCTTTTTGTAGAGAAATTTTTATATCATATAAATTCGGATCGCCCCAACCATTTGGTTGCCAAAGTTTGGGATTATGAATGATAAAAGGAATATGAATTGTATTTTTTCCTTTTTTAAACTGAAAATTGTTTGATTGATTGTTAATTAAAACAGAATATTTTCCTTTTTTCTTGGCAAAAATTTCTGTCTTAATATTTAATTCTGCTTTTTGTTTTGTAACACTTTTTTGCTCAATTTTTATATTTTCAAGTTTGGCATTATTCCAGAAATTAAGTTTTACATCTTTCCAGATTCCGGCTGTAACCAATCTCGGTCCCCAATCCCATCCAAATTGATATTGTGCTTTTCTCACAAAGCTTCTTGGTGATTCCGGCATCTTAAAAGGAACTTTTTTTGCTAATTCTTTTCCGACATTTACCGCAGATTTGAATTTGATTTGCAATAAATTATCTCCAATTTTTAAATTTTGTTTCACCGAAATTTCCCATTTCCTGAACATATTATCTGTTTTTTTTAACAATTTTCCATTCAGATAAATTTCAGAAAAAGTATCCAAGCCATTAAAAACCAAATCAATATTCTGATTTTCAATTTCTTTTGATGAAATTGAAAATGAAGTCTGATAATCCCAATCTTCATTTTCTATCCATTGAACTTTCTTTTCATTTTCATCTTTGTAAGGATCGGGAATGATCTTATTATCCATCAAGTCCAAATGAACTGTTCCCGGGACTGTGGCAGTCATCCAAGAAGTTTCTTTTGCATTTTTGAATTGCCATTTTTCAGAAGATAAATTTCGTTCTGAGAATTGTGCGAATAGTATATTTTGAATGAAAAGGAATGTAAGAAGGATAGTTTTGTTCATTAATAAATTGATTAAATTTTGACAAATTACAAGTCCAGCTTGTCATTCTGACGAAGGAAGAATCTCTATTTAATTGTTGAGATTCTTCACTTCACCCCGTTCCGTTCAGAATGACAAACGTTCAGCATAATGATAATGTAGAGTTATTTATTCTTCAAAGCTACAACCTCATTAGCATTCGCAAAAGCTCCACCATCAGTAATCGCAGAAGAATGAAAATATTGAGCTTTTGTAACTTCTCTGATTTCTTCAATATTTGTTGAACGAAGTCCACCACCGATAAGAATCTCAATTCTTCCGTTGGACAATTCAACTAACTTTTTCAGGTTTTCTTTCCCTTCAGAAACATTTGGTTTTTGACCTGAAGTAAGAATTGTTTTAAAACCGCATTCAATTACTTTTTCTAAAGAATTTTCTAAATCTTTTGCTCTGTCGAAAGCACGGTGAAAAGTGCATTGATAAGGTTTTGCCAGTTCAACCAATTCTTTATTCTGTTCGATATTAATCTCTTCATTTTCATCTAAAATTCCGAAAACAAAACCGTCAACGTTTAATGATTTTAATTGAATTAATTCCTCTTTCATCTGCTCAAATTCGGCATCAGAGTAGGTAAAATCTCCACCACGAGGACGAATCATTACAAAAATCGGAATATTTATTTTTTCTCTAAGTTGTTTTGCTGTTTCAAAGTTTGGCGTTGTTCCACCTTCACTTAGCCCGTCGCATAATTCTATTCTGTCGGCTCCGTTTTCGAAAGCAATGATTGCCGATTCGGGATTGAAGCAGGCTATTTCTATTTTTGACATTTAGGGTTTAGGGTTTAGGGTTTAGGGTTTAGGGTTTAGGGTTTAGCAAAATTAATTTCTAATTTCTAATTTCTAATTTCTAATTTCTTAATCTATTTTAAAGCAAATTCAGGTTTTTCCAAACGGTTTCCTTTTTGATCATAAACGGCATAATTAAAACCGTCCTGAATACAATACGAACCATATTCTCCCTTTTTATTCAAAGCAATAAAACCAACCTGAATATCTTTTAAATTCTTATTTCTTTTTTTAGTAATTTGTACAATTCTTTCAACAGCTTCTTTACAAGCTTGTTGAGGGTTTTTACCTTGTCGCATCAATTCAACCACCAAATGAGTTCCAACCATTCTGATTACTTCTTCCCCATGGCCTGTCGCCGTTGCTGCACCTACCTCATTATCAACAAATAAACCCGCTCCAATAATTGGTGAATCTCCTACTCTGCCGTGCATTTTAAAGGCCATGCCACTCGTAGTACAAGCTCCGGAAAGATTTCCTTGCGCATCCAAAGCAATCATTCCAATTGTATCGTGATTTTCAATGTTTACGATTGGTTGATACTTACTGTCTTTTAACCATTCTTTCCATTCTTTTTCGGATTCTGGAGTTAAAATATTTTCTTTTTTAAAACCTTGAGAAACTGCAAATTGTAAAGCACCATCACCCACCAACATCACGTGCGGCGTTTTTTCCATTACAGCTCTCGCTACAGAAATTGGATTTTTAATATTTTCTATACAAGCAACTGAACCGATATTGTAATTTTCATCCATAATACAGGCATCCAACGTCACTCTTCCGTCTCTGTCAGGACGTCCGCCGTAACCTACACTTCTTTCTGTCGGATCATCTTCTACCAAACGAACGCCTTTTTCTACCGCATCCAAAGCTCTTCCGCCTTTACTTAGTATCGTCCAAGCTTCTTCATTGGCTTTTAACCCAAAATTCCATGTGGAAATGACGATCGGTTTGTTTATAACTTTATTATGAGTTTCAGGGAGATCTTTAGCAATTAAATCCAATGGATTCAACAGTAATGCTGAAGATGCGAGTGCTGTATTTTTTAGAAATTTTCTGCGTGAGTTCATTGTTTTTTAATAGGTATTAGTATTTAAGAATTGTACATTAGTTTGCACCAATTTCATCAACAAAAAGCCAAGCTTTTGAGTCTGCTCCGGGATTTCCAGCCGGAATAATTCCTGCGTTTTCTATTTTGAGTTTAATATATTTTGAGTTTTGATTTCCTATATTTAATTTAATTTTTCCTTTTGTATTCTGGATCTCGTCTTTCCCGATTTCTTTAATCATTTTAAAATTTTTATTATCATCAGAAACAAAAATCTGTGCTGATTTTGCCATGTGAATCCAGCTTCCTTTATTTTCTAAGGTATTAAAAGATACTTCCGAAAATTGAGTTTTATTTCCTAAATCAATCGTTGCCACAACATCTTTTCCTTGAAAACCTAGCCATGTCTTTCCTAGCTGTCTTTGGTTTCCAATAATTCCGTCAATTAAGGTGAAGGCTCCACCGAAAGAATAATTTTCGCTTGGCTGTTGTTCTAACGTAATATTTTTTCCTGTAGTCTTTGACGTTGTAAATTGTTGAGCGGAAATTGCACTTTTCAGTTGTCCGTTTTCAAAATAAGCTGATTTTATCGTCATTGATTTTGAAACAGGAATTGGATTTTGGTAAGCCTGAGAATTTGTAGTCGGATCTGTTCCGTCTAATGTATATCGGATTCCGCTTGGGTTTTGTGAAGTTGAAAGTTCGTAAACCACTCCATTATTATTTGGAATTACCTTTCCTGAAACGTTGTAAATGCTTTTTGCATAATTCACATCCATGTTATCCAACACTTTGAACTCGTTGATAACTCTTCCTTCAAATTCTTTATAATTTTTAGGATCTGAAGTTCCCCAACCAACTTCTGAAAGCGCCATCAATCTTGGGAAAATCATGTATTGAACCTGTTTAAAATCTTCAATATATTCTGTCCATAAATTCGCCTGAACTCCCAAAATATATTTTGCCTGTTCAGCATTCAATTCATTCGGAATCGGGTTATAAGAATAAACTTTATCTAAAGGAGTAAATCCACCAAAGGCGTTGGGCTCAGATTGCGGATCTCCTTGATAATGATCAAAATAACAAAAAGATCCTGGAGTCATTACGGCAAAATGTTTTGATTTTGCAGCTTCAATTCCACCGTTTACGCCTGTCCAACTCATTACGGCAGCGTTTGGCGCTAATCCGCCTTCCAAAATCTCGTCCCAGCCAATGATTTTTCTGCCTTTAGAATTAACATATTTTTCAATTCTGTGGATGAAATAACTTTGTAAACCGTGTTCATCCTTCAAATTATTTTTCTTGATTAATTCCTGACAATGAGCGCATTCCTTCCATCTTGTTTTCGGGCATTCATCACCTCCGATGTGGATATATTGTGATGAGAAAAGCGTAATAACCTCATCTAAAACATTTTCTAAAAATTTGAAAGTTTCATCTTTCGGACAAAAAACATCATCAAAAACACCCCATTTTGTCGCGGGCTCGAAAGGTCCTTTTGTACAAGCCAATTCAGGATAAGCCGCTAATGCAGCCAATGCGTGACCGGGCATTTCAATTTCCGGAACAACTGTGATGTGTCTATCCTGAGCATATTTTACAACATCTTTTATTTGATCCTGGGTATAAAAATAAGTTCCGTAAGGCTTTCCGTCGAAGGTATTGTCAACATAAGCTCCGATCATGGATTCTTTACGTTTTGAACCGATTTGTGTTAATTTCGGATATTTTTTAATTTCAATTCTCCAACCCTGATCGTCTGTTAAATGCCAATGAAATGTATTCAATTTATACATTGCTAAATAATCGATGTACTGTTTTACCTCTTCCACTGTGAAGAAATGACGGCAAACATCCAAATGCATTCCTCGCCATGCGAATTTGGGTTGATCTTCAATTTTTAACGCTGGAATTTGTTTATCATTTTTAAATTCTTCAAATAATTGAATCAATGTTTGAAGTGCTAAAAAATATCCTTGTTTTGTATAAGATTTTATGAGAATCTGTTTTGGAGTAATCTCAAGAGTGTAAAACTCATCATTTTGCTTGGAATTTCCCGATTTTGGTAACTGAGAATATACCAAATGTGCTTCTGCTTTATCGGAATTTCGAAATTTCAGATTTGAGCCTTCCTTCTTTTTAAAGTATTCTGTTTCTTCTTTCGGCAAATCACTATTTAACATAATAATGTCTGGAATAGCAAATTTTCCCTCATTTATTTGAACTTTTTGAGGATAAGGAATTAAATTCAGTTTTTTTTGAGAAAAAATTGCAGTTGAAACTAATGTAAAAAACAGTAAAAAAGCTCGTATCATTGGATTTGATTAAGGTTTTAGCTAATATAATTATTTTCTGAAAACTTCAACAACCTTTTTAACTTATTAAAAAATAAATCATCTAATTTTGCAGAAAAATAAATGATGAGAAAAACAATTTTATTAGCCGGCGTACTATTATTTTCAGTTTCTGCACAGGCGCAAATTTTAGATATTATAAAATCTACCGTGAAAGATAAAACAGGAGTTGACCTTAATACTCCTGTAAAAACAAGCACATCAACCTCCAATACAACTACAACTCCCACAAAATCGACTTCTACATCTCCTATCAATTTAGGTAGCCTAACTTCAACCCAAATTTCCTCCGGGCTAAAGGAAGCTTTAAATCTTGGAGTAACTGAAGGCGTGAAAAAATTAGCTGTTACAGACGGTTTTTTTAAAAATGAAGCCGTAAAAATTTTAATGCCTGAAAAGCTTAGAAAAATTGACACTACGCTTCGTGCCGTTGGATTGGGAAGTTTGGCAGATCAAGGTGTAAAACTGCTTAACAGAGCTGCTGAAGATGCGGTAACTGAGGCAACTCCAATTTTTACCAAAGCGATTACTTCAATGACCATTACAGATGCAAAAAATATCCTTTTAGGCTCTGATAATGCGGCTACAAGCTATTTACAATCCAAAACACAAAGTCAATTGTTTACTGCTTTTCAACCAAAAGTGAAAGCTTCATTGGGAAAAGTGGGTGCTGACAGCGTTTGGAAAAGTATTATTACAAAATATAATACATTCACAGGACAAGCTGTAACGACGGATATTAATGAATATGTTACTACAGAAACCATCAACGGAGTTTTTAAAATGGTAGCCCAAAAAGAAAGCGGAATCAGAGATACTCCTGCTATGAGAACAACTTCTATTTTACAGAAGGTTTTTGGAGCACAGGATGGAAAATAAATCTCTTGTCTACCTTAAATAACATTTTAAAAATATAAACTCTGCTGATATCGGCAGAGTTATTTTATTTTTTTAAATTTCATTTCATAAAAATAACCATAATACACAATTGGCCACTAAAAAAACGTTCTATTGAAAGGCTTTTAACAAACTTTAACTTAAAAATAAATCACATAATATTGAATATTTTTCAAGCATTTATTTAAACTGATAGAATACTTTCATTATTTAATGTTAAATTATTTATTTTTTATTGAATAAAATACATTATCATTTATAAGTTAACAATCAGTAAATCAATAATAAAAACCGGAAATTATATAAGTTTTCTTTGTTTTATTTTTTATTTTTGCACAAACTAATAATATGACATTCAATGAAGCTTTACGAAGTAAGAAAAAATTCATTACCAATTCTAGTAATTTTATGCAAACTATGTATCACTGCTTAATAATTCCTACTATAGAAGAAGAGGCTGTAAAATATATTACTGATTTTAAAAATTCACCATCATCATTTGTAGATGAAAGCTGTAAACTTTATAGCTCGAATTCAGATTTTAAACTAAGGGTAATTCCAATAAAAGACTTTAAACATAGCCATGAAAGGGTAATGGTGAAAATATCAGAATAATTGATCTTGCTTAATTACAATATATAGCTAAAAAAACCTTGTCGATGACAAGGTTTTTATTTTATTTAGAATTGCATTTCAGGAATTTCACCTTCAATGATCAGATCTGCTTCTGTAGATTTTATAATGTGTTCTACTGAAATGCCCGGTGCTCTTTCAACCAATTTGAAACCAGCCGGAGTAACGTCTAGAACAGCTAATTCTGTCACTACTCTTTTCACACAATTTACACCGGTTAAAGGAAGTGTACATTTTTTTAAGATTTTGCTTTCTCCAGCTTTATTAACGTGCATCATCGCAACGATAATATTTTCAGCAGAAGCTACCAAATCCATGGCACCACCCATTCCTTTTACCATCTTTCCAGGGATTTTCCAGTTGGCAATGTCTCCATTTTCAGAAACTTCCATTGCTCCAAGAATCGTAAGATCTACTTTCTGACCTCTGATCATCCCGAAACTGAATGCAGAGTCGAAAAATGAACCACCTTCCAGAATAGTGATCGTTTGTTTTCCGGCGTTGATGACATCCGCATCTTCTTCGCCTTCAAAAGGGAAAGGTCCCATTCCCAACACTCCGTTTTCACTTTGAAATTCTACGGAAATACCGTCTGGAACGTAGTTAGCAACCAAAGTAGGGATTCCTATTCCAAGGTTTACATAGTAACGGTCTTTGAGTTCTTTTGAAATTCTTTGAGCAATTTGTTCTTTTGTGAGCATATTAAAAACTTAGACTGCAATTTAAATATTTTCACTTGAATACAAAAGCTCTTTATTAATTACTATCACCTGAGTTTGGGATAAAGTTTCTTTTTAATAATGTCTTTAAGCAAATGCTTATAACGCAAAGATTTCTTCAATTATACAGAATGACAAATCATCACAAAATTATTAACACCGTTAGTCAAAATAATATTGTTAATTTTGTACAATTATTTATTAGAAATGAAAATACTTTTAAAATACTTAAAGCCTTATAAATGGTTGATCGCCTTTTCTTTATTTTTGGCCACCATTAATCAGGTTTTCTCTTTATTTGCGCCAGCCATTACAGGTAATATCCTTGATAAACTGGTTACGCATCCCAATTTTTTTGATAAAGAAAAGCTCCTTCCAAGAAATATGGACCAATATTTATATGGAGAAGGAATTTATCATGGCGTCTTTTACTTTTTAGGATTACTTATCGGAACGGCGATGATAAGCCGAATTGCTAAAGCTTTTCAGGATTATGCAGTAAGTGTGATTACTCAAAAATTTGGTGCGAAAATCTTCACAGACGGTTTAAAACATTCAATGGCATTGCCTTATCAGGAATTTGAAGACCAAAGAAGTGGTGAAACCTTGTCGATTTTAACTAAAGTAAGGGAAGATACTGTAAAATTTATTACCAGTTTTATTAATATTTTCTTCGGAATTTTGGTGAGTATTATTTTCGTTTCTATTTATGCTATTCGTCTGCACTGGTCGATCATGCCTGTATACATTTGCGGAATTTTCCTGATTGCATTTATCACCAATCTATTAAGCAAAAGAATAAAAAGCATTCAAAAAAATATTGTTTCGGAAACTACTGCTTTGGCGGGAAGTACAACGGAAAGTTTAAGAAATATTGAAATTGTTAAAAGTTTAGGATTAACCAATCAGGAAGTGATCCGTCTGAATAATAATACGTACAAGATTCTTGGACTTGAACTTAGGAAGGTGAAAAGTATCCGTTCTTTAAGTTTTATTCAGGGAACAATGGTGAATTTTCTTCAACAGATGATTACCATGACCTTATTATTATTAATTTTTAAAAACATTGTAACTCCCGGACAATATTTGTCTTTAATGTTTTATGGATTCTTCATTTTTGGCCCGATGCAGGAAATCGGGAATATTATCATTTCTTACCGTGAAGCAGAAGCTTCCCTTTTTAATTTTGATAATTTAATGAAAAAAGATGTGGAAGAAAAACCTCTTCAGCCAAAACAAATTGGTGCTATTGAAGAATTAGAATTTAAACATGTTTCTTTCAAACACCAATCTGCTCAATATAAAGCTTTAAACAATATTTCTTTTGATGTTAAAAACGGGGAAACCATTGCTTTTGTAGGACCAAGCGGCTCAGGGAAAAGTACGTTGGTAAAGTTGCTGGTTGGATTATACAGACCTCAGGAGGGAAATATTTTCTACAATTCTATTAATGGAAAAGAGTTTGATTTTGACGAACTGAGAAATCAGATTGGTTTTGTAACCCAAGACACCCAGCTTTTTGCAGGAACGATCAAAGAAAATCTTCTTTTTGTAAATCCTAATGCTACAGAAGTTGATCTGGAAATTGCTTTACAGAAATCAAGCTGTACCGCATTGCTGGAAAGAGCAGAAAAAGGTATTGAAACTGTTATCGGCGAAGGCGGATTGAAATTAAGCGGCGGAGAAAAACAAAGAATCGCCATCGCAAGAGCACTTTTAAGAAAGCCACATTTATTGATTTTTGATGAAGCAACTTCAGCTCTGGACAGTATTACCGAAGAAGAAATAACCTCTACAATAAAGGATATTTCCAAAGAAAAGGAGCAAATCACCGTTCTTATTGCCCATCGTTTAAGCACAATCATGCATGCAGACCGAATTTATGTATTGGAACGCGGACAAGTCATAGAAATGGGCTCTCATGATAATTTGATTGCTGAAAAAGGATTATACTACGCCATGTGGCGACAACAAATCGGAGAAAGAAAAATGCTTATTTCGCCAGAAGCATAACATAAATAAAGCGCTGAATTATTTCAGCGCTTTTATTTTTATCTTAAATATTTCCCGAAAAAGTTAGTCTTTTTTTCTAACCGTTCTCTGTTCAATTCTTTTTTCAAATTTTTCACCTTGGAAAATTCTCTGAATCATAATTCCCGGAATGTGAATCTGGTTAGGATCTAATTCTCCCGGTGCTACCAATTCTTCCACTTCTGCAATGGTAATCTTCGCGGCACCAGCCATTGGATGGTTAAAATTTCTTGCTGATCCTTTGAAAATAAGGTTTCCTGCATGATCGCCTTTCCAAGCTTTAACGATAGAAAAATCTGCTTCGTAAGCGTGTTCTAAAATATGAGGTTTTCCCTTAAAATGTTTTACTTCTTTACCTTCTGCCACTTCTGTTCCGAAACCTGCAGGGGTGTAAAAAGCAGGAATTCCGGCTTGTGCGGCTCTGCATTTTTCAGCAAGAGTTCCCTGTGGAGTTAATTCAACGTCTAATTCTCCTGAAAGCATTTGTCTTTCAAACTCTGCATTTTCTCCTACATAAGAAGAAATCATCTTCTTAATTTGTCTTTTATGAAGCAATAATCCCAATCCGAAATCATCAACGCCTGCATTATTTGAAATACATGTTAAATCCTTCACATCGCTCTCTACCAAAGCATTAATTGAGTTTTCAGGAATCCCGCAAAGTCCAAAACCACCCAACATTAAAGTCATTCCATCATTAATTCCGTCGATGGCTTCCTTTGAATTTTTTACTCTTTTATCTATCATGAAATATTAGATTTTTCTGTTGGCTAAATTTAATAATTTTTCTCATAACTACAGTATCAAGGAATTTATTTGAATTTTCATTTAACTTTTTATACATTTGGCAATCATACATTATGTTAAATTCCCTCTAAAACATAAAATTTTTAATCAAAAATAAATACAAAATGGAAAAAGAAAATCTAATTAAAGTTGGAGACGTATTTTATGTAATCTGCAGAATAAGCATCGGTTTATTTTTCTTAATTACGGGTTTCAACAAGCTATTTCATCCTGTTTTTCAAGGTTATATGTTGAAAACCATTACAAGTCTGGGCTTTTCAAACCCGCAGTTTATGGCCAATTTTGTTGCTTTCAACGAAATGTTCTGGGGATTATTATTGCTTTTAGGATTACTGACAAGATTCAGCTCATTTGCTTTAATTATTGTGATACTTGTCGCTCTTTTTACGAAAGATATTCATTCTATTCCGACAGAATTAATTCCGATCGATCCTAAAGTTGGGAATCGTTCAATGGATAGTTTTACCTGGCTTAGTTATTTCTTCTATCTTCCGCAGGTTTTATACATTATGATCTTAGGATTATTTTCATTGTATGGTTACAAAGCTTTCGGTGTTGACAGATTTATTAAACGAAAAAAAGCCGATCCTTATATATAACATAAAAGCAGGAAAATTAATTCCTGCTTTTTTTAATTTAAATTAGTTACATGTCTTTTATACTGAAATAATAGAAACAAAAGTTCAAGACTGGAAACTCCAGCTAAATACCTACTGAATAATCAATTTCAACGTAAATAATTTTCTTGTATGAACTTTCACAAAATATACTCCTTTTGGAAGGTTTTCATTCACCAAAGAAAATCTTTGATTATTGATGTTTTTAGATTCATACAATAGATCTCCATTGGCAGAAAGTAATTCAATTTTATCAATCGGATAATCACTTTTGATAAATGTCGGTTCACCCGGTTTTGTAGGATTTGGATATAAAACTACGTTTTTAGTTGTACTGTTATGAACTTCATCCGTTCCTAACGTTGGTCCTGAAACCTGAAACTGCACTCTGTTTGAAACCTCTGTATAAGAATCGTTGGTAAACATTACCATATAATAATTCCCAGGTGTGGCAGGAATTGCTGTCCCCTGAATTGTTTTTGTTCCCTGCGTTACGCCATCAAAATACGTGTAAGAAACAAAATTATCATCCGTAGTCTGGATATTTTGAGGGTAAATTCCCAACCAGTCTTTGATGATTCCCGGAGAATCCGTCCAAGAAGCCGTGATACTTTCACCTAAAGTATAAACCGGTTTATTCGTCCAAAGTTCGGTAACAATGTCTCCCACTTTAAAGAAAATTTTCTCTCCAATTGATGTATATCCGTCTTCAAGCAAATAGGTAGCATAATAATATCCTTTCGGAAGTCCTGTAAAATTAAGCGTTCCTGCTGCTGTCGTTACATAATCCCATTTGATCGAAGTATTTGTTCCGGGAGTTTGTCCCATTTTGTAAATTCCGATCCAGTCTTTTACTAAATTTGGACCATTACTGAAATTAATAGTTACTGTTCCGCCCACAGGATACGTATCTGCAGTTGCCTGTAGTACTACTTTTGGCCCTACATAGAAATTTTTTCTTGGCGTAATTTCTGTGTAACCGTTATTGGCAAAAAATCCTGCGTAATATTGACCTTTATTAGGCAAACCATTTATGAAAAGAGCTGTTCCGGCAGTTTGTCCGTTAGTATAAATAAAACCTTGAGATGTTACTCCTGCAGGGCTTTGTCCTTTTTTATAAATTCCAACCCAATCCTGCTGATTTCCTGGGCCACCTGTGTAAGTAGCTGTGATAGGTGAGTTTTGTGTATATTCGGTTTTATCTAAAACAAATGTTGGATTAGAAACCACACTTCCAATAACTTCAAACTGTTTCACATCACTCCAGTCGCTCCACTCTAAGTTTCTGTCTCTGTAACGGGTTTTTACATAATAAGTTCCGTTTGAAATAGAATTGGTTCCAATAGTAGCTTTAGTGATGTCAACTCCGGCATTTAAGTTTTTAGTTTTATCAGGCGTTCCGTTTCCGTCTTTCCCAAACCAGTTTTCGTAATCTCTGTAGAATTCTTTTTCAATAACAGAAAAATCAGCAGCTTTACTTATTAAAAACTGAGTTGTATTTAATAATTCGTTGCTTGATGATGAAAATGTACTTCCGTTTAATGTCAAAGGCAACGTTATTGGCGCTGAAAAAGTATTCGTAATTGATGGTTTCGCAGGTTTTGGCTGATTTTTATACCTGTGGAATGTATCAATTAATTCATTATTCTTTTTATTGTAAACCCCACCGATTGAGTAGCATTCAACATCAACTTTTCCATTGGTAACATCAACTTCTACGATTTGATATGTCCAGTCTGTCAATGTTTTCTGAACATCATCAAAATCCTGCTCGGTAGACATTCCCCAATATTGATCCCAAGCCACTCCACCGGAAATCAGTTGATAATTTGGTGAATCTTTCAACTGTCCTCTGTGATACAAATGGTGGTGAGCCCCAACATGCATCAAATATTTATTAGATGTTGTTAAAAGCGGAACGGCATTATTTCTAACCCAAGTCGAAATATCTCCTACATATTGCTCAGCCTGGTAAGGTCTGTGACTTAATGAGATGATCCAATCTACTGTAGGATCATTATTTGCTTCATTTAAAATCTGTTGAAGCCAAGTTTGCTGAGCTGAACCCGTATGTTCTGAACTTAAACTGATAAACAAAACATTTCCAGCTTGTTGAGCATAATAATTCTCATTTCCTGAGCTGATGTTTTTATATTTAATTTCATCAATATAGAAATGGGCGTAATAAGAATTCATCCCCATTGTTCCGTAAGTTTCATGGTTTCCAACGGTAGTTTGAATCGGAAGATAAGGTGACAAATTAATATTCTTTTTAAAATGTACATTTTCGTAATGATCCAAAGTTCCCACATCTACCTGATCTCCAACCATAAAGGTCAAAGCTACATTATCGGAAGGATCTGAAGTTGCTCCGAATTTTTGCTTTAATTTCTTAAAAGCATTTAAAGTCAACGTATCATATCTTGGTTCAGCTTTGATCTGGTTGTCTCCCATAATCAGGAAACGAATTTTTCCGTTCGCTGTTACAGGCTGTCCCGGCAAAGGCAGTGTTCTGAAATTATAAACTGCAGATTCGCTAGTTCCTGTTTTTATTTTATAGTAATATTTTGTGTTCGGCAATAAGTTGGTGATTTTCGCCGTGTGATAATAATAATTGTTATTATATCCTGTATCGGAAAAAATGTTGGTCGTTCCTGTAACGGTAACATTCAAGCTTGTCGGAGAATTTCCGTAAATAACGGTAGTTTCATTATTAGAAGAAGTCTTCCAATTAACGATCATAGAATTTGATGTCGGATTTTGTAAATACGGATACAAAGCCTGTCCAAATGTCATCTGGACGACAAAAAAGAAAAAAAATAAGTAGTGTTTCATAATTAAGTAGTGTATAGAGTTTTAAATTGTGTGTCAATGATTTGAGGAATAAATTACCTTCTTTTTATATCGGGCAAAAGTAGAATTCCCATATAAACTGAATCTGCCGTCTGCGTAAAGGATATGTTAATTTTTGAAGCCAAAAACTCTGAAAATATATAGTTTAATAACAAAAAATTATTTGGCAAATTCAAAAAGTAATTTGTATATTTGCAACCTGTTATTCAACCTCTGACGAAAAACGTGTAAGTTGCTTAGCCTTAACATTTTATTTTATTAAAAATGGATTTATTAAAGTACGTACAAGACAAGTACATTACAAAAAAAGAATTTCCTGAATTCAAAGCTGGTGATACAATCACTGTTTATTACGAAATTAAGGAAGGACAAAAAACAAGAACTCAGTTCTTCAAAGGAACAGTTATCCAATTAAGAGGTACTGGTTCTACAAAAACTTTCACAATCAGAAAAATGTCTGGTGATGTAGGTGTAGAAAGAGTATTCCCTATCAACATGCCTGCTCTTCAAAAAATTGAACTTGACAGAAAAGGTAAAGTTAGAAGATCTAGAATCTATTACTTCAGAGATCTTAGAGGTAAGAAAGCTAGAATTAAAGATGCTTCTTACAAGAAGAAATAATTCAGACAACAACACATACAAAAAGAGGCTGTTCATATTTGAGCAGTCTCTTTTTATTTTCGCCATTGCGAGGAGCGAAGTGACGAAGCAATCTCAAACCATCTATTACTCATTATCGATTACTTATCATTTATTTTTAGGAGCTATTTCCCGCTTTCCGTTACAATCTTTTTTTTCAAAAAAGGATTTTCACTGCAATCGGGGCTAGAATTTTAGGGATGGTGGCTGAGGTTCCCGAAGCCACCAGGGAATTTTTGTCGTTCTTTCTAAATATAACGTCACAATTAAGCTAAGAACAAAGTTTGTCATTCCGGAGGAATCTAAGTAAAGATTTTACAATTCGATCTCTACAAAATGAGCCTAGATTCCTCCGGAATGACAAACATTGTGGATGACGAGTCAAAGCAAAATGAAAAATCCATTATTATCAATTCTGTAAACTTACCAGTTTCCTCTTCCAGCTCCCTTCTTTACTTAATAAAATCATACAAAGCATTCCAGAATTTATCATATACTTCAATGTGCGGAAGATGCCCTACATTTTCAATTTCAACTAATTTTGATCCTGCAATTTGTTGTTGAGTCTTTTTTCCTAATTCCTGATATTGCCCCATTTTTGGTTGCAATTCTTTAGGAGCTCTATCCTTTCCTATCGCTGTTCTGTCTCTTGTTCCGATAATTAATAAAGTAGGCGTTTTAATATTTTTAAACTCATAGCAAACGGGCTGATTATAAATCATATCTGATGTCAAAGCTGCATCCCAAGCTACTTTTGGATAATCGGAATGTAAAGTCCAGCCTGCGATTAAATCAAGCCACGGTTGATATTCTGTTTTCCATTTATTATCATAGTAGAATTTTAACTGATAGTTTTTATACGTTTCTGCCGTATTTTTTAACTCTGACTGATACGCCTGATCTATCGTCTGGTAACCTGCAAAAGTTTTATAATCTTCAAGCCCAATCGGGTTTTCGAGAATTAATTTCTGAACTTTTTCAGGATATAGCAATGTAAATCTTGTAGCAACCATCCCGCCCATTGAATGACCTAAAACTATAGTTTTATCAATCTTTAATTCATCCAAAATCGCTTTTGTATTTTCTGCCAATTGAGAAAATGAGAACTGATAACTTTGAGGTTTCGAAGACTTTCCAAATCCGATCTGGTCGGGGATAATTACCCTGAAACCTTTATCTGAAAGATCCTTTGCCGTTTTATCCCAATACGCTCCGTTGAAATTTTTACCGTGAAGAAGCATTATTGTTTTTCCGTTTGAAGTTTTTGGCTTTACATCCATGTAAGCCATTTTCAAATCATTATTTTGTGATTTTAAATCAAGAAAATGAACTTCATAAGGATATTGGTAATTCGTAAGATCTGCATCCAATGGTTTTACCTGAGAAAAAAGTAAAGTTGGCGCAATCGATAGCATTATAACAGCAACAGCATTTTTAAAATATTTCATGAAATCTTATTTAAGTATAAAAGTAAAAAAACCGCTTCAAAAGAAACGGTTTATACTTATTATTTTTAGTTTAATTATAACTTTTTATGATACTTCTACAACCTTTAGTTCTTTTTTGGAAGGCAGATTCATTAAAACGATAGCAAAAAGAATCAATATAATTCCCAGCCATTGAATCAATTCTACTTTTTCGCCCAACAAAACAAAAGCCATTGTTACTGAAACCGGAAGTTCCAATGACGAAACAATGCTTCCCAAACCTAATCCCGCATTTGGGAAACCTATATTGAATAAAATCGGCGGAATAACGGTTCCAAAAAGTGCCAATACAAAACCATACGTCCATAAAATTGAATAATTAAAAGAATGGATATGTTGTGTATTTTCTGTGAAATTTAAATAAAAAGATTTTAAACCATCAGAATACATGGGTCCGATCTGAGCAAAAAATAAGAATGCAAATATTACAATGGAACCACCCGTAAGCATAACAATACTTTTCCTTAAAACAGGTAAATGGGTAGCCAAGGTATTAGATGTAAACATTGTCAGCGTATAAGAAGCTGCTGCCAATAATCCCCAGAAGATACCATGCCAGTCTAGCTCAATTTCCATATTGATAAGGTTTGTAGCTAAAACAGTTCCTAATAAAACGATAATAACTGATACTATTTTCCTAGCGTTTGGTAATTTTTTAGTTAAAAAACTTTCGACCACGACACTGAACCAAACAGACTGCATCAACAATACAATCGCAATAGAAACCGCGATGTACTGAACCGCGATATAGTAAAACAAACTTGTACAACCTAAAGAAGTACCAGCCAACATCAGCATTTTTATTTCTTTCCCACTTGGTGTTGGTAGTTTTTGTTTGGATGTTATTGTTTGGATACAATTCAAAATCAACAATCCCACCAATCCCAATACAAACTGCGACGTTGTAACTTCCGAAGTTGTATATCCGTCATGATAAGCCATTTTAACAAATGTTGCTAACATACCATATATACTGGCTCCAATCCCGACAAATAAAACTCCTTTTAGTATATTTTTCTTCTTCATAATCTTTTTTAAACAGCCGGCAAAGTTACGATATAATAATCAAATTTGTCAGAAGGTGATTAGTATCATAGATAAATAAAATCGCCTCAAGCAAGCTTGAGGCGATATATAATTTAGTCTTTTAGATATTATTTTTTAACAATAACTTTAGAAGAAGCATCAAAACCAAGGCCTTTAATCTTCACCATATAAGTTCCGTTTACCAATTTATCTGTAGAAATTGCTTTTTTAGCATCCGGAGAAATTTTATCTTCTGAAGAAACTAATTTTCCGGACATATCATAAATTTCAACACTTACTTTACCAAGAGTATTGCTTGGGAAGTTGATGAAGAATTCATTTTTAGCAGGATTCGGATAGATAGAAATTGTATTTTTAACAGCTTTCACTTCGTTCGTTGCTAGCACATTACATTCAGCAGGTACCGTAAAATCTTCTACCTGATCATTGATATCCATTTTAGCTCCTGCAGAAGCATTCACTCCTAAACCTCTTTTTGCAAAAACATTCCAAATCATACACTTGTCTACCCCAGCTGTTGTAGCTAATTCAGCAGCTAAGATTGCATTTCTTCCCTCAATAAACGAAGGATCACAAGCTTGAAGTTTTAATGCATCAGTAATTAACTGTAAAACCTTTGAACTACCATTCGTAGTATTAGCAGTTACATCAGAAGAGTAACCATATTTCTCAACATACTTCCAGTGTAGATCCCAAAGCATTGTTGCCCAAACGAAACCAATAGAATGTACATCCGGAACAATAGCACTTCCGTTATTGTATTCCATTCCGTTAGTATCACCATAAGTGAAACCGTTTATTGTAAAATTAGGAGAATATTTAGCAGGTCTTATACCATCTCCTGTATTTCCCTGTCCTATTACATAAGTCCCCATACCTCTTGGAACTGATGCATTATCTCCCGCTTTATTTGTTAACATTAAAGCAAAAAAATCGGACCAACCTTCACCCATTTGTTCTTTAGAATAGGTAGTGTTTGTTTGATTTGGTAAAGCATTTAAACAACTGTAACCATCTCCTGTTAATCTGTTAGAAATTCCATGACCATATTCGTGAGTTACAATACCGTTATCAAAACTTCCATCATATTTTGCATCTACTCTTAGATCAACATTCACAACATTATTTGCAGATAGTTTTGTTTTAATAAATTCTCCTTCAATGTTTGTAATTAATATAGATGGGATTGTGATCGTAGCATCTGTACCTCCCATGTTTCCAATAGTAGAACCATTTGCTGTATTATTATAAATGATTGTACCAATAGCCCCTGCATTTTGTGCATTTTTTACTTTTACAGCAAAACCGCAGTTAGTGCCTCCTCCTCTCTCAATAAGTCCAATCTTACCTGTCATTTCACCTGCAGGCAAGGCAGTACACCCGTCTATATTACTTGCAAGCTTTACATCACCGGTTATTCCGGCAGCACTTAAAGCAGGTCCAAATTGTGCAACACCAGCATTAACAACTCTTGCTACCGCATCAGATGGTGCATTATAAAATAGTTTACGATTCGACCCTAACCATAAGTACATCTGCATTCTAGGATTAAAACCATCCTGTGGGGTTCCAAAATTGGCATTATTCAAACCACTTCCATCTTGTGCTTCGGCGTACACGTAGTCATCGTCTACACCTCCTTTTCCAAAGTTATTATCTTGAAAATTCCTCGCTGATTCTGTAAATCCGAATTGATAAAAAACATCATGAATTCTATTATTTAAATAAAACAAATTTGTAATAGCAGCATT
The DNA here is from genome assembly GCF_003815655.1 of Chryseobacterium sp. G0201. NCBI lineage: Bacteria > Pseudomonadati > Bacteroidota > Flavobacteriia > Flavobacteriales > Weeksellaceae > Chryseobacterium > Chryseobacterium sp. G0201. Next base: position 3,304,424 of record NZ_CP033917.1, on the reverse strand, counting down.
TCTATTAGGTGCAGGTAGTCCATCAATATTAAAAGGAAAATTGAAATTCCTTGTTGCCCCTCCATCTGCTGGTGTTCCTGGCAAATAATCTGGAGGTATCGTTAAAGCTGTTCCCGCAACGTCTTCATAAGCAAAAACATTATTTCCTCTAGTTACTGTATAATGAGTTGTACCATTCGAATGCCATCCTTCTGGGGATGCATTAAGTATCCAAGGATTTGAAATAACTGATCTAGATCCAAAAGAGGCAGACTCAATAGGCAAAGGAAACACATTATAGGAAGCATTATCCGGAAGAAAGAAAGGAAAATTCTGTTGAACTTTATTTTCTGCACCGATTAACTGATGTGTATTATCCGCAAAATGATCATGTGTAAAATCTGAAGAATAAGGATCATGTGTAAAATTACACGATAATGTTAAATTATTTTTTTCAATAATTTTACCATTATTTGCATCTACTAAAATATTCCAATAATTTACAGATTTAGGCTCAGTAAAACTGTATTCATATGCTAAACGTAGATTTTCGTTTCCGTCGTTAGCATAAACCAATCTTTGGATCGCCAATGCAGCCTTGTTTGTACTCTTTTCAGAGTGATTCAGAATAGTTAAGTTATTAATTTCTTGATTTTGAAGATCTTCAGCAATTTTCTGAAGTGCTGTAGTTTCACTTATTACAGCAGTATTAGGTGTAGAAACAAAGTAATTCTTCACAAAATTATCTGTGTAGTACACTACTTTATTGTCTTTAATTAATACTGTTCCAACAGAACTGTATACCGGAAACCCATTATAGGTTTGTTGAAACTTTACAACATTTCCGTTTAAGGATTTGGAATTATCAACATTATCAATAATGAAATTAGTAAGGTCAGATTTTTTATATTCTCTAATCTTATTTTGAGAAATATAATCTTTAATCAACTTCTCATTATCTTGTCCGAATAAAGTAGAAGGAAGTACTGCGAATGCAGCAAATAAAAGAGGTAGAGTTATCTTTTTCATATACACTAATAAAGGCGCTAATTTACAAATAATTCGTAATCAGAAAATATTTTATCTGTATTTTTTACAATATAAAAATGATATTATTATTTATTTCAAACTAAAAACCTTTTAAAAACCCTTCAATAGACATATTTAATAAAAAAAGACCACCAAAAAGCAGTCTCTTTTTCAATTATTTTATCATAATTATTTCTTAATCAATTTTTTCTACATATAGTGAAATATTACAAAAATAATTCATTATCAATGTGAAATTTCAAAATAATAACCATAAAAAAAGCCACTCTTACGAGTGGCTTCATATTCAGAAATGGGTTAAGGATTATTTACCTTCTTCCATTTTTCTTTTCAATTCTGCTAATGCATCGATATCACCAAGAGTTGATCTTTCTTCGTTATTTGAAGAAGATGATGTATTATTAGATCTGTTGTTGTTAGAAGATTCTCTTACGTTTTTCTTCTCCTCGTCTCTAAAAATACCAGTATGAGATACTACTACTCTCTTGAATTCTTTGTTGAATTCGATTACTTTGAATTGAGCATCTTCACCTTTTTTGATTTTAGATCCATCTTCTTTCTCTAATAATCTTGAAGGGCAGAAAGCTTCAACCTCAGCATCTTCGAACTGTACAGAAGCACCTTTATCGTGTACTTCTACCGCTTTACCAGCGTGGATAGTTCCTTCAGCATATTTAGTTTCGAATGCATCCCAAGGGTTATCTGTTAATTGTTTGTGACCTAGAGATAATCTTCTAGCTTGGATGTCTAATTCTAGAACTACAACATCTAATTTATCACCTACTGCACAGAACTCAGATGGGTGCTTGATTTTCTTAGTCCAAGAAAGATCAGAGATATAGATTAAACCGTCAATACCTTCTTCTAACTCAACGAATACTCCGAAGTTAGTAAAGTTTCTTACAGTTCCTACATGCTTAGATGCAACTGGATACTTAGCTTCAATGTTTTCCCATGGATCTTTAGACAATTGCTTGATACCAAGAGAGATTTTTCTGTCTTCTCTATCTAAAGTTAATACTTCAGCTTCAACTTCATCACCTACTTTCACGAAATCTCCTGCAGATCTTAAGTGAGTAGACCAAGACATTTCAGAAACGTGGATTAATCCTTCTACACCTGGAGCGATTTCTACGAATGCACCATAGTCAGCAAGAACTACTACTTTTCCTTTTACTTTATCTCCAACTTTCATGTCAGCAGAAAGAGCATCCCAAGGATGAGCTTCTAATTGCTTCATACCTAATTGGATTCTTGTTTTTTCGTCATCAAAATCAAGGATAACAACTTTTACAGTCTGTCCGTCCTCAAGGATTTCAGATGGGTGGTTCACTCTAGACCAAGAAAGGTCTGTAATGTGGATCAATCCATCAACACCTCCTAAGTCAATGAATACACCGTAAGAAGTAATATTCTTAACAGTACCTTCAAGAACCTGACCTTTTTCAAGCTGAGCGATGATTTCTTTTTTCTGACCTTCGATATCTGCTTCGATCAATGCTTTGTGAGATACAACTACGTTTTTGAACTCAGGGTTGATTTTCACAACTTTGAACTCCATAGTTTTACCTACGAACTGATCGTAATCTTTAATTGGCTTAACATCAATTTGAGAACCTGGTAAGAATGCTTCGATTCCGTGTACGTCAACGATCATACCTCCTTTAGTTCTAGACTTAACAAAACCGTTAACGATTTCTCCAGTTTCGTGAAGTTCGTTTACTCTATCCCAAGCTTTAAGCGTTCTAGCTTTTCTGTGAGATAACTGTAACTGTCCTGTTTTGTCTTCTCTTCTGTCTACCATTACTTCCACATCGTCACCTACTTTTAGGCCTGGGTTGTAACGGAATTCGTTAAGAGAAATAACACCTTCTGATTTGAAGTCGATGTCTACGATAGCTTCTTTATCAGTTAATCTTACAACTTTACCAGTGATAACGTCGTTATCGTTTAAACTGCTTAAAGATCCGTTGTAGATTTCCTCTAAATCGCTTTTTTCTTTTCTCGCATCTGCATCAAGACCTGATTCGAAAGAATCCCAATCAAATTGTTCTGGTGCTACGTTTTGGTTTAAAATAACCTCTGCTGAATTTGTCTCTTTTGACATTTTCTAATAAAATTTGTATTCCTTCTTTTTTAATGGTTTGAATAAATGTGGATTTAAAAAATACGGAAGTAATTAATTTATAATAATTTACCTTTTCAAACCTTATCCACAAAAAGTGGTGCAAAGATACAGAATTTATTTTAATATTGACAATGATTTTATTTCCTTTCCGTTTGGAAATATAGGAATTGGTGATAACCTTCATAACCCTGTATTAACTAAGTTTTAAATAAAAATATATTTTTCAAAAAAACTTTAACAAAATCACTTTTTTGTAATCAAAACATCAATATTTATAAAAACTATATCATGTATAAACATTTCCTTTTAATTTTCATCACCATCATTTCATCGGGGATGAATTCGGTAAAAGCCTGTACTATATTTTCCTGTTCAAGAGGTGGAGAAACATTCGTTGCGGCTAATGAAGATGACATGACTCCTTTTACAAGAATCTGGTATAATCCTGCCACTAAAGACCGCTACGGATCCATAAGTTTCGGAGCTCCGGATATGCAGGCCGCCGCAGCTATGAATGAATACGGACTGTTCTATGATTTTGCAGCAGCCAATTACGACCTCAGTAAACTGAACCTGAAAAACCCTTACAAAGGAGATTTGATGTGGGAAATATTAGGAAAATGCAAAAATGTAAAAGAAGCCATGGTTTTGTTGAAAAAATATGACTATGCAATATCTGCCAAGGCTTTATTAGCCGATAAGGAAGGAAATTCTATTGTAATCACTCCTGGAGGAATCATAGAAAAGATGGGTGATTTTCAGGTGAATTCAAACTGCAATATGATCAATGGAAAACTGTCATGCAGACGACCAGACTTAGCCAATGAAATGCTTGCTGCCTCCAATAAAAATAATATTGGGTTTTTGAAAACCATTTTAGATAAAACCCATCAGGAAGGAGAATTGAATACTTTATATTCTACCATCTGCGATCTTAAAAGGGGAATTATCTACGTCTATCTTTTTCACGACTACAATACAGTATATAAAATTGACTTAAAATCCGAGCTCAAAAAAGGCTACCATATAGAAAATCTGGCAGATCATTTTCCTGCTTCATTTGCTTATGAAAATTTCTCCAAAAATCATTCTTTATACCTTAAAGAATCTATTTTTCAGGAAATGATGAATAAAGGAATAGAAACCACAATCGACCGATATATTGCAGAAAGTGAAAAATCGGATCCCCAAAATAAAAATTTGGATCCTGCTTTGCTGGAAGTAGCTTTACAGTTGATTAAATATTCATGGAATGAACACAATAACGGCGCCATGTGGGATTACTGGTTCAGCAAACCCAACGGATATGACATCACACCATACAAAGATCCCCGCCTGACTTCCGCTGAAAAACTTTTAAAATATCTCTCTACCAAAGAAGAAAAAGATCTCAAGCTGCGTAATTTCATGTACGAAATATCAGGTTTTATCAATTTCGCTCAGGGGAACACTGCCACAGCAAAAGATTTGTACAAAAAATCTATTTCCAATCCCACTGAAGCCTATCCAGTCACTTTGTTAAGGGGAAAAGAGATGCTGAGCAGGTTGCCAAAATAGCTGACATACAATAATTTTACAATTCAACCTCTACAATATGAGTCTATATAACTGTAAAAATAGAAGATTCGAGGTAATCAATAGCAAAGTGGGCGGCTATGTCTTGCCCGTTGAAGTAACGACAAATACTCTAGCCCCGATTGCAAAGAAAATCCTTTTTTGAAAAAAAAGATTGTAATGGAAAGCGGGAAATTGCTCCTAAAATATAATTAATGAGTAATTGGAGTAATGATGTATTCTTCACCCCATTCAGAATGATACGCGTACAAACTAAGCTCTAAATCCTAATTCCTATCCTAATTTATTATCTTTGCAAAATGGAATTAGAATCAATATATCAAAAACTGCAGATTCAGGATATGAATCAGATGCAGAAATCTACATACAAGACCACTGAAAACAATACTGATGTTGTTTTGCTTTCTCCTACAGGTTCAGGGAAAACGCTTGCTTTTTTGTTTCCCGTTCTTCGAAATCTGAAAAAAGATGTTTCCGGAATTCAGGCTTTAATTTTGGTTCCGGCGAGAGAATTGGCGTTGCAGATTGAGCAGGTTTTTAAATCTATGGGAACGGATTTTAAAGTTTCTGTTTGCTATGGAGGTCATGATAAAAAAATTGAGGTCAATAATTTAATTGAAGCTCCGGCAGTTTTGATCGGAACTCCGGGAAGGATTACTTATCATTTAAGAAATAACAATTTCGATCCAAAAACGATTAAAACTTTGGTGTTGGATGAGTTTGATAAAGCGTTGGAATTAGGTTTTCACGAAGATATGGAGTTCATTTCCAATTCTCTGAGAGGTCTTTCGCAAAGAATTTTAACTTCTGCTACAGCGATGGATGAAATTCCGGAGTTCACAGGGTTGAAAAATGAGAAGATCATCGATTTCTTGAAATTAGGCGATGCAAAACCGGATATTCAGTTACGAAAAGTAATGACTATTTCTGAGGAAAAATTAGATACTTTGTTTAATTTGATCTGTAAAATCGGGAATAAAAGAACGTTGATTTTCTGTAATCACCGTGAGGCTGTAGACCGTATTTCTGACCTTTTGGCTGAAAAAGGAATCGACAGAGAAACTTTCCACGGCGGAATGGAACAGGACGAAAGAGAGCGAGCTTTACTGAAATTCCGAAATGATTCTGCAAGAATTTTAATTACAACCGACTTAGCTTCAAGAGGTTTAGACGTTCCCGAAGTTGAATCAATTGTTCATTATCAATTACCTTATAAAGAAGATGCTTTTATTCACAGAAACGGTCGTACCGCGAGAATGAACGCTAAAGGTTTTGCTTATCTGATCATGACTGCGGAAGAAAATTTCCCATTCATTAAAAATGATACTCCTGAAGAAAGCGTTGAAGGATTCAATACATTTCCTGAAAAAACTCCTTTTCAAACGGTTTACATAAGCGCCGGAAAAAAAGATAAGGTCAATAAAGTGGATATCGTTGGATATTTAATTAAAAAAGGACAACTTAGAAAAGAAGATATTGGCTTGATTGAAGTAAAAGATACGACTTCTTACGTTGCCGTTTCAAGAAATAAAGTCAAAACATTATTGGATACATTGAGTGCTGAAAAACTGAAAGGTAAGAAGGTGAAAATGGAGGTTGCTTATTAATATTTTTGAACCATTAATCAACAAAAAATTGTCATTGCGAATCGAAGGTGAAGCAATCTCAACTTGAAATTAAGAGATTGCTTCGTCATTTCATTCCTCGCAATGACAATTTTTTATAATATTATCTAACACCCTTCACTTTTGTCGGTAAAGTATACACTGATTTTGAAGCTGTGATGAATAAAATTTCATTATTCTTTCCTCCGAATGTCACATTTGAAGTCCATTCTTCATCAATTGGAATTTGATAGATCTTTCTTCCATCGCGATTAAAAATGGTTACTCCTTTACCTGTTAAATAAAGATTTCCGTGCTTGTCGAGCGTCATTCCGTCCGAACCCATTTCACAGAATAATCTTTTCTCAGATAATTTTCCTTCGCCAAGAATATCGTAAACATACGTTTTTCCGGCATCGATATCTGAAACGTATAGTTTTTTATACTTTTCGCTTCCTACAATTCCATTAGGTTGGGTGAAAGTATCTAGCTTGACAATTTTTCCATCCTTATTTCTGTAATATAAACTTTTATTAGGAGTTTCTTGCTTGAAATTTACCCAATAATCTCTTTTATACAAAGGATCTGTGAAGTACATTCCGCCAAATTCGTCGTTCCAGACATCGTTTGGTCCGTTCAATCTTTTCCCTTCAAAACCTTTTAATAGAACCTGAACTTTTTTGTCTTTTGAAATTTTCCAGATCTCGCCATTGTCATCCGAACAAGTGATTAAATTATCATCCTTATCGAAATGCGTTCCGTTGGCTCTCCCCGATTTATCCAAAAATACGATTACCTGGTTGGTTTTCCAGTCCCAATAATAGATCTTATCATTGGGTTGGTCTGTAAAATATACATTCCCCTCTTTATCCGAAGACGGGCCTTCCGTAAAACTGAATTTATCGGAAACCCTTTCCGGCTTTACACCATCATAAAACATTTTGCTATAATTTACTGATTTACAATTTACTAATGCGAAAACCAAACCAATCAGGCTTATTTTAAAGATATTTTTCATTCTCCATTTTTTAATGGCTACAATTTACGATATCAGGGATAAGATTCAAAGTTTATTTTCTCATTTTGATTTATTAAAAACACAAATACAAAATGTCCCAATTGTACTATTTTATAAGTAGATGGTATTAGTTATTAATTGGTTTAATTCAAAGCTTTGCAATAGTGTAATCAAAAGACATCCTCTTCATTACCCAACACGTGAATGAGAAAAAAATCAAGTTTTACATGACCTTTAAAATTAAAACAATCTAAGCGATGAACATACAATCCGGCGACATTAAAACTTCAGACATTGAAAATGAAGCTTTTAGAAATTCGGTTGGTACGATGGATGAAACCGGAAACCGAAAATGGGTTTTTCCGCGAAAGCCAAAAGGAAAATATACAAACTATAGAAATTATGTAAGTTATTTTCTGCTTACCTTATTTTTCGGGTTACCTTTTGTAAAGATCAACAATAATCCTTTTTTATTAATTAATGTTATCGACAGAAGGTTTTTCATTTTTGGGCAACCATTCTATCTTCAGGACTTCTTTATTCTGGCTTTAGGAGCTGTTACTTCCGTAATTTTCGTCATGCTTTTCACCGTCGTTTTTGGAAGAATATTCTGTGGCTGGCTTTGTCCGCAAACCATTTTTATGGAAAGTGTTTTCAGAAAAATCGACTATTGGATCGAAGGCGACAGAAACAAACAAATGAAGCTCGACAGACAGGAATGGGACGCTGAAAAGATCAGAAAAAGAGTAACGAAATGGTCTATTTTCATATTGATCTCCGTTATTATTTCACATTTCATGTTCATGTATATCGTGGGTTATGAAGAGGTTATTAAGATCATGAAAGAAGGTCCAATTGAACATTCATTAAAATTCATAGGAATGATTGGCTTTGCGATGACTTTTTATTTTGTTTTCGCATGGCTTCGGGAGCAGGTTTGTACTTTAGTTTGCCCATATGGAAGACTTCAGGGCGTATTGATCGACAAACAGACTGTGAATGTTTATTATGATTTCAAAAGAGGCGAAAACCGCTCAAAATGGAGAAATGGAGAAGATCGAAAAGCTGAAAACAAAGGAGACTGTATTGATTGTCAGCAATGTGTAGTTGTGTGTCCAACAGGGATTGACATTAGAAACGGACAACAGTTAGAATGTATCAATTGTACAGCATGCATCGATGCTTGTGATGAGGTCATGGAAAAAGTTGGACTTCCCAAAGGATTAGTACGATATGCGACCGAAGCTGAAATTGAAAATCAGGAGAAGTTTAAATTTACTTCAAGAATGAAAGTTACGACTGCATTTCTCGCTATACTGATCGGTTTCCTTGGGTTTCTAATGTATGACCGAGGTTCTATGGAAGCCAAATTCATTAAACCTGCAGGATCAACATTTTTCATTAAAAACGGAAAAATAACGAATACTTTTATCTACACTCTTCTCAACAAAACCAATGAGAAAAAGACGTTAACCATAAAAGTAATGAATCCTAAAAATGCAGAAATAACATTCTTTGGTTCAGAAAAAATCATCTTAAAGGGGGATGAAATTTTAAAAGGAAATATCAACATTACTTTTCCGGAAGAAGATATTAAATTTTCAAAACAAAACATGACCATCGGGGTCTTCGATGAGAGCGGAGAAATGCTCGACTCTTTTGATACTAATTTTGAAGGTCCCTTTAAACTTTTACTGTAGATATTGGGTTGGAGGGGCTTAGAGTCTTAGGTTTTTAGAGTTTTGCAACTTGAGAATTTTTAAATAAATAATCTTGTATTTTATTTAAACTAAAAACTATCAACCAGAAACCAACAACCAAATTTAAGCCTTATATTTCTTTATAAATTGCGTGGGAGTCATTCCGGAGCCTTTTCGGAAAACTCTCACAAAATAAGAATATTCTTCATAACCGAGACGAAAAGCAATTTCCACCAAACTTTCATCAAGATACATCAGCATTCTTTTTGCCTCTAAAATTACCCTTTCGGTGATGACTTCTGTTGCTGTTTTTTGAACTACAGTCTGTATAATTCTGTTTAAATGTTTTGGTGAAATTTCCATCACAGAAGCATAATGCGCAATTGATTTTTGAGTTGTAAAATATTGTTCAACCAAATTCTCAAAATCCTGATAATGGTTAAAATAAGAAATGCTTGTCGGTGAACTTATTTCATCTAAATTTTTAGAAAACTGTCTCGTTGTATTAATATAAATTTGAGACATCAATGAAAGAATAAGATCATCTTTCATCATATTCTGAGCAATGTATTCTTCTTCTATTTCCTGGAATAGATTAATTATTTTCAATAATTCCTCAGATTCAAACTGAAACTTTCTAGGAAAAGTTGATGAACTGAAAAAAGGAAAACTTCTTAATTTCCTGTTCACATAATGCATATCATAATATTCCTGAGAGCAGAAGAAAATATAACCATCCGTATCCTCTGAAAGCTCCCAACTGTGAACCTGCCCGGGCGACAAAAAGAAAATACTTCCCTCAGAAACTTCATACTTCTGAAAATCGATCTCGTGAATTCCTTTTCCTTTGGTAAAAAGTACGGTAACATAAAAATCGTGACGATGCGGTTTCTCAATATGTTTATGACTGGAAACCAAATGATCTTTCATCGTATTAAAATAAAAATCCGAAGTATTCTTCCCAGACTGAAAAAGATCGATATGCAAGACTGAGATAGAATTCATCCTAATTTTATTTGATATCAAAAATAAAGAAAAAATTCAAAGGTCTAGAATGACTTTAAACATGATTTATACAACAAAAACAAACATTTTGTGTTACGTATTTGTAACAAGCTTCAAAAAATATTTATCTTTGAGTTTTAGGATTTGTAAAATGAAGATAAATTTAGCAGACAAACTGTATTATTCTATAGGAGAAGTTGCAAAAGCTTTTGATGTAAACACTTCATTGATACGTTATTGGGAGCAGGAATTCCCCATCATTAAACCTAAAAAAAACAAAAAAGGAAACAGATATTTCACTCCTGAAGACATTAAAAACTTACAGATCATCTACCATTTGGTAAAAGAAAAAGGCTACACGCTTGACGGAGCCAGAATTGCTTTGACAACCAATGCTAAAATCTCTGAAACCGTTACGATTATTGACCGATTAGAGTTTGTAAAAGCAGAATTATTGAAACTTAAAGAGTCATTGGCCGATAATCCGGAATAGTTTTCTTTAAAAAATTTACATAAATCTCTTTTAAGATTTAAATTCATAAGCTTGATAAGCAGATTATATCACAAACAATAGTATTTCCAACTTAGTCATTGCTTGATGATTACTATTATCATTAAGTTTACTGAATGATGAGAAAAAACTATTACCAAAAAGTTGCATGCTTAGGAATACTTCTGATTCTTGTATTTGCATTTCAAAAATATACGAGTACGGAAAAAGAAGATTTTTCTGATGTAAAATTCATTTCTGAAAGTACAGTTCCTTTAAACTTATCCGAATTTGAACCGAATGATCTTGACGAAAAACAATGGCAAAATCTGGGTTTTACAGAAAAACAAATTGCAACGATTTTAAACTATAAAAAAATTGTTGGAGGAAGGTTTACGTCAAAAGAACAATTCAAAAAATGTTATGCTATCTCTCCTGAGAAATTTGCAGAGTTGGAATTCTATATTTTGCTTCCTGAAACCAATAAAGAAGCTAAATCTACTCATTTTAAAAGCTTTGAGAAAAAGAGCATCAGTATTTCTGGGAAATTCAATCCGGATCATTATTCTGTGAATGATTGGGTGAAAATGGGCTTTAGTGAAAGACAATCAGAAGCTATTTTAAAATATAAAAGTTATTTGGGCGGAAGCTTTGTCAGCAAAGAAAAGTTTAAAGAATGTTTTATCATTAATGATGAAAATTATGAGAAACTTGAACCTTATTTGATACTTCCTGCAAAAACGCCTGAAAATTTTAAAAATTTTACTAAAAACTTTTCTACTGGAAAAACTAAAATTCAATATCGCTCTTTTGATCCGAATACTTTGAATATTGATGGTTGGAAAGCTTTTGGATTTTCAGAAAAACAGGCCAATACAATTGTTAATTACCGTGATCGAAACTTAAGAGGTAGTTTTAAAAGTTTAGAAGATATTCAAAAATGTTTTGTGATTTCAGCTGAAAAGTTTGAAGAATTAAGACCTTATATTAAACTTAATCCATCAAATTTAGCAAAGGCTGACGAAAAGAAATTGGAGATCAAGCAAGAAAAAACTGATTTTTCAAAAGTCGATCTCAATTCAATTACTTTTAAACAACTTTTAGAGTTTGGAATGGATGAAAGAGCTGCGGGTTCAATAATAGGATTTAGAAAAAAACTAGGAGGTTTTGTGAATAAAGACCAAATTCTGACAACTTATAATATTGATAAAGATTTAACTCAAAAACTGCTTGCAATTTCTCCGTTAAATACTTCAAATGTTCCAAAATATACGTTAGTCGATGCACCGGAAGAATGGCTGAAAAATCATCCTTATTTTAAATATTCTGCTGATAAAATTATTTTCTACAGAATAAGCGAACGTGACGAAAAGAAAATCTGGAAATTATTGAAAGTAAAACCGGAATATGAGACGAGAATGAAACTGTATTTGAAATAGTAATGTGTTTTGAATTATTCCTATTTCCTTGAAATGCTTCGACTCCGCTCAGCATGACATCACTAAAAATTTACTTTTAAAATAGTACGATTAGTATTAGAAATGTCATACTGAGCGGAGTCGAAGCATCTGTATATTTATTGTAAACCAAAAATTCCAGCTAGTCTATAGTTTTGCTAGAATCTCCAAGCAAATCATTTAAAGTAGAAAGTTCGGTATCCGTCAAATCTCTCCATTTTCCAACGGGAAGATCCAGTTTTATATTCATGATACGGATTCTTTTAAGCTTCTTTACTTCGTAGCCAAGATATTCGCACATTCTACGAATCTGTCTGTTTAAGCCTTGGGTAAGAACAATTCTGAAAGTCATATCATCTATTTTTTCAACTTCACATTTTTTTGTGACCGTATCTAAAATAGGAACTCCGTTTCTCATTTTATCTAAGAATTTTGGATTGATTGGCTTATCCACGCGTACCAAATATTCTTTTTCGTGATTGTTTCTTGCTCTTAGAATTTTATTAACGATATCTCCATCATTAGTTAAAAGAATCAACCCTTCACTTGGTTTATCTAATCTTCCGATCGGGAAAATTCTTTTCGGATGGTTGATATATTCTATGATATTATCTATTTCGCGCTTGGTATCTGTTGTACACACGATGCCTACAGGTTTATTGAAAGCAATGTAAATAGGCTCATCCTCAGATTCACGTATTGGTTTACCATCAACTTCCACGATATCTTCATCAGAAACTTTAGTTCCCATTTCAGGAACCTTACCGTTGATCGTAATTCTGCCTTCTTCCAAAAGCTTATCTGCTGCTCTTCGCGAGCAGTAGCCGGCTTCAGATAAATATTTATTGATACGTGTTTTCTCCTGCATAGGTTAGTTTTTAATTATTATCAAATCTAAAATCATTATCTAAAAACTGAGTCGTTGCCTCTTCAATTTTATAGTCCCCAATTTTTGTACGTCTTAATTGTGTTAAATAAGCACCAACACCCAATTCCTGCCCTATATCATGAGCCAGACTTCGGATATAAGTTCCTTTAGAGCAGCCTACTGTAAAGCTTACCAAAGGAAGATTGATTTTGATATCTTCAATATAAAGAATCGTTGTTTTTCTGGATTTCATTTCTACTTCCTCTCCTGCTCTAGCCAGATTATAGGCTCTCTTTCCGTCAATTTTTATTGCTGAAAAAACAGGTGGCGTCTGATCTATTTCACCCAAAAATTTCATTACAGTTTCATTTATCTGCTCTTCTGAAATATGCGAATAATCCTGTTGAAGGATCTCAGGTTTTTCGGTGTCGTAAGATTCTGTTTGTACGCCAATTTTAATTTCCGTCCAATATTCTTTTGGCGCATCCTGTATTTCAGGGATTTTCTTGGTGAATTTCCCACAACATACGATAAGCAGTCCGGTTGCTCTCGGATCTAATGTTCCGGCATGACCAATTTTAAATTTCTTAGGAAGATTAAACTCTCTTTTGAGTTTATATTTCATTTTATTAACTGCCTGAAAAGAAGTCCAATCCAGAGGTTTGTCTAATAAAAATACGTGTCCTGATTGCAGTTCTTCAGCTGTCATGAATGATGAGTAATATATAATTGGTAATCAGTAATTTTTTAACCTGATTATTTAAAAAAGTAAAAATAAATCAATAAAGCCAATCCAACAAAAATACGGTACCATCCCCAAGGTTTGAAACCATATTTATTTAAAACTCCGATAAAAGCTTTAATGGCAATTAATGCGACAATAAATGCAACAACATTTCCAATCACAAAGATCATTATGTGGTCGTTTGATGCAATGATCATTTCGTATCCTTTTTGAGGATTACCGGTTTCTTTACCCCAAGTTTTAACAAAAACAGAATAAACCGTAACCGCCAACATCGTAGGAACCGCCAAAAAGAATGAAAATTCTGCCGCAGCTTTTCTCGTTAATCCCTGCGTCATACCTCCGATGATAGAAGCAGCACTTCTACTCGTTCCGGGCATCATCGCAAGACACTGCCAGAAGCCGATTGTTATTGCTTTTTTTACGGTAATTCCTTTTTCATCATCGATGGTTGGATTTTTAAACCATTTATCTGCAAATAATAAAACAACTCCACCAAGTACTAAAACGGATGAAATTGCAATCTGATTTCCAAGAATGGCTTCAATTTTATCATCAAACAAATATCCTAAAGCCAAAGCAGGAACAACTGCATAAGCCAACTTAAAATAAAACTTGATATTATTGAAATCAAAGAATTTTTTCCAATATGCCACCACAACAGACAAGATCGCTCCAAACTGAATGGAAACCTGAAACATTTTTAAAAATTCATCTTCCTGCATGCCCATTAAATTAGCAGCAAAACCCATGTGTGCAGTAGAGGAAATTGGCAGATATTCTGTAAGCCCTTCAATAATTGCAATAACGATTGCTTTGATTAAATCCATAGTATATATAAAAATTTAAAGATTAAGAGATATTGAAATCTAGAACTTTCTAAATCTCGCTATTTCTTAATCTTTAAAATAAAAATTAATTATTTTCTTTTTAAAATCGCGTACCCTTCAATCACAAACCCTATTACAATGAACAGAGGTGCAATTCTGATTCTTCTGATAGAAAAGATATCTTCATTCCAAGAATTAGGATCAAATTTTCCGTCAACAGTATTAGCGTCATGTCCCATCATTAATAAGAATCCGACAACGATAAATGCTAAACCAATAAGCATCCATTTAAAATTTTGCTGTCCGAAATAGAACGTGTTTTCCTGTGTAACTTCAGTTTCTTTACCGAAATCAGCAGCAGAAAATTTATTTGTTTTTTTGCTCATTTTTAAGAATAATATAAATCGTCAACGTTAGATTTGAGGAATCTCCATGTTGCGATGATTGTACTTAGAACCGTGATTAAAACTCCAACTCCCAATACAAGTAAGATCAACCAAAAATACTGCTGATTATCCTGTACGAATGATGAACCGATCTGACTCGTGAAATAATACCAAACACCACATAAAGCAGCAAGCCCGATAAAAGAACCGATAGCTCCTAAAATAACAGCTTCAATGATAAAAGGCTTTAAGATAAATCTTCTTTTCGCCCCTACCAACTGCATGGTTTTGATAATAAATCTTTTTGAAAATATTTTCAGACGGATAGAGTTATTAATTAAAACTACCGCTAACACCAAAAATAAAAGAGAAAAACCAAAAATCCATTTTAAAATTCTACTCAGGTTGTTGTATACATCTACCATTAAGGTACTGTCGTTCTTAACGTCTACAACTCCCGGAACGGATTTAATGATCTTTATCGCTGCATCAATTTTTGCAGGGTCTACATATTCAGGTTTCAGAGCAATTTCTATAGAAGAAGGGAAAATATTTTCCTCGAAAAGCGCATCGCTATCAATTCCCATACTTTTTTTCGCTTCAATTGCAGCGGCAGCTCTAGAAATGTAGGTCGCCTTTTTTACAGGTGCCAAAGTCTGTACTTTCTTTAAAGTTTCTTCTTCAAATTTTGCAATTTTTACAGAGTCTTTCGCGTCATAGTTTTCATCAAAGTAGGCGTTGACAACCAATTGTTCCTTGATATAGTCGGAATATTTCTGGGCATTGATCAAAATAAGTCCCATTAATCCTAACAAAAATAACACTAAGGCAATACTTATTACGACTGTAATATTGCTCGATCGAAGTCTCTTTTTATTAAATTCATCTACAGATTTAGCCATTAATATTAAAATTTTTGGCTAAATTAGAAAAAAACTTCCGAAATTTGGGACGAAATAGAGAAAATCATTGTTAATAAAATCATAAAAAAACTTGAGTGTAAAAGCAAAAAAGCATCTTGGTCAACACTTTTTGACAGATGAAAATATCGCAAGAAAAATCGTAGAAGGTCTTAGTTTTGAGAACTATAATAATATTATGGAAATAGGCCCGGGAACGGGAGTTCTTACCAAATACCTTCTCGAAAAAGAGCAAAATCTTTATCTTGCAGAAATAGATACCGAATCTATAGACTACCTGAAAAATACCTATTCTAAGATTACAGAAGAGATCTTTGTAGGAGATTTCCTGAAACAGGATTTCAATTTTATTAATAACGATCAAATTGCTATTATTGGAAACTTCCCTTATAATATTTCTTCACAGATCTTGTTCAAAATTATAGATCACTATGAATTGATCCCGGAAATGGTAGGAATGTTCCAAAAAGAAGTGGCAGAAAGAACAGCATCTGTCCCAAGAACAAAAGAGTACGGAATTCTATCTGTTTTGGTTCAGGCATACTATGATGTAACTTATCTGTTTACGGTGCATGAAAACGTGTTCAATCCCCCTCCAAAGGTAAAATCGGGAGTTATTAAATTAACCCGAAACCCAAAAGAAGGGTTGGCAGGAAATGAAGTGCTTTTCAAACAAATCGTAAAGGCCGGTTTTAATCAAAGGAGAAAAAAATTATCCAACTCTTTAAAAGTATTGGAAATTCCTGAAGAATTAAAAACACATGAGTTCATGGATAAAAGAGCTGAAGAATTAAGTGTTAGCGACTTTATCAATTTCACCAAACTCTGGAAAGAAAACCGATAAAATCTTAAAAATAAAAAAGCCTTTCAATTAAATTTGAAAGGCTTTTTTGATAGTTGCATTATCTATTTATTATTCTCTATTCTTTAATAAGATCCAACCAGACCAGTTCATCTGAGCTTTTGATTTTGGATAATCAAAGTTGAATTTGTACCAATAAGTAGCCGTCGGCAATCTCTTACCTGCTACCGTACCATTCCAGATAGGATTTTGTTTTGAGAATCTGAACATCTCAACTCCGTATCTGTCGTAGATAGAACCTGTGAAGTTTTTGAACTCTCCAAGTGATGTAAGATCCAGCACATCATTTACGCCATCTTGGTTAGGTGTAATAATGTTTGAAATCTGCAGTGTAAAGAACTCAAGCGCTCCCATACAATGTGTACCTACTACCCTCACCTGAATATTGTATGTCGTATTACTCTGCAATCCTGTAAATACATTCGATTGCTGCCAAGTAATACCTCCATCAACAGAATACTCTAGAACTCCCTGAATATTATTGATTGGCGGGTTTTCGGCCGTAATTGTTAAAGTACCGTTTCCATAATTGATATTAGAAACAAAAGGTGAAGGTGCTCCCATTACTTTTACAGTGAAGATTTTCTTACAAATTCCGTTATCAATTTCAACTGTGTAAATTCCCCATTCATCTACTGAAATAGTCTGCGTTGTAGCGCCAGTATTCCATAAATACTTGTAATTAGGACCTGCTCCTGCATCCAAGATTACTCTGTCTCCAAGACACATTTCTACATCTTTCAATGGAGTTACAATTTCCGGAACCACTTCCACCGTTATTGTTGCCGGCTGTAAAGATTTACACCCTTTAGCTCCGATAGCATACACTGTAAATGTTGTTGTATTAAATAAAGTAACAGTTTGAGTTGGTCCTGTACCTAAAAAGTTATTCCATAAGTAAGTATTGCCTCCTGTAGCTGTTAAATTTACTGATTCTCCCGGGCATATTTTAATTCTGGAAGAAACCAAAGTCGCTTTAGGTGTTACTTCTTTTGATAATTTCAACTCAATCATCTTACTACAGAATCCTCCATTTGAAACAACTACATATAGAATCTGGCCGTCATTTCCATTATAGTTTAATGGAGTGGTAATAAAATTGTTGTTTTGAGCGATTGCATCTGCCTGATTTTGATAAAAACGGAATATTGCACCTGGGGTTGTACTTATTAACGGCATAGCAGTCGATAAGTCGAACGTTGTAATATCAGGAGTGGTGCACAAAAGCAAACTTGCATCCTGAGCAGTCGGCGTCGTTCCTCCATGAATTTGAATTGATGCTTTTCCAGGACAAGGATTCCCCGGAACGCTTACTTCAATAGTATAACTTCCCGGCTGAGTAGCCGTAATTGTATTTGTTGTAGCACCATTAATAGCCACACCGTTAAGGAACCACTGATATAATAAATTAGGATCACTCACAGATGCTGTGATTACTTGCGGTACATTATCACAAACATTAATATCTGAAGGTAAAGTAGCTCCCGAAGGGTCTAATAAATCTACCCCAATCTTAAAAGATCCTCCTTCTAAAAATACCGCTGAATCAAAAGCTGTATCTCCTGCATCAGCAATTACCATTTTAAAATGATATTGCTGTCCTGCTACTACAGTTGCTGTAGCAGTAAGAGGAACTGTTCTACCATTAAGGTTGGTATCACCAATTGGAGGGTTATAACCTGCAAAATATTGTTCATTTACGGCAGCACATCCTCCAAAACCTGTAATCGCAGGGTGAATATTTGTAATACTTACAGGACCCCCGGCATTCGGCAATACAGCCATGTTAACATATGGTCCTCCTGAAGTGGGTTTAATTAATAAAGCAAATGAATCTGCAAAACTACAAGGATAACTGCCTGTATATTCTTCAGAAGCCATTATGTAATTAAATTTAACCTGAGATGACGTCGGAACGAAATCAAATTCTAAGATTACCGCATCGTTCAAAGGTTTACTTGGATTGGTTGCCGCGACTAAGTCTGGGTCACTACCTGTCCCCACTACATCACTAAGACCTGTGTCGGGTGTATTTCCTGTACGGTTAGCTTTTCCTGTCACTAAAACAATCCCATCTTTAAAAGGAAAATTACTTGTTGATTTATGAAAATAACCCCAAGCTCTATTTGCATTACTGGCCGGTAAATTTGGAGTTACAACAACGTTGGAAACGCTGGGTGTAATACACGAATTGGTTCCTGATGATATCAATACATCCTTCACCAATTGCTCCATCGTAAAATTTGATTCATTATATCCAGGAGCATTTACATCAATAAGAGCCCCCGCTTTGGCAGTTGAAGCCGAAAGCTTTTTTATTTGAGGTTTTCTAGGTGGTGCATTTTGCGAGAATAATGATGTCGAACTGAATAAAAAAAAGAAAAAAAACGGTAGATATCTCTTCATAATACTTTTTGTTTCAACAAATTTAATTTTTTTTTAAATATATCGTATATATATTTAACTTTTTTATTATTAAAAATAAAAACCTCCAAAATAGGAGGTTTTCAAAATTATTTTGATTTTATTGTTAATTTCTATTCTTTAATAAGATCCAGCCTGTTCTTAATTCAAGCTTTTTACTTGCAGGATTATCCCATTGAACTCTATACCAATAAGTAGCGGTAGGTACATTAAGATCCTTTATTGTTCCTCTCCAAATAGCATCAGACCTAGTCGCTTTAAATAACTCCTGGCCATATCTGTTGAAAATAGAAGCGGCAAAATTATTATACTTACTGATTCCTGAGAAATCTATAACGTCATTCTTACCATCCGAGTTTGGTGTAATCGCATTACTGATTAAGAATGTGTAAAATTCTAATGTAGTACTACATTTCGCATCTTTAACCCTAACCATCAAGGTATAATTGCTGTTATTTAAAACATTATAGAATATATTAGAATTCTGCCATGTTACTCCTCCGTCAATAGAAAATTCTAAAACTCCTCCCGTAGGATTGCTAGAGGTAAGCGTAAGAACATGATTTTCAAAGGTAACGTTGGTAAACTGAGGCAATACTGGGTTTAACAATTGTGCAGTGAAAACTTTAGAACAAACTCCATTACTTATCGTCACTGAATAAGTTCCCACAACATCTGTAGATATCGTTTGCGTAGTAGCACCATTACTCCATAAATAAGTATAGTTAGGACCAGCTCCGGCATCTAAAATACCTTTATCTCCAACACAGACAAACACATCTTGCAATGTAGAAACAATCGCCGGAACAACCTCAATAGTAATTTTTGCAGGAAGTACTGAGCTACACCCATTCCCACCTAATGCATACACAGAATATTCTGTAGTAACTGTAGGAGAAACAATCTGAGTATTCCCGTTTCCGGTTAATCCAACCCAGTTATAAGTAATACCTCCTGTAGCTGTTAAAGTAACAGATTCTCCGACACAAATCTTCGATTTATTAGCTGAAACTCCCGCTGTTGGAGGACCAACTATAACTGTAACCGTTGCAGGAGTTGCAGAGATACATCCATTTGCTCCTATCGCAAAAACGGTATATACAGTCGTCGTCGTAGGCGAAACAACCTGAGTATTTCCACTACCCGGAAGAGTTCCCCAATTATAAGTAGCTCCGCCCGTAGCTGTTAAAGTAACCGATTCTCCGACACAAATCTGAGCCACAGAAGAGGTAAGCCCCGCTACTGGAATTGTTTTATTTTCAATAACTGTAACTGTTGCAGTGTAGGTACATGTTAAGTTTCCGGGTTGTGTTACATTTGAAACCGTTAAAGTATAAGTGCCTCCTGCATTTACGGCAGGTGTTAAAGTATTAGCTCCAGAAACGATATTTCCTCCTACGGTTGTCCATGCAATGGTAGAACCTGCAGGAATTACAGATGCTCCGGCATTTATGGTAACCTGATTTGTTGTACACGTTATTGTTTGCGGAGTCGCTATTGTTAATGTTGTTTCTGCTGTTCTTACTAATTGTAATGTCACAACATAGCTACACCCTCCATTTTTAACCAATACATAAATTGTCTGATTGGCAGCACTTGGATATGCAGTAGGTGTAGGAATTGTATTTGCGTTTCCTGCATTAGCATCTGCCTGAAGTAAATAATAAGCAAAAGTTGCTGTACCGGCAGACGTTATTTGTGGTTGCGCTGAGGTTAAATCATAAATGATATTTCCTGGCTGATAACATTTTAATAATGTCGCATTTTGCACAGTAATCGGTTGAGAAACCACAATCGTAATCGTTGCAGGATTTTGAGATACACAGCCATTAGCACCAACAGCTGTTACTGTATAGGTTGTTGTGGTAGCAGGCGTTACAACCTGTGTATTTCCGTTACCTGGTAAACCGCCCTGCCAGTTATATGTAGCTCCTCCTGTAGCTGTTAAAGTAACAGATTCTCCGGCGCAGATTAAAACTTTAGTTGCAGTTAATCCCGTTGCTGGCGGCGCACTGTCCCCCGTTACTGTCACTGTTGCTGTCGCTGTACAATTAAGGTTTCCGGGCTGATAATTTTTTGTAATTGTTAAAGTGTAGGTTCCGGCGTTATTAATAACCGGTGTTAATGTATTTCCACCAGAAACAATATTTCCTCCTACGGTTGTCCAGTTGAATGTAGAACCTGTAGGATATACCGATGTAGAAGCGTTTAATGTTATTTGTGAATTTGTACAAGTTAAAACTGTTGGCGGAGCAATAGTTGCCGTCATCTGAGGTGCTTTTACCAACTGTAATTCTGCCACTTTTGCACAGAAACCTGTTTTCACCTGAACATATACTGTACCTCCCGCACTTGGATAAGCTGTAGGAGTAGGAATTGTATTTGCATTTCCGGCATTGGCATCAGCTAACGTTGTATAATAGGCAAATGTAGCTCCCGGCGTTGTACTAATTGATGCTTGAGCTGAGGTTAAATTAAATATTGCATTTCCCGGCGCATAACATGCTGTTAATGTTGCATTCTGAACTGTAGGAGAAGTTCCTCCCACAATTGTTACACTTGCTGTTCCCGGACATGAATTTCCCGGTATAAAAACCTGAACAGTATAAATTCCCGGCTGAGTTGCCGTATAACTTATAGATGTAGCTCCAGGAATAGGTGTAGTTCCTAATAGCCATACATAAGTAGCCCCCGGAATATTTGCAGATGCTGTAAGAACCGTTGGTGTATTATCACAAACATTGATAGATCCAGGAAGCGCAACGCCTGCAGGATCTAAAATTTTAACTCCAATATCAAAAGATCCGGCTTCCAAGAAAACTCCAGAATCAAAATTTCTATCCTGATAATCTGCCAATACCATTTTAAAATGATACGTCTGCCCCGGAATTACCGTTGCAGTAGCAGTTAACGGAACGGTACGCCCATTAAAGTTGGTTTGTATCTGAGGATTATTTAAACCACCAAAATACTGTTCATTTTTTGGTCCGCAAGGTAAGCTTGACGGAATAATATTCGTAACACTTACAGGAGTTCCGTTCGGAAGAAGTGCAAGGTTGGTATAATTAGGATCGGTTGATTTTTTTAATAATAAAGCAAAACCATCCGAAATATTACATGTAAAATTGTCAAAATATTCTTTTGAAGCAAAGATGTATCTGAATTTAACTTCAGTAGAAGTCGGAACGAAATCAAATTCTATAAAAGTAGCATCATTCAATTGTGAATTTGGTACGCCTAATGCATTCGCAAGATCTACATCTCCTCCAGTTGTTAAATGATCACTTAATGTTCCCTGAAAATCATTTCCGGCTCTTCTCGCAAAACCGGTCGTAAGAACAATACCTTTTTCAAATGGGAAATTGGTAGTTCCTTTGTTGAAATATCCCCAGCTTCTGTTCAGATCACTGACGGATAAATTTGGAGAAACTACAACATTGCTAACATTTGCTGTAGAGCACGTGGATCCTCCTGCTATTAAAACATTTTTTACAAGTTGCTCAACACTAAAGTTTGTCTCAGGATACCCTGCAGCATTTATATCTATAAATGCCCCTGCCTTCATTGATACCGATGTAGGATTTTTCGCTTTTTCTATTCTTTTATTCTGAGAGAAAGCGGAATTGCCAATAAGTATTAAAAGTAAAGCAAAAAATAAACTTCTTGTCCTCCAATTTAACATTTTATATTATTTTAAACAAAAATACTATTTTTTTTGATTGAAATTCAATTCTGAATAATTTACATTACTATGAATACAATTTTATTCATTATCAAATATTAATTTCACTTTAATAAAAAAGACTAACGCATTGTTAGTCTTTCTTTATATTTATTAATTATTCAATGTTTTTCAACAGTATCCAGCCAGTTTTTAGAGTCAGCTGCTTGCTTGCAGGATCTTCAAAAGTAATCTGATACCAATAAGATGAAGTTGGTAAACGTTTACCTTGGAAGAAACCGTCCCAATATGGTCTGATTTTTTCAGCTTTATATACTTCACGTCCATAACGGTCGAATACACTTGCTTTGAAATCTTTATAACTGCTCACTCCACGGAAATCAATTTTATCATTCAGATTATCTCCGTTTGGTGTAATTACGTTTTGCATTACAAATGTGAAATATTCTAAAAATGTCTCACAACTTGTTTTCTTCACTCTTACTCTAATAGAAATTACTGAGTTTTTAGGAACATTGGTAAACATATTAGAATCCTGCCAGGTTACTCCGTTGTCTACAGAATATTCCATCTGACCATTTGTAGCTGCTGCTGTAATGATCATTGTTCCGTTATCATTGTAATTAATATTTTTGATCTCCGGAACTGTAGCCTGAATTACTTCTGCAGTAAATATTTTAGTACAAACACCATTCGTGATTGTCACCGTATAAATTCCCGGTGTACCTACCGTAATAGTTTGTGTAGTTGCAGCATTACTCCAAATATAACTGTAATTAGGACCTACTCCCGCGTCTAAAGTAATTTTATCTCCTATACAGATAATTCCTCCTTTAACATTTGATGTAATAGCAGGTACTACCTCTACTGTTATCGTAGCAGGCTGTAAAGATTTACATCCCTGTGCTCCTATTGCATATACGGTGTATGTTGTAGTCTGGCTTGGACTAACAGTTTGCACTGCTCCTGTACCTGAAATAGTATTCCATTGATAAGTTACACCTCCGGAAGCCGTTAAAGTTACAGATTCTCCATTACATATTTTAACTTTTGAAGCACCAAGTACAGCTATTGGAGTAGCTTCTTTTCTTAAAGTTAAAGTAACTGTTTTACTACAGAAAGCTCCATTGGAAACAACGACATATAAAACCTGTCCATCCGTTCCGTTATAACTGGCTAAACCAGCATTAGGAATAAAAGTATTGTCTTGAGCCTGCGCTCCTGCCTGAGTTGGGTAGAAACGAAAGACAGCACCTGTAGTTGTACTTATTAATGGTTTAGCTGTATTTAAATCAAATGTACTATTTGTAGGAGTTGTACAAAGTTTTAATGTAGCATTCTGTGCCACCGGAGTTGTACCTCCAACTATAGTTATTTTTGCTTCGGCCGGACATGTATTTCCCGGAACGCTAACCTTAATAGTATAAATACCCGGTGCAGTTGCAACATACGTTGAAGTTGTTGCTCCCGGTATTGCTACTGTAGTTGTACCATTATTGAAATACCATTGGTATGTAGCTCCCGTTATACCTGAAACCTGAGCCACTAGAGTCTGAGGAGCATTATCGCACACATTTAAAGATGCAGGTAATACAGCTCCGGTATTGTCAACAAGTTTAATACCTATATCAAAAGATCCACCTTCAATAAATACAGCAGAATCGTAACTAGAATCTCTATAATCCGACAAGACCATTTTAAAATGGTAAGCAACTCCTGGAGTTACATCTGCTATTGCCGTCAACGGAACTGTTCTACCGTTATAATTAGTTACCACTTTAGGTGACGAGTTATAACCAGCAAAATACATTTCATTGATAGCAGGACAGCCAAAAGGAGGCGTTCCAGGTACTACAGGATGTATATTGGTCATGCTTACAGGGCCGGCAGCTCCCGGTAAAACAGCTACATTTACATAAGGACCACCTGAAACAGGTTTGATCAATAAAGCAAATGCATCTGAATATTGGCATGGAAAACTACCTGTATATTCTTCAGAAGCAAAAAGATAGTTAAACTTTACCTGATTAGAGTTGGGCACAAAATCAAACTCCAGCATGACATTATCGTTATAATTATCAGTAGGGCTGGTAATAGGAACTGCCGCTACTAAATCAGGATCATTCATTCCTGCGCCTGTTACAGACGTACTAGGAGTTTGCGCTACATTTCCTGCCTCTCTGGCACGACCTGTCGTTAAAACAATTCCATCTTTAAAGGGGAAATTTGTAGTTCCTCTGTGGAAATATCCCCAGAACCTATCATTATTGGTTAGTGGCTGGTTAGGAGCTACCGTTACATTTGATACGTTAGGTACTGAACAGGTTGATCCTCCATTAATAAGAATATCCTTCACAAGTTGCTCTGCACTGTACGTAGAAGGTGCATAACCCGTTGCGTTTACATCTATAAAAACTCCGGCTTTTTTATTGACCGATGTTATTATGGGTTTAGGGGCTTTCCTCTGTGACAAAACAGAAGTTGAGATAAACAAAAGCACTAAGAGAAAAAGGTAGTTTTTTAGTCTATAATTTAACATTTTGTTGTTGTTTGTCCAAAAATACTATTTTTTTTGATTAAATATCAATCTGCATTAAATTATTAACAACAATAATTGAATTAACATTAAATATTAATTCATTTTAAATTAAATTATAAAAAACAAAAAAAGGTCAATAAATTATTAACCTTTTTATAAAATTATACGAAAAAATTTACACCTATTGATAAATTTAATCCTTTTTTAATTGATCTATCATATTCTGAAGCTCGGAAATCTGATCTTTCAATGATTTTATTTCATTTTTATTAGAATTAACATGGCTTTTAAGCATTACATTTTTAGCCCGTTCATTGTGATCTTCATCTTCCTCATCTTCATTGATCTCTTCGATATCTTCCTGAATGTCCTCAATATCTTCGTTAATTTCTTCAATGTCTTCACTAATTTCTTCGATATCCTCACTGATCTCTTCAATATCTTCCTGAATATCTTCAATATCTTCCTGAATGTCTTCAATTTTTTCATGACTCTTATTCACTGACATCTGGATAAAAATTGCAAGATAAATCGCTTCCAAAGACACTACCGTGGTAAGGATCAAAAGCATTTTGTCAAATTCTACAATCTTCAATAAAGGCAGCAAAAAAGAAGTGATAAAAAATATCGTATGCGCAATAAGTGACGGAATCGAACCGATCCACCAGGTAATTCCATTGGCGATTTTCTCTAATACATCTATTTTTTCTTCGTCTTTTTTCATCGTGTTTATTTATATTAACTCTTTCGTAACGCCTAATCCAAACAATGCAAAATCATATTTTGCAGGATCTGTTTCATCAAATTTTCTGATTATCACATCAAGTTCTTCTACCGTTTTCCAATCGTTTTGAGTTCTGGAAATTAATCCCAATTTTCTGGAAATATTTCCTGTATGAACATCCAAAGGAATCGATAGGTATTTTTGATCAATACTCTCCCAAATACCAAAATCCACACCACGTTTGTCCTGACGAACCATCCAACGTAAAAACATAATGATCCTCTTGGTGGAAGAATTTTTATAAGGTGAACTTACATGTTTGTGTATTCTGTGTTTTTCAATTCCAAGAAATTGCGTTCTGAATCTTTCAATGGAATGAGAAAAATTGGTTTCGGAATTTTTAATTAAAAATAAATCCTCCAAACTTCCATTTTCTTTATAAATTCTGTTGAATTGCTTGATAAAATAAGTGAAATCATGACCATTGAATGTTCTGTGAATACTTTTATCCTGAATAGATTCTAAGTCTTTTTCAGAATAATTCATCACAAAATCATAAGGAGAATTCCCCATGATATCGAGCATTTTTTCCGCTGATTTAATGATCGCTTTTCTGTTTCCCCAGGAAATTGTTGCCGATAAAAATCCCGCAATTTCAATATCCTGTTTCAAAGCAAAACGATGCGGAATCTGTATCGGATCATTTTCAATAAAATCCGGATTATTGTATTGATCGGCTTTTTCGTCTAAAAAGCTTTTTAGCTCTTCAAAATTCAACATCTTCATTTTAAATTTTTACACTTTCCAAAGCTTTTGGTAAAAATGTATTGGTAAAAATAGTTCTGGCTTCGTCGGTGAATACTGTTAAATCGCCATATCTGTTAGAAAAATGTCCTAAAATAAGCTTTCCAACTTCAGCTTTCTGGGCAATTGTCGCCGCTTCCAAAGCCGTTGAATGTCCTGTATAATCTGCCATTTCTTTTAAATCATGTAAAAAGGTAGATTCGTGATACAAAACCGTTACATTTTTAATAATCGGAATTACACTTTCAAGATATCTCGTATCACTGCAAAATGCGTAAGAAACACACGGAGTGGGATCAACTGTCAATACTTCATTTTTAAGAACATACCCATCACTCAACACAAAATCTTTTCCTGCTTTTATGTTATGGTAATCACATGTTTCTATTTCGTCATACTTTGCGATTTCTTTCATATTAAGATGCCTGTCTTTCGGTTTTTCTTTAAAAAGATAACCGTTACAGTAAATTCTGTGATCTAAAGGAATTGTATAAACCTCTACCCTAGCGTCTTCGTAGATCTTTTCTGAATAATTTTTATCTAATTCATGATAAACTACTTCAAATCCGCGGTGGGTTTCTGTAATAGTAAAGATCGTTTCAAGCATATTTTTAATTCCTTTCGGACCATAAACATGCAAAGGAGTGTCACGTCCCAACAATCTGAAAGACGCGATCAACCCCGGAAGACCAAAACAATGATCCCCGTGAAGATGCGAAATAAAAATATGATTGATCTTTGAAAATCTCGCTTTTGCTTTCCTTAATTGTACCTGCGTTCCTTCTCCACAATCTATCAGGAAACATCTTTCTTCCATTTCTAAAAGCTGAGATGTAGGTGATGTATTCACTGTGGGAATCGCTGAATTAAAGCCTAATATCGTTAAATAAGTACTCAAAACAATAGTTTATTATGCCGACAAATGTACGACAGATTTTTAACTTAGCCGCTGTCATTCTGAATGTAACAAAGTGAAATGAAGAATCTATTTAATGTGTAGAGATTCTTCCTTCGTCAGAATGACAAACTTACTGTAAAACTTTTTTGGTTAAAAAAATTAATCCGTCACTTTCAAAAAATCTAAGAACAGATCAAGTGCCTGTTTACGGTGGCTGATCTTGTTTTTATCTTCCGGATTCATTTCTGCGAAAGTTTTGTCGTAACCTTGAGGAACGAAGATGGGATCATACCCAAAACCTTTGAAACCTTTATTTTCTGTCAATAAATTTCCGTGTGCTCGGCCGTCGAAGTATTTTGCTCCGTTTTCATCATAATAACATAAAACTGTGATGAAATATGCTTTTCTGTTTTCCAGTCCTTCCATTTCGCTCAACACTTTTTTAATGTTTTTAGCAAAATCATGATCTCCTGCATAACGAGCTGAGAAAATTCCCGGTCTACCGTCTAAAGATTCTACAACCAAACCGCTGTCATCTCCTAAACTTGGAATTCCTGTTTTTTCGAAGCAGTATTTCGCTTTAATTAAAGCATTGGCATTGAAAGAATCGCCATCTTCAACAATTTCCTCGTGAATATTATAATCAGTCAGACTTTTAACGATAAACTCGTTTCCTAAGATCTGCTGAATTTCTTCTTTTTTATGTTCGTTGTGGGTGGCTACCAGTAATTCCATATTCAATTTCATTTTTTTAATTCTAATTTTTTGTTTAAACACAAATGGCACTAATTTTTAAGCACTAATTTCACAAATGGGTATAGTGTTATTCGTGAAGAATATTTATGTTTAGATCTAAATTTCAGAATAATGCACTTTATATTTCTTCATAAATAAATAGTAAAACAAAGAAAAAAGTACAATTCCGATAACTAATATGATCCATTCAGAAACTTTAAAAGCTTCTGCAAAACTTTCGTTTTTAGTATAAGTTATTAATAATGATGAGCATAAATTATTAAAACCATGCAATAACATTGGCAACAATAAAGATTTGGTTTTATAATATACCAAACCAAGCACGCAGCCCAATAAAACCGCACCGACAAACTGCCACGGATTCGCATGAACTATTCCAAAAATAATGGAAGAAAACAAAATAGCTTTCCAAGGTTCTACGCCTTTATTCATCAATCCTTTTTGAATAATTCCACGGAAAATAATTTCCTCGAAAATCGGAGCCATAATTACGGCTGTGATGATCATGACAACAGGATCATCCGTTAATTGATTCATTAAATCAGAGAAAAATTCATAATATTTTCCGAAGAAAGGTCCCGTTGTTGGAATTTGTGCTGCGATAAATTCTGCAATAAACATCATCCCAATCATTAAAGGAAAAATCAATAAATAGGTATAAAAATTAGTGGGCGAAAAATTGAAATTAAGTTTCTTTTTCGTCGTTGGCTTTACAATGAAAAAATCAAAAAAAGCAATTGCTGTAAGGAATCCGATGGCATTGGAAGCCATAAAGAACCAATCTTTATACTGCAGATTTTCTTTAAAAGTGAACATCCAGAAAACATTAAAAAAGGAAATAAGCATTGTTCCTGCGAACAGTCCGCCCAATAGAACAACTCCTCCGAACCATGTGAACGTAAACTTTGGATATTTGCTGTTTTCCATGCTTTTTATTGTAATAATTTATTAAAACAAAGGTAATTTTTTTGAAAGCTTTAGGCAACTAAAAATAAAAATTCTTATTTTCGCCCAGTCACCAAAATCACTTTAAAAAATGAACTCGGAAACATCATTTCCAAGTATAAAATCTGAAATTAATCTATTTGGAACATTAATAATCCAAATTACATTATTCGGATTGCTACTTTTCAGTTTCGTTTTATTTTTTCTGTTTCCGATATATGGTATTTACAAAAGAGGAATTGAAGTCATGCTTTTCCCCGCTATTATCTGTTTTGCGATTTCTTTTGGTATTCTAATTCCTTCCATTAGATATTACTTTTTTAAAAGAAAGCTCCTTGCCCGAGAAATCACAGTTACCGACAAAGGTCTTTTTTATTATAATTCTGAGAAAGAAATTACTGAAAAAATATTGTACTCCGAACTCACTACATCAAACGAAAATTTTGATATTCGGACAATAAATACAACGACAACAGGACTTATCCCTCTTCTTGAAATTTATATTCAATCAGAAACTAATGAAAATGTAATGAAGCGTCTCGATATGAATCTCCCACTATATGTTGTGAAAAACAGATACGAATTATATGCTCATTTTCTAAAAGGAATTTCTATCTTCAGACCTGATCTAACAATTGATCCTATTATATTTCATAACTATTTTATAAACAAAGACAGTTGG
Source organism: Chryseobacterium sp. G0201 (assembly GCF_003815655.1). Classification (NCBI taxonomy): domain Bacteria; kingdom Pseudomonadati; phylum Bacteroidota; class Flavobacteriia; order Flavobacteriales; family Weeksellaceae; genus Chryseobacterium; species Chryseobacterium sp. G0201. The sequence goes on along the minus strand of NZ_CP033917.1, from coordinate 3,274,353 downwards.
GAGATTAATCAAAAAGGTAAAATATCCTGGATCTTAATTATAGGATTCATTATAATTTTAACAGCTTTAACTATTTGGCTTATATTTTTATTCTCAAAAGATTAATATGGAGGAAAAATTATCAACTTTAGCATCTGAAATTAACAAGCCTCTTACTTTTGCGGCAAGAGTTGCTATTCTTATTTTTTTATTAACCATTTTATTAACCATTGTAGTATTTCCTATATATGATATTCTTCAAAAAGGAATTTTATATCAATTGAAATATAGAACAGACAAGTTTATCATCCTTATAGTTATTGAAATTGTGATAATTTCAGGTTTTTATGCACTTATTAAAATTTCTCTTAAAAACAAACATCTAAGAACCTGTAAAATAATAGTGAACGAAAAAGGAATTTTGCATTATAACTCAAATGATAAGATCATAAAAACAATAGCTTATTCAGATCTTACTCATGCTGAAAAAATCTCTTTTAGAAAAGATGTTTATTCAGAATATGCACACCAAAAAACGCTGGCTAAAAAGTTAGTTGTACATACCAAAGATCAAAATAATACCGTCATACCAATGGTTATAGACATGAATATGGAGTTATTGGTACTTAAGAATAAACATTTACTGTATGTACATTTTATAAACGGAATACGAAAATTCCGTCCTGACTTAAAAATTGATCCTATTGTTTATTCTGATTATTGCATTGATGAAAAAACGCTTCAATATGACAGAACCAAGCGAAAAGGATTTCTTAGAGAGACTTTCATTATAGGAATTATTGCATTTATACTGATATTTCTTCTTTTTATCATCTTAAAAATATTTGTTTAAAATTTATACTATCGGAACCTTTTTTAATATGACAACTTTCACATTTTGGCTTTTTTAAGGTAAATTTTCGGACTAAATTATTTTTATGAAGTAACTTTGCCCCTTAATTTTTTTTCACATGGATAGTTTAGTAAATCGGTCAGAGAATGTTAATTTATCCTTGATTAGTTATGTATCTTTTACGTTCGTAGGATATTTTATCATAGGATTATCTCTGTCTGTACTTCCGATTTTTATCAGTAAAAGTTTAGGTTTTAGCTTGGTCGTTGCCGGATTGGTCATTAGTTTACAATATGTTTCTACATTTTTTCTAAGGGCATATTCCGGAAAAATCATTGATGGAAAAGGACCTAAGCCTGCTGTATTATTCAGTATGTTGAGTTTTTCTTTAACAGGGATCTTTTTAATTATCGCTTATTATTTTAGAGTTTCACCATTTATCAGTCTTACATTTTTAATTATTACCCGTTTGCTTACAGGCTGCGCAGAAGGAATGATCGGTGCAAGTCCCATCAATTGGGCAATTATGGCTCTTGGTGAAAAACATACTGCAAAAATCATTTCTTACAACGGCGTTGCTTGCTATGGAGCTTTGGGAATCGGTGCTTCTTTGGGGATCATCATTGAACATAAATTCAGCCTTTACGGGATAGGAATTCTTTCCATTATCTTAGGAATTGTAGGATTTTTCTTCGCTAAAACTAAAAAAAATAAGAAAAATACCAATCATCAAGATTCACAATCTTTCTGGAAAGTGTTGGGAAAAGTAGCGCCTTTCGGAATTTGTCTTGCTCTAGGAGGACTGGGATTTGCAAGTATTTCAACCTTTATTACTTTATATTACAATTATTTTCACTGGAATAACGGCGCTTTATGCCTCAGTGTTTTTGGAGGATTATTCGTTGCCGGAAGATTGGTTTTCAGTAATGTCATCAATAATTATGGTGGAATAAAAGTAGCCATTGCCTGTCTTTTAGTCGAAACCATAGGACTTTTGATCATTGCTTTTGCTACAACTTCACAAATCGCTCTTGTTGGTGCCGGAGTTACAGGTTTAGGATTTTCATTAATTTTTCCTGCGCTTGGTGTTGTTGCTATAAAAAGTGTTTCACCTTCAAGTCAGGGTTCTGCATTGGCTGGTTATGGACTTTTCATTGATCTTTCACTTGGTATTGCAGGCCCATTAATTGGTGCTGTAGCCGATATTTGCGGAATGAAATATATTTTCCCTTTCAGTGCTGCAATGGTTTTTGTGGGGCTGGGATTGGCTTTTGTCCTTAAAAGAAAATCAAGTTTATAAAATGAAACACTAATTACACAAATATTTTCACAAATTTTCACAAGTCTAATTGTGTTTATTTGTGCTAATAGCTAGTATTATTTGTGTTTAAATAAATGTTTTAAAAATCAAATTTTCAGGATTCACCAAAATTCACGATTTTTGCAACTTCAAAATACGATATGTCAGACTTAATCAAAGAAATAGAAAAAAGAAAAACTTTCGGGATTATCTCTCACCCCGATGCCGGAAAAACCACTCTTACAGAGAAGTTACTACTTTTCGGGGGTGCCATTCAGGAAGCTGGTGCGGTAAAATCGAACAAAATAAAAAAAGGAGCTACCTCCGACTTTATGGAAATTGAAAGACAGAGAGGGATCTCTGTGGCAACTTCCGTATTGGCTTTTGAATATAAAGGTCACAAAATCAACATTCTTGATACACCTGGTCACAAAGACTTTGCAGAAGATACTTACAGAACATTAACTGCAGTTGACTCTGTAATCGTTGTAATTGACGTTGCAAAAGGAGTCGAGGAACAAACTGAAAAATTGGTTCAGGTTTGTAGAATGAGAAACATCCCGATGTTGGTTTTCATTAATAAATTAGATCGTGAAGGTAAAGATGCCTTCGATCTATTGGATGAAGTTGAGCAAAAATTAGGATTAAGAGTTGTTCCACTTTCTGTTCCAATTGGGATGGGAGCTGATTTTCAGGGAATTTACAATATCTGGGAAAATAATATTCAATTATTCTTAGAAGAGAAAAAACAAAGAGTTGGCGAAGCCATCAAATTTGATGACATTAATGATCCTACGATCGATGAAGTTATTGGAGAAAAAGCAGCAAAGAATTTACGTGAAGAACTTGATTTAATACAGTCTGTTTACCCTCCATTTAGTCGTGAAGAATACATGAATGGTGACCTTCAGCCTGTTTTCTTTGGTTCTGCTTTAAATAATTTTGGAGTTCGTGAATTATTAGACGCTTTCATTGAAATTGCACCAATGCCACAGCCAAAAGAAAGTGATACCCGTATCGTAAAGCCTGAAGAAAGTACATTTACAGGATTTGTTTTCAAGATTCACGCGAATATGGATCCGAAACACAGAGACCGTTTGGCTTTCGTGAAAATTGTTTCAGGAGTTTTTAAAAGAAATGAAAATTATTTATTGGTAAGAGAGAATAAAAAGATGAAGTTTTCTTCTCCAAATGCCTTTTTCGCCGATAAAAAAGAAGTTGTGGACGAAAGTTTCCCTGGAGATATTGTTGGTCTTCACGATACAGGAAGTTTCAGAATTGGAGATACATTAACAGGAGGTGAAAAACTGAGCTTTAAAGGAATTCCAAACTTCTCTCCGGAACATTTCCGTTATATTAACAACAGTGATCCGTTAAAAGCTAAACAATTGGCTAAAGGTATCGATCAGTTGATGGATGAAGGTGTTGCTCAGCTATTTACGCTTGAAATGAATAACAGAAAGATCATCGGAACGGTTGGAGCCCTTCAATATGAAGTTATCCAATATCGTCTGGAGCACGAATATGGTGCAAAATGTACATACGAACCACTTTCCATGCATAAAGCTTGCTGGGTTGAGGCGGATGAGAAATCAGAAGAATTCAAAGAATTTGCAAGATTAAAACAAAGATTCTTGGCCAGAGATAAATACAATCAATTGGTATTTTTGGCAGATTCTTCTTTTACCATTCATATGACGCAGGAGAAATTTCCGAATGTGAAACTGCATTTTATCAGTGAATTTAAACAAGATTAAATTTGATTTAAATATATAAAAACGGCTCGAAAATATTTTCGAGCCGTTTGTTTTTAATGAATATGAATGTTTTATTTATTAATAATCAATTTCTTAGAGATTTTCTGACCATCTTTTTCTACTTGGATAATATAAACTCCAGATACAAGATATGACAGATTTACTTTCTCCATGATTTTTCCTCCATTACGGGAAACTTCTTTTTTAGGACTTACCAATTTTCCGTCCATTGCAAATACAGTGTAAGAAATATTAGTTCTGGAATCAGATTCTATCATAAATATTCCTTTAGAAGGATTCGGATAAATTTTCAATCCGTCTTCTTTTTCAATTTCGTTTGTAGACAGATTAGAATTGATGGTAAAGTTGGTTGTATTTACATTTAAAAATACGTTATCAACCGCTTTAATCATAATTCTTGCGTTAGAAGAATTACCCAATCCATTAGGAACTGCAAATGTGTATGTACCATTATTTGGAGTACTTGCTACTAGTGTATGAGGGAAAGTAAGTCCACCATCCATTGAAATCAAGATGCTTACATTAGCAGTATTTACAGGAGCTGCATTGGTGTTAGCTACATTCCAAGTAACCGTTTGTTGCTGACCGGCAGTCCATGTAATCCCTGCTGTATTCTGAGAACTTACTGTAAAAGGTCCTGCAGCAGCTGAAACAGTAAGCTGAATGTCATCACGACCTGTCTGTCCGCCTACAGGGTTGTTGTCTCTTACCAATAATGAGAAATTAAGCATTCTTGCAGCTGTTGGTAGTTTTTCCCACGATCTGTAATTTGACGCAGTTAAGATAGAAGGATTATACCCTTCAATAATGGTTGATAATCTAGGAAAATATCTTGTAGGAGAAGTTGTTGCAAACATTGATCTAAACATAGGCCCTACTGTATTGGTAGGTCTTGGAGGCATTAACGCAGCTCCTGCATCAATTTGTTCCCAGTTATACGTAATAGCATTCCCGTCAGGGTCAGTTGCCACGCCTGTCAATGCGAATGGCGTACCGATAGGAATTGTTCTGTCTAAGCCTGCATTCACGGTAGGTTCATTGTTTCCGGTGGCAGTGTTGATTCCGCAATTTCCTGCTCCTGTGATTCTGGTATACATTTCCCTGATACTTACTGCATGAAAGTATGCATCACTGTTATTTTGCACATCTGGAGAACAAATCCCTGCATATCCCATAATTGAACTGGCACTTCCTGGTTCGATAGACGTTGCATTATTTCTGTTACAAGCATTGTTTTGAGTATGATTCGCTCCAAACTGATGTCCTATTTCGTGTGCTACATAATCAATTACAAATGGATCTCCCACAGGAATTGCAGAACCCGTAACTCCACCTGCCTTCACAGAAACATTGCAAACCGCAGGCGTATAAGCCAATCCGTTGTCATTTCCTTGTGTGGCCTGGAAGAAAACGTGTCCGATATCATAATTTGCCGAACCAATCGCATTATCAGTAACTGTCTGATTTTCATCGATCATTTGATAAGCATCAAGCGCATTGAAAGTATCTGAATTGATGAAAAACAAAAGATCTGTATTCGCTATCAATTGTAAAGTTACCGAAATATCATTTTCATAAACATCATTAAGACGAGCTACTGCTAAATTAACCGCCGCCAAAACAGCTGCTTTTTTCTGAGCATCAGTTCCCGCTCCCACTCCTGCTTGCTGAGAGATATAAGCTGTATATTCTGTAGTTGTGGAAATCGCCAGCCTGTATTTTCTTAAAAGACCATCAATAACCGTTTTTCCCTGAGAATTTTGATTAATTGTTTGCTGTAATGCATTTTCATCTTGTTTAAATAAACAATTAAATCTGCTAGATGACTGTGCATTTTTTCTGTCATAAACGATATACGTGTTGTTATCAGAAGTATAGGAATCTATATAAAACATTCCTTTTGTACTTCTTACAACAGCATTCAAACCAAAATACGGATCATAAGTAAACCTTATTTTTGTAGTAGGATCACCAACTTTGTGTCCTGTAAAAGCTTTGATTTCAGAATATCTTGCCTGTAAGTCAGGATGCATTGTAGAAGCTTCCAGAATTTCATACGAATCAAAAGTACCATTCTCGTTAGGGAATTTTATGATAGCTCCTTTTACAAGTTGAGCCAGATTCCTTTGTGGCACATTTGACAGTTGTTGTCTAAAAGCATCAATATTTAAATTTAATAATTGATAATCAGATACTTTTATCACACTTTCTCTGGCACCTCGAATGTTCTTTTGGGAAGTCTTGCTCCATTGCTGGGCAAATCCTGTGGTCGAGAACATTAAAAAGCCCGCCAGAAATAATAATTTTCTTTTCATAAATTTATTTTAGTTGGTTAAATTGTATCGTTTTAGGTCTATTAAAAACTTTAAGGATAACTATAGGATTTGACTGTTTTTTTTCTGCATATTCATCGCTTTCTGTTTCCCTATAATTAATGATCAATATTGAACCTTTAGCTTCAATTTTTTCTATTTGAATATCTCCGTATTTTATTTTTTTCAATTTAGGTTTTAAAACTAAAAAGCATTCATTTTCTCCCTCTAAAATCGGGATTGGAGAAGATCGTGAGAATTTTGAATCATTTAATTTTCCATACAGGTCTTTAATTCCTTTTGTTGAATTGATAATGGTATACTCTTTCAAATTAACCGTATGATTAAGTCTTCTGACTTCGGTAAATTCTATATTTTCCAAGCCTTGTTTTTTTTGAATCACTCCGGAAACATTTTTACAATTCGAAAATAAAACAACAGAAATCAATATAAAACTTAAAAAAATAAAACTTTTTCTTAAATTATTCATAATACACAAATATAAAAATTATTTATTAATTTAAAATTAACCAAAAATCCTTTGTAAAACTTTTGTAAAATAAAAATAAATAGCTGATCTTTAAATCCTTACAGATTTACCAACATAATACACTCCTTTTACAAGCGGTACAACAACTTCACTATTAATTTTACTTCATCAAAAAAATTAATGTTATGAAAAAGTTCATCTTACTGGTTGCTGTATCAAGCACTTTCATCATGTGTAAAAAAGGAGAAGCTGCACAAACTCAATTTGAGAAAGCAGTAAACTCCGCAGATAGTGCGGCAACGGTTGCTTCTGAAACTATTAATTCTGTTAATAATTCAGCCAACGCGGTTTTCGATTCTGCCAATGTTAAAATAAAAGAATTTGAGGACACCAAAAACGGAGTAAAAGAAAAGATCGAAGCTACTTCAAAAATGGTAGATTCTTTATCTGATAAAATTACGTCCACAAAATTGGAATCAAAAATTGAAAAGAAAGATTCTTTAAATAAAAAATCTGAAAAAATTGTGGTAAATGTTCCTGCTCCAAAAATAATTAAGGAAACAAAAATAATATACAAAGACAAACCAAAAAGTGAAAATTACGAACTGAATGTTCCTAAAAACAAAATGGTAAAAACAGGAACGCTGGAACTTACCGTAAATGATGCCGAAACTGCAAAAGAAATCGTAAAAGAAGAAGTAAAAAAATACGATGGTTTTATAAGAAGTGAAAACATTTCATTAAACAACAACGAAAATAAAACGGCTTACATCAAAGTAAAAGTTCCGATTCAAAAGTTTGAATATTTGATGGATGAATTAAGCAAAGATAATATCGGAAAAGTTGAAAATAAGACAATCGAAGTTTCAGGACAGGATTTTGCTCAAAACACGATGTGCGAATTAGATATTACTCTTTACGGAACCGAAGATGCTTACATTAAAGGCGAAAATACAGACACTTTTGGAGGGAAATCTCTAGCAGCAATATCATCCGGATGGAATGTCATTACTTCTATTTTCCTGTTTATTCTTCCTTTATGGCCTATATTCTTGATCGCAGGGATTGGATATTATTTTTATAAAAAGAAAAACAAAAACCTTCCAAACAACGATTCTAACTAAATTATTACAATCCATCCTCGTGATGGTTTTTTTTATTTTAATAATATTTTAATAAAAACTATACGCAATACATACTACTTATTTTTATCTTTATTCTATAGTTATTTAAGCAAATAAATAAAATATTATATTAAAGTGATGTGATTCGTGAAAGTAAAAAGGCTCCCAAATTGAGAGCCTTTTACTATTTCATATTCACTATTTTATCTACGACATACGTTGTATTTCCTCTCCATGGCAGAGCTCCGTTGTACTCTTTGTAATGAAGATCGAAAGATTTTCCGCTGTTCAGCTCCAATTGTTTAAAAACTTCGGGATCTGAAACAGAAAACTCAAATTCATAACTTGTAATACTTCCGGTTTTACCCCTTCCGAAACCTTCCTGAATCAATTTACCTTCATAGGTTTTGAAGACATACCCTTTTTTGATGGCATAATTCAGATAACCGGATTTTACTCCCTCTCCGAAAACGAAGAAATATTTATACCAGACAAATACTCCTAAAAGCAGTAAAACTACTCCGATGGTGATCCACAAAGATTTTTTCATAGTGATATAGTGTTTTTAAAAATTTTTATTTTGCGATACTTCTCGAAATCACAATTCTTTGGATTTCAGAAGTTCCTTCATAGATCTGAGTGATCTTGGCATCACGCATCATTCTTTCAACGTGATATTCTTTTACATAACCATATCCACCGTGAATTTGCACTGCTTCAATAGTCGTATCCATTGCCACCTGAGAAGAATAAAGTTTTGCCATAGCTCCACTTTCAGAAATATCTTTTCCAGCGTCTTTTTCAACAGCAGCTTTATAACAAAGCATTCTTGCAGCCGTGATCTGAGTTGCCATATCAGCCAATTTGAAAGCAATTGCCTGGTGGTTGATAATTTCCGTTTTGAAAGCTTTTCTTGTTTTAGCATATTTTAATGCCAATTCATAAGCTCCGGAAGCAATACCCAAAGCCTGAGAAGCAATACCAATTCTACCTCCGTTCAATACAGCCATAGCAAAATTGAATCCAAAACCATCTTCCCCGATTCTGTTCTCTTTCGGTACTTTTACGTTATTAAAGATCAAAGAATGTGTATCACTTCCTCTGATTCCCAATTTGTCTTCTTTTGGTCCGATTTCAAAACCTTCCCAACCTCTTTCAACGATAAATGCATTGATACCTTTATGTTTTTTCTCTGGATCCGTCTGTGCAATTACAATATAGTAAGATGCAGTTCCTCCATTTGTGATCCAGTTTTTAATACCGTTTAAAAGATAATAATCTCCTTTGTCTTCTGCAGTCGTTTTTTGAGAAGTAGCGTCAGAACCTGCTTCAGGCTCAGATAAAGCAAAAGCTCCGATTACTTGCCCGCTTGCCAAAGGAGTAAGGTATTTCACTTTTTGCTCTTCAGAAGCAAATTTCTCAAGACCTGCACAAACTAATGAATTGTTTACAGACATAACAACAGCTGCAGAAGCATCGATTTTTGCGATTTCCTCCATTGCTAAAACGTAAGAAACGCTATCCATCCCTGCTCCCCCGTATTTAGGGTCAACCATCATTCCTAAAAGGCCCATTTCCCCCATTTTCTTTACCTGTTCTGTAGGAAACTTTTGATCTCTGTCTCTCTCGATAACTTCAGGTAAAAGCTCTGTTTGCGCAAAATCTCTTGCAGCCTGCTGAATCATCAGCTGTTCTTCTGATAAATTAAAGTCCATAAAAATTTAATAATTAGATGGTCGTAAATTTACACTTTTTAACCAAACCTGAAAATAGAATTGCAAATTAGCGACTAGTAATTAGAGGTTTGTCACATAATAATGATTTTTAAATTTTAAGAACATAAAGTTTTAGTATGAATAATTCAATATTATGCCACACATTTTATTAATTTATAAGTTCTTGTTTCTAATTTCTGTAATTAAAAAAAATGCTTATATTTAGAATTCTTTATAAAATTTATAGAAAATCATGACGATCAAAAGATTATTCGATATACCTCACTTTGCTTTAGAAAAATATCCTAAGGCTGATATGTTTGTGACGAAGTATCATGGCGAATGGAAAAAAACTTCTACCCAAGAGTTTATTAATGAAGGAAATAAGATATCAAGAGGACTTTTAAAACTGGGCATAAAACCCGGAGATAAAATCGCTTTAATCACTACAAATTCCCGTACAGAATGGGCAATTATGGATCTTGGACTTTCCCAGATTGGAGTAGTTTCAGTTCCTGTTTACCCAAGTATTTCCCCCGAAGATTATGAATTTATTTTCAATAATGCCGAAATAAAGTACTGTTTTGTTTCCGACAAGGATCTTTTGGGAAAAGTAATGAAGGTAAAACATAATATACCTTCCTTGCAGGGAGTTTTTACATTTGATAACATAAGCGGTGCTGCCAACTGGAGAGAAATTTTAGACCTTGGAGAAGATGATTCTACCCAAATTGAGGTTGAAGATTTGTCTAATGCTATCAATTCTGAAGATCTCGCTACGATAATTTACACTTCCGGAACCACAGGAAGGCCAAAAGGAGTATTGCTTACGCATCATAATATTGTTTCCAATGTATTGGGATCAAATCCGAGAATTCCGAAGAGAAAAAGCTTAGACTATAAAGACACGCGAGTGTTAAGCTTCTTACCAATCTGCCATATTTTTGAAAGGATGCTTTTTTATCTTTTTCAATATAATGGTTTCTCTGTTTATTTCGCCGAAAGCATTGATAAAATGGGTGAAAATGTGAAAGAAATAAAACCTCACTACATGAGCGTTGTCCCTAGATTGGTAGAAAAAGTTTACGATAAAATCTATAATACAGGCTCATCTGCAGGGGGATTAAAATCAAAAATATTTTTCTGGGCTTTAAATTTAATTCAGAAAAAGAAAGAAGTTTCAAGACCGTCTGGTTTACAGGAAATCATTGCGGATAAGTTAGTATTTAAAAAATGGAGAGAAGGCTTAGGAGGCGAAATTATCACTTTAGTTTCAGGTTCTGCGGCTTTGTCAACAAGATTGAATTTAATGTTCCAAAACGCAGGAATTCCCATCTTAGAAGGTTATGGTTTAACGGAAACTTCTCCCGTAATTTCTGTAAACAGTTTTGATAAAATGAAAACCGGAACTGTTGGTCTGCCATTAGATAATCTGACTGTAAAAATTCAGGAAGATGGCGAAATTACTGTAAAAGGACCTTCTATTTTTAAAGGTTATTTTAAAAATGATGAAATGACCAAAGAAGCATTCACAGAAGACGGATATTTCAAAACTGGAGACATCGGACATATCGATAGTGAAGGATTTTTACAGATCACTGACCGTAAAAAGGAAATGTTCAAAACATCCGGAGGAAAATATATTGCTCCTCAAACAATTGAAAATTTAGCAAAAGCTTCAAAATTCATCGAGCAGATTATGGTTGTAGGTGATGGTGAAAAAATGCCTTGTGCATTTGTTCAGCCAGATTTTGAATTCGCAAAAAACTGGGCAATGAGAAATAATTTAAATATTGGCTCGACTCCTCAGGAAATTGCAAAAAGCCCGGAGTTAAAAGCCAGAATAGAAAAAGAACTCGACGGAATCAACGAACATCTCGGAAATTGGGAAAAGATCAAGAAAATTGAATTAACTCCTGAAGTTTGGAGTATTGATGCAGGACTTCTGACTCCAACTTTAAAGCTAAAAAGAAAAGCAATAAAAGAAAAGTTCATTGATCTCTACAATAAAATGTATGAACATCATAACTAAAAATAAAACCGTTTCAACTGAAGCGGTTTTTTTTATTGCATTTTTCTTTTTAAAGTTAGAGAAGTATTGTATTCTTTATTAATAATTTAAAGAGATCTCTTGATATCAAAATGCTTAATAACCAACTTTTTAACAACTACAAATAGAAAATTTTTATCGTAAGCAAGACTAAGGATAGTTTATATGAAAATTATAGAATTTAAAACTAAGGCATAAACTTACCTAGGAAATATAAGGTTATAAATATAAATAGAATTATGTTTGATAAGAATGATCTCTCGCAGATTAAGCGAATAAAGCAGATTTTTAAATAAATTTAAAAAGAGGTTTATATCCTTCCAGGATGACAAAGAGAGTTAAGAGTTGGAAGGTTTGATTGTTTCTATCATCTATATTCTAACAAAAATACGGATCACTTATCAATGATGATTGATGTTTGTTGAGCTTGGTTGGAGTAAGTACAAAAAAAAAGTCTCATCCCTTAGTGTATGGACATAAAAAAACTCCTTCATCTATTGATGAAGGAGTTTTAAATAAAAACTGGCGGCGACCTACTCTCCCGCTTTCGCAGTACCATCGGCGCTGGTGGGCTTAACTTCTGTGTTCGGAATGGGAACAGGTGAGCCCCACCGCTAAAACCACCCTAAAGGCGTTATATAAGGTTGCAGGTTGATGGTTATAGATTGCAGGGAAAACCTGCTTTCTGACAGCTAACATCTGCTACCTGATTTTAATCGATAAAAACACTCACAAAGACAAAACCTTTCTTGCACTTGCAAGTCTCTTGAGATAGGTTTTTAATGTAATATTAATGATTACTCATTTGATGATTATATTTATTCCTTCAATAGGCAATAAATCTACGGGTAATTAGTACTACTCGGCTATGCTGTTACCAACTTTACACCTGTAGCCTATCAACGTCGTCATCTCCAACGACCCTTAAAAGATGTCTCATCTTGAGGCGAGTTTCGCACTTATATGCTTTCAGTGCTTATCTCTTCCAAACGTAGCTACTCAGCGGTGCTCCTGGCGGAACAACTGATACACCAGAGGTTTGTTCAATTCGGTCCTCTCGTACTAGAATCAAGCCCTCTCAAACATCTAACGCCCGCAATAGATAGAGACCGAACTGTCTCACGACGTTCTGAACCCAGCTCGCGTGCCACTTTAATGGGCGAACAGCCCAACCCTTGGGACCTTCTCCAGCCCCAGGATGTGACGAGCCGACATCGAGGTGCCGAACCTCCCCGTCGATGTGAGCTCTTGGGGGAGACTAGCCTGTTATCCCCGGAGTACCTTTTATCCTATGAGCGATGGCCCTTCCATACGGAACCACCGGATCACTATGTCCTGCTTTCGCACCTGATCGACTTGTAGGTCTCACAGTCAAGCACCCTTATGCCATTACACTCTACGCACGGTTACCAAGCGTGCTGAGGGTACCTTTGAAAGCCTCCGTTACTCTTTTGGAGGCGACCACCCCAGTCAAACTACCCACCACGCAATGTCCTTCTAAAAGAAGTTAGGCTCCAAGTAAGTAAAGGGTGGTATTTCAACGTTGACTCCACAAACACTAGCGTGCCTGCTTCAAAGTCTCCCACCTATCCTACACATTACTTACTCAAAGTCAATACGAAGTTATAGTAAAGGTTCACAGGGTCTTTTCGTCCCATTGCGGGTACTCGGCATCTTCACCGAGACTACAATTTCACAGAGCTCATGGTTGAGACAGTGCCCAGATCGTTACACCATTCGTGCAGGTCGGAACTTACCCGACAAGGAATTTCGCTACCTTAGGACCGTTATAGTTACGGCCGCCGTTTACTGGGGCTTCAGTCAAACGCTTCGCATTACTGCTAACGCCCTTCCTTAACCTTCCAGCACCGGGCAGGTGTCAGACCCTATACAGCATCTTTCGATTTAGCAGAGTCCTGTGTTTTTGATAAACAGTCGCCTGGGCCTTTTTACTGCGGCCACCATTGCTGATGGCGTCTCTTCTCCCGAAGTTACGAGACTATTTTGCCTAGTTCCTTAACCATGATTCACTCTAGCACCTTAGGATTCTCTCCTCGACTACCTGTGTCGGTTTTGGTACGGGTTGCTTCACTTCGGCTTTTCTTGGAAGCACTTTCCTTACAGCAACTTCGCCCGAAGGCTAGGTCTTGACTATTCCGTCAGTCTCCAGTAAGTACGGCACTCCGTCCCCTTTTTAGTGTGAGCAAGTATGGGAATATTAACCCATTGTCCATCCACTACCCCTTTCGGGTTCGCGTTAGGTCCCGACTAACCCTCAGCTGATTAGCATGGCTGAGGAAACCTTAGTCTTTCGGTGAGCGGGTTTCTCGCCCGCTTTATCGTTACTTATGCCTACATTTTCTTTTCTGTACGCTCCACAATGGCTCACGCCACTGCTTCTGTGCAAACAGAATGCTCCCCTACCAGATATAACCCAATGGTTATAAATCCATAGCTTCGGTACTCTATTTATGCCCGATTATTATCCATGCCGGACCGCTCGACTAGTGAGCTGTTACGCACTCTTTAAATGAATGGCTGCTTCCAAGCCAACATCCTAGCTGTCAATGCAGTCCAACCGCGTTGCTTCAACTTAATAGAGATTTGGGGACCTTAGCTGTTGGTCTGGGTTCTTTCCCTCTCGGACACGGACCTTAGCACCCGCGCCCTCACTGCCGTGGAACATTTATTAGCATTCGGAGTTTGTCAGGAATTGGTAGGATTTGACTCCCCCGCATCCAATCAGTAGCTCTACCTCTAATAAACTTATACACGACGCTGCACCTAAATGCATTTCGGGGAGTACGAGCTATCTCCCAGTTTGATTGGCCTTTCACCCCTACCCACAGGTCATCCGAAGACTTTTCAACGTCAACCGGTTCGGTCCTCCACTTTGTGTTACCAAAGCTTCAACCTGCCCATGGGTAGATCACAAGGTTTCGCGTCTAATACTACTAACTAAGCGCCCTATTCAGACTCGCTTTCGCTCCGGCTCCGGACCTGAAGTCCTTAACCTCGCTAGTAACATTAACTCGTAGGCTCATTATGCAAAAGGCACGCCGTCACCCAACATGTGGGCTCCGACCGCTTGTAGGCGTACGGTTTCAGGTTCTATTTCACCCTTCTATTCGAAGTGCTTTTCACCTTTCCTTCACAGTACTTGTTCACTATCGGTCTTTCAGGAGTATTTAGCCTTGGAGGATGGTCCCCCCATATTCAGACAGGATTTCACGTGTCCCGCCCTACTCATTTATCATCAAAATATACCTTTCAAATACGGGGCTATCACCCTCTATGGCTGTTCTTTCCAGAACATTCTTTTAAATATATAAAGACTTTTGGGCTAATCCGCGTTCGCTCGCCACTACTTACGGAATCTCTTCGATTTCTTTTCCTCCGGGTACTTAGATGTTTCAGTTCTCCGGGTTTGCTCTCTAAATAAATTTAGAGTGACATGTCTTCAACATGCCGGGTTGCCCCATTCGGACATCTGCGGATCAATTCGTGTGTGCCGATCCCCGCAGCTTTTCGCAGCTTACCGCGTCCTTCTTCGCCTCTGAAAGCCTAGGCATCCGCCATACGCCCTTAACGATTTCTTTCCTATTTTATTAATTACTCAAGCACTCGCAAGTGCTCGGTTTTCTCTTTGTGATATTTTTACCGTTAATGTCAATGATCTTTAATGTCTTTCTGCTTGTCTGATAAATGAATATTTGTTTTGGCTCTATTCATCGTACTTTTAAATCAGACTCACAAAACTGTGGAGAATAAGGGAGTCGAACCCTTGACCTCCTGCGTGCAAGGCAGGCGCTCTAGCCAGCTGAGCTAATTCCCCCTCTAGTCAGATGTTAGATGTTAGTAATTAGATATTAGTAAAAAACTAACTTCTAAGTTCTAATTTCTAACCTCTATTTTAATTAGTAGTCTCGGGCAGGCTCGAACTGCCGACCTCTACATTATCAGTGTAGCGCTCTAACCAGCTGAGCTACGAGACTTCATTATTTAGATATTAGAGGCTAGATTTTAGATGTTAGACTAATTTCTAACGACTAACTTCTAATTTCTAATTCTAAAATCTCTTTCTCCCTGATACTAATTTCTAGTGGGTTTTGTATTTTTTTAATATAAATCAACCGAGTAAAAAACTAAAACGTCCTTTAAGTAAGTACATGGTACACTTAAGTACCTTAATTTTGTTTAACGTCTAAAGACGCTCTAAAATGAGATGTTCCAGCCGCACCTTCCGGTACGGCTACCTTGTTACGACTTAGCCCTAGTTACCTGTTTTACCCTAGGCAGCTCCTGTTACGGTCACCGACTTCAGGTACCCCAGACTTCCATGGCTTGACGGGCGGTGTGTACAAGGCCCGGGAACGTATTCACCGCGCCATGGCTGATGCGCGATTACTAGCGATTCCAGCTTCATAGAGTCGAGTTGCAGACTCCAATCCGAACTGAGACCGGCTTTCGAGATTTGCATCACATCGCTGTGTAGCTGCCCTCTGTACCGGCCATTGTATTACGTGTGTGGCCCAAGGCGTAAGGGCCGTGATGATTTGACGTCATCCCCACCTTCCTCTCTACTTGCGTAGGCAGTCTCACTAGAGTCCTCAACTTAATGCTAGCAACTAGTGACAGGGGTTGCGCTCGTTGCAGGACTTAACCTAACACCTCACGGCACGAGCTGACGACAACCATGCAGCACCTTGAAAATTGTCCGAAGAAAAGTCTATTTCTAAACCTGTCAATTCCCATTTAAGCCTTGGTAAGGTTCCTCGCGTATCATCGAATTAAACCACATAATCCACCGCTTGTGCGGGCCCCCGTCAATTCCTTTGAGTTTCATTCTTGCGAACGTACTCCCCAGGTGGCTAACTTATCACTTTCGCTTAGTCTCTGAATCCGAAAACCCAAAAACGAGTTAGCATCGTTTACGGCGTGGACTACCAGGGTATCTAATCCTGTTCGCTCCCCACGCTTTCGTCCATCAGCGTCAGTTAAGACATGGTAACCTGCCTTCGCAATTGGTGTTCTAAGTAATATCTATGCATTTCACCGCTACACTACTTATTCCAGCTACCTCTACCTTACTCAAGGCTCGCAGTATCAATGGCAGTTTCATAGTTAAGCTATGAGATTTCACCACTGACTTACGAGCCCGCCTACGGACCCTTTAAACCCAATAAATCCGGATAACGCTTGCACCCTCCGTATTACCGCGGCTGCTGGCACGGAGTTAGCCGGTGCTTATTCGTATAGTACCTTCAGCTTCCCACACGTGGAAAGGTTTATCCCTATACAAAAGAAGTTTACAACCCATAGGGCCGTCGTCCTTCACGCGGGATGGCTGGATCAGGCTCTCACCCATTGTCCAATATTCCTCACTGCTGCCTCCCGTAGGAGTCTGGTCCGTGTCTCAGTACCAGTGTGGGGGATCACCCTCTCAGGCCCCCTAAAGATCATTGACTTGGTGAGCCGTTACCTCACCAACTATCTAATCTTGCGCGTGCCCATCTCTATCCACCGGAGTTTTCAATATTAAATGATGCCATTCAATATATTATGGGGTATTAATCTTCCTTTCGAAAGGCTATCCCCCAGATAAAGGCAGGTTGCACACGTGTTCCGCACCCGTACGCCGCTCTCAAGATCCCGAAAGATCTCTACCGCTCGGCTTGCATGTGTTAGGCCTCCCGCTAGCGTTCATCCTGAGCCAGGATCAAACTCTCCATTGTATGTTTGTCTGACTCACTCAAAGTTATTAACGTTCTAGTCTTTTCCTTACTTGGTTGTTATATCTATTTTTCAATGATCTTCTTGTATCTTCCGCTTTTTACCATACCTAATTTTCTGTCGTTTTCAGTATAGATTTGCGTGTGCAAAAGTAATTATTTATTTCTAATTGACCAAGATATTTTTGATTTAATTTAAAGTTTTTTAATTCACCCTAATCTCATCTTTCAACATCCCAATCTTCTACTCCTCTGCTCCCGTTTTACCGGACTGCAAAGATACAAATCTTTTTAAACCTTACAACTTTTATTTACTAAAAATTTAAAGTTTATTTCTAATCCGTTTCGTAGTATTCATACTCTATTACCTACTTCTGCGCTACTTCCAACATATCGTTTTCAGTGGGGCAAAAGTACTCCAATCTTACCCACCGTTCCAAATATATTTAACATAATGTTCATACAAAACTCGTATTGTGGAAAAGTTTTGATTATAAGCTATTGATATAGTTTTATTTATAGAGTAAGCCGTAGTTATCCACACTATTCGATTGTCTTTTTGAGAAGTGTCAGAATAGGTGTTTTCAACGGTTGAAAGCACTTTGAAGAGGATTTCTTGGATTATTAAATATACTATATAAGGTATACTCTAATAAACCGTATCGGTTTTGAAAACCCGGCAGGTTGGAAGTCGTTGTGATTATAGTTGTTTTGGATGTGGATGAGAGATAAATAATGGGCTGTCCTTTTGCCTTGAAGCAAACGGACCAAAAATTCAAGACTGGAAGCTGCAAGCTAAAAATGAATCCTGTTCTCTAAAAATTCTAAAACTTGCGCGAATTCAAGATTGGTTATTCGACTCAAGATTGGTCTCGCGCTTCAAACAGTAGAATTTTTTTAACGTTCTCAGAATTCATTTTCTTAACGCTGCAACTTCCTAGGTCGGATTTGCAGTCATGGAAAGGACTAGCGATCGATTGATATTACCTCTAAGTAATTTTCTACTACAAGAAAAAGCGTTAAAAACGCACACTACCCTAGCCCGGATTGAAGCGGCATCCTTTTGGGTGGCAGCCGGAGCGAAGCCCAGGACGTCACACAAAAGATACAGCGGAAAGCCGGATCAAGCTCCTGAAAAGTTTTGAGTTAGAAAGTGAATGGGGCGGAGAGTCTGAGAGTGGGAGAATTGGAGGGTATGAGAAGATTTATGTTTGAGATTGCTTTGTCACTTCGTTCCTAGTAATGACAGTTTGGGGAAATAAAAAAAGCCAGAGCAAAATATCTTTGCTCCGGCTTGGTAGTTTAATTTTGTACTTTATCTGAATCGAACTTTCAGAAGTGATTAAAATCTATAATTAGAATTTAATTACAGTTCTCATTCTTTCAGTTTCTTCTATTACCAATTCGTCATCTACAAGGATTTTTCCTGAGTGCTCATCAATAATGATTTTCTTTCTCTGAGCAATCTCCATTTGCTTTTGAGGCGGAATAGTGAAGAATGATCCTTTTGGAGCACCTCTTTCTAATCCTACAACCGCTAAACCGGTAGGAGAACTTGTTCTGATTCTAGTATAAGAAGCCAGTAATCTCTCGTCGATCTTACCTGCATATTCTTTTGACTGCTCGATCAAATAGTCTTCTTCTTTCTGAGTTTCAGAAATAAGACCATCTAATTCTTCTTTTTTGAATTTTAAGTGGTTTTTAAGATTACTGATTTTTGTATTCAGTTCACTTAAAGTTTCGTTTTTGTGAGCAATTTTAACTCCGAATTCTTTGATTCTTTTTTCAGCAAGCTGAATTTCAAGATCCTGGAATTCCATTTCTTTTCCTAATGCTTCAAACTCTTTGTTGTTTCTTACATTGTCCTGTTGAGACTTGTATTTTTCAATTAAAGCTTTTGCATGGTTTATCACTTCATGCTTGGTTTTGATCTGATCGTCCTGATCTTTGATATCAGCGTGAAATTTTTCAGCTCTTTTTTCAAGTCCTTCAATCTCGATTTCAAGATCTTCAACCTCAATTGGCAATTCTCCTCTTGTATTTCGGATTTCATCCAATCTTGAATCTATGATTTGTAAATCGTATAAAGCTCTTAACTTCTCTTCAACTGAAATATCGTTGGTCTTTGTTGCCATATCTAAAGGAAATAATTTACTGGGTTTGTTTTTTCGTTAGATTTCGAAATTGCAAATGTAGTAAATTTTTGTGACAAAATTTCAAATAATTGTTGAGTAACGAATTGTTCTGATTCATAATGACCTATATCGCAAATCAGCATTTTGGATTCTGCCAGAAAATAGTCGTGGTATTTGATATCTCCGGTAAGATAGGCGTCGCATTTCTTAGATAGTGCAGATTTTATTCCACTGGCACCGGAACCACCTAACACTCCTACTCTTTTTATTTTTTTATTGTTAAAATCTGAATGTTTAATGATTTCAAGGTTAAATTTTTCCTTTACGAACTTCAAAAAGTCCTTTTCATCCATCTCTTCATCCAATTCTCCGTACATTCCTAAGCCTGAATGTTGATTTTCATTATCTAAATTATAGATCTGATGCGCCACTTCTTCATATGGATGTGCAGATTTCATTGCTGAAATAATCTGACCTTGTTTGTAATCTTCAAAAATGACTGAAATCATGTTTTCATCGGCATTTTCGCGGATATTCTGTTGACCTGAAAATGGATTTGAGCCTTCAATTGGTCTGAAAGTTCCACTTCCATTCAATGTAAAGCTGCATTCATCGTAAAAACCAATATTTCCAGCTCCTGCTGAGAAAAGCGCTTCTTTTACCTGTTCTGAATGATCTTTAGGAACGAAAACCGTTAATTGTTTTAAGTTATTTTTCTTTGGTTGAAGAATTTTTATATTTTTTAAGCCTAAATGATTGCAAATTCCTGCATTTACTCCAAAAAAATCGTTATCCCAAGCGGTATGAATGGCGTAAATGGCAATTTTATTTTCGATAGCTTTTAGAACTGCTCTTTCAACATAGTTTTTTCCTGTTAAAGATTTTAACCCAGAAAAGATAATCGGGTGAAAACATACAATTAGATTACAATTTTTCTCAATGGCTTCATCTATAACGTTTTCCAGAGCATCGTGGCAAACCAGAATTCCGCTCACGTTGCGGGTCGGAACTCCACACAGCAACCCCACATTATCAAAATCTTCTGCCTGCTGTAACGGAATGCGTGTTTCTATTTTGGAAATTACTTCACTTATTGTCATTTTATTCTGTATGTTTGCTACGAAAATAACGATTATTTGTTAATTTAAAAAAAGCATTAAAAAAATGGAAAGAGAGCACAACCTTGTTCCCGGAGACGCGCTCTGGAAAAGGTATCTTTACCGGATTATTTACCGTTCCGATACCAAACTCGGAAAATTATTCGACATTATTTTACTATTCTTAATTCTTGTAAGTACCTTCATCATAATGATGGAAAGTGTACCTCAGCTTGATAAAAAATTCCATTATACCTTTATTATTCTTGAATGGGTTATTTCAATATTTTTTTCGGCGGAATATTTTAGCAGAATTGCTGTTATAAAAAATAAGAAACAATATGTTTTCAGTTTTTTCGGAATTATTGATTTTTTGGCTTTAGTTCCGTTTTATCTGAGTTTTTTCTTTCCTGTAACTAAATATTTCCTGATATTCAGAATGCTGAGAATGTTGAGGGTTTTCAGGGTTTTCAATCTTCTGGATTTTATGAATGATGGAACTGTAATTGTGAGAGCATTAAAAAACAGTTCAAGAAAAATATATATTTTCCTTTTATTTTTAATTATTTTTTCAGTAATCGTTGGTTCTTTGATGTTTATGGTGGAAGGCGGAAGGCCGGGATTTGAAACTATTCCGCAATCTATTTATTGGGCTGTGGTTACGGTGACAACGGTTGGTTATGGCGATGTTTCTCCGATTACTCCGATGGGTAAATTTTTTGCCGTTATTCTGATGTTGGCAGGTTATTCTATTATTGCGGTTCCTACAGGGATCGTAACTGCAGAAATGAGAAACAAAAGACAGAATCTTGAAAAGACATGCGAAAGGTGCGGAAATGAAGATATTGATGATGATGCAAGGTATTGCAAGCAGTGTGGCAAGAAATTAGCTTAATACTTTTTATAAGTTTATTCTATTAACCAAAATACCACAAAATCATGGAACCACAAAAGAAAAACAAGCCAAGCAGTTTAGTAATTATTCTTTTTGCTTTAATTGTATTAATGATCATCATTTATTTTATACTCGTGATGTTTTTCCCAACAGTTTTTGAACATATGAACACAGGTGATATACAACCTGTTCCAGACAAATAATTTAATTTATAAATAAAACGAGACGACTTAAATAGCCGTCTCGTTTTTATTTGAGTTAATTCTTATTATTTTTTAATTGCTTTGATTGTTTGCTTAGAACCATCTTTCATATTTAATGTTACTAAATACAATCCTGATTTTAATTCTTCTAAATGAAGAGTAGAAGAAGGTTTTTCAATCGTTTTAACCAATCTTCCGGAAATATCGGATACAGAAACAGATTTTACATCTTTAATATCTGAAATATTCACAACATCTGTAAAAGGATTCGGGTATACTTTAATACCGTTTTTAGTTCCTGCAATTTCGGAAGTTCCCAATGTTCCATTCGTAATGTTAATACTAAATGTTCCTTCAGGCTCATCTGTGAAATCACTGTAATATCCTACATTGACAAAATAATTGGTTCCGGCAACTGTTGGTATTGAAATAGTTTCGGTACCTCCCTGTCCGTTATCATCAATACGGTCTACACAAACCAAATTGCCGCAAGTACCTGTATAAACACCAATTTCAGGATCAAAATCGCTTGCTGCAGGCATTGTTACCGTTATAACATTCGCGTTACCATTCCCTATAAATGAGAACCATGTACCGTCATTCATACCATTAGAACAAGCGGTAATAAATCCTCCGTTATTGGTAGCACCTCCTGCATCTGATTGTGTATAATTATAAGGGAATGTAGTCGCCTGCAATGCTCCTGAGCAATCATCATTGGCTGGTGGCGGTGGAAATGTTCCAATACAGATATCAAAACTTTGGTTACTTCCTGAACCGTAGTAGCTATAAACTCTTACGTAATAAGTACCTCCCACAGTAAGTCCTGAAACTGTAGATGTGGTATCATCCGAACACAAAATACTGGTTAATGAGCCACAAGATCCGTCGAATACCTGGAAATAGGTATCTGTATCGTCATCAGAGCCTACAGAAACAATATTCGTAAGTGACACTTTATGAGAAGTAGCCGTAGCAACAAATTTAAACCAAACATCATCATCAGGATTACCAAAACAAGGATCAGGAATTAACCCTGAATCTGTAGCTCCCAATGTATATCCTGAAGTTACAGTACCGCAATTTAGATCAGAATTTACTGTTAATGCAGTCGCAGCCGAGCATTCATCGTTTGCCGGTGGTGGCGGCACTGTTGTAAACATCGTATCAGAACAACCCGAAGACTCTCCTGCTGCACTTACTGCTGCAACTTTTACATAATAATTAGTACCAGGGTTAAGAGCTGTTGACAACGTAAAACTGTTTGTAGCAACTGATTGCTGATTAACAACATTCGTTCCTCCAGGTGTTGTTCCCACAGAAACTTTATATCCTGTAGCACCCGAAGAGTTATTCCACGTAATTGTAGGTAATAATGGAATAAACATAGAATTATTTGTAGGATATGTTACCAATGGACAACCAGGAATAGGGTTTGGCGTTAATCCATTAAAAGTAATCACAGATTTATAAGGTTCCAAATTTCCGTCCGATGGAGCAAAAGGATCCGGATTTATGTTATCATCTCTAAAATATAGGGTAGAATTTGGAGTTGAAGGATAAACATACATTGCTTCATCATAATCATTAGCATCGTAACCTGCAGAGTTTTCCTCGGCTGCAACCACTAGATTACTAGTATTATTATACGGAAATGGTGTGGCAAAAGTAATTTCCACTACTCCATTTGTATTGGTAACGGTTCCAGAGAATACCTGGGTTAACTGACCGGCAGGAATCCAGTCTGAGTCCGTAGCAAATGAAGTTTTTGTAGTTTGGCCTAAATAAACTACCCAATCTGAAGAGCTGGCGATCGACATGGCAGGATCAAGATAAAACTTTAGTCCTGTAATATTTCCTGCCGCATTAGCATTAATTTCCTGTTTCGTGAAAATTTGCTGAACGTAAGAATATCCATAATAAGTACTTATTGGAGCAACTCCAACATCAGTACTTCCTGTACCCAAATTGATCTGGGCATTAAGCGTCATGCTTATCATTAATAAACATGAAAGTAGAAGTTTTGTCATAAACGATTATATTTTACTGATTTGCTTACTAAATTAATAATAAAACCATCATATAGCATAGTAAAATATAATATTTAACTAAAAAAAAATAACGGCTAAATAAATTTAGCCGTTATACAATTAATTATAGGTTATGAAATTTACTTCTTAATTGTTTTTATCGTTTGTTTTGTACCGTCTTTCATTTCTAAAGTTACCAGATACATTCCTGATTTTAATTCTCCTAAATGAAGAATAGAAGCTGGATTGCTAATCGTTTTAACCAATCTTCCTGAAATATCAGTTACTAAAACAGATTTCACTTTAGAGATATCTGAAATATTTAAATCATCAACAAACGGATTTGGATATGCTTTAATATTATTTTTAGCTCCTGAAACTTCTGAAGTTCCTAAAACTGATGCATCGTAAGCCGAAATCTGGAATTGTCCGTTTGTACTTGCTCCTCCTGCAGTTCCAGTATATCTCCATACGCTAATGTATAAAGTAGCTCCTGGCGTTTGTCCTGTTAATGACAACAATGAATAAACTCCTCCCGCAGCATTATCATCATTACAACCTACTGAAGTTAATGATCCACACGTTCCGCTATGAGCAGAAAGAACTGTATCTAATAATCCTGATCCTGTAACGCCTTTAGTTTCCACTGTGATGCTTCCACTTGCAGGCACAACCACTGAGAACCAAACATTATCTCCTCTACTAGTCTGACATGATGTTGTACCATCTGTTGTAGCTCCTGCATTTGAAGTTGTTAAAGGACTCGCTGCAAAGTTATTTCCTACTGTTAAAGCTACTGCTCCTGAGCAAGTATCATTTACAGGTGGCGGTGGTGGAGTTCCGATACAGATATTAAAGCTATTGCTATATCCTGAACCATTACTGCTATATGCTCTTACATAATACTTTTGTCCAGGTGTTAATCCTGCAACAGTTGTAGAATTTGTAGTACCACAAGCAACACTTGTTAATGTTCCGCAAGTTCCGCTAAGCACCTGAGTATATAAACTCGTAGATGATGAGCTACCTGTAGAAACAACATTTGATAAAGTAATAGTATGTGCAGTTGAAGTTGCCACAAAAGAATACCAAACATCATCATCAGCAGTCCCAGTACAAGGAGTAACCGCTACGTTAGAGTTAGTAGCACTAAGCGTAGTACCTGCAGTTGTAACACCACAAGCTAAATCTGGGTTAACTGTTAAACTTACAGCGTTCACGCACTCGTCGTTTGCAGGTGGCGGTGGTGGAGTTCCGATACAAATATTGAAACTTGCATTATATCCTGCACCTGAATAAGTATAAACTCTTACATAATATGTCTGACCAGCCGTTAAACCACTTACAGTACCTGTATTTGGATCTGAACACAATAAGCTTGTCTGTGAACCACATACTCCGCTTAATACTTGGAAATACATATCACTAGCTGTAGTTGTTCCTGTAGAAACTACACTTGATAACGCAACAACATGTGAAGAACTTGTAGCTACAAATTTAAACCAAACATCATCATCAGGATTTCCTGAACATGGTGCT
Organism: Chryseobacterium sp. G0201; assembly: GCF_003815655.1. NCBI lineage: Bacteria > Pseudomonadati > Bacteroidota > Flavobacteriia > Flavobacteriales > Weeksellaceae > Chryseobacterium > Chryseobacterium sp. G0201. Next base: position 3,249,121 of record NZ_CP033917.1, on the reverse strand, counting down.
GCAGCTAAAGAATTGGTAGCCCCTAAGGTATTTCCTGCTGTTGTAGCACCACAAGCCAAATCTGGATTTACAGTAAGAGCCACAGCATTAGCACATTCGTCATTTGCAGGAATTGCTGCAGTAGTCGTTTTAAAATTTCTTTCAGTACATCCTGTAGATACGGTAGCACCACTATAAGCAGTAATTGTATAATAATACTGAGTATTTGGAGTAAGTTGTTGAGCAGTTGTTAATGTATATGTCAATACATTCCCAAGATCAAAACTGTTTAATATATCAGTAGCACCTGCAGAAGTACCAATACTTAATCTATAACCAGTTGCTCCTGCTATACTAGACCAAGTAAATGTAGGTTTTACAGATAATCCAGTCTGTGCAGCAGTTGGAGAAGTAACCGAAGGACAAGATAATGAAGCTGTTGTAAAGCTTCTTTCTGTACATCCCGTTGAGCTACCTACCGCATTACTTGCATAAACTGTATAATAATACTGAGTATTAAAGTTAAGAGCAGTCGTTAATGTATAAGTTGTTACATTTCCTACATCTGTCATATTCATAACATTTGTACCGCCTGGAGTAGTACCTATACTGATCTTATAAGATGATGCAGAAGCTGATACTGCCCAGGTAATTGTAGGCAAAACAGAAACGCCCGTTGCAGCAGCAGTAGGAGCAGAAACTACAGGACAAATCGGTGCTGAAGCTGGCATAAGTCCTAAAAGAGTAACATTAGATAAAGTAGCTGCACGGCCACCTGCAGCAACAGGTGCTGCCGGGTTAAAATCCGTAGTATCATTTCTATAATACAAACTGCTGTTGGTAGTACCTGAAGCAGATGTGTAGAAATAGTCTGATGTAGAATTAAAATCTGGCTTATTCTCGTGTACCGCAATAACAAGGTTATCAGTATTATTATAAGCAAATGGAGTTGTAAAAGTAATCTCAACTACTCCTGCATTATTAGTGATAGTTCCTGTAAATACCTGAGTCATTGCTGATGTGGTAATCCAACTAGCAGCCGTTGTTCCGGCAAAAGCAGTAAGAGTCGTGTGCCCTATAAAAACCTCCCATTGATTTGACTTATCAAGTACCGCCGTGGCTGGTAAATAAAACTTTAAACCAGTAATATTACCTGCAGCTGCAGCGTTAATACTTGTTTTGGAAATAATTTGCTGAGTATAGTTATACCCCCAATTGGAAGCTATGGGATACGCTCCCGTTGTCGTTCCACCGCCCAAAGTAATTTGAGCATTCACGATTGTGGCTATCAAAAAAAATAGGCACGTGAGTAAAAGTTTTTTCATGCGTAGTAAAATAAAAATTAGAGGGTAAATGTAGAAAATTAATTCAATTAATATCAAAAAATATCATAATATTTTACAACAATAAAAACAATTCAACTAATTCATTATCAATAATTAAACAAACATTTGAACTAATTAAAATTTTCATCAATAAATGAATTATTTATTAACAATTAATTACCAAATAGTTAACTTAAAATATAGTGAAATTTTTAAATCAAGTAATAGTAGATAAAATGAAAATTACTGGTTATTAAAGTTTTTCAAACTAACAAAATCAGTTGATATTATTAACCAAAAAAAGTGACTTTCGTCACTTTTTTTAACTTTATTTCATTCAAATTAATTGAGATAAAACTCATATTTATTGAGTAATTGTATTTCTTTTATCAAATCACCATTCAGATCTACCGAATGTTTCATAGATTGTAATTCTAAATGAGAATCATCCTCAAGGTTTTTAATGAAAAATTTCAGTTTTTGATCCCCTTTATTTCTATCAAGCACCGTTCTGAAAAAATCAAGATCTTCCGGTCTGAAATCCATCACATCCATCACCAGCGAAATACTTTTTGCAAATCTTTCGAAGGCTTCCTGAAGCTCGATCACATCATTTACATTCACGAAAACACGTCCGTCTTTCACTTGGGCAAATTTAATTTTAAAAATCACAAATCTCTGCACCTCAAGTTTTTCTTTCAGACGCATATAATCTCTGTCTCCTAGCCTGAAAGAATACGATCCCGAATAATCTTCCAGTGTAACAAAAGCCACTTTTTCACCGCTTTTGAAACCATCTTTTACCACATATTCTGTGATCAAACCGGCAACAGTGTACTCTTTTCCTCCACCGCCGTTTTCTCTTTCTTTCTGTAGCGTTTTCCAGTCTTTTTTCTTTTCCTCAAACAATTCTTCTCCTTTATTGGCGAAGGCTTGCTCTTTGTAAGCATCAACCTCATCAAGATTTAAGAATGAAAAATTGCCTTTTGGTTCTGCTTTTTTGGTCACTTCTTCTATAATTTCCTCTTCGCCGACAGACAATTCATCAGAAACAATTTCTATGAGATCTGCCACCTCATCAACAGTATCTTTTTCAAGGATCGGAACTACTTCTGCGACTACTTTTTCCTCTTCATCTTTTTCTAAAACCGCTTTTTTAGAAAGTTGTCCTTGCATGAATTGATAATGATATTTAAATTCATCCAACGGGTGTGCAGAAAGATAGAAACCGATGATTTCTTTTTCTTTGTTAAGCTTATGCATGTTCGGCCATTCCGGACAAGGTGCTAATTTTGGCTGTTCGATCTGAACTTCATCAGCAAAATCAGCAAAAAGAGAATGTTCCATCTCATTTTTACCTTCCTGGAAGCTTTGTCCGTATCTTATTAATCTCTCCAAATTTGTTTTCCCGGCCATATCAATATCGAAATACTGACCACGGTGGAAAGAATCCAATTCATCAAAAGCGCCCGCCAATACTAAACTTTCCGCGACTCTTTTATTCATTTGAGAAGGTAAAATTCTTTCAAAGAAATCGTATATATTTTTAAATCTTCCGTTTGCTTTTTCCCTTGTAATCGCCTCACTCGGACCTTCCCCGATACCTTTTATGGCTCCCAATCCGAAACGGATCTGCCCTTTTTCGTTTACAGAGAATTTATATTGAGATTCATTCACATCCGGACCTAAAACGTCTACACCAATACTTTTACAATCTTCCATGAACATGGTAATCGATTCTGTATTGTTGATGTTATTACTCATTACACTCGCCATGTATTCTGCGGGATAATTTGCTTTCAAATATGCTGTATGATACGCAATTAAGGCATAACAGGTAGAGTGAGATTTGTTAAAAGCGTATTCTGCAAAGGCTTTCCAGTCATTCCAAATTTTATTTAAGGGATCTTCTGCGAGGTTGTTTTTCTTACCACCTTCGATGAATTTCGGGTACATTTTATTAAGAACGTCAATCTGCTTCTTACCCATCGCTTTTCTCAACGTATCGGCTTCACCTTTTGTGAAGTTGGCCAGTTTTTGAGAAAGAAGCATTACCTGCTCCTGATAAACAGTAATTCCGTAGGTTTCCTTTAAATATTCTTCGGTTTCGGGTAAATCGTAAACAATTTCTTCAATACCGTGCTTTCTGTTGATAAAGTTTGGGATATATTTAATCGGACCCGGACGATAAAGGGCATTCATGGCAATAAGATCGGCAAAAACCGTTGGTTTAAGCTCTCTCATGTATTTTTGCATCCCGGGACTTTCATATTGGAAAATCCCGACCGTTCTTCCTTCCTTAAATAACTGATATGTTTTTGTATCATCAAGCGGAATTGTATCCGGATCGATATCAACATTATGTCTTTCTTTAATCAATCTTAAAGCATCTCTGATGATCGTCAAAGTACGAAGACCCAGAAAGTCCATTTTCAGCAGTCCTGCACTTTCCGCCACCGAGTTGTCGAACTGAGATACCAAAATATCGGCATCCTTAGCCGCAATTGTCACAGGAACCAGATTACTCACATCTTCAGGTGTAATGATCACCCCACAAGCGTGAATACCTGTATTTCTAATACATCCTTCCATTTTTTTAGCACTCGCAAGCACATCAAAACGTGGGTCTTCAGGACTATCCAGAACATATCTCATCTCATCGACAAGCATCTGATCTTCAGGTTTTAATTTATCATATTTTGATAACGCTTTCGCAATATTCATCCCCGGTGTGGAAGGGATAAGTTTAGCAATATTAATCGTATCAGGAATTGAAAGGTCTAAAACCCTTCCGGCATCTTTAATCGCAGATTTTCCTCCTAAAACAGAATAAGTAATAATCTGTGCTACCTGATTTTTACCGTATTTTTCAACAACCCATTTAATGATCTTGTCTCGACCTTCATCATCAAAATCGATATCAATATCGGGCATCGAAATCCTTTCCGGATTCAGGAATCTCTCAAATAGCAAATCGTATTTAATCGGGTCAACATTGGTAATTCCTGTACAATATGCAACGGCAGATCCTGCTGCCGAACCACGTCCCGGACCAACCCAAACGCCCATTTTACGGGCTTCGTTACAGAAATCCTGTACAATCAAAAAGTAACCGGGATAACCTGTATTGGCAACAACTTCAAGCTCAAAATCAAGACGTTCCTTAATTTCATCTGTGATTCCCGTATCGGCATATCTTTTTCGCGCTCCTTCGTAAGTTAGATGCGTTAAATAGGCCATTTCACCACGTTTTCCACCATCAATCTCATCTTCTGTATGAATAAATTCTTCAGGAATATCAAATTTCGGAAGTAAAACGTCTCTTTTTAAGGTATAAGGTTTAAATTTTGCCGTAAATTCTTCATAGGCATCAAAAGCATCAGGATAATTTAAGAAAGCTTCTTTTATTTCATGAGCATTTTTAATAAAATACTCTCCGGAAGCAAGACCTCTTCTTTTACCAAAACCTTTACCTACAGGTGTTGTAAGCTTTTCCCCATCTTTGATACAGCTTACAATATCCTGAATATTAGAATCGTCTTTATTGGTGTAATAGGTCTCGTTTTGAGCTAAAATTTTAACGTTATATTTATCTGCAAAATGCAGTAAAACATCATTTAAATGTTCTTCCTCGGGAAGATTATGATTTTGAATCTGAACATAAAAATCATCCTCAAAAGTATCTTTCCACCATTTGAAAAGCTCCTCCCCTTTTTGTTCCCCTGTATTTAAAATCGCATCGGGAATATCTCCGTTAATTCCTGAAGTCAGGGCAATTAAACCTTCTTTATACTCAGCAATCAATTCTCGGCTTATCCTCGGAACTCCAAAATAAAATCCTTTTAAGAATCCTATACTTGAAAGTTTTGCTAAATTTTTATATCCATCAAAATCCTTTGCCAAAAGAACAACCTGCGTTCTTCTGTCGGGATCATCTTTGGTAAACTGTTTCTGTTCGTAACGGTCTGAAATATAGAATTCGCAGCCAACAACAGGAATTAAAGGCTCAGAAACAGGTTCTTCTTCATTAAATTCTGTTCCGTTTTCTTCCGCTTCCTGTTTTTTTGCTAAATATTCTTTATGTTTTTTCGCCCGGTCACTATTCGCTCCTTCAACCGCAGAGACAAATTTGAAAGCACCCATCATATTTCCGATATCTACCATTCCTACGGCAGGAAAATTATCATCAGAAGCCTTTTTAATTAAATCTGAAATGCTTGAAGTTGCCATCAATGTTGAGAAAACACTGTGATTATCAAAATTGAAATATCTTCCAAGATCGATATCATCAATACTTCCGACATCGCTTTGCTTTTTCTTGTTGTTGAAATCAGCAACCTGCCTTCTGATAACAATTCCGAAAGGTTTAATCGGATCCGGATACAACGTTTTAAAATACGCCAACTGATCCTCAGAAGTTTTAAGAACCTCAGCAGGAATGATCCCGATTCTCATCATTTCAAAGAAAACCTGAGCCGTTGCATTTACGTCGGCGGCTGCATTGTGAGCTTCATCGAATTTGTTTCCGTAAAGTTTTTCGTAAAGTTCTTCCAATTTCGGAGGTTTGAACCTTCCTCCACGACCTCCACCAAGCTGACAAAAGTTTGTCCCTAAAATCATGGTATCCGCTTTTGGCTTCTCCTGAAGATTGTCTTTTATATTTTTTCTGAATAATTCTGCACCGACAATATTATAATCAAACTCAACATTATGTCCGGAAACTACTCTTACTCGATCTAAAACCTTAGAAAATTCTTCTAAAATTTCTTGTAAATCTCTACCTTCTTCATTGGCAATTTTGGTTGTAATACCGTGAATTCTCGCGGCATTAAATGGTATATCGTAACCTTCCGGCTTTATTATATAATCCTGGTTTTCAATTAAAACTCCATTATCGTCATGTAATTGCCATGCGATCTGAACCATTCTTGGCCAGTTGTCTGAATCTGAGAGTGGTGCGTTGAAATTCTTTGGTAAACCTGTGGTTTCTGTGTCAAAAACTAAATACATGTAATTTTTCTAGCTTTTATTAAAAAAAGAGAATGTAAAGTTACTTCAATTTTTTGAAAATTTAAATCATTTGGGCAATGACATTTTATTAATCAAATTACTGTTAAATAAATAAACTTTAAACATCTATCATTTTAGCTCCAATTATAAAAACAATATGATTTCATACTATTTTAGGTGTTTTTAAAGCTAATCAACATTATTTTAGAATTAATTCATACAAAACCAATACAAACAAATAATTTTATATATATTTGTTAGATATACCGTTTTTAAAAATTTACTAAAAAGTTATGAAAAAACATTTACTTTTGGTCGGCACTTTGGCAATTACATTATTAAGTGCGCAAAACAATGAAGGATTAAAAAGAGAGTTTGAAAAACAAAACAAAGAGAATGCTGCAAGGTTCGACTCTTATGTTTCAAAGCATTACGGAGCAGATAAATCTCCGGAAACTTTAAAGGAAATTGAAGATCAGAGAAGTAACTTAGCTGGATTTACACCAGATGGAATACCTTATTTTCTTAAAGCAGAAGATATGGATCAAATAAAAAACTCCAATTCTGATTTTCTTCAAAATGGAACAGTAAGTGGTTTAACGGGTTCTTTTAACGGGGAAAATATTAAGTTAACTATTTTTGATGGTGGTAGAGTATTTGGAGGACATGCATTCTTCGACAATCTTCCTAACAGGATAACAAATATGGAAGCCAGTACTATGAATTATAGTGCACACTCAACTTCGGTAGCCGGATTTATGGGTGCAAGAGCTCATACACAGACATTAACAATCAATGGTACTCCAAGAACCATAAATTTCCAGGGAATCGCTAAGAACTCGACAATGGATTCTTATGCTTTCTCAACGACAACTTTACCAGGTAACACTTCTACCAGTACGGTTTTCCAAAAAATTATAGCTGCACAACCAAAAATATCCAACCACTCTTATGGTGTAAATGCCGGATGGTCTGATGCGTCAATAAGCGGAGCTTGGCTATGGACAGGTTATTATAATGCCGGAGAAACTTATGATCTACAAGGTACTTATTATACAAATGATCAAAACTATGATCAGATCGTGTATAATAATCCTTCATATATTATTGTAAAATCTTCCGGTAACTATTTCAATATGGGACCAACTGGAAATACAGCTCCTAAATATTATCGTAATTCAGCCGGAACACCAGTTTTATTTGCTGCAACAGATACAGTTCCTGTAAACAACTGTTCTTTAGGATATGATTGTATTGGCCCTGGTTCTTTGGCTAAAAACATCATCGTTGTTGGTGCTACAGACATTATTACAGCAAATAGTGGTAGATATGTAACTTCAGCAGACGTTGTGCATTCTGATTACAGTAGTGCAGGACCAAGAGATGACGGAGGTATCAAACCAGATATTTCGGCTGTTGGAACAAATGTAGGAAGTGGTTCTACTGCTGAAAATACAACAGGAAGTCAAAGCTTAACTGTTGGTAGCGGAACTTCTTACTCTGCGCCAGTTGTAACTGGAGTAATTGGACTTTGGACACAAATCAACAAACAATTATTCAGTAATGCTGAACTTAATGCTGCTTCAGCCAAAACGTTAATGATACATTCAGCTGCAGAGGCTGGAAATATTGGACCGGATCCACATTTTGGATGGGGATTCATTGATGCTAAAAAAGGTGCTGAAATATTAGTTGCAAAATCTAACAACACTGTTATTTTTAACAACGAAACATTAACAAGTGGTACGCCTAACTTGAAAAAAGTTACTGCATCAGGTACTGAACCATTAAAAGTTACAATCTCATGGATCGATCCTGAATATGTAGTTCCTGCTACTTTAACTTATCAGGATGCATACAATAACAGATCTTCAAGATTGGTAAATGATTTGGATCTAAGAATTGTTGATACCGTAACAGGTACAATTTATCAACCTTGGAAGCTAAACGCCTTAAGCCCAATGACTCCGGCTATAAAAGGTGATAATACCGTTGATAACGTAGAACAGGTGGTAATTGACGCTCCGGTTCTAGGCAGAGACTACAGAATTGAAATTGGTAATAAAGGAACTTTGGTAAATAACGCAGGTGTAGCCGCTCCTCAAAACTACTCTATCATCGTTACAGGATATTCTCAACAAGTTTTAGCAACTGGTGAAACGATCAAAGACAGTGGTATTGCAGTAGCTCCAACAATTACTAAAGATATTGTTAACGTATTGAAAGCTCCTAAAAAATCTACTTTCACTATTTATGACTTATCTGGTAAAAGATTACAAAATGGGGTAATTAACAGCGACAAAGAAGCTATCGATATTTCTTCTTATACAAAAGGAATTTACATTATTGAAGTGAAGACTGAAAAAGGTGTAATTTCTAAAAAAGTTATCAAAGAATAATCAATACAATAAATAGATTATTACAAAACACTAACACTTGTTAGTGTTTTGTTTTTTTATGTATATTTGCTTCCTATGGAAAATACACTTCACGAAAAAGTTTCTCAGGATATTTTGCTAAAGGCTTACAACCATATGATGCTTGCAAAGGCAATGGCCGACATTTATGAAGAAAACCGAAACATCTGTAAATACGTTCACAGTACTTCAAGAGGTCATGAAGCTATTCAGCTGGCAACAGCTTATCATTTAAAAAAAGAAGACTGGGTTTCTCCTTATTACAGAGACGAAAGTATCCTTCTTGGGATTGGCTTTGAACCTTATCAATTGATGTTGCAGTTATTGGCAAAAGCTGATGATCCATTTTCTGGAGGTAGATCATATTACTCTCACCCTTCAAGCAGGGATGAAAATATGCCAAAGATCATTCATCAAAGCTCTGCTACAGGAATGCAAACTATTCCGACAACCGGAGTAGCCCAAGGAATCAAATATATTCAGGATTTTGAATTACAGCAATTCGAAAACAATCCTGTTGTTGTTTGTAGCCTTGGAGATAATTCTGTGACTGAAGGCGAAGTAAGTGAAGCTCTACAATTTGCAGCTTTACACCAACTTCCTATCATTTTTCTGGTTCAGGATAATGAATGGGGAATTTCTGTAACTAAAGATGAAGCAAGAACTTGTGATGCTTACGATTTTGTAGCAGGATTTACTGGTTTAAGCAGAATGAGAGTTGACGGAACAGATTTCACCGAAAGTTTCGAAGTGATGAAAAAAGCCGTTGATTTTGTAAGAACAGAAAGAAAACCTTTAGTTGTTTGCGCAAAAACAGTTTTGATTGGTCACCATACTTCAGGAGTAAGAAGAGAATTCTATAGAGACGAAGAAGATTTAACAAAGCACAGAGCAAAAGATCCGGGAGAGATTCTTAGAAATCAATTGCTAGAATCTGGTGCTGATGAAGAATTATTAAAACAAATTACAAAAAAGGCAAGATTAGAAGCAGAAGAAGCTTTCCAAAGAGCTCAAAATGCCGAAGATCCGAAGCCAGAAACGGTAATGCAGCATATTTTCGCACCGACTCCAATTACGGAAGAAGTTGGAACTCGTGAACCAGCAGGTGGCGAAAAAATTGTAATGGTTGACGCTGCTATTCATGCGATCCAAGAGATCATGTGGAAGCATCCTGAAGCTTTACTGTACGGACAGGATGTTGGTGAAAGAATCGGTGGAGTTTTCCGTGAAACGGTGACTTTAGGTAAGAAATTCGGAAGCAAAAGAGTTTTCAATACAGCTATTCAGGAAGCTTATATTATTGGTTCTACAACGGGAATGAGTGCAGTTGGTTTAAAACCTATTGTTGAAGTTCAGTTTGCAGATTATATTTATCCGGGAATCAACCAGTTAATTACTGAAATTTCAAAATCAAACTATTTAAGCAACGGAAAATTTCCGGTAAGCAATATTATCAGAGTTCCAATCGGCGCTTATGGTGGCGGTGGGCCTTACCACAGTGGAAGCGTTGAAAGTATTTTAGCTAATATTAAAGGAATAAAAATCGCTTATCCAAGTAATGCTGCAGATTTTAAAGGTTTATTAAAAGCAGCTTATTACGACCCGAATCCGGTTGTAATGCTTGAACATAAAGGATTATATTGGAGTAAAGTTCCGGGAACTGAAGACGCAAAAACAATCGAACCGGCAGAAGATTATATCCTACCTTTCGGAAAAGGAAAAATCATTATCGAAGCTGATAAAAATGAAGTTGAAAAAGGCAGAAGTTTATTGGTTGTAACCTATGGAATGGGCGTTTATTGGGCTAAAGAAGCCGCGAAAAACTTCAATGGAAAAGTTGAAGTGATCGACTTGAGAACATTAATTCCGTTAGATGAAGAATTGGTTTTCGAAAGAGTAAAAGCTCATGGAAAATGTATCGTTTTAACGGAAGAACAGTTGAATAATTCATTCGCAGAAGCCTTTGCACACCGTATTTCTAAAAATTGCTTCAAATATTTGGATGCTCCTGTAGAAACGATGGGATCTCTGAATACTCCGGCAGTTCCAATCAATTTAATATTGGAAAAAGAAATGCTTCCAAACGCGGAAAAATTAACCGCAAAAATTGAAGAAATGTTAAAAAACTAAACATAACAACAGAACCTCTAAATTTTTAGAGGTTTTTTTATGCTGTAATTTATTTTAATTAAAAAACTTGTCTTACATTTAAATTGGTATTTATTTTGTTAACCTTATTTCTTTCACATTAAAAATTCGCACAGATGATTACTACAAAATACGTCAATTATAAACAGGTTTTAAATTTATCCGGTCATCATTTGATCTGGATCTCGGTCTGGTGTACATTGATCGCTGTTCTTTTCTATTTTTTCAACTGGCAATGGATGACCATTCCCTGGGTTCCGGTGGCGTTGATTGGTACTGCGGAAGCTTTTTTGGTAGGTTTTAAAAATAATCAGGCCTACGACAGACTTTGGGAAGCCCGAAAAATCTGGGGTGGCATTGTAAACTCTAGCAGATCATTTGCCTCAATGGTCTACGCTTTTGATATCAAAAATGAAGAAATAGGAAGTTTTGATCTGGAAGAAAGAAGAAAAAGAATCGTATACCGTCATATCGCATGGCTTTACACTTTTCGTGAGCAGCTTTTGGTTCCTACAGAATGGGAACACATCAGCCATGAAGATGAAAGTTTCAAAAATATTGATCACAAACGTAACAGATTGATCAAAGCAGGTTTTCCCGATTACGGAAGAACTCCGATTTTCCTGCATAAATACCTTTCTGAAGAAGAATTTGAACTACAGTCTGATTATAAGAATTTCGCAACTTTCTTAGTTTCAAAACAGGCAAAAGAGATTAATGATTTAAAAAATGATAAAGTTATTTCTGAATTTAACCAAGTTCAATTACAGAATTCTTTAAACGAGTTTTACAACTTTCAGGGACAGGCTGAAAGAATTAAAAAATTTCCGTCACCAAGGCAGTTTGCAAGTACGGCATTCGTCTTCAATATCCTTTTTATCCTTTTGCTTCCGTTGGGTTTGGTGAATGAATTCGCAAAATTGGGAGATTGGGGAATCTGGACTTCAATTCCTTTCTGTATCACCATCGGCTGGATCTATATTATCATGGAATTGGTGGGAGATTATTCTGAAAATCCGTTTGCAGGATTGATGTTTGACGTTCCAATGCTTTCTATTTGCAGAACTATTGAGATAGACCTTTTACAAATGACGGGAGAAACAGATCTTCCTGAACCAATTTCATCTAAAAACGGAGTTTTAGTTTAAAATTTAAAGAACAATTGCCGTCGTATTTTTCACCTCAGAGATCATAAATGAACTGTGAGTACTCGCAATATGCTGTAAAGTGGTTAATTTAGTCAACATAAAATTACGGTAATCTTCCATGTCTTTAACACCAATTTTAAGGATGTAATCATAATCTCCGCTCACATGAAAACATTCTGTGACTTCCTGTAAATTCATCACCTCACGTTCAAACTGAAGGACGTATTCTTTTTTGTGCTGACTTAATTTTACATGACACAAAATTATAAAATCCCTATTGATTTTATGTCTGTCAAGAATCGCCACATATTTTGAAATTACTCCTGTATTTTCAAGCTTTTTAATTCGTTCATAAACAGCTGTTACCGACAAACCAAGCTTGTAAGAAAGCTCTTTGGTGGTTTGTTTAGAGTCTTCCTGTAAAAAAAGAAGCAGTTTTTTATCAATTTCATCAAATGTCATAGATATATTTTTGGTAAAAGTTTACATTAATCAAATATAATAAACATTTTTTCGGTTTAATTCATATTTAATAGTTTTATATTCTAATATTTCAAAATTTAGTTGTAATAATTCTGTAATTAATTCATTTTTAGCCCAACAAAATCGAAAACCATCATGAGAGACTTTAACGCGGCAAATGAAATACAGGATTTACAATATTTTGGTGAATTTGGTGGAGTAAATCCATCAATTTCAGACAGTTCAACGTATACTTTTCTTTCTGCAAAAACGATGTTCGATACATTTGAAGGAAATGCAGAAGGTTGCTATTTGTATTCAAGACATTCATCACCGATGAATCTTTATCTTGCCCAGGCATTAGCAAAACTTGAAAATACCGAAGCTGCCAACGTTACCGCTTCCGGAATGGGCGCTATTACTTCTGTTTTAATGCAGGTTTGTAAAAGTGGTGATCATATTATTTCGAGCAGAACAATTTACGGTGGAACTTACGCTTTCCTGAAAAATTTTCTTCCTCCTTTTCACATTGAAACTACATTTTTAGATATTAATAATTTTGAAGCCCTTGAAGCTTCCATTCAACCCAACACAAAAGTTATTTATTGTGAAAGTGTGAGCAATCCGCTTCTTGAAGTGGCTGATCTGAGAAGACTTTCCGAGATCTGTAAAAAACACAATTTAAAACTGATCGTTGATAATACGTTCTCCCCTCTTTCAATTTCACCTACTTTATTGGGCGCTGATATTGTTATTCACAGTTTAACAAAATTCATCAACGGAAGCAGTGATACCGTGGGTGGTGTTTATTGCGGAACTCAGGAGTTCATCAACGACACAAAAAATGTAAATAACGGAGCTTGTATGCTACTTGGGCCGACAATGGACAGCTTCAGATCTGCAAGTATTTTAAAGAACTTAAGAACGCTACATATCAGAATGAAACAGCACAGCTACAATGCAATGTATTTGGCTGAAAGATTTGAAAAAGACGGATTAAGAGTCGTTTATCCCGGTCTGAAATCTCACAGAAATCATGAATTAATGAAAAGTATGATGCATGAGGAATACGGATTCGGCGGATTACTGACTTTAGACGCAGGAACAACAGATAAAGCCAACGAATTAATGGAACTGATGCAGCAGGAAAACTTAGGTTACTTAGCCGTAAGTTTAGGATTCTATAAAACATTATTCTCATGCTCAGGAAGTTCAACTTCTTCTGAAATTCCGGAAGAGGAACGCGCTGAAATGGGAATTTCCGATGGACTGATCAGATTCTCAATAGGATTGGATCACGACATCGAACGAACATACGAAAAGATGAAGGAATGCATGCATAAAGTAGGTATTCTCAGCCATGAAACCATCTCTATATACTAATTATGTTTACAAAAGCTGTTGAAATTTTTCGACAGCTTTTATTTTTTTCTTTGGTTTAAAGATTATTTCTTATGAAAATGTTTAGGAAAAGCGTCTTCCGGTTTCATTCTGAAAATATTTAATAAAACCCAAGACTTTAAGAAGCCATATCCGTAAGAAAACATCTGAATGTACGTTGAAATAACTGCCATTCCCGCAATACTTATATTTTTAGTGACTATTAAAGCATGGAAGAGCACCATAAAAGTGTATAATCCATAAAAACCAAGAATAATCCCTCTTCCCAGAAAAAAATATTCAATAAAGCCCAAAATATAACCCAACATAAATAAGGTTGGAAAAGCAAAAGAAATTTTTACATAATTCGGATGCCTTTGATTAAGAATCGGTCTTGCACAGCCAAACTGATAAACTTGTTTTGAAAATTTTCCAAGGTCTACTCTACGCTTATGATACACCGCAATAGTATCGAAAAAAGCCGTTGTAAAACCTTTTTCCCAAAGCGTCATCGACAAATCCGGATCTTCTCCGATTCTCATTTCAGAAAAACCGCCCACTTTCTCGAAAACATCTTTCTTCACGCCCATATTAAAGCTTCGTGGCTGAAATTTTGAAACAGCCTTTTTACTTCCTCTGATTCCGCCGGTTGTAAAAACAGAGGTCATAGAATATGAAATTGCTTTCTGCATCAGATTAAAACCTTTATGCGCTTTATCTGCACCACCAAAGGCGTCACATGGGATTTCAATAATACTTTTTTTAATATTTTCAATATAATCATGTTCTACGATCACATCACTGTCGACAAAAACCAGCCATTCGTTTTCTGCTCTTTTTGCACCGTAATTTCTTGTTAAACCCGGGCCTGAATTCTCTTTCCGGAAATATTTAACCTCTAATATTTCGTCAAAATTCTTTATGGTAGGCTTAAGATCAACAAAAGAACCATCATCAACGATAATGATCTCAAAATCTTTATCTGTTTGTTGGGTAAGAGAATTTAATAACTCAAAAAGTTCATCTTTTCGGTTAAAAATAGCAACGACGATGGAAATTGTAGGTTTCAAATTGAAAATTTTTCAAAATTAATTATTCATGAAAGAACTTGCAAACTCTTGACCAGACATTATGATTTAATTATAAAAATATCTTTACATCAGGATTAAAATATTCACATTTTAAAGAAACTAAACCATTATTTTAGCTCCTAATTTTGTCTCAATAAATTAAGACATGTAAAAATGGAAAGACAAATTTTCAGGAAACAAGTACAAAACATATCAATTCAGGTTTTAATGCATAATCAACAGCGCATGAAGTTATTAAAGGAATTGATCTTTCTAGAAAGACAGCCTTCGTAACAGATGTTTATGCCGTAGGAAGTCGGTTTTGAAAAGAAGCGTTCCCTTTTCTTTACATAATAATTATTTGATGGTTTAAAATTTGCTGTTGCGGATATATGAAAAAAATTATTATCGTCGGAGCAGGAGCTTCAGGTCTTATGGCTGGATACAAATTGAGCAAACAAGGTTTTAATATAGAAATAATTGAAGCTCAGGATCGTATAGGAGGACGAATTAAATCAAAAAACACAAACTCTTTTCCCTATTTCTTAGAATTGGGTGCCGAATTTGTACACGGAAATCTTCCTACAACACTTCAATTGCTTGATGAAGCAAAAGTTCCATATTATAAAACTGAAGGTGAGATTTGGAATTATGAAGAAGGCGTTTTTAATCAGGATGACAATTTTTCAGAATATTTTGAAGTTTTTCATGAAAAATTAAGCCAACTTACGGAAGACTGCAGCGTTTATGAATTTTTAGAAAATAACTTTAAAGGCGAAAAACATTCTCAGTTAAGAAAAAGTATTCTCAATTTTGTTCAGGGTTACGATGGTGCAGATCCAAATGAGATGAGCGTTTTTTCTCTTCGTGAAGAAAATCCTGACAACGAAGAAGAAGATGAGTACACAATTGAAGGCGGTTATTCTTCTTTAACTGAATATTTATATTTAAAATGCAGGGAAAATGGTGTTAATTTCCACTTTTCAGAAATAATTACACGCGCTAACTGGAAAAAAAATGAAGTTTTTCTTACAAGTAAATCCAATAAAGAATACAAAGCAGAAAAAGTAATTTTCACTTTACCAATCGCTCTTTTACAGCAGGAATCGATTGAATTTAAGCCCCAGATTCCGGAGTATATTTCAGCAGCGAATGAGATTGGTTCTGGTCACGCTATAAAATTTATTTTTCAATTTAATTCTGAGTTTTTTAAAACTTCAAAAATGTCTAAACTTGAAGATCTGCATTTGCTCTTGAGTGATGAAGAAATACCGACTTGGTGGATGCATAAAACAAAACCCACATTATTAACGGGTTGGTTGGGAGGTCCAAAAGCTTTTGAACTGAGAAACTCATCAAAGGAAGAACTTTTAAATAGGTCTTTGAAAACTTTACATCATTTTTTTGATCTTCCTGAAAATATTATTTTTGAAAATTTAGAAAACTGGGAGATCAGTGTTCCTTCTGCCGATCCTTTTGCAAAGTGTGCATATTCTTATGATAAAATAAATTCAGAGGAAGCTAGAGCAGTTTTAAATACCCCGATTGAGCAAACTTTATATTTTGCAGGAGAAGCCCTGTATACAGGAGATGCAACCGGAACTGTAGAAGCAGCTTTAATCACCGGAGAGAATACAGCGAAGAAAATTATTCAATTAAAATAAACCTGATCTTATATATAAATACAATACCGAAGCAGTTGACAATAGAATTAACGAAGTACAGAAAAACATCATGGAAAGGAAACTTTTGAAGTAGAAAGATTCTAAAAGATACAATGCAAAACAGCAACTAAATGTGAAAACAATCCCAATTAGAATAGCAATACATATAGTCTGAAATGGGCTCTGAACCAATAAAGGATCTTTAAAAACTATAAATAATAAAACTAAACTTGTCACTGTAAAAAAAGTACTGAACCATTCTACAAAATATTTGGATTTTTTGCGTTTTGCTGTTTTTTTCGTCTCCCAACTCGGAGCTGATGAGCTACCCAAAAGATCTAAAGCATCAAGCACAACACCTATAATATCAAAAATATTCCAAGACATACATTCGTTTTACATTGTAAGCAAAAATAGAATTTTCAAAAATAAAAAACCTTCCAAATCGGAAGGTTTTTGTGTAAATATTTTTATTGATTTTCAAGTTTATGAACTTTTTTCGTTCCCTCGTACATTTCGTACTGTAAAAATCTTGTTTCCAATTTTCCGTTGAAAAGTTTGATCTTTCTTGAAGGTCGAAGTCCAACTTTCTTCACAGCTTCTAAGTCAGAAGAAATTAGCCAAGCTAATGTATTCGGATAATGCGTTTTGAAAGTATCTCCTATTTTCTTGTAAAAATCATCATCATTAATAGAAATTCTCTCGTCATAAGGTGGATTAAACACCATTAATAAAGGGAAAAGTTCTTTTTTGGTTTCAAAGAAATCCTGTCTTTTCACTTCAATAATATCTTCCATTTCAGCAGCTTCAATATTGGTTATTGCAGCGCTAAGCATTCTTCCATCAATATCGTAACCTACAATTTTACCTGTAAATTCTTTAATTCTACCGATTCTTACTTCTTTAATTCTTGCAAATAATTCAGAATCATAATTTTGCCAGTTTTGGAATGCAAATCTTTTTCTGAAAATCTGCGCAGGAAGATCTAACGCGATCATTGCCGCTTCTATCAAAAGTGTTCCCGAACCACACATTGGGTCTAGGAAGTTCCCTTTTCCGTCCCAACCTGCTAATTGAAGCATTCCGCTTGCTAAAACTTCATTAATTGGTGCTTCACCCTGCTCTTTTCTGTATCCTCTTTTAAATAAAGCATCACCAGAAGAATCCAAAGAAATTGTCACCAATTCTCTGTCGATATGAAGGTGAAACTTGATTTGTGGACTTTTAGAATCCACATTCGGACGTTTTTTAACTTTTTCCTGAAAATAATCAACAATTGCGTCTTTCATTTTCAAGGTTACAAACTGTGAATGCTTAAAAGTATCAGAATTCACCGTTGAATCGATCGCAAAAGACTGATCAACATCCATGAACTGCTCCCAATCCACTTTAAACAATTTATCGTAAAACTGATGCTGATTAAAAGCCTTAAATTCCAAAATAGGAACTAAAATTTTTAAAGCAGTTCTCGAAGAATAATTAATTTTATAAAGGAAACCCAAATCTCCTTCACAATTTACCGCACGATTTTTAATTTCGACATTACGCCCACCTAATTTTTTGATCTCTTCCGCCAAGATCGGCTCCAGACCGAAGAATGTCTTGATCTGAATCTTTAGATTTTCTATATCCATAATTTTATCATTAAAAGATTTAATGATTTAAAAACTAAAAGATTAAGGCTTCAATTTTACTGTTTATTGAAATTTTCAATCCCTCAATGTTTAAATACATTTCTTTTAAGACCACAAATTTAGTTATTTTTGCATTATGGAATGGTTTGAATCTTGGTTTGATACACCTTATTATCATTTGCTTTACAGTAACAGAGATTATACTGAGGCAGAAAACTTCATTACAAAGCTTACTTCGGAGCTTCAGTTACCGCCTTCTTCGAAGATTATTGATCTGGCTTGTGGTAAGGGAAGACACTCGGTTTTCCTTAATAAATTAGGCTATGATGTCTTAGGATTAGATCTTTCCAGACAGAGTATAGAATTTGATAAACAATTTGAAAATCAAACCTTACTTTTTGATGTTCACGATATGAGAAATCCTATCGATGCGGATCCTATGAACGCGGTTTTCAATTTATTTACAAGTTTTGGATACTTTGATAACGAAAAAGATGATAAAAATGTATTCCAATCAGTATATAATGTTCTAAAACCCGGAGGATATTTTGTTTTGGATTATCTGAATGAAGAATATGTAAGAAAAAACATCGTTCCTGAGTCAATAATCACTCGTGGTGACATTGATTTTAAAATCTGTAAGAAAATTGAAGGAAGACATATCGTTAAAGATATTCAGTTTGAAGCAGACGGAAAACCTTTCCACTTCTTTGAAAAAGTAAAACTTCATACGCTGGACGCCATCAATTCTTACGCAACAGAATGCGGTTTTGAAAGAGTGAAAATCTGGGGAGATTATCAATTGAATGATTTTAATAAAGACGTTTCAACGCGTTGTATCAATTTATTTAAGAAAAAAGCATGATAACCGTTTTTTTACTGATTTTAAGTGTAATTGTAGGCGTATTTCTTGGAAAGCACTTCGGGAAAAAGGAAAAATTAGCGAAAAATCTATTGATTTTAAGCGCCGGTTTCCTGATCACGATTTGTTTAAATGAAGTATTTCCTCAAGTTTATGCTGTTGAAGGAAGTAGCAATTTGGGAATATTCGTCATTGCCGGTGTGCTTTTACAAATGATCCTGGAAGCTTTAACCAAAGGTTTCGAGCACGGCCACGTTCATCATCACAGTGATCATAATATTCTTCCTGTTGCTTTAATGGTCGGGCTTTTCGTTCATGCTTTTATTGAAGGAATTCCTTTGGCTAATGAAGAACATGAGCTTTCCCCGTATCTTTTGGGAATCTTATTTCACAATCTTCCGATATCGTTTATCTTGGGAGCATTTTTGTTTAACAGAAAAGAAGGTTCTAAAGGATCTTCCTATCCATCGATACTGATCGTAGCATTATTTGCTTTAGCCTCACCTTTAGGAATGTTGTTGGGTAATTATTTCAATCCTGATTTGCAACCTTATTTCCTTGCCATCGTAGGAGGAATTTTCTTACATATATCATCCGTAATTATTTTTGAAAGCAATAAAAATCATAATATTGACTGGATGAAAATCGGACTGGTAATTTTAGGAGTTTCGTTGGCTTTATTAATGCATCTTTTCCACAATCATGACCATGTGGGACATCATCATTAAAGTTTTTTCTCTTTATCAATCTTAAATATAATACATAAAAATAACGATAGCCATTTACATTAAATGGCTATTTTTTATTATTTTTTTAAAGAACTTTTATTAAATATAATTTGTTTGAAATAATTTAACATTTAAAACATGGAAAATAATCTCAAAATCTCCTTTAAATTTACCCCGAAATCTGCTTTTAAAAATTAATTTTTCTCATAAAAAAAAACATTCTTATAAAAAAAGAAATGAGTTAAAATCTAATTAATTTATTTATCAAAAAGTTTTTATTTTACTGTAATTTTTAATAATTAATTAATATTAAAACATAATAATTATTTAATAAATACTATTTTAACATAATTTATGAATATATAAATAATTAATACGACATTTTTTGTACATTAGCGATAATAAAATAGCAGATGCATGAAAAACCATATCAAAAATTTTAAAAAAGCAGGTGTTGTTTTTTTTTTAATGTCCAGCTTTATATCGGCGCAGACAGGAAAAGAAAAAGACTCCTTGAGAGAGACAGAAATTGAAGATGTAGTCATTATTGGTTATAAAGCCCAAAAAAAATCAAGTCTTACCGCAGCAGTTTCAACAATTTCTGACAAAAAGTTAAAAGATGCCAGCACTTCAGATGTATCCAGCATGTTACAAGGAAAAGCAGCAGGAGCCCAGGTTAGCCTCGGCGGCGGCGCACCGGGATCTACCGCAACTGTAAAAATCAGAGGAACTTCTACAATTAACGGTCCTAGTCAGGCTTTATGGGTGGTAGATGGGGTAATGATGACAGGAACCCCCAATTTAGATCCCAGTCAGATTGAAAGCATCAACATATTGAAAGACGCTACCTCAACCGCTCTATACGGATCACGGGGCGCCAACGGTATTGTTCAGGTATTCACAAAGTCTGGAAACTCAGGAAAAGGCATCTTGAGCTTTTCAATAAATAACTCCTTCAATACATTTAATAATGGCCGTTTCAAACTAATGAACGGAACTCAATTATATGATAACTTCACATCACTTAAAAACGCTCCTCCTCTTCCTCAAGAACTTAGAAATGATGGTTACAACTGGCTTAAAAACGGCACTCAAACAGGTGTTGTACAAAATTACACCATAGATTTCAGGGGAGGGTCTGAAAATTCTAAAACCTATATTTCCGGGAATTATTACAATGAGACAGGAACGGTTAAAACATACGAATTCAACCGATTATCTTTCAGGATTAATCATGAACAAAAAGTAAAATCTTGGTTAACCTTAAAACCAAAAGTTAGCCTATCCTACACCACAGGAAAAGATCAGCAAGGCTCACTATACCAAATGTACCTCAACTTACCTTGGGACAACCCTAGAGATTCGGACGGAAACTTAATAAATCCAAACACTTATCAAGGAACTTGGTACGGAAGAGATTACAGTAATTATTTACATGACCTACAATGGAATTATGGAAAAAGCAACCAATTAGATCTCTTAGGAAATCTTGACGCAGAAATTAAGATTACTGATTACTTGAAATTTGTTACAACAAACAACATTACTTACATGAACTATGATGACATGTACTACACCGATCCAAGATCTATCTCCGGAGAAAGTAATAAAGGTGGATTAACAGAATCATATGTAAAGGACATCAGTAAGTTTTTTAATCAGATGTTGAGATTTGATAAAGATTTTGGTGTTCATAATGTAAATGCATTAGCAGCTTACGAATATTCAGACAGGTTTTATAAAATATCCCGAGCAGGCGTTTACGGTGTGGTTCCGGGAACGGATATTTTTGATGATGGAGCTACAACAGGACAAAAACCATCAGGAACGAAATTCGAAAGAGCTTACAACGCTCTTCTATTCAACGCAGAATATGTTTATGATAAAAAGTATTTTGTTCAGGGATCTTTACGAAGTGAGTCTTCTTCCGCATTTGGTAAGGATCAAAGAAACGGATTATTTTACTCTTACAGTATAGGATGGAATGTTCACAAAGAAAAATTTTTCAATGTAAAAGCGATCAATGAATGGAAGTTAAGAGCAAGCCGAGGTCTTGTAGGAAACACTCCAACTCCAAATTACGGCTGGCAGGATCTATATGCATTAACGCAAGTATATAACGGACAGATCGGAGCAACATGGAGACAATTAGGAAATCCGGACTTAACCTGGGAATCTATTTACCAAAATAATATTGGTACAGATATTACAGCATTTAATAACAGATTAACTTTAAATATCGATTATTTTAACAATAAGACTAAAAACTTATTAGTATTAGCTACACTTCCTTCATTAACAGGCGTTGACAGACAATATCTGAATGTTGGCGACGTGCAAAACAAAGGCTGGGAATTTAATTTTAACTACATCGCTATCAAGTCTCCGACCGTTACTTGGGATCTGGGGTTCAACATCAGTACTTATAAAAATGCTGTTCTTTCTACGAGAAATAATGCCACCCAACTTTTAAATAACAGCCAAGCAGCAATATCAGGATATGATGTTACTTCTTTCTACATGAGAAAATGGATGGGTGTAAACCCTGATAACGGCGCTGGTCAATGGGAGGTTGTAAACGCCGATGGAAGCAGAACTTTAACATCCAATTACAATCAGGCAACATTACAGGTCGTTGGCCATGCGACGCCTGATTATTACGGAGCTTTCAACACCAATCTTACGATCAAAAATTTCTATATGAATGCCAGTGTTTATTTCTCACAAGGAGGGCAGATCTACAATTCTGACAGAGAATTATTTGATTCAGACGGCGCTTACCCTTATTACAACCAAATGGTACTACAAAATGGCTGGACAAGATGGGAAAAACCTGGAGATATCGCAACGCATCCGGTAGCAAGTTACAACAGCAGTAGTTTAACCAACAGACCTTCATCGCGATATTTAGAAGACGCAAGCTATGTTAAATTAAGATCTTTAAGACTTGGATATAATTTCCCGGCCTCATTAACAGAAAAGATCAAAATGAAATCTGCAAGCATTTATATCATGGGGGAAAATCTATTTACGATTACTAAGTTTTCCGGCGTTGATCCTGAAGTAGGAGTTCCAAGTAACCAAACTACATATTCCGGTAGAGCAGAAACAATATATCCTATTCCAAGAAGGTTTTCTTTGGGCTTTAATTTCTCTTTTTAAAATTTAAAACATTATGAAAAAAATATTCATTCCATTTTTTGCATTAACGCTAACAGCGTGTAATATAGACCGATCACCTTTCGATTCGAAGGATCTGATGTAATACTGGCAGATCCAACAGGATTACAAACGATAACATTAGGAAATTATGCTCTATTGAAAGGCGATGCCAACGGCGGCGGCTTTTTTAATAACCTATATCGAGTTGGTGAATATGGCGGAGACAACATTGATATTAGCGGAACCACATCTGATCAGTTTTTCTATTATTACAACTACAGAAGTATTAAAAATAACGGACGATCCAATACCATCTGGAATGCCGGATACAAAGCTATTATTGGCTGCAACAGGGTTATATCTAAATTTTCCGAAGGAAAAGATGCCGAGACAGACCAACTTATTGGTGAAAATTATTTCCTAAGAGCTTATGTTTATTTCTCTTTAGTAAACGTATTTGGAAGACCGTACAATCAAGGAACAGGAAACCTAGGAGTACCATTGAAAACTTCTGATGATGTTAATGAATTGCCACCCAGAGCAACTGTTGGAGCTATTTACGATCAGATTACTAATGATCTGAAAAAAGCAGAACAACTCATGACTCTTGATAAAAAAAATATTTACGCTTCTAAAGAAGCTGCCCAAGCATTACTTTCCAGAGTTTATCTTTATATGGAAAACAATGATAAAACCATTGAATACGCTGATAAAGTGATCAATTCCGGAAAATACACCCTGTTGTCGAATTCCGAACTCCCTTCTTACGCAACCAAAACTCCGGAAAACAACAACGAGACCATTTTTGCATTTAAATATAATAAAGATGGTGATTACAGCGATGGCTGGTACACGATCGGATCCATGTACGCGAATATTCAAAGTGTGGGTTGGGGCGAGATGTATGCATCTTCTTCTTATTTAAACCTCATTAGACAAAATCCTCAGGATGCAAGATTGAAATTTATTTCTCCTAAATACAGCGATCCGCTAATTCCGGTTGCCTATTGGGTACAGCAGGGAACCAATGCTTCGGGAGGAGTAACTTACAATTATGTTTTTCAAAAGACATTTCAACAAGGAGGGAACACTTACTTCACAATGAACAACGTCAATTATCAAATATATCCTGAAGTTTTACCTAATAAAACAAATTATTATTTTATGAATTCAGGAGGTGCCAAAACATATGTTACTTTAGATAATGACATGGATAAAAGAAACGGATATCCTAAATTTTACATCTTAAAATGTTCACTACAGGAAGGTGTAGCACAATTATGGTCACCGGTTGTGGTTAGATTAGCAGAAATATATTTAAATAGAGCTGAAGCCTATGCCAAAAAAGGAATGACAACTTCTGCATTAGCTGATGTTAATATCATCAGAACAAGAGCAGGAATTCCAACATACGCAACAGTTCCGGCAGGACAAACAATTTTAGATATTGTTCTTCAAGAAAGAAGACTTGAGCTTGCTTTTGAAGCACAAAGAAAATATGATGTATTCAGAAATAAACTGGAAATGAACAGACAATATCCGGGTACACATTTAAGCGGAAACAATCCATTTTATACAATACCTTATACCAATAATAGAATCATAGAATATATTCCGGAACAACAGATACAAATTCAACCAAACCTGATTCAAAATCCTGATTAATAACAATTAAACATAAAAAAGCTCCGAATCGAAGATTCGGAGCCTCAATTTAATCACTCATTACATATATGGGTAGAAATTAAAATTTCCATCCCAATGTAAGAAAGAAGTTATTTCTGATATTTTTCACATCCGAAACAATGAACGAATCACTCGCTACACTATTCGTTGCAGAATAATAAGCAGAATTATTATTATCATCCAATACACCAAACATAAAAGGGTTGGTATATTTTGAAGTTATATTCTGATAAGCAGCATCGATGTAGAATGATTTGAAATCATATCCGATACCGAATGACAATGCATTTCTGTTATTAAGAATAAGGTTACCATAAGACTGGTCAACCTGATCTCCTCCATCTGTATATCTTCCGATAGTCAAGGCATCAAACGGTGTTGAAGTGTAAGAATATCCACCTCTCAA
The DNA here is from genome assembly GCF_003815655.1 of Chryseobacterium sp. G0201. Taxonomy (NCBI): domain Bacteria; kingdom Pseudomonadati; phylum Bacteroidota; class Flavobacteriia; order Flavobacteriales; family Weeksellaceae; genus Chryseobacterium; species Chryseobacterium sp. G0201. The sequence goes on along the minus strand of NZ_CP033917.1, from coordinate 3,224,040 downwards.
TCGTACTTGTTTTACTCGGTATTCCGCACCAACTCTTAATTCAGATAAGTTTTTATAATTATCTTTAAAGAAATTATTTATGTCGGTTTCTGTTTGAGTATATACTTTATATTTAGGTTTTGTAAGCCCTAATGTATAATCTACGTCCAAAGAGAAATTTTTACTCGCTACGAACGCAGCACTTACCGTTGCTTTAAGAGGCGAAGTAAATTTATTGCTTTCAAGGCCAATATCATCTCCGTAAACTGGATCATTGTAGAAATTATAGCTTTTATCAATAGTCCAGAAAGTAGGTGTTTCAATAGAAGCTCCTAATCTAAAGTTCGGACTCAATTTCCCAATCACCCCTAATGAAGCTGAAAAACCATTAGACCTTTCGTAATATGGCGTTCCGTTTTTGCTGAAAAATTCCGTAGAATTATTCGTGTTAGAATTTAAAGAAGCCGTATCCGACTGATCAAGCGATGCGTTGAAAAAATTTAATCCTGCACCGATATAAAGATTATGATTGTAATTTGCACCTACACCAAAACTTGTTTTAGATAGATTGCCATATCTATTGTAAGCATGTTTACCATACGATGATGAATTACCTGTATCCACATCAGTAAAAAGTATATTGCTGTTTCCTGCAGTTTCAACGTAATTATCAAGTGACTGATTTGAGAAATTAACCCCAACATTAATGAACTTCCAAGCACTTTCTGTCATCAGTTGGAAAGTCATAATACCGCCAACATTTCCAAGATCACCTTTCGTATTACTATAACTCGTTGATGCGCCTGCCAATGTTGAAGTATTTTTATTACCCATAATTGACAACGTCCCGGAAACCTCACCAGAGATGGCAACTCCTAAACCTGCGGGGTTGGTTAATAAAGAACTTGCATCTCCACCCAAAGCTCCGTTAGCTCCTCCCATCGCATTAAACTTGGAAGAACCTACCATTTGAGAATTAGAGTAAACATCAACAGAATTTCTTAGTACAGAAATATCCTGAGCCTGCGCAAAAAATGCAGCAGAAATACTCATTATTACTAAAGATTTTTTTAACATTATTTTTTTGAATAGTTATTAAATTTCACATATTATCTGCCACCTCTGAAGCCACCGCCTCCTCCGCCACCGGAAGATCTAAAACCGCCTCCACCACCGGAAGAACCACCAGATCTGAATCCGCCGCCGCCAGAGTTGAAACCACCACTAGATCTGAAACCACCATTATCGTTGGATCTAAATCCACTGTCATTTCTATATCTTGGCTGTGACTGTTGTTGATTGTAATTATAATTTTGTCTTGGTTGAGAATTACGGAATCCTCCGGCTTGACCATTATTTCTAAATCCTCCGGCTTGTCCGTTGTTTCTAAAGCCACCATTACTTCCCTGCTGTCTAAAACCTCCGTTAGTTCCATTTCTGAAGCCTCCATTATTTCCATTGCTGTTTCTGAAGCCTCCGTTACTATTTCTGAAACCACTTGCAGCTCTATTATTAGTATTGAAACCGTTGCTCATTCTGTTAAAGCTTGTTCCATTAGTACCGCTTCTTCTGTAAATACCTCTGTTGTAATAGCCATTACCCCAGTATCCACCTCCGTAAGGGTATCCGTAATATCCGCCACCCCAGAAAGGATCGTAGAAACCACCGTATCCATAACCCCAAGGGCTATATCCCCAAGAGCCTCCCCATCCCCATCCGAATGAGCTACCCCATCCGAAAGACATGCCCATGCCCCAACCTCTGTTCCATCCCCAATATGGGCTGTAACCACCATACCATCCCCAAGGTGAACCCCAAGAATTGTCATAATAATTGGTTTGAGATCCTGCAAAGTTACCCCAGTCAGAATCCGTAGCATTAGTATTCCAGTTATTATCACTCCAAGAGTCGTATCTGTTATTTTGCTCCTGAGAATTCATCTGTGCATTTTCAACAATATTTGAATCCTGGTAATAATCATAGTATTCTCCTACTCTGTTACCATTATCATTATTAATAATAACGCCTTCCGGTAGTGTGTCTTTATTCGGGTCATAGTAAACCCCATCTGTCTCCGTGTATCCACCCATCTGAGCTCCACAAGACATAAGCAATAATCCACCTGACACCGCCAAAATCCCTTTAGATTTCAACATACCAAGCAAATTTTTATGTATATTTCTTTTCATGATAACGTAAAGATTTTTAATTTAAATTATATTTGCAATCGGTACCAAAAATGTACCAAAATATCGTCAATAAAATCTATCAAAAATAGATTTTATTTTTTAGATAACAATAATAGGGAAAAGTTAAAAAAAATTTTAAGAATAATGGCAAAATTAACCTCAAGAAGCGAAGATTACAGCAAATGGTATAACGAGTTAGTTGTTAAAGCAGACCTAGCTGAAAACTCAGGGGTGCGAGGATGCATGGTTATAAAACCATACGGATATGCGATCTGGGAAAAAATGCGTGATGAAATGGATAAAAAATTCAAAGAAACAGGTCACGTTAATGCTTATTTCCCGCTTTTTGTGCCCAAAAGCTTATTCGAGGCTGAAGAAAAAAATGCTGCAGGTTTTGCAAAAGAATGCGCTGTTGTTACCCATTACAGATTAAAAACAGACCCAAACAATCCTGCGAAACTGATTGTAGATCCGGATGCTAAATTGGAAGAAGAATTAATCGTTCGTCCAACATCAGAAGCAATTATCTGGAGTACTTATAAAAACTGGATTCAATCTTACAGAGATTTACCTATATTAATCAACCAATGGGCCAATGTTGTACGTTGGGAAATGAGAACCCGTTTATTTTTAAGAACGGCAGAATTTTTATGGCAGGAAGGTCACACGGCTCATGCTACAAAAGACGAAGCGGTTGAAGAAGCTGAAAAAATGAATAAAGTATATGCAGATTTTGCAGAAAACTTCATGGCAATGCCGGTAATCCAGGGGGTAAAAACACCATCTGAAAGATTTGCAGGAGCTGATGAAACCTATTGTATCGAAGCATTAATGCAGGACGGAAAAGCATTACAGGCGGGAACTTCTCACTTTTTAGGTCAGAACTTCGCGAAAGCTTTTGATGTAAAATTCACTAACAAAGAAGGTAAAATTGAGCATGCTTGGGCAACATCTTGGGGAACTTCAACCCGTTTAATGGGAGCTTTAATTATGACGCACTCTGATGATTTAGGATTGGTATTGCCTCCAACGTTGGCACCGATTCAGGTTGTGATCGTTCCTATCTTTAAAGGAGAAGAGCAATTAGAGCAAATCAGTGAAGTTGCTTTAGATATTCAGGCTAAATTAAGAGCTAAAGGAATTTCTGTGAAGTTTGATAATGACACTCATAACAAACCAGGCTGGAAATTTGCAGAATACGAACTAAAAGGTGTTCCTGTAAGAATCGCAATGGGACCAAGAGATCTAGAAAACAGATCTGTTGAGATCGCAAGAAGAGATAACCTTACAAAAGAAACTCACAGTATTGAAGGTTTAGATTCTTACATTGAAGAATTATTAAAAACTATTCAAAAAGACATCTACGCTAAAGCATTAAGCCACAGAGAAGATCACATCACTAAAGTTGATACATACGAAGAGTTTAAAAAGGTTTTAGAAGAAAAAGGAGGTTTCATCTATGCACATTGGGATGGGACGGCAGAAGAAGAAGAGCAAATAAAGGACGAAACGAAGGCTACGATCAGATGTATTCCTTCAAACGATGACAATGAAGAGGGTATTTCTCTGATTTCAGGAAAACCATCTAAACGTCGAGTTTTGTTCGCAAAAGCTTATTAACATTTAACATAATAAATTAACAAATCTTTAAAAATTTTCGTGATTTTTAAAGATTTTTTTATTTAAATCTATATTTGGACAGATTTTTGTTTAATTTTATATCACATTAATCTCAAAATAATTTATTATGTCTTTAAATGTCATTGATTTAATTAAAGGACAATTAGGTCCTGCTTTGGTCTCTCAGGCTGCATCTCAGCTTGGAGAAAGTGAATCTGGTATTTCAAAAGCAATTGGAGGCTTATTACCTGCGATCGTAGGCGGATTAGCTAATAATTCGGACAATGCTGCGGTTTTGGATGCCATTTCGAATGCTTCTTCCAGTGGAATATTGGGGAACTTATTGGGTAACTCTGCAAACAGCTCTTGGATAAGTACTTTACTATCTTCCATCTTTGGAGACAAAGTAAGCGGAATAGTAAACGCTATTGCAACGTATGCCGGAATTAGTAATAATTCTTCAAGTTCACTATTGAATTTAGTAACTGGAGCAACGCTGGGATCTGTTGGAAAATATGCAGCAGATAACAATTTAGACAAATCAGGGATCTCTAGTTTACTGAGTGAACAAAAAGGTATTGTTTCAACATTGTTGCCTGCGGGACTTTCTTTAGCTTCTTTAAATATTGGAGACTGGGCTAAAGGATATAAGTTTGACAATGACGGTGACACGATAAAACAAACTGTACGTGAAGAGCCCAAAATAGAGGTTACAAGAAGTACTACTCCGGTAGGAACAGACCCAGACAGAAACAATTCTGACGGTGGCGGATCTATCTGGAAATGGCTTCTACCCCTATTATTATTGCTTGCAGCAGGTTATTTCCTATGGAAACAGTGTGAGAAAAAAGAAACTACAACAACAACGGTAGCAACAGATTCAACTGCGGCGCCTGTAGATACTGCAGCAACGGTTTCTTCAACAGATACAGCAACAGGAGCTACAACAACTAAAGTTGATGAAAATATCGATCTTAACGGTACAGCTCTTAAAGGTTATAAAGGCGGAATGGAAGATCAAATGATCGCTTTCCTGAAATCTGACGGTTATAAAAATGCTGCAGATGACAGTGCTTTGAAGGATAAATGGTATGATTTTGACCATGTAAACTTCAAATTAGGAAGTTCTACAGAATTGGAAGCAGGTTCACAAGGACAATTAGAGAATTTGGCAGCTATTTTAAAAGCTTTCCCGGATGCTAAAGTAAAAATCGGTGGTTATACTGACAAAACAGGTAACGAAGCGAGTAATGTAAAACTTTCAACTGCAAGAGCAGCTTACATTAAAGATTGGTTGGCAAAACAAAATCTTGGTGGACAAGTTTTAGGAGCTGAAGGATACGGAAGCCAATTTGCAACAGTAGACGCTAAAGCTTCTGATGCTGAAAGAGCAGTTGACAGAAAAATGGCTGTAAGATTTGCAAAATAATCTTCAACAATACATATCAAGATCCCGAAAAATAATTTTTCGGGATTTTTTTGTTATATACTTTGTATTTTCATTTATTTAATTAAATTTGTTAGTCATTTCTAACATTTATGAATCTGAATTTAAAAAACGCTTGGCGTAAAGATAAAACATCCCACTCTCTATCAGAAGTTTACTCTTCGATAAAAGTACCTAAAAATGGAAGTTTTTGGAGAAAATATCTTGCTTTTGCAGGCCCCGGATTGATGATTGCCGTTGGATATATGGACCCCGGAAACTGGGCCACAGATATTGCTGGTGGCGCGCAGTTTGGGTATACTCTCCTATCGGTAATTCTTATTTCTAATATTTTCGCGATGGTTTTACAGCATTTATCTGTAAAGTTGGGCGTTGTTGCAGAAAGAGATCTTGCTCAGGCTTGCAGAGATCATTTTGGACCGAAAACCAATTTTATGCTTTGGGTATTTTGTGAAATAGCCATCGCCGCCTGTGATCTCGCAGAGGTCATCGGTTCAGCCATTGCCCTGAATTTACTTTTCCATATTCCATTAACTTGGGGAATTGTGATTACAACCGTTGATGTTTTGATTATACTTTTACTTCAGGCAAAAGGTTTCAGATGGATCGAAAGTATTGTTGGTGGACTTATTTTCATCATTCTAGCCTGTTTTATTTATGAGATCGTGATTTCTCAACCTGCTTTTAACGAAATTTTAGGTGGATTGGTTCCTCAAAAAGAAATTCTTCAAAATCCGGCAATGCTCTATATTGCCATAGGAATTTTAGGAGCTACCGTTATGCCCCACAACCTCTATTTACACAGCAGTATTGTTCAGACAAGAGATTACACTCGTGATACAGAAGGAAAAAAAGAAGCGATAAAATTTGCAACAATTGACAGTACGGTTTCTTTAATGCTCGCTTTTTTCATTAATGCTGCTATTCTTATTCTGGCGGCGGCTACTTTCCATACGACAGGAAATCATGATGTTGCAGATATTCATGATGCTTATAAAATGTTGACACCGATCTTAGGAGCTTCAATGGCAAGTATTGCTTTTGCGATTGCTTTATTAGCTTCTGGGCAAAACTCGACATTAACAGGAACTCTTGCCGGACAAATTGTAATGGAAGGCTTTTTAAATATTAAATTAAAACCTTGGCTAAGAAGATTGATCACAAGATTGATTGCTGTAATTCCTGCCTTGATTGTAGCAATAATATATGGTGAAAAAGGAACTACGGAATTATTAGTTTTAAGTCAGGTTATCCTTTCGATGCAACTGAGTTTCGCTGTTGTTCCGCTTGTAATGTTTACCAATGATAAAGCAAAAATGGGCGAATTTGTAAATAAGCCTTTAATGAAAGTCTGCATCTGGATCATCTCATTTGTTATTATTATTTTAAATCTTTATTTATTATATCAAACATTTTTCGGAGAATAGATTTAAATGTGAATGATGAAATTGTGAATACTAAATTATTTAGCATCAATAATAGCCATACAGTTTGTCATCCTGGAAGGATCTAAACAATTATTTAAAAATATAAGTCTTAAAATAAGTCAAACTAAAAAACAAAATTTATTTTACTGTTTAAATCCTTCCAGCATGACAAACTGTGTGCTTATCTTTTATAATTAAATTTAAAAAAGTAGTCTTTCTACCAAATAAATCTTTGTTAATAATCAATTGTAAATTCACACACAAGCTGGAAAAATTGACCATTTTCTATTGATCATTGATTCCTAATCCTGCCTTAATGTCCTAATTTTTTCTTTGGCAGTATCTTTGCCAAACAATTCTTTAAAATAGTTATTGAAAATGGAAAATCAGGATATCAACGAAGAAAACATCAATACACAACAAGATACGAATACTCAGAACGAAACAGTTGCTGAAGAAAATGTGACAAATACTCCTACTCCGGAAGAACTTTTGGCAGAAGAGAAAAACCGTTACATTCGTCTTTACGCTGAGTTCGAAAATTATAAAAAAAGAACTTCTAAAGAGAAAATGGAATTTTTCCAATATGCAAATCAAGACATGATGGTATCTATGCTTGGTGTGTTGGATGATTTTGAAAGAGCTCTAAAAGAGATCGCTAAAAACGGAAACGAAGCAGACCTTCAAGGCGTTGAGCTTATCTATCAAAAACTTAAAAATAAACTTACTGAAAAAGGCTTGAAAGTAATGGAAGTAAGAGCCGGAGATACTTTCAATGTAGATCTTCACGAGGCTATTACTCAAATTCCTTCACCTTCAGAAGATTTGAAAGGTAAAATTGTAGACGTTATCGAAACAGGATATATGTTAGGCGAAAAAGTAATTCGTTTTGCAAAAGTAGTAACAGGAAACTAAATTCATCAATGATAAATGATGAGAGATAATTGATAGGCTATAAGCATCATTTATCATTTATCGATAATCAATTATAGAAAGACATGTCAAAAAGAGATTATTACGAGGTTCTTGAGATCAGCAAATCTGCATCAGCCGAAGAAATAAAGAAAGCATACCGTAAAATGGCGATCAAATTTCACCCGGATAAAAATCCTGGTGATAAAGATGCCGAAGAAAAATTCAAAGAAGCAGCAGAAGCTTATGAAATATTAAGCGACGACAATAAACGTGCAAGATATGACCAATATGGTCATGCAGGAGTTGGCGGAAACGGAGGCTTTGGAGGCGGAGGCGGTTTCGGCGGCGGAATGAATATGGAAGATATTTTCAGCCAGTTTGGAGATATTTTCGGTGGTCATTTCGGTGGCGGCGGTGGCTTTGGCGGAGGACAACAGCAAGTGAAAGGTTCTAATTTAAGAATCAGAATCAAGCTGAACCTTGAAGAGATGGTAAACGGAACTCAAAAAACTCTTAAAGTTAAAAAAATGAAGATGGCACCCGGTGCTACTTCAAAAACGTGTCCTACATGTAACGGTTCTGGTGTTCAGTTGAAAGTAATGAACACGATGTTCGGACAAATGCAGACTCAGACTACGTGTGGAACTTGTCAGGGAATCGGGAAAGTTGCCGATAAAATTCCAGCTGGTGCCAATGCACAAGGTCTAATAAAAGATGAAGACGAAATCACGATCAACATTCCTGCGGGAGCTAGAGACGGAATTCAGCTTAATGTAAGAGGAAAAGGTAATGACGCTCCTTTTGGAGGTATTCCAGGAGATCTATTGGTGATCGTAGAAGAAGAAGTAGATCAGGTAATTAAAAGAGAAGGTGATAATCTTCACCAGGAATTATATATTTCATTTGCTGAAGCTTCACTGGGAACTAAAAGAGAAATTCCTACCGTTGGCGGAAAAGTTAAGATCACGATCGAACCTGGTACACAATCAGGAAAGATCCTAAGACTGGCAGGAAAAGGCCTACCAAGCATCGACAGCTACGGAAAAGGCGATATGTTTATCCACATCAATGTATGGACACCACAAAAACTTACGAAAGAGCAGAAAGACTTCTTCGAAAAGCAGATGTCTAGCGGAGAAATGGTTGCAGAACCTTCCGGAAAAGAAAAAACTTTCTTTGATAAAGTGAAAGATTTATTCAACTAAAAATATTTAAAAGAGACTTATTGCAAGTCTCTTTTTTTATTCCATTAATTTTTTCTTCTATATTTGTTTCTATACTGAATTTATTCAATAGTAATGGAGACAAGAACAATATTTTTAAACGCCTGCCACGAAATCGCCAATCAGCTTGATGGGTTCAAAACCCTTGAAAAAGGGCAAAGACTTAAGAAAATTTCGATTGATAAGGATATCTATTTTGAGATTTATTTTCAATCAAGTTTTAGGAATGATTCTTCATTCATTCAAATACTTCCCCATATTAATATCTATTCTAAAATATTAAAGAAATGGCAGATTGAACAAACAAAAAATGAGTATTCTCAGGGATTAATTTTTGGAAATCAGATCGGCTATTTCACTCCCTATAATAATTGGAAAGAATGGAATTTGGCAGGTTTATCCTATGACAATTCGATTACTGAAATTACAGAAAGTATAAAACAACACATACTTCCCATATTTGAATTTTTCAATTCTAAAGAAATTGCCATCGATTTTTTAAAGAACAATGGAACAAAATTTAATCAATGGGCAGAAGATTCTATTTCTCCTTTAAACTTTCTACTTTGCTTTTCGGAAAAAGAAACTGCCGAAATATTTTTTAACAATTTTATAAGTCATTGTCCTTACAAAGGAAATATCTTCAACCTTTATGAAAAACTAAAAACGATGAATGAAATCGACCTCAATCACTCTGAATTTCATGGAGCTGATACAATTAAATTAGCATATGTAAAAGGATTGAAAATAAAATAGAGTTACTTATAATAAATATTTCACTTTCCTATTCACAAAAACCAAGATCAGGCTTACTATTAATAAAACTGTAATGAAAATTACAAATTCAAATGAAGGCAGATTCATATCAAAGATCCAGTTCATAATTAATGGATGGACTAAGTAAATTGCGGTCGATAAACTTGCAAGTATTTTAGAATCCGTTTTAAAAGGTAAATTTTTACAGTATAAAAATACCAACGGACACGCTATTAATAGGGAAATTAAAAGATCTATACTCTCCTTTTGGTTTAAATGAATGAGTTTATAATTTAGAAAAGCCTCAAAAACAACTAATGCAATTGATCCTAAAACAAGTGGTAATGAAGGATTTTGTTTAACATCAATATTTAATTTTTTAATTAAAAAACCTATTCCCAAAAATGGAAAACAGACAAATAAAAAGTTCCTGTAAAATGGATATAGATTCAATGTTGAATCCAATTCACCCGTAAAATAATGAAGATTTCCCAAAAGCTGAATGGTATAACCAATTCCGAATAAAATAAGAATGGTTGCACCCAATACAGAAGTTGATTTTTTCCTTAGAACAAACAACAGAATCCCTGCAAATAAAGTCCCGATCAGGTACCATAAATGGTGATAACCAAAAACAATATTAGTAAAAACCATCCCCTCTTTCCACAACGGAATATAGATTATCGACCAAATTGAATAGAGTAAAAATGTTCTTAATGACCATTTTTTCAACTTATCAAAAGTATCAACATAATAAAAATAATATCCCGTAATAATCAGGAAAACAGGCACTCCAATTCTAAAAAGTCCGTTTACTAGAACATAACTTAAGGAAGGATACTCATCTCTCAAAAGATGCATGTGTAAAAAAACGACAAAAAATGCCAGAATTATTTTTAATACATCAATTGATAAGCTTCTCATACAATTATTTCCTAACCGCTGAAACCACTTTTTTACCTAAAGTGAAAATTGCAACAGCTCCCAATCCACCAACGATTCCAAGCGTAAGTTCTTTCAAAACATCCGGCCAAGTTGGAAGTACCCCATGAAGGAATTCTACTCTATGTAGAAAAATTCCGCCAGCTACCATGATCAAAGCGATCGTACCTACTACACCTAAAATTTTAATAACGATAGGTAAAGCCTTCACCAAAAAATGGCCAAGTGTCCCGAAGAAACCTTTATCGTTACTTTTTTTGATCAATTTAAATCCGGCATCATCCATTCTTACGATCAACGCTACAATTCCGTAAACTCCTACAGTGGCAATAAATGCAACCAAACTCGTTACTAAAATCTGCGTAATGAAGGGATGATTTTCTTCCAATACGGTTCCCAATGCAATAATTACGATCTCGATCGATAAAATAAAATCTGTTGTAATTGCAGATTTTACCTTAGCTTTTTCTATTTCTTCAGAACTTTTTTCGTCTTGTACAATTTCCTCTACCACTTCATGACCCTTTTTGTCACGGTGAAAAAGAAATTCTATCACTTTTTCAACCCCTTCGAAAGCTAAATATAATCCTCCAAGGATCAATACATAATTAATCGCCGGTGAATACAGCCAATTGAGTAAAAATACGATAGGCAGAATGATGAGTTTGTTGATAAAAGATCCTTTTGTGATCGCCCATAAAACAGGGATTTCACGTGAAGAAAGGAAGCCCGTAGCTTTTTCTGCATTTACAGCAAGATCATCTCCCAAGATCCCCGCTGTTTTTTGAGTCGCTATTTTACTTGTAACCGCCACATCATCCATCAAAGCTGCGATATCATCCAAAATTGCAAAAAAACCAGAAGCCATATTTTAATGTTTTTTTAATAATTGTTAAGGAGCAAAAATAATTATTTAATTCGACTTTATTGTATGATTCAAAAAGGTTTTAAGAGAAATTAAAAACATTTTATTTATTAATTACTTTCAAAAAAATATTTACAATGTAATATAAATTCTTACCACAAAATTTTAGGCTTATAACTTCTTCGATTAGGTTCCGAGCCTGATATTTTATGTTTTGAACATGGATAATTGAAGTTAAAAGCCTACTATTTTAACTTAAAGGCTTCTTCGAATAACTTTTTAACGTAAAAAAAGAAGAAAAAAAACTCATCAGTGAAGCTATTAACCTAGAAACGATTCATTAATTCAATGTAATTATCTAAAAACATTTAAATTATATGTACCAAAACACTACCACCAGAATTTTTTGCATATCATTGAACAATGGTAAAAATCATTTGACTACTTAATTGTTTAAAACTTTTTTTGCGTAAATTTATTTCATGAAAAAGCTCATTCTCAGATATCATTTTTTTGTTTTAGGGTGTCTCAGCTTTTTATTAAATTCTTGTAATACAAAATTCAGAGTCTGGATGGGAGCTAACAATCAGCAGAAAATCTATAACTTAAAATACGGAGAACATGAGAGACAAAAAATGGATATTTTCCTCCCGAGAGAGTATCCTGTTGATTCTCCTGTCGTTCTTATCGTACACGGTGGCGCCTGGACATTAGGTAAAAAAGAGCATATGATCCAGATTCAGAAAATGCTTTTTGAAAATAACATTCCAAGCATTAATATGAATTACAGACTGGTTTCAAAATCAAAAAAAATCACTTACAGAGAGCAGTTGGAAGATATAGGTTTAGCCATCAATACATTTAATTCTCTGGCAGAAAAAGCAGAACTTCAACCAAACAATTATATCATTTTGGGAGAAAGTGCCGGCGGGCATTTGTCTTTACTTTACGGCTATCAACATCCTGATCAGGTAAAAAAAATTATTTCTCTGAGCGGGCCTACGGATTTTTACTCTAAAGAATATTTAAATTCATTTTATTCAAAATATACTTCACCTACTTTTCAAAAGGTGGTGGGGATAAAATTTGACCGCAAAAACTTGTCTGAGGAATTCCAAAAAGCAAGTCCAATTGCTAATATTTCTAATGTTCCTACTCTTTTATTTCAAGGGAATACTGATTTCCTAGTTAATCAACATCAGGGTTTATTACTTGATTCTGTACTTACTGAGAAAAATATTCCTCATAAACTGATTTTCATGAAAAAAACAGGTCACGTTCCAAGATTATTCAATAAAAAGAAAAGAGACAGCATTATCTATCCCAACATTCTGGAATGGATAAAAAAATAACCCACTTCAAAAGCGGGTTATTGATATTTTATGATGTCTTTTATTTATTCAGGATCTTGATCTTGATTTTCATATTTAGAATGATCTTCTTTCTTACCGAATAAGAATTTAACAATTACAGGAAGTGTTGTTACTAAAACAATAATAATGATAATGTATTCTAGTTTTTCCTTTAAATTAATTCCAAACTGATCCATAAATAATTTGTCAAGATAGTGTCCTGCAAAAATCAATAAGAACGACCAAAGCACAGCTCCGATCACATTATCTCTTAAAAACTCTTTTTTATCCATTTTTACAATCCCCGCAACCATTGGTGTAAAAGTTCTTACAACAGGTAAAAATCTAGCCATAATAACAGCTAAAGCTCCATGTTTTTCGAAAAAATCATGCGCCTGATAAAGATATTTTTTCTTAAACAGCATTGTATCCTGCTTTTTATACAGAGCAGGTCCGGCTTTTACTCCAACGTAATATCCAACTTCGTTACCAATAATTGCAGCAAGGGCAACCGCCGAAGCCAAAATCGTAGTATCTAAGAAATCACTCCCCGTGGAGCCAAAAGTCTCTTTGATGATATCAACAGCATAAATCCCTGAAACAAACAGTAAAGAATCCCCAGGTAGAAAAAATCCTACAAAAAGACCGGTTTCAGCAAAAACAATAAATAAAATAAGCCAAAACCCTCCCATTTTTATATAAAATTCAGGGTTTAATAAATCTCGCCAGCTATTGAAATCTTCCATATATATTGATAAGTAACAAAAATAAGTCTAATAAACTTCAAAAGGAAATTAATTATAAGAATTTAACTAAAAGATGACATGATATTTATAAGTCCATATCATCAGCCGAGCCTCCCGTTCCGTCTGCCATCAGATATGCTTTCAGGAATGGAGTAAGATTTCCGTTCATCACAGAATCTACGTCTGAGGTTTCATGAGCTGAGCGTACATCTTTTATCAATTTATAAGGATGCATGACGTAGTTTCGGATCTGACTTCCCCACTCGATCTTCATTTTGTTGGCTTCAATTTCGTTACGGGCTTTCAAACGTTCTTCCAGTTCCTTTTCGTATAATCTTGAACGAAGCAACTGCATTGCTTTTTCTTTATTTTGAAGCTGTGAACGGGATTCTGAGTTTTCAATGATAATTCCTGTCGGTGCGTGACGAAGACGAACAGCGGTTTCAACCTTGTTAACGTTTTGTCCACCCGCTCCCGAACTTCGCATGGTTTCAAATGAAATATCTGCAGGATTAATATTAATCTCGATCGTATCATCAACCAAAGGATAAACGTATACGGAAACGAAACTTGTATGACGTTTTGCATTACTGTCGAATGGCGAAATTCTTACCAATCTGTGAACTCCGTTTTCACCTTTCAGATATCCGAAAGCATACTCACCTTCGATTTCTAAGGTTACCGTTTTTACTCCGGCAACATCACCTTCTTGGTAATTCAGTTCTTTGATCTTGTAGCCTTGCTTTTCTGCCCACATTGTGTACATTCTCATCAACATGGCCGCCCAGTCACAACTTTCTGTACCTCCGGCTCCTGCCGTGATTTGTAAAACAGCAGAAAGTTCATCACCTTCGTTGGAAAGCATATTTTTAAACTCAAGATCTTCGATTTTTTCTACCAATTTAGGGAACGCTTCATCTAATTCTTTTTCAGAATCGGGATCTTCTTTGGCAAATTCAACCAAAACCTGTAAATCTTCAAACTGAGTATTAATCTCGTCATAACCTTCCACCCATTTCCTCTTGGAACGAAGTTGTTTCAGGAAAGTTTCTGCTGCTTTAGGATTATCCCAAAATTCAGGTGCAGCCGTTTTTTCATCGTCATTAGAAATTTCTATCTTCTTTTTTTCTATATGAAGATATTTATATAGGTCTTCAATTCTGGATTGAACTTCTTTTATCTGGTCGTTGTTGATCACGAAATTATTCTTTTTTGCAAAAATAATGATATTTTATGGTTTTTTACTGTTCGTGATTTTTAAATAGAAAACTCTTCAGATTTTAAATAACTGATTTTAATATATTATCTGTTAAATCGCCACTGATTAACAGCTTTAGTCTGAAAATTATATTTAACCGCCAAATATCTTAATACAGAAGCAAGAATAATAGCAATTATGGCAGCAGTTTCTGCATGTAAATTCAGTAGCGTTCCCAAAATTAAGAAAACAGTAATGGCAAGAATAGAATTGACTGCATAATATTGTCCCGGTTTAAAAAAATGCGACTCTTCCTTCATCAAAATATCCCGCAGCAATCCTCCGCCGATTGCATTGATAAACCCTATGATAAAAGCAGAAAAAATACTTAATCCCAAAACTATTGCTTTCTGCGTACCAAAAACAGCATACATTCCCAGTGAAATTGCATCAATAATATTAATCAAAATCGTAAAATGTCTGCTGTATTTATATAAAAACATGGCGATTATGCCTGCAAGAAAAATGCTCAAAAGATATCTGTAATCCAGCAAAGGAGCCGGCGCCCCATGTTGCAGCAAAACATCTCTTATCAAGCTACCACCAGTACTTGTTACCATGGCTACAATAAAAACGCCTATAAAATCATACCCCTTTTCAATGGCTTTAATAGAGCCCGAAAAGGCAAATAAAAATACAGCAAAAAGATCAAAAAAAACAGGAAGCAAATAACTTCCGTTCAAACTTACATGTTCCATAATTTTAAAAGCCAAAGTTAGATATTTATAGTAACTAATTGACTTTTAAGTATATAATCACATAACAAATACTTTACGTTAAAAATTATTAATTAAGTTGATTGAATTATAAAATTTAATCATATAAAGTTATTATTTGGGATTAAAAAAAAGTTGTAACTCATCATTTTTTTTACCCTTTACTTTCACCTTTTTCCTCGCCGTTATGATGAAAACCAATGATCCTTTGCGGTTCTTCAACGATTCTATAAGATTCCAGCTCAACTTTTAAAGATTGAATTCTATATTGAAAATCATCGGAATTATTGATAATAACATCACTTAAAAATCGAGCGATCTGTTCAAGATATTCTTCTGTAAGTTTTCCGGTAGCATCTCTTAATGCGCCAGTAAGAAGCGTTTCATCGATCTTTAGATTTTCGTTTCTTGTTCTCTGATAAAGATTTTTGATTCGTTTTTTTAAGCTTTGTGTAAAATCGATCAACATGGTGTTGCTGAAAACCTTCATTTTGGATGAAATATCCTGCCAGAAAGGGATTTTATCGGCTTTGTTATTTTTAAGAATTTTATATAGTAAAGAATCCTGTTCAAGACCTCTTGTCATGGCATACAGAATGATTTCCGAACGCTCAGAAGCATTGGGCGGAAAAATAGGAACCATTACATCAAACCTTCCCGGAGCCAGAATTTCTTCATCAATTTCCGATACCGTATTCGCGGAACCAACCATCAATACATCTTCTTTTTCGAACTTTCCGATATGATGAAGAATGATTTCCTGAGTCTCAAGATTGCAGGAAGCGATATCTTTTTCGGCTTTTCGCTCCATCATAATTTCGTCAAAATCTTCAAGGAAAAGTAAAACTTTATCTTCTTTCATCATTTCTAGAAGAAAATCGTTGAAATTGGTCTTGTTTCCGTCTAACAAAGAGGTTCCCAGATAATGTTTTTTAACTTCTTTGAATTTATAATTAATGATTTCGGCAATTTTATTAGCCCAGAAAATTTTTCCGCTTCCTGGAGGTCCGTAAAGAATCATTCCGGCAGGTTTATTAATTCCCCAGTCTTTAATTTGTTGTGGATTTAAAAATGGTTCCAAAACACTCGAAATATAAAAGAATAAATCTCTGTAACCTATAAAATCTCTGTGTTCAAGGCTTGTTTTATGACCAAAATAATTATAAACAAACTGATAGTTTCCGCCTAATTTATTATCAATTCCATAACTTGAAATAGAAGATTTAAAGAAACCGTTATCAAAAATATTGGGATTGGATTCTTTTATGGCTTGTTCTACCTTTTGCTTTGATTTATTAATGGTTTCCGCAATTTGCTCGGGCGTTTTGTTTTCATCAAGATCTTTTTCATATTTTTTTAAAAAATCTAAATTTTCGCGGGCGAACTTTTCAAAATCTTTCTTCACTTCAAAATTGGTGCTGATACACACTCCCAATTCAAGATCAAAATCCTGTATAAATCTTTTTATAGCTTCTGCAGAAACATGCAGTTCTTTTGCCAACTCAATTAACTTCATAATTAATCATTAATTCTATCAAATTTAGTATTTAATATATGAATGAGCAATACCTTGTAGGTGGTATGCTGTAAGCTTTAGGCAGTAAACAGAAAAATTCACAATTCATAACTCATAACTCATACTTAATAACTTATAATTTTAAATTTTTGTAACAATTTCTAATTTATAAAGACTACTACTATGTAAAACAAATTACATGGAAAAAATCTTATCAGTAAAAAATCTCACCAAAAAATTCAAAAGAGTTGTGGTAAACAATATTTCTTTTGATGTTGAGAAAGGCAATGTTTATGGCCTTTTGGGTCCAAACGGAAGCGGAAAATCCACTACTTTCGGGATGTTGCTATCAACCATAAATCCTACAAGCGGCGATTGGTTTTGGTTTGGAAAAAAAGGAACAGATTCCGACACTTTGAAAAAAATTGGAGCGATTATCGAACAGCCTAATTTCTATCCTTATCTAAGCGCAGAAACCAATCTGAAAATCGTAGCTGAAATAAAGGGAACGCCTTATGAAAGAATTGATGAAGTCTTGAAAACCGTCAATCTTTATGAACGAAAAAAGGATACTTTCAAAACGTTCTCATTAGGAATGAAACAACGTCTGGCCATAGCTTCCGCGATTTTGAACAATCCTGAAGTTCTTATTTTAGATGAACCAACAAACGGACTTGATCCTGAGGGAATTATCCAGATCAGAGATATCATCAACAGTATTGCTAAACAGGGAATTACGATTATTATAGCAAGTCACCTTTTAGATGAAATTGAAAAAATCTGTAGCCATGTTATTGTATTAAAAGAAGGAAACGCAATCTATTCCGGAAGAGTGGATGAAATGACCAGCAACAAAGGATATTTTGAATTAAAAGCAGACAACAACACTCAACTTTTAAGCGCATTGGAAGAACTTCAATGGTTCACTTCCGTAAAAATAGACGGAGAAATTATTAAAGCTCAGATTCGCGATGATGCTTCAATTTCGGCTTCAGCTCTAAATCAAAAACTGGCAGAAAAAGGTATTTTCTTATCACATCTGAATAAGAAAAAATTATCTCTTGAAACTCAATTCCTTGAACTTGTAAAAAACACGAATCATGCTTAAACTATTAAAACTCGAATATTATAAAAATCTGAATTATAGACCATTCAAGGTTTTCACCATCATGTATTTTGCAATTTTGATTGCATTGCTTTTTATCGGACTTGTAGATTTGGATGTTTTTGGAGCTACGATTAATTTAAAGCAAGAGGGAATATATAATTTTCCGGAAATCTGGAATTTTACGACTTATATTGTTGCTTTATTGAAAATATTTTTGGGACTAATCATTGTATTTTCTATTTCACAGGAATTCAGCAACAGAATGTTTAAGCAAAACACAATTGATGGACTTAGCAGAAAAGAATTTATTGCTTCAAAACTTTTGACAATTACAGTTTTTACGATTGTTTCTACCCTTCTTGTGTTTATCATCACCTTATTTTTAGGTCATACCTATTCTAAGAATACAGATTCTGAGATGGTTTTCAAGGAAATATTCTTTATTGGGAACTATTTTGTAAAGCTTTTTACATTTTTTTGTTTCCTGATGTTTCTTTCTATATTGTTAAGAAAATCGATGTTTGTGTTCCTTGGATTCTTCGTTTATTGGATTGTAGAAGGAATATTAACGGCTGTAGAAGTTTTTCAAAAAGTTCGTGGCACTCAGGAATTAGAAAGAATGAAAATCATGAAAGATGATTTTTTCTTTACTCATCTTCTTCCTTTAGAAAGTATGTCGAGCCTTATTCCTAATCCAATGATGAGATTGAATATGGTCAAAATGATTGGATTAAAATACGAATTCACCTATCCTACAGAAAGCTTAATTGCCTGTATCGTTTGGTGTGTGATTTTCATATTCGGTTCTTATTGGATCTTGAAAAAGAGAGATTGGTAAGTCAATTCCAGCTTTTACATTATATAAAATTAAAGTGGTTCATGTTTTGAATCACTTTTTTTGTTTAATTTTAATTTTCTTTGAAGCTAATGATGAAAAACTTACCTCTATTTTTAATAACAACACTTTCAATATTATCATCAATTGTAATTACCTCATGTAATCAAAAAGCGGAAAATTTTGTTAAAAAAACAGCTTCAATTATAAAACCAAAACCTGTTGCAAAACCTGCAATTGACCTCAATAAAACCGATAAAAAAGGAGAAGAAGCTCTTGAATTTTGTAAGAAAAATAAGTTTAATACAGAGTTTTGTATCTTAATTGATATGAGTTTACATTCGGGAATTAACCGATTCTTTATTTATGATTTTAAACAAAAGAAAATTACACAGAAATATTTGGTTGGCCACGGATGCGGAAACAATATCTGGAGTTGGGATCAATCAAAAGATAAGCCCGATTTCAGCAATGAAGACGGAAGCCACCTTTCAGCTTTAGGAAAATATAAAATTGGAGAAAGAGGTAGAAGTGAATGGGGAATTAACGTAAAATATTTGATGCACGGCTTGGAAAAAACGAATAATAATGCATTAAAAAGAACGATTGTTTTTCATTCTTGGGATAAAATGAGCAATGATGAAGTTTTTCCAAAAGGATCGCCTGAAGGTTGGGGCTGTCCGACGGTTTCTAATGATGCATTGAAAAAGATTGATCCTGTATTGCAGAATTCTGCCAAGCCGGTTTTGATGTGGATTTATAATTAAAAATATGAGAAAAAGTAATAAAATATATTATTTTCCGGGATTGATAAGTGCTATTATTATTCCGATTTTGTTTTGGTATTACGCAAGCCAGAGAGTTCATCCACCCTATACTGTCATGGATTTAGGGCTTCCTGCAAAAATAAAGAAAGGAATAAAAGATTCAAATTCCTCCTTTGAATCTTTTAGAAATTGGAACTATAAAAAGATTATCGTAAAACCTAACACTGCATTACAAAATCAACAATATTATGTTTCAGAATTAAAAAAACTACAGGCAAAAAATGAGAAGGAAACCGGAATTGAATTTGTAATTGATGATAAAAATAATTATCAGGACTTCATAGCTTTAATGGATGCTATGAAACTGGCTGATCAAGAAAACTATGGGGTTGATGTAGAAAAAACTAATCATTTTTTTGCGATTCATGAGTATAACGCCCCAAATGCCATTGAAAAAAAATATGATGGAATTACAGGGTGTGTCGTTTGGCAATATTTCAAATATAAAGAAAGTTATACAGGTTTTGAAAGAATTAAATATCTGCTTGACCTTCCTAAACAAGCTTATTATATCATCTTCGGATTTTTACTGTTTATGAACATATCAATGCTAAGTATTAAAGAGAGATTTCAAATAAACAGAAAAATATTCATATGAAAAAGATATATTATTTTCCGGGATTGATAAGTGCTATTATTATTCCGATTTTGTTTTGGTATTATATAAGTCCGCATATTGATAAAACCGTTTACAATATTATGGATTTTGGAATTCCAACAAAATTAAGCTCAGAAAGAGATATAAATTCAAAAAATTCATTTGAATCAATAAGAAATTGGAAATATAAAAAGATAAAAGTTATATCCAATAAAGCTAAAGAAAATTCAGCTTTTTATGTATCAGAAGTTAAAAAACTTCAAAAAAGAAATGAAAAAAATACCGGAATTGAATTTATTTTAGATAAAAACAGTACCTACGGAGATTTTGCATCTTTAATAAATGATATGGCTATTGCTAGACATGAAACTTATGGTTTAGATATAGAAAAAACCGGACATTTCTTTGTACCTGTAATTTATAAGGATCCAAATGCTAAGGTATTTAAATATGAATGTCTTCTCTGTAATGATAATCTTACTGATTATAGGGATCCAACTGTTATGGATAAAATTTCTGATTTTATCAACGGAGAATATTATAAAACGTTTTTTCAAAATATCTCTAAACTTCCAAAAGGGGCTTTTATAATCATCTTCGGATTCTTATTATTTCTAAACATCTCCATGTTAAGCATTAAAGAAAGATTTCAATTAAGTTTAAAATAAAAAAGGTTGCCTTTCGACAACCTTCCTTTTGCATTATTTTTTATCTAACAGAGAAAGATATTCTCCGTACCCTTTTTTCTCCATTTCCGCTTTAGGAACAAACTTTAGAGAAGCACTGTTGATACAGTAACGAAGTCCGCCTTTATCTGCCGGACCGTCATTGAAAACGTGTCCTAAATGGGCATCTCCGGTTTTGCTTCGCACTTCTGTTCTATCCATTCCGGCTGATGTGTCTAATTTTTCGTCAATCAGTTTTTTAGTGATCGGTTTTGAAAAACTTGGCCATCCACAACCTGATTCAAACTTATCGGTTGAAATAAATAACGGTTCGCCAGTTGTAATATCTACATAAATACCTTCACGGGTTTCGTCCCAATATTCGTTTTTGAAAGGCATTTCAGTACCATTTTCCTGAGTCACTTTATATTGTTCAGCCGTTAGTTTTTCTTTTAAAACTTTTTTATCCTCTTTTTGATATTTTGGTTTTGCATCTTTCTTTGGAAGAGGGTTTGCATTTTTCGCCATTTCAAAAAGTCCCGGCTCGATATGGCAATATCCTCCCGGATTTTTATCCAAATAATCTTGGTGATAATCTTCTGCTTTATAGAAATTTTTCAACGGAATCGTTTCTACAACTAGAGGCTTACTATAATTTTTAGCTAATTTTTGAACTTCTTCTTTCACAATAGCCTCAGTATCTTTATCTGTTGAATAAATCCCTGTTCTGTACTGATCTCCTCTGTCATTTCCCTGTTTGTTCAGACTTGTAGGATCGATCGTTTTGAAATAAAGATCAATTAATAGTTTTAAATCAACTTGTTCAGGGTCATATTTCACTTTTACAGTTTCTGCAAAACCTGTTGTATGACTTACCACTTCTTCATAAGTAGGATTTTGAGTTTTTCCGTTGGCATAACCAACTTCCGTTCCTACAACTCCGCGAACCTGTTGAAAAAAATGTTCTGTTCCCCAAAAACATCCGCCTGCAAAATAAACTTCTTTTAAATTTTTGTCGTTCATAACTGTCTCATTATCTTTTTTAGTTTCTATCGGTTTCTTTTTTAAAGAATCTCCGCAACTTGTCGCAAATACTGCGATGCCCAGCACCATCCCGAGCAATACTAATATGTTTCTCATTTTTATCTTTTTATTATTATTCATTTTTTGTCATTTTGAAGTATCATTAATCCAAATCCTAAAAACATCAGGTCTTTTAGGATAAAAAAGTCCGTTACAGGAATTCCGTCCACTACTTTCCAAATTCCGGGAGTTGTAAATAAGTAACTCAAAGTGGTAAGGAAAGTCACGATCATTCCTATCGCTGCATACCTTCGTAAGTATGCAAATTTCGCACTAAATATGAGTAGCAATGCAATGATAATTTCTATCGCTCCGATAGCATTTGACACTGCCTGAACGCTCATGATATCATATACGTAAAAAGTAAGGAAGTGGTTTTCTACAAGGTTTTTTATTCCCGCAGCTTCGGTGGGGGTAAATTTGAAAATTCCGATCCAAAGCAAAATAAGAGCTGTCCCGAAAAGCGAAATATAATAACCTGTTTTGTACGTTGGTAATTCTTTGTTGATTGATGATGTTCCGTCCATTTTTTTAAGATTTTGAATTAATACTTTGTTATTTTCAAAAGTATAGTCGGAACAATTTCAAAATCCTGACATTATTTTTTCTAAATATCTAAATTCTTAAACATCTTATCTTTAAACAACTGAATATCAGATTCATTAATTTTATTTTCTTCTTTATGAAAAAGTTTTATTTTTAAAATATCATCTAAAATTTTCAATTTCTTTTCATACGCTTTGCACCATTTACAAATCATTAAATGCATGGAAAGTTTCCAATTCTCTTTTGGAGAAATGGAATTGGCATTTCTTTTTTCCATGAGCAATGTGGCTTCACTACATGGTAAAAATAATATATGAATAAATTTTTTTAACATTTTCTTATTCTTTATGATTGTGCAAACCAGTTAAAATCCAGACATTCTCTGAGCTGCATTCTACTTCTTTGCAGAATCTTCCATAGATTAGTCGTAGAAATATTCAATTCCTGACTTACTTCCGGTGCTTTCTTTTCTTGAAGATAATACATCTTCATCGGAATCTTCCATCTGGAGGGCAAATCTTCGATACAGTCTTCCAATGTTTTATTAAAATCATTATTATCCAAAAGCTCTGTTTCTTTATTGGTAGCATCCCAATCGTTCAGTACATCATTATTTTTCCATGAGCCTGTTTCATCAAAAAAATGGTCAAGCCTGATTTCGGGTTCAGATTTATATTTTTTTCTGTAAAAATCAGCTACTTTATTATTAAGAATCGTATTCAGCCAAGTTAAAGGTTTACTTTTTCCTTCAAAAGAATCATACGACGAAAAAGCAGCAATAAAAACCTCCTGAACAATATCTTCCGCCTCTATTTTATCTGAAAGCACATAAACCGCTCTTTTCAACAAAGATTCGGAGTATTGTTCAATCCAACTTTTTAATGTTTCGTTTTTCGTCATTTACTGTTTAATATTATTTGCCCACAGATTGCACAAATTGGCACAGATGTTTGAGTTTTAAAAATCTGCGAGAGTTTTTATTTAATATTAAAACGAATATAGAAAGTTAAATCTTAAAGTGCAAAATTTTCATTAAATCATTTGGTCATTGCGAGGAGCGAAGCGAGCCTGTACTGAGTCTGTCGAAGTAAAGCAATCTCAAAAAAAACAAAATTGAAATCTTTGTTTTCCGACCGTCGAGATCCTTCCAGGATGACAAAGTTTGCGGATAATTATTACTTCTAATATTGAGAAGAATGACTGCAAACCTAGCCCCGATTGAAGAGAAAATCCTTTTTTGAAAAAAAAGATTGCAACGGAAAGCGGGAAATAGCTCCTTAAAATGTTTCAAACTATTGAAACAATCTTTCCAAAAGTATTAAATATTTAAAACTAAATCACCTAAAAATAGTAAATTTGCATCTTATCGAAAATTTGTAAAAAGCAAAGCAACATATATAATTATGACATCACAAGAGATACGTCAAAAATTTTTAGATTATTTTAAAAGTAAAGGCCACCTTATCGTTCCTTCGGCTCCAATTGTGCTGAAAGACGACCCTACTTTAATGTTTTCCAACTCCGGAATGACGCAGTTCAAGGATTTTTTCTTAGGCTACAAAACGCCTACCGCCCCAAGAATTGCCGATACACAGAAGTGTTTGAGAGTTTCCGGGAAGCATAATGACTTGGATGATGTAGGTAGAGATACTTATCACCACACCATGTTTGAGATGTTGGGAAACTGGTCTTTTGGTGATTATTTTAAAAAAGATGCTATTGCTTTTGCCTGGGAATTGCTGACGGAAGTTTACGGAATTCCAAAAGAGAACTTATATGTAACCATTTTTGAAGGAGACGCTTCTGAGAATCTTGAAAGAGATCAGGATGCTTATGATTTCTGGAAATCTCATATTTCTGAAGACAGAATTATCAACGGAAATAAGAAAGATAATTTCTGGGAAATGGGTGAAAGCGGACCTTGCGGACCTTGTTCAGAAATTCATATTGACATCAGATCAGAAGAAGAAAAAGCTAAAGTTTCAGGGCTAGAATTGGTAAATAACGACCACCCACAAGTTGTTGAAGTCTGGAACTTGGTTTTCATGGAATTCAACAGAAAAGCTGACAAATCACTGGAAAAACTTCCTCAACAACACGTTGATACAGGAATGGGCTTCGAACGTCTTTGTATGGCGCTTCAGGGGAAATCTTCCAATTATGACACCGATGTTTTCACTCCGTTGATTTCTAAAGTTGAAGAACTTTCTGGTAAAAAATATACAGGAATTTTAGAAGACGAAAAAGATATTGCCATCCGTGTTGTGGTAGACCACATCAGAGCGGTTTCTTTTGCGATTGCAGACGGACAATTGCCTTCAAACGGAGGGGCAGGTTACGTGATCAGAAGAATTTTAAGAAGAGCTATTTCTTATTCTTACAGATTCCTGGATATGAAAGAACCTTTTCTTTTCGAATTAGTTGCTGTTCTTAAAGATCAGATGGGACAATTCTTCCCTGAACTAGTAAAACAAGGAAAATTGGTAACAGAAGTTATCAAAAGCGAAGAAGAATCTTTCTTAAAAACAATTGAAAACGGATTGATCAGAGTTGAAAGATTAATTCAACAAACGATTGAAAGCAAGTCGAAGGTTTTACCAAGCGAAGAAGTTTTTGAATTATATGATACTTATGGTTTCCCGGATGATTTAACGAGAATTATTGCAGAGGAAAAAGGATTGACCATCGATGAAGAAGGTTTCAAAGCGGAAATGGAGAAGCAAAAACTTCGTTCAAAAGCTGATTCTGCTCAGAAAGTGTACGACTGGGTAACTTTAGAAGAAAAACCGGAAAACTTCGTTGGTTATGACCAAATCGAAGCAGAAACATACATTACAAGATACAGAAAAGTAGAAAATAAAGACGGTGAATTTTATCAGGTTGTGTTGAGCAACTCTCCTTTCTACCCTGAAGGTGGTGGACAAGTTGGTGATAAAGGCGTTCTTGAAAACGCTACAGAAAGTTTCGAAGTATTAGAAACCAAAAAGGAAAACGGATTGATTATTTCTTTAATCAATGGTCTTCCGAAAGATGCAGGTGCTGTTTTCTATGCTAAAGTAGATGCAACCGACAGAAAAAACTCCCAAGCAAATCACTCGGTGACTCACCTTTTGCATGAAGCTTTAAGAGATGTTTTAGGAACTCACGTTGAACAAAAAGGTTCTTACGTTGGTCCTGAGTATCTTCGTTTTGACTTTTCTCATTTCAATAAAATGACAGAGGAAGAATTGGCTTTGGTTGAAGAAAAGGTTAATGCAAAGATTAAAGAAAGTATTGCTTTACAGGAATTTAGAAATATTCCGATTCAGGAAGCGATTGACAAAGGTGCAATGGCTTTGTTTGGTGAAAAATATGGTGACAGCGTTAGAATGATCCAGTTTGGAAGTTCAAAAGAACTTTGCGGTGGAACTCATGTTAAAAATACAAGCGAAATCGGTCATTTCAAATTAACTTCAGAAAGTTCTGCAGCAGCAGGAATCAGAAGAATTGAAGCGATTTCAGGAGATAAATCTGATGAATATTTCAAAGGTTTAGAAAAGCAAATTACAGAGCTTTCTCAATTGTTGAAATCTAAAGATGTTGTACGTTCGATCGAAAAATTAATCGAAGAAAATGCATCATTGAAATCAGAAGTAGAAGCTTTCAAAAAAGAAAAAGCAAAAGGCGAAATCGATGACTGGAAAGGTGCTTATGAGCAAAAAGGCGATAAATTACTTTTAGTGAAAAGAACTTCTTTAGATGCTGGTTCAGTGAAAGACATCGTCTTCCAGTTGAAGAAAGAAATTCCAACTTCTATAACGGTTATCCTGTCCGACGCAGACGGAAAACCAATGATTACCGTTGGAGTTTCAGATGATTTAGCCGGAATTTATCAGGCTGGCGCACTTATTAAAGAGTTAGCTAAAGAAATCCAAGGCGGAGGCGGTGGAAACCCAGGTTTCGCAACTGCTGGAGGAAAAAATCTTGATGGTTTGGAAAATGCTTATCAGAAAGCTTTAAATATTTAATTAAATTCATTTAAATATAAAATAAAGAACGTCCGAAATTTTCGGGCGTTTTTCTTTTTCATCCAAGATTTTCTCTATCAAAAATCATTTGAATATCAATGATTAAAACTTTTCCAACACAATAAATATTATTACTTTTGACATAGTTTTTTTTACATGAAAAGGGTTTTACTGTTTATATTTTTCTTGATCTCTATTTTTGGTTTTTCACAATCAAAAATCAAAGTAGTAGACGATGCTAGTAAAATTCCTGTTCCCAATGCTAAAGTGTTTTGTAATGACAAATTATTGGGCGAAACAGATGCTCAGGGTATTTTGGAATTTAAGTCAAAATGTAAAAGCATCACCGTTCAGGCGAGTCAATATCAGAAAGAAACATCAGTTGTAGAAAGCGACATGACCGTTTCACTTATCAAAAAATCTTCAAAAACAACAGCCATTGAAGAAATTATTATTGAAGATAAAAGTGATCCGAAAGCGTTAGAAATACTTAAAAAAGTAAATCAATACTTCACAAAAAATTCCCCGAAAAGTTTAGAATCTTATACTTACAAATCTTACGAAAAAATTTCATTAGATATTGATGAAGACAGTATTTCTCAGTTTAATCAATTCTTTGAGGACAATAATTTATTCAAGAAAAAAAGAGAAAAAGATTCATTAAATAATATTTCCGCAAGACAAATATTTTCAAAAAGTAAATTATTTCTTTGGGAAAGGGCTCAGGAATTTTTATTTTCAAAAAAATATGGTGAAAAGATCAACATTCTGGACAACAGAATTTCGGGTCTTAAACAACCCATTTATGAGATGATCGCTCTCCAGCAAAGTAACAGGGATAAAGTTCCTAATCAGTTGAAACAGGAAAATCGAGGGTTATATCGATTCTTTTTAACAGATACTATTGAGATGGATGGCAGAAAAAATTTCGTCATCCGTTTTCGTGAAGTGAATTACAAAAAGCCTGATAAAAAAAGAAAATACAACGGCGCAATCTATATTGATACTGAAACTTATGGAATTAAAAAAATAGAGAATTTCAGTAAAAATAAAAACGACGGAATCATTACCAGCACCTGGATTTTCTATAACAATAAATGGTTTTTAGCCCACGAAACGGTAAAGCTCAGAATGAATAAAATGGCGATGCAGGAAGACAAAAGAAGCCAGAATAAAGATGAAACGGAGAACAAGGATAAAAGAAATTTTGGAACTTATGCTTTTCTCACTTCAAAATATTTCGACTTCAAATCGCCTGTTGAAGAAGATCCCAAAGATTTCAAAGGATACACTTTCGCTGTAAAAAATGCAGACGGAAAGTCGCTCGATCTATATCGAACTGAACCTCTGACAGACAGAGAAAAAAATACCTACACTACCATCGACAGCCTCGGAAAAAAATACAATATTGATAACAAAGCCAGAATATTAACAGGTTTGATCAATGGGCAGATCCGAGCAGGAATCGTAGATTTTGCGGTGGATGAAATTGTTAATTTCAACTCTTATGAAGGTTTCAGAGTTGGTTTAAAGGCTAAATTGAATGAAAATTTTAATCCTTATTTTTCACCGGATTACTATTTTGCATACGGTTTCAAGGATGATAAATGGAAGTACGGAATCGGGCTTGATATTAAAACCAATTTAGATAAAAATTCATTTTTCAGGGTAGATTATTATAATGATGTTACCGCTTCGGGAGAATTTTACAGAAGATTATGGAACTTCAAAATGAGGATGATGAATTATGGAAACAACCTTAATAACGATAAATATTATCATTACAGAGGCGCTTCCATTTCTTATCTGAACGATGTTACCAATGGTCTGACATTGGTTTTCGCTGCAAAAAGAAATTTTGAAGAAGCTAAATTCGATTATCAATTTAGAGACAGCGGTCCCGCGTTTGAGAATTTCAACACCTTATTCACCCTAAAATATTCTCCGAATTCTACCAATATTATGACTCCGCAGGGAAAGTCTATTATTGATCAAAAATATCCGGAGCTTTATTTTAATTACGAACAGAGTTTTAAAATATTAGGCGGAGACTTTAACTACACCCGTTTTGATGCTCTTTTTGTTCATAATTTTAAAACAATGCTCGGAACTACGGGCGTAAGATTTTATGGAGGAATGGTTCTCGGTGAGGCTCCCATCTGGAAAAATTTCACAATGAACGGTTTGGCTTCTCCCAGCAGAGACATTAATTTTAACCTTACCTCTTATTTAGGTTTTGCAACATTGGAAGGAGGAAAATTTTATAATGATAAATTCATAGCCTACTATTTCACTCATAAAATCCCTTGGTATTTCAAAAGTTTCGGGCAGAATGTTTCGAGTTTTGATTTTGTGTTAAGAGGAACGATCGGAGATATGAAACATCCTGAATATCATCAATTCAATTTCAGAAAACTGGATCATCTGTACCAGGAAGTTGGGTTGGAATGGACGAATTTCCTTTCCAGTTATTTCAATTTAGGAATATTCTACAGAGTTGGTTATTACACAACTCCTAATTTTAAGCAGAACTTTGCCATACAGTTTAAACTTAAATTATTAGAGTTTTAAATATGGGTAATGGAATGATGAATGAATAATTAAATAAAAAATGAAAATGAAGACAATACAAATAAAAGCGGAGCAGTTTTTTGAATTATTAAGATTAAAAGACACGCCAATGTGGGAGATTTTTGCTCAAATGATTGATGGTGAAGAAAAGGAAATCGTTTTTTTAGATAACGAAGACAAGTTACTTTTCAATTATATTTTACCTTCAAATAAGGAAAAACTTGAAGAAGACAGAAAAGAGTTTTCAAAACAGTTTTCTGAAAAATTGGCTAACTTTAATTAAAATTTTAAAAAGCATGATTAAAAAACAGTATTTGTTATCCGTTTTCACGCTATTTATTTTCAGTCTTGGAAATGCTCAAAACTATAAGAAACCTTTGGTTTCTGCCATCAAAGAAACAGATCTTAGAAAAGATATGTACGAATTGGCTGCCGATCAATTCTGGGGTCGTGAAGCCGGAACTTTAGATGAATTAAAAGTTTCCATGTGGCTGGCCGACAAAGCCAAGGAAGCAGGAATGAAGCCCGCCGGAGACAACGGAACTTTTTTCCAGTTCTTTGATATGTACAGACATCAGGTCATCCCGCAAAGCAGCTTGAAGATTGGAGAAAACTCTCTAAAATTGTGGAAAGATTTCCTTGTAGCAGAACCTGTAAATGCTAATATTGATGCTGAAATCGTTTATGCCGGAACTACCGAACCTGAAGATCTTTCAAAATTAAATATTAAAGGAAAAATTCTTGCCATCAATGCGTCCGATAAAAATATCGACAAAGAAATGACCCTTTTCGTGAGAAGATATCCCGGATTTGTAAGAACTAAATATTACAACAAAGCCTTTGAATTAGGCGCAAAAGCGATCATTTTCATCACCGATGATACTTCTGAAAAAAGTTGGGTTGAAGTTCTGCCACAAATGACAAGAGGCGTTTACGGTGTGGAAGGATTAAGAGAAAAAGTAACGAATAATATTCCTGTTCTCTGGATCAAAAGAGAAAATGCCAATTGGGTGAAAAATAATCCTAAAATTTCTTTAAACCTCATCACAGAAACGTACAAATATCCTTCTGTGAACATTATTGGAAAGATTGAAGGAACCGATCCAACATTAAAAGATGAATACGTCTTACTAAGCGGTCACCAAGATCACGATGGAGTAAGACATCCCGTAAAAAACGATACGATCTACAACGGAGCCGATGATAATGCAAGTACTTGTGTTGCAATGTTAGCCATGGCAAGAGCTTATAAAAAACAACCTGGAAAGAGAAGTATTTTATTTGTTTTTCATGGTGCTGAAGAAAGAGGATTATTGGGTTCAAGATGGCACGCCGCTCATCCTGTAGTTCCCAAAGAAAAAATTGTTGCCGTCCTAAATGGTGATATGATCGGAAGAAACGACAATAATGAAGCCGCTTTATTAGGAGGTAATGCACCTCATAAAAACTCAGAAGAATTGGTAAAAATGGCTGAGGATGCCAATAATGAAAGTACAAAATTCAAATATCTGAAAGACTGGGATTCTCCGAATCATGCGGAATATTTTTATTTCAGAAGCGATCATCTTCCGTATGCTAAAGTGGGAATTCCTGCGATATTTTTCACGAGTGTTTTGCATGATCAATATCACACTCCGCAAGATGAATCTGAAAATATTAATTATAAAAAACTCTATAAAATGACGGAATGGATGTACAGAACTTCATGGAAAGTAGCCAATGAAGTTGACCGTCCGAAAGTGATTTCTAATTTTACACTGGAAAGATAAAAATCTGTCCTTTTTCTTTGAAATTGAAGATCAGACATACTTAATCACCATTATACATAATACAGAAAAGCTTCACAAATTGTGAAGCTTTCTTTTCCATCATTGATTTTTAGAATAGTATAGCTAAATAAGAATATTCATTAAGGAAGGATCATTGTTAAGATAGTTGACGAAAAAATCATATTTTTTCATGTTAAATAATAAAGGTTCAAAATCTTCATTATTCTTTAAAACGATCCCAACAACCGCTATTCCTTTCTCTTTTGAATTTTTCTTGGTGTATTCAAAAGTTGTAATATCATCATTTGTCCCCAAAACATCCATTACAAAAGATTTTAAAGCCCCCGGCCGCTGAGGAAACCTCACCAAAAAATAGTGTTTTAGCCCAGCGTATAACAATGCCTTTTCTTTTATCTCTTCCATTCGGGTAATGTCATTATTGCTTCCACTGATAATACATACTACATTTTTACCTTTAATTTCTTCTTTGTATTTCTCTAAAGCAGCCACCGATAAAGCTCCGGCAGGCTCTACCACCACCGCATCTTTGTTATAGAGCGAAAGTATGGTTTCACAGATCATCCCTTCCTCAATCGTAACAACATCATGCAGTGCATTCTGACAGATATTAAAGTTAAGGTCTCCTACTTTCTGTACTGCCGCTCCATCTACAAAACGGCTGATTTTTTCTAAATAGAAAGGCTTCCCTTGTTCCATTGCTTTGGTCATGCTGGCTGCGCCGGAAGGTTCTGTTCCTATAATTTTTGTTTTCGGAGAGAGGGATTGAAAGACACTGCAAACTCCAGCAGCTAATCCGCCACCGCCAATGGGTAGAAAAAGATAATCGATAAGTCCATCTGCCTGCTCCAAGATTTCTAATGCCACCGTAGCTTGTCCTTCAATAATAGCAGGATCGTCAAATGGATGGATAAATACTCCTTCATTCTTTTCACAAAATTCTAATGCAGCATCTTTAGCTTCATCAAAAGTATCTCCATAGAGAACTATATCTACATAATTGCCCCCGAACATTTTCACCTGCTCCAGTTTTTGACCAGGCGTCGGCAAAGGCATAAATATTGTTCCTTTTGTTTTCATTGCACTGCATGCAAAAGCAACCCCTTGCGCATGATTTCCTGCACTGGCACATACTACCCCTTTCGAAAGACTTTCTTTAGACAGCGTTGCCATTTTATTATAAGCTCCTCGTATTTTATAAGATCGTACTCGTTGTAAGTCTTCTCTTTTAAAATTGATCTGAGCCTCATAAATAGTTGATAAATTATTATTTACTAACAACGGAGTTCGAACACTGACATCTTTGAGTCTCTCAGCCGCCTTTTGGACATTATCCAAAGTAACGGTCTGCCGATTTTTCTCTTTCATCACAATCAATTATTTTCCGGTCTTAAACTACGGACTGTTTTTCCGGCCTGCCATATTTCGCTTTCTCGAAGTTCTGCTAATTCGGCATCCAGTTTTTCCCTGTAATCAGGTTTGCTGTTACTGTCAATAGATAATTGCGCTTCATTTCCGGAAGCTACATTGTTGTATAATTCTTCAAAAATGGGAGAAGTAGCATCCTTAAAACGTTTCCACCAATCTAATGCTCCTCTTTGGGCGGTTGTACTGCAATTGGCATACATCCAGTCCATTCCGTTTTCTGCAACCAATGGCATTAATGATTGTGTAAGCTCCTCTACCGTTTCATTAAAAGCTTCGGAAGGACTGTGGCCATTCTTTCTCAGTACTTCATATTGTGCGGCAAAAATTCCCTGCACAGCACCCATTAATGTTCCTCTTTCTCCTGTAAGATCGCTATATACTTCTTTTTTGAAATCCGTCTCAAACAAATAACCGCTTCCAACTGCTATTCCCAAGGCGATTACTCGATCTCTAGCTTTACCTGTAACATCCTGATAAACGGCAAAACTACTGTTCAATCCTCTATTTTGAAGGAACATCCTTCTTAATGATGTCCCGGAACCTTTTGGGGCTACCAAAAAAACATCTACATCGTCTGGTGGAACAATTCCTGTACGTTCGCTGAAGGTAATTCCAAAACCGTGTGAGAAATATAATGCTTTACCAGGTGTTAAATGTTCTTTTACTTTTGGCCAATATTCTATCTGAGCGGCATCACTTAAAAGATAACAGATAATGGTTCCTTTTTTAAGCGCTTCTTCAATTTCAAATAACGTTTCTCCGGGAACAAATCCGTCTGCAATGGCTTTATCCCATGATTTTGAATTTTTTCTTTGGCCTACAATTACATTGATACCATTATCTCTTTGATTAAGCGCTTGTCCAGGACCTTGCACTCCATATCCGATAACTGCTACTACTTCGTTTTTTAATACTTCCTGAGCTTTTTCTAATGGAAACTCCTGTCTTGTTACTACATTTTCTTCTATTCCTCCAAAATTTAATTTTGCCATTATTTACTATTTTATTTACGTTATTACTTTGATTTTAATAATTCCCTGCATTTCTTAATACCGTCATACAAGGATTTCTGTGATAATGAACTTCCAAGACATCGACTTGTTTTTCGATTTGGTTTACCAGTTTTTTTATGGCTTCTTCATTTTCATTAATCACAATGATAAATTTTTTAATGCCCTGTACTTCACAAGGACCTACATTAAGGTTTTCAACAACAATTCTCCTTCTGGAAAATATATTATTGATCCGGCTTATTACTCCCAAATAATTCTCTGTATAGGTGGTGATGGTAAATTCTTTTTTATCTGTTTCCATATTTTTATTTTAAATTTCATTATTGTTTAAAACAACTTTAGACACACTTTTCCCTTGCGGAACCATCGGAAAAACATTGTATTTTTTATCAACCATTACTTCCAAAAGATAAGCTCCTTTATGAGCAAGCATTTCTTCAACACTTGTTTTTAAATCTTTTCTTTCTGTTACTTTTTTACCATTAATTCCATACCCTTTTGCAACCTGTACAAAATCAGGACTTTGAATATCTACAAAAGAATATCTTTCTTCATGAAACAATTCCTGCCACTGTCTTACCATCCCAAGAAAACTATTGTTGAGAATGATGATTTTCACATCTGGTTTATATTGCATTATGGTGCCCAACTCCTGAATATTCATCTGAGCTCCGCCATCTCCCATGATTGCAATAATCTGTCGATCAGGTTTTCCGTAAGCAGCTCCAATCGCAGCAGGAAGGCAAAATCCCATTGTACCTAACCCTCCGCTTGTAATATTACTTTTAGAATGATTGAATTTGGAATACCGGCAGGCAACCATCTGATGCTGACCGACATCTGTAACAATTACGGCTTCTCCCTTCGTTAATTCATTGATATTTCTGATCACTTCTCCCATCGTGATATCGCCCTCGGAAGGATTTAATTCATTACTGATCAAATTAATTTGTTCTATCTCATGACAGTTTCTGAATTTTCCCTGCCAATCTGAATGATCTTTAGACGTAATTAAATCCGTCACTAAAGGCAGTGTTTCCTTACAGTTTCCTAAAATGGGAACATCGGTTTTTACATTCTTATTAATTTCTGCTTTATCAATATCAAAATGAATTATTTTCGCCTGTTTTGCGTATTCATCAAGTTTTCCCGTCACGCGGTCGTCAAAGCGCATTCCGACAGCAATCAAAACATCACATTCATTTGTCAGTAAATTTGGTCCGTAATTTCCATGCATTCCAACCATTCCCACAGCGAGATGATGA
Organism: Chryseobacterium sp. G0201; assembly: GCF_003815655.1. Lineage (NCBI taxonomy): Bacteria > Pseudomonadati > Bacteroidota > Flavobacteriia > Flavobacteriales > Weeksellaceae > Chryseobacterium > Chryseobacterium sp. G0201. The sequence goes on along the minus strand of NZ_CP033917.1, from coordinate 3,189,356 downwards.
TTTGTAGGAATTACGCCTATTCCTAGAAGCGTCCAAGCAACAGGAATTCCTGATTTTTCTGCAAACTGTAGAAATTCCGTTTCTGCTTTTCCTAAAATAACTCCCTGACCTACAATAATGAAAGGGCGATTTGAATTGTTAATTAATTTAGCTGCTTTTTTAATATTTTCATCATTCGGTTCAGATTCGGGCTGATAACTTCTCACGGAATAACATGATGTATATCCTTTATAGACAACCTTCTGTAACTGAGCATTTTTAGTAACATCAATAACAACAGGCCCCGGTCTCCCGGATTTTGCAATGTAAAAAGCTTTCGCTAAAACTTCGGAAAGCTCTTCTGCATTGGTAACCTGATAATTCCATTTGGTAACGGGAGTTGTGATACCGATGACATCAATTTCCTGAAAAGCATCTGTTCCTAAAAGATGATCAAAAACCTGACCCGTAATGCAGACAACAGGCGTACTGTCTAACAATGCATCTGCCAAACCTGTCACAAGATTGGTTGCACCAGGACCGCTTGTCGCCAAAGCAACTCCAACCTCATCTGAAACTCTTGCAAACCCCTGAGCAGCGTGAACCGCACCCTGCTCATGACGTACCAAAATATGCTCTAAACGTTCTTTATAATCAAACAAAGCATCATAAATAGGAATGATAGCACCTCCAGGATAACCAAACATTGTTTTTACTCCTTCCCGCAAAAATGCTTCGAGAATAATTTGGCTCCCGCTAAGTTCCATCCCCATCAACAGACTCTCTTTATCATTGTTTAAACCTTCATTTTTCATTTTCTGTGTTTTTTAAAATTCATCTGTAACGCAGCCCTCTGCTGCTGAAGAAACCGTCATTGCATATTTGAATAACAACCCTTTTTTTACATTTAATTCCGGTTTTACCCAATCTTTTTTTCTCCTCTTAATTTCTTCTTCAGAAACTTTAAGCTGAATCGTATTGTTTACTGCGTCGATTTCAATGATATCCTCATCATTTACAAATGCTATTAAACCTCCTTCATACGCTTCCGGAGTAATGTGTCCTACCACAAAACCGTGAGTTCCGCCACTAAAACGACCGTCTGTAATTAAAGCAACACTGTTTCCGAACCCTGCACCGATCAAAGCGCTTGTAGGTTTTAGCATTTCAGGCATTCCTGGTGCGCCTTTTGGCCCTTCATGTCTAATAACAATGACATCGCCATGTTTCACGTTTCCGTCTTGTATTCCTCTGATGAGATTTTTTTCTCCATCAAAAACTCTCGCTTTACCCACAAATTTTTCACCTTCCTTTCCTGTAATTTTTGCCACACTTCCCTTTTCTGCGAGATTACCGTATAGAATTCTGATGTGACCTGTTGATTTTACAGGTTCAGAAATAGGTTTGATAATTTTTTGCTTTGAAAAATCAAGAGAAGGTATTTGTGCTAAATTTTCTTCCAATGTTTTCCCTGTAACTGTAAGACAATCACCGTGTAGTAGACCTTCATTTAATAAATATTTCATAACCGCAGGTATTCCTCCATGCTCATGAAGATCCTGCATCAAATATTTACCGCTTGGTTTTAAATCTGCCAAAACAGGCGTTACATCGCTCATTTTCTGAAAATCATCCTGCGTTACGGAAACTCCGACGCTTTTTGCCATTGCAATAAAATGTAATACGGCATTGGTGCTTCCACCCAGAACAATGATGATACGAAGCGCATTTTCAAATGCTTTACGCGTCATGATATCCGAAGGCTTGATGTCCTTTTCTAATAAAATCCTTATAAATTTTCCGGCATCAAGACATTCATTTTTCTTTTCTATACTTAAGGCCGGGTTTGAAGAAGAATACGGAAGACTCATTCCTAACGCTTCAATCGCTGAAGCCATGGTATTGGCAGTATACATCCCTCCGCAAGCTCCCGCTCCCGGACAGGAATTTTTGATCACTCCATTAAAATCTTCTTCTGATATTTCACCTGCTATTTTTTGCCCCAGCGCTTCAAAAGCCGAAACAATATTCAGTTGTTCTCCTTTAAAACATCCCGGAGCAATGGTTCCGCCATATACCATGATTGACGGTCTGTTTAATCTTCCCATTGCGATGATTGTTCCCGGCATATTTTTATCACAGCCGGGCAACGCAATGATTCCATCATAATATTGTGCCCCACAAATTGCTTCAATACTGTCTGCAATAACGTCACGGCTTACCAGAGAATATCGCATTCCGTCCGTTCCGTTGCTCATACCGTCACTTACTCCAATGGTATTAAATATCAAGCCTGCCAGCCCTTGCTCCCACGTTCCTTTTTTAACGATCTGCGCCAGATCATTGAGGTGCATATTGCAGGTATTCCCGTCGTAACCCATACTGGCTATTCCTATCTGGGCTTTCTGCATATCATCATCTGTAAATCCTATTCCATACAACATGGCTTTTGCAGCGGGTTGTTCAGTATTTTGCGTAAAGGTTTTTGAATATTTATTAATCATTTAGCTTACTTTTAATTCGTTTTTTAATTCTTTAAGACTTTTTCCTCTAACTAAATTTCTATAGGCTTCTTGTATCAGACAACTGTAGGTATCATCCCAGTTTTTATTAAATGGAATATCATCCAGAGAGTCTAAACCAACAATTTCAGCTGCAGTACCACAAAAAAATGCGGCATCGGCTCCTCTCATTTCTTCAGGTTTAAAGAAGGTTTCTTTAACAGGAATATGCAATTCTTTACATATTTCAAAAACCGTTTCTCGGGTGATTCCCGGTAATATATTTCCTTTTGACGGAGTAAATAAAACGCCATCTTTTTCATAAAAAACATTGGCTCCTGAACTTTCTGCAACGTTTCCTTTTTCGTCCAGTACCAAAGCTTCATCATAACCTTTATCTTTGGCTTCCTGACAGGCCAAAATTGAGTTTACATAATGCCCTCCAACTTTAGCCTCTACTAAAAATGCCTTCGGATTGGGTCTTTGAAAGCTTGAAGTCATAATGCGCATTTTATCTCCCAGATATCCGTTGCTCCATTCCCAGGCTAATAAGGTCAGGTAAGATTCTTTCCCTTTAGAAAGAGACATATTGGGTGAGCAAATCACCAATGGTCGGATATAAGCATCAGAAAGACCATTCAGGGATAGCAATTTATACGTGAGATCAGTAAGTTCCTGAGTTGTATAAGAAAATGGAATATGCATCAGCTCTGCGGAACGACGCAAACGGTCATAATGTTCTTCAGCTTTAAAAATCTTTGTCCCATTATCTGTTTTATAGGACTTAATTCCTTCAAATACAGAGTAACCATAGTGAAGTGACTGCCCATAAAGATCAGTCTGTGCATCTTTTGCTTTTACAAATTTTCCGTTAAAATAAATGAAGGTTTCGTTGTTGTAATACATTTTTTTATTCAGTTTAGGGTTTGTTGAAATAAAAAAGCCCTCTCACAATGTGAGAGGGCTAAGATTATATATAGACAATATCTTTCCTTCTCACAGTCGCAAGGGAATAATAATGACGATAATAATTGTTGTTAATTGATACATAATTTCTGAAATAAAAAAAGCCGCTTCACAATGAAACGGCTTTATATAATTTAAATAATTTTATTGTTATACTACCGTTGTTTACTATTGAATGACAATAGTATTAATAATAGAAATAACAATAATATTTTTCTGATTCGTAAAATTCATGGTGTAAAGGTATTAATTTTTTAATATTACACAATTTTTTTAGCTTTTTTTTAACTTTTTATTTTTTAGGCAATATTCTAATACTGTTTTTTAAGCTTCTTCAAATAAAAATAATCTATTTTTAAATTTCAACCTTAGAAAATCTTTTAAGTTCTTCCATTGCCCTATCTGCATCATTTGCTGAAACAAAAATATGGTCATGATAATATCCCGCAACCACATTGCAGCTGATATTTTTTGAAGAAAGAATTCTGGAAAATGCAGCCGTTAAACCTACCGCTTCAAGTGAAGAATGAACCTTTAAAGTGATCCACGAAGCAATAAATTCATATTTAAAATGTAGCTGATCTGCCAGTTCTCTTCTAATAATCAAAGTAATACCTTCCTCTTCTTTAAAATAACAGACGATCTCATTGAGATCAATCGCCGGAAATTTTTCTACCGTGCAAAATACATATTCGCCTTCATTCAATTGAGGCTCCATTGAACGTAATAGTGTTTTAAGATCTTTTTCTCCTGTCATAATATTTTTTCATCGTTTGTGTTGTAAAAAGTCCCTGATTGTTTGAGCTGTTTCTACCACATCATGAACTCTTAATATTTTAGCACCCTGCTGTAAAACTTTTAAATGTAATTTCTGTGTTTCCTCAATAATATCCAGAGCAGATTTCCCAAGAGGTTTATAAATAAATGATTTTCTTGAAATCCCTATTAATAAAGGAAATTTTTCAAAACCAAGATATCTTACTTCATCGATCATTTTCATCTGATCTTCCACCGTTTTTCCGAAACCAAAACCGGGATCAAGAATAATGTCTTTTACTCCCTTTTCTAGAAGTTCACTTGTCTTTTCAGAAAAGTATCTGTTCTCGGCCAGAATAATATCCTCAAATTTTATTTTATCATGCATCGTCTCATACGACGGATTTACATGCATTAAAATGTAAGGAAGTTTAGTTTCTGCCGCTGCATCAAACATTTTATTATCGTATTGCCCTCCTGAAATATCATTAATAATATCAATTCCTTCATTAAAACCAAACTTTACCGTTTCAGAATAAAAAGTATCTAACGAAATCAATGCTTCAGGAAATTCTTTTTTAATTTGAGAGATTAAAGTTCCGATTCTTAGGATTTCATCGTCACTGCTTAAAAAATCAGCGTTTGGGCGGGTAGATTGCGGACCAATATCAATAATTTCAGCACCATCTTTCAATAATTTTTCGGCATGATGCAAAGCTGATTTTTCATTATTAAATTTTCCTCCGTCAGAAAAAGAGTCCGGAGTAAGATTTAAAATCCCCATGATCTTCGGAAAACTCAAATCGATAAGCCTTCCATTACAATTTATAGAGTTTGAGGGTTTTGGTATCGGAGAGTTGGAGTGTCGAAGGGTTTGAGAGTTTGGGAGCATGAAAGTTTGAGTTGTAATTTGTAAATTTATTAATTAAAATACTTACAATAATAAGTCTTTAAGCTTTACAAAGATAAAACTATAAATTATCCATTCAATAATATAAAACAAGTTCTTATTAAACTTCCCAACCCTAAAATTCTCCTACTCTCCTACTCAAAAAACCCATCCCTGATTCCTGCTACCTAAAACCTAATTCGTATATTTGGGCTATTAAGAGAATTTATGTCAACAACTTCAATACAGTTCGAGAAAGTTATCAGTCAGTGCCGTGATTTATTTTCAAAAAAACTACAGGATTACGGTGCAGCCTGGAGGGTTTTAAGACCGAGTTCCATTACGGATCAAATTTACATTAAAGTCAACAGAATCCGTACGTTACAAATGACTGACGTGAAAATGGTGGATGAAAGTGAAGAAAGTGAATTCATCGCGATCGTCAACTACTCAATTATCGGATTGATACAGCTTGAAAAAGGTCTTTCTAATGATTTTAACGAAAATAAAGAAGAAATTTTAGGTCTTTACGATAAATATTCCAACGAATCTAAAGCTTTAATGGAAAGAAAAAACCATGATTATGGTGAGGCATGGAGAGATATGAGAATTTCTTCGATCACGGATCTTATTTATCAAAAAGTTTTAAGAACAAAACAAATTGAAGATAATCAAGGTGTTACCATCGTTTCCGAAGGTTTAGATGCCAATTATTTTGACATGCTGAATTACGCTGTTTTCTGTTTAATAAAATTCTCTGAAAAGCAAGATAACTTCCAACCCAAAACTATTTAATTATGATCAAAGGTTTATTACGTTTCATTATTGCTGTTATATTCATCCTTTCCGGTTTTGTAAAGGCGGTAGATCTGGTAGGTTTTTCCTTTAAAATGGAAGAATATTTTTCTCCTTCGGTTTTCAATATGCCGTTTTTGGAAAAATTCGCCCTGTTTTTCTCAATAATTGTCGTTGTATTGGAGCTTTTTCTTGGATTTATGCTTTTATTAAAATTAAAACTTAAATTCACTTTATCAGCCTTGATCGCACTTTGTATATTCTTTGGTTTCCTTACATTTTACTCTGCATACTTCAATGTAGTAACGGATTGCGGATGTTTTGGAGATGCTATCAAATTCACTCCTTGGCAGAGTTTCATTAAAGATGTTGTGCTTTTGGTTGGATTGATCATTGTTTTTATCCTTTACAGAAAAGAGTTTAAGAAAAAAGATGATTATAGTTTCAGTTCTAAAAAAGAATCTTCAAATACATTTAAATATGTTCTTTTAGCTGTATTTTCTTTGGGAATGATCTACATTATGGCTCAGGGAATTATGCACGAACCTTTAATTGATTTCCGTGATTATAAAATTGGAACTGATATTAAAACTGAAAAGCAAAATATTAATAAAAACCCATCTGAATACAAAACTTTTTACTCTCTTAAAAACCAAAAAACAGGAGAAGTTTTAAAGGTAAATCAGGACGATTACATTAAAGAAACAAAATATTGGGCAGAAGGCTCTCCATGGAAGATTGAGGAAGGAAAAAATGAATCTGTTTTGGTGAAAGAAGGTTACAAATCTGAGATCGTAAAGTTCAAAATTGAAGATCCTACAGGCCTTGAAGTGACAGATGAAGTGATCAATGCACCGAAAGCAATTCTAGTTTTCTCTTATCATCCAAAAGAAGTTTCAGCAGAGTTATTACAAAAAGTTGAAGCTAAAGTTAATGCTCAAAAAGGAGCTGTAATTTACGGAGTTTCAACCGATCCGAATACATTTAAAACCATTAAAAATGCAATGATGGACGGCACTGCCATTAAAACCATTGCCAGAAGCAATCCTTTTGTATTAATTTTACAAAACGGAAAAATTGTAGACAAACAGCCTGCAAAGGACTATGTTGATTAGTCAATTGTGAATGGTTAATTTTGAATTTTAAAACTCAAAATAGGAACTTCTCAATAAAATTTAGACACTAAACTTTAAACTATACATTTATATAATGCAAAAATCAAATAAATCAATCGCCGGATACCACTTATTAATGATCCTTTCATCTGTAGACGGAGAGTTTGCACCTGAAGAAGGAATGCTTGTTCAGCAGTATTTGGCAGACGAATTTCCTTTTAAAATGGATCTGGATAATGAATTGGAAGTAATCGCTTTATTAAAGCCTGAAGAATGGAAAAGTCACTTCGAATTTCACGCTCAATGTTTCTTAGATGATTCTACGGAAGAAGAGCGTTTAAGTTTTGTACAATTTGCTAAAACGTTGATTAAGGCTGATAATAAAGTTACTGACGAAGAACATACTTTCTATATTCTTTTGAAAAATCTTTGGAATATTTAATAAAGAAGTTAGACAAAATTATGTTTGATTTTAAACTAAGCTCTAACTTCTAAGCTCTAATATCTCAATAAAAAAACATAGCCATGAAAAAATTTTATTTAGGAATATTAATAATAAGCACTTCTATGTTTCAGGCTCAAAAATTCCCTGACATGAAAGCTCCGATAGCCCAAAAGCAGGAACACATCAGAGAAAAACACGGTGATAAAGTGAACGATCCCTATTATTGGATGATCGATTATTTTAAAAAAGGAAAAGATTCGACAAAAGTTGTAGATTATTTAAAGGCTGAAAATTCCTATTGGGAAGGCATGATGAAAGATACGGAACCTTTCAGAGATGATCTTTTCAAGGAAATGAAAGCCAGAATCAAGGAAAAAGATGAATCTGTACCGACCTTCAAAAACGGATATTATTACTACACCCGAACAGAAACCGGAAAGCAATATTTCAAATATTGCAGAAAGAAAGGCAGTCTTAATGCAGCCGAAGAGATCATTCTCGATGTCGATCAGCTTGCAGAAGGGCATGCGTATTATTCTGCTTCAGGTTTCAGCATAAGTCCTGATAATACAAAAATAATCTATGGTGTAGACGATGTTTCAAGAAGGCAGTATAAATTATTTCTAAAAGATCTTTTGACCGGAAAAACAACCGATTTAGGAATTAAAAATACAGGCGGAAGCGCAGTTTGGGCAAACGATAACAAAACAATTTTTTACACCGAAAACAACCAAGTAACCCTTTTATCCGAAAAGATCAAAAGACATACTTTGGGAACTGATCCGGCTAAAGACGTTGTTGTTTATCTTGAAAAAGACAAATCCAATTACATCGGTGCTGACAAGACCAAGAATGAAAAATTTATTCTGATCTTTTCCAGCGCTACAACTTCTTCTGAAACAAGATATCTGGACGCAAATGATCCAAACGGAACATTCAAAGTTTTTCAACCGAGAATAAAGGATGTTTTGTATGAAGTAACTGCTTTGGAAGATAAATTTTTAATTACAACCAACAAAGACGCTTTAAACTTTAAAGTTGTGGAAACACCTTTAGACAAAACAGGCGTTGAAAACTGGAAAGATTTCGTTGCGCACAGAAAAGACGTATTGATGGAAGGAATCAGTGAATTTAAAAATTATCTTGTTTTCAGTGAAAGACAAAACGGGCTTTCACAATTAGTCATTTATGACAGAAAAACTGGTAAAAAAGAATTCTTAAAATTCGACGAACCAACTTATACTGTTTCCCCATCGGGAAACCCTGAATACAATACAGATAACTTCCGTTTTGGATACACCTCAATGATCACACCGGGTTCTCAGTTTGAACAGAATTTGAAAACAGGAAAACGGACTTTATTGAAACAACAGGAAGTTTTAGGAGGTTACAATAAAGACAATTATATCACTGAAAGACTTTTTGCTACGGCAAAAGACGGTACTAAAATCCCTATTTCTATCGTTTATAAAAAAGGATACAAAAAAGATGGAAACAGTCCGCTTCTACTCTATGCTTACGGCTCGTACGGAAACTCTATGAATGCATCATTCAGCAGCACAAGATTAAGTCTTTTGGACAGAGGTTTTGCGTTTGCGATCGCTCATATCCGTGGAGGTCAGGAAATGGGAAGACAATGGTATGAAGACGGTAAAATGATGAAAAAGAAAAATACGTTTACAGATTTCATTGACGCCGGAGAATATTTAGTTAAAGAAAAATTCACTTCTCCAAAACATCTTTATGCACAAGGAGGAAGCGCAGGAGGCCTATTGATGGGAGCTATCGTGAATATGAGTCCTAGTTTATGGAATGGAGTTATTTCACAGGTTCCTTTCGTAGACGTTGTCAATACAATGCTGGATGAAAGTATTCCGTTGACGACAAATGAATATGACGAATGGGGAAATCCAAACAATAAAGAAGCTTATTTCTATATGAAATCTTACTCTCCGTATGAAAATATAGAAAAGAAAAATTATCCTAATATTTTGGTAACAACAGGTTTACATGATTCTCAGGTACAATATTTTGAACCAGCAAAATGGGTGGCAAAATTAAGAGACATGAAAACCGACAACAACGTATTATTATTAAAAACAGACATGGCTTATGGCCACGGTGGCGCTTCTGGAAGATTTGATTATCTGAAGGATACAGCTTTGGTATATGCTTTTATGTTTAAATTGGAAGGAATTAACAAATAAAAACATCAAACAGATTTTGCAAATTTTGCAGATTAACAATGACAGAAAATTAAATTTCATACATTGTTCGAAAATGCATTTTTAACGTTTACAAGATCTGCCAGATCAAAATAATCTGCGAGAAAAAAATATAAAATAATAGAAACAAAAAGATAATATAGAACTATGAGAAGAAAAATAGTTGCAGGAAACTGGAAAATGAACAAAAATATAATTGACGCTCAGCAATTGATGGTTCAATTATTAAGTTATAAAAACAACAATACAACAAACTGCGAAGTTTGGATCGCACCTCCATCTTTATACTTAATGATGGCAAAAGATATCTTCGAAAAAGACGAGATCGGTGTATTTTCTCAGGATATGAGCGAGCACGAAAGTGGTGCTTACACAGGAGAAATTTCTGCAGAAATGTTAGAATCTATCGACGCTACAGGTACTTTGATCGGTCACTCTGAAAGAAGACAATATCACGGAGAAACAGATTCTCACTGTAACAGAAAAGTAAAATTAGCTCTTGATAAAGGATTAATTCCTGTTTACTGTAACGGTGAAACTCTTGAGCAAAGAAAAGCAGGTCAACATTTTGAAGTGGTAAAAAATCAGACTGAAGTTGCTCTTTTCACGCTTACTGCGGAAGAAATTAAAAAAGTAGTGATCGCTTACGAACCGGTTTGGGCAATCGGAACTGGTGAAACTGCAAGTCCTGCACAAGCTCAGGAAATACATGCTCACATCAGAAGCATCATCGCTGCAAAGTATGGACAGGAAGTTGCTGACGAAGTTTCTATCCTGTACGGAGGTTCTGTAAAGCCTGATAATGCTAAAGAGATCTTCTCTCAGCCTGATATCGACGGTGGTCTGATTGGTGGAGCGGCTTTGAAATTAGAGGATTTTTCTAAAATTATTGAAGGATTTAATTCATAATAATACAATTAAAAATATCGAAAACCACCAAATTTGGTGGTTTTTTTATTGTCAGAATATTTTGAAGTTAAAAATAAAATAATGGACTTGGTAACTGATAACTTTTCCAGACAGAAAATAAACGTCAAGTTCTTTTTTGTAAATCCCTGAGAAAAATTTAAAAAGAGTATAAGTAATTTTTTCTTTTCCAGTATGCTCCGGAATTCTAATTCCATAAAATTGTTCAATCTCAGTCGCAATAAGATCTAAGAAATTATTTTTGGATTGTGACATAACCAGTCTATTATTTGAGTGTTAAAAAAATTATATACGAAGAATTTTTATTTTCGGATTTGAAAACTGTAAATTTTGTATGAAAATATATTAACTAATTTTTTATACTATTTTAACATAAAAAAAGCCTCCCAAAAATTGAGAGACTTTTTTATTTAAGTAAATTAAAAATTACTGAATATCTACGACATACATCGTTCCTTTATCAACCTTCCCGGTTTTAGGAAGAATTTTAGCTTTGGGATTTCCGTTGCCATTATCGACTACGCCAAAATCATCATCATTAAAAATGGCCAGCTTATTTCCACCTAAATAGACAATTCCTTCAAATTTATCATGTTCATATCCTATTTTTGAAACAAGATCAACAGCTAACGTTTTAGAAACAGGTTTTAATCCTGCAGTATTGATTTCATCCCAAGTAGATTGTTCAAGGGTTTTATTATTGATTTTTAAACCATCAACGGCTGTAAGATCAGTTCCACTTACATCTGAAGCGCCTGTTAGATTTATTCTATACACTTTTTTAAGGCCACCTTGTGAACCGAAGTTTCCGTCTCTTTCGATTACCAGAAACTCAGAGTTACTGATCGCTGTAATATCACAAACAGAATCGGAAGCTCCTCCATCTTGCTTGTATAAATATTGTTTTGTCTGTCCCGTGGCAAGATCAAAAGTCACAATTCTTGTCAATGTTGTATTGGTTGCCAACACTTTTGTAGGAACATACATTGTAGACTGCATTGTGCCGACTAGCATTTTCCCGTCTGGAGTCATGCACATTCCTTCCATTCCTCGGTTTGGTCTCCTTTTGGCTAACACTGCAGGTAATTTTCTTGTTCCTGTATTTACCCCGATAGGGCTTATTCTTTCCATTTCAACTCCTTCTGCGCTATAATGAACGATATGAGGACCATATTCATCCGAAACCCAGAATGTGCCATCTGCCGCTGCAACAATACTTTCACTATCCAACCCGTAATTATCGGTTGGTAAAACACTTCCGTCAACTCCATAAGCAATTTCACCCGTGCTTCCCATCCCAACAGGATTTGGAAGTCCTGTGATGGGTTGTCCTGAAGGATTTTTAAGTTTAATATATTTAATCACTTCAATATTTCCATCTGCATTGATCTTAAAGTGCATAATTGTCGGCGTGAAGTTTGGAATTAAAAATTTTATTCCGTTTGAATAGGCTGTATTCGGACCACGGTCTGTAATGACATAAAACTCTCCTTTTCTTGTTGGATGTGCCGTTGCTCCCGAACCGAAACCTCCGTTGATAACATCTACTCCATTTACCGTTGCTAAAGTTGTGAACGAAAATTCCTGTGGAAGTTTAGAATAATTGATATCCTGATTATTTACATTATCATCATTGTTGCAAGCCGATAAGGCCATGAAAGCAAGAACAGGCAATAAGATTTTTTTCATAATTACTTTTATGGCTGCGAAAGTAGTTGTTGAATGTAAACTGATCTTGAATATAATGATAATTGTGTTTTAATTTTTTACAAAAAAAAAGACTCAGATTAAATATCCAAGTCTTGATTTATTTCATTTAAAATTAAATTTTTAATCTTCGTGTTTTCCTTCTAAAATTTCTTCAACCATTTTAGCATTAAAAGCTGGAAGATCTTTTGGAGTACGGCTTGTAACCAATCCATTATCAACTATAACTTCGCTGTCTTCCCAATCGGCACCAGCATTTTTTAGATCTTTACTAATAGAATTTACGGAGGTCATATTTCTCCCTTCTACAACCTCAGCATTAATTAAGATCTGTGGACCGTGACAAATTGCTGCCACAGGCTTTTTTTGTTGAAAAAATTCTTTTACAAACTGTAAAGCATTCTCATTAGTTCTCAATTGATCGGGATTGATAACTCCACCAGGTAAAACTAAAGCATCATACTCTGAAGCTGTAACCTCATCCAACGTTTTATCAACATTATATTCCTTACCCCAGTCTTTTTCGGCCCAAGCTTTTATCGTTCCTGCTTCCGGGCTTATGATGTGTGCCGTCCAGCCCTGTTGCTCGATGTACTCTTTTGGTGATTTTAATTCACTTTCTTCAAAACCGTGTGTAGCTAAAATTGCAATTTTCTTTGACATAATTCTATGATTTAAGTGTTATACCTCTATAAATAGAAAAATAATGCCGTTATTAGAATTAATAGTAATAAAAATCTGTTAAAATTAATTATTGAGTTAATTTTTTTCAAATTTTCAACAACAAAAAAACGCGCCAAAATTGACGCGTTTCCATTTATTCTCTTTTAATAAAATTATTTCTTTTCTTTATTGGCTCTCTGTAAAACCTCATCTACCATTCCGAATTCTTTCGCTTCAGTAGAAGTCATCCAGTAATCTCTGTCTGACGCTTTTTCTACCCATTCGTAAGTTTGACCAGAATGTTCAGAAATAATGTCATACAATTCTTTTTTCAGCTTCAACATTTCTCTTAAGTTGATCTCCATATCAGAAGCAACACCTTGTGCACCTCCTGAAGGCTGGTGAATCATTACTCTTGAATGCTTCAACGCAGAACGCTTGCCTTTTTCACCTGCAACCAACAATACAGCTCCCATTGAAGCAGCAATACCTGTACAGATCGTTGCTACATCAGGCTTAATGATCTGCATTGTGTCATAAATTCCTAACCCAGCATAAACACTTCCTCCAGGAGAGTTGATGTAAATCTGAATGTCTTTTGAAGGATCTGAACTCTCCAAGAACAAAAGCTGAGCTGTTACGATATTAGCAACCTGATCGTCAATTCCTGTTCCCAGAAATATAATTCTGTCCATCATCAAACGAGAGAAAACGTCCATCTGAGCTACGTTCATCCTTCTTTCTTCCATGATGTATGGTGTAAGATTGGTTGGACCATACATTCCCATATACTGATCGGTAACAAGACCGCTGTTTCCTAAATGCTTTACAGAGAAATCTCTGAATTCTTTTTTAATGTCCATATTTCTATTGGTATTATTTTAAATTTATTTGAGATTTAAATTACAACTTTTGTTCCTAAAATTTTATAGGACTTTTTGTCACAGGCGACCAGCCTAATTTATCAATAATCTGCTTAGAGAAGTCATTAAGCATCATAATTTTCTTGATAGAATCGAAATATTTTTCCTGATCCGTGTCACGGTAATCTTCAAGTTCAGCTGTAGCTCTTTTGATCATCACGTGAATATAGTAATATTTGTGAATTAAGATGTTATTTTCAACCTCTTCTGCAATATGATCTCCCATATTTGGCGGGAAAATATTTCTGGTCGTCCAATCACTCAATTCATTAGGGTGCATCAATGCGTCTGCTACTTTTAAGGTAATATCAGCATCCATAAATGTAATGAAAAAACTTCCTGATCTCAATTCATCATTCTCGATCCCCTCTTTGATACTACTGATGATCTTCTGATTGGTTTCTACCTGAAATTCATATTGTTCTTCCTCAAAATGATGAAGAATCTCTTCAATTACGGTTACTTCATATTCTTCATTTTTGTCATTTTCCCGGTGAAGAACTACGTCGCCGAACATCAACATTGTATCGATCAGCTTATTTTCCTGATGAAGAATATTAAACTGAACGGAATCTATTTCCTTTTCGGGTTTCGGTACAATTTCTAGTTTTGTAGGCTTCTGTTCTTTCTGTTGCTGAACATGTTGCGTCTGATTTTGTGTAACCTGTCTCTGAACATCCAGTTCATTGAACAAACTCTGCTCAGACAATCCGAATTTATTGGAAACTTCCTTAAGATAAACCTCTCTTTTAAGAGCATTCTGAACAAAAGAAACTGATTTTACAATATTTCTGATGGCATCAGCTTTCTTAATCGGATCACTTCCTGCATCTTTTAAAAGGATTTCAGCTTTAAAATCAATAAAATCCATCGCTTCATTTTCGATGAATTTTTCAACATAATCCTGTGGATGTTTTCTGGCAAAAGAATCTGGGTCATCACCTTCCGGAAACAAAAGAACACGAATGTTCATGCCTTCTGTCAGCAGCATATCGATACTTCTGAAACTCGCTTTAATTCCTGCATTATCTCCGTCAAAAAGAATGGTTACGTTTTCCGTCAATCTTTTGATAAGCTTAATTTGCTCGGTCGTTAAAGAAGTTCCGGAACTTGCTACAACATTTTCAATTCCGGACATATGAAGTGAGATCACATCCATATATCCTTCCACCAAAAGACAGATATTTTTTCTTGAAATTGCCTGTTTCCCTTGATTTAAACCATAAAGAACATTTGATTTATGATAAATTTCCGTTTCGGGCGAGTTGAGATATTTAGCTGTTTTGACATTATTTCTAAGAATTCTGGCTCCAAAACCAAGAACTCTTCCCGAGAAACTGTGAATCGGGAAAATTACTCTTTCACGGAAACGGTCGATTCCTGCAGGAGAATTTTCAGGAAAAATGGAAAGTCCGGATTTCTCTAAAATTTCTTTCGAATATCCTTTCTCTAAAGCGAAGGCCGTGAAAGCATTTTTCTTTTCAGGAGAATATCCCAATTGGAATTTTTTGATGATATCGTCCTTAAGTTCACGCTCTTTGAAATACGCTAAACCAATTGATCTTCCTTCTTCAACTTCCCAAAGAAAATTCTGATAATATTCATTGGCAATTTCATGGATTTTATAGAGTAAATCTCTTTCAGACTGGGCATTTTTTGCTTCTTCTGAATATTCACGCTGATCTTCCTCAATTTCAATCCCATATTTTTTTGCTGCGTGGCGAAGTGCTTCAGGATAAGTGAAATTTTCGATTTCCATTAAAAAAGAGATCGCCGTCCCTCCTTGTCCGCTGGAAAAATCTTTCCAGATCTGTTTACTTGCCGAAACTACAAAACTCGGTGTTTTTTCTTCATGAAACGGGCTCAGCCCTTTATAATTAGACCCTGCCCTCTTCAACTGCACATATTCGCCCACGATCTCTTCTACTCTGATCGTGGAAAATATTTTATCTATGGTCTGTTTAGAAATCATGCTGTAAAAATAAGCAATAAGTTTTTTATTCTGATTACAAAATCAAAAGACAGTTTTCCTATAATTCTAAATTTCTACTCTTAAAAAAAATCCTTACAAAAAGCTCATCATTATTGATAAAACCAATCCCAATCGGTAAAATCAATAGACTTTATTAATATTGTAAATATAAATCATTTCCATAATAAATCGATTAAATGAAGATAAAATAATGATTTAACCTAATTTTAATTATAATATTTCAAACATATACGTTTATTAATATTATTAATACAAAAACAAAACACAAATTAATTGATTTATTCAAGCCTTAATTATTAATTATAAATCAAAAAAGATGAAAAAAAAACATGCCTTAAAAATTTGGGTATTCTTAATTATTTATTTTATTACAACTAGTAATATTTATGCCCAAACCAGTACAGAAAAGCAAAATCCTTATTCATTAGGAACGACCAACGAGTTTTTTAAACAAATCGAGTTACAATTAATTACAACATCTAAAACAAATCATGAAATAAAACTAAAAACATCAAATTCTGAAAGTCTTAATGCAAAAGTAAATTATCAAAATAAAAATTCAAGCTCTGAAATACACATAGAGGGAGAAATATTGGATAATAATGGAGGAAGTTTCAGTATTATAATAAAAAATGAGAAACTGGATGGAAGAATAATCCTTTTAAAAAACAAAAAAGCATACGCCTATTATTCTGATTATAAAGGAGATGCTTTTATCAAAGAAACTGACATCAATAAGACAATTTGTATTGATTATCTTAAAATTCAGATTCCTAAAATAGAAAAAGATCCAAATTATCCAAGCAATGAAGCTAAAAACATTAACATCTACAATCTACAAAGCTTCCCGGGAGCAGCCGGATGTCTTTTATTAGATTTCAACGGACATACTGTATCTGCAGGTAGCGGCTGGAACGGCGGAAATCCTATTAATGCGGCACCTTCAGGAATGACAAATGATCAGATTTTAGAAGCTTGGGAAATTGCAGCAGAAGATTTTCGTCCATTCAATTTAAATGTAACAACCGATGAAGAAGTTTTTAACACCTACCCTCAAAACAGGAAAAGGAGATGCATTATTACACCAACTGATATTGCTTCTCCCGGAGGCGCAGGGATCGCTCTCATCAATAGTTTCTCTTCTTACAGCGATTTACCATGCTGGGCATTTACTTCAGGAGCGGGAACTTCCGGAAAGATTATAGGGGAAATTGCTTCTCATGAACTAGGCCACACATTAGGATTAAACCATGACGGGCAAAGCCAATACAGCTATTATAGCGGACACGTAGATTGGGCTCCGATTATGGGAGCAAGTTATTACAAAAACGTAACACAATGGAGTAAAGGAGATTATACCAATGCTACAAATCACGAAGATGATCTCAATATCATATCGGGACCAACAAATAATATAGGATACAGAGCAGACGACCACGGAAACAGCATTACCACAGCTACAAACCTCATTATTTCCAGCGGAATAATTTCTGCTATAGAAAATAAAGGAGTCATTGATCGTACTGATGATATTGATATGTTTCAGTTCAACACTGGTGGAGGAAATACAATACTCAATATACAAACCGCAGAGAGACACAGTAATTTGCTTTTAAAAGTATCTTTATATGATAATAAAAATATCCTAATAGGTACTTACAAAGGAAATCCTTCCAATCTGAGTGCTCCGGTTGTCATCAATACCAATCTCAATGCAGGAAAGTACTATTTAGCTATCACAGGCATTGGAGATGGAACCGTTGACACAGGCTACACCAGTTATGCTTCTCTGGGAGGTTACAACATCTCGGGATCAGTCATTAATTCAACATTAAGTTTAAGCATAGCAAATAATCATAACGGTATGATCAATATTTATCCAAATCCCGTTAAAGATAAGTTAAATATTGATTTCGGATCGGTTAAAAAAAATCATTATATAGAAATTGTGAATGCTTTAGGGCAATCAATACACAAAACCAGTACATCAGAAAAGGTTTTAAGTATTTCTTTTTACGACGTACCCCCAGGATTTTACCGTTTAATTATAAAAGATAGCCAGAACACTATAATCAAAGCCTTTAGCTTAATAAAACAATGATTTTTTTTACAGTTAATTTATGAAAGCGGGAATTTCAAAGTTCCCGCTTTTTTAGTTTTAATTATAAATGGTACTATCTAAATTTTTCTCTCTTTCACAATGTATATTCAAGTTTTATTTTACTTATTTTTGAAGATTAATTATAGCAAATCATTCATTAAAAATGGAAGTTATTATCAATAAACTAGAAGACTGGCAAGGAGTTGTAGACCAAATAATTCCACAGCTACAACATAACATCTTCTTATTAAAAGGAAATTTGGGAGCAGGGAAAACTACTTTTACCCAGTTTTTGCTTAAAAATCTAGGAAGTCAGGACGAGGTAAACTCTCCTACCTATTCTATTGTAAATGAATACAATACACCAAAAGGGAAAGTTTTTCATTTTGACCTTTATCGCCTGAAAAATATTGAAGAAGTTTACGATATTGGTATCGAAGAATATCTGGACAACGCTTTTTTATGCATAATAGAATGGCCTGAAGTATACGAAGACGAACTTTACGGACTCAAGTACCACACAATGAGCATTAATAATACAGACGAACATCGAGAAGTTACATTCGACTAAATATTATGTATCTTTGCTACATCAATCAACCGTAAAATAATTATCTGTAAGACATAATTGAGTTTAAAGAATGAGTACTACAAATATTTTTACTCCATTTACTGAGGAAGAATTAATGCCGCAAGAGGAAAAATTGGAGGTTATTAAAAAAGGAAAACAATTCAGTATTGGAATTCCTAAAGAAACCTGTCTTCACGAAAGGAGAACATGCATCACCCCAGATGCCGTACAGGTATTGGTAGAGCACGGCCATGAGATCATTATTGAATCAGGAGCCGGACAAGGTTCATTTTTTACAGATCTACAGTATTCTGAATCTGGAGCAAGAATTACGAACGATCCCAAAGAAGCTTTTTCGCAGGATCTTATTCTGAAAATCAACCCTCCTACAGAAGATGAGATTGATTATATGAAACCTAACACGTATTTGGTTTCAGCACTTCAAATTAATTTAAGAGAGAAAGATTATTTCTTAAAATTAGCAGACAAAAAAATCAATGCCATTGCATTTGAATTTATCGTTGATGAATATAAACAACTGGCGTTAGTACGATTAATAGGCGAAATTGCCGGAACCGTTTCCATTTTATACGCTTCGGAATTATTAGCATTATCAAACGGATTAATGTTAGGCGGAATTACAGGAGTTCGACCTTCTGAAGTTCTTATTCTTGGAGCAGGAATCGTTGGAGAATTTGCAACCAAAGCCGCAATCGGTCTTGGTGCAAGTGTAAGAGTTTTTGACAATTCTTTATCTAAATTAAGAAGACTTCACAGCATCGTTGACAGTCGCGTTCCTACGTCAATCATTGATCCTAAGGAATTAAGCAAAGCATTAAGACGTGCAGATGTTGTAATTGGTGCCCTTCCAAGGTTAAACATGCAGCCAATCGTTACCGAAGACATGATCATGAAAATGAAAAAAGGCAGCGTTATCATTGATATCACCATCGATAACGGAAAGGTAATTGAAACTTCGGAGCTTACAACAATGGAAAATCCTTACATCATTAAACACGGTGTAATCCATTGCGGACTTCCGAACCTGACATCAAAAATGCCAAGAACAACTACAAAAGCAATCTCAAACTTTTTCCTTTCATACATTTTAAATTACGACGAAGAAGGCGGTTTCGAAAACATGCTGACCCGCAAAAACGAAATGAAGCAGAGTTTATACATGTACAAAGGAAGGCATACTAAAAAAGTAATCTGCGACCGTTTCGGACTTACTTATCACGATATCAATCTTTTAATTTTCTAATGAAGAAGCTTAAGTTTTATATGGTTGGTCTTATTCCAGGACTGATTATTGTATTTTTTATATTAAACAAAAAAGGAGCAAGCTGCAGCGGCTATTTACCCAACAGCCGTGTGATTGCAGAAACTCTTTCTAAAGATTTTAAGTATTCCGATAGTTTCAAAAACGAAATGAATACCTATAAAATCAATGAAAAATTCTTAAAAGACGAGATTATTACAAATGGTAAGGTAGATTTTGACAAAAGTCACGCTCAGAAAAAGCCATGTCCCGATTATTTATTAGTTTACCCAAAAGACAATCCAACTTACGAAGTTACGTTTGAGAAATGTGAGGAAATCGTAACACTGAACAGTCTGAAAAAAATTAAATAACTATTTCAATGGAAGGCAATTACTACATGATTCATGATTATCTGATATTCATTGGAGTTTTTGCTATTTTCTTTTTTTTGACGGTTGCTATTTATTTATTCAGTCAGAATCAAAGGCTTAAACAAAGAAACAGCAAACTTACAGAAACGAATAAACTGATCGAACAAAGATTAAACGAAGTTCAGCTGGAACATATCGGTACAAAACTGAACCCGCATTTGTTTAAAAATATCCTTAATTCTGTTCAATCCCACGCTTATCAGACGTATATGTCACTGGATAAACTGGCAAACGTTCTGGATTATATTTTATACGAAAGCAACAACAAATTTGTAAGTCCGAAAGAAGAATTAACCTTCGCTTTAAGCCTAATTGAGATCAATAAAATAAAGATAAATCCACTTTTTGATTTTAGAATTAAATCTAAAATTGATAAATCGGATGAAATTTTTGAAGAAAAAGTTTTTGCCCCTTTAATTTCCGTTGATCTTATTGAAAATGCTTTTAAACATACAGATTTCCTGGCGCAGGATTCATTTATTTCCATTCAATTAGAGCTGCAAGACAGTAATTTCACGATGAAAGTAAGCAATAAAGCTTCCTTAAAAAATGTGTTGGAGAAAGAGAAAAGCGGATTTGGAAGTCAGTCTCTGGATCAAAGATTAAAAATGATCTACAACAATTATTATCAGCTTACTAAAAGTTCAAAAAACGGTATCTTCACGGCAGAATTAGTAATTAATTTAGGTGAATTCTATGATAAAATGCGTTATTCTTGATGATGAACTACTGGCAATCAGTTATTTAAAACTTTTATGCGAACAAATTGAAAATGTAGAAGTTGTAAAAGCATTCAATGATCCTAAAATTTTTTTTAATGAAATTGACAACCTCGACTGCAACCTCTGCATTTTAGACATCGAAATGCCGGGAATGACTGGTCTTCAGGTCGCTGAGCTTATTTCAGATTCAAAAAAAATCATTTTTACGACCGCTTATAAAGAATATGCTGCTGAAGCATTTGATTTAAATGTTGTAGACTATGTAAGAAAACCTATCAAAAAAGAAAGGCTAATCCAGGCATTTGAAAAGGCAAAAGAACTTGTTTCAGTTCCACAAAAGAAAGATTTTATCGAATGGAATACCAATATCGGGAAAACCATCATCTTCACAGAACAAATCGCTTACATCAAAACTTCGGAAATCGACAGCCGTGACAAAGAAATTATTCTGAACGACGGAACGACGATCGTTCTTAAAAATCTTAGTTTTAAATCACTTTTAGAAATGCTTCCTTCAAAAGATTTTGCTCAGGTCAATAAAAAAGAGATCATTGCATTATCTTCCATCAAAGTTTTTTCTACCAACGAAATTATTACATCAATATCTTTAGACGGAGAGAATTTTATTAAACTTCAAATCGGAGACACGTATAAAAATTCATTATTAGAGATGTTTGGAAAGTAGATTTTTCATACATTTTTGGTTTCATTCCAGAATTTTGCAGTTTCATTACATCATCACTAATTAAAATATTTGGTCAACGTATTTTTGCGCCTTGAATAAATAATTTGATAATGAAAAAACTTCTTTATGCTTGTGGGATTCTCATATCCGGACTTTGCTTTTCTCAGGAATCAGCTCCTAAAATAAAAGCAGCTTTTTTTGACGGAATTCCAGTGGCCGGATATGTAGATCATGGAGCTTTCATCAATTTTACGGGACCGAATATCAGTTTAACTCACAAAGACATTAAATTCATTTTGGGAATGCTTCCTTCATTAAGAATTAAAAACGATAAATCTCCGGGAACCAAAAACAGCGCGATCACACCAAATCTTGGAGCCGGTCTTACAGTCGTCTACAAAAAGATCGCTCTACAGCTTCCGATGTATTATAATTCTAAAACTGCGACAGAAAATGGCGTCTGGAAAATGGGTATCGGTCTTGGATATTCGTTCAAATAGATTTTTATTACATTATTAAGGACATTGATTACATTTAAGAAAGAAAATTAGTCGTCATCCATATATTCTTAAGAAATTTACACACTTAAATAACGGAGTTATGAACTTGGGGAAATATAAAAATATAATTTTTTACATCAGTACTATTGCATTTTTTTCATGCCTGATGTATTGGTTCTTCGTTGAAGGAAAAACATTAGAGATCGGAGAAAATATTGCTCCGAGTAAAGCTACAGGAGCAACAATGTGGGAGAATTTTGTTGATTCATTTTTAACAAATCTTCACCATCCTTTAGCGCTTCTTCTTGCACAGATCGTTACGATCATCATGGTTGCAAAACTTTTTGGATGGGTTTGTGTAAAGCTTAAACAGCCTTCTGTGATTGGCGAAATGATCGCAGGTATTGTTCTGGGACCATCACTTTTTGGTCTATATTTTCCGGAACTTTCTGCATTTATCTTTCCAAAAGAATCGTTGCCGAACTTACAGTTTTTAAGCCAGATAGGTCTGATTCTTTTCATGTACATTGTCGGCATGGAACTTGACTTGAGTGTCTTAAGAAAAAAAGCACACGATGCCGTAGTGATCAGTCACGCAAGTATTATCATTCCTTTTGCATTGGGAGTTGGACTTTCTTATTTCATTTATAAAGAATTTGCTCCGGACGGGATCCAATTCAGTTCCTTTGCGTTATTTATAGCCATTGCGATGAGTATTACCGCATTTCCTGTTTTGGCAAGAATTGTTCAGGAGAGAAATCTTCACAAAACAAAAATAGGAACTGTTGTTATTACCTGTGCCGCTGCAGATGATATTACCGCTTGGTGTATTTTGGCCGCTGTTATTGCTGTTGTAAAAGCAGGATCTTTTTCGGGATCAGTATTTGTTATTTTGATGGCCATTCTATATGTTTTCATCATGATAAAAGCGGTAAGACCATTCCTTACCAGAATTGCGGAATCACAGAAAGGAAAAGGCTTTATAAGTAAAGCACTGGTAGCTGTATTTTTCCTTATACTGATCATCTCATCTTATGCAACTGAAGTAATTGGTATTCATGCGCTTTTTGGAGCATTTATGGCTGGTGCAATCATGCCGGAAAATGTAAAATTCAGAAATCTTTTCATAGAAAAAATAGAAGATGTCGCATTAGTTTTATTACTTCCACTTTTCTTTGTGTTTACAGGATTAAGAACTCAGATCGGATTATTAAATGATCCTCATTTGTGGAAAATCGGAGGATTCATCATTTTAACCGCTGTTACCGGAAAATTCGTAGGAAGTGCACTTGCCGCAAAATTTTTGAAACTAAGCTGGAAAGACAGTCTCACCATCGGGGCATTAATGAACACCAGAGGGCTTACCGAACTTATCGTTCTTAATATTGGTTATGATCTGGGAGTTTTAGGTCCTGAATTGTTTGCAATGCTCGTCATCATGGCACTATTTACTACTTTTATGACTGGTCCATGCCTTGATCTTATCAATTATCTTTTTAAAGGTAAAAAATCGATCGAAGATGATGAGGACAAAGAGAATGACGCAAAATACCGAGTTCTTTTATCTTTTGAAACTCCAGAATCTGGAAGCACTTTGTTGAAACTTGCAGACAACCTTACCCACAAAATGAACGGGAATAAAAGTGTAACAGCAATGAATATCGCTCCTATTGATGAGCTCCACGCCTTTGATATCGATAATTATGAAAAGGAGCAGTTCAAAGATGTTATAGAAACTTCTAATGAACTTAATCTTGAGGTAACTACTCTTTTTAAAGCTTCAACTGATATTGAAAATGATCTTACCAACATTACCAATAAAGGAAATTACGATCTTCTTTTGATCATGCTTGGAAAATCAATGTACGAAGGAAGTTTATTGGGAAGGTTATTAGGCTTTACAACTAAAATTATTAATCCTGAAAAACTTTTAAATACAGTAAAAGGCAAAGGTTATATTTTCAATAACTCTCCTTTTGACGATTTCACTTTGCAAATCTTAGATAAAACAAATATTCCCGTTGGAGTTTTGGTTGAAAAAGACTTTAAATCGGCTGAAAGAATATTTATCCCAATCTTTAATTTAAGTGATTTTTATTTGCTTGAATATGCGAAAAGACTGATCAATAATAACAATTCTCAGATCATCATTCTTGATGCCGGAGGGCAGATAAGAAGCAATATTGAAGTTAAAGAACTAATTAGAAGTATCGAACAAGTTGCACCCAATCACATCACACTATATAACGAGAAGAAGATTGAGAAAGAATTTCTGGATTCCCAAGATTTAATGTTGATCAGCAGCAAAAGCTGGAAAAATCTGATCGACACCAAAAGTCTTTGGTTATCAGATATTCCATCGACACTTATTATCTCTAATCCTTAAATTTGATTTGTATTTTAATCAGAAAAGCCAACTTAAAAAGTTGGCTTTTTTGATATAGATTCGGTTTTTTTTTAATTATTTTTTAAAATATTTCATGACTTTATTAGTACTTTTTTCTTTCGCATCGATATCAGCTTCTACTTCTTCAAAGCCTATTTTTTTATATAAATGATAAGCCACTACATTATTAGCTTTTACTTCTAAAAAAAATTCAATATTATTAAATCGATTTTCTGCTTCATTGATAACTGACTGAATCAATCCAAAACCTATATTTTTGCCCTGATAGCTTTGTTTAACATACATTTGATAAATATTCCCTCTAGCAATTTCCTCTTTTACAAAAACACAAATTCCAACCAATTCTGCATTATCGAAAGCTCCGAATACAAATCTTTCCTGAACAGGATTTTCGATATCATTTTGTAATCTGAATTTTTCAATTTTTAGAGATTCTTCGTAATTTGCTCCGAAAGACTCAGGAAATACTTTTAAACTTTCTAAGCGGATCATTCTGTAATGCCTGCTTTCATGGGGCAAAAGCTCGCGATATTCAATTTTCATATTCTAAATTTATACAATTTTATTTAATATCTTCATGCTATTAGTCTTAATGCTATATTTCATTTTTTTAATATTTGTAAAAATATCATAACATAAAATTAATCTTTGGCACGATATTTTAATATAAGCATACAACTCATGTTTAATTTGAGTTTTCATGGTTATTAGTTTTTATCCCTGGTTAACCCCAGGGATTTTTATTTTAAAGCATATTTTTAACAAATCTGTAATTATTAACTAAAAATCATATTTGCATTTAAGAATTATTTTATACCTTCGCTTAGTGATTATAAACAAAAGAACATATTATTATAGAATTTTAACCTCAAATTTGGGATAGGGATTCTTGTAAACATAACATAAACCTCGTCCTCGGACGGGGTTTTTTTATTTTAAAATTTAAAAAAGATGAAAATAAGTATTATAGGGGTAGGTCTTATTGGAGGGTCGATTGCTTTAAAATTAAGACAAAAAGGCATCATAGATTTCATTTACGGAATCGACAATAATAATGAACATCTTAATCAGGCATTAGATTTAAAAATTATTGATGCTAAAGTTGATCTGGAATACGGAATAAAAAATTCTGATCTTATCATCGTTGCTATTCCTGTAGATGCTGCAAGGAAAATTTTGCCTAGTGTATTAGATCTAATTTCAGATAACCAAACTGTAATGGATGCCGGTTCTACCAAAGCTGGAATTGTAGATGCTGTAAAAGACCATCCGAAACGTTCAAGATTTGTGGCTTTTCACCCGATGTGGGGTACAGAAAACAATGGTCCAAAATCGGCTATTTCAGAAAGTTTTTCTGGAAAAGCGGGCGTGATTTGCAATAAAGAAGAATCTGCTGAAGACGCTTTACATTTAGTTGAAAAAATTATTGAAAGTCTTGATATGCATTTGATCTACATGAATGCAGAAGCTCATGATGTACACACGGCTTATATTTCGCACATTTCACATATCACATCTTATGCTTTGGCGAATACCGTTTTGGAAAAAGAACGCGAGGAAGATACTATTTTTCAATTGGCAAGTTCCGGTTTTTCGAGTACGGTTCGTCTGGCAAAATCTCATCCGGAAATGTGGGTTCCTATCTTTAAACAAAATAAAGAAAATGTTTTGGATGTTTTAAATGAACATATTTCTCAGTTAAGAAAATTCAAAGCTGCTTTGGAAAAAGAGAATTATGAATATTTGGGAGAATTAATTTCTAATGCTAATAAAATAAGAGGAATACTCGATAAGTAGGTATTTTTCTTTTGTCTTAACATAAAAGAAACAAAAAGTCAAGACTGGAAACTTTGGCTAAAAATTAAAATTTAATTCTAAAATCCCCAAAACTCACGCGAATTAAAAATAGATTTATTATCAAATTTTATCTCGCGCTCAAACAGTGGGAATTTTTTAACGGATTAAGTTTTAATTTTTTTAACGCCAAAGTTTCCTAGGTCGTTTTTTAGACATAATCAGAATTTGTATCCGTAATTAAATATTACTCATTACCAATTACTTATTATTCATAGTTAGCATTCCGGAACGTTGACCGCAATTGCCAAGCCACCTTCCGAAGTCTCTTTAAACCTGTCGTTCATTGACAACGCAGTTTCCCACATGGTTTGAACAACCTGGTCTAAACTTACTTTAGCTTTTGCAGGATCACTTTCAAGAGCGATATTTGCTGCTGTGATCGCTTTTATAGCGCCCATCGTATTTCTTTCAATACAAGGAATCTGAACTAAGCCTTTGATGGGATCACAGGTTAATCCTAAGTGATGTTCCATTGCAATTTCAGCAGCCATTAGAACCTGACCAACACTTCCGCCAAGAATTTCCGTCAAACCAGCCGCTGCCATTGCCGAAGAAACTCCGACCTCAGCCTGGCAACCGCCCATTGCTGCGGAAATTGTCGCATTTTTTTTGAATAATGTTCCGATTTCTCCCGCAACCAATAAAAATCTTGCAATATCATCTTCACTGATGAAAGGTGTAAAGGCCTGAGAATACATTAATACAGCCGGAATTACACCACTCGCTCCATTGGTTGGAGCTGTGATTATTCTTCCAAAAGCCGCATTTTCTTCGTTTACAGCCAATGCAAAACAAGCAATCCATTTATTGATATTGGTGAAGTTTTCTTCGGCATCTACAACCATCTGAAACCATTCATCTTTATTTTTATAGATCTTATCTTCTCCTAATAATTTTCTGTTGATTCCGGCTGCTCTTCTGGTAACATTCAGTCCGCCGGGAAGAATTCCTTCTTTGTTTACGCCTTTATAGATACATTCTTTAATCTGTTTCCAGATATAAAGTGCTTCGGCTCTTGTTTCTTCCTGAGTTCTCCAGCTTTCTTCATTAATTAAAATTAAATCTGAAATCTTGTTAAACCCTAATTTTTCACAGTATTTTACAATATCTGCAGCCTTATGACATGGGTATAATGTACGTACACACTGCTTTTCTATCGAGTTTTTTTCCTGACTTGCAATAAAACCTCCTCCAACAGAATAAAAATCCTGCACAAGCTCGGTTCCATCTTCAAAAACTGCTTTGAAGATCATTCCGTTTGGATGAAAATCAAGGGATTTTTGCATATTTAAAACTAAGTGATGACCATATATAAAAGGAATTTCCTTTTCACCGCCTAGATTTAGAATCTGAGTATTTTTTATGCTCTCTATTTTCTCATCAATTTTTGACGTATTGATCGTTTTAAAATCTTCTCCATTCAAACCAAGCATTCCGGCAATATCGGTTCCGTGCCCGATTCCCGTTTTTGCTAATGAACCGAAAAATTCAAGAAAAACTTCTTTAACCTCAGCGATTGATCTTTCTCTTTTTATAATTCTGATAAATGCAGACGCTGCATTCCACGGTCCCATCGTATGTGAACTTGACGGACCTATTCCTACTTTAATAATCTCAAAAACCGATATTGATTCCATATAAATGATTCATCATTTTACCTCAAAAACAAAGATACACGATAAATCCGAAAATATTTATCAACTTTATGTGTATTATAGCGTTATTTTTAAATCTAAAATATGCTATAAATCATTATCTCCTTCAATTCTGTTAACAATACCACAAAAAAATCCACTAATAATCAAACAATTAAAAATTGCAGTAGCGTTGCAGTAACTAATTTTTAAGTGAGCTTTTATATTTTTGCTATATATGTTTAAAAAGAATTCCCTCTAAACAATATAAAAAAGCAAAAATGATTAACAAGTATATTGATATCATAAGAAATACTGAGCAAAAAGAACAAGAAATAGTACTTCAAAAAGCCTTCAAAGACTCATTCATTAATGAAAGGTCTAAACTAGCAAATTATCTCTTACAAATAGAAATGAGAGGCTTAGGACTCTTCAGTAGTCAAAAACATTCCCATTCACTGCCTGATACTGATTTTTATCAAATAAAAATCATCACACTTCATGAAAAAAAATATGAATTATCTGTACAGTTTTATTATAAAAACAAAAAATTGCATGTTCATATCAAGTTATCTAACGAGACCGAATCTAAAAGTAAAGACCTATCCATAGCAACTTTCATGAAAGTTGATTTTGAAAAATGTTTAATTTCTCTTCTTAAACAACTTGATAACCCTGAAAAAGGGGCTGAGATTAATAGCAAACCAACCCAATGGCTACACTTCATTAAAAAACATATTTTTCGGTCTAAAGAGGGATAAATTCGAGCCCAAATTATTAATTATAAAGATTTCACAATTACAATAGAAAAAAAATGAAATCTCCAAATCTACTGGAACTTTTCTTCGTGTTGAGAAAGGTCTAGTCCCATCTCTTCAGCCTCTTCCGAAACCCTCAACGTAATAATACGATCTGTAATTTTATATAATAGCAACGAACCAAAAAAAGCAAATAGAGAAACAAGAACCAGCGCTATCATATGGTGCGTAAAAACTTCAAAACCGCCATGAAGAAGACTTGCATTCTCACCATGTGCAAAAATTGCCGTTAAAATCATTCCCATAATCCCCCCTACTCCATGACAGGCAAAAACATCCAAAGTATCGTCGATTTTTTTTAATGCTTTCCAATTCATCATCAGATTAGAAACAATAGCGGAAATAAAACCTATAAAAAGACTTTCTGCAATGGAAACAAAGCCACATGCGGGAGTAATGGCAACCAATCCAACCACCGCACCAATGCAGGCTCCCAAAGCAGAAACGCTTCGACCATTAATTCTGTCAAAAAATATCCACGTCATCATTGCTGATGCAGAAGCGATCGTTGTTGTTCCAAAAGCCGTTGCAGCCGTTGCGTTTGCAGCCAACGCAGAACCGGCATTGAATCCGAACCATCCAAACCAAAGCATTCCGGTTCCTAAAAGGACAAAAGGAATATTTGAAGGCTCATGATGCGGATTTTTTCTGTTTCCTAAAACGATAGCTCCAGCCAGTGCGGCAAATCCGGCACTCATATGAACAACTGTTCCGCCTGCGAAATCTTTAACTCCGAAAAATTTATTTAAAAGTCCATCTGGATGCCAAACCATATGACAAAGCGGCGTATAAATGAAAATGCTGAAAAGCACCATGAATAATAAATAGGAAATAAAACGTACCCTTTCTGCAAATGAACCTGTTATCAAAGCAGGAGTGATGACCGCAAATTTCATCTGAAACAGAGCAAAAAGTACAAAAGGTATGGTAGAAGCCATCATTTTATGAGGTAAAACTCCTACACGGCTGAAAAAAGGATAACTTAACGGATTTCCGATGATACCATAATGTTCGCCATTAATTTCAAAACCTAAAGAATCACCAAAAGATAAAGAAAAGCCAACGACCACCCAAAGAATGGAAATTACGCCCAATGCAATAAAACTTTGCAGCATCGTGGAAATTACATTTTTCTTACCGACCATTCCGCCATAAAAAAAAGATAATCCGGGAGTCATGAGCAAAACAAGACCTGCAGCAGCCAAAATCCAGGCTACATCTGCTCCAACAATTTTATCTTCCCCTAAAAATTCTCCATTATTTGGAAAATCAACGATTGGACTCCAAAATAAACCTCCTACTGCAATAAGAGCAATCGTGGTAAATGAAACGATCCATTTCAACCCTACTTTCATAAAATTTTAATTTAACCCCTCCAAAATTAAACATAAATTTCATAAAAACACAAATTAAAACAAATACCCCTTCAAATTTAACCGTAAATTAAAATAAAATGATTTTAAATCTAAAATACCTCATTTAAAACCTTAGAAACCTCTTTATATTTTGTTGCGGGAAATAAATGAGTTCCGCCTTTGATAATATAATTGGGTTTTGAATTTTTTACCGGAAAAACAATATCTCTATCTCCTAACACTTGGATTACATTAGGATTTTCTTCAAATTTCCATTCTGATACTTTTTCTACCGACCATTTTAAATAATATGGATCGCGAACCTTAAAATATTGAAGAATCTTAGGATTTTTAGGATCAAATAATTTTCTGACCACAGAATATACATTTGCAGCTCTGTCATTAAAAAGACCCAAAGGGAGTATTCGTGGAATCTTCGTCACTTCACCCGTTCTTATAAATTTAGATTTCTCTTTATCGGATTTTATGCTGCCTAAAATAACTACCTTTTCGGCAGGTTTTATTTTATTAATCTCCTGAACAATGATTCCTCCAAACGAGTACCCCAAAAGATAAAACGGCTCTGAAACATCTATTTTCTCTGCCATTCTTACTACATAATCAGAAAGAGGTTCATTCTTCTCAGGAATCAACCAGTCTATAAAAACAACTTCACAACGCGCGGGAAACTCCAATCTTTCAAGTACTTTAAAATCTGCTCCAAGACCACTTACTATATAAACTTTCATGTTACTAAAATAAAAAAAAAAGCATCATTAAAGATGCTTTTATACTTGTCATTTATTTTTTTAATTAATCTTTATGAAAAGAGATACGGGTAATACTATCAATAGAAATTGTTGAAATATCATCCGAAGCCACCCATTCTAAAATATATCCGCTACCAGTTCCCAACGGAGCAGGCAAACTGACCCCATCTGCAATTGTTGTAAAATTATATACCAAAATTCCGCCTGTTTTACTTGATGGAATCACCCCGCTAATCTCAGACCTAAAGCCAGACAAAGGATTTCTTAAGATAAACCTGATATCCTGACTTAAAATATTGGACGACTTGGTATAATTCACAATAAGTCGCCATTGATGAACCTGTCCCAATACACTATTTTCAATAAACTGATTTCCTGAAAAAATTTTAGCATCAGAAATTACAGAATTTTCCGGCCAACTCGTTGTAGGCGCAGTGGCATATACCAACGGCAACGAATAAATAACCTGTCGGGTAGTATTAGCAGAGACATTAGACCAACTTGGCTTTGTTCCAGCTCCAACACCTCCTGCATTAATTTTAACAACACCTTCGTTAGGCTTCGTTAATTTCGTTGTTATAAGACTACTCCAGCTCACCCCATCAAAGTAACGTAAACTTTTATTAGTTGTATCATAAGCTATCATCCCCTCAACGGGAGCTACAATATTTACAGGATTTGCCAACCTAGGAATAATTACACCGGATGTTGTGGAAACAATATCCAAAACACCTTTAGGATTGGTTGTGTTAATTCCTACCTGATCATTCATTCTTACAAAAGATGCAAGAACGAGAATAACAATTTTTTTTCGCATAAACGTGTATTTGTTTTTAAATATTTAAAAAATCATACACCTTCATTGTAGTAAGTAATTACAAATATGTAAAAAATATTTCAATTATAATAATTAGAAACTAAATACAGTTAAATATTAATACATAAAATTCAAAATAAATGATAATAAAATAAAAACATAATAATAAAATAAAGGAAAATATTAATTCATTAAAAAATATTAAAAATTCATTTTAATGAAAATTATGGATTTAATGAAAATCACAAAAAAAATGAGTGATTAAAAAATCACTCATTCATTTATCTATAAACAGTATGTCTTATTTCTTTTTTACAGGAACTCTGTTTTCGTTATCCAATTTCTCTGTAGAAACTTTGAACTGAATATCCATTTCGTCTTTAATGAAATAATCTTTTAATGAAGACTGATAGAACACTTTGAAATCTCTTCTGTTCAAAGAGAATTTTGCAGACTCAACAACTACCGTAAACTGAGTTACATATACGTTTGCAGGGAAAGTAATTGTTTTTCTAACGCCTTTTATCGTAACATCACCGTAAACCGTTGAATTGTACTGACTGTTTGCCAGAGGAATAATTTTAGTTAAATGAAATTTCGCGATCGGGAACTTTTTAACCTCGAAGAAATTCGTGCTTTTAAGATCATTTGTCAACTTGATCATGTCTTCGTCTGAAACATCTCCAGCCATCAAACTTCTCATATCTATCACAAATTCTCCGTCTACCAAGACAGTTTTATCAAAGTTGAATTTACCACTTTTTAATTTTACCGTTCCGGAATGCGATGAAGCTTCAGTTTTTACAACTTTGTACCCCCACCATCTGATCTCAGATGAAGTAACTTTTGATACTTTATCAAATTTTCTTTGAGCAGAAACAAATGATATGCTCGCACACACCATCGCAAACAATAGTAATCTTTTCATTCTTTTTTATTTACAATTCAACAAAAATAAAAAAAAGTGTAGAACTTCTACACTTTTAACAATCTTTTTTTGATTAAATTATTTAGCAGTCACTTTTACAAGCATATCTATTTCATCTTTCACAAAAACATCCTGCATTGTAGACTTGTAAGCAACATCAAATTTCTGTCTGTCGAAAGAGAATTTATTTGACACTAAACTTACTACTCCTTTACTGTAAGAAATTTTTGCAGGGAAAGAAACTTCGTTAGTTTTTCCTTTAACTGTAAGGTTTCCTGTAACCAAAGAACTGTAAATTTTATCGTTATTTTTCTTTACAGAAGTAATCTTGAAAGTAGCTGTAGGGAATTTTTCAACTTCGAAGAAATCTCCGTTTTTAAGATGCCCATTCAATTTTCCTTGGTATTCTCCTGTAAGATCAGTTGAAGTAATAGAATTCATGTCTAAAGTGAAAGAACCACCTACCAATTGATTTCCTTTCATGATCATGTCTCCAGATTTTACTTTTACAGTACCATCATGAGAGCTAGCCTCAGATTTAGCAACTTTATAACCCCACCAGTGAACATCAGATGCTACTACTTTTTTAGACTGCCCGAAAGCTAAACCACCAGCTAAAACTGCTAATAAAAATATTTTTTTCATTTTGAAATAAGTTATTTACCTTGTTTGTTAATGATGCAAATGTAGCCAACTTATCTGATAGATTTCATTGATGTATATCAATAAAAATAATAATTTTCATGAATAATATCATCCATAAAAAAACTCCGAATTTCTTCGGAGCTGATGTTTATTCTTGATAGTAAGCGGTATAGAGCGCTGCACCATTCAATCCTGTCTGATTTTGTTTGATCAGGTAGATCGGAATGTTTTTAAGCATGTCTTCCATTTTATCGCTTATTCTAAATTTTTCGTAGAATTTATCTTTATCCATATAACTACTGATCATCTGCGGAATATCTCCTGAGATCAATAATCCTCCTGTAGCTTTTAATTTTAAAGTAAGGTTATTAGCCTCTCTTGCCAAAAACTCAAGGAAAGTATCTAAAGCTATTTTACAGATCAACGCATCGTCCTCAACTGCCGCTTTGTAGATCACCTCAACAAAGTTACCGTTGGCAAGACGTTCTGATAACCATTCCGGTTCAGGATGTCTTTTTACGTCTCTTAAGAATCTATAAATATTAAATAACCCTGTCTTAGAAAGTACATTTTCCCAACTTACAATTCCATAAATATTATTTAAGAATTGATAGAACTCAACTTCAACGTTCGTTCTCGGAGAAAATTCTGAGTGACCTCCTTCTGTTGCAAATGGTCTCAAATATTTTCCGTCAAAGAAATATCCGGCTTCACCCAATCCATTTCCTGGAGCAAGGATCGCTACGTTACCATTTTCAAGATGACCGCTTGTGTAGATATCATCCATATCAGAATCTTCAAGAAGCCCCATTCCGTAAGCAGAAGCTTCCAAGTCATTAAGCATATCCACTTTCTCGAATCCGAAATCTCTTGTGATCTCTTCCTGATCTAAGTTCCAGCCTAATCTTGCAGGGCTGCTTTTCCCATTAAGAACGGGTCCCGGGACAGCCATTCCTAAACGTTTTACATTTTCCAACTGGTTATCCTGAATAAATTTCTTCAAGATATCTGAAAAAGAAGCATATTCTTTCGTTGGGTAATCGTTTTGGATTTTTACCTCAAGACCTCCGTTACCGGAAACAAAATAACCCAAGGTTGTAGTATCTTCACGAAGGTTTGCCCCAATGATAGAAACATTATCATTATTACTGTTCTTTACGCCTGGTAAATAAAGTGGAAATTTTGGGTTCAAAATCATAATCAGCAAATTTTATCAAATATAATAATTGTTTTGGTAAATACTATAGGGAAAGAAAAAACCTTTTCAAAAAAACGAAAAGGTTTTGGTTAATAATTGTTTATATTTAAATCTAACTACTTCCCTAATGGAATATTGTAAGAAAATCCTACTCCAATGTTCCCCACATTGTAGTCCTGATTGGGCAAATCGCCTTTATCTCCTACAAATACTTTTTGATACTGTACAAAGAAATTCCAGTCTCTGTTGTGATATCCGATCTCAGGTTTGATGTAAAAACCTCCGTCCGGTCTGTCAACCGTACTATTGGAAGCCACTTTTTCGTCACCTACCAAGAAACCATAACCTAAGTCTGTTCCGAAATAAAATCCGGTCTGTTTAGGATAAATTCTGATCAAAGCACCTACAGGAATTACTCCCACATCATTGTTGTTGATCCCGTTGTTATCCTTCCCAAAATAATGGGTATAACCTGTTGCGATACCTAATCCAAATCCAGGAGTAATCAAGTTTTGATAAGCTACGTCTACACCAGCAGAAGCAGAAACATTATCTGCGGGAACAGCTAAACCAGCATTCGCTCCTACCTTAATCATATTATTCATTTGTGAGCTTTGAGCACTTACTACACCAACCGTTAAAATTCCGCCTAGTAAGATGGCCTGTTTAAACATTTTCATAACTCTGATTTTTAAATTTTACTAATCTGAAGGATGTAAAAATCGTGCCAAGGAAGCCTGTTTTTCTCACTTTAACATTAATAAAAATCGCAAAATAATGAATATCAATTAATTAAATTAACCAAAAATTAAATACATGTTTAACTTGAGATTAAAAATAACAATATTAATAATTCTTAACCGTTATAATTTTA
Organism: Chryseobacterium sp. G0201; assembly: GCF_003815655.1. Classification (NCBI taxonomy): domain Bacteria; kingdom Pseudomonadati; phylum Bacteroidota; class Flavobacteriia; order Flavobacteriales; family Weeksellaceae; genus Chryseobacterium; species Chryseobacterium sp. G0201. Next base: position 3,153,895 of record NZ_CP033917.1, on the reverse strand, counting down.
ACCTTTTGTGTTTTCCAACATCAAAAAATAAATTGTCTTATGATGCTCTCATCCTTATTAAATAACAAACATCTTCTTTGGCGCGCCGGTTTCGGGGCGGGAATCAACCAGTTTGAAGATCTGAAAAATAAAGACATCAAAACTTTACTTAAAGATTTGTTTAAAGAAGAAAATTTTGTTGAAGTTACCTACGAAAAGCCTGATGTGGAAATCATTGACTACATGAGCGACAAATCTCCCGCCGAAAAGAAAAAGGAAATCCAGAGGATCAACAGAGAGCAAAACAACGAACTGAACCTGAATTTTCTCAACAAAATGATCAACAGCAACGAACAGATGAGAGAAAAAATGGCTTTCTTCTGGCACGGCCATTTCGCGTCGAGAGTTCAAAACCCAAAATTCAACAGACAATTATTAAATATTATCAGGAAAAATGCTTTGGGAAATTTCAAAGACCTTTTGTTTGAAGTAAGCCAGGCTCCGGCAATGCTGAATTTTCTTAATAATCAACAAAATAAAAAAGATCATCCCAACGAAAACTTTGCCCGTGAAGTGATGGAATTATTCACAATGGGACGCGGAAATTATACCGAAAAAGACATACGGGAAGGCGCAAGAGCTTTTACAGGCTGGGGTTATGATAAAGAAGGGAATTTTGCAGAAAGAAAAAAACTTCACGACGAAGACACAAAAAACTTTCTCGGAAAAACAGGAAATTTTACTGGAACAGATGCTTTAAATATCATTTTAGAACAAAAAGCAACGGCAAAATTTATTACTACTAAAATCTATAAATTCTTTGTCAATGAAAATGTAGATGAAAGTATTGTTAATAAGCTAAGCGACAGTTTTTACACCTCCAATTATGACATCAAAAAATTGATGAACGATATATTTTTAAGTTCGTGGTTTTATGACAAAAAAAATATTGGAAACAGAATAAAATCTCCCATAGAATTGATGGTCGGAATGATGAGAACGTTACCAATGCATATTCAAAATCCTGAAAATCTTATCGTGTATCAAAAATTATTGGGTCAAATATTGCTCTACCCTCCCAACGTTTCGGGATGGCCAAACGGAAAATCGTGGATCGACAGTTCTACTTTGATGTTGAGACTTCAGATTCCTCAAATCTGGTCGGGTTTACGGCCTTTAGAATACAGTCCGCGTCAAGATGATGATATTGATATGGGTATGAAATCACGTGAAACAGCTTTAAACAAGAGCTTCAAAAATCCGAATATCACCATCGACTGGGCTCGTGTTGAAAAAGCTTTCAGCAATAAAAACTGTGAAGATTATTTAATTCAAAACTCAAACACGTTGAGTATGGATTCTGTGAAAAGTTTCTCCGACAATACCGTGAAAATGAATGTAATCAATCTGATGTCAACACCGGAATATCAGTTAATGTAGTTATGAGGTAGCAGGCTGCAGATTTTAGCTATTAGTTAAGCAACTGCAACCTATCATCTTTAACCTAAAACCTAATTTTATGCTAATTAAAAGAAGAGAATTTCTAAAAATAAGTTCATTAGCAACGGCTTCATTAATGGTTCCTAATTTCCTGAAGTCGATGACGTTGGACAATGCTTTGGAACGCAATCAGAAGATCTTAATCGTCCTTCAGTTCACAGGTGGAAATGATGGTTTAAATACGATCATTCCTACAAAAAATGATATTTATTTCAAAGAAAGAAGCAAAATAGCGATACAAAATTCTTTACAGCTTAATGATGAAGCAGGAATTAATCCATCTCTGTCTTATTTTAAAGAATTATTCGATAATGGAGAGCTTTCTGTTATGAATAACGTTGGGTATCCAAATCCTGATAAATCACACTTCCGAAGTATGGATATCTGGCAGTCAGCAAGCAAAAGTGATGAGTTTTTGGAAACAGGCTGGCTTGGTCGTTTTCTGGATGAAGAATGCTATAAATGCGACCATCCCACGCAAGCTTTGGAAGTTGATGATATGCTAAGTTTAGCCTTAAAAGGAGAAAATAATAAAGCTTTTGCTTTTAAAGATCCTAAAAGATTATATCAAACGAGTCAGGAGAAATATTTTAAGTCATTGTATGATCATCATCATGAAGATGAAACGGTCTCTTATTTATATCAAACATTGGGATCAACGATCAATAATGCAGGCTATATTTTTGATAAAAGTAAAGCAAAAAAGACAGATCAAACGTATCCTAATTCACAGTTAGGAAAAGATTTCAAAACCGTTGCTTCTTTGATAAAATCTGATATTAATACACAGGTTTATTACCTTTCTGTGGGAAGTTTTGATACTCACGTCAACCAAAATGAAAGACAGCAAAAACTTTTTAGTGACATCAATGAAGCTGTAAAATCTTTTGTTGCAGACATGAAAAGCAATGGTTTATTCAATGATATTTTATTGATGACCTTCTCAGAATTTGGTCGTCGTGTTGCCCAAAACGCCAGCAACGGAACCGATCATGGAACAGCCAATCAAATGTTTTTCATCGGCGGAGGATTGAAAAAGAAAGGACTTCTGAACGCACTACCCGATTTACAGCATTTGAATGAAGGTGATTTAATTTATACCGAAGATTTCAGAAAAGTATATGCTACCATTCTTAAAAACTGGTTAAAAGCAGATTCTTCTAAAGTTCTGGGCTGGAAAAATGGGGTTTATGATTTTATTTAAAAAAAGAGACCGTTTTAACAACAGTCTCTTTCTATAATTTTAATTACTTTTAATTTGAAGCAGGAAGCTTTTTTGGTTCAGTTCCCTGTGGTTTTTTATCCAGTTTTTCTGATATTTTCTTGACAATAAATTCAATTACCAAAGGTGCTACAATAGCAAGTACAGTTTTTAATATTCTTGATTTCATACTATTTATTTTAGAATTTGATTAATACAATTTCTAAGCCATAACATGCTCATTGGAAATTTCAACTTTAATCAGAAACAATTAAATTTTCATAATTCTGACTTCCTGATTTAAATTTTTCTTCCATTCTTAACCGTAATTTTCTGGGTTTATGTACGATCAGACAATTTCCAAACCCAAGCAAAAGCCTTTCTAATTCGTTGTTTATCTGCACACAGATTTTAAAAATAGTTCCCTCCTCATTTTCACTTACAATTTCCTGACTTTTATGCAACGGTTTTGTTTTTACATACGGCGCATTAGAAGAATCAACAAAAAAGACAACGTTTCTTGGCTCCAGCGTTGGTGAAACGGTTACTCCAACGATATCTTTAAAATATTCATCGCCATCCAGATCTTGGTCAATATATTTAATTTTTTCGTCGGTTTCGATACTTTCCATTCTATCCAACGCCAGATTATACATTTTTCCTTTGTGAAGACAGATCAAAAACCAACGGTTATTAAATTCCTTTAATAATTGAGGATGCACAACAAAATTACTTGATTCTCTTGCATTGAAACTTTTATATAGAATATTTAAAACTTTCTTATTTAAAATAGCTTCATATAAAACATCAATATGCTCCAACCCTTTCAGTTGCTCATTTTTATCTAAATGAATAATTGATTTTTGGTTGGTTGAATGTATAGAATCCTCCAATTTTTGAATAACCCCATTCATTTCTTTGAACATTGAAAAATCTTTGAACTGTTTTAAGATCTGTACCGCATTATTCATGGCCTTTAAATCACTTTCATTCACCGAAATATTATGAATGCTGTAATCGGGATCGCTGTAACGGTAATATTTTCTTTCGTAAACCTCGATTGGAGCTTCATAACCGAACTTTTCACTTCGCATATTTTGCAAATCGAGTTGTACAGTTCGTTTGCTTACGAAAGATTCTTTGCCTTCAAACTCAAACAAAGCTTCAGAACATTCGTCGATTAAATCGTCTAAAGTATACTGCTTGTATTTGTTTTTAAGGCATTTATCAAGCGTTTTGTAGCGGATTAGAGCGTTTTTGTTGGATGACATGGTGTTGTTTTTTGTGTTTTCTTGTGTCATTGCGAGGAGCAAAGCGACGAAGCAATCTGATTGTTATAAATGAGATTGCTTCACCTTCGGTTCGCAATGACAAATTGAAATTAATTTAATAACTATTTCTTCGTCAAAGCCTCCCCTTCAAAAGAAATTCCGTCCCAACCGAATTCTATGAAGTTTCTTATATTTTGATGATCTGTTCCTTCCGGATTTTTCAATACATCTTCTCTGTAAAATTCTCCGAAAATGTTTAAAACTTCTTCTTTTGACAAATCATGCAATTTTGCAAAACTGAAAACTTTGCATGAACCATTATTCTGATCTGCTTCATTGACTGTATTTCCGTTGGTGAATTTTGTTGGCGTGAAATCGTAGTTTTCATCAATGTATGAAATTACCTCTTTAAATTGAATCGTTTCAGGCGAAGTCTTTAATTGTTCTAATAACATTTTTTTAAATTTTATCAAAAATAATTAAAATATTTTTATCTACGCAAAAACATTGCACACTTGTGTTATTACTTTGCATCAACAAAATGAAAGAAAACATGGAATTTAACGGAAACAATTTAATAGAATTAGGATATAGATCAGCGAAATGGTTCAAAGAAGCCATCATTCATATCAACGAAAATAATTTAGATGAAAATCAAATCACAGCATATTTGGAACAATTCAAACAACCGGATTTGATTCCGCTTCATGAAACGGCAAAAGATTTTATCATCAACATCAAAGCAGAACACGAAAGTGAAAATGATAACGTGGAAAAAGTAATCAATACGATGAAAGTTTTGATGAAAACTCCAACTTTAATTAATGGAGCCATCATGCCGGATGCCTGCCCGACAGGTCCGGAAGGTCAGATTCCAGTTGGTGGAGTTGTTGTGGCGAAAAATGCCATTCATCCTGGATTTCATAGCGCAGATATCTGTTGTTCGGTGATGTTGACAGATTTTGGTAAAGCAAATCCTAAAGAAGTTTTGGATGCAGCCCATTCTATCACGCACTTTGGATATGGAGGAAGACCAAGAGGTGAACAAATGGAAATGTCTCAGGAATTAATGGATGCTTTTAGAGAAAATTACTTCTTGAATGATGAAAAATTAATCAGCATCTCCCGTTCACATATGGGAACACAAGGTGATGGAAACCATTTTTTATTTGTCGGAATTTCTAAAAATACAGGAAATACCATGTTGGTGACTCACCACGGATCGAGAGCTCCGGGAGCCGCTTTATATGATAAAGGAATGAAGGTCGCGAACAGATTCAGACTGGAAATTTCTCCTGAAACCTTGAAAGAAAACGCCTGGATTCCTTATGAAACTGAAGAAGGAAAATCATATTGGGAAGCCTTGCAATTGATAAGAACGTGGACAAAAGAAAACCATACTTCTATTCACGATGCAACTTTAAATAAATTAGGAATTGAAAAACAAGACCGATATTGGAACGAACATAATTTTGTTTTCAAGGATGGTGATTTATTTTATCATGCAAAAGGAGCAACGCCTTTGGACGATAAATTTATGCCGGATATTACAGGACCAAGATTGATTCCGTTGAATATGTCAGAACCCGTTTTGATCGTTCAGGGAAAAACTAATGAGAGAAACCTAGGTTTTGCCCCACACGGAGCAGGAAGAAATTTTAGCAGAACCCAACATAAAAAAACATTGGCTCATAAGACGATTGAAGAAGTTTTTGAAGAAGAAACTAAAGGATTAGATATCCGTTTTTTCTCGAATGAAATTGATATTTCGGAACTTCCGACGGCTTATAAAAGCGCCAAAAACGTAAGAGCGCAAATTGAAGAATATGGACTTTGTGAAGTCTTGGATGAAGTGATGCCTTACGGATGTATTATGGCTGGGGATGTTCAGAAGAATGCGCCTTGGAAAAAGAAGAAAAAATTTAGAAAAGCATAGTTTTTAAATAACTAAAACTAATAACTGAACCTTGCAGGTGTAAAAGACTGTAAGGTTTATGAAAACTTTTAATAATAACGGTAGGAGTAGTAGCTCAGATGGTAGAGCAACAGATTACTTTTCGCTTTTGGCAAATAAAAGTTCCTGTAAAACATCAAAGTTGTGGGTCGCAGGTTCGAGTCCTGCCTACTCCTCAAAAGAATGAAAATAAGTATATTTAACTATTAATTATTTTCATTAGTTAAAAAATTAAGGCAAAGAAAGTTCCTATTTGATTTCCCACATTTACTTTCCGCCTTTTTATAAATTACGAGGCAAAGGGAGTTCCTATATTTGGATAATTACTCCCCGCCTTTTATAAAAAACTATAGGTAAAAGGAGTTCCTATATATTTCATTAAAAGAACTACTCCTCACTTATTTTTTTAAATTAAAAACAATGAAAACATTAAAATTATTCAACGCTGTATTAGCAAGAAAATCTGATGAAAATCCATTCATTTCAGATGAGGGTTTTATCATTGAGTCTGACGCACTTTGGGCTAAAAAAGAAATTATTTCTTATTATTCAAAAGAAAAACTGAATGGAAATGATTTAAATAAAACCTTTCATAAATCGTGGCAAAAAATCAAAGAAAGCTCTAGAATTGACCTGTTAATTGAACAAATCAATCATTATATTTCAACTTATGGAAGCAATTTTCAGAATGAAATTTATATTCCAAATGAAGTGTTGAATGTTCCTAATCTAAAGTTAACTTTTAAAGTAATTAAAGCCTATTCACAAGAAGAAATACAGGAAAAGTGCCTTTCTCTTTTAAAATCAGGTATTGCTTTGAAAGAAGAAACAATTGATGATTTGCTTTATATTCTGCATACAGAATTGGACTATGATTTCACAGGAAAAGAAAATATCCGAAACAAAGAAGCGATTATAAAAATTGCCGACCTATACGATATTTACCCTGAAAATCCGGTTGAGTTTTTCCGTTACGTGATTTATAAAACGACAAACACAACGCTTTTAATTAAAAACGATGATTTGATTGATTTAATTAAGCAAAGTAATTTTAATCCAATCTACTTATTTGAAAGTTTTGGATTAGAAAAATTGGCGGAAATCTTTAATAGATTTAAACCTTTATTTTTAGCTTATAAAAAGAGAGCTCCGAAAACAATTAATAAAATTTCGAAGCTGTCAAAAGTTTATCATCAACCATTAATTTCAAATCCATTAAATAATGCTACCAATATTTTGTTGGAAAACAGCGATTTACACTGGTTGGAGAATGCAACGCCTTTTGCTTTGTTTAAAGCTTTATCTGCTTGTTATTCAAGAATTAATGGTCAGGATACTTTTGTCTATAGAATCAGAAACGGAAAATCATGGACGAAGAAAGGAACGCCTACTTCTGCAAATGAATTAAATTATGATTTTATCCTAAATTATTTAAAATCAAAATATAATCTTTCCGAAAAGAAGATGTATTTCCCTAAAGATGTAGAATTTGGTTTACCAACTTCAGAGAAAATGTTTGTCGGAAATATTCCGACCGGAACGAGATTTTATGGAGAAAGACTAGCGATCGGAATTTATTGGGAAGATGCTTGGGGCGCGAATGATCTCGACCTTTCCGGATTAAATATCGCAGGAAAAATCGGATGGAATGCAGACTATAATCAAGATAACGGACAATTGATGTATTCCGGAGATATGACCTCTGCCCCTAAAGGTGCAGTAGAATATCTTTATGCGAATACCTATTTAAATACTCCAACGCTTGTGATGAATAGTGTTTTCTCAGGAGATGCCAATTGTGGTTATAAAATCGTGATCGGAAAGGGAGATGATATTTCCTATGATTATATGATGAATCCTAACAATCTCTTTGCAGAAGCCAAGTGTAACTCGGTTCAGAAGCAGACGATTTTGGGAATATTACTGCCAAAAGATGGAAAACAATGTTTCGTCTTGTTGAATTTCGGAGCAGGAAATTCACATGTCTCCGGAACTTCCGAAGTTTCTACAATGGCGACAAATGCCCTGTATCAGCAATGGTATGAGCCAGTTTCTTTTAATCATCTGATAGAAGAATTGGGAGCAACCATCACTTCAGAAAAAGAAGAAGCAGACTTTGATTTCTCATTGGAAACCTTGGAAAAAGATAGCTTTACCAAGATTTTTAAATAATATTTTTAGCTGCCATTTTGAGTGAAAAATCTTGAAATGGCGGCTTTTGTTTTTGATGCAAAGGTTTATTTTTGCTACTGAATAGTTTAAAGAGCAAAGAGAGGAATCAATTTCAATGATTTTTAAGAAGCTAACTTTTTTAACGACTTTTTCATTTTCTTTGTTTTTTCTCTCGCTGATTAAGCTGATTTTGCAGATAATCACTCTAATAAATCTGCGAGAGACCTTATCATACATTTATATTTTTAATTGAAATCAATTCTTCCCTCACGTCAATTACAGTTCTTTTTCCATAACCGATTTGAATATTGAACATATTTTCCAAAGGAAACTGTAAAATAGATTGCAGAATTAAACGAATTACTCCAGCATGCGTAACTATCAAAACTTTGTTGATACTTTCTTTAGAAATCAATTCATTCCAAAATTTGGAAACTCGGGTTTGCATTTCTAACAGATTTTCTCCGTTTGTGGCTTTTACATTGATAAAATCTTCATACCAAAGATTGATTTCATCTTCGGGAATAGATGTCCATTTTTGAAGTTCCCAATCTCCGAAATTCATTTCTTTAATTCTTTCATCAGTTTGATAATTTAGCTGAAAATATTTCGCTAATAAATGACAACGCTGAGACGGGCTCGAAATAATAAAATCAAAATCTTTATCAATTGAAATTAATTTAAAATCTTCAACATAATTTTTACGTAAAGACATTTCTGCAAATCCATAACACAGATTGTCTGGATTTTCTACCGCAGTATGACGAATTAAATGAATTTCCATACGATGATTACTCCTAAATAAAATAACACTTCGCAAACCTGCTGAACCGTTCCTAAACAATCGCCCGTGTATCCTCCGATATGTTTTTTGAAATACCAACCTAAGTATATTTTTCCGAGGTAAGCCAAAATAAAAGCTAAGATTAATCGTCTATCCAGAATTAAAGAAAAAGCCAATAAAACAGCGATAAAACTTATAAATAAAGACTTTCCATCCAACGCTTTATTCGCCAACGGTTTTGATTTACTTACATCAATATCAGTTACATATCGATGCGTATAAATCATTGTTCCCGCAATAAACCGACTTATAGTATGTGCTAAAATAATGACTGCTAATGTTTTTATTAAATCTAAATTCCCTAATTCTTTAATGCTGAGAAATTTTAAGGCAAATAAAAGAATAATCCCAATCGCTCCGTATGCACCTACACGACTGTCTTTCATGATGGTCATAATTCTCTCTTTACCATAACCGCCACCAAAACTGTCGCACACGTCTGTAAATCCGTCTTCGTGAAATGCTCCCGTCAATAAAACGTTGGAAATCATCATTAAAATAATTGCAATCTCTAAATTGAAAAGCTGAAAAGAACCATATAAAACAACAGCATTCATCAACCCGACCAACAATCCGACCCATGAAAAATACTTTTGAGACTGGTTCATGATTTCATTGGAGTACGGAATTTTAAAAGGTATCGGAATTCTTGTGAAAAACACCAAAGCCGTCGCAAAATAGATCAACTCATTTTTTATAATTTTCATCTATTCTTTATTGGAAATATTAGCATTTTCAAAACTCGACATTTCATTCAGGAAATTAACTGCACTTTGAATAATTGGATACGCCAACGCACAACCTGTCCCCTCACCTACTCGGAGATTAAGGTTTAATAATGCTTTCTGGTCTAATAAATCTAACAATTTAATATGAGCATATTCATCACTCACATGGCAAAAAATACAGTTATTAAGGATTTCAGGATTTGTTTTCCAGGCAACAGAAATGGCAACCGTCGCGATAAATCCATCAACTAAGATCAACATATTTTGGTCATAAGCTGCCTGCATCGCTCCAATCATTTGGGTAATTTCAAGTCCGCCAAAAGTTTGTACAATTTCATCAATACTTTTAAGATCAGAATATTTTTCTATTACTTTTGAAAGAATATTAATTTTATTCTGTAGCTGAATATCATTCAAACCTGTTCCTCTACCTACACAATCGGCAATCGGTTCATTAAACAATTGGCTCATCAATAATGAAGAGGAGGATGTATTCCCAATCCCCATTTCACCAAAACCAATAACATTACAACCCGTTTCTGCAATTTCCTTAACAACAGATTTTCCGTTTTCCAAAGCGTGTTGGTATTCTTCAATCGTCATGGCGGGCTCATCCAGCATATTTCGGCTCGATTTTCTGACTTTCTTATCTATCAAATCCAAATCTTCAGGAAAATCAAAATTCACTCCGGCATCTACAATTTTAATTTGAATATCATTCTGTTTACAAAACACATTGATTGCCGCTCCTCCATTTAAAAAATTCATCACCATCTGATAGGTAACTTCCTGCGGATAAGCACTCACTCCTGCGGTTGCAATTCCGTGATCGGCTGCAAAAACAATCATGTGAGGTTTAATTAATTTTGGTGAAGTGGTTTGTTGAACCATCCCGATTTTATGAGCTAATTGCTCAAGAAATCCTAATGCGCCTAAAGGTTTTGTTTTGAAATCAATTTTGTGTTGTAATTCGTCTCTTAACATTGATGTAGTGTAAGTTTTTTGAGAATAATTCTTATTATTATGTTAAATAATAACGATGCAATATTAGTTAATTTTTTCTTTTATCTTAACACAAAAGAAACAAAAAGTCAAGACATGGAAACTTCCGCTAAAAATTAAAATTTAATCCTAAAATCCCCAAAACTAGCGCGAATTCATGATTGGTTTTTCAATTCAAAATTTGTCTCGCGCTTCGAACAGTGGGAATTTTTTAACGGATTAAACTTTAATTTTCTTAACGCTTCATTTTCCTATGTCGAAATTCAACTCCGATTAATCAAGTAAACTCTAAAACTCTCTACTTTAAAACTCTCAAACCCTACAATCCTAAGACTCTAAAACTCTCCCACTCAAAAAATATTACGCAAAAACATTGCGCAGCTCTTCTTTTACTTTGCATTATAAATTAATAACAATGACACCAAAAATATTAGAAAAACTAAAAAAAATAGAGGCAGAAAGAAACATAGAAATACTTCTTGCCGTAGAATCGGGAAGCCGAGCCTGGGGTTTTGCGTCTCCTGACAGCGATTACGACATACGTTTCATATATCGACACGAAAAAGACTGGTATCTGTCACCGTGGGATAAAGATGAAACGATAGAATTTATGACCGAAGATGATCTGGACGGTTCCGGATGGGACTTGCGAAAGACTTTTCATCTTTTGCATAAATCAAACGCCGCTTTGTTGAGTTGGTTCTACTCGCCTATCATTTATGTGAAAAACGAAAAGTTTTATGACCTATTTAAACCTCTGGCAGATGAATGCTTTTCTCCGATAGCGTTCTCTTACCATTATCTGAGCATGAGCAAAAAATATCTAGAAGCCTGCAGAGCCGATGAAGTAAAACTAAAAAGTTATTTCTACTGCCTTCGAACAGCTTTGACAGGAAAATGGATAGTAGAAAAAGGAACGGTACCGCCCGTTTTGTTCAGTGAATTATTGGTTTTGGTCGATGATTTTACGAGAACCAAAATAGAAAATCTTGTTGCCTTAAAAGCCACCAAAGGAGAATCTTATTTTCATGCAAATGACTGGGAACTTTTTGGGTTTTTGGAGGAGATGGTGAAGGATAATGAGGAAAGAGCGAAGAGTTTGGCTGGAGGAAAGGCGAATAAAAAAGAGATGGAGAGGGTTTTTAGGGAGATATTAAAATTATCAGTATTTTTGAAAAAAAACTAATGCCCAAAAACGACCTAAAATATATAGATTTTCGAACAGCTAGTTTCAGAAATTTAAATGTATGTAAAGAATTATTAGAAAGATTAGATAATTGTGAGTCTAAAAATAAAAATAATATCTTACACAAAATTTATTATCTATCGGGATATATAATTGAGTTTTCTTATAAATATGCATTATTTCATCATTTAGGATTAAATAAAATTGATAATATTTATAACTTCGGAGATGATAGTTTTAAAAAGAAATGGAAAGACCATGATTTCTCCAAATTAAGATTATTATGTACTGATAATAAACTTAATTTTAGTACCGATATACCATACTTTGGAAGTAAGATCGAAAATAAAGAAATTGAAAGTCTAATTAATTCATGGGATGTTCAAATTCGTTATAATTTATCATTAGCAAACAATACTATAATGTTAGACGAATCACGGATAAAAGATTTTGTATCCTCCATCGAAGATATTCTAAATAAAATAACAACGAAATTTTCTTAAAAAATGATACTACTTTTCCAAGGCTTTGACCTTTTAGCAAAACATTTAAAAGAGGAAAAAGACAAAAAAAAAATTAATAAATATTCCATATCAATTAACCAACGAAATGAAATCGAGATCATCGTTATTACTGATAATGAATTTGATAAAGAAAATATAGAATCAGTTTTACCTAGTATTGATTTTATTTTTTTTAAAATTAGTAATGACGAATTAAATGAAGATTATTTTTATTCTCAAAAATTCCAAAAATATGGTGATGAAATAATTGAATATGAAAATTCCAGAAGAAAACTAACAAATTTATTAAATCCAGGAAATGATTTCATGCCCGATATTCCAGTTATTACTTATTATAGTTATAAAGGAGGAATGGGAAGATCTACTAATTTAGTACTAACGACAACACATTTAGCTAGAAATTATAATAAAAAAATCGTGATTATTGATTGCGATTTTGAAGCACCTGGCTTTTCAAATTTTTTTTTAGAAGAACCTTCATCTCCACGAAATCAAAACGGTTTAATTGAATATCTTTTTGATAAGGAGTTATCTCCCAATATTAATCTGAATGAATATTCTTGGGAAGTTTCAAAAGAATATTCTAGCAATGGTGAAATTAGAATTATTCCAGCAGGAAACTTAGATATTGAAGAGGAAGTTAACAACGATAATTTTCCTACTAACTTAAATCAATATTTAGAAGGTTTATCACGCCTTGATTTTACTTCAACTGATAAAATTATTACAAGATTTAAGTTACTTATAAAAGATATCCAAGATCAATATAGCCCTGATGCAATTTTCATTGATAGCCGGACTGGTTTTACTGATATTTTTGGTATTACAGCACTACATTTATCTTCTCAAATTGTTGGAATTTTCGGTAATAGTGTACAAAACAATCCAGGAATTTATCAATTTATTGATTCGATAAAATCTCTAACTAAAATAAAAAAAGATTTTAATCCACCGATAATTATTAATGCATTTTCAAACACTAAATTATTTGATAAATTCAAAAAAAAAATAAACACATACATAGAAAAAAACGACTCCGAAAACGAAACTTTTTTACTTTCTCCAGAATATTTTCACTTCAGGTATGATAGTGTACTTTCTGAGCTGGGAACTAGTGATGAAGATAAAGAAACTTGGATTTCAATGGTTGATAGCAGTGGATTTTTAATAGGATATAAGGATGTTTCTGAAAAATTGATTCAATACTTACATAAAGAGGAAAAAAGTGAAAGAGATCAGCTTCAAGAAGCAAGCAATTATACTACTGAAAAGAATAATCCTTCTTTAAATCTGTTATCTGAAAATAGCACATCAGTATACGACAGCAAGATTGATTTTCCCGAAACTCAACAAAAGATATTATTAAATCTTCAGGAAAAATGGCCTAATTTATATGCAGACAGTGAAAATGTTGATTATCAAATAGAATTTGATGAAAAGAGAATTTTTTATAGAGATTCTATGAAAGATTTATTCAATTTCAATAAATTTATAGTATTAGGTAACAAAGGAACAGGGAAGTCATATTTATTTCAAGCTTTGAAAAATGATAATATAACAAATGAACTAAAAGCACAAGCACAAAAATCAAATCTTAAGATTGATTTTTTACATTTAGTTGACAAGAAGGATAATTATTTTATTAGTACTAAGGGCTTAGAGTCTTTTAAGCAAGACATTGATAAAATTGGAGATTTTTATACAAAATTTTGGAAAATTTATACGTGGAAAAGTATAATTGACAAAATAAATCCTATACTCAATTTTAATTCATCAATTAAAAAGACTTTTTCTATTAAAAACAATGATACTGAAAATCTAAAACTAATCGTAGAATTTATACAGGATTTAAATAATATAATTGCAGTAGAGAAAGAATTAGAAGAAATAGATTCTCTTTTAAATAGCATGCAAACTGATATAATTGCTATATATGATAATCTTGACTTAATGGTTGAACCTTATAAGTGGAAAGATGAAATGTCTTCCTTAATTAATTTTTGGCAATTCTCCAACTATAAAAGAATTCACTGCAAACTATTTTTAAGATCTGATTTATATAAAACAATCAGAGGTATCAATAATGTTCAATCATTAAAAAACAGTATAATATCCATCGAGTGGCAAAAAGAAGAAATCTTTAATTATTTTTTTAATTTAGTGAAACAATACGCCAAAGAAGAATTCATTGATGCCGTTGACTCATATGATTTTAAAAAAATATCAAATGATGCATTAGAGTGGAAAAGAGAATTTGAAAAAAAATTCACTAATGAAAAGCAACATCAATTTGACGAAAATATACTGAGAAAGCTATGTTGGGTTTTTTTTGGACAGTATCCTGACATTAAAGCTCATGGAGAGTCATATGATTGGCTTTATAAAAACGTAATGAATGCTGATGAAACAATTAGTATAAGACCTTTTTTAGATTTATTAAGCTTATCCATAAAAGAATATACTAAAGATTATTATAAAGATTCTTCATCTGTTTTACCCGAAAAATATTACACCGCTAAACCTGTTAGAAGCGAAGCCGTTAAAAGTCATTTTGAAGACTTAATAACTGAAAAAGGAAATGAAAACTTGGAATATATATTTGAATTTATTGATAAAAATGAAGAATACCAATATTATCAACTAATGAGAAATGATCTTTATGACCTATTAAATAATGTTATATCAAAATATAATCTAGATACTACTATTGAAGATTTAGAAGATTTACTAATTATTAATGGAATCATAAAGCAAATTGGCAATTTCAAATACAGTTTTGCATTTTTATATAAATATAGATTAGGATTAAAGAGTAGAAAAAGAAGAAGGTAAAAGTCTCTTTATAAAAAAATGAAAAATAACTTCATCCTCCTCGAATCCATCTCCGGCAGCCGCTCCTTCGGGCTCGCAACGGAAAACTCGGATACAGATATCCGTGGAGTATATTATTTACCTAAAGAAGACTTTTTTGGTTTACATTATATTCCGCAAATTTCCAATGAAACGAATGATATTACTTATTATGAAATCGGGAGATTTGTAGAATTATTACAGAAAAATAATCCGAATATTCTGGAAGTTTTGGCAAGTCCGGAAGACTGTATTCAACATAAAAATCCGTTGATGGATTTGTTGAAGCCTGAAGATTTTCTTTCCAAATTATGTAAAGATACGTTTGCGGGTTACGCGATTTCGCAGATCAAAAAAGCGAAAGGATTGAATAAAAAGATCCTCAATCCAGTCGATAAAGAAAGAAAATCGATTCTTGATTTTTGTTATGTTTTGCAAAATCAGGGTTCAATTCCGTTGAAAAAATGGCTTTTAGAAAACGGAAAAGTTCAGGAACAATGCGGATTGGTAAGCATCGATAATACCAAAGGAATGTTTGCGCTTTTCTATGATGAATTGCGAGATTTAAACTATAAAGGAATTATCCAGAATGAAGAAGCCAATCAGGTTTCTGTATCATCTGTCCCGAAAGAGGAAAAATCTGTTGCTTATTTGTTTTCTAACCTCGATGCCTACTCTACTTACTGCAAAGATTACAGAGAATATTGGAAGTGGGTTTCCGAACGAAATGAAGACCGCTACAACGTCAATAAAACTCACGGACAAAATTATGACAGCAAAAATATGATGCACACGATTCGTTTGTTGCAGTCTTGTGAACAGATTTTCAAAACCGGTTCGTTGAACATTCGTGTAGAAAATCGGAATGAATTATTAGATATAAAAGCAGGAAACTGGTCTTACGATGCCGTTATGCAGAAAGCAGAAGATTTGATACAATCTATTGAGCATTATCATTCGATTTCCAGTCTTCCCGATGTGCCTGATTTGGAGAAAACGACAAAAATTTTAATTGAAATCAGAGAAAATTTATACCGTTAATTATTTTCTGCAAAGATTTGACTTTTAAAACCATAAAAAAATCCCTCAAATTGAGGGATTTAAATATATCTAAGATTTGATTTTATGCTTCAGATGAAGGATTTTGATTTTCCTTTGGAGCTTGATCAGCCGGTGCCGGTCTTCTATCACCTTCTGGTCTGTCCTGTCTTTCTGGTCTTCTGTCACCTTGAGGTCTGTCTTGTCCTTCAGGTCTTGGTTTAGACTCAGGTCTTGCAGGTCTTGGCAACAAAACTTTTCTCGAAAGTTTCATTTTCTTACGGTCATCGTAACCCATGAATTTTACTTCCACTTCGTCACCTTCGTTGTAAGGTACTTTATCAAGACGAGCCCACTCGATCTCAGAAATGTGAAGTAATCCTTCAGTTCCTTTTGCAATGGCTACAAAAGCTCCGAAATCCATTACTTTAACCACTTTTCCTTGGTACACTTCACCTACTACAGGTACAAATGTAATCTCGTTGATTCTTGCGATTGCAGCATTGATTTTCTCTCTGCTTACACCAGAAATCTCGATTCTTCCGATTTCTCCTACCTCTTCAATAGCAATAACAGTATCTGTATCTTTTTGAAGCTGTTGAATGATTTTTCCACCAGGTCCGATAACAGCACCGATGAAATCTTTAGAGATCTCAAGCATTACCATTTTCGGAGCGTGAGGTTTCACGTCTTCTCTTGGTACTGCAATGGTTTCTGTAATTTTATCCAGAATGTGTAATCTTCCGTCTTTAGCCTGTAAAAGAGCTTTCTCCATGATATCCATAGATAACCCTTGGATTTTGATATCCATCTGACAAGCTGTAATACCGTCTGCAGTTCCCGTTACTTTAAAGTCCATATCTCCCAAGTGATCTTCATCACCTAAGATATCAGAAAGTACAGTGAATTTTCCGGTTTTAACGTCTGTTACTAATCCCATTGCAATTCCGGAAACCGGTTTTGTAATCTGAATACCAGCATCCATCAACGCTAAAGTTCCTGCACAAACAGTTGCCATAGAAGATGAACCGTTTGATTCTAAAATATCAGAAACGATACGGATCGTATAAGGGTTTTCTTCAGGAATCATGTTTGCCAACGCTCTCTGAGCCAGGTTTCCATGTCCTACTTCTCTTCTTGAAGTTCCTCTTAAAGGTCTTGCTTCACCCGTTGAGAACGGCGGGAAGTTATAATGTAAGAAAAATCTTTCGTCATAGTTTACCATAACGCTGTCTACCATGTTCGCATCTTTCACTGAACCTAATGTTACAGCTGTTAAAGACTGAGTTTCACCTCTTGTGAAGATTGCAGAACCGTGAGCTCCAGGTAAATAATCAATTTCGCTCCAGATTGGACGAATTGTTTCAGGATCACGACCATCAAGACGGATTTTATCATTTAAAATCATCTGACGCATCGCTTCTTTCTCTACATCATGGAAATATACTTTAGCGAAAGGAGTTACTCTTTCTAATTCTTCAGCATTTTCAACATATTGAGCTAAAAATTCAGCTAAAACAGCTTTGAATTTTTCACCTCTTTCTTCTTTTCCTGAAGGAGTTTTCGCTACTTCATAAACTTTATCGTATGTTTCTTTCCACACTTTCTCACGGATCGCTTCGTCGTGATTTTCGTGGCTGTATTCTCTTTTTGGGAATGATTTGCCTACTTTTTCAGCTAATCTTTCCTGAGCTTCAACTTGTTTTTTGATTTCTATGTGAGCGAACTGGATTGCTTCAAGCATTTCCTGCTCAGAGATTTCTTTCATCTCCCCTTCTACCATTACGATAGAATCTTTAGTTGCTCCAACCATGATGTCAAGGTCAGCAATTTTAAGATCTGCATAATTAGGGTTCACAGAAAGTTCACCGTTGATTCTTACAACTCTTACTTCAGACATTGGTCCGTTGAAAGGGATATCTGTAATAGCAATTGCTGCAGAAGCTGCAAGACCTGCTAAATCGTCAGGAATTGACACTCCGTCATAAGAAATTAATGAAATCATTACCTGAACTTCCGCGTGGAAATCTTCAGGAAATAATGGTCTAAGAACTCTGTCTACCAAACGCATCGTTAAGATCTCCTGATCTGATGGTCTAGCTTCTCTTCTAAAAAAGTTTCCAGGAATTTTACCTCCTGCGTAGAATTTTTCTCTGTAATCTACCGTTAAGGGTAGAAAATCTACACCGTCTTTTGCTTCTTTACTGGCTACAACAGTTGCTAAAAGCATTGTTCCGCCCATTTTTACGACTACAGAACCATCGGCCTGTTTTGCTAACTTTCCTGTTTCAATTGTAATTTCTCTGCCATCTGCAAGAGTAATCGTTTCTGTAATTGCTTGAGGTATACTCATAAATTGTTTAGTGTTGCACTCCGTATTGAGCGCTTTAATTATTGATATTTCGTCTAAATTTTCGTTTGCAAATATAGCGTATAATAATGAGATAATTAAATTTTCAAATGAATAAATAATACCTCTTGTTTTAATGCTGTGATTAAATATTTAGCTTTAAAAATAGAATTATTGTAAAAAAACAACAGTTTATTCATCAACATCAAAAAAATAAAAAAGAACTTAGTCTGTGATTATTTTGGTCTTAAAAATCCTACACTCGTTATATTATTGTCTCAAAATAAGAAATATTGTATTTAAAGGTAAAATTAACAGAAAAAACACTAAAAAAGTTGCAGAAAAAAAAGTGGTTCCCCTATATTTGCCTGTTCTTTAAATATGTGAAAAATTTAAAGAAATCTAACTTTAAAATCAACTGAATGAGTTTTATAAAAGCTCTTTTTGTTTAAATATGTGTGTATATGAATAATAATGAAGTAAAATCGCAAAGCAGGAATTACACTATTCCGCTTATTACCATCACTCTTTTATTTTTTATGTGGGGATTCATCACTTGTATGAATGACATTTTGATTCCTTACCTGAAACAACTCTTCAAACTGACCTTCTTCGAATCGATGTTGGTACAGTTTTGTTTCTTTGGAGCTTATTTTATTGGCTCATTAATTTATTTCTTCATCTCTATTACAAAAGGAGATCCCATCAACAAAGTAGGTTACAAAAAAGGAATTCTTTTCGGGATTTTCCTGGCAACTTTTGGATGTATTTTATTTTATCCGGCTGCTACTTTCTCTTCCTATCCTTTATTTTTAGGAGCCTTATTTGTTCTTGGATTAGGATTTACGGTACTTCAAATTACTGCAAACGCTTACGTTTCTTTATTAGGATCAGAAGAATCAGCATCAAGCCGATTGAATATGACGCAGGCTTTCAATGCGTTGGGAACTACGATCGCTCCGGTTTTAGGAGGACATTTGATCTTTGAATTATTTTCAGCCGAAGACGGTTCTTTCAGTGCCGTGGCAACAAGAATTCCTTATTTGATCTTCGCAGGTATTCTTTTATTGGTCGCTTTATTGATCTCAAGAGTAAAATTGCCATCATTCCAAACCAATGACAGCGAAGAAGTTGTAAAAGGTTGGGGAGCATTGAAGTTCAACCATTTGAAATTCGGGGTTTTTGCTATGTTTTGTTATGTTGGAGGTGAAGTTGCTGTTGGAAGTTTCATCATCAGTTTCCTTGAACAGCCACAAATTATGGGCTTTGATGAAGTGATTAGTAAAAATTACCTTTCTCTGTATTGGGGAGGTGCCATGATTGGGCGTTTTCTGGGGGCTATCTCTTTAAATCAATCGATAAGCCAAGAGAAAAAAGCTATTTATATGTTGGGAGCTGCAGCGTTGGTATTTTTAGTAATTTTCAGCATTGTGAATCTTTCGTTTGCACAGATCAGTTTCTTCTTGGTATTTATTGTTCTTAACTTCATTGCATTCTTTATTGGTAAGGCTGCTCCGGCAAGAACACTTTCAATTTTTGCTGCAATCAACGTTATTCTATTAATATCTACGATGGTAAATCACGGCGAATTGGCAATGTACAGCGTTCTGGGAATCGGAATTTTCAATTCTATTATGTTCTCAAACATTTATACACTGGCAATTTCAGGATTAGGAAAATATACAAGTCAGGGATCATCTTTGGTGGTAATGGCCATTCTGGGAGGTGCTATTGTTCCTATTTTCCAGGGATATCTGGCAGATCAGTTTGGAGTTCAACATTCGTTTATTATTCCTGTTTTCTGTTATGTAATGATCTTAATTTTTGGAGCTTATTGTACGAAATATCTTGGTCATGTAGAAACTACAGAATCCAAATCTGGACATTAATTTTAATTAAAAATATAAATCATGTGAGGCACTTTTTAAGTGTCTCATTTTTTTAGGAATTAATATGACCTATTGTTGAGATTCTTACTTCGTCAGAATGATAAAGTATTTTTAAATACAAAACTTTGTCTTTCAAAAATAAGTGAAACGTCTTTGTTTAACTTAATTTTAATAAGTTTTAAAAATAATTCTTTGTCTGACTTTGCGTTTAATCTTATCGCAAGGATAAACAAAGTTTTAGCCTAAATAGATCTTTAATTAAAGAAAAACAAAGGTACTTCGTTTATAGAAGTAAAACGAAGATAGGTATTAATTTACAAGTAAAAACTAACAACGAAATTAATTGATAATTCACCATTGATTTCAGAAATTTATTCAACACAAAAAAGCAACCTCTTTCGAAGTTGCTTTTTATCTGAAAATCTTTGTAGATTATTTTCTTAAACCTAGTTCAGCAATAATTGCTCTATATCTTGCGATATCTTTATTTTTAAGGTAATCTAGTAAACTTTTTCTTTTACCTACCAATTTAACCAAAGATCTTTCCGTTGCGAAGTCGTGACGGTTAGCCTTTAAGTGTTGAGATAAATGGTTGATTCTGAAAGTGAAAAGAGCTACTTGTCCTTCAGCACTTCCTGTGTCTGTTGCAGATTTCCCGTGTTTAGAGAAAATTTCCTGCTTTTTTTCTGTTGTTAAGTACATTCCAATATTGTTTAATGATTATTATGTAACGGGTGCAAAAGTACGACTATTTTTTTATTGGGCAAAACATTATTGATTTCATGAATCAAATTTGATAGAAAAAAATGTTAAAAATATCTTAAAAAAATTATGCCATACCATTAAAAGACAGTAATTTTGCAAATGAATTACAAATGAGAAAAAT
Source organism: Chryseobacterium sp. G0201 (assembly GCF_003815655.1). NCBI lineage: Bacteria > Pseudomonadati > Bacteroidota > Flavobacteriia > Flavobacteriales > Weeksellaceae > Chryseobacterium > Chryseobacterium sp. G0201. The sequence continues at coordinate 3,132,521 of NZ_CP033917.1, read as the reverse complement.
TTTCACTTTTAGTACGGTTTTCACTTTTTTATTGATGGGCATTGCTTCAGTAAAAGCACAAAGAAATGCTTCAGAAGATAAAATAAAAAAGGTCTTATACTTCAATCCTGAGGTAGAACCTGACCTTGAGGAAATCAAAGAACCCACTAATCATGCATTTTTCAGTGCAGTTTCTGATAATTTAAGCAGATATAAGAGAAACAAAATGCTCCGAACGGAAACTCAGGTTTCGTTTGACAGTGTTGATAAGCAAACTATTGTTGATTATTGCCTAAATAATGATGCAGATTTCGCCATCGTTCCAAAAGTAAGATATTTTAAAGTAGGTCTTGGGAAATATGTTTTCTCCAACCAAGTTGTTGTAAGCATGAAACTTTTTGATGCTGCAGGAAACTATATTACAGAAACAGATTACAATACATATCATAAAAACATGCGCCTTTTAGGTTCAGCAGACAATTCCATCAAAATCGGTACAAACGGAGCAATAAAAGGTATTCTGAAAGAATTAAGAAGACTGAAGCCTTCTACAGAAGCCGGATTCTAACGTTTTAATGCACTAATTCAATATTTTTTATTCGTAATAATTATATTTAAAATCAAATTAATTCATTTAATAGTGATTAATTTAAAATATTTTTATTAACTTAGTCTTGCATTAAAATCTAAATACTATGAAAAATTCAAACTTGAAAAAGCTCAACAGAGCTCAGCAAAAAGAAATTCAGGGAGGCGGACCATTTAAAAGATGCACAGAGCATTATCAGTGCCCCGGCGGCTCATGCTGTGAAAATATCTGCGTCCTTTATAACTGTCCTCTAACGTAATCATCAACATTATTTGATCACTTAAATAAACTATATTGTTGCACCCGTTCTCGCGGGTGTTTTTTTATTTCTAACAGCTCAATTTTTGTTTTGAAAATAATAAAGCTTTAATTAATTCTTAATTTTCCCACATCATTGGTCAGTTCTAAAAAATTGAATTATTTTTGCATATCCTAAAATTGCACGTTTTGAATTATAACGACGAACTTATCTTTAATCCTGCCGATATTGCCGAAACTCTAAGTGAACTTCACGCTGATGAGAGGCTCTTGGCATTTTTAAAAGTTCCGAAACAATACAAAGCTGAAGTTTTCTCACATTTAGATCCGGATTTTCAGGAAGAAACCATCCGAAGCATCGGAAGTGATGATGTTTCCGAGATCTTAAACTCGATGACTCCGGATGACAGGACTGCCCTGTTTGAGGACTTTCCGGATGAACTTATAAAATATTCCATCAATCATCTTAATCCGCAGGAAAGAAGAATTGCCTTAAAACTATTGGGTTATCATTCTGATTCTATTGCCCGTTTGATGACACCTTATTACATTCAGATCCGTAAGGAATGGACGGTAAAAAAATGCCTTCAACAGATTAAAAAAGTAGGAAAAAGAGTGGAAACAATGAACCACTTGTATGTAGTGGACGAAAGAAACCGTTTGATCGATGACTTAGCCGTAGGAAGTTTATTATTAGCTGAAGAAGATACATTGGTTTCTGAATTAACGGATAATCATTTCGTTGCTATAACCACAATGACTTCAAAAGAAGATGCAGTTACTTATTTCGAAAAATATGACAGAACTGCCCTTCCCATCATTACAGAAGCTGGAGTTTTGGTAGGAATTGTTACAATTGATGATATTCTCGATCAAATCGAACAACAAAATACAGAAGACATCCAAAAATTCGGGGGTCTTGAAGCCTTAGATTTACCATACACCCAGACTTCTTTTATGGAAATGGTAAAAAAAAGAGGAATGTGGCTTGTTATCTTATTTTTCTCTGAAATGCTAACCGCATCCGCAATGGGTTATTTTGAAGATGAAATTCAAAAAGCAGTGGTCTTGGCATTGTTTGTACCGTTAATCATTTCCAGTGGAGGAAACTCCGGTTCGCAAGCTGCAACGTTGATTATTAGAGCGATGGCGCTTCAGGAAATCGGTTTGAAAGATTGGTGGTACGTCATGAAAAAAGAAATTTTCACAGGATTATTTCTTGGCGGAATTCTAGGAATTATTGGATTTTTACGAATCATGATCTGGCATAAAATCGGCTTGTTCAATTATGGTATTCACTGGGCTTTTGTAGGTTTAAGTGTTGCTGTTTCCTTAGTGTTGATCGTGCTTTGGGGAACACTTTCAGGCTCTATGGTTCCATTTATCCTTAAAAAATTAAAACTCGATCCCGCAACCTCTTCTGCTCCATTTGTAGCGACTTTGGTAGACGTTACCGGACTTATTATTTACTTTTCTGTAGCAGGACTTTTCTTAACGGGTAAACTTTTGTAATTTTAATATAAACAAAGCCCCAAATTGGAGCTTTGTTGAAATATATTAATTCAATATACTAAAATGGAGGAACTGAAAAGTCTGGTAAATGAACATACTTTGATGTTTCTGTCTCAGTTGATTGAATAATAGCATTTGGATTAAAATGATATTGATTAAAATAAGCCATAGAAGGTATCCATCTTAAAGTATTCCCTTCTCTAAAATATATTCTTCCATTATTAGGGTTTTGGAGTAATCCATTATCGATATAAAGCGGAGTTCCGATTGGAGTCTGAGTAGTGACAGACAAGGAACTAATTGAAGGAAGATCAAATTCTTGTTTAATACTTTTATTAATAAATAATCCATCCCAAGTTGCCTGATTATCAACATGCCTCCATTTTCCCAGAAATTTAACATAAAAAAGAACACTGGTAACACCATTAGGATTTGTATCCGTTACTTTAGCAAAATCACCGTTATAAGCTATAAAAGGTGAATTAGCTACTTCTTTAGATTCTAAAACAGATTTTGAAGATGTAGACACATCATTGGAAAGTTTCCCATTGTTCATTAAATCATCATTATTCGAACATGATGTAATAAAAAGTAAACTAGTTAAAAAAACCACTATTTTTTTCATAAATATTATTTAATGGCACAAAGATAATTATTACAAATAAATAATTCATTAATTAGTGTATTATTTATTTGTAAAATGATATTAAAATAACTTTTTGTAATTTTAGACAAAGTCTAACAATGAAAGTTATATCTCTTGTTCCCTCAATTACTGAGGCTTTATTTGATTTGGGTTTAACTCAAAATGAAGTGGTCGGAAGAACCAAATTCTGCATTCATCCCAAAGAAAAAGTAAAAAATGTAGCGATTATAGGTGGGACAAAAAACATTAATATTGAAAAAATTAAAGCTTTACAACCCGATATAATCCTTGCAAATAAAGAGGAAAACATCAAAGAGCAGGTTGAAGCCTTGATGGAAGATTTCAACGTTCTCGTGACTAATGTTGAAACCATTGAAGACAACTATTATCTTCTTAAAAATCTTGGATTGCTTTTTAATAAAGAAGAAAAAGCGCAACAATTCAATCTTAAAACTTACGAAGTTCTGAGTCAGGCTAAAATTGATTCTCCAATAAAAGTAGCCTATCTTATATGGAAAAATCCTTATATGACGATTGGCTCAGATACTTTTATCAATCGTATTTTATCTGAAATTGGTTTTGAAAATATATTTAAAAATAAAACCCGCTATCCCGTAATTGAAACCGAAGATCTGGCGGAAGCTGAAATTATTATGCTTTCCTCTGAACCATTTCCATTTAAAGAGAAACATATTGATGAATTAAAAGAGTTTTATCCAAATAAGAAGATCATGATCGTTGATGGAGAAGCATTTTCGTGGTATGGAACGCATATTGCGAAGTGTGAGAATTATTTTAAGGAATTGATTACTAAGGTGAATTTTGTTTAAACACAAATTTCACAAATGACACTAATTGTAAGCTTCACTTTTAAGTTTTGGCTAAAGCCAATTTGATTTGGTTATTTTGAAAACGGGCTAAAGCCCATTTCTATTGATGGTATTCATTCAGAAAATCGAAGATTTTCGTTTATTGGTGGCTGAGGGTCTCGAAGCCACCAATTATTAGCATAAAAAAACTCCGACCAAAAGATCGGAGTTTATATTTTTTCAATTATAGAATTTTAGAAACTTCTTTACAAAGCCATTCTAATAATTCTCGGTCTTCATCCGTAAAAGGATCTATTTTGTGAGAATCAATATCAATCTGACCAATATTTTGTCCGTCTTTAAAGATCGGAACTACAATTTCAGCTTTCGTATCAATTGAACAGCTTAAATAGTTGTCCTGCTGATGAACATCCGGAACCACAAATGTTTCATTAGAAACGGCAACCTGACCACAAATTCCTTTTCCGTAAGGAATAATGTCGTGATCTGTCGGAGCTCCAACGTAAGGTCCCAATTTCAACTCGTCTTTATCTCCATTTTTAAAATAGAAACCTGTCCAGTTGAAATAAGAAATTTCTTGATCCAAAAGATGACAAACTTTTTGAAGTTTTTCTTCAGTATTATGTTTTGGACTTTCAAGAATGGAAGAAAGTCTTTTCTTTAGTTCTGACATTATATTTTGTTTTTTAGGAGAATTGTTTTAGCGAAAGTTCTTGTTTATATCCGAACATTCCGCGCTCTTTTATCATTTCAGCAACACCTTCAGGAAGTTGAGTTTCCCAACCTTTGATGTTCCCTGCAATTTTTCGTAATATCTCTCTGGAATAAATTTCCAGGAACTCAGGATTATAGTTTTTAATATCTACAATACGATTGTTCAGTTTAAAATATTTATAAAGTTCCTTAAGATTTTCTTCTACTTTAAGATTTTCAGAATCTAGCAACTCATGAGTTTCAGGATCTTTATAAGGATACAGATACACTCTCATTCCGTTTCTAAAAAATTTACCGAAAGCCTCTAAGATTCCGCCTGATAAATTCTTATAATATTTCTCGTCAAATACCATCAACAGGTTATTTACACCCATTGCTACCCCAATATTTCCAGTAGTGTAAGATGCAAAATAATCGATCAATCGATAATATTCAGAGAAGTTTGAGATAATAACTGTGTAGCCTAATTTACCTAGAACGTCTACTCTATCAAGGAAATCTCTTTCATCAATATCTCCATCTGCTCGAAGGTTTGAAATGGTAATTTCAATTAAAATCTCTGTTTCTTCGTGGGTACAGACTGCATCCTTCAAAAACATATCAATACCGTTTTGAAGCATATCAATATTTACCTTGGTTACAGGTCTGAAACTTCCTCTTATCGCAAAAATATTTTTCTTGTATAAACTATCTGCCGGAAGCATATTGCTCCCTTGTGAATTGAAGATAACTGCATCTGTCATGTTGTTTTTAACCAACTGTAAAGACATCAGTCTATTATCAACATAAGCGAAAGCCGGACCGCTGAAATCGATCATATCAATTTCAAGATTATCGGTTGCAACGTCGTCAAAAAGAGATTCAATTAATCTTCTCGGGTTATCATAATACGTAAAGGCCCCGAAAATAAGATTTACCCCCAAATTTCCAAGAGTTTCCTGCTGCAAAGTAGCATCATTCTCTTTGAATTTTACGTGGATAACGATCTCGTTGTAATCCTCATTTTCTTTCACCTGAAAACGTATTCCTACCCAACCGTGACCTCTTACAGTTTTATCAAAATTAATAGTGGTAACAGTATTCGCGTAAGAAAAAAACTTTCTGTTTGGGTTGTTATCTCTGGAAATTCTTTCTTCGATCAAGGCTACTTCATAACGAAGCATTTTACGAAGTCTATTTTGAGTAACATACCTGTTTTTAACCTCTTTTCCGTAGATGGCATCACTAAAATCTTTGTCGTAAGCAGACATCGCCTTAGCAATTGTACCTGAAGCCCCTCCTGCTCTAAAAAAGTGTCGAACAGTCTCCTGCCCTGCTCCAATTTCTGCGAAAGTACCATAAATAGTAGGATCTAGATTAATTGTTAATGCTTTTTGTTTAGGAGTTAGTTTCTGATACATTAGGACATTAAATTTTTCGTAAATTTACCAAAATTAAACCAACCTCAAAAGAAAATGAAGTTGAAATTTTTAGGAACGGGAACTTCCCAAGGCGTACCCGTTATTGGCTGCACCTGCGAAGTGTGTACATCACAAAATCCCAAAGACAATCGTTTTCGATCTTCTGTGATGATTTCGACAGAAGAAAATAAAAAAATCCTGATCGATTGCGGTCCGGATTTTCGGCAGCAAATGCTTCTAAATAAAGAAAATACGGTTGATGTTGCTCTTATAACTCACGAACACAATGATCATGTGATCGGGCTTGACGATATGCGACCTCTCATTTTTAAAAGCGGAAAAAATATGCCGATTTATTGCTATCCAAGAGTCGGGCACGAAATAAAAAATCGTTTTCCTTATGCTTTTGCAGACGAAAGATATCCCGGCGCACCTGCATTTGATCTTCATGAAATTGAAAATGAACCATTCACTGTTTTAAACACGGAAATTACGCCAGTTGAAGTCATCCATTATAAAATTTCTGTTTTTGGATATAAGTTTAAAAACCTTGCTTACATTACAGATGCCGGTTTTATTTCTGACACGGAAAAGGAAAAACTGAAGAATTTAGATGTTTTAATTTTGAACTGTATCCGAAAATTTGATCCGCATCCGGCACATTTTATTCTTCCGGACGTTATTAAATTGTTTGAAGAGCTGAAACCTAAGAAATTATTTTTAACTCATATCAGTCATCATTTAGGTTTACATGATGTTGAAGATAAACAACTTCCGGCCGGAATGCACCTTGCCTACGATGGTTTGGAGATAAATTTTTAAAAAATTTTCTGCAAAAAACTTTTGAACATTAAAAAAAGTTTCTATATTTGCACACCAATTTAAAACAAACATCAAGCCCAGTTGGCGGAATTGGTAGACGCGCTAGACTCAAACTCTAGTATCGAAAGATGTACCAGTTCGATTCTGGTACTGGGTACAAGACCGGAAAGAGGTGATAATTCACTTTCTTTCTGGTTTTTTTTAGCTCTTAACTCATTGTTTATCTGATAGATATAAGACAGTAAAACGTTGGCTCGAATAGTTCGATAATGATTTTCAAAAAACTCCAATTTTTCAGGGAATATCGAACTAATAATCTTACGTTTTAAGTCAATATCCCCATCAGAATAGACTTTAGCAAGATTTATAATGTTCGATAATGCATGGTCAAGTAGTTTCGGGAAATCTATTTTCTTTTTATCTTTTACTTTGGTCAATTTACTTTCTAACTTTTCAATTTGGTCTTTGCAATCAGTCTTAATTTCCAAATACTCATCATCATCAATGACCTCTTCCAACAATTTATTTCGTGCCGACTTTAACCTGTTGTTCAATCCATCTATTTCCAGTAATATCATTTTTCTTTCATGTTGAGGATTATTGATAAACTTCTCAAAGTTCTGTTTCAAGACCTTTCTCAAATATTTTTTAATGGATTCCCTCATTTCTAAAGCTTGCAATACTTCCAAAAATTTATTATTAATAACTTCTGCCTTATAACGATATCCGCATGGTGACTGACAATGATAGTAATAATATTTCTTCGAGTGTCCTGTAGATGCGCTCCCAGTTACTAAATGACCACATTCCGGACAGATAAGAAATCCTCGTAGCGGAAGGTTGTCATCAGACAGGATTTTAACATTGGGTCTGGCAGGATTAACATTTCCATCCATAATATTTTGCACCTTTTCAAATAATTCTTCACTAATCAAGGGCTCATGTATGCTTGGAACAAAATGCGCCTCTTCTTCATTATATTGCTCGACAAATATTTTTCCACAATATGCAGTATTGCGCAAGCCAGCAAGAAAGGCACTTAGCTTAGCTGATTTACCTTCTTTTCTATTCATCATCTCCATAATCTGACTGGCAGAAAATATACCTTTTGCCATTTCGTTAAATGCCCACTTCATATTAGAAGCCTCCGGTTCTTTTGGAGCAACATATTTCCTACCATTCTCTGATATTTTATTGACATATCCATAGGGAGCCCTTCCCATCAATCTTCCTTCTTTTTTAGCTCGACGCATTCCGTAATAGGTATTCAAAGCGCGTCTGTCATTCTCAACTTCGGGGGCAGCAAGGTAAATAGCCAGCATCATTTTGTTCTCAGGAATTGACAAGTCTAAAGGTTGCTCGATTGCCTGTGGTTCAACGTTGAGTTTTTTGAGGATATTTATTACTTGGTAAGCATCACCAGCATTTCTACTAAAACGATCCCATTTTGTGAATAATAATACATTTGTCCTTGAACTTTTTTTCTTAAGCGTGTCAAGCAGTTTGATCCACTCTGGTCTATTGAAAGTCTTTGCTGAATAATCTTCATAAATGATCTGTCCAACAACAATATTGTTATGGTCACAGTAGCGTCTCAATCTCTCTTCCTGATCTCTCTGGGAATATCCCTTATCTGCTTGTTCATCAGTTGACACACGAATATATAAATCGGCTCTTTTCATTTTAAAAATGTTAAATCATATTATCTTCTAAAAAACACCTTACTGTAATTTTTAAAAGCATTGAAAGAAAAACGCTGATTTGTTCTGCTTCCTCATTGGTTAATTCTATTCCCTCTTCTTCTTTAAAGATTTTAATAACCTCATCAATGCTAATAATCTTAACGTCACTATTCTTTTCCATACCTGATATATTTAAAATAAATATATTCGGCACATCATACTTTTTTGAACAAAGACATTATTACCGTAGTACTTGGCTTCGAAAGTTCTTAATATAAATGTAAATTTTAAAAAATTTTAATGTAATATCTCCAATATTTTCTTGCATTAGTAAGCAAGTACAAATAAGATTAAGCCTCTGAGAAAATTAATTTCTACGTGCATTTTAATAGAGATTCTTTTGTATATATGGTATAATTGTAAATTTAATTCTCAAAATGGTAACGAGAAAACAAAAATCTTATGAAGAAATTCATCGTTCTTATATTCAACTAAAATACAAATAATCAGTCGAATACTAAAATCCTACCCTAATTAAATTTAAGAATTCCTTTTAAATTTCCATAATAACTTCTCATAAAGTATATTGAGATAATGACAGAAATGTAAAGCCATTCAATGTCAATAAACACAATTCTCACAGCACAACATTACTTTCGACCTTAATAATTTAAAATAAAAATTATGCAGGGAGAAGATGATTTGAGAGGATTAGCTAAAATTATGGGATTCATGCGAGCAGTAAGTATTATACTGGTCATAATGCATTTTTATTGGTTTTGTTATGCCTTCTTTTTAGAGCATGGATGGGTTTTAGAGATAATTAATAAGATATTATCGAATTTTCAGAAAACAGCAGGATTGTTTTCTCATCCGTTATACACTAAAATCTTTGCAGTAGTTCTTTTGGCATTAAGCTGCTGGGGAACGAAAGGTGTCAAAAATGAAAAAATTACTTGGAAAAAGATAATTACTACTTTAGTAATTGGCGTATTATTTTTCTTTTTTAATGGTTTATTTCTTAATTCTCTTTTCAAATATTCTCTCTCTGTATATATACTAACTACATGCTGTGGTTACATCAGCTTAATGATGTCTGGCGTTTGGATAAGTCGTCTTTTAAGAACTAATCTGATGGAAGATGTTTTCAATTACGAAAATGAAAGTTTTCAGCAGGAGACAAAACTGATGCAGAATGAATATTCAGTAAACCTTCCTACAAAATTCTATTATAAAGGCCAATGGAATAACGGGTGGATTAATGTAGTGAATCCTTTTCGAGCGACTATTGTTTTAGGTACACCCGGCTCAGGTAAGTCATACGCCATTATCAATAATTATATTAAGCAACATATTGAAAAAGGGTTTTCAATGTACATTTATGACTTTAAGTTTGATGATTTGTCTGTGATTGCCTATAACCATCTCTTAAAACACACAGACAAATACAAAATAAGGCCAAAATTTTATGTTATCAATTTTGATGATCCCAGCAAAAGCCATCGTTGCAACCCTTTGAATCCTGATTTCATGACGGATATTTCAGATGCTTATGAAGCTGCCTATACCATCATGTTGAATCTGAATAGAAGCTGGATTCAAAAGCAAGGTGATTTTTTTGTTGAAAGTCCAATCATCCTATTGGCTGCTATTATTTGGTTTTTAAAAATTTATGACAATGGAAAGTATTGTACATTTCCTCACGCTATTGAGTTATTGAACAAAAAATATGCTGATGTATTCACCATTTTAACGACCTATCCTGATCTAGAAAATTATCTATCTCCTTTCATGGATGCATGGCAAGGAGGCGCACAGGATCAGCTCCAAGGGCAGATTGCTTCTGCAAAAATACCTTTATCGAGGATGATTTCTCCACAACTCTACTGGGTGATGACAGGAGATGATTTCACATTGGACATTAATAATCCTGAAGAACCCAAAATACTTTGTGTAGGAAACAATCCGGATCGACAAAATATTTATTCCGCCGCATTGGGTCTGTATAATTCCAGAATTGTTAAACTCATCAATAAAAAAGGGCAGTTAAAAAGTTCTGTTATAATCGATGAGTTGCCAACCATCTATTTCCGGGGACTAGACAATCTTATCGCTACAGCCAGAAGTAACAAGGTCGCTGTTTGTTTAGGATTTCAGGATTACTCACAGGTTATTCGTGATTACGGAGATAAAGAAAGCAAGGTCATTCAAAACACAGTAGGAAATATTTTCAGTGGACAGGTTGTGGGAGAAACCGCTAAAAATCTTTCTGAAAGATTTGGGAAAGTACTTCAAAAACGACAAAGCTTAAGCATTAATAGAAACGATACTTCCACCTCTATTTCAACACAGTTAGACAGTTTAATACCAGCTTCCAAAATTTCGACTTTAACTCAGGGAATGTTTGTAGGAGCAGTGTCAGATAATTTTGATGAACGAATAGAACAAAAAATCTTTCATTCGGAAATCGTTGTAGACAATGAAAAGGTTGCTTCAGAAACAAAATCATATCAGAAAATACCACAGATTATGAACTTTGAAAATGAGTTTGGAGAAGATACGATGAAAGAAGAAATTCATTCTAATTACCAGAAAATCAAATCAGACATTTTATTTATTGTAAAAAATGAAATAGATCGAATTGAAAATGATCCAGACCTAAAGCATCTTATACAAAAAGAATAAAAAAACGATAGAATCATTAAAAGAGTGGAGAGTTATAACTTTCCACTCTTTTAATGATTGATGTTCGGAATCACAAAATTGCAGCCCCTACTTTCTCCTAGTTGCTTTATTTTTATCAAACTCGAAAACACTTTCTCCAGCATCATTTAGAATCATGTAAGCATCGAAACTCTTCCCAGCCTTACTTTTCATCCCTTTGATCAGTGAGGTCTTTCCTTTTTCTATCAACAATTGAATATCATTGACTGTCAATAATTTCCCACAAACCATTCTAAATTGCATCCAATTACAGCGTTCATCTTTACATTTAACAATCTTATCAAGAATGCGAAGCTTTTCTTTTTTACACTTAGGGCAGATTAAATCCGGTAAATCTTCTCTGATAATTTTTGTCTGAAGTAATTCATTCGTTATAACTGAAGTATAGGCTTCAATCCTTTTCTGAAAATTTGATAAATCATTCTCTTTATTTTCGATCTTTTGGAGCTCCAATTCCCATTCTGCGGTCATTGTAACATCGGCAATTTTTTTATCTCTGATAAGTCTATAGACTTGTAAACCTTTTTCTGTTGGAATTAATGATTTATTATCTTTTTGAATATAATCTCGGTCAAAAAGAACTTCAATAATGGCAGCTCTAGTAGCAGGAGTTCCAATACCTATATTTTTCAAGATTTTTCTTTGTTCTTTTTGCTCAATTTTGCTTCCTACGCTTTCCATTGCCGACAATAAATCCGCTTCAGTAAACAATGAAGGTGGTTGTGTTTTCTTTTCTAATATGACTGACTTTTTGATTTTGATGTCATCACCTTTCAAAACCTGTGGTAATTCCTGAAGTTCATTATTTTCATCTTCAGAAAAATCACCTCTCATTATTCTCCATCCAGGATTTATGATTCTACTTCCTTTAGAAATAAAAACATAATGGAGAACTTCTAATGAGATTTGAGTTATTTCTTTGAGGTAGGCTTCTGAAATTGCTTCGAGCAATCGATATGCAATCATATCATAAATTGCATTTTCTTTCGCAGATAATGCCGAAGGAATTTTCTCTGTAATGAGCAAGCCGTGATGGTCTGTAACCCCAAGATCATTAACAATTCTTTTATTGAACTGTCCCCATTTAACATGACTCACAGCCTGTTTAAAAGAATCTCTATCTTTTAAAATCCTAATGAGGTTGGGTATTTCCTGCCACATATCCTCAGGAATATATTTACTTCCTGTTCTTGGATAGCTGATAAACTTTTTCTCGTATAGACTTTGGGCAATATCAAGGGTATCAGACGCAGAAAGATTTAGTTTTTTATTCGCTTCTTTCTGTAAACCTGTCAAATCAAATAAAAGAGGGGGCTGCTCTGTTATTGTTTTTACTTCCACAACATCAACTTTTGCATTGCCATCTCCTCTTTCGATAACCTTTAAAAGGTCATTTGCTTTTTTTTGATCATCAAATTTCAATTGAGAAGTACTTTTAAAATTTAGCATTCCCTTCTGATGAGTTAAATGAATCTGCCAATATTTTTGAGCAACAAAATTTTTATATTCCAAATACCGATTGCATAGTAAAGCCAATGTAGGTGTTTGAACTCTCCCAAGGGAATAAGAACCATTATCAGCTGCGATAGATAAAGCCTGAGAAGCATTGATTCCCAAAAGCCAATCCGCACGACTTCTTCCGACAGCAGCATGATATAAACCCTCAAAATCACTTCCTTTTTTGAGATTTTCAAAGCCAGTTTTAATGGCTTTTTCAGTTAAAGAACTGATCCATAATCTTTCAAAAGGTTTTTTACAATTCAAATATTCATAAATATATCTGAATATCAATTCCCCTTCCCGCCCTGCGTCTGTTGCCACTATTATACTATCACAATCATTTATTACTTTTTCAATAATTTTTAATTGTTTCAATGCTCCCGAATCACTTACATAATTTTTTCCCTTTTTAATCTTCTTTACTATCAATTTAAAGGGGTCAGGAAATATGGGTAATGAAGCCTTTTGATATCCGGAAATCCCATAATCTTCAGGCATGGCTAAACTTACTAAATGTCCAAATGCCCACGTTACATAGTATCCGTTTCCTGTAATGAAACCTTCTTTTTTATCGGTAGCACCTAAGAGCAATGCAATTTCTCTTGCTACACTTGGCTTTTCTGCAATAACTGCTTTCATGTTTTTATTTTTTTTGATTAATAAAAAACCCAATGAGCTTTATTAATCCATTGGGTTGCCTAATAAATTCGTTTATAATTTTCTTCTTCGAGTTCTAGTTGGCTGTTTAGTTTTTTGTTGTTCTTCTGACTGCTTTTTATTGACAGGATTTGTTTGAGCTGATTGCAAAGACTCTTTCGTATTTTTCGTTGCTTCGTTGATCTTCCCTTCTGAATTAACAGCCACTTGAGTTTTATGGGCTTCGTCAGGTTTAGCCTGATCAATTACTTTGTTAGGATTTTGAAAAGAAAAATCTGTGGTTCTATTTTCTTTACTGAACGTAATATAACCGTTGTATGTGTTCCCATTTTGATCAATCAATCCACTTAGGTAAACCGATTTTCCCTCTTTCAGATTGTCAAACTGCTGATCAGTTAACTCTTTTCCTCTGAAAACTTTTTGTGGTTCTTCGTTTACAGTTTGTTGTCTGTTTTGAACCTGATCCAATTTTCTATAAGGATCTATCAGAAACTCCACATACCTTTTTTCAGCGTTAAATTGTACTGAAGCATTAAAAGAATCTCCTTTGCTTGAGATCATAGCTTCAAGATAAAGAGGTTTCCCTTCACTGAGAATTTGCTTTTGCTCATCATTAAGTTTCACTCCTTTTATATCATCGGGAATCTTAATATAATTGGTATTTAAAGCAACCAATTCATTCGTTAAACGGTCTTTACTGATTATAGAGGGTATAATGTCATTGGTCTTGGGATTGACCAGATCAACTACCCTTCCCATGTTACCGGTATTTCTAAGATTTTCTTTATCCTGCTCAGAAAATTCGTGACCTAAAAACTTCATTTTAAAATCAGGTTCTTTACGGATTCCATGTAGATTAATGAGGACTTGTCCGCTATCGTTCGTTTGTAGAGAAAGACGAACATCCATCCTGCTGACCGCGTTCCCTAAATTAATAGTGATAGGTACCAACTTGTGTGATTTAAATCCTCTGAGCAGACGATCCAAGACGTTCATCTTTGTTAGCTTTTCCTGATCTAATCCGAACTTTGCCATAATCTGCCAGTCGATTTGTTCGGGTTGATAGCGATACTGCGGGCTTTCCTGTTTGGCTTGATTTTCTGTTTCTGTTGATTTTGTTGCCATTTTGTTTTGATTTTTATGGGTTAAACTATTTTGAATTATGATTTCATAACCTTTTAAGGTCTCTAATTCTTTCGGTGATGCCTTATCGACATACTCCTGCAGCTCTTTTGCAGTTTGCATAGCGCCGAGTTCTGAAATTTTAAAAAATGAAAATTCAGTTGGATTTTTGAGCTGACTGATGAAATTGGAAAAGAAGTTGGAGAAGATGTCTCCTCCTCTATCAATACGAATAAATTGGCTGGGATTTTTCTTTTGAGAATCTTTTTTTATAAGATTTCCATTGGCATCTAATCCATTGACAAGCTGTACTTTTTTTGTCTTTTTATCTAATGCTAAAAGCGCATCAGATAAATTATCTTGTGAAACATCCTTTGACTGCGGATTCTCAACAATATCTTTTATTTTATCTTTTTCCGAATCGCTCATAATTAATTTATTAATTATGCGGATGAAGATAAAAAAGCAAAAAAAACGTAGTTAGAATATTGTAGTCACTGGTTTATGATGTCCTTGACTGGAAGGATTAATTTTTGGAATTACCATTAAAACTATCCCGTATAAACTGATGGACATCTGAAAGTTTATAATATAACTTACCGCTGATGGTGTAATATGGTAACCGCTTTGAAGTGCGGTAGCGTTGCAATGATCTTGAGCTTATTTTGAGCATCTGAAGGACATCCTGATTATCGAGAAGCTGTTCGCCATCAATTTCAAAATTTTGATTTTTCATTTCTTTTACTTTATCATCAAGCAAGTTAAAACGCTCCATCAGTCTTTCCATCCATGAGTTAAACTCTATTCTGTCAATATTCATAAGATTTGATTTTATAATTACACATTAGTAGAAATTCATTGATTGTGTCCATTGAGAAGTTTTTCAATATCCTGATATTTATAGTAGAGTGTACCTCCAATCTTTTTAAAAGGTAAGGTTCCGTTTATTCTGTAATTCTGAAGAGTTCCTACTGAAATTTTTAAAAGATTTTGAACTTCAGAAGATTTCAACCATTCTTCTTTTCTAATCTTTTTACCATTTAGCAGTGCCAGAAGCTCTTTAAGAAGCTCGTCTTTAAAATCGAGTAAATCTTGTTTTGTTAAAATTGAAATTGTTTGCATTTTGTTGTATTTTGTTGGGACAAAGTTTCAAAAATGCACAGAAAATCTCTCGGTAGGACAACGGTACTACCGAGAGAAAGCTTTAAAAACACTATAAATCAAACAGATACAAAACGCACTACATTATAAAATTTAAAAACAAAGTTATTTAGCTCATTAAATTTCATCATCAACATTTTTAAAATGCTGATCGAGATTATCGGACAGCCTATGTAAAAACTTTGTTCTTCCATTTTTCCTGTCTTTAATCTCAGTAACGGTCTTATAGTAATTCCCTAGATCGATATCTAACGTTTTTTCAAAAGAGCGCATAATTTCACTGAACTCAATGTTTCCTCCATTGAAACAATTGCTCTGATGCAAAGCATAGGCAAGCTCAATCAGTGCCACCTTGGAGGCAGACCATTTGAGAACAGTTAAGTGCTCTTCTTTTTTAATCATAACATTAAACTCTTTCTCAGATTCTTTTCTTAAAAAAACTTCCAGCAAATCATTGGCTAACACATGAGCCACCTGATGGCAGTGAGAGGTGGTAAAGTTTTCATCAAAATTATACAGATTGAAGGAAAGTTTCATTTTGAGGTCAAATGAATTTCGTACGAAATATTTGTGATCCATGTAGGTTGCATTTCTACGGTAGTAATTGTAAAAATCAGCATTTTCACTATGGTATTTTTTAAGTTTTTCCCACTCATTCTCATAATACTTTTTAAGAGTTTTTGCGCTCGAATGAGGAACTGAAGAAACAATGCTTAGTACTTTCATAAAGTAAATGTACTTTGAGATAAATAGTGGCTTCACATTTTTAAAGAAATGTATTTCTTCACCTATTCCTTCAAAAGTAGTGAGATTAATCAATTTCTTCAATTCTCTGATGGAGAGATCAATAGTGGAAAGTGATTCTTCAGCAATTTTAATAGGATCATCATGTGCATCAGCGATTAATTTTAAATCTCGCTCAAGATGATCGTGCATCTTTGTAATCGTTGTAAAAAGTTTGTTTACCATGTCCTTTTTAAGAAATTTACAAACTTTCAATCAATTACAGAAAAAATCACTTATTATTAAGTTCCTTAAGCCTCATTTTAATAAAATCTGCAGGTCTTATCCCGTTAATTTCGAAAAATAAATCTGAAAAGTTCTGACGGGAAGCAATTCCACATTCTGCTGCCAAACCTTCAATTTTATAATTGAGATACTTGCGATCAGAGTTCAGAAGACTTGTGATATATCTGATTCTTAATTCAGACAAATACTTATTAAAATTTGTCCCTTTTACTTCGTTAATATAGGTGGATAGATAATGAGTATTGGTTTTAAATTGCTCGGCAAGTTTTTTACAAGTAAGATTTTTTTGGAGAAATTGATTTTTTTCTTCAAATGCAGCCAATTTTTTCGCTAATTCATCAGCCTTCTCGTCACTGACAATCTGTTTTTTTGATTGCGTATGATCTTCACGAGACTCTTTGGCTGATTCAATTTTATTTCTATAAATAGTTAACCGCTCCTGTAATTCTATATACTTTTTTCTCAACACTTTTTCACGGTGACGACGATATATAAGAATAGCTATTGTAAAACTTACCACAATAAATGCTATAATTACAGTAAGAAACTTTGAACTTTCCAATCTTTCTTTTTCATCATCCATCTTTCTCCTGTCATATTCACGAAATATTTTCTTGGACAAATATTTAAAATCCTTAACAATAATATTGTCAGCTCTTAAAAGCTGTTTTGTGTAGTACAGTTCTTTCGCAGCGTTATTCTCTTTTTTGTAATGCTCAATTAAAAACTCATAATTCCTTCTTACTTCCGGAAAAATAAACTGATGTTTATTAAAAATAGAATCGATTTTGGTAAAATAAGCGATACCTTTTTCCTCATCACCATTTTTAATAAAAACATTTCCTAAGTAAAAATAGATAACACTTGCCCAGGTAAAATCATTCTTCTTGAGTATTGGGGGTAATGCTTTATTCAAATAATAGATGGCATCATTCGGTTTGTTTTTATGAAAATATAATATGCCTTTGCATTTAAGAAAGTAAGAATATTCCAATTGAAAATCACGTTGCTGTCTTGTCAAATTAATTCCCAATTCGATAAGACTATCTGATGTCTTAGAATCATTCAGATTCCTATAACAAATCGTCATTTGATGAAGAATATTAAAATATCCCTTTTTAAAATTGTAACTGGTATTTGGGTTTGCAGACCTCTTCGAACCTGATTCAAAATAATTAATAGAATTATTGAAATGTCCAATTGCGTCTTCATAGTAGCCAAGATAGCTTTTTACATTTCCCAAATGATAATTTACTTTATGTTTTAGATATTCATCTTTGCTATTACGAGAATAATTGTAGGCTTTCAAAAACTCATCTAAAGCAGGTTGGTATTTTTTTAAGTTAAAGGAGTATATAATTCCTTTACCTAAATAAGCATCACTAATTAAATCATTATTTTTTGTTCTTAGGGCAGCATGAATCGTACTGTCAGCAAATTTCAGTTTAACATCAACAACTGACGAGTACGCGACGGCATCACGATATCCTAAAGCCAGAGCTCTATCATCATTATTGGCTTTAGCCTTTTTAATAAAAGTATTGACAGCAGGTAACGCAGTTTCATCATTAAGCTCTTTTGTTTCATAGTATTTACGGATCTCCTGATATGATAAAGAACTTTTAACCTGCGAAATACAGATGATGTGATACATCAAAAACAGCAACGATAGTGTTTTGGATTTTGTCATTCGTAATATTTTGATCTGGATGGTATCAAAATTAAGCAAAATGCTCTAAAATAAAGGGGATTTCAAACTTCTATCGACTTATTATTCACAAAAGCCAGATAAACTTCACTCAGACCCTTCTTAGCTCCATTTCATGTCTGTCCTAATTTTAAAATTGTGACGTCTTAATTTTAAAATACAGCCACAATAGGCTTTTTTCGTGGGTTTCAACCTTCTACATTTGGCTTAAGAATTCTTTCAAATCCGGCCGGGATAAACCAACAAAATATTAGAAAAAATGACAAAATTTATCCCAATAACAATAATAATGCTTTTTGCCCTAATGGCAACAAGCTGTACACGAAGCTTAGACGTTCAGGAAGATTTTCAGGAAGACATAAATCTAGCTCATCAGGTAACTCTTAAAATGCAATCCAGAGAATCCGATTCTACCTCTTCAACCAATACTGAATTATATCCTGATCCAGATGTACCCATAAAAGATACCCATGACTGGAAAATAAAGCCATAACAGTTGAGAATTGCGAATCTCAAATATTGACTATCAAAAATAAAACAATGATTCCTCATACCTCCATATTTTGCACGACCGATCAACCATGTCCAATAGGTGGAATATGGCAGAGTATGGGGAATTTTAAAACCACATATCCAGCAATGAAAGGCTGTAAAATGCCGGACTATTGCGGAAAAAAAATAGAATGGGTTCTCATTCTTGAATGTTAGAAAACTAATCATCAAAACCAAAGAACAAAGCCATGAAAAAACTAATCCCATACATTCCGAAAATTGTAAACTACTTTTTTATTCTGCTCTTTTGCTATGCTGCTATAAGCAAAGCAATGGATTTTGAGAATTTTCAGGTTCAAATTGGTCAATCTCCTCTTTTAAGTGCATATGCAGGATTTGTTTCTTATGCTGTAATTATATTAGAATTGCTAATCGTTGTATTACTGGCAATTCCAAAAACAAATTTAATCGGATTGTATTCTTCAACTGCGCTCATGTCGGCATTTACCATCTATATTTTTCTCATCCTAAATTACAGTGATTTTGTTCCCTGTTCATGTGGTGGCATTCTTGAAAAAATGGGATGGACAGAACATCTGATTTTCAATATTCTTTGTGTTGTACTTGGTGGCATTTCTGTATGGATTGATGAGGAAGAGAACAATCGTCCAAAGAGGAGAACAGCAATTCTATTAGGATTTTCAAACCTTTTGAGCTGCGTTACGATTGTATTTCTATTTTTCAGTTCAGAACACATTATCAAAAAAGACAACAATTTTACACGGAGATTTCTGCTATATCCGGTTGTTGAAGATAAAAGCTTAAATCTTGATAGTGACCATTATTATTTTGCCGGTGAAGACTCCAATCATCTTTATTTAGGCAGTAATCAATATCCGCAGATTTTGACTGCAGTTTCTAAAAATTTACAGACTACATCAAAATTAAAAATAATTCCAGAGAACTTAAATTATCCTTTTAAAAGCATTAAAATAATAGTTCACTCGCCATACTATTATTTTACAGATGGTACAGTGCCTATTATTTTCAGAGGAAAACTTGGAAATCCAAATGCTAGGCAAATTAGCTATCAAGATGCGTTTTTCTCGCAGATTATTGTCAAAGATTCTACTAATTTTATTATAAGAACATTCGATCGTACAACCAGAGATTTGAGTTTAGCATCACTTTCACTAAACAGTTTTCCTAAAGTAAAATTACATCAGGGATTTATACAGAAGCAAAAAGACGGCGTCTTTGATAGTGACGGACAATTAAATTATAGCAACAATCCTTTCAGAATTTTATATCTGTATAATTACAGAAATCAGTTTACAGTATCGGATGAAAATTTAAATATTCTTCAAAAGCTAAATACAATTGATACTACTAAAACAGCAAAAATAGAAACTAAAAAACTATCCGACGGAAGGCATAAAATGGTCGCTCCACCCCTTCAGGTAAATCAAAGAATATCTTCACAGGGGAAATTATCTTTCATTCAATCTTCATTAATGGGGAAAAATGAATCTTCTGATCAATGGAAAAAAGCGGGAGTGATTGACATCTACAGAAATGACAAAAATGAATATTTGGGTAGTTTCTATATCTATAATAACGGTAATAATAAAGTGAGTGATTATCTGGCAGGAAAAGAATATTTCTACAGTATTGTTGGAAAAAAGCTTGTACGGTATAATTACAGAAAACCTCTCGTTCAAAATCTTAAAACAGGGGAAGCCGAAAACCTGAACAAA
Organism: Chryseobacterium sp. G0201; assembly: GCF_003815655.1. Taxonomy (NCBI): domain Bacteria; kingdom Pseudomonadati; phylum Bacteroidota; class Flavobacteriia; order Flavobacteriales; family Weeksellaceae; genus Chryseobacterium; species Chryseobacterium sp. G0201. Next base: position 3,111,939 of record NZ_CP033917.1, on the reverse strand, counting down.
GAGTAGGCACCAATTTCTAATTTTTTAATTATGAAAAATTTATTTTTCTCTGCTTTCGTTGTACTAATTGGTACAGGAGCAGCGTTTGCTTCAAGCAAAGCAGACAACAGTAAAAGTGCTATCGTTGACGGATATCACTTCGATGCAGAACAAGGCATTTGTCTAAAGGCGGATCAACCTTGTAGTGACATTGTTAGCATTCAATTTTGTGAATGGACCGAAGACGGATCTGTTCTGAGAGAAATGGGTGAAACAGTATGTGGCAATCCGCTTTACAGGGTTGCACCATAAAAAATGAGGACGCTTAATCAGCGTCCTTTTTCATTTGTTTATCAATCCATGGAATATCTTTTTTATCTTTCAGATGATAATCCCACCAATCAAAAGATCTTCGGTTAAGATCTTTGGCTTCTTCAGTATCTTTTCCTAAATTATGTGTTCCTTCGGGATAGAAGAGAGCTATAGCCTGTTTATTATTTCGTAGCAGTCCTATATAGAACTCCATTGTGTGATCCCATCGGACATTTTCATCTTTTTTGCCAGTCCAAATGAGGATTGGAGCACTGACATTTTCCACGTAGTGAATAGGATTATTTTTAAAATAGATTTCCTTATTCTTTGAAAATGCAACATTCATAAAATGTTGACCGTTTTCAAACTGCCATGTGTAAGGGATTCCCCAATCATAATGATATGAAAAGTATGCTCTTACGACATCACTATGCGCTGAACCGGCAATATAGGTTTTAAATCTTTTTGAATGCGTAGCTATAAAATTGGTTTCATAACCACCCATTGAATGTCCGGTTAAGCCCAGTCTTTGATGATCAATTCCTTTGATGTCGGCTAATGCATCAATCGAACTATGTACACAATCTAGAGCAGACAAACCTGAACCACGATTGCTAAAGACAATGTCGGGCTTATACACGAAATACCCTTTGTTCAGCAGTGTCCTTAAATCAAATCCTGCAGGACCAGTACTTGGAAAATCATAATCATTGGAAAGCGTACTTTGTCGCATATAGATGTATACAATCAGCGGATATTTTTCAGACTCATTAAAATGGGTTGGATAGTAGAGTGTTCCCTTTAATGGATTTCCAAAACTATCGCGATAGTCTATGATCTCCTGACGAATATTTTTTGCTTCCATATCCTTTTGATTTCCGGGATTCAAAACTTTTTTTTGTGATTTTGAAGTGGATAATTCCCGATAAATCAATTTGGTGGGTATATTGTAATTCTCTTCAATTGCAAAAGCATATTTTTTTTGATCATCCCATTTTATTTCAGATACCTTCTCAGAAGATAACGGAAGCAGTTTTCGAAATGTATTATTATCATAAACCTGCCATGATGAATTATTATCATTATCTCTCAGCTGGAGCAAAGAATTTCCGTGATTATTTAAATAATAAGAATGAATATTATTAAAATTTGTCAGTTCAATGCTGGAATATCCGGAAATTGACGACTCCAATCCAGCAGTTCCACCTACCAATTCTGTTTTGAACAACTTCAAATCATAACGATACAAGCCATCTCTGCTTTCAAAAAACGCATAATTCTCATTTTCATCAAAGATCGGTCTTGATTTAATGTGTTTCGGAATGTGAAAAGATTTTCTATCATGAAGATCTATCCCAGACCATTCTTTGCTATTATAATTATAACTCAACAAATAATTTCCCTTCGACGACACCATCAAATCTTCCGAATTGGCTAAAATCTTTGTAAATGTTTTATCTACTAAATCGTAGAGGTACAGGTCAACGACTGCAAATCTGGTCTCATACCTGTAATTGGTATAAGGATCAAATGCCAGCAAAAACCTTTTATTATTGGTGGCAGTAAACATGGGAAAACGATCTGATGGAATAATTTGCAATGTTTTTTCACCAGTGTTCCAATTAAAATATTCATGACGAACCGCAAACTCAGTTTTTGCTTTAAGATTGCCATCATTGGCATACCAAACCTCTGGAATTGTTTTCTCTTCTACTACTTTTCTTTGTACATCGATGAGGTACGAACTGCCATCTCGCGATTCAAAAACTTTTACCACATTAACATCAGATGAAGAGCCCACCATAAAAGATGAAATCTTTTGATCTTCTGAGTTAATAAAGGTTATCTGTAGCTGAGAATTTTCACCAGTAAGTTCAGTTATCATCAAATGCTTTTGTGAAGCAGACAAATCAATCCTTTTAATTTGTGAACTTGTCGAGAACAGTAATTTTTCATGTCCATCCAAAAACTGAAAAACTTCATTTTGTCCATCTTTTTCACGAATGACAAAAGCAAATTTATTTTCGTCTGTAAATATACTTTTCACATGACTCATTTCAGAAATTCTCTTGTCTTTAGCATCGAAAACTTTTAAGATGTCGTCTTTACCTAACATCAAATAATGACCTTGTTTTCTCAAAAAAGCAACTTTACTGATCTCGGAAAAACGTACGGATTTTAAGTTGGGCAAAGTAATCAATTCTGCTTCACCTCCTCCTAGTGCCAATATTCTGTTATTGCTGATAAAAGAAAAATATTGGTTTTTCTTAATGAGTTTCAAGATTGGACTTCCTGGTTTCTTCCGGTCAGTGATTAACATAGTGTCCCTATTATTCTTGAAAATCTGTTTTACAGAAGAATATCTGCCGTCGTCGGATACTTTGAGATTACCCAATGTGTAATAGTTTTTAAAATTTTTGCTGATACTATCATATGAACCGAACTGAGTCTTCTGACTGAAAAATTGAGAGAAACTTAATAAAGCACCCATTAAAAATATCTTTCCCATATTAGTAACCTGGATTTTGAGGATTAACATTGGGATTCAGTAAAAGTTCTTTCTGAGGTAAAGGCCAGTTCTGAAAATAAGTCTTCCAGTTTGGTTTTACGGTTATCAAATTATCAAGCTTTCCAAATCTTTTTAGTACAAAAAAACGATTCCCCATTTCTGTAAAAAACTCACTCCTATTCTCTTTAACCAATTCATCCATTAAGACCTGTTGAGAGATAGAATTTGACAAAGCCGGAAGATTAGAGCGCTGTCTGATCTTGTTAAGATGTAATACTGCTTCCTGCGTTTTACCTTGCTGAGCTAAGGACTCTGACAGTAAAAGGTACGCTTCCTCTATTCTGAACACTATCGAATACTCTGTGGTGTTATTCGTCAATACTTTATACTTATTTGCTCTATACCAGGTATTTGTTCCTACGGAAAGGCTTGAAATCCAATTCTCTCTGCGAAGATCACCTGTAGAAAAACTGCTGATCAAATCTTGAGACAAAGCAATATTCACAGGAGCTGAAGCAGTAAAATAGTAAGACTGTATTTCTTTTGTGGAACCTCCTGTATTTCTTGGTTTGAGCTGCCATAAGATGTGAGTTCCTGACTTATCAAACACTTTAGTGATATCGTTTTGTATTGCATAGAGAGGACTTTGAATAATTTCTTTCAGAATCTGCTCTGCTTCACCATATTTTTTTTCGGTAATCAATGTTTTTGCCAGCATAAGCTGAGCCGCCTTCTTATTCGGGAAAATCCTTTCTGTATTACGGTAAGCATCTTTCAATCCCGTAATAGCATCTTTAAGGTCACTTTCTATTCTCTCTAAAACCTCTACAGAGGATGTTTTTGAAATCGTCTGATTGATCTGATAATTGGTGGTTACAGGATAAGGTATATCACCATAAATCTGTTGAAGATAAAAAAACAGTACAGATCTGATCAAAAGAGCTTCTGCCAATATTCTGCTTCGCTCATCACCTTTGATTGTATTTGATGCCTCAACGCCTTCGATAATGGCATTCGCCATATACACTTTCTGATATGCATTAGTCCAATAAGCACTCACCAAAGGATTGGAATCAATAACGGTATTTTGATAGTACTCCATTAGACCGTTATTAGATGATTGCGAGTAATAACTAAGATCGTCAGTATAGAGACCTAATATCAATCCGCTCTTATCTCCTGCCAGCGGAGAATTATCCCAAAGGTCAGCATACAATCCTGAAAGTGCAGCATTAGCGGTTTGCACCGATTCAAAGACCTGCTCTGAGTCCAAAAGATTAGATGGAGTCTCCACCTCAATCATCTTTTCGCAGGAAATATTTAGTGTTGAAATTAATAGTCCAGACAACGCTACAATGAATATCTTATAGTTTTTCATAATGTTTGATTAAAGGTTAAACTGAAAACCTAATGAATAGGTCTTTAAAGGAGGTAAAAAATTGCTGGCTCCGATTTCAGGATCGATTCCGAAATATTTTGTCCATGTCCACAAATTCTGACCTTGGAAATAAACCCTCAGCTCTCTGAAAGGAGAGTTTTCTGAAACAGGAATTTTATAGGTTAACTGAATATTTTTCAGCCTTATAAAAGAAGCATCAGAAACAGAAGCGGTACTCGTTTGAAAGAGGGAGTGCATAGCATTCACATTGGAACGATACGGCATGTATAACCCGTCCAAATTTTCAGGTGACCATACATTCAATACTTCTTTGGGCAGATTGTTCAATAAACCGGGCGAAGTCATTGTTGAATTATAGTTTCTTGAACGCTGTTTTACAAATTGGAACAGGAAGGAAAGATTCCAGTTCTGATAACTAAACTGATTGCTCCATCCTCCAAAATATTCTACTGTAAGATCTTCAATTATCTGTCTGTCTTCAGGTGATGAAATCTTACCATCTTTATTATAGTCTGTGAATATGTACTGTCCGTTTTGAGAATTAATACCTTCAAGATTGTATAGCTTTATGATGTTGACGGATCTACCAATCACATAAGTGTTAGAATATGTTGATCCTTCCAACCCTGGGAATGAAATCAGTTTATTTTCAGGCACACTGATATTAAAAGCAGTTTCCCATTTTAAAGGTGTATTTCTGAAAACACCTGCGTTCAAAGTAAATTCAAGACCCGTATTTTGTACAGTCGCATTCAAATTTGCATTAACTGAGGTAAATCCCGTGACTGCAGGTAGCTGATAGCCTACCAGCTGATTGGATGATCTGTTTCTGTACCAGGCTCCTGTTATATTCAGGCGGTTACGAAACATCCCTAATTCTAAAGCCACTTCCATTTTAGTAGTTTTTTCCCAACTGAAATCAGGGTTGTAGAGTCTTGACGGAATCAATCCAGTTACTCCATTGTAAATTGAGTTTGAAGATAATGTATAGGTATTTAAATATTGATAATCTCCGATATTGTCACTTCCTGTTGTACCATAGCTTCCCCGCAATTTTCCGAAACTCAGCCATTTCATTGCTTTAAAAAAACTTTCTTCAGAAAACAGCCATGCCGCACCCACTGCGCCAAAATTGGCAAACTTATTTCCGGGTCCGAAGCGACTGCTTCCGTCTCTCCTACCCGTTACGTTCAGAATATATTTTTTGTTGAACTGATAATTAAGCCTTCCGAATACTGCAGCATATTTATATTCGGTCGTATACAGATCATTGATGACTTTGGTTTGTGCTGCCCCTATATTTTCTATAAATGCGTTGCTCTCAAAACCAGTTCCTGACATCGATAATAAAGAAACTGAATCATCCTGGTAGGTAGCTCCTACCAAAACATCGAAGCTGTTTTTTCCAAATGTTCTGTTCCAATTCAGTTGAGGCTCCAATATATAAGAAAATCTTTTCTGTTCAGATCTGGAAGATTGAGAATAAGCACTTGACTGACCTGTTGCAAACGCTGGATTAAAAATAGTATTAGGTCTGAGTGATTTTTCCTCGAAGGTCTGATAGGTAATTCCTCCGTTAAGTTTAATCCTTAAATTTTTAAAAATTTCATACTCCGTAGTGAAGTTATTCATAAACTGTACCTGCGTATTGAAATAGTCTGCATTAAATGATGCTACAGGATTGGAGAATGTATTATTCTGCCAGTTGATTCCTCCGTCTGCTGTGTACAATGCGGGAGCATTTGGAGCTAGTGTATGTGCAACTCTTGTCAGGTCTTCATTAAAAACATTATTTTTCTGACCTGAAAAAAGATTAGAAATATTCAGAACAAAACGTCTGTCCTTAGAGCGGTGTGAAATATTGGATGAAATATTATTGGTCTTGTACCTGAAATCTTTGTCATACACTGTTGACTGTTCTGTATGACCGTAGCTTACTAAAAAATTAGTTGTCTCACTCCCTCCGTTCAAAGACACCTGCGTGTTGCTGCCTTCTGCCAGATTTCCGATCAGTTCTTTTCGCCAATTGGTGTATCTGTTCTGATCCCATACACCATTCACATCATAGGCTGTTGCGGGATAATTGGTCACATTATTATTGGCAAAAGCCTGTTTTCTCATGGAAAGATACTCCTGAGTATCCATCATTTCAAGTTGAGACTGTGCCCGACTAAGTGAATACATAGAATTAAACGACAGTCCTAACTTTCCTGAACTGCCTTTTTTGGTAGTGATTAACACTACTCCATTAGCACCTCTTGAACCGTAAATTGCGGTAGCATCAGCATCTTTAAGAATTTCGAGACTTTCAATATCCTGCGGTGAAATGCTATTCAAAGGATTAATGTTTCCTGAAGGAATCGCTGTTCCGGCAATTCCTGAATTAAGCTCACCTCCGATGGGAACACCATCTACAACATACAGAGGGACGTTACCGTCAATACCACTGCTTGCCATAGTTCGAAGAGAATTCTGTCCACGAATCTCTACTTTGAAACCTCCACCGGGTGTTCCTCCACTTTGAGTGATGTTAACTCCCGCCATTCTTCCCTGTGCTGCGGAAAGAACATTGGTCACCGGCTGATTCTCAATATCCTTTGCACCAACCCTGGCAATACTTCCCGTTCTCTCCTTATCCCTCACTTTATAATAACCTGCGTTTACTACGACTTCTTCAATCCCTTGTACTTTCTCATCTTTTCTTGAGAGTTTTACATCAACAACGGCTTCATTTCCGACAGAAATTCTTTGTTCCAAATAGTCAGGATGTCTGAACAGAAGGACAGTATTTTCTCCTGAGATCTGAAGTTGATAGTTACCTTGAATATTGGTAACAGTGAACTGATCACTTCCTGATTGAGAAACACTGACCCCTGACAGAGGCTGGTTATTCACGGTAATTTTTCCCGTGACAGTTTTGGTCTGAGCCTTTATGTTCCCGCAAACAACGGTCAACATGAAAACAAAGCCAATGCTTCCTATGTTATAATAGGATTTTTTCATAGTTTTGTATGGGTTTTTAATTAAACTCCTTGATAAACTTTAGCTCTTTCCTGCTGTTTTAGTCGACTTTTAGGAAAGGGCTTCTTTGTTATAAGGATGATGCTTATTTCATTTCTTCTATATATGTAAAATATCTCGTGTTGATTCAACTTTCAAAATGCCTTTCAGCAAACTGCATAAAATATGTAACCAGAAACCAAAAGGCATTGAAAGTCTTAATTAATATGAATGAAAAATGTGTCCAAGTAAGCTTTAAAAGCCGCAATAGGTTGTACACCCTATTGTATCATGTCAAGATACTCTATGTGGTAAAGCGGGCTTAGATTGTTTTGTAGAAAAAACGGACGGCATGAAAAAAAACAGCATGGACTCTACAATATCCGAACTAGAGGTACTGGTATACCATGAGACAGATAAGAGAGCCCACGCCTAGGTCGTGAGCTTATACTTATCCTCTTGTCTCAATAAAATTACCAGTTTTCTAGTACAAGATTCTAAGCAATAGCTTCTAATATTCGTTGAAGTATCGCAAAGTTACATTACAGTAACCTATTTTACAAATATAACAATATTTTATTATTGCGCACAGAAAACCGCACTATTTTTTTTCTCTTTCTATTAATTTGTTATAATGGACGATGAGAAAGAATTAATAGTTGCTATTTGCAAATATGTATACACAAACTGGATTTCAAAAGCAAAATCACAGAGAGAGTTTGCTTTAAAATGTGATATAGAAGAAAGTACTGTTAGGAGAATAAAAAATATAGCACTAGGCACATCGAAAACCGATTACAATATGTCTGTAAAGACAATTGCTAAAATCTGTCGTAAAAAAAATGTTACCTTAGAAGAATTATTCCAAAATATAAAAAAATAAAAGCCTCGATTAAGAGGCTTCGTTTATTTCTGGCAAATTATTGGATTTTTTATCCTATTATTTACTAAGTCAAGCATCCAATCTCTAAAGCTTTTCCATCTGCATTTCATTCTACTACAGCAAAAGTCAGGGCAGATCGAATCCATTTTGTATATAGTATGTATCATGCGTGTCGAAAAATATTTTCAATTTACCTTTGATCACTCTCTTTACAATTCCGAAGTAAACTTTACTTCCAATCAAAAATTCCATATGTTTACACTAATGAATTGTATCATTAGACTGCAAACATACGAATGACGTTAATTTTTTAACGGTTTGCTCGGAAAGCCTTTAAAACCTACAAATATTTACTAAAACTTGAATGATAACACAAGTACATCTGATATTATTACATTTCTCAATCACTGATCAGCTTTGAACTTATCGTATTTTCCACGAGCTATAAAATTAAAAGGTTATTAAATCAGCTTGCAATTTTAGGAATTCTTTCGGTCTCCGTTAACTTCAACAGTTTCTTAATACGATAGGAAAGCCTTTGAAATATGTGTAAGAGACAAGAATAATTGTAAAAAGTGGAAGCAGTAATATCTCAAATCTTTTTCTTTTTCTCCGAAAATCACATCTTTAACATATTTCATTACAGTTAGCATCAAATTAAGAAGTCTACCTCAATGTTTTAGTGAGACTTTCGTATTCGGTGTATTTTGGTGAGGTTATTTGCTTAGTGATTAATCTAATTTTGGACTATACTTACTTAATAAAAAATCACTTACAGTATTATCGTAATTGAAATTTTTGATTAAATCATATTTTTCGACTAAATTCTTTAATCCTCTGCTCGGATAATATATGATATGGTAGAAGATCATTAACTTTTCATGTTCAGATAATTGGCTACTTAATATTTCCGAATATCTGTTTTTTAATTTATTGTCAATCAAGTCTGATTCATCAATAAATTTAATCACCTCGTAGAAATTATTATAGTAGTGATCCAAATGATAATTGTAATGGAGGTATTGTTCTTTGTATATTTTATGAAAATTATCTCCTACTGTGTTCAATGATTTGTAAATTATACCAAATAAGTATCTAAATACACCTCGAGCATTAACAACAACAGGAACTGTAATTGAATGCCTGTTAGTTTCAGAATATGTAAGTGTCATCGCATTGACTATCTGATGATGGACATTAATCATATTAAAAAATGTATTCTCGAAATTCTGTCTAAAATTTGCGATATTTTGCCGATGAAGCTCGTCTCTCTGGTGGTTTAAATCTTTCCTTTGTAGTAATATGGTTGCAATTAATCCAATAACTGATAAGCCAGTAAATAAAGCATTCGCAAATCCAAACATATCACCGAATGTTCCACGATCAGCTTCAGAACTTTGTATCATATATGTCGATCCAAGAACTCCAAAAATTACAAGTATAGCTAAAGCAACATAAAAAAGAATATTCCCATCATTTTTATCTTTCATTGGAAATTTAGGTTTTAGTTTTTTTCGAATATACAAAAGATTAATCACTCAATACTTATTTCATTGATATTTCCATACAGCATTTTGCAGGGATCTCAAAGTCTTTTCCGCATCCTTATTCGTGAAAGGTTATTCGTACATTCTTGAAATGATGTAAGTTTTTTAATACTTTTTTATTATAAATGTCTTAAGGATGAAAAATTATTATAAATTTACCATTGCAATGGAAGATACTAATATAAAGATCAAATTAGACTTAGCAGAAAATATTGATGTCGAGTTAGATAAGATGTCAATAACGGCTTTAGAGTCGTTTTTGAAAGTTACCAATGCGTTAAAAAACATTGCAGCAACTGTGTCTGAAAATGTTATCTTCTCGATTGAAAAAGGTTCTGCGGCGGCTGTTGTTCATGGCTCTAAGTATGAAATTCAGACGATTTATGGGAAAATAGATGAAGCCATAGAAGGTAAATCTGACGATGGAATTATTACTAAAAATCTTCGTGATATCCAGAATGAAATTAAGAACGATGTTTTACAATATCAATTTTTTTATTCCAATATTAAGCTAGAGGAGAGAATTAAGAACGCCACTAAGATTAAAAAAAAATCTAAATATAAATCGTATAGAAATGAATTTAGAATTCTTACCGGTAAATTTAATGAGGTAGGTGGGCAAACCATAAATTATCATTTAGAATATTCTGGTGGTGGTCAGGAAACTATTGAATGTACAATTTCTGAAGCTTTAGAACTTAAAGATTTTTTATTTCAAAATATATCATGTTTAGTAAAAAAGAAGATTGCTGATAATGATATAGTAAAACCAACTTTTATTCATTGTGCATTTTTAGCTACAGATCAAATATCACGTTTTAGAAGTTTTATTGATCTATTACAGGAGAAAGACGATATTATTGATAGATTAGATATAATATACGATTTTTTTGATAGCTCTCCATCAGTAATCGCTGATATGGCTACCATGTTAAAAGCCTCGATAAATTTATTTGACGATATCAATGAATTAAAAACCTTACTGATTATAAGTAAGGGGATGAAAGATAATGAACACATAAAAGGTATAAGAAATAGTGTACTAAGTAATTTTGAACTTCAAATGAACAAAATGTAATATGTTGGAGCTCATAAATACTGCCACAGAAAAGAATTATAAAAGTGATTTCATTGCGATAGGTTGTTGGAAAAATGTCGATGGAAATCCTTTTCATTCTGTATTTATTATAAAGTACAATGATGAAACATATCAGTACCATTACACCGGGGAAGATACTGATGCTATCAAGTACGATAAAGATATAAGATCAAATTGTTTTCATAAAATTACCTTTACAATTCATCCACAAATCATTCCTTCATTTATAGTGATGTGCAAACAAATTCAAAAAAAGGCAAATCCTAGATATGGTTTCTTTTATTCCGGAGAGTTCTTTGACTTAAATGGTCAACATTTTTTTGAAAAGGAAATTGGTCAAACAATGACTTGCACCGGTTTCTGTCTAAATGTTTTAAAAGGATTTTTAGAAGAAAATTATATTGATTATACCGAGTGGACTGGAGAAACTCATCAGGAGTATAATTATTTACAAAATTTTGCTGACCATCATGGTTTGAATGTTGAAGATATTGCAGAATCTCATCGCAGAATTTCACCCTTAGATCTGATATGTTCTGCTTATTTTTCTGATTTACCAATAAAAAAAGAAGATATTGATTCAAAACAAAAAGAGGTATCTACTTATTTAGAATTTTCTTAAAATGCTTTCTTTACAATCTCATTTTGAGAATACATTAATACTATTTTGGTATGTTTTTAACTTTATCGTCTAATTTAAATATATTTCTTTAGTTTTTGACTCAAAAGAGAAAGAATTTATACTCTCAGCTATTAAGTTTGTGTTCTATAATATCCCGTTAAATCTATTGGACAGGAACCTTTCAACTCATCAGGGATACCAAGTGATTCTAATACAAGCTTAAATAATTCAGAACAAACCCATTCTTCGAAGTTTCCAGACTATGAGGAGCTGTAGTTAAATTGCTCTTTCAATTAATAACCATATTGCATTCCTTTACCATATCCATAGCCATCTGATAACTCGATATGTGTAAAACCTTTTTCGTGTATCATATCAAAATATCCTTGAGTTTCAAATTTCCTAAACCAAATATCATTAAAAAAAACATATGTTAACTTCATTTTCTTATTATTTTTTCCAAAAACCTTAACCTTAATATCTAAATTTCTGTCAAGTAATAAATTTCTAAAATCTTCACCATATTTCAAACGTACTGCAGATTCTTCAGCAGATTGCTTTTTTTCTGAATTAGCAATCAGTCTCTTACCAATTATACTTTCATTTTTCACTAATGAGTCTCTAGTTTTTTCTACTCTCTTTTCGAATTCAGAATCTTTAGTTTTTTTAGAAAGACCGCTGAATCTTAGAATTTCCGTATCCACAAAATATTTTTGTGATTTTAATATTAAGTAAGTATTTTTGACTTCTTCTGATAGGGAATTTACTGAAATTTCATGCTGATTTAAAATTTCAACTTCCTCTTTAGTTAATCGCAATCTTTTTATTTCGTTGTCTTCTGCTAATTTTTTACGAGAAAGTTTATCCAATTCTTCTTTCTTTTCTTTCTCAGCTAATATTTCTGTTGCTGATTGATAATAAAAGTTAATGTAGAGTACTGAAAAAAATATTAACAGTAATCCTAAAACCACTACTAAGTTTCTAGTTTTCTCTGTTAACTTCAGATTTTGAGTTTCAGTTTGCTTAGGAAATTGAGCCCTTTTAGATTTTATTATTAGGAAATTGATTAGAAATATAAAAAATAATCCTATTAGAACTGTCGCTAAAGTTATCATGATAATTAGATGTTTTTAATTTTTCAAATATAGATACAAGCATTTAACAGATATTGCGGGAAACCGTAAAGAAAGTAATTTCTGTAATATATCTTTGTTAGACATGGAATTAATTCTCCTCTGCTTAAAGCTTCCAAATCGCATATTCCCCCAAGAAAGAAATATAATAAGAAAATTTAGGACTAACTAAGTTGTGATAAATTAGATATTTAAACTAGATATTATAAAGACTATGACATAATACATAAAATACTGTTTTAAAGATATTCAAATTAATTATTACCTTTGACTGCTACGTAAAACATGAAAATTAAATCTAAGCTTAACAAGTCAGATTATATACAAATTTCAAAGCTCTTTTCAACTGCTAGCTTTAATTCTTTTGCATTGCAGGACGAGGAAGAGATTAATGCTATTGTTAATACATTTAAAGAATTTTGCATAGACTATAAAGAATTTACACTTGAAAAGGCATATGTTAATTTTTATAAGCTTTTATCAAAAAAATATAAGAATGAATATGTCTACAAGAATATCGTTTTAAAAGATATTATTCTTAAAAATCACCGCATTAAAGATTGTGTGACAATTCCGGAATTTAATGTTGGTAAATCTAAAGCCGATCTCGCTGTTTTTAATGGAACTTCAACAGTTTATGAAATTAAATCAGATATTGATTCTACAGATCGATTAAAATCACAAATGAGTGATTATGAAAATTTTTTTGAATTTTTGAATGTTGTAATTTCACACAAACATCTAAGTAAAGTTAAAAGAATAATTCCGCATTCTGCAGGAATATATGTTCTTGATGATAATTGTAAAATTATTTTAGAAAAAGAAGCTATCAGTAATTTAAGTAACGTAACTCATAAGAGTTTATTTTATGCATTAAGGAAACCTGAATATTTATACATTATTGAAAGAACATTTGGTTATATTCCAAAAATCCCCAATACTCAAATATTTTCATATTGTTATGGTCTATTTTGTACCATAGCTATAGAAGAGGCTCATCACTTAGTTACCGAAGCATTGAAATTAAGACAATTTAAAGATGAGCAAATCAATTTAATATCACTACTTCCTGAAAGTCTAAAACCTATTTCTTTCACAAAACGATATAACAAATCAAATTGCGATAACATTATGAATTGTTTAACCATTTTGCATAATTAATTGGAAATATTACATATATTAGTTCTTTAATATAAAAACTACAACCATGTATTTTCCTTTCATCAACGCAAAGCAGTTTGATTTAGATGCTCTTTGTGAACTAGACGTTAAGCATTATGATAATGTTATACCTGTTATCATTCCTGCAAACGTTACAAATTGTAAAAAAAACATAGCAAAATTAATATCTAAAAACATACATTTTGTTCTTGTGCTAAATTTTGGAAAAAAAAGATTCCCAGATATTAAACAGATTACAGAACACTTTATAAATGATGCATTAAAGAATTACCAAAATTTTTCAATAGCATACGTAATTCGAAAAGAAACTGAGAAACTTGAAATTGCAAATTATATTCAATCATTTCCAACTTTAAAAAAATCATTAATTCATGGATTTGAATTCGATGACCGACAGTTTTTGAAAAGCCTGAGTACTATTGAATATAATATCTTTTTAGCTGATTTGGTTGATTCTAGCTACATTGAGCAAGTATCAAATAATAATAGTGTTTTGATAAATGATGGATTTCTCAAACAAAGTAGAAACGTTGATTATCCACCTAAGAATATTTTTAAAACAAATATTTCTGATTACCATTCAAAAAATGCGTTAGGATTTGGAGACTTTACTATCATTGGAAATAATGATACGACAGGTTTTGCAGCTTTTTCAGTAGCGCTACATTTGACCGTCATCAATCATTCATCAATTTTTATTTATCATTTTGTTTCAGACGATAAAGATGGTCAAAGTGAAATTGCAAGAAAGTATAATGATGCTCTGACAGAACTTGTTGATTTTGTTGATACAAATAAGATTTTTACAACCACCGGTATTTCAGGCTTTCAGGATAGTTACAAAAGTGGTCATTACCCAGGACTAGGAATTCCTAAAAAATGGTCTATAAAAAATCATATTGAGCAAATCAGCAACCACATTTCAATTTTATAAAAACGTTTTTACTTTGAAATGAGAATTGTTCATAAGATTAAAATAGTCTTAAATTTCAGATGAGATATATTAATTGTAAAAATGGTTCTGATAAAATGCAATTAGTAATCTATTAGCAAATAATATGTTTTTAAGATATTAATCTAAAAGGCTCATCTTTCGATGAGCCTTAAAATTAGACAATCATTACAGTCTAGCGCAGTGCGAACACAATGGCTTACCGCCAGTTCCGCTCCGCTTGTTTTCTGTTTCAATGTTGTTACCCTCCGTACACGAAGTATTGTTGTGGTGTACGGTTTGCTTGATGCTGTGAAAAGCTGTTGTTTTTGCCATAATTATTTTATTTATTTGTTAGCATCGTAAAAGTGGCAATTAAATAAATATGTCAATTACGGGAATCCTCATTCAACAATGTTTTTTTCATTTTTTATAATAATTCTCCAAATCTTCCGACTTTACAATTTTTCTGGTACAGTTTATTATATTTGTAATGAACTAATAAACCGATGCAAAAAAACACAATTTCCAAATTAAAATCCCAAGCCATTTACATCGACGGCAAAGACAGAACCGATGAAATAGAATCCTACTCTTTCGAGGGAAATAAATGTGTAGTTACATATAAAAGCAATGGTAAATCTTATTCGTATCATCAGAGTAAGATTAAGATTATAAAATCTGCTCTACAAACTCAAAAAGCAGAAAATATTTTCAATTATTTTAAAGAAATTGCTGAGACTATTGGCTTAAAAACAGAAGAGGGCAATAATATTCTTGCCAATAGTTACGAAAAAATCTCATTTATTCCAGAGAATTCAATTCTTTCCAACTATTTTAATCAAAAACAACCAGAGAAAAATATTTATTCCTCTCCCATTGAGATTTTTCCATTTGGCTTTAATCTGAGTCAGAAAAATGGGGTCAATGATGCTTTTTCAAATCCGCTAAGTGTTATTGAAGGCCCTCCAGGAACTGGAAAAACACAAACTATCCTTAATATAATAGCTAATGCTGTGATGAACAATCAAAGTGTGGCGGTAGTTTCAAGCAATAACTCTGCAACAAAAAATGTTTTTGAAAAACTGGAGAAGAATGGTATTTCGTTTATTTCAGCACTGTTGGGAAGCATTCAGAATAAAAAAGAGTTTATCGACGCTCAAACAGAAATTCCTGATTTATCAGATTTCAGGCTAAAAGAAGAAGATGAACAGATATCCCGTGAATCAAACACTCAACTTTTTGCTGAAATATCCGAAAAGCTTGAGCTGAAAAATGAATTGGCGTTGCTGAAACTTGAAATTGAAAATATCAAAACGGAGTACCAGCATTTTGTTACCTCAACATCTTTATTTACAAACATAAATTTTAAAAAGAATATCAGTTCAGACCAGCTGCTTTCTCTTTGGATTGTTCTTGAAGATTACGAGCAATCCGGTAAAAAACTCAACTGGTGGCGTAAACTAAGCTTTCCTTTTTTCTATGGAATTCGAGACAAAAATTTTTATCAACTGCCTTATGTTGAACTAATCCGTCTAGTTCAGTCTAAATATTATGAGGTAAAAATTTCCGAACTCGAATCAAGAAAGAAAAATGTAGAAATAATCTTGCATAATTTCTCTTTCAATAATAAATTGAAAACATATACGGATGTTTCCATGAAGCTTTTTAAGAATCAACTTTACAAAAAATACAAAGGAAAAGAACGACCGGAATATACAAGTTACCAACTCCGTTTCAAATCGGAAGATTTCATTAAAGACTATCCTGTCATAATGAGTACTACTTATTCACTAAGGAAAAGTTTGGCCGAAAATATTATGTATGACTTTGTTATTATCGATGAAGCTTCACAGGTAGATTTAGCAACCGGAGTTCTTGCTCTATCTTGCGCAAAACAGGCTATTATTGTTGGTGATACAAAACAACTTCCAAATGTAGTCAATAAAGAAACCCAAGAAAAAACTGATCTTATTTTTCAGTCTTTTGATTTAATCGAACCCTACCGATATTCTAACCACAGTTTGTTATCATCGGTAACAGAATTATTTCCAAATATTCCGAAAACACTTTTAAAAGAACACTACCGCTGTCATCCGAAAATCATTGAATTCTGTAACAGAAAATTTTACAACAATCAGTTGATAATTCTTTCAGATCCTTCTTCAGAAAGAGAACCATTGCTTATTTACAAAACCGTAGCCGGAAATCATGCCAGAGAACGGATGAATCAAAGACAGATTGATGTTATAACACAGGAAATAATTCCTCAACAACAGCTGGAAAATATTCCATTTGGGATTGTTACGCCGTACCGAAATCAGACAGTTGCTCTACAAAGTATTTTCAAGGGAACAGATATCGTTGCAGATACAGTAGACAAATTTCAGGGAAGAGAAAATGATGTAATTATCATTTCCACGGTAGATAATGAAATATCTGATTTCACGGATAATCCGAATCGTTTGAATGTTGCCATCTCCAGAGCAAAAGATCAGTTGATTCTGGTAGTCAATGGAAATGAGAGTGAGAAAGACAATAATATCTCTGACCTGATCAGGTATATTGATTACTATAATTTCACCATCATCAACAGTGAGCTACACTCTATTTTTGATTATCTGTACAAAGACTATGAAGAGAAACGAATAGCTCTCTTAGTAGATCAAAAGAAAAAATCGGTTTACGACAGCGAGAATTTAATGTACTCTTTGGTCAGAGAACTTTTATCTAAGGAGGAATTTTCCAAATATGATGTGGTTCTGCATTTTCCTTTAAGAAATCTTCTGTTGGATTTTGACAAACTTTCTGAAGAGGAAGAGCAATACGCTAAACATCATGCTACACATCTTGATTTTCTGATTTATAATAAGCTCGGTAAAAATCCTGTCTTAGCGATAGAAGTAGATGGTTACGAGTATCATAAAAAGGAAAGCCGACAAGGTGTAAGGGATGCTATGAAGAATGAAATTTTAAAAAAATATGGAGTTCCATTGTTAAGATTTTCGACCACGGGAAGCGGTGAAAAGGAGAAATTAAAGAAAAAGCTGAGTGAAATAAAAAGCTAATAAATATATGGTAATTATGGTTTCCCGTAAAACCTTTTACGGTTGTTGATCTAGATTTGTACTAGCAATAATTAAAAAATTATCACCATGGCTTGGTCATATAGAAAAAGAATTAAAATTGTACCGGGTGTACATCTAAATTTCAGCAAAAGAGGTATCTCCACAAGCATTGGACTAAGGGGAGCTAGCTTAAATTTTAGTTCTTCAGGAACTAGATTAAACACGAGCGTTCTGGGTTTTTCAAATTCATATCAAATTTCAGGATCTTCATCATCACGATCTCCACAACCTCAAAATCAACCGCTTCCTGTTCCTGATTATCATCGAAATCTTTCTGATAATATTTTCAGTGCAGATATACACGAAATCACATCGCAGGATATGTCAGGAATTAAAGAATCTATTTTAGTAGCACAACGGCAAAAAATTGAATTGGAGACAGATTTAAAGAAAATAAAAAAAGCCCTATCCTTTTCTAAAACAAAAAAAATAGCTAGCTATATATTGATTTATGGCTTAATAAATAAAAAGGTTGTTCAAACAATCAATCAAGATATTAATGCTCAAAAAGAGGCCATCATTGAAACAAAAATTGTCATTGACAATTCTGCAATTAATATTGATGTGCAATTTGATGATCCAACAAAAAGAAAATACGAACGTTTTTATAATGCCTTCAAAAACTTATGTACATCACATCGTATTTGGGACATTACGGGTGCACATTTTCAAGATCGTGTAGCAGCAAGATCTAATGCCAGCACATTGGTAAACAGAAGAGAAACTAAGTTAGGTTTAAAATCTCTTCCCATTATAAAATCTAACTATGAAGCACTATATTTCCAAAACATAAATGGAGCAGATCTTTACTTCTACCCCACTTTTGTAATAATGTATACCAATAATCAAAACTTTGCAATCATTGGCCTTGATGAACTCAACCTGATGACTACTTCTGTCAGCTTCACCGAAACATCTTCTGTTCCAAGAGACTCTAAAATTATCAGAAAAACATGGGCAAAGGTTAATAAAAATGGCACACCCGATAAGAGATTTAAAAATAATTATCAGATACCTGTAGTTCAATATGGCAGAATACATTTATCGACATCCACAGGCGTGAATGAAGAATATCAAATGAGCAATTTTGAGTTTACCAAAGAGTTCGGTGATGCATTTCAGGAATATAAAAATTTATGCAGAGCAATTGAAATGACGAATTAAAAAAATTTATACGATTAATTTTCAGATGTATTTTCCTTCATTACAGTAAATTTTAATAGGATGAAGATAATACAATTTTTCGCAGTTAGTACAATAAGGCAGTTCTGTAACTCTTTAAGGATCTTGAACTAATTTTTAATAATTACAACACATCCTGATTGTCGAGCAATTGCTTACCATCAATATCCATAAATCTTTATTGATTATTGTCTACTTGCTCTTTCAGAATGTCAAATCGTTCCATGATTCGCTCCATCCATACAATGAATTCTGTTCTTTCGATATTCATAACGTGATTTTTTCATGTTAATAGGGTTTGAACAGTTGATCAACTTTATTGAAGTAAAATTGGATAATGGACATCACATAAAATCACTACCTTTTCGGAGTACCGAAAAAAAATTTTAATACATTAATTCAAAAAGAAATATATTTAAGTAAAATTATTAACCATCGTACTCAAACTATGAATGAAGACTTTAGATTTCTCAAAGACCTATTTTATGCCATAACGACTATTGAAGATGAATACTGTAATTGGACATATCATCATGAAACTATTCAAAAAACAGAGAGAGTTTTTGCTTATGAACTGTATTATAAATTAAAATTAATTGCTGGAATAAAAAAAACTCAATACAATGGAATAAAATTTAATGGTGAAATTGGAAAAAAAATATTGTCTGATATCAATAAACTTGGTACTGATTATACCGTTGAACAGAAAAACTTTAATCCAGATTTAGTGCTCCATAAGGGTCAAATCGACAAAGACTCGGAAAATCAAAAATTAATTATTGAAATTAAAACCACAAACACTACAGACGAAAAAATTGCAAAAGACATTATAAAACTCAACTATGGAATTGCGTACTTAAATTTTCAGTTTGGTGTATTTATTTCGGTTAACACCGATTTTGATACTATAAAAGATAAGTTAAAAAGAATATTTCAAATAGGAAACATTCCAGTAGATCAACTGGATAATCTAAAAAAAATATATGTAGTAAATTATAGAAGTCAAATAATGGTATGGAAGACGCTCTATAAAATTATAATCGATTAAAATTTTTAAACAATAAAACAAAAGTCATGAGTAACAAACTTATTTTAGAACTTACCACTCTTGTCGGGCAACTTAGATATGAAAATAACCGTGCTGAAAAAGGCACTAAAAAAGACAAGAGCGAAGCCGCAAAAGAATTACTTCATTTAAGCACAATGGCAAAACATATTTTTAAACAAAATAATATCTTAA
This sequence comes from Chryseobacterium sp. G0201, assembly GCF_003815655.1. Lineage (NCBI taxonomy): Bacteria > Pseudomonadati > Bacteroidota > Flavobacteriia > Flavobacteriales > Weeksellaceae > Chryseobacterium > Chryseobacterium sp. G0201. The sequence goes on along the minus strand of NZ_CP033917.1, from coordinate 3,091,793 downwards.
AAATAGTACACCCCCACATTCCTGAAGAAAATTATGGTCTTTGGTATGCTGAAATGGGCATGGGAAGAGGTCTTATCCACGATATAGATATAGCAATTTTGAAGTTAAAAGAAAACCTAATTGACAATATAGAAGATTTTAGTAAAAATAATGATGAAGGAGAAGAAAAACTTAATGAAAATAATTAAATGTTAATTTCTATAATGATAAATATAAATACGGTTGTATCAACATTGAAATAATAAATTCGTTACAGGATATTTAGAGTTCAGTATTAAAACCAGATATCAAACAATCTTTATATGCAAGGCTTATTTATATGTTATATAAAATTTTAGTGACTTGGGTCTAAAAAATAACCCTGCATATTTGCTGGGTTATTTTTCATATATTTCTTAGGTTCCAATGAAAAATTTCATGATTTCCTTGAAAGATTTAAATGTTAATTTTTTTTTTGCAATTACATTACTTGTTCAAATGATAAAAGAGATTCATCAAATTTATCAAAATAGTATATAAATATTCCCATTTGAATCGTAATCACATTAGATGTTTCATCACTACTAATATGATATCTACCATGATTAATTTCATCAAATTGAGTCAAATTAATTGGATATCCGTAATGACACACCAAAAGCATATGTAAATTAGATCCACCATTTTCAGTTCGGTGAAGATTTATATATTCATTTCCAAAAGCTTTAGGAATTCTACTCCAAGCTTCACATTGAATATTAATTTCTCTTTTTGCCTTAAAATCATCATTCGGCCAATACTTGTAAGCCAGTTCGAAAATCCAATTAAAAATAGTTTTGTTAACTTCCTTTAAATGTCTTGAATATGGTACTAAACCGTCATCCATTTGAAAATTGGTCAATATTCCATTAGTGAAATATAAGTATGTTTCAATTTTTTCTGAGTAGAACATACCATTAAGTGATATATTACTTAATTTTAATACTTTTGATAGAAATTCAACATCAAAACTACCATTTTCAACTGCCTGTGTTAGAATATCATCGATTCGGAGAGTATTATAAACTTTTTTTAATGAAAAGTTCTTCAAATATTTATTTACATCTTTCTGGCTTAAGTAAGATACATTTGCATCGGTAACAATAAAAGCAATTTTACGTGTAAAAACTTCAAATTCAATTGTGTAAATTTTTGGTTTAATATTTTCGTAAAAATGTTCAGAATGTAATTGGTCAATTTTGTAACCAAAGCATTCTGCGACAGAAGCAATGGATCCATTCCCAATATCTCCGGTGTATTCTACAAATCCGTTACCTTTTGGAATAAAAATACCGCTTGACTTTCGCTTATTAAAAAAAGGCATAATTAGTTAGAAATTTCTTTTGTTATATTCTTTAGTTTTTTATTAACGAATTCGTGAACCCTATTAATATTTTCATTGCTAAAAGTAACCCCGAAAAGTCTTTCGAAATGTTTTAATTGTTGATTAATGGAATTACTGTTTTCAAATAATTCCCAGATATTTGTAATGCCCTTAAATCTATTGATAACTTTTCGATCTTTATACCAAGAGTAACTTTTAGAAATAGCATTCCCTACCAGTTTAGTAATTTTTACATCTTTCAAAGCGTCTTCAAAATTTGCACCGTCTATCATTGATTCTACGCCACTATCAATATCTGAATCTTTTGTAAAATCAAAATCGCCATAAAATATTCGGTGTTTACGATCTACATATTTTTTATTGAATACAATCCAAAATTCTTTAAACTTGTCATAAGCATCCATTTGCTGTTTCATTGTGGCAGAATCATGTATATCAGTTTCTAATTGTGTGAACTGATCTCTCAATTCTTGAAAGTCTAATCTTAATTGGCCAAGTTTATAAGGAATTTCACTAATAGAACTAACACTACTAAGTAAAATATTCGTAAATGAAGGTATTGGTAAATATTGATAGTTTAAGTTATTTTTTAAATCTTCAACTTTAGCTTGGTGAATTTTCGCAACCATATCTAAAGATTGTATAGAATAAGGAGTTTTATTTAAAGCATTTAATTGTTTCCCGTACAAATGTATTGGTAACGAAGTTTGAATACTTGATGATTTTGATACATTTATTAAATTTGATACAAGCTCATCTAACGAATTGCGCGTTTCTGATACAATAAAATCATCTTCTTCGTACTTCGATTTAATTAATGGAATGGTTTCTAATTGTTGATCTATACCAGTATTAATCAGGAATTTTTCTTGAATATTTTGACCATAATCAAGGATAAAATCTTGTTGTGCCTCTCTTTTGCTTCTTATTAAAAGATTTCCGCGATATATTTCTAAACCGGGATTATCAACTACCCCATCAACAAATTTTAACCCACCATAGCGAGCTATTAAGTTTAAAACCGGCCTCCCATTTGGGAAAAGTATTGGTGTAGTTAAATTTAAATGATTTAACTCATCCAAAGATGTGTAAAACTCCGATGAGGCAATAAAAGTTTCAACAAATGTATTTAAGGAAAATAAAAATTCCACATTTGGCTTTCCATAGCCTCCAAGACAATAATCTAACTCATCAATTAAGTTGAGATTAATATAAGAGCTATTGTAACCGATTTTATCTTCTATCATTAAAATTTCAATATTAGTATATGCAATTTAATCAATCTCTTTTAAAATTTCGCTCTTAATTAATCAATGATTAAATAAAATTCCTATATTTGTTTAAAGCTTTTGCAGAAGCTTGCCACTTGTCATAGCGAAACTGTTTCAGTACTGTAGTATAAAATTTACATACCAATAACGAGTTTTTAATTTGAAAACTTGAGAGGCAGGTGTCATTTTTTCGATATTAAACTAGTTATTATGGTCCCAAAAATTAAAGGCTATACTGCTGATTATATCAAGCATATGGCAAAATCAATTAAAAAAGCTGAAGGTATAACACACACTGACGCTTTAGAGAGAGCCTCTATAAACTGTGGTTTTCATTCTTGGAAAAGTTTTCAAAACGAATTAAAAAAGGTTGTTGCAATTAAGAAACAGGAAACTGTTAAATCTCTTAACAAAGACCCTTACAGAAATTTAATTGTTGCAGCAATTAATGAACTTTTACAGCAGAAAAAAATCAATTTTATTGTTGATAATGAACAGCGTGGAAAAGCTGGAAATATGGATGGACATTTTTTAACTAAATTATTTGGTCAGAATTGTGCTATTCTTTGGAGGGAGATTAGCTACCAAGAAATTATGATTACTGTCTGGTGGAAATATGATCACTTAAAAAATCCGGAAGCAAATGGTGCAGAAAGATTTTATGATACGCCGTCAGCAGATAAAAGACACTATAAAAAATTTGTCGGAGCTGTTGTTTATGGTTGGCTTGAAAGACTAACCGAGCACTATCTGATGGGAAAAGATGGGGAAAATATCGGTAAATTTTATGTAAGAACCGGAGAGAAAGCAGAACTCGAAAATCTTCCGTTTATGCCACCGAAAGGATTTCAAGCTGAAGGAAAGTTTTACAGATAAAAGGAAAGTCGGAAATAAAATTCCGACTTTTTTTAGTTAATAGAAAACACAAGCAATTAGATTTATTAGTTCAAAAGCAAATCGCAAAAATCATAGAATTTGTTAAATAGTTTAATTGCTGTGTTCTTATCTCCCATCTCAACTGAACTTTTTATCTGATGATAATAATTCCTGTCATTTTCAAAGAACTTAGCCTAAAATCCTACGTTCATATTGTTGACAGCACTTAATTCAGGATGCGTTTCTTGTCCAGCCTGATTAAAATCTGCGCGAATACCTTCATAAAAATGATAATGTCTGCAGAATAAATGATAGCATAAATCTTCAAAGGCTTTTGTTGGGTTTTCGTTCTTTGTTTTGAAAATATCCCAATTAATTTTAAATACTGTACTCATCTGATAAACTTAAAAATTTCACTTTCTATTAGACAATTCTCTTGCACATTCTATCTACCCAATCTATTATTTCCTTATTTTCAGCAAATTCCAGAGGATATTTTCTAATGGACACCACTTTTTTACCACCAGCAGCTATTTTTGAGGTTGTAGCAATAAGTCCTTTTCCTGCTTCTTCAAAAGCAACATCCGTATAAAAAGACTTTATAGTTTCAATTTTAACTTCGTTGCTTTCTTTATGTCTTTTACATTGTATAATGATATAAGGTTTGGTTTTATCCTCTTTATTAAAGACTCTGACATCAACACCCCCATCGTTTGTTCCAGGGCCTAATTCAATTTCGTAACCTTGACGATTAAAAAATTCTGCTGTTAGTCTTTCAAAGTTTCTCCAATGCATAGCTTCCAATTCTTTTGGATTAGCCTGAAGGAAGTTGATGAATTTTTGATCTATAAATTCATCTTCATTAATTGGAATATGCTCTTTTTTAAAAAGATCTTCCAAGCTTACACCACCATCCCACAGAATTTCCTCAGTGGGAGTAATATTATTAGACAGTTGCTGCTGATGTATTATATCATTAAAGGCCTGTTTTATGACTTCGAAAGGATACTTATCTTCTTCAATCAATTTTTCAATTATTGGCCTAGTATCTAATAGTTGTGGATTTTCACGATCAAAATGTTCACTTGCCAAACTTAAAATTTGTCGTACACATCCCATATAATCAATCCCCTGTTCCATCCATTCTAAACACTTTTCAACATCTTGAACAATTAAAGGGGAAATGTTCTCCAATTCACCTAACCTCTGTCTGATTTTCCAACAATACATATCAAAATCTTCAGATCTAACGCGGATTCCAACGTCGGTAGATTCTTCGTAACTTTCAAAATATGAATCAGGAAACTCTTCTCTCAACAATTCCAAAAGATATTCTTCCGTAATAACCAAACCTATTTTTATCACCACAACATCCAAAATTGAATTGATACAATTCTGAAGTGACCTTATAATTGCTCCCATACTATACTTTATTAAAAATGGGCTTATAGGTAAGCATTATCTCTTTCATAAAATCCTCAACATTTTTGATACATTCATTTAAAAAGATTTGGTCATACAACTTTATAGTATAGAAAATCGGTTTCGGATTATCAGATTTCAATTTAAATCGATTTTTCGCAAAAGCAAATAAATTATTAAAGTCATTATCGTTAGCTTGAATTGTTGCATCCTCATGAACAATTTTATTTCTCAAAATCCTTAAGCTATTGATAAATGGCCACAGAGAAAATTTTGCAATTTCAATATTCATTGATTTAGACATATATTTTTTGATTTTATCTAGATCATTACTTCCTTTTAAATCAATAATTGAATAAATACTTTCGGTAGAAGATGAATGGCTATTACAAATACTTTTTAAGTCACGTTCAACATATGAAAAAAGCTGAATTATTAAAGACTGACGAAACCTCTGAACAAATTCTTCTTCTAGCTCATAGAGCTGTTCAGATGTCATATGAAGAGGAGATCGGAAATTATCATTATCCTCATTTGAATTTTTAAACTGATTATACCTATCAGTTAGAATATTTTTTTGCTGATCAAAATTATCTTCAATAAGCTTAAGATAGTTTTTAAAAGAGACCATACTCAGTTCAACATAAAATAAATCTGCACCTTCGAAGGCAAATTTTGTGTATGATTCACGATCATTCATAGTTGCTAGTTTTGATTATAAATTTACAACTTTTCATATAAAAGATTCTGCTAAAATCCTTTACAATTTAATTCATTTCCGTTTGCATAAAATTATTTAAGTAGCCGGAAAGTCAGATTAATACGTTCTTTCATTTTTACTGTTGATTTGGCAATTCGATGTTCCCAGTTTTCTTGCAGATCGCCTTTCATGATGAGGAGTGAACCGTGAGGAAGCGGAAGGCTGTATTTGCTTTGATGATGGTCTTTTTTTCTGAAATCAAATTTTCGGGTTTGTCCGATACTGATGGAGGCGATGACAGGACGTTTTCCATACCTGCTTTCTTTGTCTCTGTGCCAAGCGACGGAATCGTTGTTATCACGATAAAGATTTAGTAATACACCATTAAACTGGTAACCAAATTCTTTTTCAATTCTTTCTTTTAAAGCATACAATTCAGGAGTCCACTCATTTCTTTTGGTAGTATTACCGTCAGCTGAATCGTATGATTTTGTATCGCCGTACCAGGCAGTAAAGCGTGGTGTCAGAACTGTTTTATCATACATTTTCTGAGTCCGTTGTTCCCAATATGCTGTTTTCAACAGTATATCTTTTAGCTGGTCAGCTTCATCTCTGCTCACGAAATTTTCTTTGTATTCCAAAAGGTCTTTTGGAAACTCATAAAATTCTTCTGCTTCAAATAAACTCAACTGGGTCATTGTATTTTTCTGTTAAAATAATTATATTTGATTTATCCCGTATTTATGCGGGATTTTTTTCATCATTTGTGTTTTTAACTTCCCTTCGGGGAAGTTTTTTCGTTTCATTTTACGCTTTATTCAGATGAATTCAATTCTTATCTCCAATTTTTTCCTTGATCTGCTTTATATCGGTCTTGATTTCTTTGATGAAATTTTGAATATGATGTTCTGCAAATTCATCAGGCTCATACTCTTTTGTATTAATACTACAGGCAAATTCCCAGATTTCTTTAATTTCAGATAATGGGATTTTATAAGGTTCATAAAATTGATTGTCAGCCTTTACCCAGATACCATCTGCTTCATGAAATTGAAACCTTTTATAACTGATGCCATCATTAGCGGTAATGAAAACATAAGTCCTGTCCGTTTTTAGGTCGGAAAGATTTTCGACATATTTTCCTACGATGTAGGTTCCGTTTTTGTAAGGTGGCATCGAATCTCCGTCAGCCGGGAATGCCCTGAACTTACCACCTTTTAAGAAAGGCAATGATATAGTTTCAAGATTTTCTATGTATTCAGGGTCACTGTATCCGTTTAAATATCCCATAGAAGCTTTTTGTGAAATGATCTCGATTTGATCGTTTCCATTCTGGTCAACCCTTATAGGCAGAACGATCCTATTGTCCGGAAGTTCCGTAATGTCATCGATAGAATATTTGCTGACGTTGATGGTCAAAAGTAAATCGATGCTGACATTGTAATATTTTGAGATTTTCATCAAAATCTCAAGTGGAGGCTCTGCGGCGGCATCTTCATACTTACCATATCTACCTCTGGTAATTAAGAGCTCATCAGCAACCTTTTGTTGCGAAAGACTGAGCTTGCTTCTCAAATACCGCATATTTTCTGATAAAATTGACATTGCTATAATTTATAGCAACAAATGTACAAAAATTTGATATAAAACGTAATAATTTTGTCACATGGAAAGAGCGATAGTGCATATGGATTTGGATACGTTTTTTGTTTCCTGTGAACGGTTAAAAAACTCCGAACTGGAGAAAAAACCTGTGATCATAGGAGGTGGAGACCGTGGTGTAGTAGCATCCTGCTCTTATGAAACAAGGTTTTTCGGTGTACGGAGTGCGATGCCTATCAAGATGGCATTAAGATTATGTCCTGAAGCGAGAGTCATTAAGGGCGACATGGATATGTATTCCAAAATGTCGCATATGGTCACAGATGTGATTCAGGAAAAAGTACCTGTTTTGGAAAAGGCAAGCATCGATGAATTTTATCTGGATTTGTCAGGTATGGACAAATTCTTCGGTTGCTACCAGTGGACAAACGAAATTGTCGATGCGGTCACCAAGAATACCGGATTACCGATAAGCTTTGCGCTGTCCACCAATAAAACAGTGGCAAAGATCGGAACCGGAGAATCCAAGCCTACCGGTAGATTTGAAATTCAGGAACAGAATATCCAGCCATTTTTAAACCCTCTTTCCATTAAAAAGATTCCAATGGTCGGTAATGTAACCTTTCAGCTTTTATCAAGATTAGGAGTAAGAACCATTCAGACTTTATCTGAAACACCTGTCGAAGTTTTACATCAGCTGATCGGTAAGAACGGAACTGAGCTTTGGAAAAAAGCCAATGGAATAGATGATACTCCGATCGTTCCGTATTCCGAAAGAAAATCAATATCCACAGAAAACACTTTTTCTCAGGATACGATTGATGTTCAGAACCTGAGAAGTATTTTGTCAGGTATGGTAGAGCAGTTGGCTTTCCAATTACGTCAGGAAAAATGGCTCACGTCAACCATTTCTGTTAAGATCAGATATTCCAATTTCGATACAGAGACCAAGCAGTGCAGAATTCCCTATACCTCAGCAGACCATACTTTGCTTAAATACGTACTAGAACTCTTTAAAAAAGTCTATACCCGAAGAATGCGAATACGACTCATCGGAGTAAAATTCACGGGACTCGTTCATGGTTGCCATCAAATGGATCTTTTCGAAGATACCGAGGAATTAATTTCTTTATATCAAACCATGGATAAGATCAAAAACAGGTTTGGAACCTCAAGTGTGGGCAGAGCGTCTGGACTCTTAAGATAAAAACAAGATTATGTTTCTCAATTGCCATTCCTATCACAGCCTTCGGTACGGAACCATTTCTATTCATGATCTGGTTCAGCAAGGTGTGGATCACAAGCTAAAAACTTTAGCACTTACGGATATTAATACCGTTACAGGAATTTACGATTTTTTTAAACTTTGTAATGACAATGATATTAAACCTATTGTTGGAGTGGAGATTAGAGTCACAAATGAACTCTACTATATCTGTCTGGCAAAAAACCAGAAAAGTGTCGGAGAGATTAACCGCTTGTTGACGCATTATAATTGTGATGAAATCGAAATTCCAAAACACAACCCAATCTTTGAAAGTACCATCGTTATTTATCCTTTGCATAACATTCCTGAAATTTTGCAGGAAAACGAGTATATCGGAATACGACCTGAAGAATTGAATTATCTCGTAAAGCCCGATTTGAAAAAGCTGATTTATAAAATGGTGATCTTACAGCCTGTTACCTTCACAACCAAACTGGATTATAATCTCCATAGGATCTTAAGAGCAATTGATAACAACACCTTGATCAGTAAATTAGGTGATGCCGATTGCTGCAGAGACACCGAAACATTTGTCAATAAAAAAGAACTGCTGGATTACTATCGCCATTACCCTCAGATCATTCAAAATACGGTTACAGTTATTGAACAATGCAGTTTTGATTATGATTTTTCAACTCCGAAAAACAAGCAACATTTCACAGACAGCCGTGAAAATGATTTTAAGCTTCTGACCCAACTCGCCTATGAAGGTTTGGAAACGAGATATGGAAAGGATCATCCCGAAGCTAAAGCCAGGGTAGAAAAAGAACTGGGAGTCATCGACCAGTTAAAATTCAGTGGTTACTTTCTGATCACCTGGGATGTTATTCAATACAGCAACCGCATGGGGTTTATGCATGTGGGGAGAGGAAGTGGTGCCAACTCCATTGTCAGTTACTGTTTGGGAATCACAGATATCTGTCCTCTGGAACTGGATTTGTATTTTGAAAGATTCCTGAACCTGAATAGAAAAACCCCACCTGATTTTGATATCGACTGGAGCTGGCAGACAAGAGATACCATCCTTGAATATATTTTTACCAAATACGGTAAAGAACACGTCGCATTTTGCGGAACTAATGTAGAATTTAAGTACCGTTCCATTTTCAGGGAAGTGGGAAAAGCTTTCGGTTTACCAAAAGAAGAATTAGATGCATTAGCAACTAAGCCGATGTCGGAACATGATAGCAATTCGGTGTTTAAACTCGTTCACAAGTATGGCAAACTTTTGGAAAAGTTTCCGAATCAGAGAAGCATGCATTCGTGCGGTATTTTAATTTCGGAAGAACCTATAACCAATTTCACTGCACTCGAAATGCCTCCCAAAGGTTTTCCGATTGTTCAGTTTGATATGCATACTGCTGAAGAAATCGGCTTTGAAAAGTTTGATATTCTTTCTCAACGAGGACTCGGAACCATCAAAGATACCGTAGAACTCATCAAAGAAAAAAGAGGGATTACGGTGGACATTAAAGACACGACGATTTCAAAAAATGAAGAGAAGTGCAATAGTTATCTGAGTATTGGTAAAACCATTGGCTGCTTTTATATTGAGAGTCCTGCCATGCGGGGCTTGCTGAGAAGATTAAAGTGTGAAAACTATAAGGTTTTGGTTGCGGCTTCTTCCATTATCCGTCCTGGAGTAGCACAGAGTGGAATGATGAAAGAATATATTTTCAGACATAATAATCCTACCAAGTTCGAATACTTTCATGATGTATTTAAAGAGGAACTCGGTGAAACCTATGGGATCATGGTATATCAGGAAGATGTTATCAAGATAGCCCTACATTTTGGAGGTTTATCAGCAGCAGACGGCGATGTTTTAAGAAGAGCCATGAGTGGTAAAGGAAGATCGTTATCTGCATTGCAGAAAGTAAAAGACCATTTTTTTGAATCCTGCAAAGAACTGGGACACCCCGAACAATTATCTAAAGAAGTATACCGTCAGATCGAATCCTTTGCAGGATATTCATTTTGCAAAGCACACTCTGCTTCTTACGCTGTAGAAAGTTATCAGAGTTTATATTTGAAAGTCTACTACCCTATTGAATTTATGGTGTGTGCCATTAACAATGGTGGTGGATTTTACAGGACTGAGGTGTATGTCCATGAAGCCAAAATGTCAGGAGCATCCATCAAAAATCCTTGTGTTAATCTCAGCGAATATCAGACGACGGTCTATGGAACTGATGTTTATTTAGGGTTGATGCATATTGAGAAAGTTGAAGGTAAAATCGCCCTGATGATTCCTGAAGAAAGAAGGAATAACGGGGAATATACTTCCTTAGAAAACTTTGTCAAAAGAATACCGATTGGAATTGAAACCCTGCAGATCCTCATCTTTATCGGGGCGTTCAGGTTTACCGGAAAACAAAAGCATGAGCTTTTGATTCAGGCAAGATTCCTGTTTGGAAATGACCAGTCAGCATTCAGGCATCCAACTTTACTGGATGAACCTCAAAAAGAATATCAACTTCCAACCATTATAAGAAATCCTTTTGAAGATGCTTTTGATGAAATTGAAATTTTAGGGTTTTCAGTGTCATACAGTCCCTTTGATCTGTTGCAGACCAAATATCGGGGAACTGTTATGGCTAAAGATCTGGTCAAGCATCATAAAAAGCAGATCAAAATGCTCGCTTACCTTATTTCTAGAAAACATGTCCCCACGAAAAGAGGTGCGATGTTTTTCGGAACGTGGATCGACGCCGAGGGAGAGTATTTTGACACGGCACACTTCCCGAACTGCCTTGAAGAGTACCCTTTTCAGGGTGGAGGCTGCTATTTATTGTTGGGAACCGTTGAAGTAGATTTTTATTTTCCAACCATCACCATTCATAAAATGGCAAAGATGCCCTTCATTCCTGATCCCAGATATTCTATGGATAAAGAAAAGTCATTGGAGGCCGCAAGAACACTTCATGAAGATGTCAGCATGACACAAAGAAAACCTTATCCGCAGGAACATGAAATAGGTCTGCCAAGACAGAAAATGATTTAGAATATAAAAACGTACTAAAAAACAACAATCTCTTAAATGAAACTCAAAGCGACCATCGTTGATTAAACAAGTCCCGATCACAATTCCGTCATCGTAAGTTTCGAGGGTGATAAAAACAAAAAGCATTTTGAGATCAAATGTTCATTTAATCCCTATGTCCATAAAATGAGAAAGTGGGACAGCTGGCAACTGACGATTACATGGGATAGTGAAGTTTACACTGATAATAAAACAGGGCATAAATCTTACTTTACACATCTTCTATGTGACAGGGCTGTTGAGATTAACTCTCCTTATGGAAAGAAGGATTAAAGAATACATATCTGTTCTATAAAAAATGAATTATTAAATTTTTTTTTAAGTTTAATTACATCAAAACATAAGCACGAATATAAATGCAAAAGATATTCAAATGAAGGGTTTCCAATGTCTTTTGCACAGTGATAAAAAATAATGAAAGAAAATTTGTAAATTATCTCTTAAAGAATATTTCGTATATTCGTAAGTACAATTTATTCAATAATGTCAGACAGAAGAAAACAGAGAACGAAACGAATATTACAAAGTACTAACAGAAACAGAAGTCTTTTACGATCTGCAAGGAGAGCTTCGGAAAATTCTCAGAGGATTTCAAGAGCTTTAGGTATTTCATATGAGGTAATCAGAGATGGTAAAATCTACCGTATCGAAGGAAGTACGACAACAGAGATAGGAAATATTTCTAAGATCGTTACGGAAAAAACAGGTCTAAAAAAAGGAAGTAAAATACATTTATGACCAAAAGACTTCGCATATTCTGTGGTCCGAATGGCTCTGGAAAATCTACTTTATTTTCAGAATTCATTAAAAACAAATTCAATCCAGGGTTATTTGTCAATTCAGATAATATTGAATCAGAAATTTCAGAAAAAAAATTTTTAGATCTATCTTCTTTTAATCTCGATCTCACTCAATCTGACCTGGATAGATTTCTTACTGAACCGGATTCACTAAGTCTCATTGAAAAAGCTTCAAAAGAAGGTTTTTCTATTGAATTAAAAATTTCAGAAAACGTAATCTTAGATATTTCAAATGAGAAAAACAGTTATTCTGCTGCGCTCATTTCATCTTTTATTCGAAAGCAACTTCTAATAGACAACATCTCCTTCTCCTTTGAGTCTGTAATGAGCCATCCTTCCAAACTCTATGAGCTCAAGTTAGCCAGACAACTGGGTTATAAAACTTATCTTTATTTCGTGTGCATCGACGACTCTGATGTAAATGTTTCTAGAGTAGATAACAGAGTTTTTAAAGGAGGTCATGCGGTACCGGCAGATAGAATTAAAAAAAGATACACAGCAACTTTAGAAAACCTCTACCCTGCCATGCAATTGGTTGATAAAGCCTATTTGTTTGACAATTCTGACCAAATGAATATGATTGCTGAAATGGAAAATCAAATCATTACCTTACATGTTGATGAAGATCATATTCCCAATTGGTTCTTAAAATATCTTATTAACAGAGAATAAAAATTATCCTCTAAATCTACTGTTATTTTTCTTCTTTTTCCTTTTCATTCGATTCTCAAAATCCAATTCTTCATAATCTTCACTATGGCTTCCCGGTAAGATGCTACCTAATCCATCTATTTTAGAATCTGAATTATCATGTAAAAAATTAAATAATTCATGAGGTTTTTCTGGGTATGGAATTTCAGGATTATCTCGAGTATATTTTACTTTTTCACTTTCATTATTCATTTGCTTTTTTAGATTATTACCTTCATTCCACAATTGATTAAAAGCATTAGCCGAAAATTCCTTCCCTAGCCTGGAACCATTCCATACTGACTTAGACTCATGATCGATGAAAGTGATTCCGTAGATTCTTCCGGAGGCATTACGTCTCACTACGGTACTGATTCCCATGTCCTGCAGTTTACTTTTAAATTGGGTTTCATTGGGTTGACTCTTCATTACCAAAGTCACAGCCGCCTTCAAGGTTTCATGAACAGAGCTTAATTTAAGTTTGTTCTTCGAATTCAAAAAATGACTATCTAAAGCCCTTAATCTGGCTTCCTTACCAAATACTGATGCTTTAAAAGGCTGGCTGACTTTCTCGCCTTTATCATTCAAAGCAAAATACAACAGTCCATTCTTCAAAATTCCATTCTCTATTTTATCCACTTTCTCGCAGCTGATGTTATACAATGAAAGTAAAGCATTATACTCTCCCATCGTCTGAAATTGATAATAATTCGAAATATTCCGAATTACAGAAGCCATTTGACTTTTAATATTTCCTTCCTGATAATCTACGGGACTGAAAATCTGTTCTTTTTGAGTAAGTTTTTTATCTTCAACGTTGGAAAGTCGATATTTTCTTTCAATTTCACGGCAAATTTTCATGGATTTTCTTTTTTCAAACTTGTCAGATATTTTTTTTCCCATTTCATCAACTCCAATACTTACAATGTGAATATGGGTACGGTTGATATCTGTATGCTTAAACACTACAAAAGGTTGTTCTCCATATCCCATTTCATTCATATAATCCTGAGCAATTTTCACAAAATCTTCATCTGAAACTTTATCTTTAGGATCTGGGTTAAGAGAAATATGCAATGTTGTTTTCTCTGTATTCTTATTGGCAATTAAATAGGGTTCAAAGGATTTTGCCAACTGGGCAACGGTATAATTTCCGTCTTTTGTTTCAATCATTTTGTTCATCAATAATACTTCCCCATTTTCGGTGTCAACTTTCAGCTGATTGTATGCTAAAGCTCCAAACAAATTAGTTCCTCTTCCAATTTTTGCAATCATGCTTATTTATTTTTAAGATGATTTTGATTAAATTCTTCAGTTAACTCAATGATTTTCTTGCAAAGATTAGCTACTTCAACAGTTTGTTTTTCTAACTTGTATAGAAATGCGGCTGCTTTTTTCTCAGTAAAACGACTGTATAAAAGTTTAACTACCTGATTATAATTTACACCAACGGCACGAAACTGACCAAAAAGAGAGGTCAGTCTCATGTAAAAATCAGATGTTCCTTTATCAATTTTTACTGTCTTAATTTCCTTATTGAACAATAATGAAACAATAAATTTGGCTTTATTATTCATTCCGGAAGCTTCAAAAAGACTTAAAAGCCGTGCATTTTCATCATCAGTCAACCGAAAAACATGTCGATGTACCCTTGGATTAATCTTAGGATTTCTTCCACCCTTATTTTGTTTTATGTTCTTTTTATGTTCCATCTATTTTAATTTATAAAAAACTGACTTCGGAAGTTTTTTCCAGCCCTCTGCAGGAGCAAGTTGTTTTGAGGCACAAAAAACAGTTATGAGGCACTCAAAACACAACTTGCTGTGTTCTTTCGAACACCATAATCTGTCATCGGGACAGACCATTATAACAATCTTAGAAAGCTTTATGCTTTTATCTCTTATCTCAAAAATTTCATTTGAAGCACTCATGTTATATTTATAAGTTATTGTTTTACAAAGTAAAACATAGTGAACAGCAAACAATCTACTGGAAGATTACGCAAATCCAACCTTTCACAGTCAAAGACAACCACTTTAATGGAGGCGAAAGAAATTCATAAGTTCTTTGCTAAAGAATTCTATACAGCAGTCTGGCAATCATGACAGTTAAATAGAAGGAATTCCGGATTGCAAACATTCTGGCAATCAATAAAGCAGGGATCCTGAAATTATAGAAAGACAGCCAGAACTCAATCACGCCGTCCAGAATATCAGCAAGCTAAGAAACCAGCAATCCTGCAATCAAGAAATATTTATTCTAAGGTAAGCTGAAGCTCCGAAAGCATGATGGCTTTCATAACTGACTGACAGTTAAAGTGAGTATAGGACTGAATGCATGAAAGCTGGAAATCAAGCTTAAAAAATGAAATTAATAATTTTTAAATCTTAATTTTTAAAATATGGACACCAAAAAACAACCTTTATTTATTGCTTTTTCATCACAAAAAGGAGGTGTAGGAAAAAGTACCTTTACGACTCTTTTAGCGAGCATTTTACATTATCGACTGGGCTATAATATTGCGGTATTAGATGCAGACTTTCCACAACACAGTTTAATGAAAATGAAAACCCGTGATCTCGCTATGGTTATGGAAAATCTGCACTTAAAAAAACTGGCTTACAGACAATTTACAACCATCAACAAAAAAGCTTATCCTATACTGCAATATAAGGCAGATCATATTTTAGAAGCTGCACACGAATTTTCAGAAACATCACCTAATCCTGTTGACATCATCTTTTTTGATCTTCCGGGAACCGTTAATACTCCGGGAATCCTAAAAGCTTTGGCAGGAATGCATCATATCTTTACCCCCATCACAGCAGACCGGTTAGTTATGGAAAGCACATTAGTTTTTAGCCAACTTTTACAGGATGTTATTATGAAAAAAGGAGAAACATCCCTTAAAAGTATCCATTTATTCTGGAATCAGGTCGATGGCAGAGAGAGTACACCTTTGTATAACATTTACAATGACTTGATACACCAACTGGGATTAAATTTAATGGATAGTCAGATTAAAAATTCTACCCGTTTCAGGAAAGAAAGTGAAGAAAATTCAAAAACAGTTTTCCGTTCCACTTTGCTGCCTGCGGATGAAAATTTATTGAAAGCCTGCAGGCTTGACCTTTTTCTCATTGAGTTTTTAAAAATCATTCAAATCTAGTTATGGAAAAAAACATCAAGAAAAACATTACTCCAGATATTAACGAAGAACTGATGATGAACATGATGGTCGATGGTGTAAAAAAAGAAGGTTTAGAGATTCCTGAAACTGATAATTCAGGGATTCAAAACTCAGAAATTAATAAAAAGAATGTTCTTGAAAAAAAAGCTGTCCAACATCAAAAAAAGAGTTCAAAGCTGAAAAATATGGAGAGTTATGGTATACAATTTCTTGTTAGCCATTCGATGAAAAAACGAGGAGATAAAACCATCTATATCCGCAAAGAATATCATGAAAGATTATCTCGCATCATTCAGGTTATAGGACAGGATGAAATTCCTCTTTATGCTTACCTGGATAATATTCTTGAACATCATTTTGAACTATTTGAGGAAGCTATTACTTCGGACTTCAATGAACATTTTAAACCCCTTTTTTAATTATGGAAATTTTAATATTAGTCTGTCTTTTGATTATCATTGTATTGATGATGAAAGAAAAAATTGTCTTTCAAAAAAGATTAGAAAAAGAAATTACATCTGAAAATACCAAACCATCTTCAAGTATTATGGGACTGTCTCAATATGTAAAAAGCCAGACATTGCCAAACAACGACGGAGAGTCCCGTATTGAAAAACAAACGCACAGAATTTCTAATTTTGAAGAAGAGATCAACAATAAAACAGTTGACATTCAAATTCCGCAGGAAGAATTAGATAAAGTTTTCAGAAGTACTCCAGATTTTGAGGAAGAGGAAGAAGAATGGAGTCAATATCAAATTTTCGATAATGATAACGGTTTAGCCACAGGGGTAACCTTTGAAGAATTAAATACCGTGGAGGCATTTCTGAAAGATCAAAAGTCAGAATTATCTCACAAGGAAACAGCGGCAGAAATTATTCAAAAAATACATGGAACCGAATTATTCAATTTATTAGAAAATTCTATTGAAGGAGCTTCTATAAAGATTGCTGAGCTATTGGACAGAAGCCTTTCTTCTGCAAACAATTCTAATTCTTCTTTTTACCAAAACAAAAATTTTAACGGATTTGACATTACTCATTTTACTTAACAATAATTTTTAACCCATTTTTAACACTATATAACTATAATTATATTTTTTTTAGAATTTTTGGGCATTCTTATTGCTTCAAAAAGAAACGATTCTCATGTTTAATTTGAGTTTTCATGGTTATTAGTTTTTACCTGGTTTCGGCCAGGTTTTTTTATGTCAATAGTGATAATATTTTGTTAGATATTGGACTTATATTATACGTTGACTGTAATCTAATAGAAATGTTTTGACAACGAATAACGAAGAGTAAAATTGTCAGAATAATTCATTCTAATTTTCAATTATTTCCTTTCAAATTCAAAAATCAAACTTAACTAATAAGTGTTGATTAGCTATTTTTTTCAGCCTCAAACTGCCTCCACAAGAAATTCTTTACCCTGTAGATGGTGTTTTATAAAAACACTAAGTAATTCACTGTTCCACGCAACGAGAAGAAAAAACTTCCCAACCTATTAAAGCCAAGTAAACTCTTCTAAAGTCATACTCTGATTCCACATCAGTATACCCAACATCTTTGTCCCCATAGCCCACATACTGTGGGTAATGCTAACAATTTAAACTGTTTACATTATGGAAAAACAAAGAAAAAAGCTTCTGATTTCAGCAGTAGCTTTACTCATGAGCATCAATCTATCCGCTCAGGGAAACGGAACTGCCGGAATCAACGAAGCCACTCAAATGGTTACCTCCTATTTTGAGCCGGCTACGCAACTCATTTATGCCATTGGAGCAGTCGTCGGACTCATTGGAGGAGTAAAAGTGTACAACAAATTCAGCAGTGGCGACCCTGACACCAGTAAAACTGCTGCAAGCTGGTTCGGAGCCTGTATCTTCCTGATTGTTGCAGCTACTATTCTCCGTTCATTCTTCCTTTAAAATTGATGATTATGAATACCTATAACATTAATAAAGGAATCGGAAGAACCGTAGAGTTCAAAGGACTAAAAGCGCAGTACCTCTTCATTTTCGCAGGCGGTCTGTTAGGTCTTTTAATTGTGGTCATGATTATGTACATGGCAGGAGTCAGTACTTATTTCTGTTTGGGATTAGGAGGTATAAGTGCCAGTTTACTGATCTGGCAGACTTTCTCACTCAACAGAAAATATGGAGAACACGGATTGATGAAACTGGGTGCAAACAAAAAGCATCCTAAATACATCATCAGCCGAAAGTCAATCTTGAGATATCTAAAATCCAACTCCAAAAAAGCTGCAGCATGAGAAATCAATCGAAAGCCGCTACTTTGGAAAGTAAATTTCCACTGCTGGCAGTAGAAGAAAGCTGTATTATATCAAAAGATGCTGATGTTACGGTTTGTTTTAAAGTAAGCCTTCCGGAATTATTTACCGTTGCTTCCTCTGAATATGAAGCCATTCATTCAGCTTGGTTTAAAGCTATTAAGACCTTGCCTGACTTCACGATTGTTCACAAGCAGGATTGGTTTATCAAGGAAAACTATAATCCTGACTTATCGAAAGAAGATCAAAGCTTTTTATCCAAATCATTTGAGAGGCATTTTAACGAGAGACCATTTTTAAACCATTATTGCTACCTCTTTCTTACCAAAACAAGCAAAGAGAGAATGAGAATGCAGAGTAATTTCTCATCGCTCTGCAAAGGAAAGCTTATTCCAAAGGAAATCAGGGATAAGGAGATAATGAGCAGATTTATGGAAACAGTCGATCAGTTTGAAAGAATCATGAATGACAGTGGTTATGTTCATTTGGAACGGATGACGGAGAATGAGATTACCGGAACAGAAAAACAATCGGGATTACTTGAGCAATATCTGACATTATCCCGAGACGTTAACCCTTCCCTACAGGATTTACATTTAGGAGCAGAAGAAATGAGAGTCGGCAATAATCGTATCAGTCTGCATACGCTTTCTGATACTGACGATTTACCGGGAAGAATTTCTTCTCACAGCCGTTATGAAAAACTAAGCACCGACAGAAGCGACTGTTTATTGTCATTTGCATCTCCAGTGGGACTGCTCCTCAATTGCAATCACATTTATAATCAGTATCTGTTTATCGACAACAGTGCAGAAAACCTGGCAAAATTTGAGAAGTCTGCAAGGAATATGCACTCGCTGGCGCGATACAGCAGAGCCAATCAGATCAATAAAGAATGGATTGAAAAATACCTGAATGAAGCCCATTCGTTCGGACTGCAATCCATCCGTGCTCATTTCAATGTGATGTCATGGTCTGATAATCCTGCGGAATTAAAGCAGTTGAAAAATGATACAGGAAGTGCGTTGTCGCTTATGGAATGTAAGCCCCGCCATAACACAACAGATACAGCGACTTTATATTGGGCTGGTATTCCCGGCAATGCAGCAGATTTTCCCGCAGAAGAAAGTTTCTATACGTTCATAGAGCCCGCAGTATGTTTTTTCACGCAGGAAACCAATTATCAGAATTCACCTTCACCATTTGGAATCAAGATGGCGGATCGCTTAACAGGAAAACCTATTCACTTGGATATCTCTGATCTTCCGATGAAACAGGGAATTATTACCAATCGGAACAAATTTATTCTCGGACCTTCTGGAAGCGGAAAATCATTCTTTACCAACCATATGGTCAGGCAGTATTATGAACAGGGAGCTCATGTCTTATTGGTTGATACTGGAAATTCATATCAAGGGCTCTGCGAATTAATTAAAGGCAAATCCACAGGAGAAGACGGCGTTTACTTTACTTATACGGAAAACAATCCGATTGCCTTTAATCCCTTTTACACCGATGATGGCATCTTTGATATCGAAAAAAGAGAAAGCATTAAAACCTTAATCCTCACCCTATGGAAAAGAGATGACGAACCGCCCACAAGATCAGAGGAAGTAGCGCTGTCCAACGCAGTTAGCGGATATATCGAAAAGATTAAAAATAACAATGACTATCCTTCATTTAACGGTTTTTACGAATTTGTAAAAGAAGAATATCTATCTGTTCTTGAAAAAAAGAAAGTCAGAGAAAAGGATTTTGACATTGCGAACTTTCTTAATGTTTTAGAGCCTTATTATAAAGGAGGCGAATATGATTATCTGCTCAATTCAGACAAGCAGCTTGATCTTTTATCCAAAAGATTTATTGTATTTGAGATCGATGCCATCAAAGACCACAAAATCCTATTTCCTATTGTGACCATCATTATCATGGAGGTCTTTATCAATAAAATGCGAAGACTCAAAGGAATCAGAAAATTGATCCTCATCGAAGAAGCCTGGAAAGCTATTGCCAAAGAGGGCATGGCGGAATATATCAAATATCTGTTTAAGACCGTCAGAAAATTCTTCGGCGAAGCCATTGTCGTAACGCAGGAAGTAGATGATATTATCCAGTCTCCTATTGTCAAAGAAAGTATCATCAACAATTCCGACTGTAAGATTTTACTGGATCAGCGAAAGTACATGAACAAGTTTGATGATATCCAGGCGATGCTGGGTTTAACGGATAAAGAAAAAGCTCAGGTACTTTCCATCAATATGAACAATGATCCGAGAAGACTTTACAAAGAAGTCTGGATTGGATTGGGAGGAACGCATTCAGCAGTCTACGCTACGGAAGTTTCTACCGAAGAATACTTAGCATACACGACGGAAGAAACAGAAAAAATGGAAGTCATGAACCTGGCTTACGAACTTGATGGCAATGTCGAGCATGCGATCAAGAGGATTTCGCTAAAGCGAATCAAATCGACAAAAGAAAATTAATCAATTAAAATTTTACAACAATGAAAAATTTAATCATGACCACGATGATGGTTACAGCGGTGGCGTTGACCTCCACAGCAAAAGCACAATTTGTAGTGACAGACCCAGCCAATCTGGCTTCAGGAATTTTGAATTCAGCCAATGAAATTGTTCAGACATCCAATACAGTTTCCAATGTGGTCAAAAACTTCAATGAAGTCAAGAAAGTCTACGAACAGGGTAAGGAATATTATGATAAACTTAAAGCTGTGAACAATCTCGTCAAGGATGCAAGAAAAGTTCAGCAGACTGTATTACTGGTTGGCGATGTTTCCGAAATGTATGTGAACAATTTCGGGAAAATGTTGAATGATCCCAACTTTAATGCTCAGGAACTAACTGCTATTGCGAACGGCTATTCCACATTACTGAATGAAAGTACAGAACTTTTAAAAGAGCTCAAACAGATTGTCAATACCAGCAGTCTTTCATTAAATGATAAAGAAAGGATGGATATTATTGATAAAGTATATAAGGCTGTAAAAGACTATCACAATCTGGTTCGTTACTATACGAACAAGAATATTTCTGTCAGTTACCTGAGAGCCAAGAAGCAGAACAACACCCAACGGGTGCTTAATCTGTATGGAACGTCGAATCAAAAGTATTGGTAAGATGGAGCCTACAAACTTACACGAAGTTTTAAGAACAGTCTACGATGAGATGATGCCGATGTGTGCAGATATGGCAGCAGTTGCAAAGGGTGTTGCAGGATTGGGAGCACTATTTTATGTAGCCATTAAAGTTTGGCAGGCACTTAGCCGTGCTGAACCCATTGATCTATTTCCAATGTTGAGACCATTTGCTATCGGAATCTGCATTATGTTTTTTTCAACATTGGTTTTAGGAAGTATCAACGGGGTTTTAAGCCCCGTTGTTCAAGGCAGTCATTCCATGTTGGAGGATCAGGTTTTGGATATGAATGAACTTCAGCAGAAAAAAGATTTATTGGAAAGAGAAGCCATGCTCAGAAATCCTGAAATGGCATATCTGATTTCAGATGATGAGTTTGATAAAAAACTGGAAGAACTAGGATGGTCTCCATCGGATCTGGTAACGATGTCAGGAATGTATATGGAAAGGCAGATGTTTGAAGTTAAAAAACAAATCAGAGATGGCTTTAGAGAATTTCTGGAAATTCTCTTTCAGGCAGCAGCACTCGTTATTGATACCATCAGAACCTTTTTCTTAATTGTTCTGTCCATACTCGGTCCAATCGCCTTTGCCATATCGGTTTGGGATGGATTTCAATCAACACTCACGCAATGGTTGACCAGATACATCAGTGTGTATTTATGGCTACCTGTTGCAGATATTTTCAGCGCTATCCTTGCAAAAATACAGACTTTGATTTTGGAACGGGACATAGAGATGTTGGCTGATCCTAATTTTATTCCGGATACGTCCAACACCGTTTACATCATCTACATGATTATCGGAATCATAGGTTACTTCACTGTTCCAACCGTAACAGGCTGGGTTATTCAGGCTGGAGGTGCAGGAAACTTTATGCGCAATGTCAATCAGACCGCATCGAAGTCCGGAAACGTTGCAGGAGCAGCTGCCGGTTCAGCAACAGGAAATATTTCAGGAAGGTTATTAAAATAATTAAAACAAAAAATATGGAATTTAAAATCTTAAAAAATATCGAAAACAGTTTCAGGCAAATCAGATTATTCACTTTTATTTTTGCCCTGTTATGTTTCGGAGTTGTAGGGGTTGTTGTATACAAATCATACGAGTTTGCTGAAGAACAGCGTCAGAAAATTTATGTATTGGATAATGGCAAATCATTGATGGTTGCCTTATCTCAGGACATGTCTTTGAACAGACCCGTTGAAGCAAGAGAGCATGTCAGACGTTTTCATGAACTCTTCTTCACGATTGCACCGGATAAAAATGCGATTGAAAGTAATGTAAAAAGAGCATTCAATCTAGCTGATCAGTCTGCATTTAATTATTACAAAGACCTTTCAGAAAAAGGATATTACAACAGAATTATTTCAGGGAATATCCAGCAGAGAATTGAGATAGACAGTGTTTCAGCCAACTTTGACAGCTACCCGTACCAGGTTGAGACCTTCGCAAAGCAGTTTATCTACAGATCGAGCAATCTGACCAAGAGAAGTTTAATTACCAGCTGTATGCTTGTCAATTCTGTAAGGTCTGACAACAATCCCCAAGGATTTACGATGGAAAAATTCAATGTTATCGAAAATAAAGATATCGAAACTGTTGAACGCTAAAATGTACATTATGAAAAAATTTAGAATAGTAGTTGACCGATATATCGATTCGATCGAAAACCATTGGAAATCCTTAAGCAACAGCAGACAGAGAACATTGACAAAGTTCTTTTTAGGAATATATGTGATGTTGACGGTTTTAACCATCACCTACATTTGGTACGAAACATCTAACGGAAACAATATCCTTTCCATTAGTCATATTCAGGGAATTCCTCAAAGTATAATTAACAAAGCCCCTCATAATGAATAACGAGAACAGAACCCAGATACGACTTACAGAAGGCAATTCCGATAGGATGGCTAACGAGGAACAGTCATTGAGCAATCTGCAAAGATTTGAAAAATTCAAGAAACCACTTATTTATTTTTTAATGGCTGTTGTGTGTGCAGGTTGTCTCTATCTCATTTTTAAACCCAAAGAGAAGAATCTTCTCATTGAAGATGTCGGTTTTAATTCAGCAGTTCCACAGGCAGCTGATGACAAACTGCAGTCTGATAAGCAGAAAGCATATGAACAGCAACTGCTGGAACAGAAAAATGAAGAAAAGAGAAACACTTTGACTACATTATCTGATTACTGGAATGATGGTCAGGCAACCAATCTTTCACCAGGTCAATCCGTTCAATTAAACCCGACCGACCAGTCGGGAATGCTGACGCATGGCGACCAAAATGCGATGAACAGTTACCGTAATGCACAACAAACTTTGGGAAACTTTTACAGTAGGGATGATCAGGAAGTCAGCAATCTGAAAAAAGAGATTTCAAGATTAAAAAATGAATCTCTGCACAATAATTCTACACCGAAAGGTAGCGGAATTGATGAGCAGTTGGAACTGATGGAAAAATCTTACCAATTGGCAGCAAAATATCTTCCTTCATCTTCTCATCAAAATGGAAATTTTGTAGAGACAAAACCATCCGATACCTCTGTGAAATCTGAGCCAACACAACCAAAGGTTAAGATTAATTCAGTAAAGCATCTCAACAAAAATGTAATATCTGCTTTGTACCGTGAGCCTGTTGACAGTATGTTTCTAGCGAGTTTGAACAGAAACAATTTCATAGGTATCCAAGGTAATCAGGTCAACAATCAAATAACCCGGAACAGCATACGGGCAGTAATCCATCAAACCCAGATAGTCACTGCTGAAAGTTTCATTTCATTACGACTTTCTGAACCCATGATGTTAGGTAAAATATTAGTACCAGCAGGAACTGTACTGAGGGCTTCTTGCAAATTTCAAGGTGGAAGATTACAGATGAAAATATCAAGTATCGAGTATCGCGGCTCAATACAACCTGTCGAAATTTCTATTCACGATAATGACGGTCAATTGGGTTTATACATTCCCTATACTCCGGAACAAAATACGGTGAATGACATAGTTGCCAATATGAGCCAGTCATCCGGAACAAACATTATGATGACTCAATCTGCAGGCCAGCAAATAGCTTCTGATCTGACACGTGGAGTTGTGCAGGGAGTTTCAGGATATTTCCAGAGAAAGGTCAGAACGCCTAAAGTTACTGTAAAAGCCGGTCATCAAATTTTTTTGGTGGCTAAAAAATAACCAATAATAAATTAAAATTCAATGAAAAATATTTTAAATAAATGGATGACTTTGCTAGTATTTATCATCATCAACCATTCAGTCAATGCACAGGATAAAGATGGTTTGATGTCACTGAATCAGGCAAGGCTTGAATCCTACAAAATGGAAGTTACGTATAATAAAACAACACACTTATTATTTCCTTCACCTATTAAATATGTTGATTTAGGAAGTGAAAACCTGATTGCCAACAAGGCTGATGATGTTGCCAATGTTTTACGGGTAAAAGCATCAACAAGAGATTTTGAAGAAGAAACCAATTTCTCAGTGGTCACTGAAGATGGGAAGTTCTACAGCTTCGATGTTTTTTACAGCTCTTATCCAGATACTTTAAATTACGATCTGCTTAAACTCCAGCGTAATAATGAAAAGGAATATGCTGCAGATGTAACTTTTGATGAGATGGATGGAAGCTCATCTTCGCTGACAGAACTGATGATGCAAACCTTGTACAAAAATCCGAAAAGAACCATCAAGCACATCGGAAACAAAAGCTTTGGAATTCAGTTTTTGCTTCGAGGTTTGTATGTTCATCAAGGTAAATACTATTTTATCATACACCTTAAAAACTCCGGAAATATTCCGTATCCCGTCGATTTCATCAGTTTTAAGATTGTGGATGAGAAGAAATTAAAAAGAACAGTTGTGCAGGACAGGATATTGTCTCCGCTTCGGAATTATTCCACAATTCCGAAGGTCGAAGAGCATGATGAAGCATTTGATATTTTCCTGCTGGATCAGTTTACGTTGATGGAGGGTCAAATCTTAGAAATAGAAATTTTAGAAAAAAACGGCGGTCGGAATTTAAAAATGCAGGTTACCAACAACGACCTGATTGGCGCATCTGTTTTTAAAGATATTAACCTAACTGAAATAACATGAAAAGGCTACAACTTTATATCATAGGCTTATTTCTGATGAGCGTAACAACAAAAGCTCAGCGGTTAATTCCTAGACAGAAAGCGATTGAATTGAATGCCGGATTTCTTTTAAATGATTCTAAAAGCGAGAATTATTTTCTCAACACAGTAATAACGATTCAGTCAGGGAAAGGAAATTACAGTTTTTTCAGTTTTGAATACCTGAATGAGAAACAAAACTATAAAAAGGTCACAATACCCATTGAAACTTTTCTTGCTGAAGCAGGTTACAGTTTTAATCTGATATCAGATCGTAAAAAAAATGTTCTAATTAACTTCTCACTATCTGCCACAGCAGGTTTTGAAAGTATTAATAAAGGAAATGATCTGCTTTTTGACGGAGCTGAGATCTTGAGTAAATCCAATTTTGTTTATGGAACCAGCGGGAAAGTTTCTGTAGAAATTTATATTTCAGACCGAATTGTTTTGCTCCCTCATGTACAAGCAAAAGCCCTGTGGAATTCCTCTCGTGAACTGATCAGACCTTCTTCAGGTCTGGGAATAAGAATTAATTTATAATATTTACCCATGAAAAATATAAAAATCATCATAAAAAAAGGGCTTGCTTTACTACTGATTATTCCGGTCATGATACTTTTTGAATTGAGTCTGTCATCCTGCTCGACAGATGATTTGGATATACAGCAAAATTTCCCATTTGAACTCCATATTATGCCAATTCGAAAAGATATTGCTAATGGAGAAACTGTTGAAATCAGATTGAAAATTATTCCAAAAGGTAATTATACCGAAACTAAGTATTATCTCAGGTATTTTCAGTTTGATGGCAATGGAACACTGCGTTATAAAAATGAACCAGCTTACATACCCAATGATTCATACGAGCTTAGCGAAAAAGAATTTAGATTGTATTACACCTCAACCTCAACTGTTTCGCAAAGTTTTGATGTCTGGATTTACGATAGTTTTGGAAATGAAAAACAAGTTAGTTTTCAACTCAATAATAAAGATTAGCTGTAACACATCCCACTTTAATTGTGGGATTTTATATTGATGAGAAAGAGTACAATTTGCAAATTAAAGTAAATAGTAATGAAGTAACTTAATAAATCTGGAGGTCTGTATTGATGGCGTATTGGGTTACTTTTGCATAACAAAAAAGAAGTTTTCAGTAGTAAAGAGAAATTTTCTTTTTTACGAACGTAAACAAATTATCGGAATATCTTAAATAGACCACATCATACCCTACAATATCTTTGGTGAAAATTTGAATTACTGAGCACAAATTCATCAAAGTTATTGCCCCTTAAAAAATGCGAAAAGATGTTTCCGACCACAGGAAGGAATTGTCTTTTCGCCCGAATTGGAAAAAACGGCAACCTAAAGATTGCCGTTTTCTTTTCTTAATATTTACAAATGACCGTCATCAGCAAATGATATATAAGCAGTGGAAGTTAATATACAATGGTCGAGCAGTTGAATATTCAAAAACTGCGATGCTTCCTTAATTTTTTGCGTGATATTCAAGTCTTCCTGCGATGGTTTCAGATTACCCGATGGATGATTATGTGCTAAAATAATTCCTGATGCATTACACAAAAGTGCAGCCTGCATAATAATTCTCACATCAACAATCGTTGACGAAATTCCAGATTCAGAAATTTTCTTTATTCCTAAAACTCTGTTTGCCTGATTTAAATAAAGGGCAAAAAAAAATTCTCGGTAATCTATTTCTTCGCTATCAAAATGCTCTTTAAAAATTTTGACAGCATCCCGTGAAGTTGTAATCAGCTTTTCACAGTTTCCCTTTCTTGAATAGCTTAGTTTTATTTCGTTTACAATATTGAATTTCATATTTTGTACTCTGAATACGGCAGAGATTTGTTTTTCCCGTAATTACAATGATTAAAAGTTAGTTCATCAAAATTGAATCAGCTCCGAAACCTGCAAACTTCTCGCATAATTCAAAAGCTTTTTGAGATTTCATTTGAGCAGTTCCACCCATAACAATCGACTGCAATTTGGCTTCATTATTTTTATAGTTCCTGACATTCTGAAAATATCCAGTAACGGCATTGTACGCACCATATAATGTTCCTTTGGTTGTTTCCATTTGCTGACTTTCACTAATCATCGCATATGCAAATGCATCATCGACCGTATTTTTAAATAGTGTTGAAATTTCATCAAAATTTCCTTTCTGTAAATGAGTTAGAGTTTCTTTATTAGGACAAAGTGCCAGCTGAATCAGTCTTTTCATTTCATCGTCTCCAACGGTAATTTTTGACCAGTGATTAAAAGTGCTCTCTAATTCTTTACTTAATATATTCGCTAATCCCATAACTTTGTGAGCATCTTCCAAACGTTGTTTTGCTCCTGCTGTATGTCTGATTCGTACGATATTGCTCATATTTTTCAATGAAGCGTTTAAAGTGTTTTGACAGACAATGCGGACAGGAGTAAATGCAGCAGTTATGCTTCCGCTTCCATCGTGAGAAGTTGTAAGAAAAATGTATTTTTCTGTAATGTCATCACCATTACCAACACGAATGTAATCGGGAAGTTTAGCAGTAATAAAAAATTTTTCACCATTTCCCAATGCTCCTGCTGTCTCGTATAAAATACCGTCTCCACCGCCTACAATAGAATCAAAAAATGAAAATGCCTCACAGTTTTGTACAATGTGATAGTCTTTACCTACTACCCCCAATATTGAGTTGTTATCTGTTCGGATATTTGCAAAATAGCTCTGAACTTCCAATGCTGAATTGGATATTTCTATACCATTTTCATTTTCAGTAAATCCGTTACCTTTTGTAAACAATGGAGATTTTTCCACTTCGTAGTCAAGACCTGCAAATTTTATTGCTTCTTCACTTGTTGGGTAGTCCTGCACAATTTGTCCTAAATTATGCCATGCTTTTTCTTTTACACTAAAAAAAGAATACTGTCCTGTTTTGCTGTTGAAATTTAAATTATGTGCCATGATTTTAATATTTAAAGATTATAATTGGTTGAATGTTTAAAATGGTAGGTCGTCATCGCCGCCATTGCTGTTAGATTTTGGCTTGGTGTCGTTCGTCTTTCTGAAAGGTTTTATTTTGGTGTTATCATTCTTTTTGCCACTGCTGTGAATTTTGATTTGGGATGTGTGAAAATTCATTCCTGCGTGTGGTTCTCCGTCATTCCTATCCATGCTGTTGCGTAGGCTCTGCCATTGAGTTCTACTAAAGTTCCTTTAGTTAAAAACTCGGCAACCTTTTCAGAAATCCAATAAGAGCATTCAAAATAGGAGGTCTTTTCAATTCGTTCTCCTTTTTTGTTGCGATAATTGTCATTGGTAGCAATTGAGAAATTGACTACTTTTTTATCTT
Organism: Chryseobacterium sp. G0201; assembly: GCF_003815655.1. Lineage (NCBI taxonomy): Bacteria > Pseudomonadati > Bacteroidota > Flavobacteriia > Flavobacteriales > Weeksellaceae > Chryseobacterium > Chryseobacterium sp. G0201. The sequence continues at coordinate 3,062,632 of NZ_CP033917.1, read as the reverse complement.
TTGGCAAGTTGCGTACTTCCGCATCCCTTGTCAGTCTTCCGATAATGTTCATAATCGTTGTTTTTAAGATTGTACATTTTGAATTGTTCTCAATCTCTTCTCCGTCCTTTCTCTGAAAGCCTTTCAGGCTTCGCTGAATATTTTTCAAAAGAAAAACCGGAAAAAAGAAAGCAGATAATCTTAGCGATCAAAGGGGAAAAGCCAAAAGGAAACGGAATAATTGGAGGAAACCTTTAGGGAGGAAACCGTTTATGCCGTAGTCTTTTGGCTGGCAAAGAATGGGCTGACCGCTATACCTTAGCTGCCTTTTTACTGGTTTATTTATGAAAGATATTTAAATGAAATAATTCCATTAAATTTTGATTCTAGAAAATTGTAATTTGAAATATAAAATAGAAGTGATGAGAAATACTCTTTTATTTTTCATGGAGAAGACTTGCGAGCAGTGGAATCTGCATAATGGTAAGTTTCTTTATGGACAGAATGCAAAAAACATTTCAAATATAAATATTTTAAAGATCCTAATGATACTTATGCCAATCTAAGATCTTTCGTTACATCAACGATTGCAGGTAGACTAATTTAGCCTACAGTAAGGGTTAGGTATAACAACTTAATTTTTAAATACACTCTTACTATTTGTTGCTTAACAATACACTCTTGATATAAGTGAATCTTATCAGAAAAGTAACTTTGTAAAAGTTTTATCCAATCCATTTTCCGAAGTGTTAAATATCTCAAAGATTAAAATTGTCGAATCTATATCAATTGTTGATACGACAGGAAGATTAATAACTCCATACAAAATCCTACTTCTGAAATTTCTTTAAGCAATTTGAATTGTAGAATATACTACATTATTGAAATGCTCAACGAGACTGAACAAACTATTAAAGTAATTAAAAAAACAGTAATAATTACACACAGAAAACAACTCTTTATAAATAGATCAAGAAACATGGGAAATACATACTTTGATAAGAAAATATCCTCATCGATTAAAAAAAATAAGAATATTATATAGAGAGTTCCTACGAACAAATCGCAGGAGGATAAGTTGTTTTATTTGAAATGTAAATACTTGATTTTAGCAATCGAGTGGACTTCATTTTTAAAAATGATGAAGTAGCATTACGAAAACTCTGTGTTTGAATATATAGAAACATTTTACAATACTCCCATATTGTTGGCGTTCTTCGGCAGTAAGTGAAGCTAACTTTTCCGGTAAGGAGGTTTGAAGGGTTTGTAATGCTGTAGTTATTGCCGTTTTTTCAGCTTCAGAAAAATGGAGGCTTTCAAAGTGAAAAAAAGGTATTGATTTATTATTTAAAGATTTGTTACTATTCGTGCATTCGTGATATAAATTCATTTCCACTAATGCGCAAATGAGTTTGCTTTTTTGTACACGAGTTGCTTTATTAAGCGAACGCTTATTTTATCAACAGAACCAGTCCGTCAATCTTGCCTTTGGCAGATCGCCACCCTCCAATAGATTGGAATTACTACACTCCCTTTTGCAATATGAATTTCCTCCTCGCAAGGGTACTCAAAGCGCAGGTGGTTCCGAATGATAAAATAATGATGGATGAAGATCCTTTCTACTATCATCCATCATTATTTTTACTGTTCTACAATCGTAAGGGCATTATAAACACCACTATTTGAAACATTGAACAAGCTAAGACTGCTATCTGGGGCAAATTGTACTGCAATCCAAGAAAAAGGTCTTAATTTATCCCCTTGGTTTAAATAAACACTTACTGTACAGGCAGAACCTACTGGTACTGTACCTGCTCCAGTATCTGAAGCATAACCATTGTTTGTTTTTACCCTTTGAGTAATGACTCCTGCTGAGTTTCTAACTTCCCAAATGGCTTCTGTCTGGTTATTACCTCCTGTATTTACATCATCAGGTTGCAGAGCATATGTAAAAGTAGCAAAATATACCCCTGCTCTTGGCGCTACAAACTCTCCCGTAGCGGGATTAAAGGTATTTGTTGGTACACCAGAATCAGAGTCTAATTTTTCTGCCCAATTGGTTAAATATGACGAACGACGTTGAACAATACCTGCTTTTGGACCTATTTCAGTTCCACTTCCAACAGCATCTGTACTTTCAAATACGTAGGTATCCTGTGTGGCTTTATTAGCCATTACTACAATACGTGGTTTCCCCTTTGGAAAAAAACCTATCCAGTTGGTACCGTCAGAAAATTCCAAGTATCCTTTTACCCCAATAGCCGGGCTGTTAACATACCGCATTGCACCTTTACCGGCAGCTGCCGCTGTCTGGGTGGTATTTCCTATCGCTACAGAACCATTGATACCACTACTACGCAAATCCATAGCTACTTGAGGATTGAAAACCAATACCCCTACCTTCCCTGTATTATCTACGATTACATTTCCTGCAGTAGTAACAATTTCGGTGGCATTTGTAGAGTTCTTCGTGCCTGCTCCCATCTGTGCATTAGCCTGTGTTACAAACAATACCATCGGTATACTCATACAAGCCAAGCTTTTTATTTTATGTTGTATTCTCATTGTTATACTTTTTATAATTCGCTAATGCTTATATTATTAAATTGGGCATTAGTATAAATATTTCTCGCACTACCCAAGGTATGTCTCACTTTAAACCTAATGGTATTACCTGCTTCAAGTTGAAAAATAGCATTACAATTGCCACTTACAAAATTGCTAATTAAAGGAGCAGCTTGAAATGCAGGATAAGAATTGTATGTTCTATAAACCGGAATATTATTTGTAGCTTGATTACTTTCTATAATTGTTTCTATATAACTGTTGTTTGCTATAGTACCACTTGCAAGAGTAATATTGAAAGATACCAGATAAAACCCTTTACGTGGTGCCGTAAATATTCCGGTACCAGGAACAAAATTGTTATCCGCATCAATAGCTTCAGCCCACCCATCTATATAAGTTTCAGTAGAAGAATTACTAGGGATAGCAGTGCCTAGTACAGTGCTTTTATTAGCATTTACTAATGCTTTTGTTGGTGGTGCAGTTGACAAAGCCACCCATTTTTCGCCATCAGAATACTGTAAATGCCCAACTTCTACTGCAGGAGTATCAGGATCATCTCCTACAAAATAACGTATAGCACCAGCACCGGCCGTAATAGCCGTTTGTGTATTGGTACCCACACCGATGATTCCTTTTTGATCAGCCGAGCGAAGATCTACTTTGGTAGAAGGAGCCAAAACTCCCACGCCCAAATTACCGGCCGCAGTTACCACCACATCATTTGCTGACTGAGTTGCACTGATGGTAGCTGTATTATCATCTGCTGCATCTATATGCAGAGGAGTGGATGGGTTTTGAGTAAACACCCCCGTCTGTGCCGCGATAGTACCTGTAGAAAAAATCAGAGTACAAACCAGCAGCTGATATATAATATTCACTTTCTTTTTCATAATCTGTTTTTTAATGTTCTATAATGGTTAAATTATTAAACCCGTCATCCGGATTTGCAGGATCAGAAGCATTAGTTGTAACCCTCAATGAAATATTACCACTTGTAAGATTGTGCAGTACCCTTGGCACCACAGCATCGTTCTGATTCAGGGTTAGTGTAACGGTACTTGAACCTCCTGCCTGTGTGAATCGAGTACTATTAGCATCATTGGAAGTGCCAGTCATTGATTGACCGAATGTCTTATAAACACTTGCTAAAATAGCAGGTGTTCCTGATGTTCTATAAAACTGCGATTCTACCCGGGAGCCATCATTAATAACCGTACTTACAAAATTAAAAGTCAATAAAAAGGTATATGTTCCGGTACGTGGTGCAACAAAAACACCTGTACCTGGAGTAAAACTGTTGCTCGTATCGCGCACCTCACTCCAATCATTAATATTAGTTGCAGAAGTTCCGACTGATAGCCCTGTAATTTTACGAGCTACCACTACGGCTTTTATCGGAGATATATATATTTTGTTCCAGACAGAACCGTCTGACACTTCTATTTTTGCTCCAACTGGTACATTAACTTCGTCATAACGTACAGCACCAGCAGCTCCCGCTACGGCTGTCATCGTAGTAGTACCTATACCTATTGCATTATCTACACCTGCTGATCTCATATCAAGAGGAACTGTAGGTGCAAGAACACCTACTCCTACAAAGCCTGTAGTAGCATTTACGATTACATCATTGGCAAGCTGTCCCGCTGTTGGTGTGGCAGCATTGTCTTTTGCGCCATCTACGTGCAGAGCTCCCAGCGGATTTCTAGTACCTATACCAGTTTGGGTTTGGGCGTAGCCCAAGCCGACCGAACAATACAATACCGAAATTGCCAGTATTGTATTGATTCCTTTATGTATATTTTTCATTTTTTTTAAAGGAATTTGGATTACTTGTTATTATTTTCTTTTACAAGAAGCTGCTCCAACTTTTCCATACGAGACTTCAAGTCGTTGATTTCTGTTTTTTGTTTAGAAATCTCTTCTTGTTGCTCGATGGTATGCAAGTACAATTCTTCTATTTTTTCCAATTGCTGGATCGATAATTCAGATAAATTAACGGTATAACCATTTTCTGTTTTCAAAATATCTTTGATAGAGGTAACGCCTGGCAAATGCTTGTTTGCTTTGATGTAAGCCGCTGTTTCTTCCAATGATCTGAATTTGTATGTCTCATCTATTTTAGAAGCTCCATCAAAATAGTCTTCAAAAACATAATCGGCATATTTACCTGTGGTTGTGTAGTAAGATCCTGTTGTTGCCACATTACCTGTTACAGATAGTTTTGGTGTAATGGTAACTGAGTTGGATGTAAAAGGTGCAATAGGTGTTTGTGAACCTATGGAAACATTACCAGCCTGATAGATATTCTGGGTATTGGTAGTAGCAGGATTAGTAGTTCCCTGAATCTGCCAAGGCTCTGGTGTAGAAGCTCCGGTTCCGCTATTAAATTTCACCCAAACTGCTCCATCAAAGTAGTAGTACCCTTCTGTTGTGATATTGGCTGTTTTAACAGAGGGTGTACCAACAGCTGATGTTGCATATACAATAGCTCCTTTTTGATCTGCAAGATACTGTCCATCTTTTGCTTTAATATCGTCACCCGATAGTCTCGGAGCGATAATTCCTTCTGCTGTTGTGCTAGGTGTTTTTGCTGCAACGTCTAAAGTTGCTTTCGGAGTTTCATTATTAATGCCTACTTGTGAGTAAGCTGCTGAGCTTAATAAAAGAGCTACTAAAAAAATGATATTTTTTTTCATTTTAAAATGTTTTTTTAAAAAAATTGTTAATTAGTGTATCCACGGCATCTACTTTTTGTTTTGCTCACGAATACACAAATGGCTTATTTGATTGTTGTTAAGATTGGCTACGCCAGACCCACACATTCGCTTTTTTTCAATTTGTTCTAAACAATATTGTGATTGAATGAAGGATGTGTTTTTGTGAGAATTCACATTTGTTATTTACTTCTAAGCTGTAGGTGGCGGACGGATGTGCATTTGGCAATGACTTATTTCATTGGCAAAAGATATCATATACTTAGAATTATTTTTTTTCTGGAAAGGAATGGAGATGTAATTCTCAAATAATATTGTTAGTGCCAGTATTGTTAAATGTATATTTGTAGGGGGTATTATTATGAGATACTCTTTATTTTTAGAGAAAATAAAATGATTAGATTCAGAAGGAATACGCTTGAACTGTACATTAACTACACGTTTTTTTTCTACTTTTTGATGTTTATTTAGATAAGATTTCGGAGTGTTTTTTGAAACTTGTAAGACTGGTGATTTCTTCTTTATATGTACTGTTGGTTTGGTTTGTACGAATTCTACATTACCCTTAAATTCTTCGGTATTATAGATCGTAATACCATCTGATAAAAAAACTTTTACGACTTGAGAATTAGCCGTGTTTTGAGAAAGAGAATCGGAAACAGCTTCTGAAATTTTCTCTTTTATATTTTCTACCTTAATATTTGCAGTTGGATGTGCAGATATTAAAATTATAGAAGCGAAGAAAATGGGAAACAGCAGAGCTTTTGCACAAAATGCAATATAGGCTCTGCTGTTAAATAAATAAATTTTCTTCATTTAGATTTATAAAAGAGGAAAATACAGCTCTTGTATACCATCAAATACCTGACAATATTATAGCTTAAATTTCGTAGAGAAAACGACAGTAAGTAAGGTTTTCGGAAAAGCTAACAATAAGACAATCAAATCACGCCCAATTATATTGTTTTACAAAAAAAAACACTGATAATCAACTGATAATAAAAAAAAATAGAGTAATGATTATTTTACAAAAAATGCCGGGATGTAGAAATATAAGTTCCTTAAAACAGGTGGTTTTATAACAAAATTTATTATGGCACATTTACATTGTAATTTTATTTGTAATAAATTGCAGACTATTAATATCAGTAATTTCTGCCTTCGCATTTCTGTATGCTATTAATTTAAAAAACAAATAAAAACACACCTTATGAAAACCCTTTACTATTTATTATCCTGTATGATTTTCGGAATAACTTATTCCCAAAACTCTGAGCAACTTATTACAAGATCAAAAATTGATCATGATATAGAAGAAGAAGCAGAAAAAGTATCAGTAAGAGATCCTAAAAAAGCGATAGAAATTTCTAACAATACATACCGCCTTTCTAAAATTATAGATTACAAAAACGGAATGAAGGAAAGCTGTAATATTCTGATGATGAAATATTACGATACTGGAAATTTTAAGAAAGTTATTGAAATTAGTAAAGATGCCGAAAAACTATCTCTGGAAACTGCTGATTATGAAATTCTCTCCAACACCTATAGATTAAGAGCATCTTCTTTTACTGAATTGGGTTTTAATGATGATAGTCATAAAGGATTTTTAAAAGCTCTAACTGTTGCCGATAAAATAGAAAGTAAAAATTATAAATTTTACCAAAAATCACTTATATATGTAGGACTGGCTTCTTATAACGCCCATATCAACGCTCCACTAGACTCAGTAATTTATTATCAGACAAAAAGTTTGGAAACAGCAACTAAAATAGATGACAGTGAAGATTTTTTGAATAAGAAATATTATAATTTGACATTAGGGTATATTAATTTGGGAATGACAAGTATTGCTTCAAAAAAAATAAAAGATGCAGAAATGTATTTTTTCAAAGCTTTGAAAATATGCAAAAACCCGAAGTATCATGTGGGTAAAGATTTAGAAGCAGCTACTCTAAATGAGTTTGCCTGGCTATATTATGATCAAAAGGAATATGATAAGGTGATAAACTATGCGATAGAAGCAGAAAAACTTGAAAGGCAGATCAGCAAGCCTTATATCAGAAGGGATATTTACGAAGTTCTGTTCAGAGCACAAGTAGAAATAGGAAAAAAAAGAATCCTCAAAATACATGAATCTATATACAAGCTTGAAAGACAGCCTTGTAAATGCAGAAAAAAAGACAATAAATACTCCTGCCAGGCATATGATAGATGAGCAAGGGAAAATCAATAAGAGTAATATTCAAAAAATTATTATAATATCTTCACTACTTATTATCCTTATTATACTATTAGGCTATTTTTTTTGACGACGAAATAAAATTTTACTTCACAGGAAATATGAAATAATTATAGAATCTCTTAAGAATAAAGAGGAAGTAAAACTACAAATCATAAATAATCTTGACAGCACTAAAATTATTCGCGACAATAGTGTTCATATTACTTCTAAAACAAGTGCTGTTTTATTTGAAAAATTATCCAAATTTGAAGAAGAACAAGAATTTATCCGGGAAGATATAAGTCGTGTTTACCTGGCAAATTCTCTTAACACCAACACAAAGTATCTTTCAGAGATCATCAAACAGCATACCGGCAAGAGTTTCAACAGTTACATTAATGGACTTAGAATTAATTATATAACAGAGTTGCTCTATAAAGAGCCTAAATACAGAGAATACAAAATTAGCTATTTAGCAGAAGTCTGCGGTTTTGCCTCCAGAGAAGTTTTTGCAACGGTTTTCAAAAAAGAAACAGGAGTTACTCCATCATATTTTATTTCTCAGCTCAGAGCTGAGAAAATTAAGCAAGAATTGTGAAATTTATCCAATTTTGTTTGCACTTCGCAATTTCTCACATACATCAACTGATAAACAGATTAATAACTAGTACTTTCAAATAAAAAAGGTCAAATTAATTTGACCTTTTTTATTGATACTATTCTGTCATAAGACTTTCCGCTTCTGCATTTCAAGATTGATATAATTAAATTTCTTATAATGGCAGAAAGATCCCATATCATTATCTCCATTGATATAGGTGTCCTGCCAAAATTAAACATTTACAAGGATAATTGGTCTCTTTTACTAACCTTATATCATATTCACTAATGAAAAAATATACCTAAAATTATATTTGCAAGATTTACCTTAAAAGTAAGCTGTCAATTTGAGACCTAAACTAATGTATTTTATTTTTTCATGAGATGAGTCGTTATTTAGATTATCACTCATCGACTGATCATTTTGGATAACATCGCTGAAGTGGTAGCTAATACGAGATTGTGTCTGATTATAATCTCCATATAAGGTCACACCCAATTCTGGATTAAATTTATAAGTTAGTGCTGCACCGGTATTCCATCTAAAATTACTGGAAGGCTTATATTCTGCGACCTGAAATTCATCTGTTGGCAGATCAAAAATTTCACTTTTTACAAAAATCTTCCCACTGGCTCCTGAAGAATAGCCAGCTGTAGCTTTTAATACTAAATTAAGATTATCAGAGATTTCATGCGAAAAATAAGGACCTGCACCAAAGTTCAAAAATCCTAAAGATTGTGTTGTTATATCAAAGCTTCCAATATCATCATCTAATGGAAATCGTGTTGGATTTATAGGAAAACTACTGAAACTGAAGTCTCCTCCTATCCCCCATTTCTTAGAAAAAAAATAAGCTCCCTCAATACCAGCTTCAAAACCGACTTCTTTTTTATCCGTGAGTTCAGATTCTTTTAAAAAGTTTGTGGTTGACAAAGCTGATCCTACTTTAAGGGATAAGAAAGATGGGTTACCATTGCTTTCAAGATCTGCTAACATTCCTAAATTATCCCCTTTATTTTTATAAATTCTATCGATAAAAAAATATCCTAACTCTGACGAAAGTATACCAATACCGGCACCTGCCAAGACATCTGAAATCCAATGCCTGTTATTCAAATTTCGTCCTAAACCAGTAATTGCAGCTGCTCCATACCCACCAATGCTATACCCGGGGCTAACCACTCCATATTCTTTATGTAGAAAACTGGCATTGGTAAATGCCATAGAAGTATGACCTGAAGGAAAAGAGTTTTTACTTGAGCCATCTGGACGCTCTACTTTCGCAGTATATTTTAAAGAATTAACAATAACGGCCATGATCCCGATACTAGCTGCATAAGATAATGTAGCTCTTCCAATATTATTTCGCCCCTTTACTCCAGCTAACTTAAGACCGTATACCGTTGCGGCTGGAGCATACTGAAGATAATTATCATACCCTACCTTAAAAGTGGGAATGTATCTGTTTCTAATTTCACGGATATTTTTTCTCTCTCCCCAAGTCGCAGCTGAGGCACTGAATAGTAATGTCGGTGCTATAGACATCTTTACCCACTCTTTTTGGAAAAAGGGTTTCTTCGTTTGCGAATTTTGTTGTTCAAAAGTTTGTGAAATCGTTTGAACTTTGAGTGAGTCCTGAGCATACTGAAGTGAAAAAGGTAAAATGCTTAGCGATAAATAAATAGTTTTTTTTTCATAGTATTTTAATTAGTTTAATATTTTGATTTTAAAATCTGCTGCACTATCACAAAAACTTAGATGTTAATCATGTCGGTTCAGCTTTATCTTAGTTACTGCGTATCAAAAAAGTTTGAATCAAGCTAACACTTTGAAAGTGATGAATAAGTAAGTACAATATTTATGTTTTAATCTTAATCCACTACTGTTGCAATTTTATCAACTCATCAGTAAATACACAATAAATAGTTGTGATGATTTCCGAATAAACTACATATAGATTTACAAAATAAACCTACAATACGCATTGATAATATTTTGGAATTTCCCACTAAATATTTCTTATAGATCATTGTTTAAATAAAAAAAGTGTTCCGATGTAAATATATTTAAATTATTACAGCTATTTTCAAACCTTATTGACTTAAAATTTCACAAATAGACCTGATATAATGATTGTCATAGCTGATATAACTGATTGTCATAGTAAGAACAATCACAGTGTAACAATCCTATTTTCATTGTAATAAATTACGAATATATCACAATGTTACGAGTTTTTGATGATGTCAATCGTAGTAAACCGTACTAAATTTGTAGTTAAAATTTACTACTATGAAAATTACTTTAAAATCAATATTTATCATTACGTTGTTGTCACTATTACATTCTTGTTTCGCTGTTTCAACGTACGATCCTCCACCTGAACCTGATCAAAATGTTTATCCAAATCAATCGCCTGTGCGACAGAACAATAATATTCCTGAGCCCGGTCAACTACAAATGAAATCTCAAAGTGACGACAAAACTCCTGAGCCGGGTCAGCTTGAAATGAAAACGGGAGATGATGATGATAATGATGACGATTCTAATTAAAATGATTGTTAATAATAAACTAAATAATATAATGATACGTCAAACTTTAATCATTTTAGCAGGTCTTTTTTGCGGCACATTTATGTCAAATTATAAAGCGCAATCTGGCAATGGATTTTCAGGAAAATTTTCCAGTGAGGGAGATGTTACTGCTCCAGGATTAATGATACTTGAGCTGACCCAACAAGGATCTAAATTAGAAGGTCTAGGTTATTATATGTCTAATAAAGATGATGAGACTTCAGGTTCACTTTCCGTAAACGGTTATGTAAAAGATAAAAGAGGTTACGTTCGTTTTCGGGATCAAAGAGGTAATGTAGTTGCTGACGGCTCCATTATATTAAAAGACGCTTCTACTGTATATTTTATACAAACTACTGTATCTTCGATCTTACCCACTGCTGCTTACTTGTATGTTAAAAATGAGAACTTAACTTCAGAAAAGAAAGTGACGAACAGCAGAAGTTATACAGGAAAATATTCCAATGAAGGAGATATCACTGCAAAAGGGATTATATTGTTTGAAATCACTCAATCAGGAAGCAAGATTGAGGGTATAGCGAACTATAGTACAAAAGACGATCAGCTAGATACAGGTATGCTATCTGTTAACGGATACGTCAAAGATGGCATCGCTTACATAAGATTCAGAGACCAAAAAGGAATATCAATAGCCGATGGAACATTGAGCAGTGCAGGGGCTAATACGGTATTCAAACAAACTACATCGTCAAGCTCTTTGCCTCATGAAGCAATTCTGTATAGATAATCAATAGAAAATATGAATTATACTGCATTTTTTGTTCGTCATTGCTATTGTTGCCGAAGTCATGAGTGCTACCTAGGTGGCACAATCCGTAATATAATGTTGGGACATTATCCTATGACTTGAGTTGAACATACTATTTATTCAATTCTAATTGCAGTAGCTGCACTTTTCCTAACATTCAATTCAAAATGTATCTATAAAATTAGGAAAACATTTCTTATCTTAGATGCTGTTGGTATAGTAGTTTTTACAATTTTAGAATGTAAACTTGCTATTCAAATGAAGATGCAACCGATCATTGTCATGATGATTGGTACGGTAACAGGTTGTGTAGGAGGAATGATGCGAGATGATTTTATGTAATGATGTCCCTTTAATTTTTCAAAAGGAAAAATATGTAACCGCAGCATTGGTAACAGGTCGAATTTATGGCGCCGCCTTTTATCTCGTAATTGAATACATTTAGATATGCTCTTGGCTTTTGTTGTAGGATTGATCTTGAGATAGTTAACTATACACTATGAATGGTCTTTACTAAAATTTTCCTTTAAGGATGATAACGAATAAACTTCACAGGTATGAGTGAAAAAACTTTTTTGCGTAGTCCAATGGAAAACAATTTATTATTGATTGTACTACTAATAATGCTGGTTGCATTATATCACGTACTCAAAATATTTTTTGGAGTTTTCACCTTTGCCTTGATTTTTTATGTTTCATTTTTTAAGGCTTTTGAGTATTTTACGGTCTTGCTTAAAGGTCGAAGAAAATTGGCAGGTGCCCTTTATTCAGTATTATTTATTATTTTGATGGCTGTACCTTTCATTTTTATGATCACAGCATTAGGAAAGCATATCAAGGATGTTGAGCATTTTGTTCTTGAAGTAAAAACAAAGGGCGTTCCCTCACTCCCTAAAAATATAACTGAATTACCGTATGCTGGTCAAGGTATTTCCGACTTTTGGATTCAGCTTCAACAAAATCCCAAAGAAATAGTTTTGGGACATGAACATCAGATAAAAAATGGTTTGCACTATTTACTGACAGGAGGATTAGGCTTGGCAGGAACAGGTTTACAAGTTATCTTTGGAATTGTAGTTTCTGCAATTTTCTTAGTGGGAGGAAAAGATAAGCTTATTCCAATCAAGTCCGCTTTAGCACATCTTCTCGGTAGAAAAGATGGACTCTTACTACTGAATTCAATAAACAATGCCATTAAGGGAGTTTCTGTGGGTGTTATAGGAACAGCTTTTCTTGCAGCGGTTTTTTCATGGATTGGTTTTGCTATTGCCGGAATTCACTTTAAATTTTTATTAACGGCCATCGTATTTGTTTTGGTGCTAATACAAATAGGACCGATGTTGGTTTGGCTACCTGTGATCATTTGGGTTACTACTCAGGGACAAACAGGGACAACTATATTTTTACTCCTATATGCTGTCTTCATGTGGGTTGCTGAATCTTTAGTAAGACCTGTTCTCATCGCAAAAAGCGGAGGCAAACTTCCGTTTATCATTCTTTTTATCGCGGTAATTGGAGGTTTGGCAGCTTGGGGATTTATAGGAATGTTCAAGGGAGCAATCATTACTTCGATCATGTACACCGTTTTTCATTCATGGCTAGAGAGCAAGGAGAAAATAAAGGCTGTCGCTTCTCAAAATTAACTCTGATTAGAATTTATTATAAACATTGGCTACTATGAAATCTAAAAGGCTTAGAAAAAAAATACAATATTACGTTATTGCTTTTTTAGGCATTCTTTTTTTGATTTCAGGATTGCTGTATTTTATAATCATTCATCGATTTAAAGAAAGTGTAAAGTTTATCGTGCACAATCAAACGGATGGAAAATATATTTTCGACACCGGAAGAGCTAAAGTTTCCCTTTGGTCGAAATCTCTTATGCTTGAGAAATCAATGCTGATTTGCAAAGACACCAGCAGAGCCAATTCTTATTACAATGTAAAATTGTCAAAACTGAAATTTTCGCTTACTTCATGGAATGGATTGCTGTTTAAGAACAAGATTTTGGTTGACAGTCTGGAAATTATCAATCCCGATGTTGAAGTGTATTCAAATCCCAAAAAAAGATTAAAAAGCAAAACTGTCTTTCGGCCTTCTGACATTTTATCTTTTTTGAAGAAGACACAACAGTCTTTTAACTTAAGTAATCTTTCTATAAAGAACGCATCAATCAGTTTTAAACAAGGAAATAAAAAATCTGTTACCTTAAAACACATTAACCTATCTATTCGAAATTTTGTAAAAGTAAATAGCGACGACAATCATTTGCTGGGCTCTGATCACATTAGTCTCTCAGTCGGTAAACAATCTATTGTCTTTCCTGATCGAAATCTTACCGTTGCATTCAGTTCTTTACATTTTAATAGTGAAAATCAACATTTCATTGTCGATTCATTACTAATCGATCAAAAAGATGATCATAAAAATGGGCCAATGGAATTTAAAGCAGACCGCTTCAGTTTTAATTCAAAGCACCTTCCTGCTGCTTATCAAAAGGAAGAACTGCTGCTTGATACAGTAAGGTGTACTAACCCGGTTATGACTCTTTATGATCATCAGAATAAATTAAAGAAAAGCAGTGCAAAAAATAAAAAAGTCAAAAATGAAATATTTAAACTCATTAATATTAAATTTTTTGAAATTGAAAATGCATCTGTAGTCCAAAAAAAGCCTGACGGAAGGTTGAAAAACTCAGCAGGGAAAACGGCTAATTTAACGGTCTATAATCTATCACTCAGACCGAGCAAAGATCCAAAGATAACGTTAGACAGTGTACATCTTAATATGAAGAAAATTGCATTTTTTTCCAAAGACAGTCTGCATAAGCTTACCATTGAGGAATTTTTATTCAAGAACAATGATATCATTTTTCGCCACGTCAACTATCGCCCGACCACTCAGCAGAAAATACAGAAAGCAATGGTATTTTCTGCCCCTTCTTTAATTTTGAGAAATGTCAATCTTGAAGCTTTATTAAAGAAAAAACTGGTTGCTGATCAAGCTGAGCTTTTAAAGCCACTCATTATTATTGATGATAGAAAAAGAATTATAAATAAAAATCACAAATCAAAAACGTCACTAAAAGATAAAAAGAACATAGGGCTTTTTATGACATTGCATCAGCTAAAACAGATGATCAATGTAGATCAATTGGTAATAGCGGGCGGTACAATCAATTACAAAGGTTCATCCAAAAGCAATATTGTTCTTCATGCAAAAAACTTAAATGCAAAAATTGTACTCAACAGAACACTGAGCAGTGATTCTTTGGTCGACATTAAGCATTCCATTCACAAGCTTGAAATTGGCGATATTCATTTGAGATCAAACAAATTTCTTTTGAACTTAAGAAACTATAAATTTGCCGGACTTTATCGCCAAAATTGGGCAGAGAACTTAAAGTTTCAACAAAATAAAAATTCTGTAGAAGCTAAAAATGTCTATTGGAAAGCATTCGATTGGGATCTTTTTCAGAAATCTAAAATTATAAAAGTCGATTCTTTATACATTAATTGTCTTATTTCTGATGTTAACAATCCTCCTAAAACAATAGCTTCTCGACATAAAAAAGATTTACCTGATATACGAGTTGCCGAACTAAGGATTGATAAATTTTTATTTAGCAGGAAAACTGCAACAAATCAAATTGGGTTTTCAGGCAATAATATTTTACTGACGGATATGAGATCTCACAAAAACTATTTTACTTGGAAAGATCTAAGTCTAAATATTTCGGACTTTAGACTGCTCGGAGAAAATACAAGAGGAAATATTGCGAATATCTATATTAAAAATAACCTTGGAAGCGTTCAGAATTTACGATTCTTTTCCAATTCAGATAAAGGATTACAGAAGATTTCTTTGCCAACACTTTTTTTCAGCGGAAAATTCAACTCTACTCAACCAGATATTTTGGCTTTTAAATCAGTATCCGTTGACAATGGTCAGATTGAAATTCACTCTAAAGAAAAAAACAATTCCCAATCATTCCATACGCCCAAGATACCTTTTCAAATCAAATCAGTATCAGTCAACAATTTAAAGGTCAGCTACATCAAAGAAAAAGAGAATGATTCATTTAAATATAGTGGTACCGTAAATCTAGCAGCGCAAAATATGAGAAGTTTTAATGAGAGCTCACAGATGATCAAATCTGATAATCTAAATATCAGTGTATTGGATTCAAATTTGGATAGTGAAAAATTTCAATTGAATATTCCGCAACTATCACTTCAATTAAAAGGAGGGAATTTATTTCGCAAAAATGATGTGACAACACTGTCTTCTACTCTATCTCTTAACTGGTCTGATGCATCATTCAAATTTCAAAAGGACAGTATGCATTTACAAGCTAATAATAATTCCGGAAGTTATATTGACGATGAATTTATTTTGAATAGACACAAGACATTTGACCTAAACAGTATCATAAAAAAGGTTGCTTTCAAAGGTGAGCAGATTGTATACAGAGATGCTGCAATAACGGCAGACATTCAAAATTACGGATGGAATTCATTGAAAAACACATTCCATTTGACGAATTTTAATTTGCATCCGGTTCTCAGCAGAGAAATATTTTTTAAGAACACAAAATATCAGGATAATTATCTTGAACTCAAGGGAGATTCGGTATCCCTTTCAGTTGCAAAAGTAGGCAGCCTTTCTTCGGACTCGGCATTTTCATTGAATAAGATCAGTCTAGACGGCGTTCATTTGATCGTTTCAAGAGACAAAACTTTACCCAGGAAACCTGCAAAACATAAGTTAATGCCTACTCAATTGATAAGTTCAATAAAACAACCCTTTTCCATTGATACGATTTCATTGAAAAATAACACTGTTGTTTATAAAGAGTTCGAAGTAAAAACGAAAGCATGGAGTGAGATTCCATTTTCCTCTTTAGATGGAAACATCATGAATCTAAGCAATCAGGCAGATCGAAAAGACAGTCTTGAACTAAATTTGACCGGTAATTTATTTCAAGCAGATATCAACCGATTTTCTTACAAAGAATCATACGTTGATTCGCTGGCGGGTTTCAGAGCAAATGTACATTTCTCAGCAATTGATCTGAAAGATTTCAGCAATGTTTCAAGACCCATGGGTTTGTTAGATATTAGTTCAGGATATTCTGATCACTTGTATAGCAGATGGTCAGGAAATCAATATGCAGCAACAGGAAGCATGAACTTTAGTTATGACGGGTTAAAAGTGAAATTTCTTAATCCTGAAGGAAAAAACGGTTGGTATTTCTCTTCAAAAATGAAAACATTCGCAGCCAACTTACTCATCCCCAATAGTCATCATAAATCAGCAATGATGTTTGTAGAACGGGATCCTAATAAATTTGTTTTTAATTATTGGATTAAAATGCAACTCAGTGGTATAATGTCAACATTTGGTTTAAAAAGTGACAAAAAATATATGAAAACATTTAATAAGAACCATCAACGCTATCAACTTCCTGAGATTAATACTGTTGCTGAAAATGAGTCAAAAAAATAGTTATATATATACTGAAAGTTAGTGAAAATGCATTTTGAATCACAATTGTAATCTATCATAGAGGCTATTTCTAAAATCATGTAAAAACTAAAAAAATATGGATTTTTTCAATCATATTAAAACCGTAATTAGTATCATTTTAGGTTTATCAATAGGTTGCTTGTTGAATGGAACTGTAAAATTTATTCAACACCCGGGGAGAACCAAACCCTATTGGGTGCATCTTTTATGGGTCTTCTATTTATTTCTTTTAATGATTCATTTTTGGTGGTGGGAATATAATTTACGGGACGTCCGCATGTGGACTTTTACAGAATACATATTTATCATTATGTATATTATTCTTTATTTCACATCATGTCAACTCTTATATCCTGCAGATGTAAAAGATTATGGAGATAACTATAAAAATTATTTCTTCTCCAGGAAAAAATGGTTATTTCTCCTGCTGATAGTTGTGTTTTTGATCGATATCTTCGATACCTTGATCAAAGGTCACGAATATTTAGAAAAGTTGATGCCGGTGTATGCCATACGGATGATCAGTCACATTTCACTACTTGGTATTTTCGCATTTCTAAAGACTAAAAGATCTTCTTTGTATGGAGCCATGGTATTATTCTTTATTTTATTTGAGCTCTATTTTATCTTCAGTAAGTTTTATAATGATTAGGTTTTTCTTTTTGATTCATATTTTATCAAATTTCGGAAATTCCTAAATGTATCATGATACAAAGTCTGCGGCATTCGATAAAGATGTGATAAAATAAGAATTCTTCACATAAGCACCCACCATTCTTAGCAGTTAGATCTTCAAACATTAGTACATTCGTAGACTATAACTCAATTATAAATATTATGAAAATTCAATTAAAACAAGTTTTGTCATCATGCGTATTTTGTTTTTAAATTCTTGTGGAACGGTAACAAATTATGATGCACCTCTAGAACCTGGACAAACTGTTTTTCAAAAGCAGGGATCCAATGGAACAAACAATAACCAGAATAACAATATTCCTGAACCTGGCCAGAACAAAATGAAGTCACAAAGCGACGACGATGGACCAGAGCCCGGACAGACAACAATGAAAACAGGTGATGATGATGACGAAGATGATAACGTTGTAGAATCTGGACAAACGGAAATGAAATAGTTAAAATTCAGAAGAAATACTGTTTCAAAGATCTCTGTTTTTGTCATAAAGATTATTCATATATCATAATTTACGCTGGAAACCTGAAAAAACTAAATAAACTTTAAAATGCTAGAAAATAAAATAAATACTCACAATAAAACTATTAAAAAGTTCTTACTTGTTGGGGTACTCGTTTCAATGATGAGCTGTTCTCCAACAGTGAACTACATCGGTAAAAACTACAGTCCAACTCAAAATATTGACGTTTTTCTGGATACCAACGACGTTAAAAAAAACTATGAAGTAATAGGAAAGGTAGATGGTATTTCAGGGGTATTAGGATCAAGCTACCAAGAGATTCAGGACAAAGTGGTTCAAACGGCAAAAGAAAAAGGAGCTGACGCGGTCATTCTTTACAATATGGAACAGCGGGTTATCGGTTCAAATTCTTCATCTAATACAGTGGAGCATCGCCAGTGGATGAGAAATACGACTACTGAATCCACAAATATTACAGAAGATGTATTGCATGCTGATTTTATAAAATACATACCCTAATATCAAATCTTAATAAATCTAAAATAGATGAAGTTAAAACTTTCAATTTTGACCCTTCTTACTTTTTTGCTAATGTCAAGTTGCAAAGAAAAAATAAAGGAACTAACTAAAGAGCAAGACCAAAAATCAATTTCACAACCTGAAAAAGAAATATTAGTTACGGAAAGACCTCTTGAAAAAACGCAATTAGAGATACAGGGCGACAAGATTATCGTACCTGATTTTAGATTAGAGGTTAATCTTTCAGACAAAGCTGTAAAGAAATTGAAGGAAAGTAAAGAATCTGTTATAGCTTCACTTTATTTATACGGAGATGTTGCTGATGAAAATTTAATACCTAAAAAGTTTAAAAAACTATTGGGGCCAACAGGTATTAAGCTTACATCGCTTGATATTGAAAAAAAAGAGATCAACCAATCGAATGAATTTCAGGTCACAAATATAAGTTTCCCAAAGGAATTGTATGATCTACTAGCTAGTAAAGATGTTTTAATAAATATCAGTGTTTATAGTGGAAGAAGAACATTTAAAGATAATATTCTTTACATGGAAGCATATGATTCAAAACTAAGCGACATCATTGCTCATAGTAGTTTTATCAATTTAAATGGTCGTTTACTCACTGAAGGCTTTAATTAAAAATTGTTATTTTTCAATAGCCTCCTTTCGATTTTTACAATCTTAAAAGGAGGCTTCTTTTTCTAGCTTTAATATAAAAACATCCGGACAACTTTTGGATTATTGTTTCTGTAGGATAACTTTACTTTAATAATAATATATTTTGAAACTTTTGTTTCATCATAATCTTTTTTCAAATTATTGATACAATATGAAGGATTAATGCCCGTTTCTTTTTTAAAAGTGATTGTAAAGACCTCTCGTGAGAAAATCCCGAAATTTCAGCTAAATAACTGATCTTATATTCTCTATAGTTGGGATCGGAAGCAAGTAAGTTGACCATATAGTTAATCCTTAGATTATTAATGTAGCTATTGTAATTCTTGTTTTTAATTTTCTTAATGATTTCAGAAAGAGATCTGGTATTGGTGTTTAGATCATGAGCAAGCGAAGTGAGGCTAAGGTCTTGTTTTAAAAATTGTTGACCATCTTCAAAAAGTTCCAATTTTTGTAATATACTTTGAACAGTAGCATCTATAATATTAATCGATTTATCATTACAATTAGTAGGGTTATTAGTTGAGTTATTGTTTTCGACTGTACTCTCTTTTTTTTAAAATTATCAATGATCTTCTCATACTTAAGATGAAGTTTTTGCTGATTTCTTTTCCATAAAAAATATAAAATAATTAATGCACATACAATTGGGACAAAAATGATGGTCAGTATTTTTTTAAGACCGCTTTCATGAACTTCACTCTGTTTATCAACAATATGTTGTACGGGAGTATTAATCGTCTTTTTTTCTGCATTAACCAGACTGTCGTTAAGTTTGGTGTACAAGTGCATGTATTTTTTAGAGGTTTCTTTTTCGCTAAGTTCCACATAGGATTTAAATAAAACCCCATAAATATCTCCACGTATGTACGGAGCTCTGACTTACTTTTCTAACACTTTGGCCTGTTCAGCATAATTAGTAGATTCCTCATATTTCTTTTGATCGTAGTAGAGCCAAGCAAATTCATTAAGAACGGTTACTTTAAGGTTTTTGTTTCGATTGTCTTTTTTGCAAATAGCAAGTGCCTTGGAAAAATATTCTTCTGCTTCCTTAGTCTTTTTGGATGCGTTACTGGTCATACCCAAATTAATATAAGTTAGTGCAAGAGTAAAGCCTTTTTTAACAGCATAATCGTTGCTGTTATACACTTTTATGATGGTCTCAAGGCTTTTTCTTTGGCAGAAAAATAACAGAGTCTATGGGAGCATTAATATTGGCAGCGTGACTAGCAAAACCTATGTAAATTAAAGACATTTGATAGTACTTGTAATTTTTTTTGTAATTTTCTCTGTAATATTTAGTGCTTTTTTAAACTCTTTTAAACTTTCTTCATTAAAGCCCAATTCAGTATATAATGAAGCTCTCAATCGGTAAGTACTCGCAAGGATCTCATTATTTTTCTCCTCAATTGAAAGTTTTTGTATTATTGTACTTAGTTCTATTATTTTTTAAAGTTTCCATTATCAAAATACTTGGTCATCATTATATTACCGCTCTCTAATATTCCCAAACGACAATTAATATTTTTTGAATCTTTATATGTTTTTTCAGCAAGCTGCAAAGATTTAATAGGATTACTTAGTGATACATTGCTTGCAATATTTATATTTCTATCAATTTCCTGCTTAGTGATTGTTTGTCCGTTAAAAAAACATGATAGTAGAAATAACTGTAAAAGACTAATTTTTTTCATGAAATTAGTTATTAAGTTTTGGTTGCGAAATTAAGTTTTATGTTTGTATAATCGCTGAAACTTCAGCAGCTATTTTAACAATTTCAAATTTTATTCAGTGAAAAATTATATAACAACTATTCTCCTTAATGCAAAGTCGTAGATAAACGCATCATTAAGAATTTAATGGAAATGAATTTACCTTTATACTTAAGCAAATAATTACTAAGCATCAACTCTTGTAAACAGACACTATTAGCTCAATATAGTCAAGGCTTATAGAAAGGGAGAGATTCCGAAAATCTCACAATCATTATTTTGCAATTTCTGCGTAAAAAACATCATTGTATTAAAATCAATTTTCTTTAATGACCAATCTGTAATTTATTATAATATGATATTGAGCTTATGAAATCACGTATAACATTAAAATCGATGACCTCTGTAGTAAAAATCCCTAATTGAAAATACATACAGCACAAATAAAATATTATGAATAAGGAACAAATTAGAAATTATTAGAGAGCAAAAGATTACTTCTCTTCAGGCGCCACCTTAATTATCTATTTTAGTTTAGAGCAAATTAAAAACTAAAATCAAATTTTGAAAAATACAAACTAAAAATCAAATGAAGATTAAATTGACAAACAAAATCATCACTTATAATGCATCTTACGAAACTGCCCAGGGGTTTGGCCAGACCAGTTTTTGAAGAATTTTGAAAAATTTGAAGGGTCATAGGTTAATTTTCGGGCTATTTCTGCAATGGACAAATTGGTGCTTATCAACATTTTTTTTGCTACTTCTATAATCTTTGAATCATAAAAATGACAGGGATGATTGCCTACTTCTTTTTGTACAGTATCTGTAAGATGTTTATGAGAAACAGCTAATTTCGAAGCTATCTGACTTATTTCTAGAAATTCTGAAACCCGCCCGTTGATTACATCATCAATATGCTGGTCCAGAAAATTAAAATATTGTTGGGTTATTTCTGTACTTCTTGAATTTGAATATTTTAAAGTAGAATCCTTTTGCATTCAGTAAAATTATTTGTTTTTTTTATATTTAGAAAAATTGTAGAAGGATTATTACCTCCCTTTTGTTTATTTGTAATATTCTGTCATCAGGCTTTTCCGTTCATTGGTCTGTAAATTAATATATTCAAATTTTTTGTACTGGCAGAATGAGCCTGTATCCTTATCACCATTAATGAATATACCACCAACCAAAATTACATATTTACATGGATAATTGGTTTCTTTTACCAATACTTCTATCCTTTCATCAATAGCTTCATACATTACTTCCGTAGCTTCAAATATCTGATTCTCTGCATTTATGATTCGATTTTTCTGATGAAGGAAGATCTGCTCAATGGTATTCATCTGAAAGTCTAATGAAGTGATATTCCCTTCAATAATTTCTCCTGCCAAAAGTCTTCCCAATGCTCCTTTAGCAGCGCCGCAACACGCCGAATTACCATTCTGCCCTATTCTGCTTATTTCTCCGATAGTTCCATCTTTAGTAACCCCGATATGTGGCGCATAAAATACGATCACTGCCCCATCTTCCGGAACGTGATGAGCAAATGCATTCATTCCCGTGATTCCTGCAAATGGAAAACCGTCAAGACCTCCCAAATGAAAAGGACCCAACATCTCGTAAGCTCTTGGTGGATATTGTATCGCATTCACATCGTCACAACACATACTGTCGGCATGCATTAATTGGTTCGGTTTTAAGCCTACATGTTTTTCAATCGTGTCTAACAGGCGATTAACCGTATCGATGGATGTTAATGCTTTCGGATACCATTTTCTAACGGATTCTAAATTTTCCATAATTTGTTTGTGTTTATTTATTTACATTAAAATATTATTCTGTGCAGCGATCGCTGGTGGCAAATCTTTTTCGCCCAGCATTTCCCTTAAATCAATTTCTATATTTCTGCTTATCTGTGTAACAGGAATATCGTTGGCATTTCCTTCAAAAGGATTTTCTGTACTTTCGCCTATTTGTTCTAAAACCAAGAAAACCCAACCTAAAATCATACTAAAAGGAATAGTAAGCCAGATAATATTTTCACCAAATTTTTCGACAAGTTTTGAAAATTCACTAAGGAAACCAAATGGTAACAGGATACAAAACAGATTAGTGAAATACAAATTGATGCTCGAAAACTGCCTAGGATAAGGGAAATTTTTGATACGTTCGCATTTTCCCTGCTGGTCATACAATTCTTTTAGCTGATTTTCCAGAGCAATATAATTGTAATCTGATATATTGCCTTCTTCGTTAAGTTTTTTTAGCTCAGAAGATTGTAAAGCAATGATTTGCGTTGCCTGGTTTTTTGTTGATAAAATATATTGAAACTCTTCTTTACTGAGAAAGCTATTTAGTTCTTCATCCAAATTACTTTCCCATTCAGGTACTTTGTAATATTTGAGATATTCACGGTTGTAACTTTTTGTTTTTATATTTTCCCAGCTTTTAATTTCTCTAAGCTGAAAACGCAATGCAGTAAGCCACGCAAAATGACGGTGAATAATCTGTTGATGTAATTGTTTTTCAAGGACTTTATCTTCTGAACGGATAAAATCTTTTGTCATGATCCCAAAGGCTCGACTGTTATTGATAATGGCTCCATAAACCTGTCGCGCTTCCCATGTACGGTTGTAAGTCTGAGTATTCTTGAACCCGGAAATAAACGCAGTCGCTGTTCCCAACAAGGCCACCGGAACCCAAGGAATCGCCAGCCATTTCCAATCAAGAAAATAAAACAGAAGCGTCGGAATTATACTTAATATCAACATTTTATAAATCTTAACTCTTGTCCAGGGAATA
Source organism: Chryseobacterium sp. G0201 (assembly GCF_003815655.1). Lineage (NCBI taxonomy): Bacteria > Pseudomonadati > Bacteroidota > Flavobacteriia > Flavobacteriales > Weeksellaceae > Chryseobacterium > Chryseobacterium sp. G0201. The sequence continues at coordinate 3,038,803 of NZ_CP033917.1, read as the reverse complement.
AAATGCCTGAGTTTGTAATGAGAACTTATATTCATATAAATTTAATTTTTTGAAGAGAATTTACTTATTAATATCCCCACCAAAACGACCGTGTAAAATTGCCCTGTAACTCCAATAAACGCTGTAACAAGTTTGGTAATGTGGTGATTGGGCGTAATGTCTCCAAAACCAATACTGGTAAACGTTATAGAGCAAAAATAGACCAGATCTGTAAATATACCCGCTGGCGAAGAAGTATCTATTCCTTTAAAAGACAAAGGATTATAATATTCGAATGTTTGCAATAAGAAAACCGAGATCTCTATCAATAAAAAATAACCACATGCTGATGCCGAAATAATATCACTATTAATATATCCGGGCTTCAATAAAAAGCGAAGCAACTCTAAAAACAGAAATACAAAAAAAATAACATAATTAATATTAAGGAAAGTAAAATACCAAGCTACATCTTTAAAAGCCGGAATACCGATGGGCAAAAGCAGTACGACAATAAAGTGAAGGTTCCTGAGCCAATGTCTCCAACTGTGTTTGCCAGTAAATATAAAAATGCTTCCCAGTCCCAATATCAGCATGTTGATCGGCCATACAATCCGGGTATAGAAATCGAGATCAGTAAGAAAAACACCTATGAACAGGTGTTGAATCAGTGCAAAAAGCAATAATTCGTATTTTTTACTTTGAAAAAAAGCTATTGTTTCATTCATCGAATTAGAATAGATGTAAGAACTTAAACTATTCAGCCTGCCCAATATCTAATCTGTCAAATTTACCATCACCATTAATGCTAAACTTAAAATAGGTTTTGAAATCGCCCCAGCTTTCTGTGTGGAAATTTCCGGTAATATCTTTTCCTTCATTTTCCACCTTTTCTATGCTGGTAAATCTTTCGTGTCCACAGGCTTCTTTTATAAAATTTTGAAAGTTGCGGGGACTGCCGTCATCATACAGTTTTGCATCTGCAGTAAAATTTGATAGAAATGTTTTGCTGTCACCATTTTGCCAAGCATCGAAAGCGGCTTTTACAGTTTTGTTTGTAAGTTTGTTCGTATCCATTTTTTGTATTTTTTTAATTGTTGTTTTTTCTGTTTTTTGAGTTTTTGATTGTCCACAGGCCGTAAGCGAAAGACTAACAGCAAGAACAGTAATCATCGGAAATGTTTTCATCATTGAAAATTTACTGTTTATAATGAGCCGTTTTTAAGTGGATGCTGTAAATAAATAATTATTAGATTCAGCAAAAGAAATGGCAATTCTATTGCCACGCCTTTCAAATCTTTGTCAAACAGATGAAAGCAGATAATTAATAAAATACCGGCTGCCATTAAAAAATTGCCCCAAACAAAGGTTTTCGGAAAAATAATCAGCAAGGCACTCAACATTGTTGCAGCTCCGATGACCATTAAACCCGTTTTATTGATGTTCCATTTGCCAAACATTTCTATCATTTCCGGTTTTCCAGAAAACATTGCCCACCCCTGTTTCAAGCCCATAAATATGGCAACAAGCATTAACACTGAATTAATAATTTTTAGTATCATATTTTTAGTTTATAGAATTGCTTTTAGAATCAGATCGATGGTTTCTACTTTTATATTTTCTCACCCAAAAACACTTAAATTTTTCGTAATATCCTTGCCTTCATACGGTGGAAAAACGTCTAGTTCCAAATCGGGATTTCCTATCAACATCGCTTTTGTATTACTTAAAGTATCAAAACCGGCCTTGCCATAATATTTGCCCATTCCGGCATAGCCAACACCGCCAAAAGGCAGACTGTCTATCCAGCAATGCAGATTGGTCTGGTTGATGCATCCACCGCCAAAAGAAACCGAATTTAAGAAATAATCGATATTCGCCTGATTTTTGCTGAAGAAATAAGCTGCCAAAGATTTTGGTTTACGCTTAATGATCTCTACAATTTCTTTTAGATCGTTGTACACCAAAATCGGAAAAACTGGTCCGAAAATTTCCTGTTGCATGGCGGGATCTTCCCAAGTGCTCGGATATAAAATAGTTGGCTCAACATATCTGGCTTTTACGTCATATCTTCCCCCTAAAACTACTTTTTCGGGGATGATATAAGAAGCTACCCTTTCGGTATCGTGTTCACTGATCATCCTTGCAAAATCAGGGCTTTGACTTGGGTCTTCGCCATACATTTTTATAACAGATGCTTTCAGTTTATCCAGAAATTCGTCGGCAATACTTTCGTGTATATATACATAACCCGGAGCAATACACCACTGACCGGAAATCGCCAAATGTCCCCAAGCAATGCGATCTGCAGCAATATCAAGATTGGCAGTTTCATCAACCACGGTCGGGTTTTGACCGCCTAATTCCAAAACTATTGGTGTAAGATTTTCAGCAGCAGCGCGCATGACTACTTTGCCAACAGCAGAACTTCCTGTAAAGAAAATAAAATCGAAAGGCAGCTCTAATAATGTCGTGATTTCCTCTCTTCCTCCGGTAACAATATTTACAGCTTCAGGTTCAAAATATTTTGGAATAAGATCCTGAAAAAGAGCTGCAACGGTAGGTGTTGTATTTGCAGGTTTAAGAATAACAGGATTTCCCGCTGCCAAAGCTGCTATGGCAGGGTCGAGCAACAATAAAATCGGCGCATTGAATGGGCCAATGACCAAAGTTACCCCAAAAGGTTCTTTGTAAATAACCCCTCTGTTCCCGGTTTCTTCCAATCCTTTTGGTATGGAAACCAGCTCGGGAGTCATTAATTGTTTAAGATTTTCCTTGTAGTATTTTATATTTCCTAATGGAACTGTAATTTCGAACAGCTGCTCAAATGGAGGTTTATTAAAATCTGTTTTCAGAGCCTGGCAAAAGGTTTCCTGATTTTCAGTAAGCATTTTTTCCAACCTGTTGAGTTGATCCATCCTCCACTCATAGGTTTTGGAAACATCGTTATAGAAAAACTTTTTTTGTGTGTCGAAAAGTGATTGGTACTTATTCATATTTTTTTGTTTAATGGTTTAAATTTCTGAATGATAATTCTGTATCGTAGCTATTTAAAAAGTCCGAAATTTTCCAATGGAATCGTAAAAACCAGCCAGCCTAAAATTTTGTTTCCTGTTGCTTTATCGCTCCGGTACATCAACATTACCTGTGGAGTAAGCCATTTTATGAGTTTTATATCTCCACCTAAAATAACACGGTTGCGTGTAAACTGTCCGTTATCCAAACTCAGATATACTTCGTCGTGTAAAAAAATGCTTACCTGCTTTTTAAAAATTTCAGTCTTGTGAATTACTCCCAATCGGTTTCTGTAAAAGGAAAGATCATCTGCATTACTCCTAAATCTATGAAAATAGGTGTTCCTATCTGCGATAGTCCAGTTTTTTGCAATCGGAAAAGATAGCGTAGCCATTGCCAATAGTTGGTTTTCTACGAGTGTACTGTCTTTTTCCAAATCCACATTTACATGGGTATAGCCAGGTGTAAGCGTTAAGTATTTTATTTATTCTAAAACTTGGCAAAACCAAAAGTGCCTTTACATGATCGGTAGGGCTAAAACCGCCATAAATAAGTAATTTATTGTTTTTAGGAATATCCATACTCACCGGCCACCAAAAAGGAACTCACACCATCAATATCTTGAGCCTTAAAAAATTGCATCGAAAAAGTAAAAAACACAGTTAGTGCAAGTGTTTGTAAGAGTTTCGGATATTTAGTTTTTAATTTCATTTGTGTTTTCCAAATACAGGCAGGATAAAAAGAAAACGAAAAACAGATAATATTCTATTTCCCGTTTTCATTGAAAAAACAGCTTATTCTGATAAAGCTTCAATAACTAATTGAGATGCCAAAAAGCTACTGTGCTGTTGTTGTGCGGTAATTAATCTTCCATCTCTGATTGCAAAGGGCTCTAACGGGCCAGCTACTTCAAAATTGGTGTTTGGATTTTTACGGGCTTCTGTTTCGATGGTATAATCATTTACCGTCATTCCAAACATTTCATTAATCATATTTTCTTCGCTATCAGCAAATCCTGTCCAGGTCTTTCCATCTGCGAGAAGTGTCCCGTCGCTCAATTTCGTCCATAATAGCAAAGATGTTCCGTGGCAAATTAAACAAGTTATTTTCCCTGCTTCATAGAAATCTGCTATTAATTTATGTAGTTCTAAATCATCTATAAAATTGATCAATGGAGCTCCACCACCCGACACACAAACTGCATCATAATCGGCAACGTTGATATCCGCAATAGAAAATGTGTTTTCCATCCATTTTCCAAATGTAGTATGATGAACAAAACCTATGCTTATTAAATCATTTGGATAAGCTCCTTTTGGGTTTTCTGGATTGCTATGTCCATCAAATACTACTTTTCCGCCTTTTGGAGAAGCAACATCTACGTCATAACCCGCATTGATGAAATCGAAGAATGGTCTTGTCATTTCTTCGGCAAAAAATCCAACCTCCATCCCGTGGAGTTGTGCTGCATTGGAAACCAAACACAAAACCTTTTTCTTAGGGAAAGTATGCTTGGGCTGTTTTCTGATTACATTATTTTGTTCGTTCATTATTTTAAGATAGATGTTGAAAATGAAAAAACCAGATGTTAAATAAATAACAACTGGTTTTTAATCAATTATCTGGTTGTATAGCCACCGTTTGCAAAAATAGTCTGCCCTGTGATCCACCATCCGTCAGTTACTAAAAACTCCACTAATGGAGCAATATCTTTGATGTCAGTAAGACCTCCTAAAGCTGAAGCGGATTTGTGATATGCTACTGCATCAGCACTTTCCTGTCCGTAGAAGAAAGGTGTATCCATAGGACCGGGAGCAACTGCTGTTACTGAAATCCCTCTACCTCCGAATTCCTTAGAAGCTGCTCTTGTGAAATGCTCTACTGGAGCTTTTGCACCCGCATAAGTCGAATACAAGCCTGTATAAGCTGCTAATAATGAAGTAACTATGGTACAGACTTTACCGTTATCATTCACTTTTTTACCAGCTTCCTGCAAAAAGAAATATGCTGATTTTGAATTGATGCCGAACATCAAATCATATTCTTCTTCAGTTGTTTCTGTAAATGGTTTTTTCAACACCATCCCAACCGTGTTTATGGCAATATCGATGCCTCCGAATCTAGCCATGGCTTCATCAAAAAATTTGGTGATATTTTCTACTTGGGTTAGATCACCTTGAAATAAAAATGCTTCAGCACCCAAAGCCTGAACCTCATCCAAAGTTTTTTCACTTTCAGCTTTAGAACTTTCGCTGTTGTAATGTATGGCTAGTTTTGCCCCTTTTGCTGCAAAATCTTTGCTTAGTAATCCTCCTAAATTTTTACCTCCACCGGCAATTAAAACTACTTTTCCTTTAACATCGTGTGTTGACATAGTTGTATATTTTTATTATTAACATTTACAAAAATCAACAATAAAAACCATATTTACATGGTGAACTTTTCGGAAGTTGTGAGAATTTCGTAATTCCTTTTGTTCTTTTATTCTTATCAATCAGTCATGCTGGTCCATTTTTTAAAGAACTAAGAAAAATTTGAAGGATTATAAGTAGTTAGTGCTTCTGCAACCTTCGTAGAAGAATTTGATGTTACTAGCATCAGCTTTGCTTTTTCAATAATTTTCAAATCATAAAAATGACAGGGGTGGTTACCCAGCTCATTTTTTACAGTATCCGTTAAGATGATTGTGGGAAATTGCTAACTCAGAAGCTATTTTATTAAGCTCCATAAATTCAGAAACACGATGTTTAAGCACATCATCAATATGTTTATCTAAAAAAGCTAGATATCTTTCAGTAATTTCTTTCTTTCGGTCAATATTATCATCAGTAAACATGTGTCGCGAGTATATTAACAAATATAGTTATTAAGATCCTTTCAAAAGATATTTGTAAAGCAAACTTTCTAATGTACTAGTATAATTAAACAGTCCGTAGTATCCAACTGGCATTCAACGATAAATTACAGCAGTACTACCAGTAATTTTTGTTTTATGATTCTATGCTGTAGACGTAAAAAAATAAACAGCTTACCCTCTCATAGACATTAAACGAAGGAAAAGTCAGAAGAAAATTTATTATTACACTGGATTTTATGTATTAAAAGAATTGGCTTGTTATAATTAAATTATTATTGATAAGCTGTTTTAAAAGAATTAAAATTACTATTTTTGATTAAACAATCATATTATGAAATTTTACATTATCATTTTTTTTGCTTTCTTTTCAACCGAAACTTTTGCTCAAGGAAATCAGACTAGTAAAGAAGATATCCTTCAAAAAAACAGTGGAGAAATACTCAAAGGCAAAATTCTACGGATCACGGATAACGAAATCACGTTTATCTATAGTGGGGAAACTGCAGAGTATGTGATTAAAAAGATTGATGTTGCTAAAATTACCCATTCTAGCGGGAGGGTGGAAGATTTTGTTCAAAATCAAACAGCACAATTGCGTCAGAAAGATCCCATATCAATGGTAGCCAGTTCAACCGAACATCATAACCGTATTGCCATCCTTCCGTTCACCTTCCTACTGGACAACCAACAAGGTGCGGAAGAAATAGGAATTAAAGCACAACAAGATGTGTATGATTTCCTTTCACAACATTCGTCAGGTTATAAAATTATTGATCCTCGAACGGCTAACGCAGCCTTAATTCAGGCAGGTGTAACCCGCGAGAAAATAATGGGTTTTACAATGAAAAACCTCTGCGATATTTTAGGCACAGAATATATTATAGAAGGCACAATAAGCCAGACAAAAGGATACTTGTCCAGTTCGACCTTTGGCAACAGCAATACAACTATTAAAGGAGATGGAGACAAGGTCAAAGCAAAAGGTATTTCCTCGTCGATTAGTGACAGTTCGCAGCAATACGATGTTAAAGTGACTTTACAAATCTACATGGATAACAATGCCAGTATTTATAACAATAGCCATAAAGCCTTTTGGACAACAACAGATGGATCATATACCGCCCCATTGGAATATATTTTAAAACGATCTCCTTTGTATACAAAATAATGGGCGTTTCCTAAGCTTGTCATTTGGAAGCTTATTAATGTCGGTCATGTTATGTCCGCAGATTGAGTTTCACTTGGCCAATTGTATTTAAATTTTATTCAAAAAAAGTACTTCTTACAAACATCCAATCATTTGCAGTAAGGGCAGTACCACTTTGATATAATTATAATAATGCTATATTATCATTCATCATCCGGAAGGTGTGTAATGTAGAAGCGCGTATATTGATAATCTGGAGTTTGTGAGAAAGGAAGATTATAATCTTCACCTAAATTACAAGGACGATACCGGATCAGCCGATTGATGTTGTATGTGTACAACTGGTAACTTTTCGCTCTGAAATGCGTAAGAACTTTAACTGCGTTCAGATTTGCGTCAACTGGATTGGTCAATGTAAGATTTCCTTTTTCAAAATATTCATTCTGTATATCGATAATAATCAATACTTTTTCGCTCATTAGTATATACTTAGTATAAAACAAAATTAGCATCTATTTCACCGAAATCAAGGATCTATTTTTTTCCTTTATCAATAATATTTAATTTTTTTTATTGAGTCCTTTTGGTTTTTAGATTTATGAAATCGCATACCTGCAAAAGCATATTTGCATAATTTGAAAAAAAATCTTTAGGTTTCAGCAAACCCATCAACAGATTTTCATTTTGAATACAGGCTTTCCGGAATTGCCAGCATTTCTAGAATATTTGGATTATTTCTGTAATAATTCGACAATCCTCCCGATCTCATAGTACGAAATATCAATCGTATCATTAGAAATCTGCGAAATATAATTTAAACCAAAAAATTCTTCTTTTGGTAAAATATACTCCGCGAATATCTGTGTCCGAGTCTTCCGTCACCAGTCCGAAAGAGCGGCTTCCGGAGATGGACTGGAAGAGGATCAGTTCACGGGATTTTAGGCTGTAGATGGTCGTATTGAATTACTTAAAATAGCGGGATTTCAGAATATCATATTGGGTCAATCCTCTGTGTTTCGGTGAATCTTCTATTTTTTGTTTCCATGAAGGATCTAATTTGTCTAAAATATATCCCAATGCTGCTCCTTTATCATACGATGCTTGTCTTGCCAGATACTCATGATAAGGCTTGTTTTTAATGATATGTTCTAAGACTTGTGAAAAAGTAAATGATTTACCTTGTTCATTGGTGTTAAAATGTTTGTCTTTGGCAGTAAGATCAGAATATCTGTGTTCTAAGTATTCTGCGGTGCCTTCTATGGCTTCACTGTTTTTTTCAGCGATTAGCTGCGGCCATTTTTTAAGTCTGATATCACGAATTTCAACCCATTGCTTCATGATAGAATCAAGTTTTTTGGTATCCGTAGTTTTTAATCCTTCATCCAGCAGTTTATATTCTTTTCTTAGTAGATTAAAATTTTCTTTATTGTATGGATAATTTTCTATGTAATCTCCTCCATCTTTATCGTAGATCCACTTTTTTTGGACATAAAGATGAAAGGCCTCATGAAGAGAAAAGTAGTTGAAATCGGGGAAAATAATTTTTTTATCAAATAACTCAGGATAAAATTTAAAAGCCAGCATTTCTTTATTCTCTAATGTTGAATACCTGAAAGCTCCAGGAATTAAATATTTTACAGATTCACTTCCCAAATATCTTGCTAAGTAAACGTCTTTCAGATACGGATTGCCTGGAAAATTGATCTTTTTATACTTTTTCGTATCCACCCATTTACTGGTGTTAATTAAGTATATGTAGTGACAGCTGTATTTGGATTTATCAGACCGAATTAATATTAGTGGCTCCTTATTATATTGATATGCCGACGTCCAAAGCTTATCTGCTGATTGATCAAATGTTTTATACTGTAAGGTTAATTCATCAAACATTTTCTGATCGGTTGGGTCTAACTTGGAATAGCTGTCAGGAAAAGGTTTTTTTAATAAGAAATATGCTAAAATGGGAACTGCGATAGTCAAAAAAAAGATCACGAAGTGTCTTCTTTTGACATTTTTTTTTAAAATTGTCATAACTTTTTTTCATTTGTATTTCCGGCAAATTTAAACAATTTATCCTTCGCTTTTTTTTTCTAAAGATTTAACTAAAATGTATTAGTTTATTTTTCACTTAAACTAATAATTATGAAAGTGATGAAAACATTAATTTTGCTGATTACAGGATTCTAAAACCTCTTTTATAAACGGTTTTAGAAATTAGAAAAGAAGTTAACTTAGAAAATAAATTGAGAAAAAAAGTAAACATTTTATTCAAATAACTTCTTCCAATTTTTAAAAATAATCTCACGAACGATCATTTATAAATCTCACAAAATGATCATAATAATAATGAAGAAATAAAAGAAATGGCAAATAAAAAAATCTAACTTTTGCAAGTTAGGATTTCAATTTTACTTCACTAGAGGCTTTCTTGGTATTCAAAAACAATCATAATAAATTTTATTTGTATCATAAATTATTTTACGACAGTTGTACAAATCATATCGATGCAACGCATAAATATGAAGGTTAGAATCAATTTTAAGCAATATAACTAATGGAAAGAAGATATCTCAAATCACTATTTTAACGAGATTTCGTTTCGCTAGGATTATATCCAAAATGAGTTTTATATAAACGAGAAAAATGTGAAACATTTTCATATCCTACCTCATTACAAATATCTGCAATGGTTAATTGAGTAGAAAATATTAATTCTTTAGCTTTTTGCAGCCGTTTTTCTTGAATCCATTTTCCAGGTGTAGTTTGAAATGATTCAACAAATTCACGATGAAAAGCCGACAAACTTCGTCCTGAAATATAAGCCAATTCTTTAAGAGTATAAGATTGGAGATAATTTGTTTCTACAACATTCATCAAATCTCTGGTTTCATTACGATTAAGATTCAATAATTGTTGTAAGAATATCGGATTTTCTTCCGAAAGGTCATAAAGCAATTCCAGTACTTTAAGCTTATATAAACCCGTTCTAATTCTTTCGTTATCATCAAAATAAGATTTTAATGATGCTAAAAAGGTTTGTAACCGTATTCCGTACGGATGAATTAAAACTTCATTATCTGAGGTGCTATTTTTAGAATATTCATCCATTTCTATTAACTTAATAAAATCAAGAATAACATCTTTTTTTAGAGAAAAGGATACACTTTCATACATGAAATTGTCTTTTGCTTCGCCCCTTTTTACAATCTCAACATAAGTTGCCTTTTTAAGCAACAACATTTCTCCCTTTTTTAAAGAAATTAGCTGATTCCCAATTTGTAATTCATTTGTTCCTTCTACAGAAAATAATAAAAAATGTTCTTTGAGCATATTCGTTTTATGGAACGGAGTTTTGTGTTGTTGCCTACAAATTTCAGTCGTTCCAATTTTATTTGATGTTAGCACGATATGCGTTCCTTGATACAAATTATTATCCTCCACTTTTTTTACAACATTCATATTGTTCTAGTTTTTTCAAAATTACAAAACTCTTGCGGGCATTTTTTATCGTTATCAAAAATACTTGAAAGAAATAGTCATTAAAGATGAAAGGTTTAGCAATCTTGTTATTCTATTTAAAGTGGAAATTTGCATCATTAAATATTCAAAAAAATGATAAAATTTAAAAATTCGGAAAAAGTATTTCATATTAAAGGTTTATCTCAGGTTGTAGAAATTCCGTTGGAAAATCAGAAAATGTTAGTTCTATCTGGGCAAATTCCTCTTAATCAAAAAGGAGAATTAGTGGGTAATGATGTAAAAACACAAACTGTTCAGATTTTCGAAAATGTAAAAGCTATTTTAGAAAGTTGTGGAGCAAGTATGAACGACATTATAAAACTGGGAATTTTCATAACAGATATTACGCAAACAGCCAGTTACAGAGAAGTAAGAGACCAGTATGTCAATCTTGAAACGCCACCAACAAGCACGCTTTTGGAAGTGAAAGGTTTGTTTAGAGCTGATGTTTTTATTGAAATTGAAGTGGCAGCTATTGTAATTAACTAATTTTTTTTAATAAATCAAAAAATAAAGTCTTTATTTTTTAGAGCATTGTCTTTTGTCATTTTGCTATATCTATTCAAATAATCGTAGAAAAGGTTTAAATCCGATGACAGACACATACTGCCATGAACATTAGTCTGGCAATATGACAGAAATTATAAATTTAAGTTCCGTTCTTCGATTGAACTTGCTGCAAAACTGAACTTTTGTGCTTCGACTTCCACCAGATAACTAAGCCGAAATACGGAAATATTGCTAAAATTATTTTCAAAACGACAGCAAATACCACAAAATGCGGTATTTGCTGTCGTTTTGTATTTAGATTCGCCGTATTAAATATAAAGTGGGGAACATTTAAAGATGAGTTAAGAATGTAGGAAAAAATCGAGGTAAGCATTTTAATTTCAGAACTTAGCTTGTCGATATTATAATCATCTGTGTATTGAAGAACATTTTTATTATAAGATGTAAACAGTTTCATTTAAATAAAATGCTAAAATAAGATTAAGCCTTTATGATGGTTATGTATATGGTCGGATATCTTTTAGCTTAATTTACAATAGTAGATAGTTTAGTGTGATTGAACTGAAAGACATTAACAAATATTTTGATAAAGTTGCGATTATCTAAAGTGAGAGTAGAATAAATAATTGAAATATTTACATTTTGCATAACTATTAAAAAAAAGCACAAAAAATAAAAAAAAAGGATCACATAATCCAATATTATTGATTATATGCTAAAAATTGGCTTTAAATGGTTTATTATTTGATGCTTTAAAAAAATATTTATTGAAAAGTAAGATTATGCTAATAAGCGAAGAACTTTTACTTAGTTATGGTGGCATATGCGTTGAATATGAATTTGATGATGAGATTTTTGTTGAAGGTAGTATTTCAAAGTATTATTTTCAAATACGAAATATGCTTTTTCCGATTTTAAGTTTAAGCCAGAGGTTGGATGTTTTTTTATTTCTTTAGTACCCCAATATGTAGGCATTAATACAATCCCGTTATGATTAACTATTGCAGGAATTGTTGGTTCTGTCTGTTTACTAAAAGCATTGATTTGCCCTATTATGAAATTGGGAGTACCAATTTCTTCAGCATTAAAATCTGTCATTGCCTTTTTGAGGTTTACACCTTTGGAATTGAAATTATAACACATGATTCTAATTTTGGCAAATAAGGGTGTACAAAAACTATGCTTAATTGTATTTGAAAACAAATACTTATAAAAATAAATTAAATAATTTTTGGATCCGTTGTTTTTCTGAAATTTGAAACAAGAACCTCATTATAATGGAGCTTAGTTTTAAGTATTCATAAACATTATTAAAATTAATCTTATAAATTATAAAAAAAGCTAAATTTTATTTAGAAATATTTCTACATCTGAAAAATATCTAACTTTCCATGAAGCAAAGAATACGATGGAAGATTATACTAATAACCATTTAGCCGAAATAATTTCGCGAAGTTTAGTGCAATTAAAAGAAGGTATACAAAATCAAGAAAATATTGCAAACAAGTTTGAAAATTCCGTCTCAAAAATCGAATAAGAGAATACAGAAATAGAATTGAAAATATTAGAACTTAAAACATTGCGTTTAGTGCCTGATTTGAGTCATTTAAACTCCTTTTACAAGGACAGAACAGAAAGAGCAGTGTAGAACAATAAAAGAATAAAGATGCTTAAATTAAGTTTATATGTTTGGGCTACTTCCTTCATTATGTTAATTACAAGTTTTATAGTATTTTTGTATACATCTTCTAAAACAGAACAACAATCAATTGAAGCTCAAAAGCAGTACAAGGAAAATCTTTTGAAGGATAACGTTATTATTTCTACAGAAAATGCCAAACTTTTAAAAGATATGGACACCGTCTCTCCCCGAGAAGATCCATACAGCTTTTTTTAAGATGTCACGCTCAAGCTTTGTTTCTTCAAGTTCCCTTCGAAGCCTCAGTAGCTCTTCTCTTATAGGATCGGAGGAATTTTTTTTTCCTTTGTAAGCCGACCTTCTTTGTGAAGGTTTCTCCAATTGACTAGACTTTCTTTGCAAATCCCCAATTCTTGAGCCACCAAGGATACATTGTCTCGCTGTTCACTTAAAGATACTCTTTTCCATACTCTTAAAGTTAAAGAGTATAAGAACTGTGTCCTAACAAAATTAGCAACTCGAGATTAAAGATGTTCATTTTTATTCGAATTATAACAGGTGAAAATAAATGTTTTAAACCACATAAAGAGATTTTAATTAGATTTCAATTCTGATAATTTAGTATGATTATTATATTAAATACAAAATGAACTAATACGTATTAGTTAAATATTCAGAGAAAAAAAAAGATAGAATAAATTGTTTAAATTTGCCGGAAATACAAATGAAAAAAAGTTATGACAATTTTAAAAAAAAATGTCAAAAGAAGACACTTCGTGATCTTTTTTTTGACTATCGCAGTTCTCATCTTAGCATATTTCTTGTTAAAACCTTCTCCAGACAGCTATTCCGAGTTAGACCCAACCGATCAGAAAATGTTTGATGAATTAACCTTACAGTATAAAACATTTGATCAATCAGCAGATAAGCTTTGGACGTCGGCATATCAATATAATAAGGAGCCATTAATATTAATTCGGTCTGATAAATCAAAACTCAGCTGCCAATACATATACTTAGTTAACACCAGTAAATGGGTGAATACGAAAAAGTATAAAAAGATCAATTTTCCAGGCAATCCGTATCTGAAAGACGTTTACTTAGCAAGATATTTAGGAAGTGAATCTTTAAAATATTTTTTTCCTGGAGCTTTCAGGTATTCAACATTAGAGAATAAAGAAATGCTGGCTTTTAAATTTTATCCTGAGTTATTTGATAAAAAAGTTATTTTTCCGGATTTCAACTACTTTTCTCTACATGAAGCCTTTCATCTTTATGTCCAAAAAAAGTGGATCTACGATAAAGATGGAGGGGATTACATAGAAAATTATCCATACAATAAAGAAAATTTTGATCTCCTGAGAAAAGAATATAAACTGCTGGACGAAGGATTAAAAGCCACAGATACCAAAAAACTTGATTCTATCATGAAACAATGGATTGAAATTCGTGATATCAGACTTAAAAAATGGCCACAGCTTATCGCTGAAAAGAACAGTGAAGCCATAGAAGGCACCGCAGAATACTTAGAACATAGATTTTCTGATCTTACTGCCAAAGACAAACATTTTAACACCAATGAACAAGGTAAATCATTTACTTTTTCGCAGTTATTAGAGCTTATAATTTCCAATAAGGCTTACCATCAATTACTGACAAAACGAACATCATATGATAAAGGAGCTGCATTGGGATATATTTTAGACAAATTAGATTCTTCATGGAAACAAAAAATAGAAGATTCACCGGAACACAGAGGATTGACCCAATATGATATTCTGAAATCCCGCTATTTTAAGTAATTCAATACGACCATCTATAGCCTAAAATCCCGTGAACTGATCCTCTTCCAGTCCATCTCCGGTAGTCGTTCTTTCGGGCTCGCAACCGAAAACTCAGATACAGACATCCGTGGAGTATATTTCTTACCAAAAGAAGACTTTCTTGGGTTAAATTATACTCCGCAGTTTTCTAATGAGATGAATGAGATTTTTGCTTCAAATTTTGACGATTTGTAAAATCACGCAAACATGAATGAAAAATTTACTTTATGACAATACTTTGTAAAGTTCTGTCTGGAGATTCTTTACACTATCCAAAAATAAAGATTTGATTGTGCAAAAACATCATTCTTTCTTATAAGAGAAAAAATATTATGTGTGATTTAAATCGTTGAAAATTTAAATATTACTAATCACTGCTTTAGAATAATCTATAGATTATCATAAAAATAAACGACATGAAAAATATCATTGAAATTAAGGATTTGAATTTTGGCTTCACCCGTCAAAAGCTTATCCTTAAAAATGTGAATCTTAAAGTTCCCAAAGGATCAATATACGGCTTTCTTGGTGCGAACGGCGCCGGAAAATCTACAACAATGCGCCTTATCATGGGACTTTTCAACGATCACTCAAATTCGGTAAAAGTTTTTGGGGGAAATGTTTCTTCAATTTATCCTGAGGCTTTACAAAACATCGGTTGTTTGATTGATTACCCGGCATTTTATGATCATCTGTCGGGATATGACAATCTGAAAATTGTCTGCGTCATCAGAAATTTAGATACAGTAAAGATTGATGATGTTTTAGAAACAGTAGGGCTTTTTCACGCACGACATATTAAGATGAAAAAATACTCGCTTGGCATGAAACAACGTCTTGCAATAGCTTTGGCACTCATCAGTGATCCTGAACTCCTGGTTTTAGACGAGCCAGTAAACGGTCTCGATCCAAAGGGAATGCTTGAAGTACGTGAACTGCTTATTAAACTCAACCGTGAAAGAGGGGTAACGATTTTGATTTCAAGTCACCTTCTATTAGAGATTGAGAAAATGGTGACGCATCTCGGCATAATCTCTCATGGAGAGATAAAATTTGAGGGTAGCAAGGAAGATTTAAATAACCTTTATAAATTCCAGAAAACTAAATTTCAGCTGAGCGATGCAGAAAAATATAGGGATTTACTTAAAGATCAATATTCTGTAGAACTAAAATCTGAAACTGAGATCTTGATCGTAACCAATTCACAGCAAGAAATCGCCACAATCACAACTCTTTTAGTGAAATCTGGCGCAAAAATTTATCAGATTGTTGCCGCAGGTGGACTTGAAGAATGGTTCATGGAAATTACTAAACAAAACTAAGCAATGAAAAAAGAATTACATTATATAAAAACAGCTTTTGCTGCAGAATGGCTGAAAACTAAAAATCTAGGATTATTTGTTTTAGCCGTTATTTTTGCAGTCATTGCTCCGATTCTCTCATTTGCAACTAAAATTATATTTGAAGATAGCAGAGTATACAATGGAGTTGAAAAATCAGCAATACATCAAAGTTTCCTATCCCTTTTAAGTATGTATGGTGAATTTCTATTAATATTGTTTATTATTATAAGTGCAACCAGAGTAGCTCAGATAGATCATAAAAATAATGGCTGGACATTTTTAGAAACCCAACCATTAAGTAAATTTAGTATTTATACAGGGAAATTTTTTGTTGTCGTTGCGCTATTTCTGATTTCTGAAATACTATTTTTCGCTTCTACAGCTTTTTTTGCCTCTCTTACTCAAGCTATATTTCCCCAAACGAATCTAGACTACAGCATTGATATACTCTGGCTTATACAAATATTTCTTCGTCTGTTTGTAGTAGCATTAGGGGTAATCTCTTTACAAATGATGCTTTCCATTATAATCTCAGGATTCATATGGCCTTTTGTCATAGGCATTTTAGGGCTTGTTCTTAACGTAGTTGCTAATCAGAGATCTTTGATATTTGATTTTTCGCCATATAATAATATTAATGTAACTCTATCTTATCCTGATTCCTATGAATTAAACAGTTACTTTAATTATTCTGAATATATGGGTATCTTTTGGATGATTGTTTTTCTTCTGATCGGCTATGTTTGGTACAGTTGTCGTGGATTTAAGACAGCCTTCATTAAAAACACTCAAACATTTGTGCGAACTTTATTTGGAATTGCACTTGCTGTTGCACTATACTTTTTTATTACGAAACCTATTTATCCTGTGAAAAAAACTAGTGAAACTATTATTGAAGGCTTTGTAGCATCTTCAAAACAAATAAATGAGATAACTATAGTTTCCCAAGAGATTGAAGAGCCAATTGCAAAAATTCCCGTGAAAGAAGGAAATTTTTTTTGGAAATCTAAAAAGAATATCACGTTAAATAATTATCGAATTATCATAGGTCAGAAATCGCATATTTTTGTTTTGTCAAAAGGAGATCATTTGAAGTTTGATATCAAAATTGATCCGAAAAATTTTAAAGTCATAATGAAAGGAACCCGAAAGGCAGAAAACGAATTTATCACGGCCAACAGTAATAGAAATTCTAAGTTTTATAGTTGGATAGTTCCTCAAAAACAATTCACCAATACACCTGAAAAGTTTTATAGGGAAGCTAAAGTTGAGTGGAAAGAAGGAGAAAAGTATCTTGCTAATTACCGTACTAAGGAGAATATTTACTTTGCAGATGATTTCAGAAAATTTCAGCAACAAAAAAACGCTGTGAATATGCTGAATGCTATTTATGATTTTCAAAAAATGACATCTTTCATTGATAAAAAATTTGTCCCTCCAAAAGAGTTTATTAATGAATTGCAAAGCACTTTAAAAAAACCATCTGGAATATTGCTTTCCACTCAGGAATATAAAAATTATAGAATCAAGAGGTTTTTACCTGAAGAAGGGACTAAAAGCCCCGATAGTATAGCGTTCAGCAAAATATCAAAAATGCCTTTAGGATTAGAAAGAGATCAGCTTCTTTCTTATCAACTCATAAAGATGATGGATTTGATTAAGGATGAGCAACAGAGAAATAAATTATTCCTTTCAAAAGTAGGTGAGTTTAAAGACAAAAAATATGGAAAGTATGTTGCCGGTCAGCTTCAGGTAATTAACAATCAGCAAAAAGGTAAGCCCTTTCCAGCGATTGCATTTTTTGATCAGAGTGGCAAGAAATTTAATCTTACAAAGTTTAAAGGAAAATATGTTGTAATTGACTTTTGGGCAACATGGTGTGGACCATGTAAGGAGACAACACCCGTTTTTGAATATTTTGCAAATCATTATGCGTATGACGATAAAATGGTTTTTCTATCTGCTAGCATAGACGAGGATAAGAACAAATGGAAACTTGATATAAAAAATAAAAAAACACCTGTGCAACAATCGTGGGTTGAAGATCCAAATGCATTAGCAAAACTGGGTGTGAATGCTATTCCAAGGTTTATGATTATTGATCGTGAAGGAAAGATTTATAATGCTAATTTTCCACGGCCAGACGACAGTAATTTTCAAGACCTAATTGATGAACTTCCAAGAAAAGAAACTTTCAAACTAGAATTCTAATAGACAAAAAAATCTTTTTTAAAGATACCTATCTTTGAACGAGGTTTCCATCAATTTTTTCCTTAGTAACTTGTTTCAGAATATTGGTAGTCCATATTAGAGAAATGTCTTTAAATATTTACCATTAATTCAAACACAACAAGGACTACTGACAGACTATTGTCACAAATGCAACTTATTTTTGTCTCAGAAAATTAAACATTATGAATTTAGTATCTATTAGAATAATTACTTTTCGGTGGTGAAAGAGTAGTTAGGCAGCTAAAAACCGTACAGCAATTATTGAATTTATGGTTGAGGATGTAGAAAAAGAATATAATAGATTAACAACTTTTTTAGAACCATATATTGTCCAAAAGCCAACGATAATGCCTTGGGGAAATAATTCTCTCTTATTTAGAGATCCTGACGGAAATCTGGTCAATTTATTTACTCCAACTACATTGGAAGCAATTAAAAAATTTGAGCCTACAAATTAATCACTGTGATAATAAGCAAAAACACCAATAATTAATCATTGGTGTTTTTCAATTTTTAGTGTAATCGTTTTTTGAGACTAAAATTACTTAATTTTTAAACTCTAATTTTTTCCGATCTTTTTCATACTCTTAAAGGTAAAGAGTATAATAATTGTGTCCTAACAAAAGTAGCAACTCCAAACAACTTCTATTAAACATTTTTAAATATTTAAAATATCAACTTATAACAATGATAACTACTAGATTTTGTTTTTATTTAAATATAATTATCAAAAGTTACAGGGAATATCATATTGTTAAGTAACTTTTTCATTCTAACTTTCGATTAAGATTAACTTTGGATAATCGACTGAAAGGAGATAATCTTCGATTTCAGCCTTAGGAAATTTAACCACAAGAGAGTATCAAAATTTAATGTATAATCAATCTAAAAATGTAGCGTAAAGAGTATATAAATTTTGTCTCAAAAATAGTTACAAGTTCAGATCTGGTATAGTTAAAGAAACTGAATTAAAAAAATTGGTTAATGTTTTATCTCCTGTTCCTAAAATTCGAGTAATCATTATGACTTTTAGTATGTTAGTACGGGGCACCTTAATTTCTTCCTTCTTAGAAAAAGAAGGTTTTTCTTGTATTCTACTTAGTGAAAACAAAGAAAAACTGATTGTCCAAAATAAAAATCGACGGATTCCGGCTTCGGATTCCGGAATTAATAATGTGTATTTTAAAGCCTCTTGTAAATTTTTATAAGCAATATTTACCATTACAGTTTGCGATTTTCTGTAATTTTCGTTGTAGCTTTCAGGTTTAAGATGATATAGGTCATTCCCGTACAAGCTACGTGGCAACCAACAAAAACCTTCTTTACGATCTTCCCAGTGATCTAAAAGAATATTTGTAATTTGTAATCCGTTTCCAAATGATATTGCCAGTTTTTGCATTTCTTCACTATTTTGTGCTATTTTATTAGAATAATCTGCGAAAAGTTCTGTCAGCATCTCTCCTACAACACCAGCAGCATGGTAACAATAAATATTTAAATCCTCTAATGTCTCAAGACCACTTTCACTTCGCTGTTTTAAAAAAATCTGCATTCCATCCCACATAATTTTTACACATCGTTGGATTGCCTGTCTTTGCCTGGCATTGAACGTTTGTGTTATTTTTAGTACTAGCGGTAAATTGTACATAAGCTCACGTTCAGCTTCATTCGTCTGAATCGATAACTTGGGTGCAATTTCTAAGGCGAACTCTTTTGCGCTTTTTATATCATTCTCTAAAATCCAAATAAACTTTTTTCCATAATAAAATTTTTGTTCTATAGTCAATGCATAATCATCTTCAATTGTATCAAGTATTCGTGCTAGGAGATAAGCATTCATTACAACGCGACGTAATGGAGAAGGAAGTTGTGGTATTGTAATGGCAAAAGTACGTGAAACACGAGGAAAAATAGTTTTTAAATAATCTTCAGCTTGTTCCAATGACAAATCATACTGACATTGTGATAGTGGTTTTTTCATAATTTAATAATTAAGGATTGAAATTATAAAAGATATTATTTTTTTAAGAACATTTAGATATTCTTCAGCTAATCTGTCCATTAAAAGGTGGTAAGCTCTTAATTTGTTCACGTTTCTAAAACTTGTTACCTATAATAAAATTCTAAAAATAAGTTTATGTATCAAAATTAAAATAAGATTTTAATCATTGTAGAACTTACTAAAGATAAAATACAGTTCAAATAGAATAAAGAATAATACCATAACTCCATAAAAAACAGATTGCTTTGTTTTTACAAAAATAAAAGTACCACACAGTAAAATGTGGCTGATCATCCGTATAGCATATATAGGCATCAACTTTTCCAAATAGTAAGGACCTTTAATTAAAGTGTCGAAAATATCAATAAAAAAAACAGCGATAAGTAAAAGAAAAAACCACTTTTTTCTTGATAAAAAATAATTCTTATAATCGTCTCCATAATCTTTTACATCTGCCGGATATAAGAGCTGACAGAGTGTAAAATAAAGTAAAATATACATTATGATTAATATATATTCTGTAAAGGTCCACAATCTAACCCCTCTCAATGTATACTCCCACCACCAAAAATGAACCATTAAAAGAAATAAATATAATACCCACAGTAAATGAACCCAATATGGCTTTGTTCTTCCCGGGTGTTGAATAAATTTTACCGTCCCATTCAATAGACACCCTATCCCTAAACTTAGGATGATACTGATAACAGTTTTAATATGATTAAAAAAATCCATATTCTTAATGATTTAAATGAAGCTAATATTAGAAATAAAAGCGATAGTATAGTACCTGTCTAAGATTTATCCCTGAGATCCCTACTATAACAATGTTTTTAAAAAAATTTACTAATTACTTTTATCATGTTCAATTTCAGAAACCGTAGTAATCTCGGGAAGATTATCGTGTTCGTGATTTTTATTATATGTTTTGAGATATTTTCTATCGCTTTTTAAACCAAATGTTGATAGCAATCCACTGAGTTGCATTTTGATCCAATAATTAAAAATAAATTTATTTTGGTCTCGTTCTGCAAACATCATAGTTGTTTTATGCTGACTGTTTGGTAAAATTAAGTTAAAAACAAATGTTTTCACTTTTGGAGAAAAACGCCAACCATTTTTGTACTCTGGATTAAGAAATTTTACTTTTAACCCGTCATAACTAAAGTTCATGCTTCCTGTTGCTGCATATTGATTTCCTTTCAAAGAGCTGTATAAGTTATCTGCATATCCAGAGGTTATATCCAGTTCGCGACATATTGCTAAAATCTCTCAAATCTATTGCAGAAAAGTTTACATCAGCACTAAACCCGGCCAAGGTATCGACATATGATTCTCTATACGAAAATCGCTTTATATCAGCTGTAAATAATTTTCCCTCCAAATTGCTATCTCTTCTGTTTATATGATTACTTACATTGACTATATTTCCATTTAAAGCAGAAAATGGAATCTCACTCCATGCTTTCGTTTTTACTTCGAACTCTTTATAAACAACAGTGTTATTTTTCAATGAAATCGTATCAATGGAAAATGGAAGTTTTACAGAACTTATTAATTGAGTAGGCATCAGTTTATGCTGGAGAGGCTTAGGAGGTAAACTTTTATCTCTTGATATAATCAAATGAAGGTCATCAAAACCTATCTGCTTAAACGATAATATTGAGTCTGAAGAAAGTTTTCCAAATTGTTCAACTGAAAGCAATGCACAATCACCTTTGAGTTCAAAATAATTATCCTGATACCTTGAGTTTTTAAAAAACATTTCTTTGCTGAGAACTGGATGTAAATTAAAATTCGTTAGATAGAATTCACTTTTTGATGAATTCCAGCCATAATTTTTGACGTTTACCCTAATTGCATCATCTTTATATACAATTTGCCCAGAACTTGCAACTATTTTTGAGACAAAATTTATATACTCTTTACGCTACATTTTTAGATTGATTAGACATTAAATATTGATAAATAAATTCCGTTTTTAAGATCTTGAAAAAACTCTCTGTTACAGCATTATCATAGCAATTTCCTTTTACTCATCAATTTTCATTTCATTTGATGTATTCGTGATATGCTTCGCAATTCCGCTCTTACTTCGGATAATGTTTTTTCCGATTATTGACGTAAATTCTGTGCAGGCATACTGTATCCCTCTGTCTGAAATCGAAGATTATCTCCTTTCAGTCGATGAATGATATTTCGACGGAGTCAATGAAAAATTAAACTATCATGATCCTGTAAAGAACGATGAAGTCGTGCTATTTTCAAGGCAGCAATACTGGTGTCCTGAGCTTTCATCATATCACTTAACGACCACCCTATAACCTTTCTGTCAAACAAATTAATAACTGTCGTAAGATATAACCAACCTTGGCCTGTACGGATATAGGTAATATCAGAAACCCATACTTCTCTGCTGTTTTTAACCTGAAAATTTTGATTTAAATAATTTCTGGCAACAGGGTATCGATGAGATGAAACCTAACGAAGTGGTTCGGCGTAGCCAATTGGTAGTCTGCTTAAATTTTTTCTTTACAATACTTCTCAGGTCAAGCTCTCTCATCAGTTTGGCAACGAAAGGGCGAGAAGCTCTTATTTCTTTTGATTCCAGTTCCCTTACAATCCATGTGCTTCCATATCGGCCACAGCTCCAATGATAGATACTGATGATCTCCGCAGATAAAATAGCTCTTCTTCTGATTGCATAGTACGTTTTCTTTTCTTCCAATGATAGAAACTGCTCCTACTCACCTTTAATACCCCATACATCTTCCCGACAGGAAACACTCTAGCGTGTTCTTTGATAAATTTATATCTTACCCGTCTCTCACCAAGAAGATGTCTACCGCCTTTTTTAAGATGTCACGCTCAAGCTTTGTTTCTTTAGGTTCTTTGCGAAGCCTTAGTAACTCTTCTCTTATGGGATCGGAGGAAATTTGTTTTTCCTTGGTAAGCCTACCTTCTTTGTGAAGCTTTCTCCAATTGACTAGACTTTCTTTGCAAATCCCCAATTCTTGAGCCACCAACGAGACATTGCCTCGCTGTTCAATTAAAGATACTTCTTGGATCTTAAACTCTAAACTGTAATTTTTTCTGATCTTTTTCATACTCTTAAAGTTAAAGAGTAAGAATTATGTCCTAACAAAGTTAGCAACTCCAGTAACAACGTCTTCTTTTTTTTGATACAAATAGGCTGTGGAAGGTAACATTATCGATCTCGTAGATTGTTTAAAGTAAAGCGTATTGCATCTATTAAAACAATGGAACCATCACCTACTACATTTCCTTTTTGATCTCTAAAACGAATAAATCCATTATTATCTTTTACATAACCATTTAGCGAAAGCGATCCTGAAGTTAGATCGTTTTCATTAGATTGATAATAGGAAATCCCCTCCAGCTTGGGCCCTTGTTAAGACAACTCCCTAATCATGAGACCTGGAGCAGTAACATCTCCTTCACTAGAAAATTTTCCCGAAAATCCATTTTTAGATTGTGATCTTAAATCTGACGAAAATATGCTAAAAAAGATGCCTAATATAATAATTATAATTTGACGTATTATTACCCTATATTTTATTAGTTTGAATCAGACTTCATTTCTGATTGTCCAGGTTCTGGCACATTACCTTCCTCTTCATTTGTCATCTCAGTCTGTCCAGGCTCGGGAATTTTGTCATCACTTTGGGACTGCATCTGTAGCTGACCTGGCTCAAGGGCATTATTATTATTATTATTATTATTATTATTATTATTATTATTATTATTATTGGTAGTAGTATTGTAATTATTACTAGTTCTGCTTCCTCCTTGTATTTGGTAAACATTTTGACCAGGCTCAAGAGGTGCGTCATAGACCACAGGAACGGCCTCACAAGAGATTACAACTAAAAATGGTGTAATAATAAACATTGTTTTTAAAGTGACTTTCATAAAGATAAATTTTATTGTCAAATGTAGTACACTCTGTTTTATAAAGTACATGTACAACTGTAATATATTCGTAATTTATTACACATAAAATATATCCTATATCTTCCTGACACCCATGAAACCACCAAAAATTTGGCGAAAAATTACTGCTTAATAAATTGATAAAAATTAGTGGTCAAAAAAGTGCTAAAATTCAAAATACAAGTAATATAAAATTCTTAAAATCCAAATTTAAATGATTATCCAAACAGAAGAAATTAAAAAAACTACATCACTTATCCTTTAAAAAATCAAAATAACGTCAGTAGTGAATTCGGAAATTATAACATGTAATGATTGCTTTTTTAAAGATGAGTTCATAAAATTGCATAAACTCCAAGATTAGCAAAACAATTTGAATGAAAAAATATATTTATTGAATTTCTATTACATCTTGATTGCAATTCAACATTCCTCAATAATATATATATATATATATATTCCAAATTTATTATTATTTCACTATTTGACACCTCACAAATACTAAGAAAATATAAACTAATTTAAAAAGGACTATACAAGAAAACTATTTTGTTTATCAGTAAACATCCTACCGTTTTGCCTCAATTATGGTCAAGATTCCCTTAAACTCCAGACACTGCCTGATGACCCTTTGATTCAAAATTCTCAATCTCAAAAAACCTTATTCCAAAGGGAATGGATAAGAAAATCAACAGCACCTGCGCTACTATTCACTGCTTCTGCTGCAACTTGGGGAGAGCGAAAGAATATACGTGAAATCAGAAACAGATTTATTCCTACTTTTAAGGTCGGATATCATAATTATCTACAGTATGCACCTACAGCAGCGGTTTATGGACTCAAGTTGGCAGGAGTGAAAGGACGAAATAATATAGGAAGAGCTACCTTATCTTATGCCGCTAGTGTTGGTATTATGAGACTTATTGTTAATTCGTTAAAATATACGTCAAAAGTAGCGCCCAGACGGATCCAGTAAAAATTCTTTTCTCTCTGGACATACATCAATGGCTTTTACCAATGCCAGTTTTTACACAAAGCGTACGGATTGGTAAATCCTGCTTATAGTATTGGTGGTTATAGTGCTGCTGCGATTACCGGATTGGGAAGAAATTTAAATAATCGACATTGGATTTCCGATGTTTTAGCAGGAATAGGTATTATTTCTACAGAACTAGGTTATTTTTTTATCGATAAGATTTATAAAAATAAAGGTGACAATTTGGAGATGCTTGCCGATATTGAAGGAAATGGAAATCCGTCTTTCGTATCTCTGAAAGTAGGATCAACTTTGTCTACAACCAACTTTTTAAAGGAGTCTGACCTTACTGACAAGAAGGAGGTGGGTTTTGAGGTTGGTATTGAAGGAGCCTATTTTTTCTCGAAAAAATGGGGAATGGGTGGACATTTTAGTTTCAGTAGTTTTCCCATACACCCAACCAAATTTCTGGTAGATAACAATCTTGGAAATTTTGACATCACAACACAGTCATTGGGATTTCTAAACTTTGCTGTAGGACCATATTTTTCTCATGAAATATCAGATAATTTAGTTTTAAAGGCTACTGCTGGGTATTCCTCTGGCGTAAGTGGAAAATTTTTTATGAAAAGCGAAATTTTTGACCTTCCAACTGATGAATTTCAGGTGGCAGAATATAAACCTTCCAGTAACTTCAGACGGAACAGTGGTGCCGCTTTACCGTATAAATTTAAGCCAGAATTAGGTATAAAACTGTATATACCTACTACAACCAAACACACTCTCGCATCAGCTATCATTTTAGCGACATTCTCCAAAATGATCAAGAAATGGACAATAATCTAAATAACTATTCTACTCATGAAAAATTAAGTATGTTAGTTTAGTGATTAAATTAACAGCCTATTTTTAATTTGTTGTAAATAAAAATGTCTGATCGGAAGAACAATTTTTAGAATCATATTTCTAATTAAAATTTTAATCGAGTTTTATCATCCTAACAAATTTAACGATAAATCCAGCTTTTTAAGACGCATCTTCTTAAGATTTACTTGTTGATAAAAGAGAGGTTGCTGACGTACCATCTTAATTTTAAATAAAATAGAAATTTTGTTAGAAATCAAAACAGTACCAGAGCTTTCCGTACTGTTTTGATTAATTCGCTCATTGTGTTAAGTACTAAGATCAGGATCCTCACTTTCAATTATGACCTACCCTATCTTTTACCGTAGAGCCAAAGTCTCTATAAGAAATACTGTGTTATAAGGAATACTGATAAAAGAAAAATACCTGAACTAAATAATACGGTGTTTAATACAATTTCTTATATATCTAGTTCAAACCGATGTTTTTCACCTAAGGTTTCCAAAATGTCCACGCTGTTCCATTATACACTGCAAGTTGTCTTTTTACAGTATCATATACTATCATTCCGGCACTCGGACTTATAATATTCAAATGAGGACTTGCCACTTTAGGCAGTACCATCGCCTTATTTGTATCTGCGAGAACAAGAATTCCTTTTGTTGTATCCGTTCCCCCTGCGGTTGTACTAATACAAATCTTTGCACCTGGCTGTTCTATCCTGTCAGCCGCCTGAATACTCAAATCTGCCGTTCCTAATAAATCAACACTCATATCGAACCACGTATTGGTATCTTTCAAATATTTTACTTTAAAGTCTGAAGTATCATAAATAATCGTTCCATTTTCTATAATCTCTGTTTTATCAGTGACATATGGAAGAAGCAACCCTTTATTTTCATTATCTCCAAATTGTATGGAAACTGAGCCATTACTTACACTTTCTCTACTTATTCCTATCTGGGCCTGTAAAGATAAAGACATTATAAATCCGCTAATTACTATTATATTTTTAATCATTGTATATGAGTTTTGAAAAATTAAGAACCTTACTATCCATTAACCTTTATTTATAGTAAAGTTCTTAAAAATTATTATTAATCTGGGCAAGTTTGTGTATTGATACAAGACCAAGCGAATGTAGTTCCTCCATCCTGAGAAGTATACATTTTCAAACATTTGTTAGTGGTATCATAAACCAGCATTCCTTCGACAAAATCAGCTTCAGGAATTCCAACTGGATTTCCCGAAGCATTAAAGGATAGTCTATTTACAACAAAACCTTTTGTTCTTGCCTCCAGAACCAGCCACGCTCCCTTACGTACAGCAGGCCAATTATCAGCATTTTGACTTCCGACTCTTGTTAAGGAACTAATTCCTATCTTACTGATTAATGCCGGATTTTCTGATGTAACAATAGCTCCCGGCTTGTAGCAAATCGTATTTTCAACTGTTGCAAATGTGATATAACGTTTCTCATTTTCTGTATCGAAATCATGGTTAAAAACCCATTTTCCTGTAATTTTTGTGCCCTGTACCAATATCCTATTAGCTGTAAAACCAGCATCATCCGCAATGACCATATATACTGAGCTAGGATTATAGAACTGACTTTCATAAGCTGAAAGATTTGCCTGGATAAATATATTTTCTGTGGTGCCAGTTCTTTGGAATAGCCATTTTCTCTGGATGATTTTAGCACTCCCATTTCCAAAATTAATGGTCTGCATAGGAATACTAACCACATTGTTGTCTCCAGCAATTAAAAATTCTTGGTCATCTGAAATAGTAGTTCTGGACGCTGCAATATTTTCTAAAGCAAAATCATTATCGGTAGCCATTGTGAGGATCGTTCCATTGTTTACACTGTTTGATACTTTTTGGTGCAGTGCCGAAATATCATCACGTCCGATTCCGAAGATGTTGTTATTAAATGTGGCATTGGCAGTACCGTCCCAAACCATTGCTTCTGTAGATGATAAATAATGGTTTGTAGCCACACGTCCTAAAGTAATACCGTACTTGATGGCCATGTAAGAATCTACTCTTCTTCGTTCTGTTTCGGTAAGGTTTCCTGACCCATAAATAATAGTTTCTCCTAAATTACCTATAAAACCTTGGTTGTCACTTCCATTACCAGAAAATTGTGAATTCCCAAACAAATGTCCACCATTTAAATTTTTAACACCAGTTCCACTGTGAGTTGTGGTTGCAAAATTCGAAGCACCATTGAGCGCCTTTGATGTTGTAAGCGTTGTAAATGTGTGATACATAATACTTGGTATACTTGCAGAGAATGCTCCTGCCGGTATCCCATAATAATCTGTATTACCTCCCACATTTGACAATCTTTCAATACGGTTATCCATTAAAATACCTAAACCATCCCATCTTCGTATACCACCTGTAAGAAGTGAATTATCCACCAAAGATCTGAATATGCTAGGATGATTTCCTCCACTACTCATACCTTCTTTAGTAAAGGTAAACACATCATAAGAATCATCAAAAAACGTTCTTACTCCCAAAGTACCCAAAGTTTGGGTTCCTGCTGTAAAATTAATCCCTGGATTAAAATTAAAATAATTGACAGCTCCAACTGAATATTTTGGAAGCGGGTTTGTACCTAATTGAATAGACACTTTTCCGGAGAAAAAATCTTTCCAAGAAGTGACGTCTGTTCCACCTCCCGTATTTACGGCATCTTTATCTGCTCTGTACCAATAATTCAGTCCTCTAACTACTCCTCCAGGTGCATGAGCATACCCTGCAAATGTGAAATAATCTTTGTCATTAAAAGTCACAGTAGCTGTATTGTACTCTACTCCGTTGATGGTTACAGTACCGACCATCGGGATAAACTCATCAGATGTATCAAATAAGGTATCAGAAGAACGAACCAAATGTAAGTTTAAGATCTCTTTTGGCCATGCTACAATTACTGTTCCTGTATTTTCTGTATTCTGAACCTTCCAGAAAGATTCAAATCTATAATTGACTTTTCCTCCTGGAGCAGAAGAATAGGGTAAAGAGACTGCTAATGACTGCTTCATCCCATTATCCCCCACTACAAGGAACTGTCCATCAGTAAGAATATTTGTATTGGTTGAATTCATGTTAAATAAAGAAGTGCCTGCTCCAATAATTAATTTCTGATCTGAATTAGCACTTTTTGACTGTTTTTGAAGCAATGTTGAATCATCATCACGGGCAATTCCAAATACATTATTATGATAAGCCGCATTCCCTGCACCATTCCAAACTGTTGTACTTGCCGAAGAAAGATAATTAAATGTTCCTGTATTCGTCCCCCCTGTGCGTAAAGTAAGACCATACTTAATACCTAAATAACTATTAACCCTTTGATTTTCATTTCCTGATTTAGGGCTTGTGTACGCAATTACTTCTGGAACTAAACCTCTCCATGGTTGATTGGGTGTATTAATAAAATCATTTCCTACAAGAAAATTCCCAGCCGGAGAAGCTTGATTTCCACCTGACCTTGCAGTAAAACCATTCAATTCAATACGAGCTGTTCCCGCAACATTATGCTGCCAATGTCCAGACATCAGATAAGATTTTGACATATCAATTGCAGGGTTTGCAGAAGATCCATATAAACTGGTATACATCATAAATGTAGCGTTAGGATAAGCTCCAAAATGAGGATTGTCTCCAGCATTTCCTATTCCGATAAGTGTATTAGCTCCAGAATCAGTTTCAAGTGATGCCACTGAATACAAAGATATACTGTTATTACCCCCTTGATTAGCGACTTGATTATTACCCATTACTTTACTGTCGAAATTAACAGCAGGATTAAAGTTGAATTTTGCTCCTGTAGTTAACAAAGTTGGCTGTAACGTAGTGCTGTTTTGGGTAAGATGGTAGTTATTACCTGATTTATCCGACCATAGAGATGGTGTAAAGCCTTCATCTGCTTTTACCCATAATCCAAGGTCTGCAGTTACTCCTCCCGGACCTCTACCATAGCCTGCAAATGTAAAATAATCTCCATCAGTAAAAGTTACAGTAGCTGTATTGTATTCAACTCCACTGATGGTCACTGTACCCGCCATCGGAATAAATTCATCAGATGTATCAAACAATGCATCGGAAGAACGTACCAGATGTAAATTGGAAATCTCTTTTGGCCATGCTACAATTACAGTTCCCGTATTTCCTGTATTCTGAACTTTCCATACAGCTGAAAATCTATAATTGACTTTTCCTCCTGGAGCAGAAGTATATGGTAAGGAGACTGCTAATGATTGCTTCATCCCATTATCTCCGACAACAAGAAACTGTCCGTCTGTTAGATTATTTGTATTGGTTGAATTCATGCTAAATAAAGATGTACCCGCTCCAATGATCAATTTTTGATCCTGATTGACACTCTTGGATTGCTTCTGATGTAAGGCACTTGCATTATCCCTCGCAATTCCAAATACATTATTATGATAAGCCGCATTCCCTGCACCATTCCAAACTGTCGTACTTGCCGAAGAAAGATAATTAAATGTTCCTGTATTTGTCCCCCCTGTGCGTAAAGTAAGACCATACTTAATACCTAAATAACTATTAACCCTTTGATTTTCATTTCCTGATTTAGGGCTTGTGTACGCAATTACTTCTGGAACTAAACCTCTCCATGGTTGATTGGGTGTATTAATAAAATCATTTCCTACAAGAAAATTCCCAGCCGGAGAAGCTTGATTTCCACCTGACCTTGCAGTAAAACCATTCAATTCAATACGAGCTGTTCCCGCAACATTATGCTGCCAATGTCCAGACATCAGATAAGATTTTGACATATCAATTGCAGGGTTTGCAGAAGATCCATATAAACTGGTATACATCATAAATGTAGCGTTAGGATAAGCTCCAAAATGAGGATTGTCTCCAGCATTTCCTATTCCGATAAGTGTATTAGCTCCAGAATCAGTTTCAAGTGATGCCACTGAATACAAAGATATACTGTTATTACCCCCTTGATTAGCGACTTGATTATTACCCATTACTTTACTGTCGAAATTAACAGCAGGATTAAAGTTGAATTTTGCTCCTGTAGTTAACAAAGTTGGCTGTAACGTAGTGCTGTTTTGGGTAAGATGGTAGTTATTACCTGATTTATCCGACCATAGAGATGGTGTAAAGCCTTCATCTGCTTTTACCCATAATCCTAAATCTGTAGTTACCCCTCCTGGAGATTGCCCATATACAGATATGGAACAAACTGTTGCCGAGACAACAAGAAATAATTTAATTTTTTTCATTTGTTTTTGTTTGTTTTCATAAACTATCAAAATTTAATTGATAGTTTACCATTTACATTATCACAAAATATTAGGTGATAACAGTTAAAATTTAGTAATATTACATCTATATTTTTTGCAATATTCTCATCTACAAAACTATATCCATATATTGCTCCCATTATATGCAGTACACGGATAATTTCAATTTTTTATCAATTCAAAAAAGCGACTTAAAAATCAATACGAATAGCAACTTGTGCTTTAAATATAACTTAGAGAAGAAAATAACGATACTTAAAACAAAATAGAAATAATAATTCCATCTTTACTATCCATTGTATTATGTAATAGCATATACATTATTAAGTACTTAAACTACCCCTGTTAATATAGAATCATATTTTGGTAATATCTTTACTTGAAAACTTTAGCCTCAAATTATCCATATAAAAAAAAACATCTGTCTATTTTATAATTTCATGCAAAATTCAATAATTAATTATGAATTACAAAAAGATTGATGTAACATTTTCCGAAAATACAACTGCAAGACACACGACCCAAAGCGGCATGAATAAACATTTATTTATAATTTAATACACAATATAAGCAAATACAGAAAATATAAAAGTTATAATTAAATGAGGTATAATTTTAATATAATTTAATATATTTTTTTTTCTTCAATTAAAATTACACTGTTATAATAAATTTTTTTTTCCATTTTGCAACAGTATTCCTACTTAAATTAAAATGCTCTGCCAATTGAGAATTATTTATCTTATTAATTTTCTGATATTCTAATATCTGATAAATTGCAGATTTATTATACGATCTATGTTGTTGATTGAATTTAAGAGTATCTTCGGTACCCATTTTTGAAAGTAGAGTGCTAAATTCCATTACATCAAGTGTGGACAATTTTGTTTTTGAAAGCAAATGCTTGAATAGATGGGTTTTTTCTGGATATTTTATACTAATAAGATCACAGTAGATTTTTTTGTAATCTGGAGGATTATTTTTCATCATGTATTTGTATTATCATTTATCAAATTTTATTTTTGATTTGTTTCTTTCCTTTTTTAGGAGATTTAATTTATATACTACATAAGTTATTTTCTTATTCTTCTCTAGATGATTTAGGTACTATTAAATGCAAATGCAATTTTAAAGTTTTATTTATAACAAAAAAAATATTTTTTGTTATAAGTTCGGAATATCTCACACGAAATTATCGTCACTCATATATACTTACGGCTTTATCTAACTGATATAGCAAAATAATCGAAACATAGGGTTTTTATTAACTCCTTTTTACGTAGTAAATGTACTCAAGTCGCTAAATAAAAACGATAACATGCCATAATTTAATTGGCCACAGATAATTTATTAGGAAAAGAACACTTAAATTTGCAAATAACTTAATGATCAAAAAAACTCAAAATGAAATTTATTCTATTGCTATTTTTTATTTTTCCGTGCATTTTAAGTGCTCAAATAATCACTAGCATTAATAGTGATATTAAAAAAGCGAGAGAACTTTCGCAAACTAACCCCAAAAAATCACTTGAACTATCTGAAAATACATATCGCCTTTCGAAAGACATCAATTATACGAAGGGCGTTTTAGAAAGTGGTAATATTTTAATGGCTAAATATTATGACTTAGGAAATTATAAAAAAGTGATAGAATTAGGAAAAGCTACCGAAGGTCTTTCAATAGAAGAAGAAAATAATGAGATATTGGCAAATACTTATAGATTAAGAGCATCCTCTTATACTGAATTAGGTTTTAATGATGAAAGCTACAAAGAATTTAGTAAAGCATTGAAAATCACAGATAAGATAAAATCAAAAAATAGTAAGTATTATTTGAAATCCCTTATATACATCGGATTAGCTAGTCACTCTGCTCATATAAATTTACCTGTTGATTCTGTTGTATATTATCAAAAAAAAAGTCTTGAAACTATTATTAAGGTAGATTCAAATAAAGATTTTGTGAATAAAAAAAATCATACACTAGCTCTTACATATATCAATCTAGGAAAGACAAGCAATGCAAAGCAAAATATAAAGGAGGCTGAATCTTTTTTTTCAAAGGCACTTATTATATGTCAAAAAGATGATCTTAACAAGAATCTTGAAATTATAGTGTTTAATGAATTTGCGTGGCTGTATTATGATCAAAAAAAATATAATGAGTCTAAAAAGTATGCTAAACAGGCAGAAAATTTAGAAAAACATATAAGTATACCTTACATTCGCAGGGATATATATGAGGTCATTTTTAAATCCTGTGTAGAATTGGGTGAAAAAGAAAGTTCAAGAAAGTATATGAACCTTTATACTAAGCTCAATGACAGTCTTGTCAACGCAGAAAAAAAAACCATAAATACTCCCGTAAATCAAATTATTGAAAAGCAACAAAAAGTACATATTAACAATGTCCACAGTATTTTCATTTTTATATTTATCATTAGTCTTTTTCTGATAGGAATTTTTTTTTATTTCTGGAAACAAAATCAGAATAAACTTCACGCAAAGTATAAGGAAATTATAAAAAATATAAAAAAAACGGATAATTTAAATAAAGAAGTTATAGATAATACTAAACAAAATATAGTAAGTATTGACAAAACAATTAATATAACTGATGAGACGATTAAAACTATACTAATAAAACTGAATAAGTTTGAAAAATCTCAAAAATACCTAAAAAAAGATCTAAGCCTCACCTCTCTTGCCAATGATCTAAATACCAATACCCGATCCTTATCTGAAATTATCAAACGATATAAAGAAAAGAGTTATAACAGCTATATTAATAGTTTAAGAATCAACTATATTATAAATATACTTTGTGATAATCCGATTTATAGGGAATATAAAATAAGTTATCTAGCCGATGTCTCAGGCTTTTCATCGAGAGAAGTTTTTGCCGTTGTTTTTAAGAAGGAAGCCGGTGTCAGCCCTTCTTATTTTATCAATAATTTAAAAAAGGATCAACTCCTAACATCTTCATCAGCTAACTAACTAGCTTTTAATTTTAACCGACACTATATCAAATTACTTTAGTTTTAAAAAGCTTGTATGATGTATAAATTAAGATCAGCGTCCGATGGCAAATTAAATTTTTTCCGAATCCTGTATTTTTTATTTTCAACAGCACGTACAGTTGTGTTTGTAGCTTGTGCTATTTCTTTTGTACTTAAATTTAGTTTTAGTAAAGCACAAATTTCTAGTTCTGAAGAAATGAGATTAGGGCAGGTTTTTAAAATATTTTCAAAATATACAGGAAATTCAGATTTGAAATAGGTTATAAATAATGAATTTCGACTCATTGCTAGCTCATATAGTCCATCTGAAAAGTTTAATCTATCTGTTTTTTTTATTAAATCATGTAGTTTTTCTTTCTCTATATAATATTTTATGATCATTTGCTCTTTTCGATAAATAAAATACATACCTACAAAAGTGCAAAAACAGATTTCCATCGCTTTATATACCCTTATATACCATTGTTCTTGAGGTGAAAGATTCTGGTGAATAGATGCAAATACAGAATAGTCAGTAATAATACTTAGTAAAAAATAAAAAATAAACAGCCCTACCAGGGTTATTATGATATACTTATCTTTATTGTAATCAAAAAAAAATGCTATAGCTATGCTTAAAGATATGTAAGACAAGTAGTTCATAGCAGCTTTGCCGCTTGCAATATCACAATAGAAAACCACCCCTCCTAAAAGAAGAAACAATAAAAATAATAAATATCTGTTAAACCGAATTTTATCTGGCCATAGTAGAGTACATAACATAAAAAGCCCCATACCGAAGAAAATTCCTGCATAAATACGCTCGTCGAGAAAAAATACATTAAGGATAACATTACATACCAGAATAAATACAAGAACCAAAGTATAGATGTCAAAAAATAGACTTTTTTCATACTCTATTTCGTCTTTATCTAACTTTTTTTTTTTGAATATTTCTGATATAAATGAAGATAGTTTTTTAACCATTCTCTATTTATTTTTCAGCTTGATCTTACAAATTATCTTTTAACTAAAAATTAATACTATATAGGTTCATTTGTCTACATTAAACATTTATTTGTATCAGTAATGCATATTCTTATTTTCTCGCCATTCCATCTTATAAACATCTATTTTGTATATCCTTCACTTTTGTTTATTTCATGATCAGATTCCCTTTAGTTCAATATTAATTACAATAAAAAAGGACTATATGGTTAAGGACTACTGCAATTTTTTGGGATTCTTTTCGAAAATAAACGGCTATCTTATTGCCTATTCCAAAGTTGATTATTTACCTTCTTTAAAATTCAAGCCTTTCAACATAACATTGATATATGAAGTTAATTCCAACATAATACTTATGCGAAGATACGATAAACCAACTTTAAATTAATATAAAAGAAAAGCAATAGTCAACATTTATAGTGGAGGGATTATAAAATGCTGACTAAATGTTGCTTTCCATAAATTCAAAAAACTTATAAACAATATTAGTAATTATTTTTATTTGGGAGAAATAGAATATGTAACATTTACGGAATATCTCACTATTTTATTCGAAAATATCAGAATTTTTTAGTGCGTTTTGACTTAGAAAAACGGCTCTTGTCAGTCCACGAATCGATGATGTGAGAATATTGTTTTTTTGACCATTCATAAGGAACTTCAAGAGTAAAACTCCAATTATTTTTCTGAAAATTTCAAGATAATTATAAAATATAAATGTATTTTTTTCAACTCACTTCACATTTCAAAGTACTTTGAAATAATTTATTTTAGTAATTAAATAAAATCATACATTTATTAAAAAAGCTAACACAATTACTATTATCTTATTTGGAATAGCTTTCTTATGCTTAGCTTTAAAAGTTGTTACGCAATCATTTGAAAAAAAGATTCCCATCTAAGTCTTCAAAATATTTTGATTAAACCTTTTTTCGTTCTGCTACCTTTAGGCCTTTAATTTTTTGCTAATGGTACCTTATTAATAATTCAATTAATATTTTCTAGTTAAAAGGCAAAAAATATAAAATATTTCAAATGATTGACAAATTTAAAATTATATTTAAGGTCTTTATCACTTAGGATAAAAAACCTTGCTTAATGCTATTAATATTATAATTTGCTTCGATAAATATTTTTTTATTGTTCGACAATGGTCAAAACATTATAACCACCTGTATTGAGGAGTGAACGCTTATCTGAATCCCATGCAACATTTATCCATATAAATGGTTTTAATTTATCTCCTGCATTCAAATATACACTTACTGTGCATGCAGACCCTGCAACAACGGTATTTGGAGAATTACCAGTCTCTTGCGAATAACCATTGTTAGTTTTAACTCTTTGAATTATAGAATCAGCTGCGTTTCGAACTTCCCATATTGCTTCTGTCTGATTTTGTCCAGAGTTTGTGTTAATTTGATTAGGAGCCAAGGCGAATGTAAAAGTAGCAAAATAGACACCCGATCGTGGTGCAATAAAAGTTCCTGTGTCAGGATTGAAGTTACTTCTAGGCTGACCAGAATCTGAATCTAGTTTTTCATTCCAAGAAGTAAGATATGTAGCCGATTTACCAGGAATTCCGTCTGTATAGTCTCCTACAGGCCAAAGACCTTGCTCAAAGACAGTACAATTATTATTTGTTTTTTCTGCCATAACAACAATTCGTGGTTTCCCGTATGGAAGAATAGGTATCCAAACAGATCCATCAGAATATTCTACAAAGCCCTGCACGCCAATTGCTGGATTTGGATTATATCGTATGGCACCTGCTCCAGCTTCATTAGCTGACTGATTTGTCATTCCTATTGCCATAGAGCCATTAGTTCCATTTCTAAGATCAATTGCTAATTTAGGAGCAGCTACTCCTACTCCAATTCTACCAATTTTGTCAATGATAAATTTTTCATTTGCGTCCACTTCTACTGCATTTGCTGTATTCGAATTTGGGCTGCCTATGCTCATCTGAGAATAGATCTTATTGGGTAGAAACACTATCAATGTCCATGTCAAAAGCCAGATATTATTTTTCTTTAATCTCATTTTTTCCATATTTTATAGTTCATAAATGCTAATACTATTATTGGTTCCATTATTTTCAGTACTTGTATACCTATTACCTCCAAAATTATGAAAGACCTTAAATTGAATAGTACTTCCAGCAGATAAATTAAAAATAGCTGTACAATTACCACCTACGATATTATTAACTGTAGAAATATTCCAAGCAGGATATGAATTTACACTTCTGTAGGTAGTAATATTATCAGTAAGTTCATTACTTTCAATAATAGTTTCAATTCTAGAATTCTGTGCAATATTTGCTACCGCTAATGTAACATTGAAAGAAACAATATAAAATCCAGGCCGTGGCGCAGTAAAAATCCCTGAAATATGATCAAAATTAGACTGATCATCCATAACCTCCTTCCAATCAACGACTTGTATTGTATTATTATTAATAAGTGATTGAGTTGAATTTTTATTAGCCAATACCAATACTTTTGGAGGGAGTGTCATCGGCAAATCATGCCAACCTACTCCATCCGAATACTGTATAATATTTCCAGAACTATATCTTATAGCTCCAATTCCAGCTACTGATGCTGTTTGTATATTTGTCCCCAATCCTATAATACCTTTCTGATCGCTAGAACGAACATCTACTTTGGTTCTAGGATTTATTACTCCAATTCCTAATTTACCGTCATTTGTCACAACAACATCATTTAATAATTGTAATATAGTTGGTGTATTACTATTATCATTAGCCCCATCTATATGTAAAGGATGTGACGGATTTTGGGTTAAAACTCCGGTTTGTGAATTTATTTTTATAAAAGTAATAATGAGGATAAAAAAAATAAGTCTAAATAAAATTGTATGTTGCATGGTAATTTTTAGTGTTCAATTATTGTAAGGTTATTAAAGCCAGCATCCGGATTTGCCCAATCAGAATTTACCCGTAAAGCTCTTGCACTAGGACCTGCAATATTTTGATATAATTGAGGCCTGACAGTTTGGTTAATTGATAACTTCAAGGTAATATTTGCAGAGCCTCCAACTTGAGCATCTTCATTACTAAGCGCAAAAGTTTTAAATGACCGAGCTAAGATACCATTTGTAGAAGGACTATAAAATTGACTGATAACCATTGAAGAATTTTCCACAGAACCCGAAACAAAGTTATAGGTCATTAAAAATGTATAAACTCCCGTTCTTGGGGCAGTAAAAATTCCGGTCGATGAATCAAAGCTGTTTGAAAGATCCCTTACTTCATTCCAGCCTGTTATATTAACATCAGAGTTTCCAATTACGGAAAATGGTGTAATCATCCTCGCTACGACAACAGCTTTTGTAGGATTAACTAGTGTTGAGGTCCAAGTATTCCCGTCAGAAACCTGGATTTTCGCTAAAATGGGTTCATATCTTATTGCTCCCGCTCCCGCGTCACTGGCTGTCATTGTCGTTTGTCCCAATCCTATAGCATTTTGCGATTCTTCAGATCTTATATCTAATTTTACTATCGGATCTAATCTTCCTACTCCTACATAACCAGATTGTGTAACAATAATATCATTGCCTGCTTGTGTCGTAGTCGGAACAGCCTGATTATCTCTTGCACCATCGATATGTAAAGGACCTAGAGGATTGATAGTGTTAATACCCGTTTGAGAAAATAATACTCCATTCAACAAGCAACAAAATATTATTGTACTTTTTTTTATTTCTTTATATTTTTTTTTCATCATAAAAACTTATAAATAAATTAATTGGTGTTTTTTTTAGGTAGTAAAAATTCTATTTCTGTTAATTGTTCTTTCAGAGTTTCAATTTGTTTCTGTTGATTAATCACATGCAAATACAACTCCTCTATCTTTTCTAATTGCTGAATAGATAATTCTGATAAATTATAGCTATACCCTATATTGCTTTTTAATACATCTTTAATTGATGTGACACCAGGCAAATGCCTATTCTTCTTAATATATTCATCGATTTCTTTTAGTGATTTAAATTTGTACGCTTCGTTTATTTTAGATTTTCCATCAAAATAATCCTCGAAAACATAATCCGCATATTTACCTGTTGTTGTGTAAAAGGCTCCTG
This sequence comes from Chryseobacterium sp. G0201, assembly GCF_003815655.1. NCBI lineage: Bacteria > Pseudomonadati > Bacteroidota > Flavobacteriia > Flavobacteriales > Weeksellaceae > Chryseobacterium > Chryseobacterium sp. G0201. The sequence continues at coordinate 2,999,529 of NZ_CP033917.1, read as the reverse complement.
TTGCAGCCATATCACCTTTTACAGATAGTTTAGGAGTAATCATAATTCCATTGGATACAAATGGAATTATGGGTATTTGGGAACCTATTGATACATTTCCAGTTTGGTAAATATTTTGAGTATTATCTTTCGCAGGCTTTCCATCTGCTTGATTATACCATGGTTCATTATTATTACCCATTTTCATCCAGGCTAGACCATCAAAATAATAATACCCTTCGTCCGTTATACCTGCAGTTTTTATTGATGCAGCCCCTACTCCCGAGGTAGCATAAAGAATAGCTCCTTTTTGAGTTACATTGTAAAGTCCATCTCTTTCTTTTATTTCATCCCCTGTTAATCTCGGTGCAATAATTCCTTCAGGAAGTGTTGCTGAAATTCCCTTCATAACATCTAAAGTAGCTTTAGGGTGAACAGTGTTTACACCAACCTGAGCAGATACTAAGGAAGAAACCAAAATGGTTACTAAAAACATGTTTTTTTTCATTTTTTTGTATTTTAATAATATGTGATCTAAAATTTAACGCTTAATTTTAACGCTCTAGCTCACAAAAGTCTTTACTCAATTTAAATTCTCAGTAAAATGTCAGAGAATTCTATATAGATTACACTTTCATTTTTACCGATAAAAAAGCTTAATTACGGTTGTATTTTGACAAACTCAGAGAATTTTTCAAAGAGAGCCGGGGGAATTCCCCCAGCACTTTTAATGTAAGACATTTGTGTTTTTTTTCTTAAAGACAATTTATATTTTTGTATTCTAAGACGGTACAATAATAAACACTACTTCTCATAATCGTGAAAAAAAAAGCAATTATTTCTACTCTATTTAGTACTTACTACTACTCATAAATATACAATTAATTAATAACCATATAATTACAACATTTTCATATAAAATTTTTTCAACGAAATTTATATTTAAAATTAATGCAACTGATCTTAATAAAATCAATAAATCATTTTCGATGAAACTATTGTCATTTTGTGCTATATATATTCCGTCTATTCCAATATTTTTATTTACAGAATTACCTATTTTTATATTATTTTGATATATAAGTTATAACTACTACTATTTTTTTAACAAAAGCGATATGGATCATTGATACCAAATTTTGTTAATAGTAGGTTACTACTATTGCCATTTATACATTAGATTTAGCTTAAAGGACAGCAAATCAATGTCAAGATGCTATTACTATCAAAAAATAAGCTTTCGATTAAATAAACTCAAAATAACCCAGGACAAACAATCATTTTACAGACAGTGCTTTATACAGCCCAAAATTTTCTTCGTTATTATTAGCAATATAGAATCCTGACCGAAAAATCTTATATAAAAGTGTAAATCGTCAGCAAAAAAGTAGACATTAGATATTAAAAAGTTAAGGAGTGTTTTCATAAAAAGAGTAATTTTAATTATGGCAGCACCGAAAAAGAAAACGACAGAGAAATTCGTAAAAGATATGGCAGAACACCCGCAGAATATTCACTGCAGAGCAAAAGATTTTAATCGTGATGGAAGGTCTTCGAGCGGAGACCTCTGTAGCCGAACTTTGCAGGAACCATAACATTGCACAATCGCAGTTCTATGCTTGGAACAAGGAGTTTATGGAAGCAGGAAAGAAGCGTCTGAATGGAGATGTAGCTCGAGAAGCTACTAGTGATGAAGTATCAGATCTGAAGAAGGAAAACGCACGTTTGAAAGAGATCGTGGCTGATCTGGTTGTTCGTTATGACATTGTAAAAAAAAGTTTAGACAGGCTGGATTAATCGATAAATACAGAAAATATATGAGATTATCAGCCGCCGAGAAATACGAACTTATTCAAACTGTGACTACAAGTGAAGCCGGAGTAAAAAAAACGCTGGAAAGTTTTGGAATTGCCAGAAGCAGCTTTTACAAATGGTATCAAAGCTACCTCGAATACGGCTATGATGGCTTGGAAACTACGAAAAGGACAAACACAAGACAATGGAAAAGCATTCCTGAAAGACAGAAAGATTTGGTGGTAGAAATCGCTTTGGAACACACCGAATTGTCTGCAAGGGAACTAGCCTACAAAATTACCGATCAGCAAGGTGTTTTTATTTCAGAATCTAGTGTTTACCGTATTTTGAAGCAAAGAGACTTAATCCCGGCACCGAATCATTTTCTTCTTTCAGCAGCAAATGAGTTCAAAGACAAAACCGAATTTGTGCATCAAATGTGGCAGACAGATTTTACCTATTTCAACATCATTGGCTGGGGATGGTACTATCTAAGCACGATTTTGGACGATTACAGCCGCTACATCATTCACTGGGAGTTATGCGATTCAATGAAAGCTGAAGATGTGAAACGAACAGTGGATACAGCCATTAAAAAAGCGAAATTAAAGACCAAAGTCAAACCAAAACTGCTCTCAGATAATGGTTCCTGCTATGTCTCCAATGAGCTGAAAACCTATCTGAAGGAGGATTTAAAGATGAAACAAGTTCACGGAAAACCGATGCATCCACAGACCCAGGGCAAGATTGAACGTTATCACAGAACGATGAAAAATCTAGTGAAACTAAATCATTTTTATCATCCCGAGGAACTCATACAAGCACTGGAGAAGCTTGTAGAAAACTACAATAACAAGCGCTATCACGAGTTGATAAATAACCTCACTCCGGCAGATGTGTACTTCGGAAGATCAGAACAGATTTTGGAAAAAAGAAAGCAAACAAAAGCGGAATCCATCCGAAAAAGAAGACAAATATATAATCAACAAAAATTAGTAAGTTTATAAATCGAAAATCCTCATTAAGGATTTAAACTAAAATGTCTAAGTTGGTTTGAAGACGTACATTTAAAAGGAATATTGATTATGAAATAGAATGAAGCTTATAAATGGTCAAATGAAATTTCATGCGAACTATTAACTCAAAACTCATTTTTAATTTTAATCTAAAATCTACATTGCTTTAAGTTACTGTGCACTAAGGAAAATATTTTTGATAGTTCAAAATTATTTAATCACTTATTTAGACCAAATTTAATATTTTACCCAGTAGTCAATTAAAATTTATTTATAATGTACAAATTAAGATCTACTTCTGATGGCAGATTGAATTTTCTTCGAATTCTGTATTTTTTATTTTCAACAGCACGAACTGTTGTATTAGTAGCCATTGCTATTTCTTTTGTACTTAGATTAATTTTTATTAATGCACAAATTTCTAATTCAGAAGAAATTAGATTAGGATGAGTTTGCAAAATATTATTAAAATAATCAGGAAACTCAGATTTAAAATAAGTTATAAAAAGTGAATTTTTACTCATTGCTAATTCATACAATCCATCAGAATACTCTATTTTATCTGTTTTATTAATATAAACATTAAATTTTTCTTTTTCAATATAGTATTTGATAATCATCTTTTCTTTTCTATGAATAAAATACATTCCTACAAATGTACAGAAGGTAATCTCAAACGTCTTATAAATGCTAATATACCAGAGTTCAAGCGAAGAAAAGTCTTGTTTTAAATATAAAAATACTGTGTAATCTGTGATAATATTAATTAAAAAAAAAGATACATAGGAGCCAACAATTAAGAAAATAATATACTTATCTTTATTAAAGTCAAAAAAAAATGCGGTTGCTATACTAAGTGATATATACGACAAATAACTCATCGCTTCTTTTCCCGTTATAATATCACAGTAAAATATTGCAACACCTAAAGACAAAAACAAAAATATAAGCAAATGCCTATTGAATCTCACAGGATTTGGCCATATAAAAGTACTTAGCATAAAAAATCCTACTACAATAAAAACCACTGCATAAAAAGGTTTATATAAAAAAAACATATTCAATATGGCATTACACCATAAAATAAAAACAAAAACCAAAGTGTAAATATCGAAGAACAAGCTTTTTTCAAATTCGATTTCATCTTTTATCAGCCGTCTCTTACTTACGATGTATGTGTAAATATACTTTAATTTCATCTTTTTTGTGTTGGAAATAATATAGTAATGCTTAAAATATATCGAATAAGCATTACTTTGGGGTTGAACAAAATTTCACTTGACTTTTCAAACTAAGCCTAGAATTGGACATTGAGCTAATGAAGTATATGATAGAATTTTTATTTGTTTTATAGAAATTTATCACTAAACAGTGATAAATAACAGCCATTATCTGGTAAGAATCACTATATGTAGGATCTTAACTTCCTATTTAGATTAATCTTCAATACCAGTCCAATTAATCTAACTTATTCAAGTAATTTATCTCTTACTATTTATCACTAATATTGTCAAGGATTAGTATTTATTATGATATAATTATATCTACATAGATTCAATTTTAAATTGTATGCATAAAACGGAACACAATCAAAATAATAAGAAAACTGATATAACAAGTTAAAATGTAAATTACTAAAAATATAATCAGCGCCTTAAAATTGATCCTATATAAATTTATACTATGTTTATTAATGGAGATCGTACCCTATGACAGATTTTGGTAATTAAGGCACAGTACGCTTTCATAAGTGTACTTTTAATCATGATTGATTTTCCTATAGATAAAATGTATGCTTATACTTAAGTAATTGTACTGCTATTCCAGTATTTTATATTAGTTATTTCAAATTTTAACTTCACTTTTATAGAATCAATATATACTAATAAAGAAGTACAGTTGAATTTATTTTTCATATATCTTGTGTTTAATTATTATTAAATTTTAACCATCGTTTTTAGGTATGACAATATTAAATACATATTTTATGTATTGCCAGAAAAGCTGTACTCACACCTACTTGCCTATATACTTAATTATACTCAACAAAAATATCAAGCATGTTTTTATCTGTACAATTGATTAAACTTTTTTCAAATTACTTTTAAATTCTATATAAAGTAATTGGATAATTTGCTAACTAAAATAACTTCAATTAATAATAATACTACAATTCTTTTATTAAGATTTAAAATTATGTAAATCAAACAGATATATGAAAATAATATCACCTATATAATCCTCCTTAATTCAATAATACCACCAATTCTACAGTCACAAATTTCATCTTTATAAAAGGCAAATAATTTCTGAATTTATTACGCACGTTTTTAAAAATAACAATCAATAGCATAAAAATTGATTCAAAGACAAGAACAATATGGTAGCAAAAAAGATTATTTTTCTTTTAACATTTTTAATTTTCACGTATTTATATTCACAAGAAAAAAAAATAACAAACGAAGAAAAGAAAATTAACGAGTCAATCAGGACTTCAAGAAAATTAGCTAATACAGACTGTCAAAAGGCACTAGACCAATTACTCAAAAGTAATCATAAATCTGTTGCTTTGGCATATAAAAAAGGCGAAATGGACAGTAATAATTTATTAATGACTATTTATTACTGGAAGGGTGATTATAAAAAAGTACTGGAACTTAGCAAAAAAACACTAGAATTAGCCAAAAATTTTAACGACTATGAAATATTAGCCGATAGTTATAGATTAAAGGGATTGTCATATTCAGAATTAGGATTAAATTCTTATTCTTTATTAGAACTACATAAGGCACTTAACGATGCAAAAAAAATAAAAACTAACGATTCTAAATATTTCAAAACTTCAGTAATCTATAGTAACATTGCCAGATACCATAAAAATTTAGGTATGTATAAAGACTCAACTCGCTTTTACATAAAAAAAAGTGTTTCAGAAGTAAATAAAGTTGCAGATACGAGTAAGTATAATAATCAAAAATACCAAATTATTGCTTTTCAACAAATGAATTTGGGAGTAATATATTCCACAGAAAAGAATAATATCGTCGCCGAAAAATATTTTATCAAATCACTTAATATATATAAAAACAGTAGCAAAAATCATTGTCTTCCAAAAAACGAGGAAATAACTTTGTTAAGTGAAATGGGGAAATTTTATCTTTCTCAGAAAAGATATAAAAAAGCAATCGAATGTGCCAAAAAAGCGAAAGAAATAGAAAAAATTTATCCAATACCTTACATAAGAAAAGATATTTTAGAAACCTTACTTAAAGCATATGTGCGAATAAATGACATTCCTGCATCAAAAGAATTTTCAGAGGAATATATCAATCTTAACGATAGTTTAAAAAAAACTGGAAAAAAGTCGATAGAAGCGCTGATTAAACGGCTTCTCTCTGAGCAAGAAAATAGACATAAAAGTAATTTACTCTATATTTTAATCGTAAATTTTATAATGTTAATTCTAATATTTTTAGCTATAATATTTTGGAGAAGAAAAAAGAAACATTTATTTAAAAATGATGAAAACGTTGTAAAAATACTACCGGACAAGGATGAGATTCGTCTTCTTGATAATCAAATTACCGCTTCTCAAACTCTACATGTTCCTAACACATCTCGACATCTACAAAATGTAATAACAATATCTGAAAACACTATACAATCCATATTAGTTAAACTCGATAAATTTGAAAAATCTAAAAAATTTTTAAAAAATGAGATTAGCCTAAGCTCTTTATCAAATTCTTTACAAACAAATCCGAGATACCTCTCAGAGATAATTAAACATTATAAAGGAAAAACTTTTAATAACTATATAAACGGATTACGAATTCAGTATATAATCGATATTTTAAACGAAACACCTATATATCGAGAATATAAGATCAGTCATTTAGCAACGGTAGCAGGATTTTCCTCTAGAGAAGTATTTGCTATTATTTTCAAAAAAGAGACAGGGGTAAATCCTTCTTATTACATCAGTCAGCTTAAAAAAAATGAATAATAAGCTAGCCTTGTCACGATTTTTGAGATAAAAGTACTTATAGATATAATTGTAACCATGCTTTCAAAATCGAAGATTATCTCCCTTTCAATTAATGAAAGTTTAGCAGATATTACCGTCAGGAAAATAAACTAGCCCATTTTTGATATATATATTGCACATTTTTTGCAAATGATATTGGCTTTTTCTAATATTTAATTTATAATGTTAGCTTTATATCATTTTTTCATCATAAGGTGAAGAATATCAAAAACATGTATCTCACCAATTATCCCTCATTTTTATATAAAAAACACAACTGTATTTTTAATTAAATTTTGAAGGAAGCAAGTGAAATTGAAAGCTATTTTTGAGCTCGTCCCTAAGAAGATATTTATTTATTAATTTTAGTGATAGGTCTGAAATAAATTTAAACATACCGGACAACTAATCAGTTAAAGAACAGGCTCTACTCATGGCATGTACTTTATCATGACCCAGAGTGAAAGAGGCTAAAATTTTTAAAGTTATTAAGGATTAGGCATAATTTAATTGTATAATATAATAAGCAGCTTTTTATAAGTAATAATATGGTTTCTTTTATAAAAAAAATTAATTGTAAAATAGAATTGCTAATTTACTAAGGCACATTTATCATTCTCATCTAAAGATTAGACAAAATCAAATTTACTTTCTGCAAACGACTCTCTCTAATAAACATTAAATTAGGTATCATCAAACAAAGCTCGAGGTTAGATAATTTACATAGAGAAAAAAGTATTAACTCTTATGAACCTTAGATTTCAGCTTAAAAAAATTAGTATAAAAATGTATCTCAAAATTAGGGGCAAGTTCATTATAGATAAGCTATTTCTAAAGATATTACTTGTTAAAATTTCTGAATCTCTTACAGCTAACATTTTGATCAAGGAATTATTGCTCTTATCATTGCACTAATAAAATGTTGAAATCGAATTAGACTCAATCCCCTCAAATCAATTCCATAAAAATATTCTAAAAATATAAATGTCACCTAATTTAACCTAACATTAGGTTCCTGAAAAAAAATAGAGTTTAATTCAATTTCAACAAATTGTTCCTTGTAAACCAAACAGTAATTAATATGAAAAAACACTATTTTATTTCGCTCTTTGTTTTGGGAACTTTATGCCATGCTCAAATAGCTATTGCTCCCAATCCCGCCGATCACGAACCGCATCAGAATTCTATTCTGGATGTGAAATCTACCACACCGTCAAAAGCGGTGTTGATTCCCGTAGTTTCACAAATTACCAATGCGGCAGACCCCGATAATGATAACAATTTCAGAGGGGCAGTAACTTACAGTAAAGACAATGGTACAATTTATGAGCACGACGGCACCAATTGGTCGAGTATCTACAATTATGTTGTAGACGTTAGACCACAGTATTTTGCCCACTTTTCGCGTTCGGCTAATCTTAACCTTTCCTGTAACGGAGGTTTTCTTCCACCGTATGGTTGTACGGCTTCAGGAATTGTACAGCTTGCCAACAACGGAAGTGTAGATTTTCAGGGAAGTTCTATTAACCTTTCCTTAGCTTCAAATGTTGTAACTGTAAACGAAACAGATTTATACAGAATTACTTACAGAGCTTATGCAACTTTTAACGGACTGAATACGGATGAGATTCAATTAAGACTCCAAAAAGCCGCAGTTGCAACGCCTACAGCATTCTCGACAATTGATTACAAATCTTTTACAAGTGATAATGACAATCTGGGATATTCACCTGTCTTCAACGGATCGATAGTTTTGCAGGTAAATGCCGGAGAAAAATTTCGCTTGCAGGGTTTTATGCAATCCGGATTTTCACCTTTGGTGAATTCATCGACCAGCTTTCAGAACAACAATACGTATGGATCAGGTGAGCTGATTTTCGAAAAAATTGTTTTATAAATCATTAATTCTAAAATTATGTATCCTAAAATATACTTATCGGCTGTAGCTTTACTTTCTGCAACGTTTTTCAATGCACAGGTGATGATTTCCAAAACGGCTGGTTCTGCTCATCAAAATGCTTTGCTGGACATAAAAAATGCCACAAAAGGGGTGATTTTTACCCGTGCTGAAAATATTACAACTTTTCCGTTATTTAATAATACTCAGGAAGATTATTTTAATGATGAAGCGCCTCTGGAAGGTGCAATTCTTTACAATAAAGAAGATAAACAGTATTATAAATATGACGGAACAACCTGGATTCCTGCGCTTCAGCTTGGAGGTTGGTATAATCCTTTTTTAACGAGAAGAAAGGCAGATAATTCTAAAACATGGAATTGTGTAGGTGCACAGGTTCCTAATCCTTTTCCGCCGTTTACTCCGATAACGGTAAGCACGTGTAGTGTTTTAGCGTTTTTTGGAAGTAACAGTAAACAGACTATTTCTCTTTCTCCAACCACAAACAGGTCTCAATTATTAGTCAATAATCTGAATACAACAACGCCGACAAGTGGAAGCGATAATGTGATCCAAATACCGCAAGCCGGACTGTATCATATTTCCGGAGTTACAGGATTTGGAGGTTTTTCTCTAGGTTCTTTGGGTAAGGATGCTACTTTTTGGGTAAGTATTGATGTAAGTTATGACGGAGGAACAACCTGGTCTACACTGGCATTTGAAGAAACCAAACTCTACGGCGGAATCTTCATTGATCTTGGACAAGGAGGAAATAAAAGCGCAAGTGTTTCTGCTTCGGTTACGTTACCTGCAAATTCTAGAATAAGGCTTCAGGCAGCTGTAAATACGGATTCTGTGATCTCTACTTTTTCAAATTCAACAGATCATAGAGAAACCTTCGTTAATATTCAAAAATTAAGATAATCCCTTAAAAATAAAACACATGAAAAAATATTTAGCATTTATAGGTATGTTGGGATTTATGTTGGCAAATTCCCAGGTTGTGATTGGAGGTTCAACGCTTTCAAGTACGAATACTCAGCTGGAACTTCAAAATTCCGTACAAAAAGTATTGATTCTTCCCGTTGCAGAAAACGAAACTGTCTTACCAAAATACAACATTGCTCAACCCGATAAATACGATGACGATGCCACAATGGAAGCGATGTTGATGTACAATAAAGCGGAAAGTCTTACCAAAGTTTATGACGGAACAAAGTGGAAGCAGGCTTTTAACGCTAAAAATAAATCAACAACGTGGACAAGGGCGAGTATTAACAGTACAAATATGACGTGCCTTTCTACGTCTGATCTTTTCGGACAGCTTTTACAGCTTTGCAGTTCGGACAATCTGAAATTTTCTGTTCCTACAAATAGTTCACAGTTTTCTGATTATCTGTCTGTTGTAAGAAATTCTGAAACATTCAGAATAAGACAGAAGGGATTATACAGGGTTAATTTTAATGTGCTATTCAGTGGTTTTACGGCCGGATTTGATTTTAACGGAGCCAGAATTACAATTGTCGTTGTGGTGAATGGAGTAGAAAAGGCTTACATGTCCGGAATTGCATCTCCTTTTATCAATGTTGGAAATTATCTTGTTTCTACGGACGGTGTCTTATTTCTGGATGTTAATAATGACGTTACATTCCGTCTTGTTCTGGATGGTTCTTCGTGGTCTATAAGCAGTTACAATTTTGGAGGTTCAGCAGACAGCAGTGTAAGTATTGAAAGGATACTTTAAAACTGATCATATAATTTCATCAAAAATATAAATTTAAATATACAATATTCATGATTCTTGATTTAAAAAATATCCATATCGGAAACTTAATACGTGCACGTGTAACAGAAAAAGGATTTGATTCATTCCGTATTTGTAAGTTTTTAAAATGTACTGAATTAGAATGGAAATCAATACAGTCCCAAAGGACTCTGGACAGCGAAATTATTCTACGATTGAGTACCTTACTTGAATATGATTTTTTTAGAGTTTATTCTCAACACCTTATTTTATATGCTCCTCCGGCCAGTGCATCTTATAATACTACTTCAAACAAAAAATCCTCATTACCACATTATAGGAAAAATATTTACACAAAGGAAGTGGTAGATTTTGTTTTGGAACAAATTGAAAATGGTAATAAAACAAAATTACAGATTATAAATGAATACAGAATTCCAAAAACTACTTTGTATAAATGGATAAGCAAGTATAACCAGCAAGGAGAATAAAATAGAAATTCAAAAAGCATTTGATTATAAAAAACCACAACGCTTATTGTAATACTATTGGCGTTAAAAAAAATTGAGTTTCCCCAAGATAAGCTTTAATTTAAATTTTATTAAAGAGTCTTGCCCTTTTATATCAATACGACAAACTTCAAAAGGATTAGTTGTCTTTATACTGTTTACCTTATTACCTATTCTTACCGCAACATTAATCCCTAGCTTTTTTAGAATATTAAAAAAAATTTCTTTTTGATTTTTTTCTTTTATATATTTTCCATATGGATAAGCAAAAACACTACAGTAATTAATTTTCTCCTCATTTAAGATTTTCATATTCATTTTTAAATCATCTTCGGCTTGCTCCATGGTAAGTGTTCTGAAATCTTTATGAGAATGGCTATGAAGTCCAATTTCAAATAAATTTGAAGGCAGGCTTCGGAGTTCTTCAAATGTCATCATTATATTATTATCATATCCATGCTGTATAAAATGAGTAGATATAAAAAGCACTGCTTTAAGGTTATGCTTAGCTAATAAATCCGGTAGGTAGTCAAAGTTATTTTTATAACCGTCATCAAAAGTTATAATAACTTTTGATGTAATTGGGTGATGTATTTCACTAAAAAAAATAGAAGTATACTTTCTCTTATTTAAATATTTAAATTGTTTATCAAGATTACTTACCTCGACTGATAGGTCATCAAAAGAATTTTCATGTATATTATGATACATCAGAACTATCAATCTTTCATTAGGATATAATAGTAAATACAGCCGAAAATGAAAAGTAACAAATATGAAGATTGGTATAGATATGAAAAATAAATAAATCATGGAGCTAATTTTTAAACTTTTCGTATACTTTTAGATATTTCAAAAAAGTATAATAAGCCAGGGTCTTAGAACAATAATATCCTATTATACCATCTAAAAATCCCAACTTCAGAAAATAAGTTTTAATAAAAGTATATAGGGGGCTTACTATAATTTTAAATATACTGGGCTTTTTGCCATCTAATACCATTTTTTCTGCCATCATTTGAGAATACCTGTTTATTTTTTCTATGTGATGGTTAATATTTCTATATGTGTAATGATTAATTATTCCAGATAGTTTTCCTACCTCACTTTTCGTGATGAATTTTTCATGTACAATATCATTTGAATATTTACCAGCTCCTTTTCTGAACAATCGTTCTCTATAAACATCTCCCCACCCCCCGTAGCGGACAGAGCATCCAAGGAAGATATTATCTAATTTTATATTATAAACATCATATTGCGATACGGAACCATTGGTTACAATGTTCATAATCTCCTCTTTACATTTATCATCAGGTACCTCGTCAGCATCGAGAAATAGAATCCATTCTGCGGAACACAAACCAATTGCGTGGTTTTTTTGGCTGCCATAACCATCAAATTTTTTTTCAAAAAAACGGACATTTGGGTATTGTAGACAAATTTTTTTTGTTTGATCTGTAGAAAAGCTATCAACAATAATAATTTCATTGGCTAGTTGGTAAATTGAACTTAAAAAACGATCTAAGTTTTCAGATTCGTTATACACAATGGAAGCTACTGTAAGATTCATTTATTTTAATTAGATATGGTTAATGTTTTTCGAATCCGAGATATTGGCTCGTTATAGAATAATAGTTTAAAGATCTGTTAAATCATTCTATGATATACAATAAGCTTGTTTTAAACTAAGTATATTCTCAAGCTGTTGTTAGAGCTTTTAAAAATAACAGTATCGGATGATTACTAGTAAATTATACTTCAACTTGGTAAAAAATACCAGCATATATAAAAGAAACTTTTCTTAAAAGTTTTAATACAAGATTATAAACCTTGAAATAACGGCAAGAAAATCTTCAAAATTTACATAAAAAAAGCTTTTCAGATTCCATATTGCTCTTATGTTAAATGTCTTTTCTTCTATATATGCGATATCAATGAATGTTTTTGAATAATTCGTGATTAACTAAAGATTTAATTTATTAAATGCATAAGCCATAATGTTATGGAGATATTTTTCTTGGTCGGTATCGATATAGGTAGTTGAAATATTAGAATTTCTAAAAACTCCTTCATCCCAAAAGAAGATAACTCTGCCGTTAGTTCCTGTAATCCAGATTCCAGCTTGGGCTGTTGCAGTTCCACCTTCTCTCGCTAAAATTTCAGCTCCTGCAGGCAATTGAGAATTTAATACCCTACCAGTTGACTGCGCACCTGCTATAATAGTATTTCCGGGTACGGCTCCGAATACTCCACTTGAACCCGTAGTTCCTGCAATTGAATATGAAGGTGAAAAATTAGGTCCTGCATTTACATTACCCGTTCCCCCAAAACCTTGATGAGCAGGTGTATTTCTACCACTATCAAGAACAACAATAACTACTCCTCCAAGATCCGAAAACTCCTTAATTTTTGCAATTATTGTAGCATCCAAGTCTACTCCAAATTGAACACCAATACAGAAAACATCAACAATAGCTTTTAATTGTAGTGCAGTATAATTAGTTAACTGCGCTGTTTCGAATTGTAAAAAATCTATTCCGTCTACTTTGTTATAAATACCATTAGTTCCATAATTAAGTTTGCTTTGAAGTTGAGAATTAAATGTCGGAAATCCTGTCCCTCCTAATGCATAATAGTTTCCATCCCATAACCCTGCCCAATACCCTATCGTAATTCTTTTTGATGTGGATGGTATATTCCCAGGTAAACCATCTACATAGCCTAATACTCCATTTGCATCAGCTACCACAGTTTTAACAGCGATAAAGGTTTGATCCTTATTATCTGATCTTGTTCCATCTGATTTAGTAAAAATTGCATTTACCATTTGATGTTTAGGAAGTTCCCTAACTCTCTCTGTACCATTAACATCTAGGATTTCAGTTGGACTCTCTGTTTTAATTCCCACTTGTCCAGAGGCAATTGTAAATAGAAATAATGTAATTAAATTAATTTTTCTCATTCTTCAAATAATTTTTTTTCGTCTTTTTTGTATTTTTATCGTAAGTTAGTCTGATATGGAAGAATTTTCATATTTTACAATATGCACCTCGATATTTATAATTGAAAATTTTACTGATCGATCATATTTATAAGAATATAGAACCCCTTATTCACTACTCTTAAAACATACAATTTAAATATAGATTTTTATATCTTCTCAATGATGGCATTTAAAAATTAGAGAAGAGCAAAAAGCCCATATTCATAATATAATAGTTCTTTCATTCGTTAACAAACGTTAACATTATCGTCATAAACTGGTGCAATTATACAAGATTAAATTCGCTACTTAAAAAAAAACATGTGATAATTTCGGAATTATTCACATGTCAAAAAATTAAAAAACAGCATTATTACAGCTAAATAAGCATACGACACTCTCTACTTTTTTTCGTTGAAAAAAAAAAAAAATAAAAATTAACCTGAAAAGATGAAAATACTCGGGAGTTTAGAGAGAAAAATAAAAATGATTGGTAAGCTTTATCATATCAAAAAAATATTTTCATATTAAAGATCCTAGTCAAAATCCTAATCATTGGTTATAGTCTTACTAATGATTTTATTTACATCATAAACATTGAACTTATAATTATTTATGCATAGAGGTGATTATCTCATTGCAATTTGTTTCCAGATTTTGTCAAGCTAAAGCTGAAGTATATCATCTGTAAAAAATAGAATGTTATGTATTAAGAATGAGATGGTATAATAACAGTGAGAAATACACATCTTAAATATAGATTCTATACACTTATAAAAAAGCAGAAATATACATATATGCACCTTTATTCATAACAATTCTAAAATTCATAATATCTTAATTATATTTTATTATTTTAATCAAAATATCAGCATACTTACAAATAAAACTATTTATTAAAATATTTTATTAATTATATGCCTTTTTTTGTAGCGTCACAATGATAACATATAATGTTTCAAATTCATTGCATAAGTACCAAAGAAATACTAATTTTTTTCAAAAAACATAACATAACACCAACAAATTTACAATATTGTATTTATAATTTCGCAGAGATCTTAAATGCAATCTAAGCGTTCGTGAATCAAAATACTTTTGTAAATTTTAATTCACAAACAAATGATAAAAATTAAATCAAACTATCTACCTACATTTTTCAACCAAGTGTATCCAACATATAATAGTCACTTGTAAAAATCATAATAAAAAATAGCCCATTCATCATCTGACTTTAAATTGATGTCGAGATAACAAATATACATACGCTATGAATATAACAAAGAATATCATTGAAAATTTATTATTATATAATAATGAAAACCAGATTCTCTATGGCATTAAGAACGTATCGGGAAATGAAATTGCTGACAAAATAATAGCTTTTGCATCCTGCTTAAGATTTACAGGAGAATTTAATTGTGGAGATCGGGTTCTACTTATCATGAATGATTCACCAGAGTTCATTTATTCTTTTTTATCTTTAATATCTATTGGTTGTATTCCCGTTCCCCTAAATCCATTAATTAAAGATTCGGAATTAGAATATATTTTACTAGATTCGAAAGCCACCGGTACTATAATAGATAATAACCAATACCTTCGGCTGTATGATGTTATCCATAACTCATGCTACATAATAAATGATTGTATTATAATAAATGATCCATTAATAATGGATAATGGGTCGTTTAATTATTTACAAAAATATTTGTTCCCTCAAAACTTTTCACATAGTCATTTAGGTTTGGAATTTTTATACGAGGAAAATAATCAAATTGCTTTTTGGCAATACACTTCCGGTACTACTGGTAATCCAAAGGCGGTACAGCACAAACACAATACTATGTTAATAAATACGGAGTTATTTGCACAGAAGACATTGGAAATTGTTAAAGAAGATATAATATTGTCCATTTCAAAGATGTTTTTTGGTTACGGGTTGGGAAACAGTTTATTTTTTCCTTTGATAACAGGAGCTACAGTCATAATTGATGAAAAATGGTTTGCTATAGATAATCTTATAAAAAACATGAGGCTTTATAAGCCTACAGTTTTATTTGCTACCCCAAAAGTTTATTCGGAAATTCTTCATCAACACAAAGACTTTTCAAAAAAAGAATTTAATAGTATACGACTATTTATGTCCGCAGGTTCTCCACTCCCGGAATCTATCATAAGGCAATGGGAAACTATATTTGAAAAAACTATTACCAATGGAATTGGATCCACAGAAATAGGACATATTTTCATGTGTGACTATCAGCCAAAAGAACAAAGTAAAAATGCATCCTTAGGGGTTCCAGTTCTTGGATACGATGTAAAGATAAGCGAGATAGATGCTCCTTATGAAACAATAGAAAACTATGGAGAGATAGGAGAACTATGCATCTATCCTCCCAAAAGTACACTCAGTTCATATTGGGGACCAGAAGAATTCAATAAAATAAGGTATAAAGAAGGTTGGTGTTTTTCAGGAGATCTATGTTCTCAAAGATATGATGGTTCCTACATCTATCATGGCAGAAAAGATGATCTTTTTAAAGTAAATGGACGTTGGGTAAATCCAATTGAAATTGAGAATCATGTATTACAGAACTTCAAACAGGTCCATGAGTGTGCAATTACCTATTATCTTGATGACGATAATCTTGCTCAATCAGTATTATATGTAGTGGAAAAAACTGGAATAAACACTGAGGTTCTTTCTGATAAGATTCAAAAAATGCTATCAAAAAATTTCCCCACGTTTAAAGCTCCTTCCAGAATCTATTTTATAAAAGAATTAAAAAGAAATAGCAATGGGAAAGTCAACAGAAAAAGGCTACAAGACAATTTAACATAACTCAAATTATTAATAGTAAAAATATGCAAATAATAGATGCAGTTTGCGAAATTCCTGGAGTAAATATAATTGGTATTCGCGGTAAAATGCATAGTGGTTTTCAATGCCAAGTTTACGAAACTGAAAAAGAAAAATCATTATCTATTTGGGCTGCAGAAGTGAGCCGCCGATTATTGGATAAAAATAATATTTCACAAGATGAATTAGGCGTAATTATTAATGCTTCTATTTCAATTTATGATACCACTCCTTTGAGAAACACTTCAGCTCCCGGAGTTGGACATGAAGTACAAAAGTGTTTGAATGCAAAAAATGCATTTGTTTTCGAAATGTTTCATAGTGACTTAGGAAATATGATAAAAATCGCATCTGATTTCTTATTAAATTCTGAGCATAACTATGCATTGATCATTCAGTCAAATAAGTTTTCTGCTTTTCTAAAGGATGATCAAAACGGATTTTGTATTCCTGATGCGGTAAATGCATTAGTACTTAAATCAAATAATAACAAAATTGAATTAGAAAACATCCATATTCCTTTTTCTGAAATATCGAAAGCTAGTTTAAGTTTCAATGCAGGAAATGAAGAAGCTCTAAAAAAAGAGAATATTTTCAGAGTGAATTGGAATTATAGTCCTTTTCTTGTAAAAACTATCAACTCTGAACTGAAAAATATCATCATAAAATTCGAAGAACAACAGACCGAAGTAATCACTGAAAAATGGTTTTCAGAACACTTTTCATCACAGGAAACTGAAAATACTTTAGCCATGAATACTATTCCTTGGAGTTTACAAGAAAATCAGCTGCTTAAACAAAACTCACTCACTCTAATATCGTACAATCCATTTCTCGCCCAGTATTCAGTCCTAAAAATTACAAATGAAATATAATTCCTCAATAAAAAGTATAGCCATAGGCCTTCCTGAAACCTATTACACTAATAATATGCCTCCATTTTCTACGATTCCGAATCTTCCGAAAAACTGGTGGAGGAACTGGGGTATGGAAGGGAGATACATGATAGACAAAAAGAAAGGCGAGTCCTGTTCCCAACTTGCCATGAAAGCATCACTGGGAGCAATAGAAAAAGCAGGACTTTCTACACAAGATATAGATATGATCATAGGTACAACATGCACTATCACCGGATGGTCAGATAAGGATAACGATAAAATTTTCCCTGGAATTTCAGAACATTTAAAAACTGAACTGAAATGCAAACACTCAGTGATGACCCTAGAAGTCAACCAAGCATGCATATCATTTTTGGTGGCCCTGCAGATAGCATCGGATTATATCAAAACTGGTATATACAAAAATGTACTGATTTGCTCTGCGGAAACCTTTACACAGATTGCAGATTTTTCTTTACCCTCAGCATCTCTTTTTGGAGATGGTGCTGCCGCTGTGATCATTGGAAGATCAAAAGAAGATGGCAAATTAGTTTCCTCCCATTACAAGAGTATCCCTACCCATAATGAAATCGCAACATTACAATGGAGAATTCCTTTGTATAAAACTGGAAAAGAATTCGTCCGCCCCTATTTCTCATTAGGAGAAGATGCTCCAAGCCAGATGCAGACATTCGTACCTCACAATGTTCCAGAGGTTGTTTTTAAAGCTTTAGCAAAAGCTGAAGCATCTATAGTGGATATAGATCATTTTATATTCCATCAACCATCCAGAATGCTTATTAGGATGTGGGCAATGGGAATAGGTATAAAAAGAGATAAATATACCACTACCGTAGAAGAATACAGCTGCTTGAGTTCCGCATCGATCCCTATGACATTATACATTGCATTAAAAAATAAAAAAATAAAACCTAATAATAAAATTGTACTTGCCGGTGCAGGAATCGGATGGGGATTTGGAGCCCAAGTATGGCATACAGAAACTATTAACTATTAACTATTAACTATTAATAAATATATATATGAAAAATCAAGAATTATTTAACAAGGTATATTATATTTTAGCTGACATTGCTGAATGTGATATTACTATTATCAAACCAGACACAAATTTATTAACCGAAATAGGAGTAACCTCTTTAATGGGGTTGGAAGTTCTGGTTGAACTTGAAAGAGAATTTAATATCAGCCTAGATGAAGGGGTTCTTATTAAAATGAAAACACCTCAAGATATTGTTACAATTCTGGAAGAAGAAGTAACTGTTTAACTGTACAAAAAATATTTATGCATTTAACTTAAATATTTTAGCATATTAACTCTCTCCAATATTAGTAAAATCTTTTGATAATAGTCTTTAAAGGAAATCTTTACATTAAGAACCTCTCTCATAAGGAAGTGGGGAGGGTTCTTTTTGGAAAAAAAAAAAAATTTAGTAATGATCGAAAATTTACAAGTCGATGAATTAGTAATAGGCGCAGGGCTCTGTGGGCTTATGTACGGTGTGGCAGCAGTTACCGAAGGTAGTTCGGTTGTTATTAGCGAGGCTCACCATAAAGTAGGTGGCTATGCTACTAATTTTTATAGGAACAAAAGAAAATTTGTTTTTGACTGCAGCCAACATAAAGTAAGCGGGCTCAAAGAAAATGTC
Source organism: Chryseobacterium sp. G0201 (assembly GCF_003815655.1). NCBI lineage: Bacteria > Pseudomonadati > Bacteroidota > Flavobacteriia > Flavobacteriales > Weeksellaceae > Chryseobacterium > Chryseobacterium sp. G0201. Next base: position 2,980,166 of record NZ_CP033917.1, on the reverse strand, counting down.
GGAAATTTGTGGAATACCCTTAAAAGACTGGATCTACAGACATTACTTGACGAATTCGAATTACACGAAGAAATTGGAACAGTAGTCTATAAAAAACAATTCATCAAACTTCCATCCGAGCCAGAAGATATAAAAAAGACGCTCATTACCCACTTCCCGGATGAATTGACAGGAATAAAAAAAATGTTTCAGGATATAGAATCTCACGGGTATCAGCATTATATGTTTTTTAGGAAGCTGATGAATGAATATACTATAAACAGAGATATTTTGAGAGATAGCAGGGGGCTATCAAAGATTACAGCCCGCGATTATTTTAAAACCATTTTTAAAGGACCTGACATTATAGAGGTACTTAGCCCCATTGCCATTTATTCAGGATCAATCTCCAATGAAGTCAATGCATTCTACTTTCTTCACTGCCTCTATGCTATGTTCTACGGCGGTCCTGCATTTATGAAAGGAACAGGACAACGTATTTCAGATATGCTCCTAAAAGAATTTTTAGACCGCGGTGGAATACTCTTAAAGAAAAACCCGGTATATGAAATGGAAGATCTGGGTGATCATATGCTTGTAACTACCAGAAAAAAAATGGTGACAGCAAAAAGGATAATTGCAACATGTGCTCCTGAAGACGTTGTAAGAATGCTGAAAAAAGATGAAAAGTCACAGGAATTTAAAGAAGTCCTAAAAAATTTCACCGTTGGATGGGGACACTTTTGTGTATTTGTTGTACTATCTGTTCCACCTGAAGAACTGGGAATTATCTCACCCGAATACCTTTTAGTATCAGATACAGGAGATGATTTCACAGAAGAAGATTTTGAAACTGACCGCTACTATGATCTTTTCACATTGAGTGTAAGCAATTACCATCGAGTAGATCCAGGGGGGGGCTATATTCTTCAGTTTATTATTTTAGATCACGGAGACCGTTGGTTCCATCTGTCTGAAAATGAATACAATCAGAGAAAAGAAAAAATTCAGAGAAAACTGATCGGAAGAGTCCTTAAAACATTTCCACAGATAGAATCAAAAATGATTTACACTGAAGCTTCAACACCTAAGACCAATTATAAATTCACTTTTGCTACCAAGGGTTCAGCTTTCGCTTACAAGATGCTTCCAAAGACCAATTTAGGACTCTTAAGCAATTTTCCCAATGATAAAGTAAAACTTGTCAGTACATGGTCTGGGGGTCCCGGCTATGAAACAGCAATGTGCTTCGGATTTACTCAAGGAAAATTATTAAATATGAAAAAACACTAAACACATGAGTAACCTAAAAAAAACACTAAGCCCAAAGTTTACCAGTTTACTGGAAAAACTAAACAAAGCTTCCGAAAAAAAACAAATGAGTCTGCTTTTAGACCATCCTTGGGATGAGCCTATAGAAAATGCATGGCTGAAAAAGAGAGAAAATATTGCAATCTACGGCACCCCTTATTATGACCTTGCCACTGAAGAAGAAAGAAGGCTTTTGTCTTTCTATGAAACAGGCTCCTGGTGGTACACATTCATTGTATTCGAAAATCTTGTATCAGAATATTATATGAAGATTGTAAATCACGGTTCGCTTAAAAGATTTCCCGAAGTAGTAAAATATATGCACCATTTCTGCAAAGAAGAAATTGTGCATGCTATGGTCTTCAAGAAAGCAATGAATCATTTTCAAATCAAGCCATTCCCCAGCCCCTTAAACCTTAAAGAAATATACAGTCACAATGCTGGAATGTCTGAATTTCCGTTAAAAGCTATCTATCTTACTATTCTAATTGAGTGGTTGGCAGAAAACAATGCAATGGAAGACTGCAACAGTAAGGAAATTTCACCATTATCAAGAGCAGTAGCGGTAGAACATCATAAAGAAGAAGCTAGACATATAGAATGGGGGAAAAATATGATCCGCGAGTTCATAGATATAGTTCCTGAATTTTTGAAAGAAGCGCACGAAAGCACAGCTCCAATGCTTAGAAGTATGCTTGATATGTCAGTATGCAGTATCGTAGTATATTCCCGTGTTGGTTTTCAGAATCCTGTCTTCAGAGACTATAAGAAATTGATCCCAGTAGTATTGGAAAGTGAAAACCGGCAAAAAATCAATTCCAGAATTATGGCACCCCTGATGAGATTCTTCCTAGAACTTGGAATCTGCGATCCGAATGATAATGGAAACATGGAAATCTGGAGAGAAAACAGGTTTGAAAAAGATGTGGAAGATGCTATAGAATATTTCAAAAAAAAATCTACCGAAGGAGAGGATATAGATAATGTAATGAACAAAAATTACGACTAATGAATACTGTCATATCCGGCTTTGGCCATGCTCTACCCTCTGCAACGATAGATAATAAAACAATTGTTGAACGGATGAATACTACGGAAGAATTTATAGAAACCCGCACAGGTGTACTTACCAGAAAACATATTTCTGAAAATGAAACCACAAGTGTATTGATGGTTCAAGCCTGTAAAAAAGCAATAGAAAAGGCCGGTCTCTCACCGGAAGACATCGATATGTTGATTGTGAATACATTGAGTCCGGATCACCATGATCCCTCCCAGGCCTGTCTCATTCAACCAATGCTTTCTCTAAAAAATACAATTCCTGTGTTCGATATTCGAGCACAGTGTAGCGGCCTTATTTATGGAATGGATATCGCGAAACAGTTTATAGCAACAGGAACTCATCAGCATATATTAATATGTTGTGGAGAAGCTTTATCAAAAAGAATGGATTACTCTAATGAAGGAAGGAATCTTTCCATATTACTCGGTGACGGTGCAGGAGCAGTGGTTTTAAGTGCTTCAGAAGATCCAAATAAAGGGATATTGCATGCATCAACACACGCTGATGGAAATTATTTCAAACTGCTTTGGACTGAAAGTCCCGGGACGTCAGGCAAAACCTTCAACGGAGATCAAAGCAAATGCCCTCATTTTAGAATGGATGGCAAAACCATGTTTAAACATGCCGTAAAAAATTTCACAGAAATAATCATACAGACCTTTGAAAAGCATAATCTTTCAATTGAAGATATACATGTTATTATCCCTCACCAACCCAATATGAGAATTCTTGATGCAGTAGTACATAATCTGGAAATTCCAAAAGATAAAGTACAGGTTAATGTTCACAAATATGGAAACATTGCTTCTGGTTCCTTACCTATTACGTTGAGTGAATATATGGAGAATACCCGTCCAGAAGAAAGAGCTGGAAAACTGGCACTTATAGTAGGATACGGCTCCGGAGCAACATGGGGAAGTATTTTATATCGATTTTAATTCATAACAAAATGTGGATCAAGACAATAGGAAAAATAAACAATATCTTAACTATCTTAGGAACAGTATCTAACCCGGTCTACCTCGTAAAAGAAGGTCACGAATACATGCTGGTAGAAGGAGGATTAACACGGGATGTAGAAATTCTGCTGACTCAATTGAAAGAACATGTATTTGATTTGTCATTAATCAAATACTGGTTTATTACACACTCCCATTATGATCATTGCGGCACCGTAGAATATATATATCCTTATCTAGAAAATGTAAAAATCTATACCTCGATAAATACGGCAGAAAACTTTCGTAATGAAAAATATGTAAAAAAAATACGCCAGCTTAATTCACTCATATCAGATAAAGAAATATCTGGATCAGCCAATTTGACTGAAATTTCTTTTGTAGTTGTATATGATAAACAAAAAATAGAAACTGAATCAGGACTTTGGGAAATTATTTATACTCCTGGTCACAGCCGATGTTCTATGAGTATCTATAATAAGGAAAAAGATATCTTATTCGTGTCTGATGCCCTAGGTGAAATCATCAACAAAAAAAAATGGCTCCCATTGGCATTTGATCATGTAGGCCAGTTTATAGAGAGTATTCTTACACTGGGACGTCTGCATGCAAAAACCATTATTTTGGGACATAATGGCATACTTACAGAAGTAGAGGCCTTATCCGCTCCGGCCAACAGCCTATTAAGCTGTAAAGCACTAATGGAATTTGTCAGTACCTGTAAAGATAATTTTTCACAGGACGAATTAGTAGATCTTGTATGCAAAGAATACAACGTAATGGATCACTCTTTTATTCCGGATCAAGTTTATAGAAAAAGCATAGAGCTGTTACTCTCAAATCTTAAAATAGAATCATTTGTATGAATCAAAAACCAAAATATAAAGAATATGATGCCTGTATTATTGGAGCTGGAATTGCCGGAATTTTCTTAGCGTGGCTGCTAGGTTCAAAAGGTAAAAAAGTCCTGATTTTAGAAAAAAATGCTAAAGTCAATATGAATGGAGCCGATATTTTAAAACCCTCTGGAATTAATATCCTAGAAAAATATGGGTTGCTCCAAGAGCTCCTGAATAAAGAATGCAGAATCAGGGATCAGCTCGGTGTGTTTTATAATGGAATCCATGTAAACCAAATTGATTATAAGGCAGAAAATGAAAGAGGATATTTCATGGTATGTCCGTACAGTATTTTATTGGAAGTCATTTATGATAAAATAAAAAAAATAGATACCATAGAACTACTTGTTAACCAGTCATTTTCAAAAATTAATGAAGCTAAAAAAGGAGTATATATTACGCTCAAGTCTGGAGAAGAAATATATTGTCCCCTTCTCATTGGAGCAGATGGTACTCAGTCGATGGTTAGAGAGTATGCAGACATAAAAGCCCATATAAACTATTATGATCATGTAATGTATTTTAATAAATATCCTATTACATCCAGTGTGGAAGAACTCAATCGACTGTATATAGATCAGGACGGAGGATTAGCCTACTTCTACCCTATCAACAATAAAGAGGCTCGATGTGTTTTAGGTTTCAATATAAAAGAAGGGAAAGCTCTGAAAGAATCAGAAAATAGAGAAAATTTGATCAGTCGGTTGAGAAAATTCGTTACCCACAGTGATGATATGCTGAACCAGATAGACTCATTAGATAACTTCCTCACTTTTCCTTTATGTAGTATGCATTCTGAGCAATATTTTAAAGGGAAAATCATACTTTTAGGAAATGCCGCGCATTCCATTCATCCCGTAACAGGACAAGGTATGAACCTAGCTGTTGAAGATACTGGAGAACTGTTCATCTGGCTTTCAAAATATTTTGATGGTGAAATTTCATTGGAAGAAGCATTGAGCAGCTATAAGGAACGTCGTTTTGAACTTAACAGTAAAATTCTTGCATATGGCCACAGACTAGCAAGTAGCTTCGGAAATGAAACAGATTTTATGAACAGCTTAAATTCCAAAATACAGACCAGCAGCAGAGATCCTTCTATATTCAATAATATATAAACAATTATGCAAATAGATTTAACAGACAAACATTTTTTAGTAACAGGTGGTGGAAGAGGAATTGGCAAAGCCATTGTGCAGCAATTGCTTTCATCAGGAGCATCTGTATCATTTACCTACAATCATGGGAAAGAAACTGCAGAGTTTTTTTTTCACAAACTTTCTGCAGAATTTCCGGGTAAGATATTGCTTTATCATGCTGATATAAAAGATGAAGAGCAATCAAAATCTTTAATCGTCGAAATAGAAAAATCTCCATTAGGTTCACTATATGGTTTAATAAATAATGCAGGGATTACAATGGATTCTCCTTTTTTCAGCATGACCACAGATATGTGGATCAGTGTACTTGATACAAACCTCAATGGAACATTTTACCTAATTAAAGCAGCGATAAGATCTCTCATTCGTAAGAAAAATTCAAAAATTATAAATATATCATCTATTTCGGGAGTAAAAGCAGCAATGGGACAGGCCAATTACGGAGCAACTAAAGCCGCTATTATTTCTTTAACCAAAACACTAGCATTGGAATTTGCAAAATTCGACTTACAGGTAAATGCTGTTGCACCAGGTTTTATTGATACTGAAATGGTCGCCAAAATGAACGAACAGGATAAAAAGAGAATACATCAGATGATTCCTATGAAAAGAATGGGTAAAACAGAAGAGATCGCAGAGTTAGTAACTTTTCTATGTTCAGACAAAAGCAACTATATCACCGGACAGACATTCATTATCGATGGAGGGTTAACTTTATAAAAGACTATATATGAAAAGAATTGTAATTACAGGAATGGGGGTAGTAAGCCCAATAGCTTGTGAAAAAGAGGCATTTTGGGAAAAATTAATGAATGGGGAATCAGGCGTTGGTGAACTCACCAAGTTAGATTCATCCAAATATAAAGGGATTACCCGCGCTGCCGAAGTAGATTTGGAAAAAGACTATAAGAATTCTGAATTGCTTGCACATTTTAAACCCTATGGAAAAGCAGTTACTTACGCTGCCGCTGCGATAGATATGGGGCTGAAAGATGCTGGTTTTGAAAGATTCACCAAAAAAAATAATTATGGTGTTATTTTAGGCACTACAAACGGTAATCAGGATATTGTAGAAAGAACTGTAGATCAGTGGAATCTGGAAATAGAACATGGAGATCTTTCGTGCAAAGCAGCAGAAATGCTTACCTATTTTAGACCCATTGAAATGAGTGCCAGTATAGCGAAATATTACAATCTCGGTGGAACAAATATGGTTATTCCTACAGCCTGTGCAGCAGGAAATTATGCCATAGGTACTGCCTACTCTATGATACGTGAAGGTAGATCTTCCTTAATTATTGCTGGAGGGGCAGATCCTTTTACTAGATCTTGTTACACCGTTTTTTACCGATTGGGAGCCATGTCAAAAGATAATTGTAAACCTTTCGATCAGAACAGGAACGGAATGATCGTAGGGGAAGGAGCTGCTGTTTTAGTATTGGAAGAACTGGAACATGCACTAGCAAGGGGAGCGAAAATATATGGTGAAATAAAAGGATATGGCCTAGCCTGTGATGCATATGATCCCACCGCCCCTGACCCAGAAGGATCTGGTGCTATCTTATCTATGAACAATGCGATACACTCCAGCAAGATTGATAAAAAGAATATCACCTATATAAGCGCCCACGGGACTGGTACAAGAGCCAATGATTCACATGAGGTAACTGCTATGAGCAATGTTTTCAAAGGAACAACAGAAAATTTATATGTAAATGGACTCAAATCTATGCTTGGACACTGCATGGGGGCAGCAAGTGCTTTGGAAGCAGTGGCAGCAACACTTTCATTACATCATCAAAAAGTTCCTAGAAATCGCAATACAGAAAAAATAGATGAAGCGTTCAGTGCTCATTTCCGGATTCAGCCTTCTCCCGAAATTGAAAACAAAATAGATCATGTTCTTAGTAACTCTTTCGCATTTGGCGGAAATATATGCAGTGTAATATTCAGTAAATATGAAGACAAATAACATTTCAAATAACGATATAGTAATTTCTGTAATAGGCTTCAATAGCCCGTATGGAACAGATATTGACAAATTTTTCTTACAGAAAGAAGCAGAGACAAAGTCCCTAATTATCGAAGATCATGATCCTCAGAAGTTTTTGAAACAAAAAGGACAAAGGTTTCTTAACAAAGCAACACTTCTTTACTGTAATGTCGCATTTCATGCGATATATAAAAGAGACCTTAAATCAAAAATTGATGAAGTCCCCGAAAGAATCGGTCTTTATGATGGTACAGAACTTTCAAACCTTGAAGATTGTTTTATTTTTGATTTAACTGCAAAAAATCAAGGCCCGGACCGTGTAAGCCCTATGAAAGCCCCAAGTACGATTGCCAATGCAGCAGCCAGCCAGATGGCCATTCAGGCAGGAATAAAAGGTCCGAATTTCAGTGTATGTGCAGGGATGGCAGGAAGTCTTCAGGCATTGGATATTGCTTCGCTCCATTTAAAACAAGGAATCACAGATTACGGGATTATTGCCTCTACAGAAGTACGAAATAACTATCAGGAATCAATTCGCAGAGGAAATAATAACCAGCACAGACCAGCATCTACAGAATTAGGGATTGCTATGGTTTTAGAACGCAGGAAAACCTTGTCCGAAAAAGGCAGAAAACCTTTAGGTGTAATTAAAAAAATTCACTCTGAAACACATACAGAGGATTTCCGCATAGAAGTATTCTTATATCACAGTATTTCGAATATGGCAGCTTTATTCAATTTTGATACCATCATTTTTTCCGGAGGCACTTCGGCTATTGATGAAGCTACCTTTGAAAAATTGTTACGAAAAAATGGAGTGAACAAGTCTGTCGTTTATCCTGAAAACCTATTTGGAGATAATGATAACGCAGGTGGAATGCTGGGAATAGCCTTTGCTATTTCCATATTTGAAGGAAATAACATCTACAAGACAGAGCAAGAAAACATCATGGTTCTCTCAGTTGATAAAACAGGAACCATGATTCTCACTATAATAGGAAAAGCAAAATAAATGGAAACTTTATTAGAATCTTATCAGATCTCCCAAATTTTAAAATATAGACATCCTTTTCTATTGATAGATAAAGTAATTGGTTATATTCCCGGAAAAGAATTAACCGCTGTAAAAGCTGTTTCTATGGGTGAGCCCTATTTTGCAGGTCATTTTCCTGATTTCCCTATTATGCCGGGAGTTCTTATTACAGAAGCACTCGCGCAGGCTTCATCACTCATGCTGGCATTAGATGACATGGAGTGGGGAAAAGGAAAGTTTTTCCCAACAGAAGAAAGATCATTAGTAGGAGTTTTGGGAAATGTTCAGATTAATTTCCTAAAGTCAGTGCTACCAGGAAACTTATTAAAGCTAGAGGTCAGTATAGATTGGCGAAAAGGCCCCGCCTGCTCTCTTCATGTCGAAGCATCGGTAGAAAATTCCCTTTGCGTAAAAGGGAAAATAACAATAATGTCAATTGATAAAAGTAAACTGTCTATTTAAATGGAAGGCAAAATATTATTATTCTGTATTCCTCATGCCGGAGGTTCAGCTTCCTCTTTGTCAAATGTCACTTACGGTCTGAATGTGGAAAACATACAAGTACACCATATAGAACTACCGGGAAGGGGAATGAGAAGCGAAGAACCATTTCATTCAACATTAGAAGAAACCATAGAAGATATTTCTGAGAAAATCAGGAGCAAAATTCTATGTAAAAACCAGCCTTTTATCTTGTGGGGGCATAGTATGGGAGCCATTTTAGCTTTGCTGCTATCATATAACCTGCAGGACCATTATACCTCTAAAGGATTAATAGTTTCAGGGATGCGCGCTCCTTTGTTTCAATCAGCAGAACAAGCAATGTCAAGACAAAAACGGAACGCATTAATGTCTGATATTCTTCCGACGAAATACGAAAGAAATAAAAATACACCTCTTTTTCAGAGAGTACAACATAAGCGCTTGCAGGTGATGGAAAAAGATATAGCTCTTTTAGCACAAAATCCTATTGACGACTGGCCGTCGATTATTGTTAAAACACCTTTGGCAATAATTATGGCGGAAAATGATGAGCTTTATAATAATAAAGACAGTTATAAAGATTGGAATCTTCATACATCCAATACCACCAGCTATTTTTCTATAGAAGGAGGTCATTTTTTCATGTTCCAGTATCCGAAACAAACCTCTGCCCTATTAAATAAAATAATAAATGATCTAACCCATTAAATCCATGAAAAAAAACAAGATATCTTCCTCCCATCTAAGTTCAGATTATCCCGAGAACTTTGATATGAAGAACTTTTACAACGCTTTAAGGAAGAAAAAAGCAAGTTCCATCTGGTTTGAAGTTTCTGAGGCAGTAAACAATGAAAATCATAGATTGGTTTTTATTGCAACAGAGCCGATAGCGTCATTACAGTCAAATAATGTGAATGAACTTCATTGCAGATCAGGAGGAAAAATAGAAATAATAAAAACTAATAAAAGTGATTTTTGGGATATAACAGCTGAATGGCAAAGAAAAAACACCCCGGGGAATGATTCGCATCCATATAATGGGCTTTTAGGTTTCAGTAGTTACGATTCTTTACAGCTCGTAGAAAATATTTCTTTAAAAAAATATGCTGAAAAAAAAGGGAACAGTGATTTTCCCCTTTTTAAATTTTCCCTATATCGGTATTTATATGTTTTCAATATTACCTTATCAAAGATTACATGTATCAATAATTATTACGATGGGGAAAAAATTGAGATCAATGAGATGACAGAAAAACTGAAAACCAATTTGAATATAGAACTAAAAGGTTTTTTTGCATCCAATGTAGAAAAAACAGATTGTACGGAGGAAGAATTTTTAGAAAAAGTGAATAGAGCAAAATATCACTGCCAAGTAGGAGATGTATTTCAACTTGTGGTTTCCCGAAGATTTTCCAGAAACTATGGAGGTGATCCATGGATATTTTTTGTTGATTTAAAAAAAAACAAGGCTCAGTATTATTATTTTCTGGAAGAAGAAAATTATACAATAGCCGGGGCATCACCGGAAACCCATTTCAGTTCGTCAGATGGTTTAGCAATTATAAAACCTATCGCAGGAACCTACAAAAAAACAATGAATGAAAAAGAAGATGCATTATTGGAAAAAAAACTGTTGGCAGATCCTAAAGAAAATGCCGAACACAATATGCTGATAGATTTGGCAAGGAACGATCTCAGCAAATATGCAAAAGACGTAAAAATTAGTAAGCTAAAGACTATTGAGCATTATAATAATATCATTCATATGGTAAGTGAAGTACAAGGAAAACTAGATACAGACCATAATGCAATCCGTTTAGTCAAAGAGTTTTTACCTGCTGGCACATTAAGCGGAGCTCCTAAATACAGGGCAATACAGTTGATTGACGAAATAGAGAGTAGCAGTCGATCATATTACGGGGGGGTACTCGGCTGGATCGGATTTAATAACGATATCAATACAGCTATTCTTATAAGAAGTGCTTTATTTGAAAAGGGAGTGATGACCTACCGCGCCGGAGCAGGAATTGTCATTTCCTCTGATCCTCATAAAGAGCTCGAAGAAGTACACAATAAAATCACCTTAATTCTTAACACTCTAAAAGAATTTGTATAATACCTATCATGAAAAAAATATTACTTGTAGATAATTATGATTCATTTACCTACAACCTCAAACATCTTGTTTCCGAATGTGGCGAATATAAGATTGACGTTTACAGAAATAATACTTTTCAGTTGGAACTAGTTAAAAATTACGATGCTGTCATTCTATCACCTGGACCTGGAATACCTCAGGATGCAGGATTATGTATTCCTTTGATTAAAGCTTATAAAGATTCAAAAAAAATATTAGGGATATGCTTAGGACATCAGGCAATTGGAGTAGCTTTTGGAGCTCGTCTTACCAATACTTTTAAAGTTTACCACGGAGTCAGTTCGTTAATTTCACTTAACAAAAATGAAAAAATTTATGCACATTTACCTGATCAGATAGAAGTCGCAAGATACCACAGCTGGCTTATAGAGCGAGACAATTTACCCCAAAACCTAGTTATAACATCTACGGATGATAAAAACACGATCATGTCTATTAGGCATGACGAATATGATATAACCGGATTACAATATCATCCTGAAAGTTTTCTTACTCCAAAAGGAAAAAATATTATACAAAACTGGCTCAAATCTTAAAATTTAGAACATTCTTGTATGAATATAATTAAATATATCTTATTGATTATTATCCTATCAATCTCCTTCCAGCACTTTTATTGGGCATTGGGAGGTACGTGGGGCAAACGTTTTGCAGTTCCCACAACAGAAAAAGAAATTCCACTTTTTGAACCAAGTGCTTTCTCTTTTTTTATTATAGGCTCTTTTTTTTTGCTTTAGCATCTGCAATTGTATTCCCAAACAGATTTTCGCTACTTATTTTATGGATAACAGCCATTTTATCTTTTATAAGAGCGATCGGAGATTTCCGATACATAGGCTTTTTTAAAAAAATAACCAGTTCGTCTTTTGCCAAAAAAGATACCCTTATTTACAGTCCATTATGTATACTAATAAGCCTTTTAACATTCTTATTGATCAGAACATTTTAAATACTTCTTATATGAAAAATAAAAAATTATTCTTTATTCCCTTAATTACACTGGCTATCATATCATGTCAAAGTGATAATTTATATGAACCAATTTCTGAAGAAAATTCTCAACTTTCAGCATTGTCCAATTCCAAAATGTCCAGTGCTCTAACAGCAGCTTTTGGTGATAATATTAATCTCAATAATTTAGCAAATTATGCAGACCAGGAAATCCCTTCCTATATTCTTCAGGATAATACCTCTTTTCTAAATCCAATAACAGATAGGGGTGCCACATTGGGAAGAGTATTGTTTTACGATAAGAATCTTTCATCAAATAATACTGTTTCATGTGCAAGCTGTCATAAGCAGGAACTGGCATTTGGAGACAACAATGTTGCAAGTCAAGGCGTTAACGGAAACACAGGAAGACATTCAATGAGATTGATCAACGCAAGATTTTCTCTTGAATCCCGTTTTTTTTGGGATGAAAGAGCGGCTACTTTAGAAACTCAGACCACAATGCCTGTTAAAGACCATATAGAAATGGGATTTAGCGGAGCTAATGGTGATCTTTCTGTTAGTGATCTAATCACAAGACTTAAAGGTCTATCCTACTATCAAGAACTATTTACGAAAGCTTATGGCAGTGTTGACATTACAGAGCGGAAAATACAGAACGCATTAGCTCAATTTATCAGAAGTATTACATCTTTTGATTCTAAATATGATCAGGGCAGGGCTAATGTTTTTTCAGATTTTTCGTCATTTTCTAATTTTACATTAGAAGAAAACTTAGGTAAAAAACTTTTCATGGAAATCCCGATATTAAGCTTGGTGGTGACAGGTGATCGCGTAGCTGGTGGTCTTGGATGTGCGGGGTGCCATGGAGCTCCTGAATTCAGTATAGCTCCTATCTCTAGCAATAATGGAATCATTAATATCATCAATAGTAGCGGTATTGATATAAACGTTACAAAATCTCCATCTTTGCGAGATCTTGTAAATAGTACCGGAGCATCTAACGGACCTATGATGCACTCTGGGCTTATTAATACGTTAGAAAGTGTAGTAGATCATTATAATAATATACCAAAAAGCATTCAGAATCCTAAACTCGATATACGCTTAGCAGTAGCCAATAGTCTAAGGATCACAGAAAAAGAAAAAAAGGCACTCGTTGCATTCCTTAAAACCCTTTCCGGTAAAAATGTATATATTGATAAAAAATGGTCCAACCCTTTTATTAATCAATAATATAATTCTAATGGCTGTTACTAAAAACGAGTAATCCTAATCGATTACTCGTTTTTATTGTGATCCATAATAGATGTTATGCAATCTTAATATAATTTTTTTCTGATATGAAGAAAATCAATATGAATTTAAAATTTTACTTAATTCAAAATTAACATAAGTTTTTCATGAGAGTTTCAATTTCGGCAACATTTTTTTTATAAATCTTCCAACGTTGATATTTTTGAATCAATATCGAATCGGCAATGAAGTAGCTTGAAACTCTTTTAAAATAAAAAGTTTTGCCAGCTTCAGATAATATAATAAAAACGCTAAAACCAAACGTTGCCAAATTATAATCCCTAAGTATATGAATATAGTATAGTGTTGAAGAAAAAAACTATATAAAAATTCGGAATTCATTACTATAAGTAACTATAAGTATATCTCTAATTTATTGAAATTTGAAATGCTAATTACTCCCAATAATATGATATTTGTTATATAAGAGTATTTTAATTGTATTAATATATTGATAAATAAATTTCGGTTATCATTAAAGCTAATCTATGGATGGATCATCTTCGGGGAAATTATTGAGACTATTTATAAAATAAGAAGGAGTAACAGCGTTTTCTTTTTTAAAAGTAACAGCAAAAACTTCCCTGGAAGAAAACCCACATTCCTCTGCTAGATAACTTATTTTATATTCCCGATAAACAGGATTTTCAATAAGTTTATTTTTTATATATTCTATCCTTAATCCATTGATATAATTACTGTAGCTTTTCTTTTTGTTCTGTTTTATCACCTCAGAAAGATATCTAGTATTGGTATTTAGTTCAATTGCAAGAGAAGTTAAGCTTATATCCTTTTTTATAAATTTCTGGGATTTTTCAAATTTATTCAGCTTTAACACTATCAATTTTAAAGTATGTTCGGGAATGTTTACATTTTTTTCAATTGGAATTTCGCTAGATGATTGATTTTTTATAGAAGACTCATTGCGTATTAATTCATTTAAGTCAGCTGCATGTAGGTTTTTCGCACTAATCTTATGGCCTGGATAAAGTACTTTTACAACGATATAAAAAACAGAAATTACTAGAATAATACTAAGAATTAGTAATAAATTTTTAACTCTAGACCCTGTATTGATCTGCTCTTTATGAGTAGTATTCTTTTCAGTGATAATATTCACATTATTCTTATCAACATTAGTAAGGCTATCATTTAATTTGATGTAAAGGTTAGTATATTTCTTTGAAGATGCATTAATTTTCAATGCTGAATATACTTTAAAAGATATTTCATAAATATCCCTACGAACATAAGGTAAACTTGCTTGTAATTCTTTTTTTTCTGCTTTTCCAGCATAGTGGGCAGCAATATTAAATTTTTTTTGCTCATAATAAATCCATGCAAGTTCATTGAGTATGCTAACTTCAAGATCGCCATGGATATAACCTTTTTTATCATTTTGGCAAATTACCAATGCTTTCGATAAATGTATTACAGCATCATCCATACGCCCCAAAGCCACATTCATCATTCCTATGTTCATGTAAGATTTAACAAGTATAAAAGATTTTTTTCTTACAAAAGCTTTATCACTTTGTATACTTAGCGCGCTTTGTAAGCACTTATTTTGATAATATAAAACAGAATCTACTGACGCATTGATATGGATATAGTAGGCTGCGAACTCCCGATATGTAAGAGCCTTTAAATAATTTCTATCATTTATATACTCAATTTTATCGACTATATTTATAGCTTTATTAAGTTCCTTAAGCCCTTGATTATAATAGCCTAGTTCAATATGTGCGGCAGCTTTACTTCTGTAAATGTTTGCTAGTATTGTATCATTTTTGCTTTCGGTTGCAAGTTTTTCTATTTCTTTACTCAACTGTAAGACTTTTGTAACGTTTCTTATCTTAAAATAGTTGTTAATAAGTAAACTATTAATATCAAGGATCCCTTTTTTATAATTTCTAGTTTTAGCTATCCAATAAATATCTGTGGATAGAGTAATTATTTTATCGAAATTATTGGGGGAGATATTTTGTTTTTTTTTAATTTCATGGTCAATTTGTAGTTCATTTAATGATCTAGGTTGAGCAAATGAAAATAGAAAACAGAAAAGAATCAAAGAATTTTTTTTCATAATTTATCATCGTTTGTGCCAACAAAATAAATCATAACAAAATGATTTATAACAAACCATAATGTAATTTTTTCCGAAATAAGCTTATACTCAAAATTTGTTAGAGTACTTAAATTCACTTATATGACACTTACATCTAATTAGTTCACTTAACTATTTATGAATAATTAATTGGTTATTTCTCGCCAATAGGATTTATTAAAATACAATCACAAATTCATAAATCATTTCTTCTTAAGTTTTTATTCATAGTAATAATTATATAAGTTTGCTGACCATATTTAAAACACAGGTTGACTTAATTAGTTGGCTAATCAAAAACATAAAATACAAAAATGAACAAAAAATTATTAACTGCTTTTGCAGTCTCGCTCGGTATGTCAATTCACGCTCAAGTGGGAGTAAATATAGCAGATCCAACAGAAACCTTAGATATTAATGGGGTTGAAAGGATAAGAGCTCTTCCCACAGACGGAAGTCTAAATGTTATTTACACAAAACCTGATGGAACCAGATCTCCAAATAAAGACCAACCTTTTATAGCTGTTAAAACTCTGGTGGCCGACAAAAATGGTGTAATAGGCTCCACGAAATTGATGCCTAACCTAACACCTATAATTATTACAGGAGTAGACGGAATTGACGCTGTCACAATAACAAGTACAATATCTGCTTTAAATGGAGAAACAACAACTCCTGTTTTAGCAACAAAAACTTTTACTCTATCCCAAAAGTCTATCGTGAACATTTCTTATAATTTATCTGCTTCCAATATTGTTGGATATAATGGAGCAATCCTTACAGATGGTGCTTCAAAAAAAGTGGGTGTAAAACTTATTTTAAACTCTACTGACTTCATCGATTCCGGAATACCTTTTACAAACAGTGCAAAAAACTATGCCTTTGGATACTTTCATCTAAATGGAAGCAGAAGTATTGTGCTAAATGAGGGAACTCATACTATAAGATTAGTTGGCTATATATATGCCTATGTAGGGGATCCAATAGGAATAAGAGCAACATTTGGGACTACCCCAACCGATCAATTAGATGTAATAGCAATACCAATTCAATAACTCATAGTAAATATCAAAAAAAATTAAATCTTCATAAGAAATATTAAATTAAAAAACATTTATTATTAACTTCTAAAATCAATAAGATGAAAAAAACATTATTCGCAGCAATATTATTTGCAACGTTAGGAACAACAAATATCAGTGCAAAAACATTAAAGGCTGTAGAACCTGAAATTACACAATGCTATAGAGAGACAACATGTCTGATTACAATTAAAGAAGGAGATTGTAAAATTACCTATCAGGTAACTAAAACTTACTATTTATGCTTTCTTGTTTGTGAAAAAAAGACTGTTGTGAAAAAAGACTGTTCAGGTGGAGGTGGAAATGGAAGATCTACCGATTAATTATTTAATAAAGCTCCTTGATAGGGGCTTTATTTACTTTATTATCGTATTTATTAACCAATATCTTCACTAGGAAATAGAACAAATAGTGATAACTACCCTAGACTGAGCCATTTATATTGCTAATTAAAATTTCACAAAAAAAGTTTGAAACTTCTGCTTTTGCCTTGAAATGTCGTACTTCATCGCTTCGTAGACTTTAAAGATAATTATTTTAGCTTAGCTTTTAATATTTCATAAGGCGTTTTTCCTTTAAACGATCCATGTGGCCTATTGAAATTATAAAAATTTTCCCATTGCTGTAATTTTTGATTCAAATCTACGTCGTCGATATAACTTAAAAGTTGATAAAATTCTTTTTTATCTGTTAAGTGTGAACGTTCAACTTTACCATTTAATTGAGGCGTTCCTACTTTTATAAATCGATGTTTCATCCCTAAATCTTGTACATGCCAATGAAACTTAGATTGAAATTCATGTCCATTATCTGTTTGTATGGTGTTAATTCTGAAAGGAAACTTTTCGACAACACAGTTTATAAAATCAATGGAACTTTCTTGTGTATGCTTCTCGTATATTTTTAAAGTCCTGATGCGTGTTGCATCATCGATTGCTGTATATTGATACCTTTTTATCTTTATTCCACCTTCATTTATGAAAATTAGAAACTTAACATCTACTTGTACATGATGTCCAGGGGTTTGTTTTTCATATCTAATGCTATGCATAGAGCGCCGAGTTGTTTTCCTATCTAATCGTTCTACTTTATTTCTTTTTAAAATTCTATAAACACTACATTCTGAAATGATGATATCATGATAGCGCTCCAAATACCATTTTATTCTCCAAGTACCTAATTTATGTTCTTGGCGAAGCTCTAATACTTTTTCAACAATTTCAGGCTTTATTTGATTTGGAAAGTTATATGCTAGGGGCTTTTTCCTTAATAAACCTTTTTCACCCTGTTTTTCATATTCTTTTTTCCACTTATAAAAGGTGCTCTTTTTTATACCGAAAAATTCATATGCTTCTTTATTTTTACCTCGTTCTTTTGCATATTTTAATACTTGAACTTTTTTTAGATAATTTAAATAATCTTTTATTTCTTTTGTCTTTTCCATATTCGTAACACTATATTAGTTTTCTACTAAATTAGTCTACGAAGGGGTGACGTATTCACAACTATTTTGATAATTTGCGCATTCGTAATATAATACCAATGTAGGTATAGGGTATAGGGGTTTAGTTACTCATGTAAGCGGCGTTTTAAGGACCTTTGACTTTAATACTTACAGCCCTGTTCCATGCACATTTGGCTGCAGAGTAGAGTTTCACTGTTTCTGAATATTATAACTTTACACTTTGCCAGTCCTCTTTGCATATCACTTTATTATCTCTAATAAAGATGCTAGAACCCTGACCTTCAATCAGCCTGGAAGCTATTTCATTACTTTACAAGCAGAACTTGGAAATATAACGCCGATATCTAAGTAACCATCGGAATAAGATCCATATAATGTAATATTTTTGGTTGCCCAATCTAAATTTTAAAATCTTTAAATTTAACTATTCATAATATTCTATCATCAAGCTTTTTCTTTTTTGCATTTCTAGATCTATATAATCGAACTTTTTAAACTGACAGAATGATCCCATGTCTTTATCTCCATTAATGAAAATTGCTCCTACTAAAATTACATATTTGCCAGGATAATTGGTTTCTTGCACCAATACCTCTATTCTTTCATCAATGGCTTCATACATAACTTCTGTCGCTTCAAATATTTGATTTTCAGCATTCAGGATTCGGTCTTTCTGATGAAAGAAGATCTGCTCAATGATGTTCATCTGAAAGTCTAGTAAAGTAATCTTTTCTTCAATGATCTGCCCTGCAGAAAGAGTTTCCCCAATGCACCTTTAGCTGCACCGTAACAAGCCGAATTGCCATTCTTAACTAATCTGTTTAAGCCGATATGCTTTTCAATCGTGTCCAATAAACGATTAACGGTATCGATAGATGTTAGTGCTTTCGGATACCATTTTTTAACGGATTCTAAATGTTCCATAATCTCGTGTGTGTTTTTTCATTTACATTAAAATATTATTGTCAACTATAATTGCCGGCGGCAGGTCTTTATCACCCAGCATTTCTCTTAAATCAATTTCTATATTCCGGTTTATTTGTGTAACGGGAATATCGTTCGCACTACCCTCAAAAGGATTTTCTGTGCTTTCGCCTATTTGTTCTAAAACCAAGAAAACCCAACCTAAAATCATACTGAATGGAATGGTAAGCCAGATAATATTTTCACCAAATTTTTCAATCATTTTTGAAAATTCACCAAGTAAACCAAATGGTAACATGATACAAAATAAATTAGTAAAATAAATATTAATGCCCGAAAATTGCCTTGGATAAGGGAAATTTTAATACGTTCGCATTTACCCTGCTGATCATACAATTCTTTTAGTTGATTTCAAGAGCTACATAATTGTAATCTGATATCTTGCCTTCTTCATTCAGTTTTTTTTCTGGGAGGATTGTAAAGTTATGATTTGCGTTGCGTGGTTTTTTGTTGATAAAATATACTTACGTTCATCAGCCCTGAGAAAGTTATTCAATTCTTTATCTAAAGTACTTTCCCATTCAGGTCCTTTGTAATATTTGAGATATTCACAGTTGTAGCTTTTCGTTTTTATATTTTCTCAGCTTTTAATTTCTCTAAGTTGAAAACGCAATGTAGTAAGCTACGCGAAATGACGGTAAATAATCGGTTGGTTGACCACTTAAAGAGGATGTAATTTTCACTATCGATGAATCAGAAACTGCGTACAATCATGCCATTTTGCATCATTGAGAGAAAGTCTCTTTATTATTTATATCCCTAAAATAGTCCTTAATATATTTGTTTGGGCTATTTTTCAAAATAAAATTATTTTACAATTTTTAGCGATAAAAATTACTTTAGGTGGGATACTCTCCTTCCACATAACCATTATTTTTATAGCGGAATGTGTCGTTTGCATGCCAAGCGTAAACACCTGCAATCATAATACCTAAGTCCTGAACATAATTATAAACAAGTTCTTGGTAATTATCAAAAGAGGGAAGATTTTTTTGCAATAATAAAAACTCTTCTAAATAAATATCATGTAGTTCGAGAGCTTTCATATAAGCCTGTGTTAATGATATTTTTTTTTCTTGCTGTAGGACTTTTACAAGATTCATGGTATCTCCTTCACGGCTGAGTTCTTTTGGTAACGAAATAATATCGTTGTGTATACCAATCATTAAAGAAGAAAGAGTGTATATGCGTTTAATAAAAGGATGATCAAAAACATCATTAGGTATATTGCGATATTCTTTTTGTAGAGCGACATAATAGCAATAAGGCTTGACACCACTTGTTTCTTCTCGGATAAGCAGATACATAGATAAAGGAGGTATTGTATTTGTTCTGTAATATATTTTTTCTTCTGCATAGCCTATAAATACGTCTTTCATTGATTTTGTAAACCTTTTGTAAATATGTTCTGGAATTCCACATTTAATGGCATCTTGTCTCAAGACCCAAAATAAGTGAAAGATACCATTTTCACTAGGCTCTACTGGATTATCACCAGTCACCAATGCCATTATACGATTAGTTATTTTATACATTTCATCACGGGAACAACGGTCAAAGTAATCATCCATCATTGCTCCATTAGCTGTATAATTGGCTAAGGGACGTAGTTCAGCAATTGTTTTTAGAAAAGGACAACCTCGGGATGCAATATCGGTTAGTTCATGTTGTTTATGTTTTTCACGTGCCTCCTTACTGTGGATCATGTATTCTGTATCAATCCAAGTATAATATTCCTCTCGCTGTTGCTGAAAATCAGGATGAATAAAATCAGGGAATGGATAATGCGGTTTTGGAAGTTGTTTTATGATCGCGTGAAATTCCTCATTTGAAATGGTTTGACTCATGGTATTTGTTTTATGATTAATTGTTGTTTTAAAGATATACAATAATATGATATAAATCAAAATATCGTGAATTATTAAAATAAATTTAACATTTAATATAGTTTAAAATTCTTGTAGTCTCAGTGTTTGTATCTTTGGGCTAGGGTTATTTGGGAGGGTTGAAATTTGAATGTTGTAAAATGTTGGATTTTTATTCTAACTAAAAGTATCGCAATGCTCTATAAGCTCTCTGAAAATTCTTCTCATATTTTAACTCCTAATTATGATTTTCCTACACCATCACCTCCTCACAAAAATAAATTATCACAGGTTTTTGTCAATGGAATCTCTTAATTGTTTTTCTCTGTTAACAAATTTATTAGTAAACGAGTGCTGTAATCCTTTTTCAGTTTTTAATAAAAATTGTTCCAATGTATAAATTATAAATATCTTTTTTATTATGTGAATATTGAAATACTTTCAGCTAATTTTAGAATATCAAAAATATTTATAAGGTTTTACAATACCAAGATGAACAATAGATGCACAAAATAAAATGTTGCAATATCATTTATCTGTAAATATTAACGTTATTTCCTCTTGTTAAAAATATGAAATATAATCATTTAGAGATATTCTACTATAAAATAACTGTATTTTGTACAACTCCAAACTACACATACTCCTAATCAACCTATAAAATCAATTTGTTAATTTGTTAAAATCTGGAATTCACAATTTTATTGTAAACAGTATATATAAATGGATTTAAACATTAAAATAAAGGCGGAGATGATAGGTAAAGCTGAAACTCCACCCTCATAGTACTATAGAAAGTAATTAAAAAAATTATTCATTTATTTGTTATTATTGTTTTGTAAGATTTAGTTTATCAATTAGTGATTTTTCAGGACAATATAAAAGATCGAAACGAACAAAGTTTAATTTAAAAATCCCAATCCACCTGAAGTAAAATCCTTTTTAACTGTATTTGTGAACCTCAAAATATCATTTAACAAAGTTTGAAAGATACAATTTAAGATTTTGATGTAAAAATGCATCAATCAATAGCATTCCTAAAAATATTACTGCGAAGCCAAGCGCTAATCCTTGTAAGTATTCTTTCTTTAAAATGAAAAAGCAACCTATTGAAAGTATTAGTAAACCGGCCCAAATGTATTTCGTCATTGTATAGCTTTTATGGTCTACTTTGACTTTTAACACCTCATTATCAAATGTTATTTCTGAATTTAGTTGAAAACTTTTCTTCGTTTTTTCCATGCTTTTTGGTTTGGAATACAATAAATACCCACCATAACCCACGTCTATCAAAAATAGTAAACCGAGCGGAATCAGCATTCCTTTTTGAAATGAATTACCAGTTTTAATAAGCATAATACAAATAGGCAAAATAATAAGAACAGCTATTCCAATCATCCATCTCCCCTGATTAATATCGGCTTTTGTCCAGATTTGTAAATATTGTATGAAGTCCATCTATTAGATTTGTGAAGTGGTTATACCAAATTTTTCTTTAAAAGAAACGTAAAAATGCGATAGGTTTTCAAAACCCAAATCCAAATAAAAATTGGCTGGTTTTTTTTGTTTATGTTTGATAAGATAATAGGCTTCATCCAGACGTTTTGCAAGTAGCCACCTCTTTGGCGTCGTTTCAAATGTTTTGGTAAAATCACGCTTAAAACCAGAAAGGCTCCTTCCGGTAAGTTTTGCAAAAGATTCCACAGAGACATTAAACATATAATTTTGATTCATAAATTCTTCCAAATCCATTTTGTAAGGTTCAGAAAAATCGAATAAAATTTGTTTAAAATCTGGGGTGCTTTGCAGTAATAACTCTATTGCTTCCCTGATTTTCAAATCTGCCAATCGTGGCGTTGCTTCTTTCTTCTTATTGATGTAGGGTGCCAGTGACACAAAGTAATTTAGCAGAAAATCATCGGCTTCAAAAAACAGTTTCTCCTTACCAACATATTTTTTTTCTATCAAGATTTTGTTTTCCAGAGCATATTGTCGCAACGTTTCTTTATCCAACATTATAGATAAAAATTGATACTTCCCTGATTTTGCAGGATATTTAATTGTTCGAATGAGTTGATTTTTATTAACCAATACTATGGTATTTTCCGGAATAACAGTATTTCCATCTGCGTGAAAAGCGTGTGTTTCGCCCGACAGTTGAAATCCTAAAAAATGTTCAGGAATAAATTCTTCATTTCCTCTATGCTTTTCATAAACACAAGAATAAACCAACTTATCAAAAATTATTTCATGCTTTGCTTCCATTACTGCAAATATCTTAAATTTAATTGAGTACAGCCATCCCGGCACTTGCAATTTCTTTATCCTGTTGTGGTGAACCTCCGGAAGATGCAATGGCACCAATGATGTCACCTTCTTTATTCTTGATTACAACACCGCCTGCTATAGTTAATAATCCCTCGTTTGAATTCAACATTCCATAACCATGGGTTTCTGCTCCTGAAACAATTGTTCCCATTATATCACTATCTACACCAAACATTACAGCAGTTCTCGCTTTCTTTATGGCAAATTCTATCACGCCAAAAACGCTGTCTAATCTTGCAAATCCGACCAGATGTCCACCTGTATCTACAACAGCAAGGCTTACAGGTATGTTTAGTTCTTTTGCTTTTTGTATGGAAGCGTTTAATGCTTTGGTTGCGTCGTTATAATTTATGTTCATTTTTTTAAGTTTTGATTAATAAAAGAAAGCACAGTTTTTATAACTGCGCTTTCAGAAATTTTTATTTAGCTTTTTGCTGTCCAAGCTTCCGCCTGCAATTGTTTCACAAAATCTTCAGTTTCTTTTGGGTGTACATTTCTAAAGTTTGAGTTTTCATCCAAAGCTACATCAACAATGCAATCTGCCATAGATTGAGGATCTAACTGATTTGCCAAAGCTTCCGCAGTTCCATCAAATGCAGATGGCGGAGTGAAATTAACTTCAGGATTGTACCAGCGATTGATCGTATCTACGCCACGGTCATTGAAACCAGTACCAAAAACTCCAGGGTTACAAGTTGCAATTTTGATATTAAACTGAGCCAATTCGGTTTTTAAACCTTCTGCTATAGAACCCATTGCATGCTTAGATGCGCAATAAGCGGCAACATAGGGAACAGTCCATAATTCGCCCATAGAAGTTGTGAATACAATTTTACCAGGTCTTTTCTCAGCAATGAATTTTTTGATGAAACCTTGCGCTAACTGAAGTCCGCCAAAAACATTAACATCAAACATAGAGCGGATGAAACTTATAGGTTGCTCCGCAATTGGGCCGCCTTCCATAATTCCAGCATTACTTATTAAAATATCAATGTCATACTTTTGTGTTATATAATCAATATCAGTTTGGTTGGTTACATCCAGCTTGTCTACGGTTAACTCCACACCCTGCTCTTTGGCCTCTCTAATCAAGTCGCTCATTTGCGGATACACTTGTGCCGTAGCAATTACCTTATGTCCTTTTTTTGCTAAATCAAAAGCAGCAATTTTTCCAAAACCGCTTGCCGCTCCTGTAATTAAAATTCTTTTGTTCATATTTATATTTTTATAAATGATAAACAAAATTAAACTAATTAGCAATGAAATTAATTTGTTCAAGGCTCAAAACTATATTGGCATAAAGTTCATCCAATCGAAAATTGAAAACTTAATTTTATTTATTATCGTTTTTTAAGATCTATAAAACATTTAACTAAGGGAGCCAGATCTCATACTTTTGACTAACTATACAAATAATTGTCCTACAAATAAGTTACGTTGTAATCAGAATATAGGATCTATAAATATTTTGATTCTCTACTAATTTAAAAAGCAATTTATCCGTCTCTTCCTGCAAACTATCGAATGTCACAATCTTTCCTCTGCTAGATCAAGAGCTTGTTTAGCAATGTCGTTATTTACATTAATTTTGTTTACTGTTTCGAATCGAATATTCATATTATTAATTTTAGTTTGCAAATAACCCATAAATAAGAGTCATATACAATAAATAATTAACTTTTTAAACTTTTCTTAATCTAAAAGGCTGCGTATTTTTATTTAGTAGGTGTTCTATAATCTTTTCTTATCCATTCTACATCAACGAATGGATGATCTTTTGTAAGTACTAAATCTGGACTTATCAGCTTTTGTAATACTATCTATGTTTCCTGCTTTTTACCTACTTCAATCCCTCTTAAAATGATTGAGAAAGTAAATTGTTCACCTATATTTAAAAATCCTGTTCTAAATGCAAGCTTATTATAACAGTAAACATCCAGAACCTGATCTTTTTCAAACGATTTTATCCTGATGATTCTTTCTATAAAATCATCTTTTTCTGTCTCTTCGAAAATTTTCAAAACAATTCCAGAAATTTGCATAATTAAAATTACAATATTTCCGCAAAGCAAAACCCGTTATACGACAGAACTTGACGCATTAAAAAGTTTTCCACAAAAATAATTACACCTTAAAAAAGACAAAGCCACTCTTAATTAAAAGAATGGCTTTCACACGATCGTAATTGAAAAACTTGTTTACAATTATAAATATACGAATTTTCCACAAAAAAAACCTCCCGAAGGAGGTATACATACATTAGATAGTCGATAAATTTGAGCTAACCGATACCTAAAGATATAAATGCCTCCAAAAAAATGGGAGGTTAAATACTTAAATATTAAGTATTTAAATTAATTGAACACTCAAAGGTATGAAAACAAAACCTACTTAATGTGGAAAACTTTTTTAAACAATTTAAAATTATAATTACATCAGGATTAATTCCATTCGTAATTATATTTTTAAGTGAAAATTATTATCATAATAAAGACACCAATTTTTTACAAAAAAACCTCCCATAGGTACTGGGAGGTTAAAAAACACAAATGATGAAAAAAAATTATATCTCTAAAAGAGATATGTAAATTTAAAAAATAATTTTATTTTGAGAAAATTTTAAATAAAAATCCCCGACCATAGCCGAGGATATATAACTAATATAACCTGAAAACTCACGATTAACATGAGGATCACGACAAATATATGAAAAAAGAAGATTTCTATTTTTTGTATATTTGATTGAATAAAAATTTTACACATGGAAAAAAGGGCTATAGCTTACCCTGAAGATTCAAGAGGAGGTCTTGATAATGATTATACTTTATATGACGATGGAACTATTGAACACAAGTATGATGTTGCACATAATATAGGAGCTCGCGGATATAATAAAAGTTTATCACTAAAAGTAGTAGACTTAAATGAAGATGTGAAACAATTAAGGTGCTATATTGTCCATCCGACATTTTACGTTCGATTTTTTATGTCATATATTTTCCAAAATATGTATTTAGAGCTTCTTCGTTATATTTGTTTTCTCCACGCCAGTATTCAACAAAAGTCCAATCGTGTTTTCCTCTACTAGGTCTGTCATAGTCTATAGATCTGCCATCAGGGTACAGGCTCAATTAATATTGCGGCCATTTTACCTTATCGTTATCTTTTTCCATCAGCAGCTCACATACTTCCCAAATATTATAATCAATAATATCATCAATAGAATACCCATTGTTGTATGCCATTACATAATAGTCTAATACCTATATTACATCCTTCCAAAGCAAAATCTTCTGCAGCAGCTCTTCCTACTCCACTGCTAGAGCCTGTTATTACGACTGTTTTTCGTAATAAAGTCTGTTGAAATTGTTCTTCTTTTCTTATGTTTACTTTTTTTCGATTCAGTAACAAATAGAACATGTATTTTGCCAGATGTGCAGTTCTTAGAATATATTATACATTCATCCAAATTTTTACATCCAAGAATATAATAGTGATTTTAGCAAATGTAAATATTTAGAATCAATCGGTTTATAAATTTTTAATTATGATTATTGATATTTATGTATTTATAAAAAGTACCACAAAACCATTTATCGGGGAAATTGGTCTTATTATTGATTACATTTTATTACACCAATCATAAAAATATTCTTTTATGAAAAAACATATCGTCATCATAGGAGGAGGTTTTGCAGGTATTAATTTCATCAAAACTATTGCTAAATCTAATGATTTCATTATTACATTGGTTGACCAAAATAATTACCATTTCTTTCCTCCGTTAATTTATCAGGTAGCTACTGCATTTATTGAACCTTCACACATCAGCTATCCATTCAGAAAGTTATTCTCAGATTATATAAATGTTCAGTATCATATGGGAAGTTTTACATCCATTAATACAGAACTTCAGATCATTGAGACAGATACCGGCTCAATAACATATGATCATGCGATTTTTGCGCTGGGAACCGAAACTAATTTTTTTGGGCTAGATCATGTACAAAAGTGTGCGTTGCCTATGAAAACCATTAATGAAGCCTTATATATTAAGAATCACTTACTGCTAAACCTTGAAAAAGCTTCAAGAAATCAAGATGAGAATAAAGCAGAAAGGTTACAGAATATTGTGATTGCAGGGGGTGGACCTACCGGAGTTGAACTGGCAGGGATGATCGCTGAGATGGGTGCCTTTGTCGCAGAAAAGGAATATCCTGAAATTGCACTTAATCTCTCCCATCTTTATCTGATCGATGCGCTCCCTTCTTTGTTGGCTCCTATGAGCGATGCTGCAAAAAAAACCGCTTATGATAATTTAAAAAGACTCGGCGTTAATATTCTTCTGAACGTTTCGGTAAAAGATTACGTTGAGGGAAATGTTATACTATCAGACGGAAGAAAAATAAAAACAGAAACACTCATCTGGACTTCGGGGGTAATCGGTCGTGAAGTATTGGGTATTCCCGAAACGAGTATAGGTAAAGGAAGAAGATTATTGGTTGATGAATACAACAGAGTTTTAGGGTTTAATAATGTCTGGGCATTAGGAGATATCTGTTTGCAGTTAACGGATAAAAATTATCCTAAAGGACATCCTCAGCTTGCTCAGGTTGCTATTCAACAAGCAAAATTAGCCGCTAAAAATTTTATAAAATTCCATAATCAGCAACCTTTACAATCTTTTATGTATAAAGATAAAGGCAGCATGGCCATTATTTCAAAATACAAAGCCGTGGTTGATCTGCCTAAGTTCTCTTATACAGGTTTTTTTGCATGGCTTACCTGGCTTTTTATACATATCATTCCATTGACAGGCTTTAGAAACAGAGTAAGACTTGCCTTGGAATGGTTCAGATTATTTATCACCAATAATCCTTCTATAAGAATGATTTTGCAACCTGGCAAAAATGGTCAAAATAATAAAAATTAACTTTTAAAATAAATATTATGCTTAAGAAAATGTTAGCAGGTTTAGGCGGAGCCATCGCACTTAACCTACTCCACGAAATCATCAGAAAAAATTTTGACAACGTACCCCATATCAATGAGGTGGGCGAAGAAGCGTTAAAAAAAGTAACCGATTCTACAGCACTTGAAATTTCTGATCCTGACAAATTGTATGCAGCAACTTTAGCCGGTGACATTGTGAGCAACGCTATTTACTATGGAACCACAGCAACAAATCATAATTTCGCAAGCGGAATTGCAGCCGGAATAGGAGCCATTGTTCTTCCTCAAAAAATGGGTTTGAATGATCATCCTGTAGCAGAGAATAATAAAAAGAAATTCATGACCGTCGGATACTATATTTTCGGTGCAATGGTTACCAAATTCATCTATGATAAAATTAAGTAATACTCATTACCCCTGCAAGCAAGCGTAATGAGTATGCCATGTAAAATATAGGAATAAGACTTAAAAATACTTCAGTATACAGCAAATGATATTAAGATTTTACTACTGCGTTTTTAAAAATAACACTTTTTATGTATAACAATAATTAATAAACTGCTGTTCAAATAATTAAATCCCAGATCTAATAGATTCACACATTATCCGTTTGCGAATTTTATAAAAATAAAGCCTTAACATACCACAAAATAAATAGTATAGGCATATTTATTGTTCAATCATTCAAAAATATTCAGTATGGAAAATAATAAAACAATTTCAGCACTTAATGAATTACTTCATATTACCAATGACAGAATTAAAGGTTTTGAAAGCGTAGAAGGAAAAGTTTGGGAAAGCTATTCTGATCTAAAGGGTGAATATGATAAAATGATCTCTCAGTCAAAAATAATGAAGAATGAAATTATTAATCTCATTACTGAAAGAGGTGGAAATCCTGATGAGGAAGCATCATCATTGGCTGGTAGTCTACACCGGACCTGGATCGATATTAAAAATTCCATACCGACAAGTAATAGTGATAAAGAAACCTTGGAGAATGTAGTTTTTGGTGAAAAACATGCCATTGAAGCATACGATAATGCATTGAAAAGCGGTGATCTTTGCAGCGAAAGTTCAAAGATAATTGCGGAACAGTTGAGACAGCTGCGCATATCTTACCATCAGTTCAATAACATTGAACATTATAAAAAGAAAGATGAATAATCTGTTTCATATCTAAGAAACTCTATCATAATTTTCACAGACTAATTTAAGAATCGGAAGTGATATCCAAGTAATAGCCTTTTGATTCTGTTTGTTTCACATTGGTAAGTAAAAATTATATACCTGATTTTTACCGGTAATACTATACATCATGAAAGCAATTAATAATTTTTGGGAAATACTTAAAGGGACATACAAGGACTGGAATGCACGGGATCTGGGAACCGAGGCTGCCAGCTTAGCCTATACCGCCATTTTTTCGATTCCTGGGCTCTTAATTATAGTTATATGGCTCACGGGTATATTCTTTGGTGAAGAAGCGGTACGGGGAGAAATCACTAAACTTATCGGGAGCATGATGGGGAAAGATGTTGGTAAGAGTCTTGAAGAAATGGTCGTAGCCGGCATGGTGGATAAAAAGAACATCGTTATGAAAATCATTGGAATCGTTACGCTTGTTTTTGGGGCAACTTCACTTTTCTTCCAATTTCAAAAATCCCTCAATAAGCTGTGGGATATCGTGGCAACTCCTAAAAAGGCTTGGGAAAAATATCTTCTCGACCGTGCGAATTCTCTGGGGATGATTATTGTCATTGCATTTCTTATGCTCATTACCTTGCTGCTGAGTTCTTTCATCGGTCTTGCTAACGATTGGGTTATCCACCGTTTCGGGTTGGAAACCCTGGTATTGGTGAATATTATTAATATTGTTGTAGGCTTTCTGGTTACACTGTTTCTTTTCGCAGCCATGTTCAAAATTCTGCCGGATGTTGAGTTACAATGGAAATCAGTGTGGGTTGGAGCTGCAGTAACTGCTGCACTGTTTACACTTGGAAAGTATATCCTCACTTTTTATTTTGAAACGTTCAATCCCAGTTCTGCGTTTGGTACTGCCGGGACTGTTATTTTGCTGTTGTTGTGGATTAATTACACCTGTCAGATTATTTTCTTTGGTGCAGAATTTACTAAGGTCTACGCTAAAAAAATGGGGCATCAACTTAAACCTTCAAAACATGCAAAATGGAGCCCGCAAATAGTATCTAAAGAAGACTCGAAAAACATAGTAACTGCTGAAAAAACTCCTGATAAAACGGTGAAAGATTCGACGATTTAGTTTCAAAAACTTAAAATAAAAACCATGACTAATTTTCATTTTTTTTAAAGTTAACGTTTAGTGTTGTATGTCTGTCAGCGGTGTGCCTTGCACAGCAAAAGCATCTGAACTATTCACTTTTTCATCCTGTACCAAAGGAGCATATGAGGGAAATGGAAACTGACCGTCCCGATGTTACAGAATCTCCCTACACGATCGATGCTGGGCATATTCAATATGAAACGGATATAATAAGGCTGATAAAAGAAAAACCAGATTTACTGGAAACAAGCACATTACTGATCAATCAGGCAAATTTAAAAATTGGAATCACGGGAAGCACAGCCATACAGATTGGTTTTCAAACCTACGGCCGGCAAAAGGAACAGACCTAATTTCAAATTCTGGAGTAAAAACTGACGGAATAGGTGATATAACATTCAGGATTAAACAGAATGTAATAGGAAACGACCATGGTGACTTTGCTCTGGCAATCCTTCCCTACGTCAAATTGCCTACTTCAAAATATGATAAAGAGAGCTGCCTGGAAGGTGGGCTAATTGTATCTATGTCCTATAAGTTATCTGAAAATGGAAATTGGGTCTACAGGTGGAAGTGGATAGATTCAAGGATCTGGATCAACCGGAAATGCATACTGAATTCCTGCAAACATTGACAATTAGTCTCCATTATCAAAAGGAATAGACTGGATAGCTGAAACTTATTACACCTATAATTTTAAAGCCCATGAGCTTTCCAATTTTATTAATGCTGCAATTCAAATAGAAGTTGTCAAAGACTTTAAATTAGATATCGGAATTAATTATGGAATACAAGATACCGCAGCAAAACATTATTTCATCGGTCCTTCTTACCCTCATTAAATTCTATTATTTGAAAGTTTTTATAATTCTTTGAAAATTGGAAAGTTTCCGCTATAATTCACATCATTTATGACCATAATCATAGTATAATAATTATTAATTTTCCGCTGCTGTTGATGGATCTGATTGGTATACATTTGGTTCTCTGCCTACTAACACAAACCACATTACTATCACAAAAAAATATATTATGGGAATTTTAGCATGGATCCTTTTTGGATTAATAGTAGGGGCAATCGCCAAGTTTTTAATGCCTGGAAATCAAGGCGGAGGATGGATTACAACCAGTATTCTTGGAATAGTGGGCGCATTGGTAGGAGGTTTTATTGCAGGGGTACTCGGAATTGGGGATGATGGAAATCCCTGGGATCTGGGAACTATAGGAATCTCTGTTCTAGGAGCCATTATTGTTCTGATCATTTATGGAGCCTTTACTAAAAAAAGATAATTATTTACACCTGGGTGTCGGTTCATTAAAAGTATGCCGGCACTTTTCTTTTACACCAATCACTAAAAAAAATTATTATGAACAGAGACGGTAATAATAAAAGCTTATGGCAGTATAACATAGAGCAAGAAGCGTTACAAACTTATACAGCATATGATTTTGACACCATCATTGTTGGTGCAGGAATAACAGGAGTGACTTTAGCAAAGGAACTTCAGAATAGAGGTCGTAATTGTCTTCTCATTGAAAAAGAAAATCCTGGATTTGGAACAACCGGTGGAACCACTGCACATATCAATAATTTTTTTGATTCATCTTACGACGAAATCATTAAAAATTTTGGGGAAAACTCAGCGGTATTACTGGCCAATTCCGCAAAAGAAACAGTGCGGTATATCAAACATAATATTCAGCAATACCATATCTCTTGTGACTTTAACGAATGTAATTATTATCTTTTCAGTACTGATGGAAAGCAATCAAAAAAATTGGATGATATCTTAGAAGCCCATCATCAAGTAGGAATAGATACTCAACAGGTTTACAGCATTCCATTTACCCTGAAATTTGAAAAAGCCATTGAAATTAAAGGTCAGGCACAATTTCACCCGCTCAGATATATCAATAAGTTACTCAAAGAATACATTAAACAAGGCGGAGCAATTGTCACAGGAGCACAAGTTACAGATTTAAAAAATAAAGACGGAATCGTTACGGTTACAACCAACAATCAAACAATATTCACGGCAAAAAATTTAGTTTGGGCTACCCATATTCCCCCAGGAAACAACCGTTTCAGTGTTCTTTTGGCTCCTTATAGAAGCTATGCGGTTACTCTGAAGCTTGCCAACCCTGTAAAATCCATGGCGCAGACTGCCGATCTTTATGATCCATATCACTATGCCCGCTATCATAAATCAGACAATAATTACTTCCTAATTGTGGGAGGTTTCGACCATAAAACCGGTGATGAAAATGATACCGAAAAACATTTTGAAGATCTCATGGAATATGTAGATAACAATTTTAAGTATAAAGAAGTTACGGCAAAATGGTCATCTCAATATTATCAGTCTGCAGATGGCTTACCCTATATTGGAAAAATACCGGGTGAAGACAATATTTATATTTCTACAGGTTTCACAGGTAATGGAATGACTTTCGGATCGATGAGCTCACTGATTATTCCCGATTTAATGGAGAATAAAATAACAGAGTTAGCCAAACTCCTGTCTCCGGCACGTATCAAGCCTATAGCTAGCGCAGGAAACATTCTCGATGAAGTGGTCAATGCTTCTATGCATTTTGTAAAAGATAAATTTTCGGCAGATAAAATTACTGAACTCAATGAGATAAGCAGTGGTGAGGGAAGAATAATCAAGCATGACGGCAATACGTATGCGGCCTATCGCGATGGTAAAAATGAATTACATCTTCTAAGCCCCATATGTCCCCATACGGGCTGTAATGTGGCATGGAATCCTTCAGAAGTTTCCTGGGACTGTCCGTGCCACGGATCACGTTTTGATATTGAAGGCAAATTGCTCAACGGACCTGCAATGTCGGATTTAAAAAAAATTGATAATGAAATTCAATAGCTGACAATTACCTCAACATTGGTGAACATTTATTTCAGCCGTAATCAAATAAAAAACAGCACATGAAAGATCATAATATATCAGATTTTAAAGGCGGCGAGGGACAGGTATTAGAGCCGGAAACTTACAGGGATTCCATTGGTACAATGGAACAATCCGGTAAAAGAAAGTGGGTATTTCCCAAAAAGCCTAAAGGCAGATATACCAATTACAGGAATTTAGTAGCCTTTTGTTTACTGCTATTTTATTTTGCACTCCCATTTATCACGATAAATGGTAACCCCTCATTACAATTTGATGTTTTTAACCGTCAGATTTTTATTGCCGGTCAGCCCTTTTACCCTCAAGATTTTTTCATACTCACTTTGGGAGCAATCGTATCATTAATATGCATTATTATATTTACAATTGCATTTGGGAGAATATTCTGTGGATGGATCTGTCCTCAGACGATCTTTCTGGAAAACGTTTTCAGAAAAATTGAATATGCTATAGAAGGTGATAGAAACAGACAGATGAAGCTTGACCGTCAGGAGTGGAATGCTGAAAAAATAGGGAAAAGAAGCTTGAAATGGTCCATCTTCATTTTACTTTCTTTGATTTTTACCCATTTTATGTTTATGTATATTGTGGGATATAAGGAGGTTTTCAGGATTGTTCAAGAGGGGCCTTTTGAACATCCGACCAATTTCATAGTTATGATTCTCCTATCGGCTGCATTTTATTTTGTTTTTGCATGGTTTAGGGAACAGGTATGCACATTGGTTTGCCCTTACGGAAGATTACAGGCAGTACTGATAGATAAAGAAACGATCAATGTTTTTTATGATTTTAACAGAGGGGAGAACAGAGCAAAATGGAGAAAGGGTGAAGACAGGAGAGCTGCGGGAAAAGGCGACTGTATTGATTGTTATCAATGTGTTGTGGTCTGCCCCACAGGGATTGATATCAGAGATGGTCAGCAGCTTGAATGTGTCAACTGTACAGCTTGCATTGATGCATGTGACGAAGTAATGGATAAGGTAGGATTACCAAGAGGACTAATACGATATGCTTCAGAAAAGGAAATAGAGACCGGTAAGCCTGTTAAATTTAATGCGCGAATGAAAGGTTTTGTTATTCTTTTAGTTGCTTTACAATTTTTATTGGGATATCTTCTTTACAACCGTGCCGATATGGAAGCCAAATTTATTAAACCCGCAGGCAGTACCTTTTTCGTGCGGGACGGAAAGATTACCAATACTTATAACTTTACTTTTCTAAATAAAACAAATGACAAAAAAGTAGTCAGTATTCGAATATTAGAACCAGCAAATGGTGAAATTACCTTCAGCGCTTCCAGTAAAATAATAGTCGAACGTGACAAAATTGGGAAAGGAACCATTAACATAAGCTTTCCTGAAAAACAGATAACACTGTCAAAACAAAATCTAAAACTTGGAGTTTATGATCAGGAAGGAAATCTCCTGGATACGTATGAAACCTATTTTGAAGGTCCATTTAAAATACAATTTTAAAATAAATTGATATGGATTGAACTTTCTAAGACCATATTCTTTAAAATTGAAGACTGTCTTGCAAAGCGTGTAAGTTAAAAGTCAGGCTTGAATTTTATACTTATTTCTTCTTTTTATAATGTTGATCTGTCGTTAGTTTCTCTACTGTTTAGGATAAGGGTCAGTTTCAAATGGCTTAGAAATTTTCGTAAAATCTCTTCCGTGTAATATAACTTTACAAAAAGAGGGCTAAGTTTATTTTTATAGTTATTGAACTCTATTTTATCTGAAAAAACAATCTGTCTTTTATACAGAATCGAGTAATAGACATAAATTTCAAATACCGAATGTCTTTCCGGTGTACAGTATCCGGATGTAGCAATACACCAGTCACTTTCAAACATTGTGGATGCATACACTCCCAACTTGTCAGCAATAAGGCTGGATACACAATTAGAATTTTTGATCTCCGAAGCCTCGACCTTCAAAAGCTTTACTATTTTATCAGGAGTATGTACCGTGATACCGCCTTTATAAAATAATTTTGAATTAGTCATTTCCGAAAACGCAAGCTGCATCGCACCAGCGGTAACACTTTCTGCAATGGAAATGGTTTGATCACAACTCATAAATTCTTCATTGATTTGTTCCAAAAGGATCTTGTTAAATTCCATGATACTTTATAATATAGATTTTACGAACTTAAAATTGATCTGTATTTCATTAATGTATTAACGAAATTAGGGTAGTGTTTATTCTTTAAATGAAGGCTACTTTATATTATTCAAAACAAGCCATACAGCTGATAGTGTATGGCTTGTTTAAATTTTATATGTTTAATCTTCCTGCTGGGCATCAAAATTAATGTTAGTCTCTGCAATCTCCGTAAGGTTATAATCTGTATCTTCTTCCTCCTGCAGTGTTTTTTCTAACAGCTCAGCAGCCTTATCGTGTCCCATAGTAATAGCAAGTTGCGTTAGGCCTCCATAGCTTGCGATCTCGTAATGTTCTACCTTCTGCGCCGCGATTATCAGAGCTGCATCTCTTGT
The DNA here is from genome assembly GCF_003815655.1 of Chryseobacterium sp. G0201. NCBI lineage: Bacteria > Pseudomonadati > Bacteroidota > Flavobacteriia > Flavobacteriales > Weeksellaceae > Chryseobacterium > Chryseobacterium sp. G0201. Next base: position 2,944,362 of record NZ_CP033917.1, on the reverse strand, counting down.
CATCGTACCTTCTTCCGTAGATTTAATGATTTCTTCGCCTTCCTTAATCAATCCATCCATTGCTTCACATTTTTTCTGCTCTGGACTCTCATTAATGAGTTTAAAAACTTTCTCCAAGCGGCTTATATGCTTTTTAGTCTGTAACTGATGATCCTCAAAAGCATCTTTAAGCTCTTCGGTTGTTGCTGCGTCATGCATAGTCTGCAACGCATCTACTAATTTATGCTCAGCGTAATAAATGTCTTTTAGTGCATCTACAAAAAATTTATGCAGCGGAGCATTTTTCATCTCACTTTCTTTTACTGTAGCATTCTCTACTGTCATTTTTTTGTCAGCAGCACCGGTTGTCGTGTTTTCTGTTGTTTTAGTTGCCATAAGATAATGGGATTTAAAAGGTTAAAAGGCTGCCCCTTTTTCACAGAGACAGCCTAAAAAGAATTATGAATTACGTCTGCCTCCGAATCCGGATCTGCCGGATCCTGAAGATCTTCCACCACCATGAGAAGCCTGACCTCCCATTCTGGCTATTCTTGTACGTTCAGATTTACTCATTGAAGCAAAACCTCTTTTTGATGTTCCTCCTCCTGAATTAGAACCTCTCTTACTACCTCCTGACCCGGAGTTAGAATTAGAGCCACGGCCGCTTCCTGAACCGGAGTTTGATCCACGGCTATTTCCTGTACCGGAGCTTGAACTACGCCCTCTTCCTGAACCACTGTTTCCGCCCGATCTTGAATTGGAGTTTCTTGAGCTTCCTCCATTGTTTGATCCTGATCTTCCTGATCCTGAATTTGATCTTGATCCTGACCCAGATCCGGATCCTGAAGATCTTCCGCTTCCTCCTGACCTTGATCCAGAACCTGAACGGGATCCTCCACGAGAGCTACTGCCAGAACTTCCTCTGCTACCAGAACTAAATCTTCCCTGACTATCCCTGTTTTGACTACCGCCTCTTGAACCTCTGCTTCCGCCTCTTGAACCTCTGCCCCTATTATCGTCATCGTCATCATCGTCGTCATCATCGTCATCATCGTCGTCATAATCATAATCATCATCGTCGTCATAATCGTCATCATAATCTTCGTCATCATACCCTCCTTCCTCATCGAAATAGTCTTCAAAATCTGAGAAATCATCATCGTACTCCTCATCCTCACTTCCGTCGTTATAACCATGCTCATAACCTAATTGGTACGCTTCCTCAAGCATTGATTGGTCATCATCTGATGAATTTCTGCCTGAACTTCTGTTGTTTGAATTTCTAGTGTTCATAAATTTTACTTTTTGAAATTAATATTTAGTGATGTACCGCAGTCCTTGACTAGTATCAGACTACAGTCGGTTTATTTTTAATGTTTAGACAATACAATTCCCGCACACCGTAGAAACAGTGTGAAACATGATTGAATAATACTTTTAGTTATTCTATTATTCTGTAATAAGTTAAATTATACGTGTCCCTATTTAGAGCTCACGCCAGCTGAATCCTTCATCTTAATAGTGGCAACACTATCATTTTGATTTCTTGATGTAGCACCTGTTGTGTCTGGCCGAGTGGAATTTATATTCATTGAATCTGTAGCAGATGTATCAGTAGTAATTGGTGGTGCTGTTTGTACTTCTTTTTTACAACTGATTGTCAAAAGCCCGAGAAGAAGAGCTAAAGAGATTATTGCTTTCATATAACATATTTTAATTTGGTGTATCAAAGCTACAAGCTCAGTAAGGCAAATCCTATGACAATGATCATAATCGATTCATAAATTTTATTAAATTTTATTAAATTTTACTCTTCAGCTATTTATATGATAAGAAAGAATAGAATCCCTCTAACATTTTTTTAGATAGTAATTATTACTTTCTTTAGAAGAATTAATATGATTTCAAAATCTATATATCACCAGGATCGAAACTCAACTAACCCATCTGTCAAAATTTTCCATTGAATTTTTGAAATTCCCACCATTCCTCCAAGGGCAATAGCTAAATTCCTTGCTTTGTCTGCGATCTGAGCATCCATATTCGGTGTCTCGTTACGTCCGTAAATACCTGCTTTTATAAAGTCTTTCCCTCGTGATACAATAAAGGTAGAGCTTGCATCTCCCGTGTAAAAGTGTGCGGTGTGCGTATTTATTTTACCCGGTATCCCCGATGGTTTACACTCAATAATCAGCTGCTCCAAAATTTCATCATTAGCAGATAAATTTTCATACATATCTGTTATCTCGACCCAATCAAACCCTCTTGCTTCAAAATTGCCCGGCCCTGGAATATCAATCCTAATGAAATCTCCTTTTTCAGGTAATCTCTTTTTTAAAATCCCATTTTTATCGTGCAGTTTAAAATCCGCACCAACTCCACTAGCATAATAATTCCAGTAATTTACTGACAAAAGGCGATGTTTTAAAGTCTTATACAAATCAACTATATCTTCAAAATCTTTAGCTAAACGAATACTTTCCGTATCGTGAAAACTTCCTTTTTCTTGCGGGGGTACCCCTGTGATCAATTGTGGCTTCATTTCGTATTTTTTTGTGTAACTAAACATTTAATTTTCATTATGCGGCATATCAACTGGCTTTGATTCCGGAGAGCCTTTTTCTCTGAGCCAAATTGAAAGGATAACCAGCGAAGCAACTGCTAAAAACTCACTCTGCCAGTTTTGAAACGACTCAAACCAAAAACGGGCATCATACAAATATTCCTGAATCGGCATCACAGGCAGTTCTTTAGCAATCTGCTCACCACTGTATTCTTCATAGCTTCCATAAAAATGACAGGTAAAACTGATAAGAAAAAGAATACCAAAAGCAATTGATAGTGAATGTTTATAGAGAATAAGCCATACACCACCCTGTTTAACCGGCCATGGTGCATTGGAATGAGGTCGAGGTTCTTTATCAACATCTTCTTTTTCATCCAAAGACTTTGATTCACTTGACCCCTCCTGTCTGAGAAAAACAGTCAGAACAACATACAGCATCATTTGTAAAAATTCACTTTCCCAGTTTTCAAAAGTGGCATGAACAAAATGGCCGCTGTGTAGATATTCTCCGATACTTAAAAGATTCTGCCCTTCTTCAGCCAATTCTTTGTTTTCAGTTTTCCAACCCGTCATGACCTGCCCGTACAGGCAGACAAACATCAATATAAAAAGAACAATACTTAAACTGTTGCGGTAAAAGAAATTATGTTTATTCATTGATACTTGATTTTATTTGATTGAATTTATTTTTAAAATAGGGTTTGCATCAGTGAAGATTTATTTTTTAACCCAAACGCTTACTGACCTTGCATTTACTTTAAAGATTCCTTTACCATTGTTATCCACCACAATTTCTTCTTGTCTTTGTTGCAAAAAATCATACAATACAGCATTTGAATATTCTTCACCCCACATTATTTCTTTGCAGGCTTTTCCATTATTTGAAATAATGACCAGACAGCCTTTATTCTTTTTATCACCCATACGCATGAATGCAATACAATTGGGATCATCAAAAAAATTGACTTGTGAGCCGTATCCAAATTGTTGTCTTGCCTCCATTAATTTTGGTAGGATCTCAACTTTACGGATTTCAACATGTATTTCTTTACCGTCTTTCATATCCGAATACTTGGCTCCGAAAAGGTCAGGATAAAAGACACATGGATAGGCTTTTTCTGATAACAAAATGATGGAATAAGCTATTGGTTTAAACCATTCTTTAACAGTGGACTCCAACGCCTGAAGCTTTTGTGTATCATGATTTTCAACAAAAGAAACGGTAAAAACAGGCATCTGTTGTAACAAAGAATTATCAAGAATCTGACGCAGGTCGTACTGATCTCCTTCTTCAGATGCTTTGAAAAAATTATAGTGTAGGGGCACATCGAAACATGAAATTAAATTACTCATTTCATCAGAGAAATAATTTATTTTTCCGGCCTCTTCTTTCCAAAACTCCCCCAAAATATAATAGTCAGAATTAATTTCTGTTTTAATATAAGTAATCCACTCTTTTAAAAATTCTGAAGAAATATGCTTTAAGGCATCCAACCTTACCCCGTCGACTTTGGTACTTTCAAGATACCATTTGATCCAGTTTTTCATCTCCTGAATAACATCTGGGTTTCTGTATTCTACATCGGCGCCCATGAGATAATCATAATTTCCGAGCTGATGACTCACTGAAGGGTTCCATTCCGTGCCGTATTCATTTATAATCTTAAAGATACCCAGTACCTCTTCTCCATTTCTCTTAATGCAGTCTATTCCACTAAAACAACGATGATCCCAGTTAAAATCTGAATACATTCCATTCCGGGCAGAAAAAGTAAATTTTGTCATTGCTGATGCTTCAAAAGGTTGTTCTATAGTCTTAATACGATTATCCTCCTCAACCTGTTGTACAAAGATATTTTCTGGTTCGTCTCCACCCATTCTGTGATTAAGAACAATATCGGCATATACACTCATACCTTCCTCATGTGCTGCTTCAATTGCTTTAAGGTATTCTTTCTTAGTTCCGTATCTGGTTGCAATACTACCTTTCTGGTCAAATTCTCCTAAATCATATAGATCATATACGTCATAACCCCGGCCTTCCTTACCGAGAAAGCACTTTGTTGCAGGAGGAAACCATACCGCAGTAAAACCAAGCTGTTTTAAATAACCCACCTTTTCTGCAAACTCATTCCATAAATTCCCGGAATGGTACCAATGAAAAAACTGAATCATTACTCCGTTCATAACCCATAATTTAACCGTTGACAATGAGCCCACCGTTCGGATGGAGAACCTGCCCCGTCATCTGTGCTGAAGCATCGGTAGCTAAAAACAGATAACTTGAAGCAATCTCATCCGTATTAGCATTTCTTTCCAGTGGAGGCTTGCTTTGATCGTCTTCTTCTTCACCAAAAGTTTTCTTAGTAAGGGGTGTCGCTACCGGTCCAGGTGCTACTGCATTGATCCGAATTCCTTTAGGTTTCGCCTGTAATGCCAGCGATCTCGTAAAAGAAACAATTGCCCCTTTTGTAGCTGAATAATCTAATAATTCTTCATGCCCCATATAAGCCACTGCGGAGGTCGTATTAACAATGGAACTCCCTTTTTTTAAATGGGAAAAAACTTCCTTGGTAAGTAAAATCATTCCAATGATATTGGAATTAAATGTCTTTCGGATGTTTTCTTCTGTAAGGTCAATAATATTATCTGCAGGAATTTGTGTTCCTGCATTATTTACCAAAATGTCAATTTTCCCAAACTCGGCAACTGTTTTTGAGACGGTTACTTTACAAAAATCTATATCATTGATATCTCCGCCAAAACATATAGCACGCCTTCCTAGAGCTTCAATTTCCAATTTTGTTTTCTCTGCATCTTTGTCGTCTTTATAATAGATAAACGAAATATCCGCACCTTCTTTGGCAAATAATAAGGCAATTGCTTTACCTATTCCGCTGTCTGCTCCTGTAATGAGCACTGATTTATTCTCCAATTGCAGCCTCTCCATACTATTAAAATTTATACATCCTGTGGTTCCTGCATTTTTCCCATACGATATGCTGCCATGCTATCGCTTGCCAGATTAGACATGGCTACCGTTAATTTATTTTTCAACCCCGAGATTATTTTATCCTCTCCATTCATCAGAGCATCATAGCCATCCTTAGCCACTTCTTCCGGAGTGCTGAAACTCTCTTTATCTTCCATAATCTTACTTCTGTTCATCTGGGCTTTGTTGAAGAAATCTGTAGCGGTCGGTCCTGGAAGAAGTGCCGTAACCGTAATTCCGGTATCTTTTAACTCTTCACGAATCGCCTCAGACCATGATAAGATAAAAGCTTTACTTCCATGATAAACTGATTGCCATGGACCGGGTGCTTTACTTGCAATTGAAGCCAGATTCAGTATTTTTCCTGATCCTTTGCTGATACGATCCTTTAGGAAAAGTTTGGTTAAAATCAGAACTGCATTTATATTGAGCCTGACAATATCCAATTCCCGATGTATATCTGTATCTTCAAATTTTCCATAGAAGCCCTGTCCTGCGTCATTCACCAATATTTCCGGGCTAATATCGTTGAGTCTAAGTTCGGCATACATAGAAAAAACATCATCTTCTTTAAAGAGATTTTTTGCCTGGGTTACCACCTTAACACCATATTTTTTAAATTCATTGGCTTTTTCAAGCAGTTGATCATGACTGCGCGATACAATAACCAGATGGTAGCCATTTTTTGCGAATAATTTCGCCAATTCATATCCGATTCCACTGGTTGCACCGGTGATCAGTACATATTGATTTTTGATTTCCATATTGTTTATTTTAAAATAATCATTTGATTGAGTTCACATTTAAAGCATCCGAGAATAAATTCCGCGTAATACAGCTGGGCTATTGAAGCATTTGTTTTATGGTGAAGTTCCAGTTTTTTGGATAAAATGATTTCATTTTTGTAGGCGAATGAAAAATGCGCGAAAATTTTTTGATCCGATTCTTTCACAGGAGTTGCATATCCGGTGACAGATATTCCCCAGTCCGTATTGAATAATGCACTAACATTCAACGCCATTTCATCGGCAACTTCCTTAGAAACACAATCACACTTTATCGCTTCCTGCTCATCAACTTTCAAAAGTTTTACTTTTTCCTCAAGAGTATAGGCGGTTATGCCACCTTTAAAAAATTCAGAGGCATCTTTCATCTGCGAAAATGAAAACTGCAGGCAGCCAGCAGTAACACTTTCTGCCACAGAAACTGATTCATGGGCAGATTTCAGTGCCCCGCCGATATAATCCAACAAAGACTGTTTAAATTCCATGAGAATACATTTTAATTAATTAAGAATACGTCTCTCCTAATACTATAGAGATTTACTTATCTCCAGGGATCAAGCACGACTTTTACACATCCGTCCTGCTTTTTATCAAATATTTCATATCCTTTTGCCACCTCGTCAAGGGAAAGGCGGTGCGTTATGATATCATCGAGTTTTACCTGCCCGGTTTCCACATATTTCATTAATTTATCAATGATTGCATGAACCGGAGATTGCCCCGCTTTAAGCGTAATGCCTTTATCAAAAAGCTGACCTACCCTAAAATTGTCATAATTCATGGGATAGACTCCTAATATGGAAACAAAACCTCCGCGTCTTACTCCACTCATACACGCATCCAGCACTTTGATAGAACCTTTTTCAAAATTGACAACTGCCTTTGCTCTATCCATCAGATTTCTGTCCGGTTCAAAACCTACAGCATCTATGCATAAATCGGCACCTCTGCCATTGGTCATGCTTCTGATTTCGTCAACAGTCTGTTTAGCGTCTTCCCAAAGAATGGTTTCGCATCCTGTAAGATTTTTTATCTGATCCAGTCTATATTGAAGGGTATCAATAACAATTACTTTGTTTGCATGATGAAGAATAGTACTTTTTACGGCCATTGATCCCACAGGGCCCGCACCGAAAATGGCTACCGTTTCTCCACCTTTAAGGTCCGCCCACATTACGCCGGTATACCCTGTAGGAAAAATATCAGTAAGAAAAAGCACCTGTTCATCGGTCAATGAATCAGAAACCTTTCTAGGCCCGAAATTAGCATAAGGAACTCTTACATATTGTGCCTGCCCGCCATTATACCCACCATACAGATCGGTATAACCAAACATTCCACCTCCTTTTTCAGTAACCAAGCCTCCTTCGGGACCATAATTTTCTATATTGGAGTTTTCACAGCCTGATGGTAAATCATGCTGGCAGAAGTAACACCCTCCGCATGCAATCGGAAATGGTACAACAACTCTGTCGCCCGCTTGTAGATGATGGATGTTTTTTCCTACTTCCTCCACAATTCCCATAAACTCATGTCCCATTACCATAGGACGTGGCTGAGGAATTCCTCCCGAATACATGTGAAGGTCACTACCACAGATTGCGGTAGAAGTTACACGAAGAATAATATCATTTTGATCTTCAATCTTCGGATCATCGACGGTATCGCAGGTAATGTTACCCGGCGAATGAAAAACTGCTGCTTTCATATTGTTATATTTTATGGTTTGGTGTTTATTCGTTATATGTGGTCATTAGACCCTAAAAAGCTGATGCGTTGGCCACTTCAAATTGTAATCTGATTAAAATGGCTGACGTAAGATCTGGGTAAAGTTTTTTATACCTCAGCAATGGTAGAGGATATCCCCATCCCTTAACAACTAAAGATAGTGTACCAACAATAAATAAATGAGGCAAAGGGAACTTAGACTTATCCCAAGAATGCTTAGCATTCTTCCTGTTTTTAAATTGTCGAAATTGGAGTAACCTGCTTTATTTTTATCGTATACTTTTTTATCCTTTCTGTAAAGAAAAAGAGCGATGCCTCCGGTAAGTATTCCCGGGATTCCGTAACAACAGCATAAGGCTACAGAAGAAATTCCGAGCACTAGTACTGCTGTAGCATTGGGTAATTTGGAATTTCTCATGATGATAGGTTTTGAAGCCAGTAGATTATTCCAGTAATAAAATGCAGCGGCATTAATGATTAAACACTGTCTTTATAAACATTAATTTTCTGGGGTGTAAATAAATAATTTAAACCATCGAACCGTCAGCATCAGATTTTCAGAAACAATATAACGTCCTTCGAATAATATCCGATAACCCTTTCAAGATAGATTACCGGATATTTATTCGACATTATTTTACAGCATCTTTTGCTTTTTTAGATTCCATTAAATGATGATCTAAAGTGGGAAGCGTTTTAGCGGCAAAATTTTTCAGAGAGGATTCGTAACCGTCAGCAGCTTCTTTCTTGAAATCAGCTATTGTTTTTTCATGATCCTTAACCATCATATCGGTATACATACGATCAAAATCAGCTCCTTTTTTTGCCTTCAGATCATCGTATGCCTTCTGTTGGTCTGCATCTAAACCGGTAGGCAAAGTGTAAGCAGTTTTAGAGGCCCATTGTTGTAATTCTTCGTTGGCTTTAGTGTGATCCTTTACCATCATTTCACCCAGTTTTTTAACCGCTGAGTTAGTCGCATTTTGAGATGCAAGTTTTCCCGCCATCATTTCCATCATTCCTCCTTTTGCTGCTGCATCAGCAAATTTTCGATCCTGATCATTTAATGATGTTGCTTCAGAAGACGTTTGGGAAGTTGAAAGAGAATCTTCAGGCATTGCACCCGAATCCACAGGAGCTGACATTTCGCTATGATCAGCTGAATGATCAACAGTAGTGGTTTCTTTTTTGTTACATGCCGTTATTGCAGCAATGGCTACAATGATTAGAATTGTTTTTTTCATAATATTTTAATTTGTTGGTGTTGATATGAATGTCAAGTAGTTTCTACTCATTTTTTATACTAATCCGTTTCTTTCTTTTTCAAACTGCCATACCCTGTGATTAGCTATCGCCTCAACAAATAAGTCATCAGAATCAGTATCCTTAGCAGAAATTACTCCAGGATCATCATGTTTGATCGATGCCATATCTGTAAGGTTTTTGATTACTTCAGTATCATATCCAAAGTAAATGGCTTTACAGTGACGGAATGCTTCATTAATAAAATCAACCGTCATATTTTTATTTCCAGGCTTTACAAAGCCTTCTGCAGATTTTGCACCGCCACAGATATACAGGGCATCAAAACAAACACTTGAAGTTGTAGATAATGAATGATCCGGAATGTACGTCTGGCCGTCCGAAGATTTTACCGGTGCTACGGAATCAGCAATATATTGTACAACTGCACCCTGCCCTTCTAATTTTTCTATTAAATGATCGGTAGAAGCAGCATCAAACCCATCAGTCATCATAAAGCCAATTATACGACTCTCAATGGTATCTTTAACGGTATTGGCCATACTCAGCGCTTCTGAAAATTTTAAGGAAGGTTCAGTTTCTGCACTTTGGAGACTTGCTGGATCGGCATCTGCAGGAATACTTTGATTGGGCTGATCGAGAATTTTAACCTCAACACCTAATCTGGATGCCACTTCCTTTGCCAAATCTTTGTTTACAAAAGCTAACTGACCAACCATTCGTTCTCTGATGACAGGAAGCGTTACTTTTGAAAGCTCAAAAACCAATGCATTTTGCAGATGCGTTTTTTCAAAGGCAGACTGACTGTTGTAAAATAATTTTGCTTGAGAATAATGGTCTACAAAACTTGAACTTCTTGCCCTTACTTTATGTCCTTCTACCCGCTCCTCCTGAGAGACAAAACCTCCTTCTTTCATCATAGCCTGAAACGGACAACCCCCACCCATTGAATTGGGTTCGTAACTTACTTTTCCTTTAACGATCTGCTGACGCATGTGTCCGTCACGCTTATTATTGTGAATGGTTGTAATAGACCTGTTTATCGGAATTTCATGAAAATTCGGAGAGCCTAATCTGGTAAGCTGAGTATCGGTGTACGAGAAAAGTCTTCCCTGTAAAAGAGGATCATTGGTAAAATCTATGCCGGGAACAATATGACCGGGATGAAATGCTACCTGTTCTGTTTCTGCAAAGAAATTATCCGGATTTCGGTTTAATGTTAGAGTCCCTACAAGTTCCACAGGAACAAGCTCTTCCGGGATAATTTTTGTAGGATCAAGGAGATCAAAATCAAATTTGTGTTCATCTTTTTCAGGAACTACCTGCACTCCGAAATCCCACTCAGGGAAAGCTCCGTTCTCAATGGCCTCCCAAAGGTCACGTCGATGAAAATCAGGATCATTTCCTGAAATCTTCTGTGCTTCGGGCCACGCCACCGAATGGACTCCCAATTTGGGTTTAAAATGAAATTTAACAAAGTGTACATCTCCCTGTTCATTGATAAATTTAAATGAATGCACGCCAAAACCTTCCATCATACGGAAGCTTCTCGGAATCGCACGGTCACTCATCAACCACATGATCATATGGGTACTCTCTGGCATTAATGAAATGAAATCCCAAAAAGTGTTGTGAGCTGAAGCAGCTTGTGGAATCTCATTATCCGGCTCAGGTTTTACCGCATGAACCAGATCTGGAAATTTTATAGCGTCCTGAATAAAAAATACAGGCATATTATTACCTACCAAGTCATAAACGCCTTCTTCCGTATAAAATTTTACAGCAAACCCTCTTACATCCCGAGCCAGATCTGTACTTCCTCTACTTCCGGCAACGGTAGAAAAACGCACAAATACAGGAGTCTCTTCGTCTATATTGTTTAAAAATTTAGCTTTTGTATATTTTGCCAGACTTTTATTTAATTTAAAAACACCGTGAGCACCGGAACCTCTTGCATGAACTACTCTTTCTGGAATTCGTTCGTGATCAAAATGAGTAATTTTTTCTCTTAGAATAAAATCTTCAAGAAGAGAAGGTCCTCTTTCGCCTGCTTTCAGTGAATCTTGGTTGTTATTGATCTTTAATCCCTGATTAGTGGTCAGTTTTTCGTTGCTGTTATCCGTTGTATGGTCTTGAAGTTGATCACGCTTCTGGTTTGATCCTAAATTTTCATTTTCCATATTTCTTGTTTTACGATTTGATGTAGGTGATGTTGACTTAGTATTTAATGTACTGTATCAGATAATGCGATACACCAGATTGTTTTAGGATGATTATCCAACTCATTATTATATTCTGAATAAAGTTTCTTTTGTAAAAAAAGAGAATCAACTAATTGGGTCGCGCCTATTAGAAAATAGAGTGCATTACCTCAACTTTCTATAAAATATTATAAAAAAGTAAGCAGCACAGATTAATCTGTGTCAGTATTTTAGTAATTGGTGTTCATATAATCTTTATTTTTATGGTGTATTTCAAAATTACAAATCCATAAAAATCTACCCTATGACTTAAGTCATATAGCAATAATTTATTGTAGTAATACCTATGAAAAAATTATAAATATTAATTGCCGAATTATCTATTTCAGGTATAAAAGAATATGCTTTTTAAACTCTTTGGTTTGGTTAAATTTATTCCAATCATCAGATAGCATCAAATGATAAAGTAACAGGCAAACCGGCAATAGGATAAATAGGTATGACTGAAAGTACTAATAAAATATTTTTCCACCAATATTTTTTACAATATTTTCACGTTCCATCTTTTTTAATACTCTTATCACTGTTTCTATTCTTAGCCCTGTTAGCGACGCAATTTCAAGACGGGTGTAGGGAATTTGATAAGCGTATTGTTCTGTCACATTATGATATTGCTTCAAACAGTCCATCACACAGATTATTTTACTGAAGGTGTTTGTGGATGATAAATTATTTAACATCACATAACGGTAGTGCATTCTTTCAGAGGTATATTGATAAAGTTTAAATAATATGCTTTTATCACTGTGAATCAGATCAAAGAATCTGGCTATTCCAACTTTAATAACTGCTACATCATTCATTGCTACTGCATTGACGGGATAAGGTCTTTCGGAAAATATAAAAGTTTCTCCAAGACAGTGCCCGGTCGAAGGTAAACTATGGATAAACTCTTTTCCTTCCTGATGATAATTGTTGATTTTTACATTGCCATATTTTATCTGATAATAAAATTTTGGTATTTCCGATTCTCTAAATATCATATCATTTTTGGTGAATTTCACTAATTGTCCTCCATAATGAAAGAGTAAATCTTCATCAACCAGCATATTGAAAAAATTATTAGGGGGTATTAAACTTGTACTAATTAAATTGCAGAACAAAAAAAAGCGACATATATCACTGATAAGTGTGCAATTAACCAGCATACAAAGGTAACGGTAAAGGACATTTCACATGTATGACCTAAATCATACGTACGAATTATGAGTACAAAATGTCAATCTGTCAAAGGAACAATTTTACCTATATGTATTTAAAAATTTAGGTAACCAATACAATCAAGAGATTTTTGGTTGCTGGTTTTTATATTATCTTTATATAAGAATTATACTATTTATTATTAAAAGATCTAGTATAATCAGGAATATTTAATATTTGATATTCTATTAACTTTAATTCAAAAACATAATACTATTATGATTATCGATCAAAATTTTTTGCAGTTATACGGTGCAGAAATATCACAGTTTAAGCCCCATGAAACAATATTTCAGGAAGGTGAAACTCCAAAACGTTATTATCAAATAATAGAAGGAAGAGTTAAATTAAATCATTATGATGAAGATGGGAAAGAGATTATTCAAAGTATTTTGTTTTCAGGACAGAGCGTTTGTGAGTTACTTCTTTTTATCACCGAAAAATATCCTGTCAATGCGATAACATTAACACCTTGTGAAATCATTACCATTCCAAAAGACAACTTCTTTAAATTACTTGGTGATCATCCCAGTGTTTCTCTCGACATCAACAAATTCATATCTGAAAGACTCTATCAAAAATTTGTCATGATGCAGCATAATTTATCATTGAGACCAGAGGTTAGACTTTTGGGAATTCTTGACTACTTTAAAAGCTATAGCAATAACAAAGAAAAATATTCATTTGAAGTGTATTTAACCAGAAAACAGATGGCTGCCATCACAGGTTTACGAATTGAAACCGTGATTAGAACTATTAAGAAAATGGAAAGTGATCATATATTAAAATTGATTAACAGTAAAATATTTTACTAAAACTTACTCATGATAATTCGTATTTGAGAGAGCTGTCTTTACCTCAAATTATAGGAGGTACTTTAATCCATATATAAATCGCAATATAGGATTAAGATAAAACAATTATGATTTAATTAACATATTTAAATTATAAAGCTTAAAATTGGTTTTCGACTGCCTCTACCAATGTATTTTATATTTTACAATAAACTAACTTTATAATCATAAATAATAGTAAATATACTACTATATGATTCAAAGCATATCATTTATAAAGCATTTGCATTATATTTGTTGCATATAATTTACCGATTAATTATAATTTCTCCATAACCAATTATGGAGCCTCAGCAATTTTCATCCGGAAGTCGCTGATAAATATTTAATTTAAATGGCACGATTCACTTTATGGGTTTTAGTCAACTCTAAGTTAGATTGTTTATTAAAAAATATATTGTAACATGAAGTAAAATTACGATTCCCCATGGCACTTTAATGATCCTTATATCGGGAATTTAAATCCACCCTTATCACTAACCACAAAAATTAATATTATGTTTTTTAAAGAAGAACTTTTACGCGCTATTGGAGCTGTAGAACAATATTACAATCCGGGAGATTACATATTCCGAGAAGGCGTAAGTCCCAAATTTTATTTTCAGATTATTGACGGTGATGTTAAACTAAACAACTATAATAGTTCAGGTAAAGAATTTATTCAAAGTATACTAAGTTCAAAAGATCCCGTAGGAGATTATATGTTATATCTAGAGCAGACATATCCCGTAAATGCCGTAGCTCTTTCGAATTGTACTATTCTTAAATTATGTGCAGATAAATTAACGCATTACTTAGATCAACACCCTAATCATTATTTGGAACTTTGTAAATCCTTATCAAAGAACCTGTACCGTAAATTTATTCTCATGAAGAAAATATCTTCTCCCAGTGCAGTTGAAAGGATTAAGGAAGTATTGGAGCTCATGAAGCATGATCAAGAAAATAAAACTCCATTTACGTATGAAGTTCCCATGACACGTCAACAATTAGCTTCTTTAACAGGATTATGTGTTGAAACGACTATCAGAGCTATAAAAAAAATGGAGCAAGAAAAAATAGTCCGGATTACAAACCGAAAAATTATGTATTGATCTTTGTGCATGTCCCCATGGGGGGACAATTATATTACAGTTTAATCCTATAGATAAAAAGGAATGTTCTTTCGAGCATTCCTTCATTATAATATATCGTACATTATTCATTTCTTCACAAAAGACAATGACTTTCGAGGTTCTTAATTTAAAATTAATCCAATCTACTTAAATTCCAACTACTTTCTGTTTTCGTGATTTTTAGGGAACTTGCCAAACTTCTCATATAGTTTGTGAAGCTCATCCAGTTCATCTTCTGTCAAATCTTCAATATCTACAATTCGATTATTGGCTTTGTCATGAGTTGAAATCAATTCGTCAAGCTTTATCTGTATGGCTTTAGAATCTTTATTCTGTGCTTTTTGGATTAGAAAAACCATGAGAAATGTAACGATGGTGGTTCCCGTGTTAATAACCATTTGCCATACTTCAGAAAATTTAAATATTGGCCCGGTAGCTGCCCAGATAATTACCAAAATACTTGCCCCGATAAATGCACCTGGACTTCCTGCAAAACAGGCAGCCCAATCTGCAAATCTGTCAAAAAAATTCTTTTTCATTTTATAAACTATAGGTGAAAATTATTACTAATATCGAAGCAATATTTAATAAAGATCACGTCTTTAATGATCATTTTTTGAATCACTTCTCAAAATATTTGGCTAGTAACGGAACCTTAAGAGTTAAATAGTTTAGATAAATAAAATTCTTACTGCCCAATCAAAGCTTTTTATGTGAGTTGCCAATTTCGAAAAAATTAGTTCAATTTAATATGATCAGGATCACTTCGACATCTATTTTTATCGGGGATTTGTGTCAAATGTATTACAAAAGATGTATTTCTTCAATGACTTATAGATCATGATGATGATAGTGTTGAAAAAGAAAATTCACTAAAAGTAATTATATATTTACATCAATAGAAGGTGCTTAAAGGAGCACCTTCTATTGAGTAAATACATTTTTTTTATGGTTGCCCATTACCACCTGCTGCACCATATATATGCCCAGTTGTAAAGCTGGCACTGTTATCAGCAAGCTGAACAAAGATGGAAGCAAGCTCAGCAGGCTGTCCCGGTCTGCCGAATGGAGTTTCTTTACCAAATTTTTCAATTTTCTCTTGTGTTTGCCCTCCGCTGATCTCAAGAGCAGTCCAAACGGGTCCTGGAGCGACACCATTCACACGGATTCCTTTTGATCCCAATTGCTTGGCTAATGATTTGATATAGCTTGTGGTCGCTGCCTTTGTTTGTGCATAATCATATAGATCCTCAGAAGGATCATAAGCCTGTACTGATGAAAGACCAATGATACATGATCCTGCTTCGAGATGTGGTAATGCGGCTTTTATGATCCAAAACGGTGCATAAAGATTGGTTTTCATAGTCCTGTCAAATTCTTCAGTACTTATATCCATTATGGATTCGTGCGTTTTCTGATGACCAGCATTATTTACCAGGATATCAATACCGTTCAATTCCTTAACCGCCTTAGATACTAATGTTTTACAGAAACTTTCATCTCTTATATCTCCCGGAATAGCAATAGCTTTGCGGCCTGCTTTTTTTATGAGAGCGATTACCTCTTTAGCATCAGCAGCTTCTTCAGGAAGATAGTTTATTGCTACATCAGCTCCTTCTCTAGCATATGCTATAGCAGCTGCCCGTCCGATACCGGAATCTCCACCAGTAATTAAAGCTTTTCTTCCTTTTAACCTTCCAGAGCCTATATAACTTTTTTCACCATGATCAGGCACTGGATCCATCTTACCTGCTAATCCTGGGAAGGGTTGAGACTGCCTTTTAAAAGGTGGTTTAGGATATTTTATCACTGGATCTGTCAATACTGAATCCCAATGGTTTTCTTTTTGTTGTAATGAGGATTCTCTTGAATTGATATGGGCTTTTGACACATCCTCACCCATTTCATTACTTTTTGTACTCTGCTTTTTCATTAATAAAGTATTTGGTGTGATCAAAGTTCAGCAACTATAAGACCATTAAATAACGTATTATCAAAATAACGAAAATATGATTTAATTATCATTTGGAATGCAATCCTTTATTTGTTGAAAACAGGCTGTCAGTGGAGGCTTCTACCCTCAAATTTTCCTAAATGGCAATTGGTTTATTACTATTATGCAAAATGGTCAAATCTGGAAGTTTTCGATTTATTATTATCAAAATTAAGGGAGAAAGTACGACGAAAAAAGGTCAGAAAGCGCAGGCAAGTTTAGGAATTATGGACAGCCAAAGTGTTCGTTGGGGAAATAACCGTTCACTTAATGGTTTCGACGGAGGAAAAAAAGTGAAAGGAATCAAAAGGCACATTGTGGTAGACAAAAACGGTTTTCTGTTGGCAGTAATGGTAAGTGTAGCTAACATTCATGACAGTAAAGCAGCACTGCTGTTAATGAAAACGCTTCAGTATTTATTGATTCCTCTTCAGGTGATTCTTGCCGATGGAGGTTATAGAGGAGATATCATTGAAGAAATAAGAATGAAATTTGGATATATAATTCAAATCGTTATGCGCAATAACAAAAAGGAAAACAAGTTTGAACCTATTCATAAAAGATGGATTATAGAACGTACTTTTTCTTGGTTTGATAATGACAGAAGACTCTGTAGAAACTATGAACTTCTCATGGAGTCTGCTGAAAACATAGTCAAATTATCTGCTATAAAATTATTATTGAACAAAATTTAAACAGGCTCTAAGATATCGTAAGAATCTAAAATGAGTCTAATAAAATTCCTGCTATTTATTTTTACAAAGTTCCAGACCTTTCGTAATAAAATCTCCGTATGAAATTTTTACTCCATCCCACTTTGGATCATCCAGTCATATCTCTGTGACATTACTAATATCAGTATTATTGTGCGAAGCACCTTTAGCAGTTCCATTTAAAGCATATGTCTTTCCATTGCTTGCTTTGCAGTAAATCTCTTTATAGCCAGAACAATAAACTTCAACTTCGTTCACCGAAAATGGCCATTTTTCTCCCTACTCCAATTTTGAAAACTGGATTGGATTTTGCTGGATTGGATTAGAACACGATAATGTAAATACTAAAAGTAATAAACTGTAGAGGATTACGTGTTGTATTTCTTTTACTTCTGACAGAATTTTAGGTGATTTATGTAAAAGAGAAAGAAACTTTTGTTCCAGTCTAGCCCCATAAATTTTTATTGAGATATAAATTTATTAATATTTTCCTTATTTTCTTGGTATTGGATGTATATTTAATCGTAAAAATATTCAAAAAAAGTCCTCGAATAAATCGGAGACTAAGAACTAATAACCATGAAAACTCAATAAACATGAGAATCCCTGCAAATATATTTATTTACGCTAATAAAAAAAGTCTCTGAATAAATTATTTTTTGAGGCAAGACAAAATTCAAATATTTTGTTCTGTAAATGACTTTAAAATCTCAAAATAGTGGCACCAGCTCCAAATGTTAGACAGTGTCTCACTTTTTGGAAATATTAAATACAGTTTTCGCATTTAAAAATATCTGCTTGAGCAGCTTTATAAATATCAGAATACTATACAGATTACTCATTTAGAACATTTTCCACTTCCTCGATCAGTTTTTGTTTGTCAGGCAAAATTGTCACATATTTTGAAGCATAAACATTATTTTCAAATCCACCCAAAATATATTCGGCTGTAATCTCATCTTTTTCAGCACAAAGAATTATTCCTATCGGAGGGTTATCGTTTTCTTCGTTAACTTCTGTTTTATAATAATTCAGATATGTATTTAATTGTCCTGCGTCAGCTATATTGAGTTTAGTCGTTTTTAATTCAATTAAGATATATGAACGTAGAATCTTATTATAAAAAACCATATCCACATAATAGTGAGTATTATTTATCGTAACTCTCTGCTGGGATCCTACAAACATAAATCCACGACCCAATTCCAGTAAAAAGTCCTCAATATGCCTGATTAATTTCGCTTCCAGATCCTTTTCCAAAATCGGTTTGTTTTCAGGAATTCCCAGAAATTCAAAAACATAGGGGTTTTTTAAAATATCTTCAGCATTTGTTATTTCCTGTCCTTTGTGAGCTAACTGTAATACTTTTTCTTTATTTTTAGTTCCTTGTGAAAGCAAAAGCCTTTCATAGAGTGAACTATCAATCTGTCTTTTCATTTCGCGAAATGACCAATTTGAATTGATAGTTTCATTTTCATAAAAACTTCGCTTTGTTCTATCTTCGATTACTAAAAGCTCGCAGACAAATGACCAGGTTAAGTGTCCAGACACTGTTTGGACATCAGGATATTCAATATAAAATTTCCTCATATTGAATAGATTGGAACGAGAAAAGCCTCTACCCAGCTCTTGACCTAGAAGCTTTGATAAATTCAGAATAATTTGTCTGGATGTTTTATTATCAAGATTATTTATTTTCTCGGTATCAACAATCTCTTTTCCAATTCTCCAATAAGTTAAAATTAATTCTTGATTAATTTTATGAGAAATATTCTTCCTTCCAGATAAAATGATAGATTTAATATTTTCAACCAAATCTTTATCAATGACTGTTAATTTACCTTTATCGCTCATAGTACAAAAATAACAAATTTATAGTTTCCTTAATATGCAAAAATAGAGTTCGCATCCACGCCGGTTTTCACCCAACAGGAATCAAAGGAATTTAATACATTTGAAAATGAAAGAACTATCTTTTTACGAATTTACACAGTTAACACAACGTGAACAATATGACCTGGTATTTACCAAAGGAGAATATATTGATTCGTCGGTGAAAAATGATGTGAAATTTGTGCTGTATAAATTGTATAGCTTTCATTTAGGAGCTATATATAATTGTTTGAAAGCAATACTTATTTAGAAAGTCAAAAAGATTTAATAGATTATTAAACATTTATTACTTCACAGCTAACAAAATCGTTCCACCGATAATAAGCAAGGTCCCAATCGCAGTTTTCAATGTTAATGTTTCTTAAAAAAAGAAGATTGATAAAAATAATAGCAATGGCTACACTTAATTTATCTACCGCCGCGACTTGCGAAACTTTGCCTATTTGTAAAGCCTTAAAATTAGATAAATGTAGCGATTAGGACATCACACTTCTAATCACTACATATAAGTAAGCCATTTATTCTATCGTCCAGGTTACAATAATATAAAATAAGGTTTCTCGTTACTCATGTTATACCTTTAGGCAATGCAATTATCTCAAAGAATCTCAAAGCATCTTCAATAATGTATGGCCTTGTACTTTCTTTTGGTTTCCAATCTTTATGAAGAAAATATCGACATATTGAACTAGCAGAGCTATAACAGCTGGCCGATTCAAATTGATATCAACAGTTTGTTGCTCATTAACTGGGTATGATTTATTATTAGGTAAAGGAGATTCATACTTATACAACCAAATTACTCCATCATCGGGATATCCTACGCGCCATTTTTCTTTTTCTATATCTGATTTAAGAGTTAAATTATCCTCTTCTCGAAACGAAAGTTGAAGCGGAGATTTTTTATGTCCTTCAAGATAAATCACAACCTTTTCAACGCATTTTGAGTGTTCATAATTTGTTAAATGAACATGCAACCTTTTCCATAAGTAAGTCTCATTGTCTATTTTAATTTTCCGTAATATATTTTTTTTCATTAAATGTCTTTTTAAAATGCATTATGACTTTCAAATTTACACATTGTCTCAATCTGATTTATATAACTTATTTATCCGACTAATATAAAAATTTACTTTGATCGTTTTTTGAGATTAAGTTATAGCAATTAAATGCCAGGTGTATTGGCGGGTTTTGAGCACAAAACTCTATAAAAAACCACTAGACCTGCTAACACACAAAACCAATACTGTCCGAATTTGTTTTTTATTTTTTTCGCTTGTAATGAAGTTGTGCCAATCCAGTATCAAATGTTTTGGCCTCGATAAATTCAAGTATTTGTTCAGGTCTTCCATCTTTGAAAAGTCTTGTTCCATTGCCTAATAAAACAGGTATAACCGAAATTATTAGCTCGTCTATTAAATCGTGTTTCAATAGTTCATTTATTACTTCTGCACCACCATCACAATAAATATTTTTTCCTTTTTCAGCCTTTAGTCGCTTGACCAATTCGGTTATGTTTCCTGTATAGAAAATTATTCTACCTTCTTGCGGTCTTTCAGTTCTTGTTATGACATAAACATCTCTTTTTCCGTTGTTGTAATGAGATGAGCCGATTTCTTTAAGCACATAATCATAGGTTCTTCTACCAATAATTAATGTGTCAATTGTATCTGTAAATTTTGCATAGCCATAGTCTTCTCCTTCCTTTTCAACGAGTTTTAAGAAACTAAGGTCATCATTAGGTTTTGCAATGTAGCCATCTAAGCTTGTTGCAATGAAAAGTGATATTTTTCGCATCTGTTTTAAATTGTAATGTTTCTGCAAAGTTACTTTTTGACAGCCAGTTGCACTTTGTAAAAATGCGACAAATTAAAGTAGTGATGGTAAAAGTCCAGTATTTCGCTTGATTTCATTGCTAAGATGCGAATGGTCGTAATAGCCACATTTAAGTGCAATATCTAATAGGCTTCGGTTTATCTTTTTTCCGTAATACTATCAGTGAAAACTTGGGCTTTAACATTAATAAGTTTAAAGAATAATAACTGAGATTGACAACTGTCTTTAGAATTAATATGTGGCTTTGATGTACAGTAGATACCTTAACTATTTTACAATATCACGCTGGAATTTGAAAATATTCTAAGATTATCTTATAGTTTTCCTGCGCAGCAAGGCAAGTATCTAATAAATAGCCTCTGACATTCTTCCATTCCTGCAGCCCTCTATAATAGTAAAGTTTTATGTCATTATCGATGATAAAAGGAACAATATTCTTAGACAGACACTCTTTAAACATAATCAGCCTGCCGACACGCCCATTTCCATGTTGAAAAGGATGAATAATCTCAAAATTGTAATGAAACTTAATGATATCTTCTATTGTTTTACTTTTAATTGCATGATAGCCCGTCAGTAATTCTTTCATATATTTCGCAACTTCATCACGTACTGTTGTTGCATTGCCACCAACTTCATTCGGCAACTTTTTATAATCACCCACATTAAACCAATCTTTAGCACTGTCGGATGTTCCGGATTTTACTAAAAGATGCAATTCTTTATCAATGATTCCGTTAATTTTGCTTTAGCTTTATCAATAATCATATCTATGGCTCTAAAGTGATTGGTTGTCTCGATAATATCATCCACATTAATACTTTCCCCAGATGCTCCAATGGTATTGGTTTCAAAAATATACCTTGTTTGATCATGGGTTAGCTTACTCCCTTCTATTCTGTTGGAATTGTAGGTCAAATCAATCTGGGTTCTGTGATAAATTCCGCCATTAAGCTTCATATCCTTTTCTTCCTTCAATTTGTTCAGCAATGGATTATTGCTAAATCTCTTGGTAACATCCTTATGAGGAGGTAAAGCGTCCTGTGGAATATTCCATGTTTTACCAGTTAAAAAGGCTCCATTAATTCTACCTTGTGCACAGTAATTCCTTACCGTTCTTTCAGGGATATTCTATTTCTTAGAAAATTCAGGGACTGATATAAAATCCATAATGAAGAGCTACCGATATGGGCAATATTGAATGCTTTTCCTTTTTTGCAAAATGATAGAACAGGGGTAACTATCAATATGTTTACTAAGCACTTGTCCTAGCAGTAATGTATATGATCCTTCTACTCAATTATGTACTGCTCCATAATAGATCTAACATGTTATCTCTAATGATATAAAAGTTTTACTCATTATTTTTAGAGGTATGAAAAAATGATAACTCATCAACTAATTGGTCTGGAAATATGGCGGCTGAAATGCAAAATTCCACCGTATTTTTTCAATTGAACTTTTCTCCAAAATAGAACATTTATGATTCATTTTCTATCATCGCAAAACCCCGAAAACTAGTTATTTAGTGGTATCTTTACAACAAAATTTTAAAGTAAAATAATTATGACAAATCTTAAAAAGGTTCTATTCGTTACAACGATGACCTTATTGATTTACAGCTGTACTACCGAAACCAAAAAGCAAGAAAAAGAAGAAAATCAAACAGAACAAAAAGTTGCTGAAAATAATAATTTTGAAGGAAATTATGTGAACAATTCGTACAACCAAAGAAAGGAAGGATACGATTGGGTTGCTGTTATTGTGAGTAAAGAAAGCGATAATCAATTAAAAATAGCAGTTCGTTCAAGAACAGACAAAAAGAAACCTACTTGCACCTTTGACGTTATTGCCCAAAAATTTGATGAAAATACCTACACATCGGTTGTTCAAGATAAAAAGGTAATGTTTCGTTTCAGCGAAAATGGCATTACCATCGAAACCGAGAAAAAAGAAGATAGCGGCATCCTCAATTTTTATTGTTCAGGCGGAACGAGTATTGCAGATACTTATACCAAAATTAATGAGCCTTTAGACGAAACTCAAATTGATAAAACAAAGTTCAGCCAAATTTTAAATTTACAAGATGTTGGCTTTAATATTTCGTCTATTGAAAAAAATGGATCAACACAACTCAGTGTGTCTACTTTCGGACTTTCAAATGAGTTTAACGAAATTCAAAACATTCACAAACAATCAGTTACGAATACAAAAGTTGATGATTTAGATGCCGACGGTTCACCTGAATTGGTGGTATTCACCAAAGATATCAGTAATAAAGAAAATGTATATGCTTATTCTGTAAACAACAAAAAATCTATGATCTCTGTATATTTTCAACCAACTGTAGAAAATAACAAAATTAACGTTGATTATAAAGGGCAAGATAGATTTACATTGATGGAAGGTAATTTAGTTCAACGTTTTCCTGTTTTTGAAAACAATGTAGAAACCAAAAAAATAAGACAGGTAGCCTATAAACTTCTAATAGGGTGAAGCTTCAAAAAAAAAGTTTGAGGTGAGCAAACAAACTCAATACGAAAAAATATATTGCTTAATCCAACTAATTTTATTGTAATTTATGGCTATTCTAAAAACATTAGAGAACATTCCAACCGAAAAACTTTTAGAAGTTTTCAATTTGTCATTTTCAGACTACGTTGTTCCTTTTTGCCTGACTAAAGAGCAATTGGAAGACAAAATAAAAAGCAACAGTATTAAACTTGAATTTTCTGTAGGAGCGTTCGAGGATAATCAGTTAATTGCTTTCATACTTCATGGATATGACATTATCAACAACTTAAAAATTGTTTATAATGCAGGAACTGGTGTAATTCCAGCCAAAAGAGGAAATAAATTAACCGTGAAATTGTATGAATATATTCTGCCAATTTTGCGCAAAAATGATATTGACAAATTGTTACTTGAAGTGATAACCACAAATGAACCCGCAATAAAAACTTACAAGAACATAGGTTTCAAAATTATCCGAGAATTAAATTGTTATAAAGGTTCATTAAATATAACCCATACCAATAATGATTTTGAAATTCGCAAATTGGAAGTGTATGATTGGCAAAAGCTTAACTCCTTTTGGAATTTGAAACCATCTTGGCAAAATTCAGTTACAGCGGTCGAAAAGCTAAAAAATGCTAACATTTCTATTGGAATATATGACGAGGAGAAATTATTAGGTTACACGATTTTTAATCCAAAAATAAAAAGGATACATCAACTTTCAGTTGACAAAAATTACCGAAGAAAAGGCGTTGGTGGGCAACTTTTAAAACACATTTCAACAAATTATGGAAAAAATGTTTCTGCTATAAATATTGATAGTACTTCAGAAGAAACACTGAAATTTTTTAAAGATATAGGAATGGATATTTATATTAAACAATACGAAATGGAATTGCCCTTGAAATAGAAACTATAGCCTAAATCCCAGGCAATCCGTAAACCTTACAAAACAAACATTTTAGTAATTAATATTAAAAATTACAGTTACTTTCCTTTATTAAAAAAAATAGCAGAGAACGTTTATAGTTCTCTGCTAATTATTATATTGAGAAAAAAGTTATTATAAGCTTTCTTCTTAATTTAAGCTATTTTAACGTTAACTGCGTTAACCCCCTTGTTACCGTTTTGTACGTCATATGTTACGACATCATTTTCACGAATATCATTAACTAAACCTGAAGTATTAACCTAAATTATTCAAATAAGCCAACGTTGCCTTGTCATTACAATAAATATAATCGATGTATTTATCATTAGATTCCGAATAAACTTGCGTCGTTTTTATCCAATCAGGAATATTGTCACTTGCATCTTTTTGATAGAAACTTTGCTCCTCAATTCCATTGGGGAAGCGGTTTAATGACAACGGACGGTTTTTCAAATGCGGTAAAATATAATTGGCGACAGATTGATAATATTCAATCACATCACCTTTTGTAATCTCGTCTTTTGGAAAATAAATTTTATCCTGATTGGTCAGCTTTACTTTATGTTTGTCTAAAGTGATTTCCTTTTCTTTTTCGGAAGTTGAAGTCTTTTTTAATGGTGTTTTGGCTTTCATTTCTTTAGGTTTTTCATTAATATCTTCAGGATTTTTATCTTCACGGATCGCCACAAAAACAGGATGTCGGAAAATCCCGTCTTTGGTAATTTCAGAATATTTTATTTCGCAGACCAATTCAGGTTTTGTCCATGTTACAGGCATATTTGTTTTAGGAATTGTTTCAAAAGGAGAAGTTTTTGCAACTAATTTTTTCAGTCTTTCATGAAGCAGATTCAAAGATTCATTATTAAAACCTGTTCCTGTGTGTCCGGAATAAGTCAATTTTCTGTCAATATATTTCCCTAAAATTAATGCTCCAAAACCTTCCCTCGAACCGCGTGGCTCTGTAAATCCGCAAATTATAGCTTCTTCTGTATTGGTGAATTTTATTTTCAACCAATCTGAACTTCTGCTATTTTCAATATATAAACTGTCGGCTTTTTTGGCAATCATTCCTTCCAATTGCATTTTTTTCATTTGATTAAAAAAAGCGATGCCTTTTTCCGGAATATGATCACAATATTTAATGACATCAGTTTCGATTAAAGCTTCTTTTAAAAGCTCTTTCCGTTGAATTAATGGAAGTTTTTCCGTAGAATGACCATTGAGCCAAAGCAGATCAAAAACCTGATAAACTAAGGCTAAATTGGGACTATCTCCAATTTGCTGTAACAATTGAAAATTTGGCTTTCCATTCTCATCGTAAGCAACAATTTCGCCATCGAGAATCATTTTGTGTTTCTGTTGGTCAAAATCCTGCGAAACTTTGTCAAATTTTGATAAAAAAGAAACTCCATTTCGGGAGTAGAAGAGAGGTTTTTCATTGCTGAGATCGGCAACTGCGCGATAACCATCCCATTTTATTTCAAAAATCCAGTCTTCATCATCAAATGCTTTTTCAAAGGATTTGGCAAGCATCGGTTTAATGAAGATTTTAAGTTTTTTCTCGTCAACTAAAGAATTAAATCGTTGAAATTTAGGTTTTGTTTCAGAAGTTATGACTTCTTTTTGCTGTTTTTTAGGCTTTTTTTTTCCTCTAAAAATTTCGTTACCTGAGAATTTTTGGCTGTATTTTCTTCGGCGTCATAATTTTCTTCTGCAAAATCATCTTTATGTTTAATTAATAACCAAGCGTTGTTTTCTGCGTTTTTCATTTTAACTAAAGCAAATTCACCTTTCAGCTTTTTGCCATGTAAAATGAATTTTAACGAACCTGTTTTTAATTCTTTCAATAATTCTTTTTCGTTCGAAAGTTTGCTTGTATTATCCAAAGGTTCGTAGGTTCCGCTGTCCCAGACTTCAACTTGTCCGGCTCCGTAATTTCCTTCGGGAATATTTCCCTCAAAATCTTTATAGTCGTACGGATGGTCTTCAACTTCCATCGCCAAGCGTTTGTCTTTTGGATCTAAAGACGGACCTTTCGGAACTGCCCAACTTTTCAAAACGCCTTCCATTTCTAATCTAAAATCATAGTGTAAACGCGACGCAGCATGCCTCTGAATTACAAAAATAAGTTTGTCTTTACTTTTTTTTGCTTTTCCTTTCGGTTCGCTTGTTTCGTCGAATTTCCGTTTTTCGTTGTAATCTTTGAGAGCCATTATGATGCATCTTTAGATTTTGGACTTTGTAAACTGGCTTTTAACTGAGCCATTAAATCAATCACTTTGCCCTGTTTTGCAGGTTCTGACTTTTTAATTTTTACGGTTTTACCTTTTGCTTTTTTCTTAATGATCTTCAGTAATTCTTCGGAATAGGTGTTTTTGTAAACGGTCGGATCAAACTTTTCAGATAACTGTTGGATAAGACTTTTCGCCATTTTGAGTTCGGCAGGTTTCGGAGCTTTTTTAGCAGGAATTTTTAAATCTTTGTAATCTCGGATTTCCTGAGCAAACCGTAATCTGTTCAACACTAAAACATCATCATTATATGGTCGAATCATTCCAATCGCTTCACTTTCACGGAGAACGAAAGTTCCAACGCCAACCATTTTTGTTTCCGATAAGGCTTTTAATAGAAGTCGATACGCGTTTTCTCCATTCTTTTGTGGTTCGAGAAAATAAGGATTTTCAAAATAGACACTGTCAACTTCAACTTCTTTTACGAAATGTTCTATGGAAAGAATTTTTGATTTCTCAGGACTTGCAGCTTCATAGTCTTATTCATCCAAAACGATGTATTTATCTTCCATGAGATAGCCTTTCACAATGTTTGCCCACTTAACTTCTTTGCCTGTTTTTTCGTTGACTCTTTTGAATTTAATGTTCGAAAAATCGGATTTATCGAGCATATCCAAATCCAATTTACTGGTTTCTGTGGCAGAATAAATTTTAATAGGAATATTGACTAATCCAAAGCCAATGGCACCGTTCCAAATTGCTTTCATTGTCTTACGTTTTGTAAGAAAATGCAATGATTGTGCCGAGCAAAAATTTTATTGTTAAGTATTCTTATTAATATTAAACCTGTTTAAACTTTTATTTTTCTAAGGAATAAAATAGAGAAAGCTAAATAATGTAGATTTATCCATCGTTTTTTGAGATTTGTTATCGTCTTAAAATCGCGCATAATACCCAAATTTAGGTATAGAACAAATATAAAACTATAAAGTGTAATTTTTGCATTGACCAATTCGTAATAATTAGTTTTCACTAAAAAATAAATTGTCCAAAGAAAAATTAAAATAAAATAGATAAACCACAAGTAATGACCTTTTGAAATCATATTTTCATATGCTCCTTTAGTGAAAATAAATGGCAAAGAAAATGAAAATATCATAAGAACAATTCTAAAATATACGATTAAATGGTTTTTCATTTTTAATCTAAAGCATCTATAAAGTTTAATATTTCACATCTGATAACTGCGAAATTCTTTCTAAATCTTCCACCAAATGTTTCGATATTTCTTCGGTATTGGGTACTAAAACCTCTAAAATCAATGATTTCAGAGGTTTTTATTTTTTTAAATATTATTGAAAGAATTTAATTTAAAAACTCCTGAACTTTTTCACCAAGATTTTTCAAAGAAAAAATACTTTCCGAAGTTATACGATCAGCAAATACCGCCCGAAAATGATATTTATACTCCTCTGTAAACGAAAAAGTATATCCTGGAGTAAATAAAATCTTCTGACTTTCACAATACTGATAAAAAGCTTCCATATCAACATTTTCTGGCAACTCACCCCAAATACTGTACCCGCCCTGAGGTCTGTGAAAATAGGAATTTTCAGGAAAAAATTTTCTTAAAACATCTAATAATTCTATCGCTTGTTTTTCCAATTGTTTTCGAAATGTGCGCAAATGCCTGTCATAACTGCTACTTTCCAAAAGTTTTATCATTAATTCCTGATAAATTGGTGCAACAGATCTGCCGAGAGAAAATTTTAACCTTTCAGTTTCAGCATAAAATTTGCCCGGATTAAGCCATCCGAGGCGGATCCCCGGTGCCAGAGTTTTTGAAAATGAAGAAAATGTCATCACCAAACCGCTTTCATCAAAATTCCGAATGTTGGAAGATCGTTCTCTACCAAAATAAAGATCTCCGTAAATATCATTCTCAATGATTGGGATCTGATGAATTTCAGCAATTGACAACAGCTCTTTTTTAGCATCATCCGTCATCAAAATTCCTGTGGGATTATGAAAATTCGGGGTTACAATCACTGCCCGGATATTATTTTCATTACAAATTTTTCTTAAATATGGTAAATCAAACCCCTCTTTATAATGCACCGGAATTTCTATTGCTTTAAGCTTCAAATTAGAAATCACCTCCAAAACAGAAAACACACAAGGGCTTTCAACCGCAATCACATCTCCTGCTTTTGTTACAGATGCCAACGCAATGTAAAGCGCCTGCAAAGCCCCATCTGTGATGATCAATTCTTCTGCATTGAGCTTACAGCCGTATCTAGCAGCCCGACCTGAAATCTGCTCTCTCAGCAATTGCGAACCGTTCAGTGGATAGTAACGGAGAAGTGATGCACCTTTTTCACGGATTACTTCCTGCATTTTTCTTAGGATCAATTTTTGAGGAATCAATAGGTCTGTAGGTGCCGTAACATTAAACGAACCATGTTCAACATGTTTATTTCTGATAGAAGTCAGTTGCAGATTTTTATTAAATTTTGTATTCTTTATAATCGGCAGCGATTTTAATGATCTTTCAGGAATATTCTCTTTTGAATTAAAAGCTACAAAATAGCCGGAACGAGGAATATTTTCAACCAAACCTTTCATCACAAGATAATCATACCCACTCTGAACCGAACTTATACTTAATTTGTATTTTTCTTTGATCTCTCTAACCGAAGGCAAACGGTTTCCCGTTTTCACCGCTCCACTTTTTATCTGGTCTTCGATTATGGAAGTAAATATTTCATATTTGTAAGCCTGCATAGGTTTTAAATCTAACTGTTCTTAACAAAATTACAAAATTAACAACTGTACCGATTCTATTTTATAAAACTGTATCTATTTTTAAGTTAAAAAATCCCTTACCTTCGAATAAAAAAGAATCCAATGGAGATAGTTTCAAAATTCGCAGTAGGATCCGACAAAGGAGTTGACGATCTTTTTGATGTAAAAAAAGCCGTTATCAGACATATTTATAAAGAACATATTCCGCTTGACACCATAGAAAATTATATCAAAGAACATTTGGATCATAGAAAAATGATCAATATTTTGAATGATCTTTCTAATCAGCTTATTATGGTTTTTGTAGACGATCAGCCTGCAGGATATTGCTTATTTAAAAGCGGTTCGAGTTATTCCGACTCATCTGAAGGCAAAAAAATGACAGAATTGATGGAATTTGGTATACTTCCGGAATACGATTCGGAAGTCAGACCTTCCCTTTGGAATAAAGTAAAATCCGCCATCAAATTTACAGACAGCATCTGGATCAATATTGATCAAAATAATCCTCACCTTCAATTTTTTAAGGATAATGGATTTATATTTGTTAAAGATTCTGTTTCTGAGCTATTTGATGCACCTTCCCAGATTTACGAATTAGATTTATTACATTAAAAATAATCTTTCACCATTAATAACCTTTAAAACAATCAAATTTTAGAGGTTATTATTTTGTTTTAGATATAATGTTTAAACAAAATTCTGTACCCACAATAATATAGACTTCTGTATCTGTAACCATAATTAAAGACTCCATAATTTTGTAATATATAAAGCAAAGTATTATGGAAACGACCGTTCAGCTTCAAAAACACCTTCAAATCTCTGAAGTTTATATTAGAGATATGGTAGAATTAAAGAAAATTTTTCTTCAGACTTCCAACGCAAAAACAGTGACTGATAATTTTGGCATTCCGTTTCTAATGGTTAAAAAGAATGGTAACATCATAGCGTTTGCAAGTCTTATCATCAACAAGAAGGGACAAAACGATTTTGTTATTTATGAAAAATCAGATCTGAATACAGAAGAAAAAGAGAAATTCATTTTTCAAGCCAGCAGATATTTTAAAAGAAATAATTCTGGTAATTATCGTGATCCTTTACAATTGAAAACCACTATTGAAAGAATGATAAACTGGTTAAATATTTGAGAAAAAAGATCAATAATTCCATATATTTACTTAAAAAACTCCCTTTTTTATGGCTAAAGATGTTCTATATCTTAAAATAGCAAAAATAATTACCGAACAGATACAGAGTGAAACCCTGCAATTTGGCGACAGATTACCTTCTCTTCGTAGTGCCCAGAAATTATATAATGTAAGTTTGAACACCATCAAGCTTGCGTATATGGAATTGGAAAGCCGTTCTCTTGTTGAATCCAGACCAAAATTCGGATATTTTGTAAGCCAGACCTCAAAACGGAAATTGGCACTTCCTTCCGTCATAAAAATTAAAGAATCAGGATTAGAAAAACCACCTCAGGATTTGATAGATAAGGTTTTTGGAACCATTTCTCATCCGGATCTCACTCAATTTGCGTTGGGAATTCCCGGAAAAAGTTTTCTTCCTTTAGCAAAATTGAAAAAATCGATGCTGAATGTTGTGAAGGCTAAAAATGACAGCGGTACCAACTATGAACCCGTACAAGGTAACGAGCATCTGCGTCGAGAAATCGCAAAATGGTCGTTGATTCTTGAAGGAAAAATAACTGAAAATGATCTTGTAATCACTTCGGGTGCAATGAATGCCATTTATCACTGTCTTATGGCAGTTACAAAACCCGGAGATTCCGTTGCTGTTGAAAGTCCTGTATATTTTGGCATACTACAGTCCATTCATCTATTAGGTTTAAAAGCCGTGGAAATTCCGACTCATCCAATTGATGGTTTAGATTTAGATGCTTTGAAAAAGGTTTTACCCAAAATATCAGCCTGTTGTTTCGTGACTAATTTTAACAATCCATTAGGCTTTCAAATGTCTGATGAAAATAAAAAACAACTGGTAAAGCTTATCACCGAATACAATGTTCCTTTAATAGAAGATGATATTTACGGGAATTTATATTTTGGCTCAGAAAGGCCAAAACCCTGTAAATATTACGATGAAGCGGGTCTTGTGATGTGGGTAGGTTCTGTTTCCAAAGCATTGGCACCGGGATATCGTGTCGGCTGGGTGGCTCCAGGGCAGTTTAAAGATAAAATTATTCGCCAAAAACTGGTTCAGACCGTATGCAGTCCATCATTTTATTCTGATGTTATTGCTGATTTTCTTGAATATGGAAGATATGATCATCACTTGAGAATGTTTAGAAATAAATTGTATTCAAATTATCTTCAAATTCAAAAAGCAGTGGCTAACTATTTTCCTGATAATACCAAAGTTTCTGAGCCTAAAGGCGGTTTTATGCTCTGGCTTGAACTCGACAAAAGAATCTGCACAGAAGATTTGTATGATGAAGCTATCAGTAAAAAAATAAGCTTTGCTCCCGGTAGAATGTTTTCTCAACACAATCAATATAATAATTGCATGCGTTTAAATTACGGTCTGGAATGGACCGACCGCGTGGAAAGTGATCTTGAGAAATTAGGAAAAATGATTAAAAATAATATTTAGATATCAGATAATAGACTCCAGGTTTTGGACTAAAATTTTTAATTATTTATAATGTTGAAAAATCCCGGAATCTGTAGGCGTCCAGAATGCAGCTTTTTGTCCGGCAGCTTTTAAGGCATCATTAGACCAGGTATTACAAGTGTAGAGAAAACTGTAATTTCCCTGAGCATCATAAAAAGCATCATTATCACTGTAGACCGCATTGGTAGGAATCAAAATAAAATTTCCGTTTTGATCTTTATCAAATTTATCCTCAACAAACTTTGTAAGATCTTTGTACTGTGATCTGCTGATCATGATCATTTTGCAATCATCCCCTTCTTTCATTGTTTTGTAGTATGTACAGTGCATTGCAGATTCGCTTAACCAAAATGCCGCTTTAAAAGCCGTTGAAAATTTCAGATCAGCCCAAGTCGGAGTATCCAGATAAAACCCTTTATCGCCCCAGCCGATACCAACATAATTGTAATCCGTTCGCTTTGATTTTGTATTGGTAAAAGGAATTTTTGTGCTCCAATCCTGCATATCGTTTTTCACAGGCATTACAATATCGGTATGTACTCCGTTCGTGTAAATATAAATAGGAATTTCTTTTTTCTCACCGTCATCCTTTGCTGAGATCTTGATAAACGGCAGCAAATAAGCCATTAGACCATACAGAACAATAATTCCTACAATGACACCTAGAATTTTAAGGATAGACATTAATACCATCTTCACACTCATGTATTTGAATAAAATTTAATTAATAATTTTTCGTAAAAGTATTTGTTTTAATCGGAAAAATGATTAAATTTAGTTACGAAATATACACAAATATGCGTAAAAACATCAAATCTCAGAAAAGATTTAAAGTAAGAGTAAAAACTGCTCCAAAAAGAGTACAAAAAAAACGTTGATTTTCTAAGAGATTTTATCTTTTTGAAAGTCATTTTTTCTTTTTAGGAAAAGACTTTTAAACAATTTTTACTTAAATAATCTTAACCTCCTTGAAGCAGAAATTCTAAGGAATGGTCGATTAACCGCTTTAATTTTGGAACCGAAAAATTCCAGACAAGGATTTATCACCAAAAAATTGACCTAAAATTACTCGGAAGATCCTTCTAAAAACTCAATATTCCTTTTCAAACCTGCAAATTTTGTTCTCTTTACAGGAGATTTTCTGAAAATTTCTGAGAATAATTCCTGCGTAAGCTCTTTCCATTCCCCTTTTTTGAAATTTTTGAGCGCATCATTCGGTGCAAATCTGGTTTGGAGATTAGGCGCTGAAAATCGATTCCACGGACAAACATCCTGACAGATATCGCAGCCAAACATCCAGTCTTCCATTTTATCTTTAAAAGAATCGGGAATTTCACTTTTTAATTCAATGGTTGCATAGGAAATACATTTACTTCCATCGATCAGCTTTTCAGAAACAATAGCATCTGTCGGACATGCATCAATACATTTTCTGCACGTTCCGCAGTGATCCGTCGTTTCATGATCGGGAATTAATTCTAGATCACAAATAATTTCTGCTAAAAAATAAAAGGAACCGTTTTGTTTGGTAATCAGATTTGCATTCTTTCCTACCCATCCGATTCCGGATTTTCTGGCCCAACTTCTTTCCAAAACCGGCGCCGAATCTACAAAAACCCTGCAATCAAAATCTCCTATTTCTTCTCTTAATTCATCAACCATTTCACGGAGAATTTCTTTTACAACTTCATGATAGTCCTCTGCATAAGCATATTTCGAGATTTTATAGTTCTCTAATGTTGAAATTTTTTCTTTTGGGAAATAGTTATAAGAAAGTGAAATCACAGATTTTGAGCCCTCAACCAATAATCTTGGATCAAGCCTTTTATCAAAATAATTTTCCATGTACTTCATTTCACCATGAAAATTATTCTTCAACCATTTTTCGAGATTTCTGGCATCTTCTTCTAAAAAATCTGCCTTCGAAATACCACAACTTTGAAACCCAAAACGCTCGGCTTTGGATTTAATTAATTGTGAATATTTTTTGGCATTCGAATTCATGATTTTTACATTGCAAAACTAAGATTATTTTATAAATTTGTTTAGGCTTTGAATAATGAATTAAAACAACAATTTATTTCATTGATCGATTGTCTATATTTTAACTCTAAATACAAGTAGAATTATGTCTTTAACAGAAGTATTAAAATCAGGAAACTATGAATTAATCGACGTTCGTGAACCAATGGAATTGGAAATGGACGGCAATATAGAAGGTGCAAAAAATATCCCGTTAGGTGAAGTAGAAGATAGAAAAGAAGAATTTTTATCTATTGAAAAGCCTGTGATCATCTTCTGCAGAAGCGGAAACAGAAGCGGAAAAGCATTGGAATATCTTAATTCTCAAGGCTTGAAAGACGGTTACAACGGCGGTGGCTGGGCAGACCTAAAGGCAACTATCGAAGCAAATCAAGGAACTTTTTAAGTTCCTTTTTTATTTAAAATATTTTGTGATGAGACTTAAAGACAGATTCAATCAGCTTTGTTTGCAATTTACCCAAGATCAAGATTTGATTGAAAACCTATGGTTGGAAATTGAAAAGAAATATTCTGAAAAAGGCAGACATTATCATAATTTTGAACACCTCCAAAACATGTTTTCTGAACTTGAATTTGTAAAAGATAAGATTTCAGACTTTAATATTATTTCTTTTTCAGTTTTTTATCATGATGTAATTTATGATGCATCTTCAAAATCCAATGAAGAAAAAAGTGCAGAGTTTGCGAAAACAAGACTTGAAAAACTGAATATTAATAAAGAATCAATTAATAAAATTTTCAACCAAATTATTGCTACAAAAGCACACCAAAAATCTGATGATCAAGACACCAATTATCTTTTGGATGCAGATCTTTTAATTCTTGGAAAAGATGTTGAAACCTATCTTGATTATACAAAAAAGATAAGAAAAGAGTATTCCATTTATCCTGATTTTCTTTACAAACCTGGGAGAAAAAAAGTTCTTCAGCATTTTTCATCATTGGAAAATATTTTCAAAACAGATTATCTTAAAGAAAAATATGAAGTTCAGGCGAGAGAAAATATTGAGATTGAAATTAGTCTTTTATAAGTTTTGGCTAAAGCCGAGTGAACAGATTAAAATTGAAAAGCGGACTAAAGTCCGCTCCTATTGATAAAATCACTGTATAATAATCTTAATTTTACAATATTTTATTGATAAATTCAATCGATTTATTTAAAACTAAATCAGGAACTTCTTTGTGTGGCGTGTGCCCAACATTCGGAATAATATATTTTTCTGAACTTCCACTCACCTGACTGACCGTTTTTTCAACCTGATCCAACGTTCCATATTCATCAGTTTCTCCCTGAATAAAAAGTAATGGACTTGTGATATTTTTTAAAAGATATTCAATATTCCAGCTTTTGAACCTATCGCTTAACCAGATTTCAGTCCAAGCTTTAACGATCATCGGAACTTTATCACCGTGATATTTTGCTAAACGTTCCGGTAAATCGTTTGTTTTACATGCTTCAAAAGCATCAGAAACTCCTTTAACCGTAATGTCTTCCACGAAAATATGTCCGGCTTCACAAATTACAGCTTTTACGCTTTGAGGATATTTGGAAGCGGCAATTAAAGCAATTGTACCGCCATCGCTATGACCAAAAAGAACTGCATTGTCTATGCTTAATTCTTTTAATAAATCGCTTAGCAGATCTGCTTCGAGCTCCATGTAATTGTTTTCCCTTTCATGAGAAAGCATAGGAAAAGATTTACCATACCCCAAACGATCATACACTAAAACATTACATTGAGTAGCTTCTGAAAGTTTAGCCGGAAAATCCCGCCAAAGTTGTGTACAGCCTAAAGAATCGTGCAAAAAGACGATTGTAGGTTTATTTTTAAACGAATTATCATATTCTATATAAAGTTTTTTACCCTGTACATCTATAATCCTCCCTGTCATCAATTTAAACTTTAATTAAAAACTAGGCGCTTTTGCCTCTTCAAATTC
The DNA here is from genome assembly GCF_003815655.1 of Chryseobacterium sp. G0201. Taxonomy (NCBI): domain Bacteria; kingdom Pseudomonadati; phylum Bacteroidota; class Flavobacteriia; order Flavobacteriales; family Weeksellaceae; genus Chryseobacterium; species Chryseobacterium sp. G0201. Next base: position 2,908,079 of record NZ_CP033917.1, on the reverse strand, counting down.
TCTCAACAAATTACTGAAAACAGTTTCTACCGGTAAAATATCATGAATCAATGCTGAAACCTGGCCAATTTCTAATTCTCCATCTTCCATATCGCCTTCAAACATTCCACGCTTGGCTCTTGCACGGCCTAAAGAAGCAACCAAAGCCTCCGTATTTCTTCCTGTCTGGTAAATACCCTCCAATTCATTAAAGAACTTATTTTTGACCATTCTTACGGGTGCCAATTCTTTTAAAGTAAGATGAGTGTCGCCTTCATTAAGTTCTGTGATTTTCTTTTTCCAGTTTTCGTGTGCGCTGGCTTCAATGGTTGCGGCAAAACGAGATCCAATCTGAACTCCGTCTGCGCCAAGAATCATGGCAGCTTTCATTTGTGAGCCTAACGCAATTCCACCCGCTGCAATCAATGGTTTAGAAATATGTTGCTTAACATTTGGAATTAAACAAAAGGTTGTTGTTTCATCTCTTCCGTTGTGTCCGCCGGCTTCAAAACCTTCTGCTACGATCACGTCAACACCTGCATCTTCGCATTTTACTGCAAATTTTGTGGAAGAAACCACGTGAGCAACTTTCAATCCTTCTTTTTGAAGAGTTTCTGTATATGTTTTTGGATTTCCGGCAGAGGTAAAAACGATTTTTACGCCTTCTTCCAGAATGATTTGAATCACTTCATCCAAATTCGGATATAGCATAGGTACATTCACTCCAAAAGGTTTATCTGTAGCTTGTTTGCATTTTTGAATGTTCTCTCTTAAAATGTCAGGATACATACTTCCTGCGCCAATTAAACCTAATCCGCCACAATTAGAAACCGCAGAAGCCAATTTCCATCCGGAATGCCAGATCATCCCAGCCTGAATAATAGGGTATTTTATATTAAATAGTTCTGTAATTCTATTTTGACTTTGCTGCATCTCGTGAAGTTTTTTAGCTGAATTAAAATCTATAAAATTGCTCATGCTGTAAAAATAATAAAAACAAAGGTTTTACGGGACTTTTAGGCACAAAAAAAACCTCCAGAAATTCTGAAGGTTTTGATCTTATTTTTTAAGAGATTCTTTCTTCCAGTTTCCTTTGAAGTTACAAGAATCATAACGGCCATCTATTGATATGAATGTGGTCGGTAATTTTGAATTTACAAACTTCTCAATCATTTCATTTTTCTTTTTATTAAGAGCCATCTGCTTTATTCTGTCGTAATCCGTCTCCATTGTAATTTTGTGAGCAGGAATTACATCTTCCATTTTTACGATCTTTACAACCTTTCTCTTTCTTTCATCTTCATCATCAAAAGCACTTGTAATATCTCCTTTATTTAAACCTGCCAATTCGTAGCTGATTGATCCGGGAATACTTTCTCTTTCAATTTTGTTTGAACCATCTGCTCCGGGAATTATCCCTGCATTAAATTTAGTTCTTTTATCATCAGAAAATTTGAATGAAGCATCTTTAAATGTCGTTTTACCATCGATGATCAGCGTTCTGATGCTGTCTAACTTTACTTTAGCCGTTTTAATTTCGTCTTCAGTAGGCGTTGCCATCAAAAGAATGTGTCTTGCATCGTATACTTTTCCGGCTTTTCTCACCAACTGAATGATGTGATATCCAAATTCAGATTCAATAGGATCTGAGATTTCTCCCTCCTGAAGGTTCAAAGCAGCAGCTTCGAATGGCTTTACCATCTGTCCTTTTGAAATATTCTTCATCAAACCTCCATTCGGCGCAGAACCCGGATCTTCAGAATAAATTCTTGCCTGACTTTCAAAACTTTCTCCTCCTGCAATATCCTTTTTAATTTTGTTAAGTCTAGCAATAATTTCCTGCTTGTGAGCTTCCGTCAATTTAGGATTCATAACAATCTGAGCCAGAGAAACTTCGTCTTTGATCTCCGGTAACTGCATTTTATAAAGATTAAAGAAATCGGTAACTTCGTTAGGAGTAACGTCTGCTTTCTCTGTAATTCTTTGGTATTTTGCCTGACCGTAATAGGTGTCTGTATCGATCTTTTCGATAGCATTCTTCATTTCGTATCCCGTTCTAAATTTATAAGCTGCCAACATCGTCTTTTCATCCGGAAACTGAGAAAGTAGCTGAGCATATTTCCCATTTGCCTGTTCTTTGATCGCAGCAGAACGGTTTTCAATTAAAGTATCTTTTTTTGCTTCGTAAACAAGAAGTTTATTATTAATCAAGTTCTCCAAAAACTCACATTTATCTGTATTAGAAGCTCCCTGCTGTTTGGCATAATTCATTTGTTCGCTCACATCAGATTCCAGAACAATTTCATCTCCAATTACCGCAGCAATACCATCCACTAGTTCTCCAGGTTTTAGTTGAGCTTTCATCATATTTGCTGAGAACAAAATCATGAAAATTCCAAAAAGAAAAGTGATCTTTAGTTTATTTGTCATTTTACTATTTTAAACAAGTTGCAAATTTAGAATTCTTAATGAATTATGCTAAATTTTTTATTATAAATATTTCTTAAAAAGACGTATTTATTGTACTTCTACATCAAATGTCGTCAATTCCTTGAATTGTCTTAATCTACTGAACATATCAGCTTCGGTTACTTCCTCGATTCTCTCCGTTCCGAATTTTTCAACTGTGAACGATGCCATTGCAGAACCAACGATCAAAGCAGACTTCATTGTTTCAAAATCTATCTTTCCTTTTTTAGCTAAATATGCTGCAAAACCTCCTGCAAAAGTATCTCCTGCTCCGGTTGGATCGAACACATCTTCTAACGGAAGAGCCGGAATCGCAAACACTTTACCATCATGGAAAAGTAAAGCTCCGTGTTCCCCTTTTTTAATGATAACATATTTTGGACCCATTGTGTGGATCTTTTTAGCAGCTTTTACAAGAGAATATTCTCCTGAAAGTTGTCTTGCTTCCTCATCATTAATCGTGATTACATCGGTTTTAGAGATCATTTCCATTAAGATATCCAAAGCAGAATCCATCCAGAAATTCATTGTATCTAAAATAACCAATTTAGGACGTTGGTTCATTTTTTCAAGAACAGACAACTGAACACCAGGGTGAAGGTTTCCAAGTAATAAGATCTCAGAATCTTGCATTGAAGCAGGAATTTTTGGATCAAAATTCTCCAAAACGTTTACTTCAGTCGCTAAAGTATCTCTTGTATTCAGATCATTATGGTATTTTCCTGACCAGAAAAATGTTTTTCCTTCTTTTACGATTTCAAGTCCCTCGATATTGATGCCTCTTTTTGTAAACATGTCAAGGTGTTCTTGCGGGAAATCTCCTCCTACTACAGAAACAATTCCGGATTTTACGCCCAAAATAGATGAAGTGATCCCGATATAAGTGGCAGCACCTCCTAAAATTTTATCTGTTTTACCAAATGGTGTTTCGATTGCATCAAACGCAACGCTTCCAACAACTAAAAGTTTCATATATTTTTCAATGTATTTTTTAAAGTAATTATTTTTTCCATTCAAAAGTATCCAGCAGATGTTTCATATCTTTTTTGATATAATCCACAGCAGGAGCCAATGAATCCGGTTTCGGTCTTGTATTAAAGTATAAATAAGCAGTCACAAAGTGTTTTGTGCTGTCTGTAATGTAAAATTGAAGATTTGAAGCACTCTGTCCTTTTAACTCATAGAAATTTCCGTATACCTTTTTTTCAGGATATTCGAAAGATTTTGTGTCTATTGAACTAGCTTTAATGGTATGTTCATACACCATTTTTTCAGCTTCTTTGATGTGTTCAGCAAAGTCATTCTGAATCGGATAATAGGTCACGAACAGTTTTGCCTTCATTTTAGGATAATTCAAATAATACCAACATGTTTTTTTGGCATCGGTGATTTTTGCAAAATCTGAGTATTCAAATGTGTAAGCACAGTTGTTTTCAAATTTCTGATATTTTGGTGTGGGGTATTCTAATCTCAGTTCGCCATAGGGTTTTAGAACAGGATCTTTTCCACATGATATTAAAAGCAATGAAGCAAATATAAAAATGACTTTTTTAATCATTTTGCAAAAGTACAAATTAGATTTCAGATATAGGAAGACAAATTTCAGGATTTCAATGAGTTTTGGATTTGAATTTTATTTAATTATTATTTTTATTTGTTTTTAATACAAAAGGCGCTAAGATTTTTTTAACTAATAACGGTTTTTAAGGTCGCAATGGTGTTTGACTTAGCAAAGTAGTTTTTAAATTCGTTACTGTCATTATGAACAGAACGAAGTGTAGTGAAAGAATCTCAAGTTACTTTTTAGAGATTGCTTCGTCGCTTCGCTTCTCGCAATGACATCACAGAATGCTATACGCCGTATGATAGTTTTGGATATATGTTTCCAAAGGTTTTGGGAAGGATTTTTCATGAGAACCTTCAAAATCTGTAATGATATATTGATTTTTACCAATAAAATCTGTCCAAACAGCATCAGAATCTACTTCTACGTTAAAAATTTCTATGCTTAAATTCTTGTGTGTCAGTTTATGATTGACTGTTTTCGCACTTTTAATGAAAGGCATTAATTCTTGCGAAATCTCAAGTGGAAATTCAAATAACTTCTTCCAGATGAAATCATCTTTTCTTTGTTGAATTAAAAACTGTCCGTTTCTGTGAACGAAATAATATTTCAAACCTAAATCTTCCGCTTTAACTTTTTTCGTCTTAACAGGAAATTCAGAGATTTTATTTAATGAAAAAGCTAAACACTCTTCATTTAAAGGACATTCTCCACAAAATGGGTTTCTAGGTCTGCAGATTTCGGAACCTAAATCCATCATCGCCTGGTTGAAATCGCCCACATTTTCGGGCAAAACTAGAGTTGCCAATTCAGAAAAATAATTAAAAGCTCTGGAATTAGAGATATCAAAATCATCCGCAAAAACTCGGCTTAAAACTCTGTAAAAGTTTCCGTCAACTGCAGGCATTTTTCCATTAAAACAGATGCTTGAAACCGCAGCGGCAGTATATTTCCCTACACCTTTCAGTTTTAAAATTTCATCATAATCAGGAGGAAAAGTTCCTTGATAATCAATCATGATTTGTTGTGCTGCTTTATGGATATTTATCGCCCTGGAATAATATCCCAGCCCTTTCCAATAGAGCAAAACCTCATCTTCTTCAGCATTGGCCAAAGTTTCCACATCCGGAAATCGTTTGATGAAATTGTTGTAATGATTAAGTCCCTGATTGATCCTTGTCTGCTGAAAAACAATCTCACAGATCCAGATTTTATAAGGATCTTTTGTCTGTCTGAAAGGTAAATCCCTAGCGTTTTGTTTGTACCAAGCCAAGAGTTTGGTGCCAATATGCTTGAAGTTTGAGTTTTCTATTTTTTCCAAAGGTTTTCTTCTTCATTATTGTTAGATGCTTCGACTCCACTCAGCATGACACAAAAAATAATTGATAAATTATAATTGATAAATGATGAATATTAAATATTAAACATTCAAAATTTAAAATCTATAATTCAAAATCTACTTTTCTTCACACAGAGCTTATAAGCATCTTTTAATATTTGCAAAGATAAAATTTTATTGATCAGCTTTTACGGAATAAACCGGAGCATCTTTTAACCATTGATATCTAAGATTTTTATCTTTTGCGATAAAACGGTAGCCTTCAAGCTTTTGAAGATAAACATACATCGCATCTTTTTTCAAATCCAGTTTTTGATTGGAAAGAAACTGAAAAGGAAAGCTCACTATGGAGTCTCTTGTTGTTTTTATGACTTCCCCGGAATTAACTTTATAAATAAAAATAGGTCTTCCACGTCCGGAATAGCTATCAACAAGCTTTACATTTGAGCTCGCAATCACCATAGCACTCGCCTGGCTGGATTCCTCTGCGCTCATTACATACGCTTTGCCTTCCTGGCGCTGGTCTTTAAAAAGATCTATTGTATGCTCCGGACCCTGAAGTTTTTTATCTTCACAGCTTATTGCAAAAACCATAAGAAAAATCGGCAAAAGATAGATTGACCTGCCTTTCATATTATTTATTTTGTGATTTGGTAGAAAAAAACCGATGTAAAAAATGCATCGGTTTTTTAGTATAGAAATTTGATTTAGTCTAGTCCTGAGTATATTGAGATTCCCATTCGTTACCATCATCTCCTTTGTGTCCGTCTAATTTAATAACGAAACTTTTTGTAGGAAAATAAGGTGTTAAACGAATATCAAGCCATACTCTGTCTTTGTTTACTTTGTCCTGCTCAAAACGCACGATCTTGAACTTCTCGATCAATTTATCAGCACCTTTGATACCGTCTAAGAATGTAACGATCTGTCTTCTAAGATCATCTTCATTTTTAGAATTCCAGTTTTCGAAGGCTCTTCTGTTTAAGAAATCCAATAAAACTTTAGTTACATAATCGAATACACGAACAACAGAATATGTTTGAAGTCCGATGTTATCTCCTGTAAACAATGTTTTTGCAGAGAAAGCCATGATCTTACCATATTCGTTAACCATAGGAACCAATCCCATTTTTTCAAGCTGAGAAATTTCACTTTTCTTCAATTCGAATTTTACAGCATCAACCTCGTTAATGTTACCGTGTTTTTTACCGGCAGCAACCTGAGACATCAATGTTTTATGGATTTTTCCTGCCAATGAAGTTGACGGCGGAAGCTCTACATTTTCCTCTTCACCTACTTCTTCAGCTCTTCCACGGCCCACAAGCCAGTTACACGTCATAATTACGTTACTTCTGTGTAATTCACCCCCTGTAAGATTCGCAGAATGGAATAAATCTACCACATCATCCGGCTTATCAAGATTAGCAAAATCCGTAACCAACATTACTTTGTTTTCATTACAGATCTTTGCCCATTTTTCGATCACTTTATTTGATCCTAAATATCCCGGGATCGCCAAAATAGAATAGTTATCTCTAAGATCCAAACGGTCATAATAATTCTTAAATTCTTCGGAAACCGCATCAATAAATAGCGGATTATCAAGATCTGAAACCTGCTCTAAAGTTGCATTAACGATGCTTACGTTGTCAACTTTGTCAAGTTCTGTATTTTTGTAAAACTGAGCGACTGTTCTGTAGTTTACTTCCAGTTGACGAACTGCGTCCAGCGTATTTTTTAAGTTTGTTTTTAAACTCTGGTCTGCCTGCAGTGCTTTTGTTTTGCAGGTATCAGCCATTTTATCAGCAGATTCGTTGCCTTCTAAAAGATTAACCCAAAGATTAATTTTCTGAAGCAACTCTTTTCTTTCATCTGTCTTATTATTATCGGTAAGGAAAATTTCTTTCCTAGCTTTTCTTGTAGGGTTCATGTTGGCGATGCCATCCACAACTGATTCAACAAATCCGAAACCTCCAATTTTGTTGAGTTCGGCGATCGGGTTACCTTTCGGCTGACCTCCCTGTTGTTGCTGTTGACCTTGTTGTTGGTTTTCTGCCGCTTGTAATTTGCTATCCATGATTAATGTAAAGTCTTTAGATTATTTTTCAAGTTCTTGTGCCACTTCTTTCAATACTTCCACAAACGCAGCTCTTGTCTGATCGTTTTCCAGCATATTACGCAGAATCTTATTTGTTTTCAGCTGACGGACAATTTTATTGTATTGCTCCTGTTCCATGCTAAGTTCTTGTAAGTAATTTGATTTCTGAGTAAGATTTTTGGGAGTGAAGTCCGCAAGATTTTGAAAACGGAATTCTTCTTCTACCACACTGCCGTCCTGTGTTTCGTGCTGTACAGAAACAGAAGGTTGGAAATGTTTGAAGACATCATCCACAGTCTTTAATCCTGTTACAATTTCAGGTACGTAAGATTCGTCGGTTGTAAGCTGACTCACAATCAGCGACTTATTCTCCTGTATTTCCTGAATAGCTTCATTAGCGTCTACTTTTACCTCGTTGCCGCCAACACCATAATTAAACATTGCCATATTATTATTATTTTGAGATTTTAGATTTTGGTGTGAATTGGTTTTATCTTCATCAAATAACTTACCAATCCAATGTTTAAATTTAAAAAAAAACTGTAACATACAAAATTTTGTTAAGATTTTTCTTGAAATATTTAATTATACGTATTATTTATAACCTAAAGTTACGATTTTACGATGTCACTAAACTATGAAAAATAAATAAAAAAACGCATCATTTCTGATACGTTTTTCTTTTCTAACAATTTTTGGCTATGTTACCAAATTTTTATTCTGTCCTGAGGAGCTTTATACATTTTGTCTCCAGGCTTAATATCGAAAGCTTTGATGAAAGAATCCTGATTAACCAAAGGCCCGAATGCTCTGAAAACTCCAGGCGAGTGCGGATCTGTTTTAACCTGATTCGTCATATACTGATCAGTAGCTTTTGTTCTCCAAACTGTTGCCCAGCTCATGAAGAATCTCTGATCTTGTGTAAATCCGCTGATTAATCCCGGATTTCCTTTGTCTTTAAGGTACATTTGAAGGGCATCGTAAGCCACTGCTACTCCACCCAAATCACCGATATTTTCACCGCTTGTGAATTTTCCGTTCACAAAACTTCCTTTTACGGGTTCGTAAGCGCTGTATTGTGCTGCCAACTGACCCACTTTAGCGTCAAAGTTTTTACGGTCGGTATCTGTCCACCAATTATTTAGGTTTCCATCGCCGTCAAAACGAGAACCGCTGTCATCGAATCCGTGAGAGATTTCGTGACCGATAACCGCTCCAATTCCACCGAAGTTTACAGCTGCATCAGCTTTTGGATTGTAAAAAGGAGGTTGAAGGATTGCTGCAGGGAATACAATCTCGTTATTTGAACCGCTGTAGTAAGCATTTACCGTCTGCGGAGTCATTCCCCATTCTGTTTTGTCAACAGGCTTTCCTACTTTGTCTAAACTTTTCTGATATTGCCATTCAGCAACATTTTGAAGATTAGAATATAGAGTTGCTCCCGCTTTAGGAGATTCTACCTTTAATAATGTATAATCTTTCCATTTATCCGGATAAGCGATCTTTACCGTGAATTTGGATAATTTTTCCTGAGCTTTTACTTTTGTTTCAGGAGACATCCAATCCATATCATTGATGTGAGTCTTAAATGATTTTAAAATGTAATCAATATAAGTCTCCATCTGAGCTTTTGCTTCAGGCGTGAAATATTTTTCAACATACAATTTACCAAAAGCCTCACCAAGCACGCCATTTACAAGAGCTAACCCTCTTTTGTTCATCGGACGCTGCTCTTTTTGACCCTGAAGATATTTTGAATAGAAATCAAAACGGATTTGTTCTAAGTTTTCATCTAAATTAGAAGCATTTCCATTAATAATATGATATTTCAAGTAATCTTTCAATAACGGAAGGTTTTTCTGCGTCATGAACTGATCCATATTCTGGTAATATTTCAATTCACCCACGATTACTTTGTCGGTTTTTACTCCGGCATCCGTTAAATATTTAGCGAGGTTAATATTTTTAACCAAACCTGATAATTCAGATACATTTTTAGGGTTATATCTTAAATTAGCATCTCTGTTTTGCTCAAGAGTCAATAGATAATTGGCCAATTGCTTTTCGAAATCAACTACATTTTTTGCAGCTGCATCAGAATTTTTATATCCTAAAACTCCGAATAATTTTCCAACATACACTTGATATTCAGCTAACGTTTTCGTGTTGGCTTCGTTTACTTTTTGATAATAATCTCTTCCCAAACCAAGATCGGGACCGCCAAGATATACCGCATTCATCGTAGAATTCTTCATATCTGCGCCTACTCTCCATCCGTAGAAAGAATTGTCGCTCAATTTTGTAGCATCCAACAAATATTTCTGAAGATCATTAATATTTTTGATGGCATCGATCTTTGCTAAGTCTCCTTTGATCGGAGCCAGTCCGTCAGCATTTCTTTTCGCTGTATCCATGAAAGATGCATACAGATTCTGAATTTTCTGACCTTCAGAGCCTGATTCATATTTTTCAGATAAGATTTTGTTTAAAATATCCAAAGAAGCATCATCCACATTTTCTCTCAACGCATTGAAAGATCCCCAGCTCGCTTTATCAGAAGGAATTTGAGTGGTTTTCACCCAATTTCCGTTAACGTAGCTAAAAAAATCATCCTGTGGACGCACACTTTTATCCATATAAGATAAGTTGATCCCCTCTTCTTTTGCTTGTTCTTTCACCGGTTCTACAGCAACCACTTGAGGTTCTGTTTTTTTACTTGTTTCGGCAGTTTTTGCCGTACCACAAGAATTTAAAAATACGATACCCGAAAGAGCAAGTATCCCAATATTTAGCTTTTTCATTAAAGATAATTTTTGATTTTACACAAACTTACCAAATATACGAATTAAGTTATAAATGATTAATCATAATTGATAAATGATCTTGAGTTATTAGTCATAAGTTGTGATTATAAGTAAAAAAGTGTGTATGTGTGCAAGTTTAAGTTTTGGCTAAAGCCTTTTTTGAAATTTTTGAAGTTGGAAATGGGCTAAAGCCCGTTCCTATTGATTAAAAAACTGTTTATTAATTATGTTGAGATCCTTCGACTCCGCTCAGGATGACATTCCTAATACTATCTGCTCTTATTGTAAAGTGCTTTTTTAGAGATGTCATCCTGAGCAGAGTCGAAGGACTCTTGATTAATAATAGTGGCTTCGAAAACCTCAGCCACCAATAAAAAAACCGCTCATTTCTGAACGGTTTGTAATATTATGATCTGATTATTACCAGATTTTGATTCTGTCTGCAGGAGCTTTGTATAATTTGTCTCCAGCTTTTACGTCAAATGCTTTGTAGAAAGCATCAACGTTAATAAGCGGACCGAAACTTCTGAAATATCCAGGAGAGTGTGGGTCTGTTTTCACTTGGTTCACCATGTATTTCTCACTTGATAACGTTCTCCAAACGGTTGCCCAGCTTAAGAAGAATCTCTGATCTTGTGTAAATCCACTGATTGATCCAGGATTTCCTTTATCTTTCAAGTACATTTGTAATGCATCGTAAGCGATGTTTACTCCACCTAAGTCAGCGATGTTTTCACCGTTTGTGAAAGTACCGTTAACGAAAGTCCCTTTTACAGGCTCATACTTGTCATATTGAGAAGCAAGAGCTTTAGTCGCTTTTTCGAAGTTAGCCTTGTCTGCCGGAGTCCACCAGTCCACCAAGTTACCATCTGCGTCGAATTGCGCACCTGAATCATCAAATCCGTGGCTCATTTCGTGACCGATAACTGCACCAATTCCACCGAAGTTTACGGCAGCATCAGCTTGTGGGTTGAAGAACGGTGGCTGAAGAATAGCTGCAGGGAATACGATCTCGTTGTTTACCGGGTTGTAGTAAGCATTTACAGTCTGTGGAGTCATTCCCCATTCTGATTTGTCAACCGGTTTTCCGATTTTAGCTAAATCTTTGTTGTACTGCCATTCTGAAAGGTTTTGAAGGTTTGAATATAGATTTCCACCTTTAGATTCAGGAACGATCTCTAATTTAGAATAATCCTTCCATTTGTCAGGGTAAGCAACTTTTACAGTAAACTTATTAAGTTTCTCCATTGCTTTAACCTTCGTTGTAGCAGACATCCAAGTTAAACCATTGATGTGAACTGCAAAACTTTTCTTTAAATAATCGATCAATTCAACCATCTGAGCTTTAGCTTCAGCAGGGAAATATTTCTCAACATATAATTTACCGAAAGCTTCACCAAGAGAACCGTTGATTAACTCATATCCTCTTTTGTTAAGCGCTCTTTGCTCTTGTTGGCCTCTTAGATATTTACCATAGAAAGCAAATCTTGTATCTCCTAGTTTTTCGCTAAGATAAGAAGCACTTCCGTGGATCATGTGGAACTTCAAATAATCCTTAATTACAGGAAGATTTTTAGCATTTACCAACTGATCGAAGTTTTTGTAATATCCGATCTCTCCGATGATTACTTTATCTGTAGTTACTCCAACTTTTTTAAGGTAAGCAGGAATATCAACACCTTTTACCAATGTTGAAAGCTCAGCCATTGTTCTTGGGTTGTACTGAAGCGTGTTATCACGGCTCTGCTCGTTCGTTAAATATGTTTTAGCAATGCTTTTTTCATAATCAACGATTCCTTTTGCAGCAGCATCAGCATTTTTGTATCCTAATTCTTTCAACATAGAAGCTACGTACTTTGTGTACTCAGCAAGAGCTTCTGTATTTTTTTCGTTTACTTTTTGGTAATAATCTCTTCCCAATCCTAAAGAAGCGTTACCTAAATAAACAGCATTCATTTTAGAATCTTTCAAGTCTGCATCAATTCCCCATCCGTATAATGTATTTTCTCCGTCTTTCGTTACAGAAATAAAGTAGTTTTGAAGGTCTGCAAGATTTTTGATCGCATCAATTTTATTGATGTTTTCCTGAATAGGCTTGATTCCGTCTGCATTTCTCTTATCCATGTTCATATACGTTGCGTACAAATCCTGGATTTTTTTACCTTCGCTTCCGTCAGCAAATTTGTCTTTTAAAAGAGAGTTCAAGATCGTCATTGAGTGATTATCCGTATCATCAGCCAATTTGTTGAAACTACCCCAAGTAGGTTTGTCAGAAGGGATCTTGGCAGTTTTCATCCAAGTTCCGCTTACATAGTTATAGAAGTCGTCTTGTGGACGTACAGATGTATCCATCAAACTAAGGTCTAAACCTTTATCTGCTGTATTCACTGCTGTTTTAGTAGCTTTAGTCTGTGCACTCACTGTATTTAGTGAGCAAACTCCTGCTAGTAAAAACAAAGAAAGCGTTAATTTTTTCATTATAATAACAATTTATACAATAAGTATGTTTTTTCTACAATTCGTTACTGGAAATTTCTATTTTTTAAAATAGATCATTTAATATTGATTATCAGTAACTTTTACTATTAAAATTTATTCTGAAATTAAAATTCCCACCAAATCCTGCAGAATTTTCTGTGATACAAAATTCATAAAATCCGACCTTTCTAGATGTGGCATGTATAATTTTGAACTAAGCTCTTTATCATTCACCCTGATAGAATAGAAAACCGTCCCAATATCTTTACCATCCTCACCTTTTCCGGGGCCTGCAACTCCGGTTGTCGACAGAGAAATATTTGTGTCAAATAATTTCTGACACCCTTTTGCCATTTCCTGAGCAACCTGTTCGCTTACAACAGTGAATTCGTCAACCGTTTCTTTTTTAACCTTTAAAATCTCAATTTTCTTTTCTGTGGCATAAGGAATAATTCCGCCCAGAAAATATTTTGAACTTCCGGAATTTGAAGTGATCATTTTAGCCAATTCTCCTCCTGTACAGCTTTCAGCCGTTGAAATCGTTAATTTTCTTTCAATTAAAAGTTCACCGAGAATTTTTTCAATTTTATCCTCCGTCGTGGCGATTACATTATCTTTAATTAAAGGAAGTAATTTTTGAATTTCTTCTTCTAATTGTTGCTGCAAATACACTTCATTTTCTCCTGTGGCAGTCAGTCTTAACTTTACTCTGGTTCCGATCGGAAGATAGGATAACGCCAAGTTTTCAGGAAGGGCAAGTTCCCAATCTTCAACGATATCTGCTAAAATACTTTCAGGAATTCCAACTACGGAAATAATTCTTGTGGTGATATAATTAAGACTATATTTTTCTTTTAAATAAGGAACAATCTGATCTTTAATCAAAGGTTTTACTTCATAAGGAACGCCAGGAAGGCTGAAACATAATTTCCCATCCTGCTCCATCATCATGCAAGGTGCGGTTCCGAAATTATTTTGAAAAACCGTAGATTTTGTAGGAACAAAGGCTTGTTCGCGGTTTCTTTCCAGAATTTCCAGACGGCCACGTTTTTCCATATACTTTCTCAAATGCTCAAAAGTAACCTCATCCAATTCAATTTCATCATTGAAATATTCGGCAAGTGCTTTTTTGGTTTTATCATCTCTGGTTGGCCCCAGACCGCCGGTTGTAATGACAAGATCTCCAATTTCAAAAGCATCTTTTAATGTATTTTTGATGGTTTCAATCTCGTCCGAAATGGTGAAAATTTGTAAAACTTTTACACCTATATTTTTAAGTTCAGTAGCAATAAAATTAGAATTGGTATCAACGGTATTTCCCGAAAGAATCTCGTCACCAATAGTAATAAGAACAGCTTTTTCCATAGTATGATTTTTGAAAAAATTCTCCTGCAAATGACGGAAAATTCTGGGTAGTGCACAAAAGAAAACGATTTTTTATATCTTTGGTTTGAACTGTTTAAAACTATAATTAAAGTTATGTCTAAATATGATGATGCTTCATGGCATTATGGAGGAGATTTTCCAGAAGGGCTTCCTTCGAAAAATGGCGCCACACATACAGGAATGTTTCTGAATTGGTGCATTCACAATGATCTGCATTCCGAAGAAATGAAAGAAGATTTCAAAGATGAAATTGAAAGTTTAAAAAGAAGAGAAATTACCGGAGCAGAATTTCTCCTTGAAGTATGTGACGGAAAATTCACAGAATATGAGCTTAATGATCTTGGAAATAGCTTCGCAAAAGATTATTATGTGGATGAAACAGATTTTGCGGATAAATTCAGTTCTTTCGCCACAGATTATATCAATATTTTTGACGGTAAAGCCGAGGAAAGTGATTATGAATATGAAACATTCTATCACATTGAAGACACCTATGAAAATTATGACTTGATGAAACTTGCCATTGATCATCGTTTTGAGGAATGGAAGGAGTATAAAAGTTTGAATTAATTTTTTTGTCATTGCGAGGAGCGAAGCGACGAAGCAATCTCCCTAAAATAGAGTTAAACTTAATTTTTCTTAAACTCTTAATATAACTTAATGGTTAAAATTGGAACATTAAGATTTTAAGTTATTAAGATTATTAAGAGATTGCTTCGTCGCTTCGCTCCTCGCAATGACGATTAATCATGTTTTACCCAGATTAATTCATCTGTATTGTAGCCTATTTTCTTAGCTTTTTCTAGAAAACGTTGTTTGATACTTTCAGGAATTTCTTTAGTTCGGGATAGAATCCAGATATATTTTAAACTGCTTCCGGCAACCAATGCATATTGATAATTTTCGTCAATATCAATGACGTTATATCCAGCCCAGATTGGTTTGAAAAATGAAACTTTCAATCTGGCTTCGGTTTTATCTTTTACAAACTTTGCTTCTCCAATTGACTCTTTCCATTCTTTTTTAACGTAATCATAACCTTTGTTATCTACACGGATTGTTCCATTTGGATTTTGAGAATAAGTCGCCGTCACATTATCCATATTCTTCTCGAATCTATAATCGAAACGGGCAATCTCATACCACTTTCCTAAATATTTTTCTGCATTAAAGTTGTTAATAGCTGTTGCACCTTTAGGAATTCCTGTTGAACATGAATTGAGAATAATTAAACCCAAAATTCCCAACGATACGGGAAGGATAATTTTCTGAATATTTTTCATAATAATATAAATTTCGTCGTTATTATAAAAGCTTCAAAAATAATGCCTGAAATTGCTACTGGCTATTGGCAATTGGCTTTTAGCTTTAAGAAAAAACCTTCAAAAAGTTATCTTTAAAACTTCCGGAAACCTCAATTTCAGTGTTGTCTGAAAGTATTGCCGTGCCACTTTTATGGTAAGACTTTACAAAATTGGTGTTGATAATGTGCGAACGATGAACCCTTACAAAAGGAGGCTCTAAAAGGTCATCAAAGTGTTTTAAAAATCTGCAGACCATCTTTTTGGAATGATCCGTAAGGTAGACCTGCGTAAAATTTCCATCTGCCTGAAGTCTTACAATATCTTCTGTTTTTACCACGTCAAAACCTTGTAAAGTAGGGAGAATCAATTGCTGTTTTTCAGGTTTTAACTTTAAATTTTCAAGGAGAATTTTATTACGGTTGAGTTCATCTTTCTTTTCAATACTTTCTGCTACTTTATTTACCGCTAAAATTAGCTCCTGAATATCAATCGGTTTTAAAATATAATAACTCGCAGATTTATTTAAAGCCTGCAAAGAATATTGTGAAAATGCTGTAATGAAGATTGTTTCATAGGAAAATTCTTTTGTAGCTTCCAACACATCAAAAGCGTTTCCGAAAGGCATTTCTACATCAAGAAAAACAAGTTGAGGCTGTTTTTCCGCGATCAAAGGAACGGCTTCTTTTATATTTTCCGCTTCGCCCAAAATCTCAACCTGAGGACAGTATTTTGTGATGTAGTTCCTCAAAACTTCTCTTGCAATAAGCTCGTCGTCTACGATTATGGCTTTTATTTTCATGTTTTTAGGTTTTAGAAAATAGGATTTATTGATTAGGTAAATATTAAAAATTGACTATTTACTTTTTCACAATTTATAGCTCACTTCTACCAAAACTCCCGGCTCGGTTTTCTTATCAGTGATCTTACATTGAATATCCTGATTGTACAAATCGTTCAGCAAAGCAATCCTTTCCAGCGTATTTTTCATTCCGCGGCCTTCTCTGTTTTTTTGGTGTTCTGTCTTTTGCTTTTTGCTTTCTTCAATTCCGATTCCGTTGTCTTCAATGATTATTTTTAGGTTTTGATCGTCTTTTTCGAAACTTAATTTTAAAAACCCTTTCGTCGTTCTGTAGCGTAATCCGTGCCAGATTGCATTCTCTAAAAACGGCTGTACCAGCATTCCAGGGATTTTTAGACTTTGCATATTTAAGTTTTCATCAACTTCAATTTCGTAATCAAACTTTTCTGAAAAACGAGTTTTTTCCAACGCGAGATAATTTTGGAGGAGATCCAATTCCTGCTGAAACGGAATAAAATCTTCAGTGGAATTTTCCATCACGCCACGCATCAGTTTTGAGAATTTGGTTAAATATTGGTTGGCTTCCAACTCATTATTGGTTGCAATAAAATGATTCACACTATTTAAACTATTGAAGATAAAATGTGGATTCATTTCTCTACGAAGCGATTGTAAGGCAATTTTTTTATTCTTGATCTGAACTTTTTTCAATGTCCTGAAAATAAAAATAATTAAACCTGTCAACACGATTAAAACTCCGATCAGGCTATAATTAAAGATATTTTTCTTGCGAATCAATTCGTCTTTTAATTCCCTTTCCTTTTCTAATTGTGAAATTCTCTGTTCTGTATCTTCCAGAATTTTATTATCAACCAAACTTCGGTCTTTGGAAACCAAGTTAGGTAATTTTCCCAAAAAATCTCTGTATAATTGAATAGAAGCGTTCGTATTATTTGCAATATTATAAAGACTGTCCAGCCTTTTAACACTTTTCTGAGCTTCTAATGTATGACCTTTTTCCAATGCGATTCCGTAAGCATTTTTTAATAGTTTTATTGCTTCTTCTGCATCATCTTTTTTGATATAAATATCTGCTAATTCCTGAATTTGATTGACTTTTTCCTGAGAATTATCTTTAACAAAATCTTCTTTCAGAACTTTCTTTTTCGCTTCAATCGCTTTATCGAAGTTTTTATTTTCAACGTAAAAATTCGTTAATTTTTGATTGATTTCCAGCGCTTGCTGAGGTGCGCCTTTTTTAGAAACCTTATAGGCATTATTTAAATTCTCTTCCGCTCTCGGAATATCCTTCCGCTGAATATTTACATCCGCCATTTGGCTGTAACTCGCTGCGAGATCTTCTTTTTCATTTTCCTTTTGGCTGAGATCAATATTATTCTGAATTGCTTCAGCTTTCATATCTTGCGAAGGTGCAGAAAGTCTTGCCGCATCATTAGAATTAACCGCTTTGCTTTTTGATGAATAATTAACCTCCGCAGCGCGACTGTAATTATTGATTGCAGGAGTGATTTTGTTTTGTTTCTCTTGTGACTGAGCCAATTTTCGGGTTACTTTTTCGATATTAGGTTTATCGTTAAGCTGTTCGTAGAGATTTTTAGATCTGGTAAAATATTCTTCACTTTTAGAAAAATTCCCGTTGTTGAAAAATGATTCTCCGATATTATAATAAGAATCGGCCTGAGCAGACTGATCTTTGCTGTCAACTGCCTTTTTAAGCTTTTTACTTTCTGTGGTAACTTCCTGTGCAACATTTGTGGTTTGAGAATAGATTTCATTCCCAAAACAGATCAAAAAAAGAAGCACAACAAGTCGAAGCATTTTCATAAAACAAAGATATACATATATATAGTTTGCTCAAAAACTATTCACCAAGTGAAATTGGTCGTTCACCAAGTTTCAATCATTAAAAATCTGATATAAAGCTATTTAGTAAAACAAAGTTGAAACTGTGTTAACATTAACAGAAAACGCTTTCATTACCTTTGTAATACACCCAATTATTATGAAAAAGATCTTTATTTTCAGCTTCTTATCAATTTTATTTCTTCAAAGTTGCTCATTTCTTGAACAAAATAAATTCATTGAAACAAAAGTAATTTCAAGCGACCTCAACGAACAAATTATCTACAAATTTTACCATATGGGAATCAACAAGTACAAGGTTGATTTTTATTCTGTACATCAATCAGATTCTACAAAATTGTTTGAACATTTCATAAATGACGCTTTATTTAGCTCAAACACTTATAAAATTTCGCAAAGTCAAAATGAGATCATTATAAGAAATCAATTGTTTTCTGAAGAAAAGAAACTGATTACTCAAAATGGTAAGTCTATTATTCTGACAAACAGATAATAATTATTTTTCATTGAACAGAAACACTCACCAAGTTAAACGTTCTGTTCACCATTTATTCCGTTTTTTCAAATGATTACGTGATTAAGTTTGTGGCATAATTTAAACTTAATCATTATGAAAAATATTTCTATTTTAAACAAAAATCTATTATTTATTGTAATTCTTACAGCTTTCACATTCCTGAATACAAAAGCTCAGGTCGGAGGAAATCAGATTTACAGAAATTCTAATCAATATGATCGTCCTGTAAAAGTTTTTACTGAAACCAATAACAATTATTACACGACAGACTCCACTTTGGTGATCAGTGTAAAAGTATTGATGAATCAGACTGCGGATAAATACAAAATTATTCTTGGAGTAAATGAGGAAGCTTTAACGCCTAAAAAATCAATCGAAGGTATCAATCTAAGAATCAATGGTTTTATTAAGAAAATATCATCTTTAGGCATTAAAGAAGATAATGTTTTTGTTGATTTTATTTCACAGACTAAAACCTATGATTATGACGTTAATTCTGATCTAAACAGCGTCACTCAAAAAAACAAAGGCTTTGAAACCAAGAAAAACATCATTATTACGGTAGATAAATATGCATTGATTGAAAAAATCATTTATGAAGCCTCTGATTTTAAAATCTACGATGTTATCAAAGTAGATTATATGAATGCAGATATCGACAAGATCCAGGAAAATCTTTTAAAAGAAGCTTACTCAGTTTTAGATAAAAAGAAAGATAATTATTTCAATTTATTTAAAAAAGAGATTATTGGAAGTCCAACAGCAAATTCAGGGTTTTCTTATGTATTTCCAAAAAGCCAATATCAGCATTATTCTGCTTTTGAAAGCTCTGACGTAAGCTATATGAGTAACAGATACGATGTTTCATATATTAGAAAAGAAGAAAGAAAAGCAAAAACTTATTATTATGAAGGAACAGATTATTCCGGTTTTGATAAGGTGATCAATGAAAGCAAACCTGAAATTGGAATTCAGTATATCTTAAGTCTTACCGTGAAATATGACCTGAAGAAAAATAAAAAATAGCCTATTCAAAAGTTCACCAAGTGAAAACCTCATTTCACCAAGTCTCCGGATTTCAAGTGTTGAATGTGACTAATTTTACTCTAGAAGTTTAAAATTTAAAACAAGCAATTATGAAATTAGGACATTTTTTAGTGATCGGATTATTAACATTTGGAAGTCTGATCAACGCACAGGAAATTAAGAAAAACGCAATTGAAGTAACGGGAGTTGCTGAAATGGAAGTAGAACCGGATGAAATCATTTTTAACATCGACATCAAAGCTGACAATAAAAATCAGCTCGCAGATAACGAAAAGCTTTTATTTGAAACACTGAAAAATGACGGCGTGAAGAATGAAGATATCAAATTCAAATCGATGTATCAAAATCTTTATTCTAAGACAACGAAATTTACGAAGAGTTTTCAGTTTAAAGTAAGTGCAAAAACCAATGTGAGTAAGCTTTTTGAAGATCTGAACCAAAAATGGGTAAGCAATTTGAATATCGCTGAAGTCAAGAATACAAAAATTGCAGATTTCAGAAAAACGGTTAAAATAAATGCGTTGAAAGCTGCCAGAGAAAAAGCAGATTACTTATTGGAAAGCATCGGTAAAAAGACCGGAACTCCGCTTGAAATCGTAGAAATTGAAGATTATATGAGCGATTCTGTTCTTCCCGTAGCCTACAAAAGCATGAGGAGTAATGTACAGTTGGAAGCTGCCGATGCAGGAGTAGATTATTCTTTCGACAACATTGAGAATATCAAGCTGAAATACAGCATCAAAACAAGATATGAGATTCTTTAATTAACAGATTTAAGAGACAGTTCGAAAGGGCTGTCTTTCTTTTTTTAGTCAATTATAGATTTCACCAAGCGAAAATGCCATTTCACCAAGTCTTCGAATTTTCGGCTTTTAATTCAGATAATTTTACTGTAGGAATTTAAGGTAATACACTATGAAACGTTGAAGTCAGATAAGATTAATTTATCCTACGAAGTGAAATTATCCGAAAGACATGCAAATTCAATATTACAGCAGATAACCCCATAAAATATTCATTATGACAACTTTTAAAATTTTAACATTAGCAATAGGAACAGCATTTTTAAGTGCTCAAAATCCTTCACAAGTTGGCTGCATCAAAAGAAATCCTGTAGCTACAGCACAAAGAAACTTCATCCAAAGTGAAGATCCGAAACCTTCAATCATCAGCAAAGACAATAAAATTCAGGTTGCATTGCTGTTGGATACTTCAAACAGTATGGACGGATTAATCGATCAGGCAAAATCCAGACTTTGGAATATTGTGAATACGTTAACCACTTTAAAATACAGCGGACAGGCACCACAAATAGAAATAGCCCTTTACGAGTACGGAAATGACGGATTGAAAGATGAAAATTACATCAGACAAGTTACTCCTTTAACGCAGGATTTGGACTTAGTTTCAGAAAAATTATTTGCTTTGAGAACCAATGGCGGAAGCGAATATTGTGGAGCTGTTATTCGTGATGCATCGATGAATCTGAATTGGGACAAAAATGATAAAAGCATGAAGTTGATCTATATTGCAGGAAATGAACCATTTGATCAGGGAAAAATCAATTATAAAGAGGTAATTTCTACCGCAAAAACAAAGAAAATCTATACAAATACGATCTTTTGTGGAAACAGAGATGAAGGAATTCAATCATTCTGGCAAAACGGAGCTTCTTTGGGTGACGGGAAATATTTTAATATCGACAGCGACAGAAAAGTGATCTACATTGAAACTCCTTATGATGTGAAAATTTCGGAATGCAACGCAAAACTGAATGATACTTATATTTATTACGGAAGCAGAGGTTCGGAATACAAAACCAAACAAATCGCTCAGGATAAAAACGCTGAGGTTCAGTCTGCAGCCAATGCTGTTGAAAGAACAGTAGCAAAATCTAAAAAGAATGCTTACAACAATGAACATTGGGATTTGGTAGACCGCGCGGAAAAAGATGCCAATTTTATTACAACCGTAAAAGAAGATGAGCTTCCCGCCGAATTAAAAGGAAAAAGCAAAGAAGAAGTGAAAAAAGCAGTTGCCGTAAAATCTGCTGCCCGCGATAAAATTCAAAAGGAAATTGAAGAATTATCTAAAAAACGTCAGGATTTCATTGATGCTGAAATGAAAAAACGTGGAAGCACAGATTCTGATGATCTTGGAAAAGCTATTGAGAAATCTATTCTTGAATTGGCTAAAAGAAACGGATATAGTTCGTAATTGTTATAAAAGCTGCCTTAATTGGCAGCTTTTTTTGAAGTTTCGGGCTTCGGCTTCGCCGAAGCCCGAAACTTTTTATTATCAATTTTATTGGTGGCTTCGAGTGCCTCAGTCACCAACTTCTATCTTCCAAACTTAAAATATCTGGACAAAAGATGTTTTTTATTTTTCATAAACTGAGAAGCCATTTCCATTCCGGTGACTGAAAAAGTGATTCCATTTCCGCCGAAACCAAGAACAAAATACGAATTTTTAAATTTTGGATGTTCACCAATATATGGAAGTCCGTCTTTCGTTTCACCGAAAGTTCCGGCCCATACAAAATCGGTATAAAAATGATAATCGGGCTTTATTTTTTTTAAAACTTTTAAAATTT
This sequence comes from Chryseobacterium sp. G0201, assembly GCF_003815655.1. Lineage (NCBI taxonomy): Bacteria > Pseudomonadati > Bacteroidota > Flavobacteriia > Flavobacteriales > Weeksellaceae > Chryseobacterium > Chryseobacterium sp. G0201. Next base: position 2,885,818 of record NZ_CP033917.1, on the reverse strand, counting down.
CCTTTTCCTTTTTGTCGAGTAAAGCATCACGCTTTTCTGGATTTTGAAAATCTTCATCCCCCCCACCAATCAGCATTCTGCCGTCATCGGTCGTACGCATGTAGATGTAAGGTTCGTCGGTATTCCAGACTAGGGTGTCGGCTATATTTTTGAATTTATCGTGATCGATTTCAGAAACGACTGCGAAGGTACTTTTTAAATCAACAAAGTCTTCTTTAATTAAATCCTTGCTTTCGTAACCAATACAATAGATAATTTTTTTCGCTTTTATCTGAGGTCCGTTTGTTGTGGAAACCAAATTATATCCTTTTGAATATTTAACCGATTTCATTTCCGTTTTATCGAAAATTTTTAATCCTTTTTTTACATTTAAATCAAATAATTCATGAGCAAATTTAAAAGCATCAATACTTGCTCCCTGTTTTGAAACAATGCCTCCGAAAGTGTTTTCAAAACCGAATTTATCTAATATTTCTTTGGCTTCAAGCCATTTTACATCAAATCCGGCTTCTTTTCGGGCTTCAAATTCCTTTTTTAACCAAGAAATATCTTTCTTTTTTGATGCAAAGTATAAAGATTTTTTTCGCTTAAAACCAGCTTTGGATTTAATCTTTTTGGTCAGTTTTTCAAGGTTATCAATTGAATCTGAACAGGCTTTATAACTTGCAACTGCACCCTTCTCTCCTATCTTTTCAATTAATTCATAAAGAGGAACGTCTATTTCGTATTGTAGCATTGAAGTTGTCGCTGAGGTACTTCCGTTACAGACCTCCCGTTTATCAATAAGAATTGTTTTGTAGCCGTCTTCCACCATTTGATGGGCAATTAAACTTCCTGTAATTCCGCCGCCGATAATTAAAACATCACATTCTTCATCTGATTTCAGTGATGGATATGATGTCATTAATCCGTTCTTTAAAAGCCAAAATGGTTCATTAGATTTTAAATCCATATTAATATTTTAAATCTGTTATAGCAATAATTATGACTTTTTTAACGGTTCCGGAATATTTGTGGTTTAATTATTGTTATTTAACATAATCTCAAACCACTCTAAAATATATACTATGATAACGATTATTCCAGAAGCTCCGGAAAATGTTGCGGCGTTCAGCGCCACGGGCGAAATCACAAAACAAGATTTTGAAAACCTTGTCATTCCTCACGTGAATAAGAAAATTGAAGAGTTTGACGAACTTAATTATCTCCTCTATCTCGACACAGATCTTGGTAATTTCACTGCGGGAGCATGGTTGCAGGATATGCTTTTAGGCTTAAAAAATTTAACCAAATGGAACAGAGCAGCCATTGTAACGGATAAAGAAGGCGTACAGAACTTCACAGATATCTTCAGTGTTCTGATGCCGGGTGAATTCAAGTCTTTCCCAAAAGAAAATCTATACAACGCTTTGTATTGGTGTAAAAACGGAAATGAAGTCGAGGTTTAATTTAAAAAACTTCATATAATAATCAACACACATTAAAAAAATAATTAATATGAAACCCAATTTAGGAATTACAGACAAAAACCTGAAAGCGATTCATGGTATTTTAAATAACGTTCTTGCGGACGGAAACATTCTTTACATCAAATTAAGAAAATTCCACTGGAATTTATCAGGTGATAATTTCATGGAACTTCATTTACTTTTTGAATCACAATATACTGCGGTTGCTCAAAGCATCGATGATGTTGCTGAAAGAATCAGTACGTTGGGAGGAACTGCAATTGGAACAACTTCTGAATTTGCAAGCCAATCTCAACTAAAGGAAACTCCCGGAAAAGTCCCTACTAATCAGGAAATGCTGAAAGAATTGGTAAGTGATCACGAATCAATTGTAAGAGCCTTAAGAAAATTTGTAGATGACACGGATGAAAAGTATAAAGATGCAGGAACTTCTGATTTCTTAACAGAACTGATGCAGGAGCACGAAAAAATGGCTTGGAAACTCAGAAAATATTTCAAAGATTAAATCTCAAATAAAAAAGAGAAGCAAATTGCTTCTCTTTTTCGTTATTTATCACATGGAACGCATTCCACATTGAGTTCTTCAGATTTTGATGATCGATACAGATACATATATCGGATACTGATAATCAATCCTATCAATGTCATTCCAACGCCGACCAATGAAGGGTAATTGAATGATAATCCGTGTTCCAAAGGAATTCCGCCAAAGAAAGCGCCCATCGCATTTGCAATATTAAAAGCTGCCTGCATAAAAGCTGCCGCCATCATTTCACTTTTTGGCGCTGCTTTCATCATCATGATGTTGATTGGTGCAGCTACAGACATCGACAATGCCCCACAAATAAAGGTTAATGCCAACGCCAGACTTTGATATTCAGAAAGGAAAAATACACCTGCTAATGAAGTCATCATTAAGAAAAGTAATAGCGAACAAGTTTTTTCTGGACCTAATTTATCCGATAAAAAACCTCCGGCCAAGTTCCCGACAACCATTCCTGCTCCTGCAAGAACCATTACGTAAGCCATCTGACTGCTTTTAATCCCTGCAACAATGGTCATTAAAGGAGTGATATAACTGAACCAAGTGAAAAGTCCTCCAAAACCAATTGCTGTAATCATTAATACCAACCAAGCCTGTTTTCCTTTTAAGAATTTAAGTTCTTCTAAGAAATGAGTGTCTTCATTTTTATCCATTGCAGGAAGCCAAAGTTTTAATGAAACTAAAGCTATCAAACCAATGACAGCGACTATTGCAAAGTACCATCTCCAGTGAAAAGTGTGGCCAATATAAGTTACCAACGGAACCATCGCGAGATTGGCTATCGTAAGTCCTGTAAACATTAATGATATATAAAATGCCTCCTTCCCTTTTCCGGCAAGCCTTGATGCAACAACAGTTCCTACTCCGAAAAATGCTCCATGCGGTAGACCAGACAGGAATCTTATGATCAACATCGATGTATAATCAGGCGCAATAGCCGATAAAGCATTAAATATGGTAAAGATGACCATCAACACCATCAATACTTTTTTAGGTGGAAACTTCACGGAATATCCTATTAATAATGGTGCTCCAACCACTACTCCCAATGCATAAGCAGAGATCAAATGTCCCGTTTCCGGAATTGTGATCTGTAAAGTTTTTGCAATATCAGGCAGCAACCCCATCACCGTAAACTCTGTAGTTCCGATTCCCAATCCACCTATTGCGAGTGGAATTATCCTTTTATCAATCATCCCGATATTTTTTACTATTTTAAAAATGCAAAATTCGAAAGAAATAATCTTTTATACTTTAACTGAAATGATATAAATTTGCTCTATATTAACCTTTTTAGATAATTTATAAATCATAATCAATCAAAATAGAACCTAATGAAAATCCAGAAAGAGATCATTGAATTTGAAGACGGGAAATCTTTTAAGCTGTTTTCACCATCCCTGAAAAACTGTTTTTTCTGGCATTATCATCCTGAAATAGAGCTTGTTTATGTAGAAGCATCAAACGGAATCCGTCATGTTGGGAAAAATATTTCTGATTTTAAGGAAAGTGAATTACTCTTAATCGGTTCCAATGTTCCACACCTTAATTTTGATTATAAAATACAAACTGAATGCAAACAGCTGGTTCTGCAAATGCGTGAAAACTTCCTGCAAGACCTCATTTTTCCTGTTCCTGAATTTGAAAATATCAAATATCTTTTAGACCGTTCTTACCTCGGATTATCTTTTTCAGGAGACACTAAAAAAATTGTTGTAGAAAAACTTCATCGTATGAAAGATGAAAATTCTTTCGAATCTCTGATCGGTTTAATTGAAATTTTAAACATTCTCGCTCATTCTGATGAAGTAAAGGAACTTAATAACGAAGACACCCGAATAAAATGGTTTCTAAACGATAAAATCAGGATGGGAACTATTTACGACTACATTAATGAAAATTACGATAAGAAAACCAACGTTAACGAAATTGCTCAAATTGTAAGTTTAAGTACTCCCGCTTTCTGTCGATATTTTAAGAAACAGACCAATATGACCTTCACTGATTTTGTAAATAATTACAGAATTAATCAGGCTAAATTATTGTTACTGCAAAATTCCTGTATCACGGAAATTTGTTTCCAAGTGGGTTTTGAAAGTCTTTCTTATTTTAATAAATTATTTAAACAACATGTTGGAGAAACGCCCTCGGAGTTTAAAAAGAAGCATTTGAATAAGGTTGAAGGGATGATTTAAGTTTATTTTAACGCAGAGGTCGCAAAGTTTTTTTAATGATTGAGAATATTTTTTCGTTCGCAAAGGCGTTTGACTCAGCAAAGAATCTCCAATTTGTCATTCTGACGAAGGAAGAATCTCTATGTGATAATTTCAGATTCTTCACTCCACTTCGTTTCGTTCTGAATGACAAACTGTATGTTTAATTCTTTGATGAGATTGCTTCGTCGCTTTGCTCCTCGCAATGACAAAAGAAAATCGCTCCGAAAACGAAGCGATTTGTATTTTTAGTGAATATGTTTTTCTGCGTGGTAAGAACTTCTTACAAGAGGCGAACTTTCAACATGTCTGAAACCTAAACTTCTTGCAAAATCCCCGTATTCATCAAACTCTTCCGGCGTAATAAATTGTTTAACAGGCAAATGTTTTTTAGTCGGCTGTAAATATTGACCTAAAGTAATAATATCTACATTAGCGTTTCTGATATCTTCAATCGTTTGGAAAACCTCATCTTTTGTTTCTCCCAACCCAAGCATCATACCTGTCTTCGTTCTTCTTTGTCCGGCTTCTTTCAAGTACCTTAAAACTTCAAGGCTTCTTTCATATTTTGCCTGAATTCTTACTTCTCTTGTCAGACGTTTTACGGTTTCCATGTTGTGAGAGATCACTTCCGGAGCTACATCAACCAATCTGTCGATGTGTTTTGTTAACCCCTGAAAATCAGGAATCAAAGTTTCCATTGTTGTTCCCGGAGAGATTCTTCTTACAGCATTTACGGTTTCACCCCAAAGGATTGAACCCATATCTTTCAGATCATCACGATCAACCGACGTAAGAACGGCATGCTTGATTTTCATTAATTTGATCGAACGGGCTACTTTTTCTGGTTCATCCCAGTTTACATCCATTGGTTTTCCGGTTTTTACGCCGCAAAATCCACAACTTCTTGTACAGATGTTTCCTAAGATCATGAAAGTTGCTGTTCCTTCTCCCCAGCATTCACCCATATTCGGGCAGCTTCCACTCTGGCAAATCGTGTTTAATTTATATTTATCAACCAAAGTTCTCAATTCTCTGTAATTCTTTCCTGTAGGCAGTTTTACACGAATCCATTTTGGTTTTTGAACGGTAGTATCTTGAACTAAATTTTCCATTTATTTCTCAAATTGAAGGTTCAAAGTTAAGGATTTTTTTATCGAAACAATCAAAGACTGGCATTGATAGAACAGATAATTTCGTAAATTTAAACCTTAATATTTTCTATGAAGACTACATTTTGCTTTCTATCTATTATTTTCAGTACGTTTTGCTTTGCTCAAAAAGAATTTCAACCGAAAGATTCAGAAGTCATTCAATATGTTGACGGAGATTTGGATGGTGATAAAATCCCTGAAAAAGTGATCGTTTACAATACAAAAGATACAACTGATCTGGGAAATATCCGTGAACTTCAGATTCTGAAAAAAATTAATGGAAAATGGACTATCCTAGAAAAATCAAGAAACGCAATTCTTGAAAGCAGAGGCGGCGGAATGATGGGAGATCCTTACCAAGATATGGAAATACAAAAGGGGATTTTGATGATCACTCAAGCAGGAGGAAGCAGCTGGAAATGGGGTTATACCGATAAATATAGGTTTCAGAACGGTCATTTTGAATTGATTGGCTATGATTCTACCTACGGAAAACCTGAAGAATATTTTTCAAATGTAGAATTTAATCTTTCAACCGGACAGCTTAATTTCGAAAAAGAAGTTGAAAATACTGCCGAGTATGGAAAATCTAAAAAGGAAACTTTTATTAAAAAAGGGGTGAAAATTAATCTTCAAAATAGAAACTTGGAAAAACAGAGAAAAATTACGCTTCCACAGACGAAGGAAGATGTTTATTTTTAACTAAAAAATATACTGACGGGAACCTTTTCAAGATTTAAAACCTTGAAAAGGCTTCTTTAATTATCTTCAAACTCATTATTTTTCAATAATTCAGCGAGAACTTTTTTGGCACGCATGACACGTACTTTCGTATTAGCAACAGAAATTCCCAATTCTTCTGCAATTTCTTTGATACTTTTTTCCTCGAAAAATCTTAATTTGATAATATCCTGATAGTTGGCGTCCAAAGATTCGATGGTTTTGATTATCTTTTTTTGCTCTTCATTGGAGATCATTAATTCTTCGGGAGATTTTGCGTATTGATTTTTTACTTCATCCAGATTTTCGGTTGGATCTTGGTTGTCTCGGCTTTTCTTTCTCCAAAAATCGATAATTGTATTTTGAGCAATCGTTAAAATCCAGGTTTTAAACTGAAAATGAGGATCGTACATATCGAGTTTTGACAGTACTTTTGAGAAAACATTCACCGTAATTTCGTCTGCATCATTTTCATCCCCTACTTTCTTCATCACAAAAGAGAAAACATCCACCCAAAAAATATTAATGAGTTTGGTTTGAGCTTTCTGGTCTTTTTCCTTTGCTTTGTTGATGAGCAGGAATAATTGTTCGTCGTTCATTACTAACAAATATAATTTATTTTAAGTAAAAAGGCAAATTTAATTTTGTGCAGAATGACAAACTTTGTTGCAAAAATGATCGTTTGAAAAGAGTGACCATCACCCTAGCCCAGATTGCAGCGGCATCCTTTTGGGTTGCGGGCGTAGCGAAGCGAAGCCCGTAACCCAAAAGATATAGCGAAAAGCTGGAAATTGCTCCTAATAATTATAAATGATAAGTTATAAACGATGAATGCTTATCTATTTAATCTTGAATTTATTATCTTTGCACATTAAATTTTAAAGCAAAAAATAATGAACTCTTTTATTGAAGAACTGAAATGGCGCGGGCTTTTTGCCGACATGATGCCCGGAACGGATGAACAACTGAATAAGGAAATGACGACTGCCTATATCGGTTTTGATCCTACCGCAGATTCTTTGCATATTGGAAGTCTTATTCAGATAAAAATTTTAGCACATTTTCAACAGCACGGTCACAAGCCGATTGCTTTGGTAGGCGGTGCTACAGGTATGATCGGAGATCCTTCAGGAAAGTCTGCAGAGAGAAATCTTTTAGACGAAGAAACACTTTTACATTATGTTGATTGTCTGAAAAATCAACTTTCAAGATTTTTGAATTTTGATGGAAATGAGCCTAACAAAGCTGAATTGGTGAATAATTACGATTGGATGAAAAATATTTCATTCCTTGATTTCGCTAAAAATGTTGGAAAAAATATCACCGTAAATTACATGATGGCGAAAGATTCTGTAAAGAAAAGACTTTCCGGAGACGCAGGGGTTGACGGAATGAGTTTTACGGAATTTACGTATCAATTGATTCAAGGATATGATTTTCTTCATTTATACCAAAATAATAACGTTAAGCTTCAAATGGGAGGTTCTGACCAGTGGGGAAATATCACGACTGGAACAGAATTGATCCGTAGAAAAGCTCAAGGTGAAGCATTTGCATTAACGGTTCCTTTGATCACTAAAGCTGACGGTTCTAAATTCGGAAAGTCTGAAAGCGGTGAAAATTACTGGTTAGACAAAAAGAAAACTTCTCCTTATAAATTCTACCAATTTTGGTTGAATGCTACAGATAGTGATGCTGAAAGATTTATTAAATTCTATACTTTCTTGAGCAAAGAAGCAATTGATGCCTTAATTGAAGATCATAAAACAGCTCCACACGAAAGAAAACTTCAAAAGAGATTGGCGGAAGAAGTAACGGTTTGGGTTCACAATAGAGAAGAATATGAAAATGCCTTAAGAGCATCTGAAATTCTATTTAGTAAAGGAATGGAAGATATGAATGAGCAAATATTTACCGAAATTTTTGATGCAATTCCGAATAATGAAATGCTACAATCTAAAATTATTGGTTTAAATATAATTGATTTACTTTCCGAATCAGATTTCTTGAAGTCTAAAAGTGAGGCTCAAAGAGAAATAAAAGGAAATTCGATCTCTGTTAACAAACAAAAAGTGAATGGCACATTTACAGTTAGTAAAAGTGACCTTATCGATGGTAAATTTTTATTACTTCAAAAAGGAAAGAAAAGCTATTTCATTGTAAAAGTAATATAATCTTATTTACTATATAATTAAAAAACCGTGAGAATCTCACGGTTTTTTTGATATTCATTATGGCGTTCCTATATTTATTTGTTTAATAATCTTTATCGTAATATATTAAAATGTGTTTATAAATTTTCTTTCAAGTTATTTCTAGAAAATGCCTATAATTTCAAACCATTAAAGTTGGGAATTTTTCAAAAAGGATCCTCCGCAATATTTCTATCCATAGGAACCATGGTTTGATAATCAATCCGCCGCTGTCTGCATTTACAAAACACATTCTCAAACAACCATACATAAGGGATTTTCATAGAGAATGTGTTTTAAATAGTATTTATGTTTTTAGAATAAAATAAATTTCGCCTGTTATTTATGATCGGATGTAGACTCCATTGCACCTCCATCCGGCATTTTTGTGGTAATCATTTTTTGCATTTCCTTGATCAGTTGGGTAAGCTCCTTTACTTCACTTTTTAACGTTTCAATTTCTTTTTGCTGATCCTGAATCGCTTTAGTTAAAATAGGAGTTACTTTTCCGTAATCTACTGCCCACGGATTTTTAGAAGCATCTGCACCTCCTTTTGTTACAGCTCCTGGGAACACTTCATAAAGCTGCTGTGCGATAAATCCTGTTTGAGGAGTTTTTCCTGCATCTGCTTTATAGTTGTAATCTTTTACACTAATTTTCATAACGTCACCAATCCCAAGGTGCGTATTCTTGATGTTTTCTTTTAAACGCTCATCAGAAGTGGTGTTATAAGCGACCGTTGTAGCAGAGTTGCTGGATATAAAACCGACAGTAGCACCGTTAGCAATAAAATTCACCCAGTTATCACCTGAAACAGCAGCAGTAGATTTTCTAAGCTGAATTACTCCACCCGCCAAAGAAGTTGCGGAAGTTTGTAAATTCTGAACAATAGAATTTGGACTATCTACATGTATAGGTGATGTAGGGCTTGTAATACCAATTCCTAAATAACCATTACCAGACAATACCATTTGTGGTGCTTCGGTAGGTGTAGATGATGCATGAAACTGTAATGCATTTGCACTTACTCCCAGACCATAAAAATCGGTTCCTGCAGCACTATTATAAATAGCAAACTTTTTGCCTACTGCATCAGTAATACTTGAACCTACAAAAGGTCCTAAATCCAGAAAATTTTGTGGAGATGCAGTATTAATTCCCAGTCTAAGCCTTGACGCAGAAGAACCTACAATATCTGGTGCTACTGTAAAGTTTTTTACGTATGTCCCTCCTCCGGAATAATAAATATGAAAATTACTGTCAAATACGTTCGTACTTAACTGCTCAGTACCCATACCCCAGGTTGCTCCGCCTCCATTATAAGCATTAAAACCTATAATTGCTTTATTACCTGTAGCAAGTGTTGAAGTATTAGAAACACGAATGATAGGAAATTCTGTCGTACCTGACGGAGTTCCCACGTCAAATTTGGTATTTGTACTGGGGAAAACTCCTGCACCAATATTTCCATTAGAAAGATCAACCAGAAAATCAGAAGCTGTATCACGGCTCATGACAAATACACCACCACCACCAGAACCTTGAGGATTTACTCCCAAAACAAACTGTCTTGTGGCACCGCCACTATTTTTTGTTACAAAATGCTGGATAACAGCATTGCCATTGGTTGTATTTTCCAAACGAAGCCCCATATTTCCCAAATTACTGGAAGCGTCTACGAATGATCCTCCCGTTCCTTTATTAATGATATGCGTAGTAGCAACGGGAGCTGTGGTGCCAATACCTACATTTCCACCTGCAGCAATACGAGCTTTTTCTATATTGTTTGTACGGAAAACCATATCCTGATTATCAATAGTTCCTAAAAAGTTGGTAGCCGGAGAAGTTCCTGTATTTCCTAATATATTCCAATTTGTTCCGGCAGTATCTGCACCACCATTGGTCGCTCTCCATCCTCCGTTGCTGTACGTAAATTCCAGAGCCTGCCCATTAGGAATTGTAAAGCTATTCAGACTTGCAGCAAAACCACCCGTAGTATTGTTGTAAATAATCAAGCGTTGTCCTGCATTGGGAGCTGTAGGCGCCGTAATAGCCACTGCCGCCGTAGCTGCACCGGTAAGTCGCGCTAGGCTTATATTGGCTGGTATTGTAGCAGCATTAGTTGCTACCGCTACAGCCGTTTCACGATTGGTGATGGCTCCGTTTACATCCAGTGTAGTTCCTGGGGTAATAGTATTGATCCCTACATTACCAGTCTGTGCATTAAAATGCATTGTAGTAAGAACGCACAATGCAGATATTAGTAAAAGTTTTCTTTTCATAACAATTGTTTTTATAAATTTTAAAATTAAATCCATAATTATACATCTAATGCAAGCGAAGCAACGATGTTCTTCTTCTGTGGAAACATATTATACAATTTATTCATATGCTAATTTTTTATTTCTGTATTAATTTAAATTAAGTGTGTTTCATTAAATTCTATTCCCTACTTATTCACACATTAGTGTAAGAAAAAATTTAATCATCAGAATAATAACTGTCGGTTGTTATTTTTGTTAAAACTTAGCGTATAAAAAACTATTATCATCTACAGCAAATATATAGATAAAAAACATTTATCACATACTTTTTGGAAATAAATTAAAATAAATACATTAATACTGAAAAATAATTAACGTTTACTCATTATTTAAATCATATAATTGAGAATTAACAAATGAAAAAACTTGCAAATACAGACGCAAAAGGATATTTGCAATTTGATAATTCTATGACCTGGTGACATTTTAAGCAATCCATATTTAACATATTTTAAAAGAAAAAAGTAGAAATAATATATAAACATTTGACAATTGTTCAAAAAAAAACCGCCTTATCGGCGGTTTTTAGTATAATTATCTAATTATTTTTTCTTATAACTCTAAGAAACTGTGTGCGATAGTAGCACTTTTTGTTCCCTGTCCTACTACAGTATCAGTTTCAGCAATTTCTCCGTCAACCCAGATGCTTATGATAAGCTTAGAATCAGTGTTTAAAAGTTCTGCATTAGCTCCTAAATTCAATTGAGCTTGGCTAGAGTTCACAAAAAACTCACCACTGGACCACACTAAACCTGTAGGATTAAAAGTGTTCTGCTGATTTGTACCTACCTGAGTAACTACAGTCTTGAAATAACTTATAGGCGGAGGTGCGGTAGTACCACCATGAACTATTTTTGCTTCAAACTGAACAATATGATCAGTAAACTCCTCATCATCGTCGTCATCTTTACATGAATTAACTACAGAAATTGTGGAAAATAATACGATGAATAAAAAAGAAAGTCTAAGTAAACTTTTAAGGTTGTAAAATTGCTTCATTTCTCCAAATAGATTTTTTAATGTTTCAAATATAGGTTTTTTATCAATATAAAAATAACTTTTATGAAAATTTTCTAACAAAGATTTCTAAATAATATCAAATTAATAAAAATTCAATTTATAGTTATTTTATTATGCCTATTACTATTTGAATACAATTCAAAACACAGATAATCATATAATAAACCATTTATTTTAAGGCCAAATTTTTAAACGAAATATTGAAAATATAGGATTTCGTAATATAATTTATTATTTATCTTTGTTGTATGAATTTAGATTACATCGTAAGAGAACCTGAGAACATTTCATCAAATACTCCTATTCTTTTTATGCTTCACGGTTATGGAAGCAACGAACAAGACCTTTTCAGTTTCAGAGAAACACTTCCCGCAGACTGGATCATCGTAAGTTTCAGAGCTCCGAGAGAAACTCAGTTTGAAGGATATTCTTGGTTTGATATAGATTTTAATAATTCTGAAAATTTCATAGATGTAGACCAAGCAAAAGAATCATTAAACAATGTCTTGGAAAGCATTCTGAAAATCGTCAATCATTACGGATTAACGGAAAGCAAAACTCATCTTTGCGGTTTCAGTCAGGGTGGTATCCTTTGTTATTCTTTAGCATTAAAATATCCTGAAATGTTCAATTACGTAGCATGTTTAAGCAGTTTTCCGGAGGAAAAACTTCTGGATAATATCGTAAAAGACAAAAAGAAATTAGAACACCTTCGATTTTTCGTTTCGCACGGTTCGGATGATGCTGTAATTCCTATGGAATGGGGAAGAAAAGCTGCCGATCTGTTGTATGACCTTAGTTGTTACTTTACCTTCAGAGAATATATGAGCGGACACGGCGTAAATCAAAAAAATTATATGGATCTGATGGAATTTTTCTCAAAATAATCAATTTGCGAAAAAAAGCTCATTTAGAAATATCTATTATAAAATATTCAAACATTCTCAAAATTGGGAATGTTTTTTATTTCCGGTAAGGATAATTTTGCTAAATTCAATAAATGAAAATACTGCATTTTATTATGATTTTATTCTTAAGCATTTTTGTAAATGCCCAGAATAGTTTTGAAATAAAAGATGCAAAAAAAACGGTTGTTCCTTTTAAATTTATTAATAATTTAATCTTCATTCCTGTTACAATAAATGGTGTTGAGCTTACTTTTTTACTCGATACAGGCGTTGCGGAAACATTACTTTTCAGTTTAGAAAATAAAGAAATGAAACTCACCAATATCGAAAAAATAAAATTTTCAGGATTGGGTGGCGATCTAAGTATTGATGGTTTAAAATCTGACAACAACATTGGTGTAATCGGGAAAAACTGCATTAATAAATCAATGACTCTTTTCATTATTGTGAATCAGGAGTTCAATATTTCTTCTCATGTGGGGATTCCCGTGAATGGAGTTATTGGTTATCATTTATTTAAAGACAATCCTATTTCAATAGATTATTCTTCAAAGAAAATAACGATTTATAGTGATAAAAACCTGTTTCAAAAAAAGGTTAGAAAATCTGAAGAACTTCCCATCACAATTGAAAAAAGTAAGCCTTATATCTACGCAGATATAGAAATGACCAACGAAAAGAAAAGTTCAAAATTATTAATTGACCTCGGAAATAGTGATCCGATTTGGCTTTTTCCGGCACTAATTAAAGATTTTGTTTATAACAGACCTAATATTGAAGATTTTTTGGGTAGAGGATTTAATGGAGATATCTTTGGGAAAAGAAGTAGAATTCATAACTTTTATCTGGGAGATTTTAAGTTTGAAAAACCGCTTACAGCAATGCCTGACGAATATTCTATTCAGCATGTACACTTGGTTGTGGACAGGAAAGGCTCTGTCGGAGGTGAGATCATGCGTAGGTTTACGGTTGGTTTTGATTATCCCAATCAGAAATTATATTTAAGAAAGAACAGGGATTTTGATGATCCTTTCCATTTTAATATGAGCGGACTCGATTTTAAACAGGACGGACTCCAATGGCAGCAAGATCTTGTAAAAATTGAAACAACTAAAACAACAAGTTCAGCAAGTGAGTTCACTGCATCTAATGATAAATTTCAATATAAATTTGTATTAAAACCTATATTTTCGATTTCCGGAGTAAGAAAAGATTCTCCCGGTGACAAAGCAGGCTTTAGAAAAGATGATCAAGTATTAACCATCAATGGAAATAAAACCTCAGAAATGACTTTAGAAAAGATCATGGAATTGATGAAATCCTATGAAGGCAGAACCATTAATATTCTCATACAGAGAAAAACCGAGAGATTAACGTTGAGTTTTGAGCTGGAAGACCCTATACCCTATCAAGAATAAAAAAATATGCAAACCGAAGAAACTACATTAGATAAAATAAGAACCCGACCGAGATTCAAAATGTTTACGCATTTGACCAAGGAAGAATATGCCGAAAATCTAAAAAAATATCTTGCCGAACATAAAGATGAATTTTCAGGAAACATCAACAAAGAAGTCGCAACCATCTGTGTTGAAACCGAATACGACAATTACTGGAAACCCCGACTATCATTAAGAATAGAGATAGAAGACGAACAGACTGCCATCCGAGGGGTTTTTGGTCCCAGTTCAGCAGTCTGGACATTTTTTATGTTTTTATATTTCTCTTTTTCGATCTTCTGGATGGTTTTTTTCACGATGTACTATGTAGAAAAACAGATCAAAACTTTTGAATATCCCTGGGCATTACCCGCATCATTTGTCATGCTATTTTTCATACTCTTAACCTATGCAGCAGCAAGATTCGGGCAAAGCAAAGGAAAAGAAGAAATGCAGAAACTCAGACGATTTGCCGAAGAATCTACATTGCAGTTTGAAAAAATTCAGAACTCTTAGGGAGCAAGAGTTTTAGGATTCTCCGGCATTTGCTCGATTTGTGCTTTTGCCGCTTTCATAGAATCTACTACTCTTTCTCTGTTGTCCTGTTCTTTTAGTATCTTTTCAATATTTGGCTCAATAAGCTTGCTCATTTGTTCCACCGAAATATTATTGGCATTAGGATCATCCAATAGTTTTTTCCATGGTTTTCTTGCCCCCCACTTGTAATCTCCGAAAACCATTACGGCAGTTCCTTTTGCTTTAGTAGTGGCACCTCCGGGGTTCAGAACCCAAGTATCAGCGTAAGAATAAAGCCATTGCGCATCTTTCATTAATAATCTTAAACATGAATGTGATGCAGGATAGCCGGGAAGGTCATATTGATGCCATCCGATTCCGCCTGTATTAAAAATATTGAAGTTGTAAGGTAATTTCCATTCGCTGCTTACGCTGGAAATCGATAATTTCTTTTTCCAGTTGGCAAACGTAAGACCTCTTGTCGTCTGTGCTGCTTTTTTTCCCATACTTGTCGGACCCCATTTCACTAAAGTTCCGTTAGAATAAACCCCGTATGCCTGAATCGGGTAAGAAAAAATAACAAACTTTTTCACACCACTCAACACATCCATCTGCATTGGGAAAGGTGAATAAGACATCAAAGTGGTATCTATTTTTGCAGGAACAACCAAAGTATCGGCATTCCATTTATTTTTTGAATCTAATCTGTTTAAAGCTAAAATAGCATAACGCTCTCTCTCACTATACTTCTTGCTGAATTCAGAATATATAGAATCTCTCATTTTTTTATCCTTTGGAAGAATAAATGCATTATAAAAGCCTGTTTCCTGCATGGTTGGAGGTACAGATTCTTTCATGACTACAGAATCTTTCTTTATCGAATCTGTTTTTGCAGCAGGAGTTTCTGATGTAGAACTTGAAGTATCTTTTAAAGTGTCGTTAATTTTTTCAATTTCTTTTTTACATGAAATTAAAAACAATGCGATTATACAGCTGTATAGGAATGATTTTTTCACAAATATGTTCATTATAATAAAATTGGTCTTTTTTAGTTTTTCTACTCAATACAAATATCAGACCTAAAAATGGAATAATAATCACCATCAATGAAAATACCGTAAAAATACGGTGCTAAGCACTACGGCGACACTGCCATTCTTTGAGAAAGAATTAAACTTTTTCTCTGATCATCAGTTTTATCGTTCATTTTTGCCTTTTTTAAAGCCTTTTCATGGAATATTTCGTATACACTGACTCCTTTATCCGGAAATGTAATTTTTTCAACAGAAACAACCTCTTTGGGAATATTGGCACCAAACCACAAATCATCGGATTTCTGTTTCCAGGTTACTTCGTAAAGGACTGCATTTTTAGGATAATTAGAATTAAAATTGGTTTTAGCATAATTGAAAGCAATATCATTTCCATACAAAGTCGACATTGTTTTTTCCTTCGGCTGAATAGAAGATGTTATAGGATTCATCAGAAGCGGGTTTTCTTTCAGTTCATCACTTTGCTGAATAGATGCTTCTTTGTTTAGAATATTTTTAGAATTCTGTTGACAAGAAATCAATACTAGAAAACCGAAAATTAAATATAAACTATAATTTTTCATTTTGTCTGAATTTTTTTAAGTTGAGAAATCAAATATAACGGTGGTGTAAAAACATAATCCCGATCTGCCACAGGCTTATGACATTCAATACATTCCTGTTCAAAATTTGGGATATCACCTCCATAAGGTTTTAGATCACTACCTTTCCATCTCGCCCAGCCCCAGCCTTTTGTTTTTGAATACTTTTCAGCATCTTTAATCATAAATTCTACTGCTAAAAATTCACCTGAAGAAATACTTTCATCTTTTTGCGTCTGCTGTTTCCAAACCGTTTTTGCAAAGACAGCTCCATCCGGCCACGGATTTACTCTATGATCCTGAATTGCTTTCACCGCAATATCATTACCAAAAATAATTCGCATCGTTCCGTTATCAAAGCGATCTGTTGTACTGATGGCTTTCCAGTTTCGGTAATCCGGAAAATAATGTATTCCATTCGGAGCATCTTTTATATGAGGTTTTTTTAACTCTCCATTTATCCAAGAATTGTATTGCTTTTCTGCTTCTTTTATTTGAGAATCATCCGAAACTTTACGAGGAGCAAGTGATAAAGCATAATTTTTTAACGTTTGAATCTGTTCCTGACTCAATTTTGCCGATGAATGAACGGTGGCATAACTCGGAAGTGGCATTTCACCGGACAAAACTTTGTTGATCGCATAATAAATCGTTGAATTCTGTTGCGCTTTTGGCCAGGTATCCCATTTTGAAAAGTTTAATACTCCGCGAGCTTCTTTAATGTGAGACGTAACCAGAAAATTGGCAGGAGTAATTTTATCATACCATCTTAAATTCGTTTCTGAGGAGTGACAATCAAAACATGAGCTTCTCAAAATTGCATTGACTTCCTTTGGAACATTGGTCAGGTTTTGTGCTTTTGTTCCGTGATCAATTTCTTCAGGTCGAAAAAACTGTAAACCGACAAATCCGATAAGCAAAACCAAGATCAGTTTATTTCTATTTTTCATGAGAGAATCATTTTATAGTTTATTTAAATTCTGAAATCAAAGTTATACTAAATCAACACATTACCATATTAAATCATTTATGAAAGGGAAAATTTAAACCTTAAAAGCGAATATTTTCTTGCGAATAAATGAGTAATTTTGAAGCGAATTAGAAATTCTCCCATCATCAATGAAAAAGATCAATCTTTATACCATCACTTTTCTCGCAATAAGTATTGTTATTTTACTTATCAGTTTTTTTTCCTTCCGATATTTATATTCGTCTTCTAAAAAAGATGTTTTCGACAGTACGTTTGAGGCCGGGAAAAGAGAAGCGAGGGAAATTGGTAAATTGTTAGAGCTACAGCTTAAACAAGGTCTTTCAAAAGAAACGGTTATTCAGAATCTTCAAAGCAGCATTGTCAATACAGATACTCAAAGTGGATTTATTTGTATGTATAATCAAAAGGGTATTGAACTTTGTCATCCCAATCCGGCTTTAATTGGTCGTAAAGTAGAGAAAAACAGCTCAGAATTTATTGTAGATAATGACAAGCAGTTTGATTTTCTGGAAATTCTAAATTCTGGAAAAGCCAATACGGGAATACATAATTTTAATAGAAACTCAAACCGCACCTCTGAAATTGTAAGTTTTTATCCTGTAGAAGGCAGTAATTGGATGGTAGCTTCACACGCTAATATTGAGGTAATCGAAAAGCAGATTTCTGATTTATATTTAACTTTTTTAATTGTATTCTTACTTGCCACTTTATCAATTCTCGGAATAAGTTTCTTTCTGATTAGAATGATTTATAAAAAATATGAAAATCAAAAAAATAATGAGATTAAAAACCTTAATGATGAAGTCAATACTTTAACGGCAATCAATACACAGCTTCATTTAATTCACGAAAAACATAGAGAAAGCAATAACAATTTCACAAGCGAAGAATCAACCGAAAATTCAAAAAAAAGAATTATTACCTATCATAAAGATGAATTAATCTCTTTAGAAACCTCAGATATTGCTTATTTCTTTCTTGAGAACAATATTGTTTATATTAAAACATGTTCGGGAAATCAATATTCAATCAACTCGAGTCTCGATGAATTGATTAAAACTTTAGATCCTCAAACATTTTACAGAGCCAATCGCCAATTTATTATTAATGTGAAAGCGATTAACAATATTCTTGTGTATGGCAAAAATCAATTAAAACTTGTCGTAAAACCCGAAAGTGAAGAAGTGATACTCATCAGTAAAAATAGAGTTGCAGAATTCAAGAAATGGCTGGAACAGTAAATATTTTATGTGCTAAAAAATATCAAACGATATAAAATAAAAAAACTCTTCAAAATGTTTTGAAGAGTTTAAAAGATCTTGCGATCCGGACGGGACTCGAACCCGCGACCTCCGCCGTGACAGGGCGGCATTCTAACCAGCTGAACTACCGGATCAATTTTTTTAAAGTAAATTGAGAAAACTTCTGCGATCCGGACGGGACTTGTTATTTTTTCAAAAAAGCCCTATCCATAAGCTTTATATTGTTCTCTTGTTTAAGAGGTCACCGAATAGGTCACTTTTTTAAACAATCAAGAGATCGTCGTTTTTACTGGTGCAAATATAGATCATTTTTAATTATTTCCAAACTAAGAACATCCTTTTTTTCTTCTACAGTATGCAATCAACAGATAATCAATTGTTTTATTTATAATACTTCTTTGTTATAGATAAAAAAGAGAGAAATTATTGATTCACTACGGCTCAGTCAACAATTGTATGTCAATTTATATGTTTTTGGGATCAAACAATTCTCAGATCTGTCATAATTTTTTAGTTTAAAATCATAAAATCAAATTATTATTTAAAAAAAATTATACTAATTTATTTTTTCTCCAAATTTATAAAATCGGAAAAATCCGATTCATCTACTTTAAAATCAGCACTTTTGATAATAGTTTTAACTTGTAAAATAAAATAATTAAACTAATCCAGTCACATAAAAATATATAAATCTAAGTACTTACATCAGCCCTATTTAATTTCCTTGAGAAGCCGCATTCAAATAATCATCACTGATATCTTTTTCCTTTTTAAAATCTTTTCCAAACTTATAACTGAAGCTGATCCCGAAAGAACGAAGCGGTAAATAACGTATAGAAGATGAGCTGTAATCACCAGTCTCAACAGTTGTCGCCTGTTTGATATACTTGTTGAAAGGATTGGTTGTTGTAATTCCAATACTTGCTTTTTTATTCCAGAACTGTTTTCTCGCTGCTATACTGTAAGTGATCGACTGTGGATTTTTACCCTGAATATTTTTCGCCGCAGAATTATAATTCCCAAATGCTTCTACGATAAAATCTTTTGGAAATAAGTAATTCAGATTTAAATTCAGGCGGTAACGCATTCCCATATCAACGTTCCCAAAATAATTACTGACGATATATCGGTGAAAAACCATCATATTACCACGAAGATTTAATTTATTATTTAAAAAAGCAACAGAACCTGACAATATTCCACCAGAATTATATTCCTTGCCGATGTTATCTCTTCTGGTTACTGAAACATTTGTATAATTTATACCGCTTACCGTATAAATTGGGTAAAAAGTAGTGATTTGTTTCAGATCCTGACTGTTGATCCTTTCTGTAAGGGTGAATGAAAGATTAGCGCCGTTTTCAAAATTCTTATTGTAACCTAATTCCATATTATCCCCTAATTCCGGCTTCAATGCAGGATTTCCTGTTGTGATATTATGAGGATCGCTGAAATTTAAGAATGGGTTTAATTCAGCATATTCCGGTCTTTCAACTCTTCTTGTATAGGCTAATTTTATCGTTTCGCCACTGTCAAATTTATGAGACAAAATGAATGACGGCACGAGCAAACTGTATGATGGAATATTGGTATTCTGATAATCTATTTTTACCGTCGTATATTCGTAACGTGCCCCTGCTCTTACATCAAGCCAGTTATTAAATAATTTTAATGAAGAGGAAATATATGCGGCATAAACTCCCACATCATATTTCAAATGGTAAGACTGGAAAGGATCAAATTCATATTGTCCTGAAAAAACATCTAAAACATTCACATCCGTATTTGTTGTAATGTGCTGGAAAATGGCTTTTGTACCCATTTCCAATGTAATTTGGTCATTGATCGGCTGTACATAATCTACCGACAAATTATGACTGGTATCCGTTCCGGGATTGCTTCCAGAAAAGCCATCATATGGAAATACAGCTCCTGTCAGACTCTGAGTTTGCAAATAATTACTTTTTGGCGAACCGTAACTTACCACATAATCAGCCGTCAATTCCTGTCCTTCTTTTTGGAACGTTTTTCTATAGCTCAAATTTCCATCAATAGAATTTACCGAAGAACGGTTGTCTGAAGTTCTATAACCAATGATCGACTGTTCGGTTGAATGAGAAAAATCATTAATATATTGTTGCTGGTTGATCAAACCGATGCTTTTATTGGCAAAATCATTGTAAGAAATGTAACCTGTTAAGGTGTTTGTTTTGTTGATTGTCCAATCAAAGCCCAATCCCGTACGATAACCGTGTCTCTGAAAATCGGTGTAGCCGTCCTGCAATAATCGGGTTTGAGTGGTAGCTGTATGAGAAATCCTATCTTGTGAAAAAGGTGTTCTGGATTTCAGCTGTGCATTTCCGCTGAAAAAGGTATTTAAGCTGAAATTATTATTTCTGAAATTCAGATTCAAAGATCCTGTTTCAAAACGAGTTCCGGCAGACGCGTTAATCAATCCGTTGATTCCTTTTACTTTGTTTTCGTTCAGGACAATATTGATGATCCCGCCCGTTCCTTGCGCATCGTATCTTGCTCCGGGACTAGTAACCGCTTCAATGCTCTTGATCTGACTAGCAGGAATAGAAGCCAGCGCATCGGCAAGACTATTCCCAAATATGCTGGAAGGTTTTCCGTTGATCAGGAATCTGACATTCGGATTTCCCTGTAACTCCACATTTCCGTCTGCATCCACCGTTACCTGTGGAACTTTTCTCAAAACATCTATTGCGGCTCCACTTTGTGAGGTTATGTCATTGGCAACATTGTAAACAATCTTATCAACTTTATTTTCAACAACCGCTTTTTTGCCGACAATGGTAACTTCCTGAATGGTTTTAACCTGATGGTCTTTTAAAGTGTCAGATGCTTTCTTGTCTATAGTTTGAGCACAGACTAAAGTTGTCGATATTAAAGCGAAAAGAATTGATAGTTTTTTCAAAGCGATGTTTATGATGAGGCAAAAATGAAAGTCAATTCTGTAAACATTTTGAATTCGACTAAAAAGTCAAAATATTTTATGACCGGATCTTTGTTATTTAAAGGCAAGTAAAATAGTTCCGCCGATAATCAACAAAGCCCCGATCGCAGTTTTCAATGTTAATGTTTCTTTAAAAAACAAGAGTGATAAAATAATAGCAATGGCTACACTTAATTTATCTACCGCCGTGACCTGCGAAATGTTGCCTATCTGTAAAGCCTTAAAATAAAACAACCAGGATAACCCAGTTGCAACACCGGAAAGGACAAGGAAAATAACATTAAATTTTGATAATGATCCAATATCTTTAGCTTCACCTCTTATAAAAATAATGCTCCAGACCAATACCAAAATAATTATTGTTCTAATTCCAGTTGCTAAATTAGAATTGATATTGTATACTCCCATTTTAGCAAAAATTGCTGTGAATGCAGCAAAAACAGCTGAAAGCAAGGCATAATAGAACCACATATTTTTATTTTTCGACATCAATTAAAAGGTTTTAACCAAACCAATCCCAACACTTTTATTCTGATAAAAAGGCATAACCATAGTAGCCGAATTTTGATTTTTCCCTCCTATCAAATGATTGATTTTAGGATATAACCAATAAGCCAGTTCCGTGGAAAGAATACCGAATCCGGCTCCGCCAACGACATCCCCAACCCAATGCTTATCATTCAACATTCTATAAACTCCCGTAAAAACCGCGAGTGAATACCCCGAAATTCCGAGCCAGAAATTGGTGTCCTTGTACTCTCGGAACATAAACTGTGCAGACGCAAATGCAATCGCCGTATGACCCGAAGGGAAAGAAAGATTATTGGATTGATCCGGTCTTTCTTCTTTTACAATATGTTTCAACGGAATTGTAATTGCTGAGGTAATCAATATAGATGTTCCGTAAATGATACTTCTGTCACGGAAATTATGTTTTCCTTCTACCCCAAAAGCATTTAATCCATAGACCAAAGCAGCAGGTGCGAATTGGGTGTAATTATCAAGTCTGATGTGATCCGGTTTGTGCTCATTGATCTCATCTCTGGTCGAGAAATTCAGTTGTTTAATCCCTTTTACTGACAAACTTGCAACGCCGTAGCCTATTAAGGCCGTAGGAACAATCAATCTTTTATAATTAAGATGATTTGTTTCTGTATTCAGTTCAACGATGCTATCTTGCTTTGTTTCCTGAACCTGAATCGTATCATTATTTTGGGCAGCAACTTTCCCAAATGTTGAAAATAATATGAAAATGCTGAAAACTGTTTTTTGAGTGAATTTTAACATCTTATGTTTATTAATTTTGATATAAAATTTATTTAGGACAATGCATCTGAATGTTGGTCTCTTTAAATTTCGAAAGAACTTCTTGACCAAAATCTGTGTAATAGGTATGCTCTGAGAGAAACCAACAGTTCTTTTTGAGCCATTCCTCGTCAGTGTAAATCAGTTTTATAAATATTTCAAATTCCCTTCTCAATGCCTTTTCATACTTTGGATAATTCGCTTTTGTCAAATGATACAAATCAGCATCACATAACACTTTTTCGATTAGTGAAGAAGGTTTGGGTGGATATTTTGTGGATTCAATACAGTTTAAAACGGTATCAATAAAATCTTTTTCACATCCATAATTTCCCAAAAAGACCTCAGCTATTTTCTTACTTTCATTTTCGTGACCGAGATATGTGTTTGCATACCCACAATCGTGGAACCAGGCAGCAACTTCTAAAGCAAGCATTTCATTGTCAGAAAGATAGCATTGAGTGCCAATTTCTCTCGCCGCAGCAACAACTTCATAGGTATGGTTGATGTTATGAAAAACAAGCTCATTCGAAAGATTTTCCGAAAGAAACAATATCACATAGCTACTTACAGCTTCTACTAGATTGTTCATATCAGCATTGAATATTTAATTAAAATTTATAACTATAACCTAATCTCACCACCTGAGTTTCGTAATAATCATCGCTTGTGTAAGCAAATCCATTACCCTGAATTTTCTTCTTAATGACCATTGTGTTCAGCAAATCGGTTGCGTTTAAAAATATTTCTCCTTTTCCGTTTTGAACTGATTTTTTTACACCAAAATCCACTGAAAATCTCGAGCCTATTTTCCCTTGCGGAATAATATCCGGAGCCAGATAAACAGCTGTTAGTTGAGCATCAAAACCTTTAGACGATTTAAAAATGTTGTTCAATTTTACATTTCCAGAAATGGCAGTTTCCTGATTGGCAGAAAAAATATTGGGTTGTGGATAAAGATTTTCCACCGAAAATGCATCTATCTGATTTCTGTAGATATTCCCATTGATATTAAAAGAATAGGCTTTCGAAACTTTCTGATTCCATATCATTTCCAATCCTGAATTATAACTTTTTCCTGCATTTTGAAACACCGCATAGATCAAAGTACTTTCAGGAACAATACTTGAAATTCTGGTAATTGTCCCATTCGCAAAACGATGATATAAGGCTGAATACAGATAACCGTTATCCCAATTGTATTTGTGTCCCAACTCAATCGAATTGGTAAATTGCGGTCTCAGTTGCGGGTTTCCAACTTTAATGATTTCAGCATCGTCATATTTCGGGAAAATTCGGATATCAACTTCATTCGGTCGGTCTACTCTTCTATTATAAAATATCGATAACTTATTGTGGTCGTTTAATTTATAAGCCAATCTTAGGTTTGGAAATGGCTGTGTATAATTGTAGCTTTCACTTTCGTAAGTCGGATGATTTGGATTGACGTCATAGTTAATTTTCACATATTCGAGTCTTACACCAAGCTCGGCTTCCCATTTTTCATTTTCAAAAATATAATTACCATAAATGGCAGGAATTAATTCTTTATAGGTCGCCCAACCTCCCGCATTGGCATCTAAAACAGAATTGACGCCCGGAATAAAATACATATTGGTTGGAATGCTTCTGTTTCTCAGCTTAATTCCCGTTTCAATTCGACCGTATTTCAAAGGTTTTACATAATCAATAGTAAAATCATAAACCTGTTCGTCAGACAATAATTTAAAAGCATCAGCTCCTGTTGAAGTCGGCAAATAATTATCATAGAAATATTTCTCGTCTTCTCTGTGGAATGTATAATTGAATCCAACATTTAATACGTGTCCCGCGTCTTTAAATTTGTGCTGATAAGAAGCCGTTCCCATAATTGTGGTTTTCAACTCATCCTCCAAAAACTGCCAAAGGCGAATACGATGTGAAAAATCCCCGTTAAAAAATGGCTGATCTCCACGGTCAATGATCTTTTCAGTTCCGTACAATCCTGAAATTGTCAATGTATTTTGAGCATCAATATTCCAGTCGATTCCAGCTTTTGTGGTCAAATAATTTGTGTTTCTGTTTCTTTTTAATTGTGAATTAATGATTGTTCCGTCGTCGTAAGTTCGCTTTACAAATTCATTTTTATTTAATGTTTCAGTATATAAATTATCAGCCTGAAGAAAAATATTAATCTTATCTTTTCTGTAATTAAGCGAAAGCGAAGGGTTGATTTTTGGCGTAATCGTATATTGAGGTCTTATCGTCGGCAGATTTTCTTTTCTTACCCAATAAGAACCTGTACCATAAGTAAAACCAACTTTTCCGTTCCAGCCGTTTTGCTTGTTTTTCTTCATAATAATATTGATGATACCTGCATTTCCGTTGGCATCATATTTTGAAGAAGGATTGTTGATTATTTCAATTTTATCAATCGCAGAAGCCGGAATATTATCAAGTCCGCTCTGACTTCCGAAACCTGTAAGAGCAGTTTGTTTACCGTCGATAAGAACTGTTACTTTATCATTTCCACGCAATTGCACTTTTCCGTCGTGAACAGTTACACCTGGTAGATTTTGCATACTTTGCAAAACAGAACCTCCGCTTTGACTGATATTATCTGCGACAGAATAGGTCTTTTTATCAAGCTGATTGCTGATTTCATTTTTTTTCGAAGCTGTCATAACAACTTCTTCGATTTTTGTTTCTTTATCAGCTTCTTGTTCAAGCTCTATTGGTGGAATCTCTAAAAATTCGGATAAACTTCCTACAAAAAGTGATTGCCTTTGCTTTCGAAATCCCGAGAGCGAAAATTCCAATTGGTAATTACCAGGCTTGATTCCTGTTAACGAGAATCTTCCTTCTTCATTGGTAATTGTTCCTGCTACAAATGCGGTATCTTTTTCTGTTCTTGCCAGGACATTCACGTAAGACAAAACCAGTTTGTTTGTTTTATTTTTAATCAATCCTGAAATCGTAATTCCTGCAACTTGGGCATACGCCATAGACGAGCATAATACCGTTATCAAAAAGAGCAATAATCTGATTCTATACATTACATTTATTTTGATACAATATTCAGTAATGATTTAGAAGAAATTTTGAATTTTAAAAGTCTAGATAATCAATTTGAAAAAGAAAGCCACTCGTACAAGTGGCTTTCTTTTTTTTCAATCAGATTTTACTCTTTTGCAAGTTTCACAAAGTTACCTTTGGCATCAAACAAAACGTCTCCGCTTTTAACTTCAGCTTCGTACATTACAGAACCATCAGCTTTAGTAATTTTAGAAGCTTCCTTGATTTTGCCTAATTGTTTTTTAGCTACATAAGATGAAGCCATCGCTGGAAGCTGGCTCACTTTAATCTCTGTTTCTTTTTCCTCCCAAACGCCTTGTGCATTGTAGAGAACGCTCATTTCTTCTCCTTTATACTTAAAGCCTGCTTCGTATTTCCCATTTTCTTTTTCCCATTTTGCATCTTTAACTGCAGAAAATTGTTTTTGAAACCCTTTCTGAACTAATGCAGGAATATCCTTCTGTTGAATTTTTTGTGCACTGATGAAACCTACACCAGTAGTCATTGTTAATAGAAATGCTAATTTTTTCATTTTAATTTAATTTTAAATTTGTAGTACAATATTCAGGAACGATTTAGAAGAAATTTTGAACTTTTTATTGATTGTTTATTTCTTCTTGTTTTAAATTGATTTTGTTGAGCAATGTTGGCAAAACAATAAGTAGAAGTGGTAATGCAACGATAAATCCTCCAATAACGGCAATGGCTAAAGGTTGGTGCATTTGTGCTCCCGTTCCTATTCCTAATGCTAAAGGCATTAAAGCGATAATAGCTCCCAAAGCGGTCATTAATTTCGGGCGAAGTCTTGTACTGATGGCATAAATAACGGCTTCTTCTTTGGTTTTTGTAGCTAAACTTTCGTGGAATTGCAAATAAGTAAAAATCGCGTTTTCTCCAATGATTCCGACCATCATAATGAGTCCTGTATAACTTCCTACATTCAATGGCGTGTTGGTTAAATACAATAACAAAATCCCTCCTGAAAGTCCCAAAACAGAAACCAATAAAATGATTAGCGCCACCAAAACGTTCCTGAATAAAAACAGCATCACAGAAAAAACCAATAAGCTGGAAACCACCAAAATAATCAGTAATTCTTTAAAAGATTGCTGCTGTTCTGCATAGGCACCGCCATAAACCACAGAATACCCGCTCGGCAGTTTTATTTTCTGATTGATTTGATTCTGAATTTCCTGAATCGTTCCTCCCAAATTTCCGTTATCCAATCTTGCCGTTACAATTCCTAAAGTCTGTAAATCTTCCCTGTTGACTTCGGCAGAACCGGTGACGACGCTTACAGTTGCAAATTCGCTCAAAGGTTTCAAAGTTCCGTTCGGCAAAGCAATCATACTGTTGTTGATGTCGCTTAAAGACTGATTGCTTTTTTCGTTGTACAATAATCGTATCGGTGTGTACTGAACATTATCAAAGATGTTTCCGGCTACATTTCCATCCAGATTTGCCTGCAATTGGTTCTGAAAATCGGGTAACGAAATATTATATTGCGCTAAAACAGGCAGTTTCGGAGTGACAATCATTGACGGTCCTGCAATGACAATTCCATCAAAAACATCGGCTGTACCATTCACTTTTTTTACAATAGCCGCAATTTTTTGAGAATAATCTTCAATCACTTTCTGGTCTGTCCCAAAAACTTTGATTTCAATTGGCTGAACACTGCTCATCAAATCACCCAACATATCGGTAATTACCTGTCCAAAATCTACGGTCAAAGGCAATCCTGAAGCATCAATTCTTGTACGGATTTCGTCGGTAACTTCATTCGTGGTTTTGCTTCTGTTTTTCTTTAGCTGAATCAAATAATCTCCCCGGTTCGGTTCTGTAATGAAGAATCCCATCTGAGTTCCGGTTCTTCGGCTGTATGCCTGAACTTCGGGCGTGGAAGTGATAATTTTCTCAACTTCCTTCAATTCTCTGTCGGTTTCTTCGAGTGAAGTTCCCGGAGGTGAATTGTAGTCTAAAACAATGCTTCCTTCATCCATATCAGGAAGAAATCCGGTACTGATATTGGGAAGAATAATTGCTGTTAAAACAATTAATATTAAAATAAAACCATAACTGAATAAAGGTTTTCTGATAAAAAACCCCACCCATTTTCTTTCTTTTACATCGTGATGCTGTAGATTTTTTTCTTTTTTCTTGCCTGATGACAAGAGTAAATAAACGATTGGCAATAATATCCAGGTTGCAAAAAATGAACAGATTAATGTGATAATCATCGTGTCGGTCATTACTTTAAAATAAGCTCCGGCAACACCGCTCATCAGCATAAATGGCAAGAAAATCACAATCGTGCTAAGTGACGAACCAATCATTGCCTTCAACAGATAATTAATCGCTTTTTGAACCAAAGTTTTTGAAGATTCTTTGGGGTGTTCCTCGTGGGTTCTATGGATTTGTTCGACGACCACAATCGCATCATCAATAATTAATCCTATGGCAGCGGCAATTGCTCCCAACGTCATAATATTGAACGTCTGTCCCATCGTATAGAGAGCAAGCATTGTAAGACTTAACGTAATCGGAATTGTTATTAAAATAACCGCACTTGCCTTCCAAGAACGAAGGAAAATAATTGCTACGATAATTGCTAAAACCAGCCCTATCCACAAAGCATCTGTTACACTTTTAATAGAATCATTCACAAAATCTGCCTGAACGTAATACGGTTTTAAAGCAATATCTTTCGGTAAGGTTTTTTGCAATTCGGCAATTTTTGCTTCCATTGCTTTACTTAAATCCACCACATTTGCGTTGGGCTGTTGTATCACTGCAATCAAGATACTTTCCTGTCCGTTGGCATTGACTTTAATATATTGTTTTGCGTTGTGAACATTAATTTGGGCAATATCACTCAGCAAAATGATTCGGTTTCCATTATTGCTTACGACCAAATTTTTCAACTGACCTTCATTACGAATCTGAGCATCAGTAAGTGTTAAATAGAGATAGCGAAAATCTGAGGAGTATCCGTTTGATTTAATGAAATTAGTATTATTAATCGCCTGTTCCACTAAAGCAGGCGTAATTCCCAATCTCGCCATCATCGCCTGATTCATCACCACTCGGAATTCTTTGTCTTGTCCGCCGATAATTCTCACTTCACTTACGCCGGGCACTTGTGAGAGAAAAGGTTTGATGGTGTAAAGTGCCAATTGTTTCAACTCAATCGGGTCTTTTGAAGTTGAATTCAATGAATATCCCATCACCGGAAGGATGGACGGATTCATTTTTTCAACTACGATATTGACATCTGCTGGCAAATGATTTCTTACTTGATTTATATTGCTTTCAATCTGTTGTTTAGCCAAATCTACATCCACATTCCACGACATAAATGCAGAAATTTCGCAGCTTCCTCTGCTGGTTGTACTTTTCAAAACTTCCAAATCCGGCACTCTTTTCACCGCATCTTCCAACACTTTGGTTACGCCTACTGTCATTTGATTGACGGGTTGTTGTCCGGCATCGGCAATGACTTTTATTTTCGGAAAAGTAATCTGCGGAAATAATGCCGACTGAATTTTAGTGTAAGAAAAAATACCGCTCGCAAGGATTAAGAAAATTAATACAAGCAAAGGGCTTTTATAGGTTACAAAAAAGGATTTTTTCATAAGGTTAGGGTTTTTGTATTTTCACGGTTGCGGTATTACTCAATCCGAAATTTCCTGAGAAAATCACTCTGTCTTTCGTAGTCAAATTGCCGGATTTTATCTGAATATATTTATCCGTTTCCACCCCTTTTGTAATGTCTGTTTTTACGGCTGTCGTGTCATTGATTAATTTCATCACCCAAAAAGAAGACTGGGTTTCATCACTCAAAACTGCCATTTTTGGAACAGAAAGTCCATAAGCGGAAGTTTTGGAAAAGCTGATCGTACCAATCAGATTTTCAGGAATATTGTTAATGGGAACTTGTAAAAGCACTTTCACAGTTTGAGAAATAGCATCAACAGAAGGCATTACTTTTGCGATTCTTCCCTGCAAAACCGTATTGTCGGGCAAAGTGATTGGTAAAGAACCTTTACTTTTGATGATTTGAAGATATTCATAAGGTACATCGACCACAAAGCCGAAACTGCTCGCATCGGTAATCGTTGCCAGAACTTCCCCGTCCTGAACATAATCTCCGATTTGATGATTCAGCATTGCGACATAACCTGTTGCAGGACTTGTCACCGTTGTTGCTCCGTTGAAACGAAAAGATTTATCTAATTTATTGATGGTATTTCCCAATGCTCTTGCTTCTTTGGTCTGCAATCCGAAAAGTACCGAACCTTTTCCGACACGGTCTGCCAGTTTGATGGTCATTTTTGTGATATAACCTGTACTGTTCGCTTTTACATCAGATTTTAACAAATAAGCTGCCGTTGCATTTAGTGTTATTACATTGTTGAGTTGAGCTGTATCAGACGGATAGGCAACCGTAACCAATGTTTTGGGTTTTGCATCTGTCGTAGGTGTTTCTGTAGGAACCGTTTCACTCGTTTTATTACAACTGAAAACAACAAGAGAGACTATGATGAATAATATTATTTTTTCCATAATTACTGAATAATTAAATATTGCAATTGGTTTTTCAGGTTGAATAAAGTCGTATTGTACTGAATGATATTTCCTTTAAGACTCAATAAATTATTGATTGAAAGAATAAAATCCACCATTCTTACATCTCCCGTAGGAAGCTGTTTGGCATTGGCTTCAACCAAAGTTCTGGCATAAGTCGTTTGTTCATTAGCGGTATTAATTATCCTATTATACTGCTCAATCTGACTGTTAATCTGGAACATCATCTGTTGATATTGTCTTTGTGTTTGCTCAAGATATTTTTGACGGGTTTGCAGTGATAATTGATTTTGCTGCAACAACATTTTTTTCTGATGACCATCATAAATCGGAATTGTAACCCCAACGCCTACACTCAATCCAAAATTTTTATAAGGAGTTGTTATAAACGAAGACTGATAACCGCTATCCGAAAATGTTGTGATTTTTGGTTTGTAATTGTATTGGATTATTTTGGCGTCGTTAGCTAATTTTAAACTATCTGCCTGAAAAGCCTTTTGATACATACTTTTGTCAAAAGAAGTAGAATTCAGTTTTTCAGTAAAATATGGAGCTTCAACAGGCTCGAAAGTATCATCTATAATTCCAGACAAGTAATTGAGTAATGCATAATTATTTTGCCAATCAGCTTTTTGCTGTTCCAATGTGAGTTCGTTTTGTTGAAGGACAACTTTAAAGGTTAGATAATCCGTTTGTTTGAAAACCGCAGCCTGAGTCAATTTTTTCAAAACAATATCTTCCTGATTCAGCAAATGAATAATTTCCTTGCTTACATTATATTGTTGCTGACTCGCGTAAGTCGTAATATATTGGTCGGTAATCTGTTTATTAAGCGTTTGAAGACTGATATTTTTCTGGGCTAAAACCTGTGCAATACTTGCATTAACACCGATAAGTCTCGTATTCAGATTATTCCGGCTGATGAATTCTTTGGCAACTCTTACGCTTGCAAAAAGCGATTGTCCGTTTGTCAGCGCGCTGTCATAGCCCCAACCTTTAATATTGGGGGAATATCCCACTGTTCCCTCTCCGGTTACAATGAATCCGTAAGTTGCTCTTAACTTTAAACTGTCGATTCGATTTGATAGTACCTGGTTGTTGAAATCATTTAAAACAGGACTGTTCGTTTTTGCTGTTTCAAGAAAATAAGACAATGTATTTTTTGACTGCCCACTAATCTTACAACAAAAAATAAAGAATAATGAAAGTAGAAAACCACGAATGAGATATGCACGCAAAGTATCCATATTCTATTAATTATATGGTAAAGGTGAGATTTGATTTAGAAGAAATTTTGAATTTTAATTTATATTTTTCGGAATATCCCTGTCGTTTTTGAGGTAAAAATACCCCATAATCAAAACACAGAAAACGCCTAAGATAAATCCTCCCAAAACATCTGTAAACCAATGCGAACCAAGATAAACCCTTGAAACAGCTCCGAAGAAAATCACAGAAAGACAAATGATAATCAAAAATAATTTGACCTTATATTTGATATTTTTTAAATAAAGAATAATCAATATTAATGTACCAAAAAATACAGTATAAAACAAAACGTGACCGCTGGGAAAGCTTTGATATTTAGTTTCTTCTAAAAGGACAACTAAATCTTGGGACGGGCGGGGTCTGTTGATCAGCATTTTTAGTCCTAACCCTAAAACACCTGATAAAAGCGTTGATAAAAGCAGAACAGTTTCTTTTTTATAGCCCAAAATCAGAAAAAAAAGTGAAGTTAATCCCACCATTATAACCGACACCGTCGTTCTTCCAAAGTAACTAAGCCAGATCATTATGGTGTTAAGATACGGCGTCTGCTTTTCCTGTATTTCCTCTGAAATATGGATATCCAGATATTCTAGTGGCAGAAAAAAAACAAGACAGCTTAATGTTACAAATACAATTAATAGAGTAATAAGCGTCGCACGAAACAAAAGCCTTTTCTTGCTTTTCAGAAAAGTTATTAATCTCATAGTTCAGGAATTTATTGATAAAAAATAATAGCCCAATTCCGGCTGTTTTTATTTAGCTTTCATTTTACCATTTTTAAATCTCACACTTGCTGTCTGATAATAAGAAATGGTTTGATAGGCCAATTCCTGATTTTTTGTTTTTATTTCTGACAAGGTCTGTTTTTCATTTCCTGAAACTCCAAACTGTTTTAACCTTTTTCTATCGTCAATCTGTGTGAAGACATTTCCTTTCAGCATTCCCAAAGTTCTGTAATTGCCAATAAAAGCTCTTTCATCTCCAACTTTCATTTGATTGATGTCTTTTCCGTAAAGACTTGTGTTGTAATTCCAACCGAGATATCCGAATAAAGTCGGCATCAAATCGATCTGTGAAGTTAAACGATCAATTCTTGTTGGTTGTTGCTGTGGAAGATTATAAATAATTGCAGGAATGTGATGTCTGTCGATATTGATCTCCCACTTCCCGGCACTGCTTGCACAATGGTCTGCAACTATAACGAATACGGTATTTTTAAACCAGGGTTTTGTCTTCGCATCCGCAATGAACTTTCCTAAAGCATAATCTGTATATTTCACGGCAGCATTTCTATCACCTTGCGGAAGGTCGATCTTTCCTGCTGGGAAAGTGTAAGGTTTGTGGTTGGAAGTGGTCATTACAAACTGAAAAAACGGTTTGTTTGCTTTAGCGCTTTTATCAGCGTATTTGATAGATTGATTATAAAGATCTTCATCACAGATTCCCCAGGCATTTTCAAATTTCACTTCGTTATCAGGAATTGCAAATCTTTGTGTTTTAATCTCGTCTGCTAAAGGATTACCTCTGTTTCTGTCAACAATATCAAATCCCTGTCCACCAAAAAAGGTATTCATATTATCAAAATAACCATCGCCGCCATAAATAAAATAGGGCTGATAATCTTTTGATTTTACAATTGTAGAAACGGAAAATAAATTCTGATTATTAGGTCTTCTTACGATGCTATTTCCCGGTGTTGGCGGAACAGATAATGTTAAAGCTTCCATCCCGCGAACGGTTCTTGTTCCTGTTGCATACAGATTTGTAAAGAAAATACTTTCATTCGACAACTTTTCATAGTTGGGCGTAAGATGATCTTTATTGCCAAATTCTGTCAGAAAATCTGCGCTGAAACTTTCTATGGCAATAAGGATGAGATTAGGTTTTTGTTCATTATTTCCTATGGTGAGCCTTGATATATCATCATATTTTGCGGTTGTATATTTTTGATTTTCCTGTAAAAGATTCTTCTTAACTATTGAATAAGCTTCTTTTTCCGATAGTTTCGGGTAGAAGGTTTCATAATCAAGCTCGTTTGATTTGAAGGCAGTTACAAAAGAAAAAGCACCGTTTTTCCCCAATTCATTTACCACCAAATTATTACTGAAATCCGCCTGCTTGTTTTTCATCACCAAGCCTAAAATAATGGCAATTGCCAAAACCGGAAGTGAATAAAATAAACGATTACTGATAGAATTCTTATCAGAAAAAGTGTTTTTGAAGATATTCAGTTTTTTAAATAAAACAAACGTAAGAACAATCAATCCTACCAAAACAACAGCAATCACAGGTAAAGGATAAGACTGATTGATGTTTTCGACAACTTCATAAGTGTAAATAAGATAATCTACCGCAATGAAATTGAACCTCACCCCAAACTCATCCCAAAAAGGTATTTCTGCCAAAAGGCTAAAATAAATAATAATGAAAATCAAGCTTAGATAAAAATAGGTGATGATTTTATCAAACAAAGATCCGATCCATCTTTTCGGAAAGATCAAAAGATAAAAGGCGTAAAATGCCAAAAATAAAGAACCCATCGTCAGGTCAAATAAGAACCCTGTGAAAAAAGCCCGCAAAATATGTAGGAAATTAAGCTCAAGATCTTTTAAAGACCAGATCAGTAATATTATCCTAATTACAAATGCCAAAAAAATATATAGACTCAGAATACTAAACAGTGCTGAAAATCTGCCATTGAATAACTTTTTCATAAGTAAGGATAATAGATTAGAGTGAGTAAAATTAAAACTGAGATCACAGCAAATGTCATAGCTCCGGAAGCGATGTCTTTTACAAAACCGATTTTTTTATGATATTCCGGATGAACGAAATCGCAGAGTTTTTCCACTGCAGTATTAAGGCTTTCTGCCGTGAGAATAAGTCCAAAGCCAAGTATCTGAAACATCCACTCAACTTTTGTGATTTTAAAATAGAAGCCTAAAACAACGAAAACAACCCCGATGAAAGACTGTGTCATTATCGAATGTTCCGTTTTCAGCAAAAGAAAAGCACCTTTAAAAGTGTA
Source organism: Chryseobacterium sp. G0201 (assembly GCF_003815655.1). Classification (NCBI taxonomy): domain Bacteria; kingdom Pseudomonadati; phylum Bacteroidota; class Flavobacteriia; order Flavobacteriales; family Weeksellaceae; genus Chryseobacterium; species Chryseobacterium sp. G0201. Next base: position 2,851,212 of record NZ_CP033917.1, on the reverse strand, counting down.
TGTAAGGCTTTTTGCTCTTCCTTTTAAAAAGCCATCATTAACATTTTTCATATCAATGATTTGAAATTTGGGAAGAAATTTTTATTGAAGGTCGTTTTGCACTTATAAGTATAGAAGAACGTTTGCATAAATTAAATTATGCAGCAAAACTAAAAGTGAATTTAGAAGAAATTTTGAATTTTACAGTTTTACTGAAAAAATATGCAAATTATTTTCAAATTTATAACTGATCGTCCAATGATGGAATTTGCAAATCTCACTGATGATGGCTAATCCCAAACCACTTCCGCTATTCTCAGCGGAAAGCTTCGAAAATCTTTTAAATAGAAGATCTGTATTTAATTTTTCACTTCCGGAATTCGCAACTTCAAATACTGAATTTGTCAATTTCACCGATATTGCTCCGTCACGTGAAGTATGACGAATTGCATTTAAAATTAGGTTACTGATAAGAACTTCTGTCAGCCCGCTATTGCCAATCATCTCAACGTCAGAAGAAATATTCTCTACGACGGATATATTTTTTTGCTCAAAATGTTCATTAAAAATATCCATATTTTGGTGCAATATCTCATCAAACTGAATGCTTTCAGAATTATCGAATTGACTGTTATCTATTTTTGCTAATAACAAAAGATTTTTATTAATTCTTGAACTTCTCGTTAAAGCTTTGTTCATTTCCTCGGCAATGTTGTACTGCTTTTCGGTCAGGTTTGCATCTTGAAGTAAAAGATCAAGCTTATTTTTCAAGATGGCCAACGGAGTCTGTAATTCGTGCGATGCATTTTCAGTAAACTCTTTTTGTGTTTTATACACGGATATATTGTGTGCAATCAATTTTCTTAGTGATTGGTTTAACTCTTCAAATTCTGTGGTATCTGTCTTGTCAAATTCAATCTGCGTTTGTGTGTTTAAATTAAAATTCTTCAATTGATCAAGTGTCTCTCTAAATGGCTTCCAGATGGTTTTAGATAATCTTCTATTCAAAATAAACAATCCAGTGACAATTAAAAGAAAAAAGAATAATGTAATAGCACCGATGATCATCACAGTACCTTCTGTCTCCTCAATATTGGTCTCTATCGTAAAAAGATATGGTTCATTTTTTATGTAAATAATTTTTTTCAGACATCGGTAGCGCTCAATCGTGGCATCAGCAGAAAAAGGTTTGTATTTTTCTGTTGTGAAAATCGAATCTTTTTTTAAATTATTCCCAGGTAATTTTTCAATATTAGTTCCCGGCTGAATCTGCTTCCAAAGAGCGATACTACGTTGTATTTCTTCTTTAGAAGCATTCATTTTGTTAAATTCGTATCCTGTTTTTTCTGCAACAATCTCATTGTGCTCATCAAGTTCCTCCTGCCATATTGCATCCACTACAAAATAATAAACAGGGATACTGAAAACGAGAACAATCATTACAAAAATCAAAAAAGGTCTTGTGGTTTTACTTAAAAGTGGCTTCATAATTTATAGATATTTTCCCATTTATATCCTGTACCATAAACTGTTTTCAAGTAATGGTCACAGCCTGCTTCATATAATTTCTTTTTAAGATTCTTGACGTGAGCATAGACAAAATCGTGATTATCCAGCATATCCGCAAAATCACCGGAGAGATGTTCCGCCAATGTACTTTTGGAAATTACCTTATTTTTATTGCCGATAAAATAAAGCAGCAAATCAAATTCTTTTTTTGTCAGAATAATTGTTTTATTATTAATAGTAACAGTTTTTGCTAAAAGATCTATCTGCAATTCATTCTGTGTGATGACATTCGAATTATTGAATTGTTTTCTTCTGATAATTGAATAGATCCTTGCCATCAGTTCTGAAAGGTGAAATGGTTTCGTAAGATAATCGTCTGCCCCTAACTGCAAACCTTTTATCTTATCATCCAAAGCATTTTTAGCAGAAATGATAATGACGCCATCCTGTTTATTCTGTCTTTTTAATTCTTCTAAAATGACAAGTCCATTGCCGTCAGGGAGCATAATATCCAACAGTATGCAATCATACTGGAACGTTTCTATTTTCTCCATTGCTTCGCTGAATGTGGGTGCAAATTCACATATATAATTTTCTCCCGAAAGATATTCGGAGATACTTTTAGCAAGCTCGGTTTCGTCTTCTATGATCAGGATTTTCATTTTGCTAATTTACATTTTGAATTTCGAAGAAATTTTGAATTATAACTTTTTGGACTTACTTTTTTGCGACCAATTTTACACACTTATCGATGCGATATTTAGTAACATAATGCCAACGCTAATATATTAGGATATAAGTACTCAGAATAATTAACTTCCATATATTTAGCATTTAGTATTTGAAGACAAAGCTATTATTCTTTATTGTTTAAGCCCTGATTCAAATAATTTACAATACCACTAATATTAGGTAACAATACCAAACTTGAGTGATTCAATGTGTTATTAATTGTAAATACAAAAGATGATTATAATTGATACTGAAAAACAAAAATATAATTAGAACTTTTTCTTCATGAGCTTCTAATATAAAATTTTCCGAAAAATTTACCTTAATCTATATTTGTTTTTATAAATTTGCGAAGTGAAAGGAGCCTTATCAATATTTTTTCTCATTATATTCCTGTCTACTAGCAGTATAGGAAACCAGCTCTTGAAACTACCTGATCTCGTACAGCATTTCGTTATGCATCACAATGATGGAGAGGCTGAAGATCATGATTCTTCGTTCATCGAATTTTTAAAAGAACATTATTCTTACAACAGTACACATAATAATTTAGCACAGCACAGCCACAAAAATTTACCTTTTAAAACTTTTGATGCTCATGCTCCCCATATTGCAGTATTTTATTTTCAATTGAATACCTTCTCATTTTTAAATAGTATTCCTGTAAGTAAGGAAAAGCCTGTTTCATATACTAATTCCTTTGTTGCATCTGCCCATTTAGAGGGTATTTGGCAACCCCCTCGTTTTTGTTAATCATTTGACATTCTCAAAGGTTTTTCTTTTGGGTATTTGTGCGTCCGGCTTCCGTCGGTACGTATGTTTAATGCTTAACAAATTAAAATATGCTAAATAGAATAATTGAGTTTTCAATTAAGAATAAACTCATTATCGGGCTCTTTATATTAGCCTTAATTGGCTATGGTATTTATGAAGTAAAAAAACTTCCCATAGACGCAGTTCCTGATATTACAGATAACCAGGTGCAAGTAATTACTATCGCACCATCTCTAGGCGCTCCGGATGTGGAGCGACTGATCACATTCCCAATCGAACAGGTAAATAACAATATTCCCGGATTGAAATCTCTTCGTAGTTTTTCAAGATTTGGTCTTTCAGTGGTGACCATCGTCTTCGATGATGATACTGATATTTACTGGGCAAGACAGCAGGTTTCCGAAAGACTTCAGCAAGTACAGGATGAAATCCCAAAAGGTTTCGGAACACCCACTCTTGCTCCAGTCACTACCGGTCTTGGAGAAATTTATCAATATTCTGTACGTCCTAAAAAAGGTTATGAAGGAAAATATGATGCAATGGAACTTCGTACCATTCAGGACTGGATTGTTCGGCGTCAGCTTGTTGGAGTTAAAGGTGTTGCAGAGGTGAGCAGTTTCGGCGGTTTATTGAAACAATATGAAATTGCAGTTGATCCTTCACGATTAAAAGCCAATAATATTTCTATAAGTGATGTGTTTAAGGCTTTGGAAAACAACAATCAGAATACGGGAGGAGCCTATATTGAAAAAGGTCCTACTGCTCTATTTATCCGAAGTGAAGGTCTTGTAGGGAATATGGAAGATATACAGAATATTGTAATTAAAAATCTTTCCAACGGAATTCCATTACTCGTTCGTGACATTGCACAAGTTAAATATGGTAGTGCTACAAGATACGGAGCAATGACCTATAATGGACAGCAGCAGGTTTCCGGAGCAGTTGTAATGATGCTGAAAGGAGCTAACAGTAATGAAGTTATCAAAAACATAAAAAATAAAATCGATCTGATTCAGAAAACACTTCCCGAAGGTGTAGAGATCGATCCTTTCCTAGACCGTACGAAAATGGTTGACAACTCAATCAGTACAGTAACTAAAAACCTGATTGAGGGAGCTCTAATTGTTGTATTTGTTTTAGTTTTCTTTTTAGGGAGTATGCGTGCTGGTCTCATTGTCGCATCTGTTATCCCCTTATCTATGATCTTCGCAGTCATTTTGATGAATGCTTTCGGTGTCAGTGGAAACTTGATGAGTTTAGGTGCCTTAGATTTCGGTCTTATCGTTGACGGAGCTGTTATTATTGTAGAGGCCGTTATGCATCGGATAAGACATTCCAAAGCGTACGCCGGAATAGATGTCCTTTCTCAAAAGCAGATGGATGCGGAAGTGCTAAGTACCTCCACACGAATGAGAAATGCTGCGGTTTTTGGCGAGGCGATCATTCTGATCGTTTATCTTCCCATTTTTGCATTGAAGGGTATTGAAGGAAAAATGTTTACCCCAATGGCTCAGACTGTAGCCTTCGCATTAGCCGGAGCTTTTGTATTGTCACTGACGTACATTCCGATGATGACAGCATTGTTTTTGAGCAAGAAAGTCCAGGTTAAAGAAAATTTATCGGATAGAATTATGGCTAAACTTGAGAACTTTTACAGACGGATGCTGGAAAAGGTTTTACGAATTCCAAAAGCTATTTTGATATCAGTTGTTGCTTTGTTTGCTGTGGCAATACTTATTTTATCTTCATTAGGCGGGGAATTTATTCCATCTTTACCTGAAGGTGATTTTGCTGTAGAAACCCGCGTATTACCTGGAAGCAATGTCAACACATCTATTGAGGCTGTTTCAAAAGGCTCAAAAATTATACTGGAAAAATTTCCTGAGGTAGAAAAAGTGGTGGGAAAAACAGGGAGCAGCGAGGTTCCGACCGATCCCATGCCTATAGATGCCACCGATATGATGATTATTCTCAAAGACCGAAAAGATTGGACATCCGCTGATTCGTACGAAGAATTGGAAGAAAAGATGGCCAAAGAATTAGAGGCAGTTCCCGGTGTTACATTTAGTTTTCAGTACCCTGTTGCGATGCGTTTTAATGAATTAATCTCCGGTGCTAGACAGGATGTAGTTTGTAAAATATTTGGTGAAGATCTTGACACCCTGTCTGTCTACGCTAATAAATTAGGCAAAATTGTAAGTTCTGTGCAAGGAAGCAGCGGTGTTTATGTGGAAGCCGTCACCGGTATGCCCCAAATTGTAATTAAACTTAACCGTGCAACTATTGCTCAGTATGGACTTAATATTAGCGATGTAAACCAAGTCATCAATTCCGCTTTTGCAGGAGCAGTTGGTGGAACAGTCTATGAAGGAGAAAAGCGGTTTGACCTAGTGGTAAGATTAGCGGGCGATAAAAGACAAGGGCTAGAAGATGTTCAAAACCTGCTTATTGCCACCCCAAGAGGAGAACAAATTCCTTTGAGTCTTGTTGCAGATGTAAATATTATAGAAGGTCCAAATCAGATACAAAGAGAAAATTCTCAACGCAGGATCATTGTAGGATTTAATGTAAGAGGTCGTGATGTGCAGAGTATGGTTCAGGAATTACAGGATAAAGTGGACAAACAGATTAAACTTCCGCCTGGCTATTTCGTGACGTATGGTGGTGCGTTTGAAAATTTACAGGAAGCAAAATCACGATTATATATTGCGGTTCCTGTGGCTTTAATACTTATTCTTATTCTATTATATTTTGCTTTCAATTCGATGAAACAAGCTTTTCTGATCTACACAGCCATCCCGCTTTCGGCAATAGGAGGTGTTTTTGCGTTAGCTTTTCGAGGAATGCCTTTCAGTATTTCTGCCGGAATAGGCTTTATTGCGCTATTTGGTGTGGCAGTATTAAATGGTATTGTCCTTATTTCTGAATTCAACAGATTGAGAAAAGAAGGAAAGACAGATCTTCGGGAAATCGTGCTTGAAGGGACTAAGGTCCGTTTAAGACCTGTGCTAATGACGGCTTTTGTTGCCTCATTGGGATTCTTGCCAATGGCGTTGAGTACCGGAGAAGGTGCAGAAGTACAAAAACCTTTGGCAACAGTAGTTATCGGTGGTCTTATGGTGGCTACTTTTCTTACACTCTTTGTATTACCAATTCTTTATATTATGATAGAAAAAAAGAAATTTACATTCAAGATCAAAACAGGAAAAACATTGCTTCTTGCATTCCTTTTTGCAGGAGCTTTAAGTTTAAATGCGCAGTCTTCCATCTCTTTAAAAGAAGCTACGGAGATAGCATTGCAACATAATTTATCCGTAAAGAGCGAAAAATTAAGGAGCGACTACAATAAACTGCTTATTAAGTCGAGCGCGATTATCCCGGCAACGAATGCAAGTGCTGAGATCGGACAGATCAATAGTTTTTATTCTGATGTCAGATTAGGGGTTTCCCAATCGGTCAATTTTCCAAAAGTTTATTCGGCCAATAAAAATCTTTTAACAGAGGTTTGGAAGAACAGTGTCTTGAGCGTAGGGGTGAAAGAAAAACAGCTTCGTAAAAATGTTGCCCAGGTTTACTACAATATGGTTTATCTATTGCAGAAGAAAAGTTTATTGCAGGAAAATGACAAGCTGTATGCCGAATTTCTAAACAAGGCCAATCTCCGTTTTAAAGTTGGTGAAAGTAATGTTCTTGAACAGACAACCGCTGAAAATCAGCGTGGTCAGATTGCAGTTCAGTTAAAACAACTCGAAAGAGATTTGGAAATTTCCCAGCTTCAATTCCAGTTATTATTGAATACGGAAGTTCTTTACAGTCCTGATGTTAGCGACAATACTTTATTACAGCAGACAGCTCTTGATAATATTGCCATTGCAGAACATCCCTATCTTCAATATTTAAAGCAGAAAAAAGATATTTTGGTTGCCGAAACAGAAGTAGAAAAAAGTAAATTATTGCCAAGCCTTTCCTTAGGATATAATATTATGGGAATGAAAGGAATGGGAGCCGACAATAAAGAATATAACAGCACACCACGTTTTCAATCAGTGGTAATTGGTGTAGGTATTCCGATATTCAACGGAGGACAGAAAGCGAAAATTAAAGCATCAGAAGCGAACCAGCTTGTTGCTGCAACGGAGTATGAATACAACCTCAAGAATTTCGAGATCAATTATCAATCTTCTTTTATCGACTTCCAAAAGTATAATGAAGTTGTAGATTATTACCAGAATACAGGACTAAAACATGTAGCTACCATCAATTCTACTGCGAAGAAACAATTTTTAGGCGGCGATATCGACTATCTTCAATGGGTGATCCTGACCAATCAGGCTATCGAAATTCAGAACCAGTATATCGAGGCATTAAAAAACCGCAACAACAGTCTGATCGAAATTAATTCTTACGATCCAAAATTCAACAACAATGGAAAATAAAGATAAAAGAACCTTTGTTCAAAAGTTAACAGAGCCTTTTATGGCACTGAAAAACAAGACTTTTGCAAAACTATATATGGCACAGACGATAAGTCTTATCGGAGATGCTTTCACATGGGTGGGGCTGGCTCTACTGGCTTATCAATTCGGGAAAGAACGTTCTGCTATCATATTGGCAAGCGCGCTGACGTTAAGGGTAACGGCATTTATCATTTTTTCTCCTTTTGCAGGTGTATTAGCGGATAGGATATCACGAAAAAAAATATTATATGTTACCCATTTTATCAGGATGGGAATCGTCTGCTGCCCGCCTTTTATAACGCAGGAATGGCAGATCTACGTATTGGTATTTTTTCTGAATGTATTCAACGCATTCTTTACCCCGACCTACCGAACAGTCATTCCTCAGGTTGTTGATGGTAAATATTACCGTGAGGCCGTTGGTCTTTCCACTGCAACCTATCAATTATTGGGGATCTTAGGTCCTGCATTGGCTGGTGTTGTTGCGACCTGGCTTGGAGCACGGGATATTTTCATTGTAGATGGCATCACCTTTATCATTGCAGCAGTATTCATTCTTTCAATTCCTGCATCTGCATTACAGAAGGGTGTTACCGGCGGGTCTGAAAATTCAAATACCTGGGGAAATGTCTGGAAGGGCATAAGGTTACTATTTGGAAATAAGATCTTACGTTTCGCCCTAAGCATCGAATTTGTATCGTCGCTTGCAGGAGCAATGATATTGGTCAATACGATCGGATATGTGAAATCATCGCTCCTTCTGGAAGATAAGTACTATGGATGGGTGATGGCTGGTTTTGGGGTCGGTGCTTCTATTTCTGCATTTATTGCAGGAAGTTTTGACCGCTCGAAAACCAGGGCTTTATCTCTAATTGCAGGTGTATTTCTATTAGGGCTGGCAGTAAGCTTTGCAAACTGGACATCATTCAATGTCCTGATTGTCTTGTGGATTTTTGCAGGTTTGGGACAAAGCCTTGCAGAGATGCCATCAGAAACGCTCATTGCTGAAAATATTTCCCATGAAAATCAAGGCAAGGTTTACGGGTCTCACTTTGCGTTTTCACATCTTTGGTGGGCTATTGCTTATCCTATCGCAGGATTTCTAGGTGCAAATTTTCCTCAGAAAGAATTTTTATACGGAGGAATATTGACCATAGTCTTCGCCATCATTGCAATTGTGGTTTTCAAACCATCATTTAAAATTAATTCAAAATCAAACAATTCATTATGAACAGATTAATGCTCATCATATGCACAGCACTCCTTCTAAATTCTTGTACAGGTAAAAAAGAAGAAGAACAGAAAGAAGATGTGGCGGTAAAAACGGAAAATAATATGGTTACTCTTACGGATGCACAATATAAGAATGCAGGTATTGAAGTTGGGACCATTGGAAATCAAAACATTTCTTCAAAATTAAAAGTTAACGGGAAGATCGATGTACCACCGCAAAATAAAGTTTCGGTAAGCGTGCCTTTGGGAGGATACCTGAAATACACACGACTTCTACCGGGAATGCAGGTCTCCAAAGGACAGGTAATAGCAGTGATCGAAGACCCTCAGTATATCCAGATCCAACAGGATTATCTTGTAGCCAAAGCCCAGTACTCCTATAATAATAGCGAATACAACAGACAAAAACAGTTGAATGTAAGCAAGGCAACAAGTGATAAAGTGTATGAGCAGACTAGATCCAATTATCAGATGCAAAATGTTCTGGTAAAGGCATTAGAGCAGAAACTAAGATTGATTGGTATTAACCCAAACGGTTTGACAGCGAATAACATTACAAAAAGCATCAATATATATTCTCCAATTAACGGTTTTGTTTCGGCTGTCAATGTGAATATTGGAAAATATGTCAATCCTACTGAAGTTTTATTTGAGCTGGTAAATCCTACCGATATCCACTTGGCACTTGATGTTTATGAAAAGGATATAGACCAACTTTCAGTAGGGCAAACTGTACTGGCATATACCAATACGGATCCTGATAAAAAATACAGTACAAAAATCATCTTGATCAGTAAAAATGTTTCTACTGATAATACCGTTGAAGTTCATTGTCATTTTGATAATTACGACAAAGGGCTTATCCCGGGGATGTATATGAATGCTGATATCGAAACCGAAGCAAGCAACGCCTCTGCGTTACCAAATGATGCCATTGTACGGTTTGAAAATAAATATTACATTTTTGAGGTCAAAGGCAAAAATAGGTTTGAGATGAGAGAAGTTAAAACCGGAACCTCTGAAAACAATTATACCGAAATATTACAGAAGGACCTTGGAGGTAAACGGTTTGTAACAAAAGGTGCCTATAACTTGTTAATGGCTCTGAAGAATACAGAAGATTAGTTTGATTTTAAATAAAAGTTTTAAACGAACTGCCACAAAATGTTAGACTATTTTTTTGGCAGTTTTTATTTATAGTAATATAGAAAATATAGAATCCCTATGTGATAATAATCGTATATGTCCAGTTCTCTTGCAGTTATAATTTTTCTGCCTGATGGAATACTATGATTACAGCTCAACTCATTTGTCAAATAATCCTATTATGTATCTAACTGATTTCCCCCAGTATGAGAAGAAATTCTAATAAAAATAACAATAACTCAATCTTATTTATTTTTATTAAAAATTCTGAGTCGAAATAAAGTATTAAAACTACTCAAGAATAGGTATTCGAAATTTATTCGCAACAAAAATTAATTAAATTTGAATTATATTTTTTATCAATTTAGAAAAAAATGAGTTTCAAGTTTTCATCCTTTTTGAAAAAAAGCTAGATCGTCTTTGATACAAATTTTCAATTTGTATCAAAGACGATCTAGCGATTAAAGTCTAAACATCAGTGGACATTATTCTCCCCCATCTTGTTTTTCATTGGAGCATTTCACACCCGTATCTGCTTTAATCAAATATTAAAAATTGAACTTTAATGATATTGAGAAGCTTGAATAGCACAGTGATAAAATGAATAAATAATGCTATAATCTTGCATTTGTCAATAAAGGAAGCTCCATTTACTCAGCTTAAAACTTGATACTATTTCAAATAGATACATCGCAGTTTATACAATGAAAAATAATGATTTTTAGCATTTGATTTAACATTTTAATAATTAATAGATAATCCAACACCAAATCCCATATCACTATCATAATGTGTACGGATACCCACATTTTTATTGATAATATATTTTAGCTCTGTCATATATTCCATATCGGTGTTGACCATAAAACCTGCCCTCAATCTTTTTGTAATGGGAATGTCTTCACGCATTAGAGAAAGGCGAACTATGCCATCATGATATACTTCTGCTTGCAAATTAACCAACATTGGTAAGGTGTACATAAAACCTAAACTAAATGCTCTACGTGTATCTTTTTCGTTTTTCTGTCCGAATAAATTGGTTTCGTGTTCATCCATACCCATTTTACGATACCTCCAATCAAAACCTATAAATGGCATAAACCATTGCATTTTTCCAATATACCTTCCTAAGTGAGTTTCTACCTCATAACCGTGCATATCATTATAACCTAATCGCCATTCTGTACCTAAACTCCATCTTGCGTTTTGAAGCATCGCATCACCATCATTTCCATTGGTAGCAAAATCATTCTGTACCATAAAGTGTGGCATATTGCTTTCTCTTTGCAACATATTATATGCTTGTTTTTTGTCAGGTAAATTCGGATTTTGATAATCGTCAACAGCAAATACCCTGTTCATTCCCGACATCATATGATATAGGATATGACAGTGGAAAAACCAATCTCCTTCTTCATTTGCTAAAAACTCTATGGTATCAGTTTCCATTGGCATTATGTCCAACACATTTTTTAGGGGAGATTTTTCACCTTTACCATTAATTACTCTAAAATCAAAACCGTGAAGGTGCATCGGGTGGCGCATCATTGAGTTATTATAAATGGTAATTCGTAGAATTTCTCCTTTTTTCACAGGTATTTTATCAACTTCTGAAAGTATTTTATTATCCATGCTCCACACATAACGGTTCATATTTCCGGTAAGGGTAAATTTCAATTCTTTTACTGGAGCATCTTTAGGAAGTTCCGTATTGGAAGGAGATTGTAGCATTGCATAATTCAGCGTTTTGATTTCTCCCAAAGCATTTGCATTATAACGATTAGGGTCGTTATCCATCCTCATATTGTGTTGGCTGTGGTCTTGCTTTTGCTTCGCATCTCCAGTAATTTCAGGATACATCACTACATTCATATCCATTTGGTTCAGGCTCATTTTCATTCCCATATCGTCCAAATCCCCATTCATTTTCATCATATCATTCATCATTTTCATCCCCTCAAAATATTTAAGGCGAGGAAGCGGAGAAATAAGCTGTTTGATGCCGTTGCCTACAAAATAGCTTGCAGATTGTGTTCGGTCTTCTGTAGTGGCTAGAAACTCATAGGCAACTCCATCGTTAGGAATTGTTACTACTATATCATAAGTTTCGGAAACTGCAATGATTAATCTATCTACCTCTACTGGCTCTACATCGTTACCATCATTGGCTACTACAGTAATTTTACCACCTGCATAACGCAACCAAAAGTAAGAGGATGCTCCACCATTTGATATTCGCAACCGTACTTTATCGCCTGCTTTTAGTGTTTTACCATCAACTTTTTTTAAATCTGTAGTATTATTTCCGTTGATTAAAATTTTGTCATAATAGACATCGCTAACGTCCATTGCTAAAATGCGTTTCCACTCGTTGGTCACTTTTGTTTTGAAATGACCTTCCTTAATGGCTTCAACGTAAGACTGGGTTGCATTTTTCTTGATAGCTGCCCAATCATTTGCATTATGTAACATACGATTAATATTATCAGGGTCTAAGTTTGTCCACTCACTTAAAATCATTGGTACGGTGGGCAAATCATCAATTCCTTCTCTAAAAGTTTTATCATCCTCACGCTTTTTCATTACAAAACTGCCATACATTCCAATCTGCTCCTGCAAACCCGAATGAGAGTGATACCAGTGTGTTCCGTGCTGGATAATTGGGAAACGATAGGTGTAAGTTGAACCTGCTGGAATGGGTTTTTGTGTAAGCCAAGGCACTCCATCTTCCTTATTGGGTAAAAAAACGCCATGCCAATGCAACGATGTACTTTCTTTTAATTGATTATGTACTACAATTTCGGCTGTATCTCCTTCAGTAAAAGTTAGGGTTGGCATCGGTATTTGCCCATTTACAGCAATGGCTCTTTTTTCTTTACCTGCATAGTTTACAAGCGTATCTTTTACATACAATTCGTATCGAACTGTTTTTGGGGGTTTTGTATTTACAATTCTTTTTACGGTTTGATGCTTTTCTTTTTGCATAGACATATTGTTCATTTTGTCTACCTTTTTTGGCTGCTCTTTTGGGGGCATCTGCATTTCATCGTTCTTTTCGTTCGATGATTGTTTTACTGTTTTAGTCTTTTCTTTTATCAATTTCATGCCACACCTTGGGCAGTTGCCTGGTTTTGTGGCGTGGATTTCGGGATGCATTGAGCAAGTATAAGTTGTGTGCTGAGCCTTTTCTTTTTTACTCATATCCATACCTTTCATATCCTGTGCTTGTACAAAGGAAAATGTAGAAAGGATGAATAGTATTAGTGTTATCTTTTTCATTTATTAATTTTATTAATTTAAAAAAAATTGCATTTATGGCAACCTTGCGTAGTTTTCTGCATTATATTTTACGCATTATTTTTAATTTACGGTCGAAAGGCTGTCGGCTGTTTTGTTAATCCAATCTATGATGATTTTTTTTCGCTCCTTTGAAAGCTTCGCATTGCTGTGCATTATTTTATAAGAAGCTAATGGCATTTCATCGTTTTTAATTTGGTTTGCTATTCCTTCCAATTTACTTATTTGCCTTCGCCTACCTAAATTGCCAAACCCATTAAAGTTTAATTTTTCTTTACCGTTATCAATATGTCTTTTCATCAGCAAAGCCATGGGTTGAATATTAGAATACCACGTATTTTTGGTATTGTTGCTGTGACAATCGTAGCAAGAGGTTTGAAATATCGCTTTAACTTCAACAGGCATTTTATAGACTTGGGTAAAATCGGTTGTATAAACCTGCCCCTTATTTATATTGAGAGCAGGCTGATAAAATTGAATAGCAATAAAAATAATCAGCATAGTTACCAGAATTATCTTTAAAACTTTTTTCATTTATAATTCCTTTTTCACTGAACCGCAGGTAAGCATTTGGCTACCATAGTAAGGATTTTTGATTGCCTTGGCTTCGCTAATCCAAATAGCACCTTTACCATCATTATACATTGGGCAATAGTCTTGATACAATTTCTGAGTAGAGCCAAACAATACGATAAGGTCTGAAACATCCTTACTCAACATTGCCAAATGCTCTCTTTGATGGTCTATCTTTCCGGCGTTGGCACCAATATGTTCTGCATGTTCTTTGGCATCGTCAGCAATGTCCATATATTTACTGTGCTTGTCGGCAGGAATGGATTTCATATCTACGTTTTTAAATGTCGTCAATAATTGCTTACCTGCATTGGCTGCTGCTCTGTCATTATCTGCTACAAGTGCATTTTTTAAAGCCAAATAATCTTTCACTATAGGTGCGATAGAGAAGTTTTGAACCTGGTCTTTTACCTCTTGATTTTCAATTTTTTTTACTGTGGTATCCATTGCAGATGCACTCATTGAATCATTGCGCATTGGGTTTTCTATGGATAGTTTTTCTGCTGTAGCGATAGTATCAATCGCTTTTGCTTCCGTGTTTTTATTTGATGATTGGTTGCAGGAAATTGTAGCACCTGCAATTGTTGTAATTGTTATGATGGATAAGATTATATTTTTCATTGTAATGATTTTAAATAATAATGAATATGTTTTTTTTTACTTATTTTCAAATTCTTTAAGCTTTCGCTTCATAAATTCTATTTCTTCTGCTTGGGTTTTGAGTATGTTTTTTTGCAACTGTATCAGTTCAGGGTCGGTAAGGTTTGCTTTTTCAGACATTAATACTGCCGCTGCGTGGTGTGGTATCATACCTTTTACAAATTCCTTATCACCAACAAATAACTGCTCCCGAATACCAAACCACGAAAAGATACCTATTGCAGCAGAAATTATTATAATGCCCCAATTGATTTTCTTATTTTCATACATACCCTTCATTATCCATAATTCTATTATCAACATTGCAGAAACCATCAGCAATGTCATATACAAATTATTTATGTTGGGGATAAGGTTCTGCAAACCGTCAATCATAGCATACATAATGAAATACATTGCTGCGAACATCACAACCGCCATAATCGCAAAGCGTTTGTACATTGCTAAAGAATGTTTACCGCTATGTTCTTCATTTTCGGGATTATGATGCATTTCGTGTTGGTTTTCCATATTGTCCATAATAAAGGGGGTTTATTTGTTATTAATAGTTTCCTGTACGCTTCCACAGGTAAGCATTTTAGAACCGTAGTACGGATTTTTAATTGCTTCTTCTTTGCTTAGCCAATTTGCTCCTTTACCATTATTATACATTGGGCAATGCTGATAATAAACAGGTGTTTCTTGTTTTGAAACTTTCGATAATTCGTACATATTATCAGCCAGTAAAGCGAAAATTTCTCTTTGTTTTGAAACGTCTTTAGCTGTAGCAATTTTCTCTGCATTTGCTGTTAAATCTTTCATTACTTTCATCCATACGGTATGTTCCTCGGTAGATAGTTTTGCCATTTCTACCGCTTTTATTGCCTTTACCAATTCAGCGGCATTTGCAGATGAATTACCTGCATCAGTTTTTACCAAAGCATCTTTCACTAAA
The DNA here is from genome assembly GCF_003815655.1 of Chryseobacterium sp. G0201. NCBI lineage: Bacteria > Pseudomonadati > Bacteroidota > Flavobacteriia > Flavobacteriales > Weeksellaceae > Chryseobacterium > Chryseobacterium sp. G0201. Next base: position 2,835,918 of record NZ_CP033917.1, on the reverse strand, counting down.
AAATAATTATCAAAAACAGTTTTCAGTTGTAGTACATTTTGAGTAGTTGCCGTAGTTGTGGCAGCCATTTCTTTAGGGTTGTGGTTGGCATGTTCGGCTTTCATATCCATACCATCATCTTTGCCTTTTGCAACTGGTTTTAGTTCCCTGTTATATTGGCAACAGCCGGATAATTTTGCATATACATCATCTGGGGCTAAAAATTTCTCGCTGTCATAACCCGCTAAGGCAATACGTTTCATAATTTCGTCCTGATTTGTTTTTTTACTATCGTAGTTGAGTGTAGCCATCTTGGTATCTTTATTCCAATTTACCGTGGCTACGTCTTTTAAATTTCCCGCTTTTTCTATGGTTGTTTTACACATTTCACAATTGCCATATATTTTTACGGTTTCTGTTTTTGCATTTTTGATTTGGGCAAAACTATTTACGGCTGATAGTAATACGATGATTACCATCAATATTTTTGATATTGATTTCATTCTGAATTTTTTTAAATTATTAAGGAATAGAGAGTTTACGAAAACTAATATTAGCTTTCGACAAGACATAACTGTGGCTTACAAGCCATCGTTTTAACCTATTTTAGGCGGTTGCCAAAAGGAATGGTAACCCGAAGAATAATAGGCTTGTTTGAAACCGAATTTTTGCGTTTTAATTTCCGCAAAGTGGTTTTCTGTTTTTATATCTACCAGTATAGGTAAACTTAATGAAGATGAAGAAGTGCTACATTTGCAAGAGCCGTGTTTACACTTACCGTTGCAGTCGTGACCATCGTTGCACTTATTACAGGACTTATCCTTACAACTGCTTTTATGTTCTGCTTTTGAAGATTGATCTTTAGAGCAGCTTTTTTGTTCTGTATTAGCTGTTTTTTTTGCACAAGCATAGCCTATGGTTGGAATTAGAAAAAAGCCCAAACATAGTAAGATAATAAAGCTGATATGTTTACTAAAAGTTTTCAACACAACAAAATTATGAAATTATTTCTTTAATTGCTATAATATGTACTTTGAATCTTAAACATTGCATTATAAGCAGAATATCAAATCCGTATTGCCCTTTATACTCACTAATAAGCATCTATCTACTAATTATGTTTGTTATTAGCTAAATCCGTTGCATCATTATTGGATGTAGTATACTGTATTTTATGACAGTCTTGAGTTAGGTATAAATTAAAATATTTCATTTATCTTTTTCTGATTACAGCTGGTACATCTTTCAAATTTATTTCTTCAATTTGATTTAGTGATTTATCTAAAGAATTTTTAAATTCAACATCATTAATAGACTTTACTTTCAGAAAAGCATTATACAGAACACTATTTTCAATCGTCCTCTCTTTTACATAATCTTTATGCTCATTAATTTTCAACTGTTCCGCCTTTTCAATTTTATATTGAACTACTAGACTTTCTCTAACTGCTGGAAGTTCTTCCAGCTTCTTATCCAGTTCCGCAATCTTATCCTCAGTCATTTTGGTTTGAAATTCAATTTGAGTAACATCTATTCCTTTCTGAGCTAAATTTTCAATTACTTCTTGTACTTGAACTTTATGAAGGTCAATTGTTTTTTGATATGATGGTAATTGGGTTGCCCAATATTCAGCATTTGCATCGCCATTTTTCGAATAGCCTTCAATTCTATTATATGAATGCTCAGCTTTGGTAACTAACTCTTGAACTTTCAAAACATCTTCGTATTTTCTCAAGACAAAAGCACTATCTGCGAGATGCTTATTTTTCTCGCTTTCAATCCTTTTTTTCATTAATTCAATTTCAATATTGGCTCGGGTTTCGGGATTGGTAATGATGGAAGTTTTAAGCTCTTGAGTGCTAATATCAGATACGTCCAAAACATCGGCACCTTTTTTCATAGCTTCTAAATATCTTGCCTGTTTAGATTGTAGTTTTTGAAGCATAAAAACATCAATACTGTCATTGGTCAGCATAAAATTAATTCTCACATTTTCGTTTTTATTTCCCTGTCTCCACGCCCGTCCTTCCACCTGTCGCAAAGAAGTAAAATTATATGGCAACGTTAGCATATAAACATCTGTTGTATTTTCCTGAAGGTTCATTCCTTCCTGAATGGCTTCACTTCCAATAACTACTTTTATTTTTCCTTCATTAAAATCATTTTGAATAGAAATCCTTTGATTTTTATTGGTCGCTCCATTAATAATTCCGATTTCTTCGGGTTTGTAACCAATTTCTGTTATGAGATATTCTTTCAGTTTTGGAAATTGAGCAACAGCTAATTCAGAATAAATAATTTGTCCGGATTCGGGAAGATCTTTTTTGTTCTGCCTTATTAAATCCATCGTCTGTTTCAACTTCGGAGAATTTTCTATAAATTCTTTTACAGAAGGTTCTTCATCATCATAGTATGGTGATAGATACGGCGAAATCGCAATTAATCGGGCATTGAGAATATGCGTTAGAATTGCACCCTTTTCGGTTTCACTGAAATTTTCATTGAGCAAGTCATATTGATCTTTTGTCAGATCATTCTGCTCAATTTTATACTCTTTGTTGATTTTGTTGGGACGAATCAATTCAGGGTTATCCTCCTCTCCTTTTATATCGATAAATTCAGATAACAGTTGTTGAAACAGCGAATTGTTTTTAAATCTCCGAACATTGGCTTTAAACTTCACATCACCTTTTGCATCAATCTCCATATCATTATCCGCTTCCATAAAGGTCTCGAAGAATGTATTCACATTGAAATACCCCGATTCTTCTAATCTTTTATTTGCTATTAAAGAAAGAATGGAATAATACTCCAGGGGTTTGTTGGTAAAAGGCGTTGCGGAAAGCAAGGTTACATTTCTGCCATCATTTTTGTCTTGAATGTACTGAGCTGCCATCCAGGTATTGATTCCCAATTTGGAAGTCTGTTGGTTTTGACTTCTGAAATCGGAAGCAAATCTTCGGTCCTCAATTTTTACTTTTCCTACAATATGATTGGCATTGTGAACTTCGTCGAAGGTCAAATGGTCGAATCCAAAATCTTCCCAATCATAGATTTTACCACGCTTCATTTTTCCCTCAATCTCCTTTTCTTTCTGAAGTTCAATTTGGAGGTCTCTTTCCGTATTGGTAATGCCCTTCATTTCGTTTGCAGAGATGTAACTGAATTTTGAAGAAAGTTCTTCGGTAATTTCTGATGAAAATCCAATATTATTGAAACCCTCATAAGTAACAATGGTAATTTCTCCATCTTTATTATCAAATTTTGAAAGGTCATAATCTTTCCCCAAATTCCCTAAAACATTGACTTTACCATTGGGAATGGTTTCAAAAATGGTTTCCACCCATTGTTTCAGAATGCTGTCATTGGGAACTACGATGATTGGTCTTTTAGCATTTCCCCTCTCCATTGCTTCGTGCATCGAAAGGATTCCGGAAAGCGTTTTTCCAAAACCAACTTCGTGCGCTAAGAGCCCTACTCCTTTTGTGGTCTGTCTTCCGATTCCTGCTTTCTGAACTTCGGTCAATCGCAATTCCTGACCTCTGAAATGCAGATAGATTCTGGAAAATAATGGGAATTTAGAATAATCCGGAACGTATATATTATTGTAATTGCGGTTAAAGTCTTTTACAAAACGATTTCTAATATCATCGGAAAGTTCCTCCCGGACAAATTTGTAAAACAAATCATTCGCAGCAGCTTTTCGCCTTTCTCTGACTAACGCATTCCTCTCTTTATCGCTTCCTGTAACTGTTTCATTATCTACAAAACTTTTTACTTCCCAAGCTGAAGAACCCGCAAAGGCTTCACTTGACAAAGTGCCGAGAAAATCTTTGAATCTTTCGGCAAGATTGTAATCTACGATGACTGATTCGGTACGTTTTGTAACATGATTATATTGGTCTTTCTCTATTTGACCTAGCTCAAATTTGTGTACGAACTCGTGATTCGGACTGATATAAATCTCATCTAGCGATTTCGCTTTTGGTAGTACATTTTCTAATAATGCTTTTTGTTTTTCGTATTGACCGGCAGTGCCGGCGCCAATTTTATCATTAATTAAAAAATTGGAAGCCGAACTTCGGCAAAAATCCCGCTCCAGCTGTTCCAGTTTTGCGTAAATATTTCCTTCAGTATAATAAAAATCGTGAACCCAGTTTCCATCAATGAAGTTCGCAAACTGATGGTGCTTTCCACGATTATTTAATGTGCCGTCATAAGAGGTATCTCTGAATGCTTCAATTTGTTCTTTCGTAATATCAGAACTATTTTGCAAGGAAGTATTTACAATTTCATCCTGTTTTGAGAATTGATATTTTAAAACACCTTTCTTTATTTCCGGTTTTGTTTGAAGTTTATACTCGTTCTGATTTTTGGTATTGTAAATAGAAATAATCCTATCACTTTTTTCAATCAATTCTTTTAATTTTTCATCAGAAAACGATTTCGGCTTTGTGATTAGATCTTCGCGCAGTTTTTGATACTTGCTAATTTCAGTCGTAATTGTGGGAGATTTAAACTTGATGTCATTAAGTTTGGAAAGTACCTGGTCAATTTTTTCTTGAGTTTCTCTTACATTGAGTTCATTTTCATTTTGGTTTGTAATCCTCGTAGAATCTTCGATTTCTGCACTTCCTTTTTTGGGTACAGGAACTTTATTTTCAGCTTTAGGTTCTTCCTCTAAAAACAAATCTTCAAACAGATTTCCGATCCGCTGGGTTTCATTCCTATTTTTAAACTGTTCAATCTTAAATAAAGCTTCATCTAAATTACCGTGAATATATTTTTCTAATCGACCAAAACGGTTGGTTTTTTCTCGGGTTTCTCCCAAAATTCTTGTTGGATTATTTTCAAAATAATTAGAAATATCCGTCGAGATATTTTGAGTGTTTTTTCTTAGAATGATAATGTCGGTTCCGATTTGTGTTCCTGCAAAAGCGCCATTGGGTAAACGGAAACCTTCCAAAACACTAGCATTCTGCAAATTCTTTTGTCGGTTGAGCCAACCTGATGGAAGAACCATCGCCAAAACGCCGTTTGGTTTTAAAGAGTCAAGTGAACGTTTAACGAAATAATCTTCGTATTTTGAAATTTTAGGCTCTTCTCCCAACCCTTTGTAAAGTCCCCGATGTTCACCATAGGGCGGATTTCCAATTACCAAATCGTATTGCTGAGAAAAGTCCTTTTTATTTCCTTTTTCGTCAATGAATTCAGTTTCAAACGAACGAAGATTGATGTCAGATTCGGGATGCAGAATTTTAGCAATTTTTGCGGTGGTCTCGTTGATTTCAAAACCTGTAATTTTAGAATTTACAGATAATCCGTGAGTAGCATAGATGAAATTTCCAGTTCCAACACTTGGTTCTAAAACGGAAATCTCTTTTTGAGTTTTGAAATGGTCTTTAATTAAATTATGAACTGAATCAACAATTTTTTCCTGCGTATAATATTCGTCTAAAATCCCTCTCCCTTCTTTTGCCGTCCCGCCACTTTGGAATTGGCTGCAAATTTCTATTAAGTCATAAGTGATGTTAAGATTTTCCTTCAGATTAATTTTGTGATTGTCGGAAACAAAACAAGCTGCAGAAACTACTTCTGCAACTTGATCATTATTCAGTTTTTGCCCTTTATATTTTGAAATAAGAGCATCTAACTCTACATTATTTGTTGACTCCTCACTTATCTCGGAAAGTCCTCCATCAGGTCTTCTTCTATCGGATACAGTTCTCCCGGGTACGATTCCGCCCACGGAACGTCCTTGAGTCTCTCCAACATTATTCTGTTGTGAGTCGTCATAGGATCCTCTTCCTCGGTCTCGGTTTCCCAAATTGCTCCGCTCTGCGCTTGCAAGTCCATTTCCAGCATTGTTGCTGCCCACTGCTTGTCCGCTTCCGTAACTTCCGTTTTGCTCGGATTGGATCTTAGGGCTAGGTTCTCCAGGGTTTTGTTCAGGTGTTCCGTTTCCCACTTGCTGAGAATCGGATGTTCTTCCGGATTCAATTGCATTGCTTTCATTTTCAGAAATTTTTGGTTCAACTAAATTAGTATTTTTATCTTGAAGCTTGAGTTTATTCTGTAGATATTCGGTCAGGTCTTGATTCCCATTTTCAGAAATTTCATACAAAGGACGAACGTCTTTGATATTTTTGCCATTAAATTCTGTAAGAATTTTCCTGGTTATTGCATTTCCCGTTCTATCCCCGGTAAGACAAAGAAACATTTTACCATCATAATTCTGGTATCTATTGAGGAACTTTTTGCTATTTGAACCTGAATTAAGGGTAATCAATGTTCTATTATTGACTTGCTTGTTCAATTGAAGAAGCTCCAAGAATGAAAGCGTATCCTTACTGTTTGTGAAAACAATAAGTTCCTTTTTATTTCCTTCAACTACAGAAATGTCATCATTTATCTCATTAAAAAAATCTTCATCTTTCACTTTTTTCTGTTTTTTATGAAGTGGTTAAATTCAAAAATTTCTTTGGTTTCACTGTCCCAGTTTTTTCTTGATATTAATTGAAGAGTCACGAATATGTCCGTCTTTTTATTGTAAGAATCAATCCTTTCGAGCCTTCCGTGGTAGTCCTTTTCCGCGTGTTTGTAAATAGAGTACGGTAAAATAGTATCCGTGGGATAAATGTAAAACCGGGTATACATCCAAGGTGAGTTGATTTCAAATCGTTTGTATTTTTTCTTAAACAAAACCGTATCACTCAGATTTTTTCTGTTTCTGTAATTGGGGATTTTTTCCTGAGAAAACAATGTTCCTCCTTTTTTCTTTTCAACAGGAAGAGGCTTTTGTTTCTTTATGATGTCTGACAGAATAATTTTGCCGGGATTTTCATTTTCAATGGTATAGCACAATGAATCTTTAATGAAATAAATCTGTTGGGTTATTTCGGGAGCATCAGCATCCGGAATCCTTTCTATAATGGAATCTCCCGAATAATTAAGGCTTGACAAATGAAAGCTTTGGATGTTGTCCAGATTTTTGGAAACATCAAAATAGACATTGGAGACAACATCGATTCCTCCTTTTTCGGATTTGATTTCTTTGTGGCAGGAAGTGCTTACAAAAAGAAAAAACAAGCTGGGTAGTATTAAAAGTTTTTTCATAGATATAGGGTTTAAAAAAGCGGCAGCCTAATTAATTTGACTTACCGCTGGGAAATAAATGATTGGTTGTACGTTTTATCTATCGTTTAATACTTTGTTCTTTCACGTTATTTTTTTCGTGCCTGTTGTCTTGTTCCAAACCTTCTAAAGGCTTGTTGGTGTTGATTCTGTTCATATCGGAATCATACAGATTCAGATTTTTGTATTGCGGATTCAGCACCGCTTTGCCTTCTACCACTTTATCGTCCAATTCAAATTTTACCTTGACGATATTTCCTTTTTCCAAAGATTTTATGGTACTTTCCTTCCATTCCGGCTTATCGAAGATCAGTTTGGATTTTTCTACGATCTGAGCCGTATCAACACCATAATTTTTGTAGAAATTCTGGAAATTATAATTTCCTTTTTCAGTTTTGGGTTCGTTAAAATTGAGCTTGGCAAATGCAGGTTCTATTTTTTCGGTTTTCGGATTGTGAAATTCTATTTTAACTGTCCGCCCTTCTAACAAGTTTATTGCTTCTTTAGCTGTAAATGTATTTACCCTGTTAACCGGAAAATTATGGGAGATAACGTCGCCATTTTCTTTAGTGAGTTTAGCATTATAAAAATTCATAAAGACACTTCCATTTTCTATCTTATTGAATTTTAATGTGAATTCCATTTCATTTCCAGGCATCGTTTTGTCGGAAGTGGTTTTAATTTCGAACTCTTTTTCGGGAGCATTAATCCCATTTTCTAAATCTTTGTGCAGTTGTTCTCCTTCTCCGAAACCAAGATATTTTAATTGAAATTTCGGATACTGAGATGGTTCATATTCGTTCTGTGTTTCCATAATGTTTGGGTTTTGATTGTTAAATTTTATATCATTCATTGTTAATATTCTGTGTCTTGAAAAAACATTTTCATCCAGATAATTTTTTAGAATTTCACCGTTATCCAATAATTCGTAGGATTCCCCATATAGCTGTTTTTCCAATAGGCCGAAAGCCAATTCGTATTTGTCATTTTTTGACAGCGTATGACCATCAATAACATTTGGGATTGTGTCCATTTGTGCCTTTGTAAGAGAATAATCTCCATCTGTTGTTCCGAATTCCATTTTTTCTGAATAAGCTTTTCTTTGGTTCGCTGTGATCTGCAAGTTCCCCAGTATGAATTCGTTTTCTTTCATAAAGATCCTGTAATTGAGAATATCATTTTTTTCCTCTTCGGAAAGTTTCGGATAAAGATTATTTTGCACTGCTTTTGCTTTTAAGTCGCTTTCGACATAGCTTTTGAATTCGTTCAAACTTTTTGGAGCGTCATAAAAATCTCTCATACCTGTCCATTCTCGCCGACCGTACGGTAATGTATATTCCTGAGTTTGCATATCATAGCTGTAATACCTATGACCGCTTGGACTCTTCAGCGAACCACTTCCATCCTCGTAATCGTTCCAGGTCCAGCCGTCCGGAAGGTCAGATGCAGGGGTTAAATTTTCTTCAAAACCTTCATCTGAAAAAAAGTCTGCATTTTCTTCCAGATCAGTCATTTCAATTTCATGAACCCCTTCTGATGATAACTTTGCAGCTTCAACTTCATAATTTCGATAATGATGAGCTTGCTTTTCATCAATTTGTGTATAGGCCAATCCGGAACTTAAATCAGTTTTTTTCTCCAATTCCTGAGCCCAGAGATCAGAGAGAAATTTCTGCTTTATTGACTCGCTACTTATAGAGATTTCAGTAGACGCCCTGTTATTTTGCAAAATCAAATGTTTATTGGCTAGTTGCTGCTTTTCAATAAATCTGACTAATTCAGCAGTATTGTTAAATGTATCCCTAATAACGAGATCGGGATTTGAATGAAAAATTGTTTTCAATGTAAAATTTGAACCTATGATAACTTCTCTTCCCTTAGATTGGTGAATGGACATAAACTTTTTCTCTTTATCAGTAAACAGCCTCTCCCCGTCCCGAAAAAACTGTTCAGGTGAAGTGTTTTCGATTTCCTTCACAAAATTTTTATAAGACTTCGTTCTGGGAACTATATTCTTATCAAACCAGGTTAGATTCTCTTCCATTTTTCAAGTTCTTAATTTATCTTCTGAATCCTCTCGATTTTTGAATTTCCTCGTCCTGCTCCTGGCTTTCCTCTTCTCTCATTCGATTGGCATCCTGATAAACATCGGGGTCATTCACATTCAGTTGTACGTTTGATTTTTCCTGTTTTTGAGAGTGATTTTGCTTTTCAGAGATTCCAGCAACCGTATTGAATTCCTTGGACACAATATTCAAATCATTCGTAATTTCTTTTGCCATTTCTGGGAACTGAACAATTTTATCTTGCAGAAAAGATTTAAGTTTTAGAAGTTCTGCTTTGTAACGGTTAAGTTCTTCTGTGTTTTTTTTATCTGCAATAATTGCGGTCAATTCTATTGCATTTTTAATAAAATCAAACTCAACTATTTTGTTGGTTTCTTTATCGAAAATGAAAGCTTTTTTCTCAATGGAAAATCCAGCTTCTTTTTGATTTGATATGTCTTGAATTTCGCTGTATTCAATTTTGTTTTTACTGTTTACAAGAATTTCAGAAATACTTTTGTCTCTTTCTAGAAAGATAACTTTCAATTGAGTATTATTATCCGTAAGCTGAAAAGTTGCCCTGTTTTTGTCGTTGTCCGCCACAATGGTGTATCCCTTCAGAAATTTCTGAATATCATCTGCATTTAGTTTTTTAGAGAATGACAGATCTTCATTGATAATTCCGTATTTTTTTAGTTCGTCTGTTGGTAAAGTATTAGTGTTCATAATGGTTTGCTATTAAATTGTTTACTTTAATAAGGTCATTTAAAAAATGAGAAGGGTTGATGCTTTGTCCGAATTCTTTTACCGAAAAATGCAGATGTGGACCTGTGGAGTTTCCGGTATTCCCGCTTTTTCCAATGATAAAGCCGGCTTTTACTCTTTCTCCTATTTGATAATATATTTCTGAGAGATGCAGGTAAGATGTTTCAAAACGGTTAAAATGTTTTACCTTGATGTAATTCCCTCCACCTTTAGAATCCCATCCGGCTGAAGTAACGATTCCATCCATTACAGAATAGACATTTTCATAGCTGGCTTTTAAATCAATCCCATTGTGCATTTTTTTTGTTCCGAAAATAGGATGAGTTCTTGTCCCATAAGAAGATGTAATGGTGATCTTGTTTTTAAGAGGCATTACAATTTTTGGAAAATATGCTGCCGGTTCTTCAACCAAATCATACGTGCTGAAAAAGCTTTGTTTTTTTGATGTTTGCTTTGTTTCTTCTAATTTATTCTGTGTTAGCAACATCAAAGAATCTTTCAGTTTTTGAAACTCATTTCTTTGTACTTCTTTTACACTGCTATACTCTTTCATCAACATTTTCAAAGAATCGATTTGACTCGTTAGCCATTTCGTCGAACCTTTGGTTTCATTTTTTAAATCTGATTTAGTGGTGATATTTAAAACTTGCTTCCAAGATTTCTTAGCCTTCTTTCGTTGTACCGTTTCTTCGATATTAGATTTTTCTGATACATTCGGATTTTCAGATTTCTTTTGTATTGTTGCTGTAATCGTATTGAATTGCGCAAATGATAAGTAACTGCAGGACAATGCCATCAAAGTAAATATGTATTTTAGTTTTTTCATTTTATGCAGCTTTTATATTTTCATTTACAATGAGTTCCACTTCTTTATTGATTTTTCTAAAATTGGTCATCAACACTTCTTCTTTTCGGTTAACTCCTTTTTTATCCACAAAGGAGTAATATGAGGGCATTTTCACATAGTTTTTTTCTTCTTCTTGAATGGTTTTCTTATCCAAATTAATTTTACCGCTGACTGCAGAGGTTTTGTACTCCTCAGCATCATTTTCTACTCCCTGTGCGATCATTCCTACCATTTCTCCGGTTTTCAAGGCTGCTATTTTACCTGCCGGAATCATATTATCCATCTTTTCATTGATACTGGTGGTTGTTCCTTGCTGAGAAATGGATTGTGAGTATGATTTTTGCTTAATTTTTCCGAAAAGTTTTTCCAACCAATCCAATGTATTTTTGTCTCTGGCAGATCCGGAAAGAATATTTCCGACAATGGCAGAAATTGTATCAGCAACTTCTTTTTTGTAGAACTGTCTGAGCTGCGGAATTTCCTGAAGTCCAAGCATTACAGCGACTTTATTGCTTCTTGCAGTTGCTACGATGTTATCAATTTTATGAATGTAAATCGTCGGAAATTCGTCTGCGATAATTCCTCCCGGCAAATTGTGTTTGGAATTGATCAATCTTAAAGTCCTGTTTAATACCGAAGAATACAATGCAGAATTAATATCCTGTGTTCCCGGGTCTGATGCCAGAATAATAATAGAAGGATTATCTCTGTCGGTTATCTTCAATTCCACTTCATCTCCTGAAAACACCCAAAAACTTTCTTTAGTTGCCAATCTTGAAAGGAAAATTTTGAGTGTTCCGATTTGTCCTTCCAATTGGTCAAATGCTTTGTTGTCATAGGCCGTCTTGAAAGGTGACAGCAAAGAGAAAATTTCTTCATTGGTAAAAAGCGTGTCGAAAATTTCTTTATAGCTTCTATTCATAAAGGAAAGAATATGAGGCAAATCAGAATATTTTCCATTTTCGAATGTTGCAAAAAAATAAATGCAGGACGAAAGGAAATTTATCGCAGATTGGGTAAAGAAAGCTTCAGAACCACCTCCAGAACTGGAACCTCCTTTTTGCAAAGATGAAACCATTGATTCTGCCATTTCCTGGGCTTCTGCTAAAGTTTGGATGTACTTCTTATGAAATGGATTGACTCGTTTTGATTTTTCAACCTCGTTCAGATTAATGACGTGGAAATTGTAACCGTAGTCTGCTTCCTTACTTTTTTTCAACAAATAATGGTAGTATGCAATCTGTGCTAGATCAGGAAATTTAAAATCGTAGATGCAGAGACAGAAACCTTTGGCGATCATTTGTCTTATGGCAGGATTGATGACACCAAACGACTTTCCAGAACCTGGTGTTCCGATGACCATCGTTCCTCTAAAAGGATCAATATTAATATACCCTTCATAAGTCTTATTGTTATATCTGAAGATATAAGGAATGTTAATCGAAGTATCAGTGTTCACCAATTCTCTATTTTGATCGAAGGATTCTTCTTCAACATTCCATCGGTCTTTTCCCATTTTCTGCTGCACCAGTTTTGAAATACTGTCTGCACCCATTTGAAGTATAACTGCTCCTAAAAAAGAAAGAACTGCATAGATTACCTGATAGAGATTGAATCCGGGAAACACTCTTGGAAGTTTTTCATTTCCTGCTTCATTCTGCCAAACCAGTGAAGAAAAAATCATCAGCAATCCCAAAATCATAGGAGCAATAATCTCTTTACTAATATTAAGGTCTTTCTTTTTCTTGGCTTTTGTTCCGACAGCCACTAATCCAATCAGAATCAATGTTGCAAATTTGGCATTGATAGGTGGGTAAATAAAACTCAGCTTTGAAAAATTCTTCAACAAGTTTGATACTACCGGAACATTGCCATTAAGGTAGAAAAGCGAAGCACAATCGAGTGCTACGACTGCGTACACCGTTTTTTGTAAAAAGCCATAGATCTTTATTTGGTGTTGTTGCTCTTGCATTAAGAATAATTTTCGAAATATTGATTCAGTAATTTGTGTTCATCTAGTAAACTATCGTGTAGCTTCTGTTGCCGTTCCTGCAAATTTTTATGATGTTCCTGTATTTTAACAAGTTTGGCATTCAACAGATTCAATCGATTAATTAATTCATTTCCTCTTTTTTCGACGTTCTTAATAATGTATGAGCAGCTTGCATCTTCAATATTTTTCAACACATTATCTTTAAACTCACTGAAATGTTTTTCCAATTTTTGGTATTCCAATTTATAGATTTCAAGTTCCCTTTCTAGTTTTCTATTTTTTCGTTTTTCAAAAATTATATCTAAAACCACTAATACAATCACTGTAAATAATAGAACGATATAAAGATTTTTCACATTGTCAATTAAGTATTCCATAATAAAAAAATTAAAAGGTATCGGCTTTAAGAATTTCAGAATAGTTAACTTTCATTTCGATGGTGCGTCCAGAGAGTTGTTCTTCAATTAATCTTATCATCATTACTTTAGAGTTCGGGTAGGTGAATTTTTTGAAAACATAAATGTTTCTGAAATTCTTTCTGAAATGTTTTTGAGGATTGAGTTGTAAAATTGGGGTAAGACCTACACTTTGGTTATTAGTTGCTTTATGGATTTTTTTATCTTCTAAGGAGAATTTCAAATCCTCAATGTCATAGCTCAGATTAGAATTGTTTTTGATGGTCATATCTAAAAAAATATAGTCGCTTATTACATAGACATTATTGAGCTGAAAGCTTAGTTTGAGATTTTTTTCTTCCCTTATCGGATTTTTCTCAGATTTTTTCTGAATAATGTCCATTGCGAATTTTCTTAATTCAAGATCTGAAAAAACCATTTTTTCAAACTCAATGGGTTGCATCGCTTCGGGTTGAATATGGATATTGGTAATTGTGTTTAGGTTGTCCTGATTTCTGTAAACAACTTTGTACTGAGCGATGAAAGATTGAGCAACGACGGTTATCACTCCGATTTTATCTCCATTAAAAAGAACCGATGGTATTTTGATTTTTCCCTTCTCGTCAGAATCAGGATGGTCTGTGATTTTTATCCTGGCAATATTTGTGGCTGGTAAATCTCCAGTCAGTTTTTCTGTTGAAAGATCCACATACTGAATGGGCTCAGGCGAAATAATATGCAGATTGATCCCTTCGGTAATTTCAATTTCCGGTAAGTCGGAAATAATCTGTTCCTTGGTTGCTGTTTGAGCTGTGAAAAATTGAGCTGCGAAAATTAAAAGGGTGTATAATAAAGTTCTCATTGATTTATTTTTTTTGTTGGTTTTGTGATTCTTTCAGTTGTTTTTCGTCGATTAAAAAGACATAAGAATTGTACTTCAATTTTGCCTTGTTCTCTTTGATCAGGTTGGCAATTGATTTGGATGTTGATGTAAACAGGCTGGATCCAATGCTTGAGAAGAATCCTTTTCCGCCCATATCCATCTGAGTTCCTTGTACGGAGTTACTTCCCATTTCCCTCATCATATCTCTGAAAACACTTTGTGGAACGTATAATCCCTTCATTCCATCAATATCATAAATGGACAGGTTGACTGGGTAGATTTCTCCTTTCGTAAAAACCGACACAATATTCAGATTTACTCTTTGCATGGAAAATCCTGAGATTTGACCATATAAAATGGAACCTTTGCTTATTTTTTTGTTTCCGACAAAGATGTCTTCCAGCAACCGGAATCTGATCCTGCTTCCCAGAAAACCTTTGTTATTTTCGTCAATGACCGCTTTGATAAAGCTGTTTTCTTTCTCCTTATAGAAAGCATTGAAACCACTGTTGATTCCGGATTTGCTCACCTTGAAAGTTGAATTAAGAAAATCTTCCATTTTCTCTTTGTTGGACTTCAGTTTTTGTTCTGCTGCGAGTTTACTTTGGTACTCAGGATCACGGGATTTTTCTAAAGAATCCATCACGAGCATTTGTTCTTTCAGATATTTTACAGGGTCTGGTTGGACACTTTGTGTCTTTTCTTTAGGTGTATCAGCGTATTTTTCTTCCTGGTTTCCGTAAGATTTGTCATTCAGCATTTTGATGATTTCCGAAGACCTGTTGTAATCTTTATCTTCCCTTTGCTGTTGATTTGGCTTGTAATATGAGGATTGCTTTCCTTTTGCCTCATATTGATTTTGTCTGCCATTGACTGCTTTTAATGAATCTATTTTTCTCTTTTGAGCTAAAGACAATTGGTCATCATAGTTCAATAAACTATCTTCTTCCTTATCCAATCCACCAAGCATTGTTCTGTTATCCTCTTTTTTGAAAAACGCATCATAAGCATCATTTTTTGTCATAATAGAATCCTGAGTGTCGCCCAATGAAAGAGATAATTCTTTTGGCTTGTCTTTTTCAGACGTGTCCTCTTTGACAAACTGCGCTCCTACGTAAGCAAAAAGAAAAAGAAACGGTAGAGCCAATAGTGGCAAAACATATTTTTTTTCTTTAAAATTGATTTTTTTAATGTCCATTTTTTAATTTTTGGTATTGGTTAAACAGATAGTCAATTCGTAAGCTGTCTTCTTTTTTCAGTTCGTTTTGGTCTCTTTTCACTTTTAAAGTTTTAAGTTCAGTCACAATTTTCTCCATTTCTTTCTCATTGTTTACGCTCAGATTTTGAGTAGTTTTATTTTTAGAGTATAAAACCGGAGGTTTGATTTTGAACGTACTGTCGGAAGGGAAAAAGACACCTTGAATGATAGACCCAATAAATGAAACCGACAGTAGAATCATTGAATAGGTGAAGAATTTCTTTGGATTTTGAACTGCCCATTGCAGCCACTTCTGACCCTTTTGTTTTAATGTCGTATTCATTTTAGTAAGAGTTTTTGTTTTGATTGGATAGTTCTTCGTTATTGATGATTCGCCAGTTTTTAAGAATCACACCGTGAGGATTATTGGGACTTCTAATGATGTCTTCAAAGAATCCTTCGGTGATGAGCTTCCTGGTGATGACAGAAGATTTTCGTGTGATCATCTGTTTCCCAAAAAAAGAAAATTTCTTCTTTTCCATATTGAGTGCAATTGAATCGGTATGGATACTTACCATTGAACTAGAGGCGATGATCTGATTGTAAAATCCTTTTTCCTTTAAGTTGGTATATTCTTTTTTTCCGCTGTCATCAATGAGATATAATGACTTTTGAATATTATCTTTGATATAGGTGTCATCAGGAGCGAGTGTGAAAAACAATCGGTGGAATAATTCAATTTGAGCTTTATATTCAACAGGTCGGTTAAGCAAAACATCAGTCTGCTTGGCAAGTACCGGAACGCCATTGTCTAAAATGTAAATTGATTTTCTGGAATCCTCGATCATTCTGTATGCAAAAAAAAATCCCGCAATAACAATGAAAACAGCAAAAGCAATGGCAGATAATGAAACGACCTTGTTGATCTTAATTCTTTGTTCTATATTTTTGATAAGCATTTTGTTTTGGTATTTTTTAAAGGTTATTTTCCGTTTTTCATCGCTCCCTGAGCTCTTCCCGATGCAGAACCTGCTGCTGCATTTTTTGCTGTAGCTGCTGCTACTGAAGCGCCTCCTGTTTTGGCTGCCAATATTGCTGTTTTTGCACTGCTTGCCATTTTTCCTGCAGCATTTTTCATTTTGGTCATCGTCCCCGCTCCTCCGGCTGAAACAATACTGTCTGCAATGGTTGGGGTCATTAAAACCCCGATTCCTGTAACAACATAAGCAACACAGGTGAACAGCTGATTATAGATCATTCCTGAATTTGAAACATAAACCATCAAAGCATCAAGGTTGGTGATTGTTCCGTTGGATAAAAGTGTATCATACCTTTCAATCTCCATTGTATAGCCTGAAGCAATTAATTGCTGACCAATATTGATTATGGTGTAGGCAACAAAAGTGTAAAGGTTAATATTGATGAACTTGGACACCCAGCTATATAAAGAGCTTTCAAATCCAGGGACAAGAGCCATCCCCACGGCTATCGGCCCTAAAATAATCAGGATGTAAGCCCATATTTTTTGAATGAAGAAAATGAGATAAACACAAACCCGAAGAATGGAAAGGCAAAAAAATTCAATAAGTTCTGCAACTAATTTCTGCATTTGGAATTCCATTCTTATCTGCCATTCTTTGATGGGCTGAATGAGTTTATCTAATCCCTCGCTGATGTCAAACCAGGAATCATCTGCATCTTCGGTAGTGTTCTCAATGACTTCCTGCTTCGCATCTTCTTCCGCTTTCAGTTTTATAACAGCATCGAGCAATTGCTGTTGCTTTTTAAATCTCTCGACCCGCAAATCATTGACTTCAGACTCTATCTCACTGAAAATTGAGATTCCTGGTTCTGCAATGGCTTCAAATGGCGCTTGAATCATATTGACAAATCCGCTCCAATAAACAAGTGTAAATCCGATAAGAATTGGTTTCAGCATTGGGGTGATTTCCCATTCTCTATCTCCTGCTGCCATTTGCCAACCCATATATCCGAGGTACATAAGAGCGCCTAATCCGCCTATCGCTTTTCCTACCAAAGCAGATCCTGCTGCGCTATCTTGTACACTATTATCTAATTTGGTAAAAACCTCCATAAACCATTTTTCAAAGGCGCCATCTCCTTTTAAAAATTGGAGTAGATTACTGTAATCGCCGTCTGTTTGGGCGAAACCCATGACAGGCAGTAGAATTGCGAATACGCAAAAAGTTACGGTTATCGTTTTATTCATTTTTAATATCGGTGTTTATATTGGCTCATCACATTGTGAACGATCTGCTGGTCTGAAGCAGGTATCCATCCCGGTGGTAAGGCATAATTTGAATGGTTTTTCAAAATATTTTTATAATCTGTAAGAAGTGTTGTCTTATTATTGTGCTTCCTTAATTCCGTTACAAATTTTCTCCATTTGATAAGGGTTTCGTGGTACATAATGAATCGTTTTCCCCTTGGCATATCCATACTTCTCGACATTGAATATTTTTCTTTGATGAGATCCAATTCTTCCTGAAGTCTTCTTATGGTGCCTGTTGAGCTGAGTGTTTCAAACGTTTGTTGGTCTTTCAGTCGCCATTCTTGAAAATTTTGAGGTGTATCGGGGAATTCGGTAATTGGTTTTAGCATTCGTTTGTAATACAATAACCATAGAGGGTCTGCATCGACAGTAGCGGAAGTCCAATGGGCAAAATCCTGAATACTTCTTTTATGAATAGTGTCTGAAGCTGCTTTTATATTTTTTGCCTCTTCCTCCTGAAATTTTAATTGAGCGAATCTTTGATTTTGCACTCCGGTAGGTTTTAATGGTCGAATGTCTTCGCCATCTTTATAATCCCTGTTAATTTTCGGAGCCCACATTCCCCAAACCGTGGCGTAGGCAAAATTGGTTTGAATGCCTAAAAAATATTTTGGGTAAGGTCTCCAATCTCCCCAATCTTGAAAGACCATTCTTTTATGCTGGGCAACAATGGAAGGGTCATTCAATCTCTTTACACTCAATTGTGCAAACACAGTGGCTGCAAAAAAGAGCAACTGAAATAGACTGATTTTTTTTAGTAGATTTTCCATAATTTTTTAATTAAAGAGGTACTGGTATTTAGTGATGATGTCGCCAACAATGGCTTTGTCTATATTGATGTAATTGCGGAGAACCGGAACCTGATACAGATAAGGGATTTTCTTGGCATTCTCTAATCGCAGATTGATGTACAGAATATTTCCGTTGATATTTCTGACACGGGTAAATATCTTTTCAATAAGCATTTCCCTATCCATAGCATCCATCAGAAAATCTTTATCTTCATTGAGAATATCCTGGGTAACTTCCTGCTGAAGTTTGATCGTTTGCTTGCCTATCTCAACATAATATTTTGATACCAAGACGGCGTATTCAGGATGTTGTGCCGATAAATCCAGCATTTTGTTGGAGTTCGTCACTATTTTACCCAAATATTGATAGAGGTAAATGAGTTTTTTACTCTGGGTCAGGGCTGAATTCACATTTTTCAGTTGTTGATAGATGTATTCCTGAATGGCTATGATCTGCGTTATCTTATTATTGACATCGTCATACAGTTCTTTTTGCTTTTCATACGAATCCAAAAAAGTCTGTTCACTTCCCAATCGAACGCCGTGATTTACGGTGATCTGTGATAAAAGTTTGTCATTGATAACTATCTGCTGGCTTTTTACGGATGCAACAGTGAAGAATAAAACTCCGGAAAAAAATAGTTTTTTCATTTTAGAAAGATTTGATGTTATCCATGATGCTTTCAACTACTTGCTTATCCCTATTGACATAATATTGAAAGGCTCTTTTGTTACGTTTTACTTTGGCTTTAATATCTCTTATCTTGAGCAGCATATGCGTAGAATTCCTGCTTATTGCCTTTAGTTCCCCTAAAGCATAGTCCAATAATACTTTACGTTCTGATTTTTCCATTTGGTTGATGGCTCCGTAAGACAAAATGATCCCTGTTACTAACCTTGTTACCATTTGCAGATCATCAACAAATTGAACCTGGGAAGGCAATACCGCAATAATTGAATAAGGAGCATCACTTATTTCATTGATAATAGCAGTCTGATTGTTTGTTATTTTGGTTATTTCCCTGCTCATTGCTATTCCTGTCGGTACAGCTTGAATGGCAAATGAAATAATCCGCAATCTGTCCTGAACTTTGGTAATCTTTTCCTTGAATTGGTTCCATTGGGTTCTATTAGCTGTTTCTACGGTAGCATTGGCAATTTGTTTTTGTCGCATTTCTTTTTGCCTGTCGTGTTCTTTCATCGTGGCATTGATTTCTATATCCATCATCGGAAATGATACATTTTCCTGTTGCCAAGCCGGTGTAGAGCCACCACCGGAGGATGTCAATACGAAATAAACTACAGGAATAAGCAAACTGACAACAATTTTCTTTTTGACTCCGCATAGTCGGCAAATCTCATTTTTCGATTTCATAATAGAAAAATTTAAAAATTCCGTTTGTACCTGTTCATTATGTTTTCAACAATAGCTTTGTCTGTATTGATGTAGCCTGCAAATGGATTAATGGAATTCCAGAATCCCAATCGATTGGCTTTTTCCAGTCGTAGTTTTATCGCCAAAAGCCATAGTTTCAGATTTTTGACATTACCTGAAATATTATGAAGAATTTTGTAGCGGTCTCCTGCTGTTGCAAGATTCAGCTCTCCGGAAGCGAGAATATCAGAAACATCTGTAACAATCTTTAGACTTTGCTCATACGTTTTTTGTGAAGCTTTCACCCCAAAAATGGCATACTCAGGATGTTCTGATGCTAGTTGTATCACTTGTGATGAATAATTGTAGCATTTATTAAGTTCAGAGTAGATTTCCTGTGCCTGAATTCCATTTTGTAAAGTGCCGGAAACCTCTTTTAAACCCTTCAGAATTTTATTCTGAATGTCATTAGCTGCCACCATCTGAGTCCCCACCCAGGTCTGTGCGTCCTTTAATTTTGAAGTTTCATCAATGACTTCGTTCTGTTTGGCTTTTAGATTTTCAGAATAAAGAATCATTGCCGCTGTTACCGTAGGGTCGATGTAAGTGTTTTGAGCGAATCCCATTGTCTCCCAGAAGGAGAAAATTAGTAGAAAAACCTTCAATATAATATGGTTCGCCAGAGATGAAACGTGACGAAATCCTCTTGGTAAATTTATAGGTCTAAACGTTTTCATAAGCGTAATTTTGTTTACTGATTAATTCTGAAAAACTGATATTGCGGTCTTCTAATTCCTGTGTGATAGTCTTGAAGACATTCTTCCCTTTGTGTTCCTTTTTCATCATTCTGTAGAAAGAATTGATTTTATCATCCAATGGATTTTGATATAAGTTCACCAGTGACACTAAGTTTTCCAGACTGTCTCCGAAGGTTTTGAGATCACCAACTATTTTGCGCAATGCTTCATCATAGTCGCCATATTGACATACATAATATTCAACTGCCGATTTTTCCGGTTTTTCTGTAGTGTAGGTGAGATATTGCTCCAATGAAACCTCATTTCCATAGACCTCTCCTTTTGAACCTCTTTTTAAGTAAAATTCTTTGAATCGGCTTCTTCCGAATTTGTTGTTGAGATTGTTGATGGTAAAAATCTTGTTTTGCTCTACTTTATTGAGCGATAGCAATGAAGCGATTTTATCAAAGTTGTCTTTGAACTTCGTCTGGTCAAGCAATATAAAAGTGTCCGAATTATTGATGATGGAATCTTTAACCACTGCATTTCCAATAATGTCATCCAGTTCCTGCGTTACCACCACCGCTTCTCCCCAAAATTTCCTCACCGTTTTATATAAATAAAGAATGTATCCACCCATCAATTTACTAGCAATGGCCTTCCACGCTTCTTCGATTATTAAGGCTTTTCTGCGGTCTTTTCTGAGTCTCATTTTCTGAATAAAAGTGTCCATAATAATGAGCGTTACTATCGGAAACAATTTCGGATTATCCTTAACATTATCAATTTCAAAAACAATAAAAGATTCGTCAAAAAGCGTATTATCGGCACTTTCATTTAAAGTGGTTCCGTACCTTCCGCCTTTGTAAAAATCTTTCAGTACAAATAAAAAGGTGCGGAGATTGAATTCCTTTTCTATGATATTGTGTTTCTTATTATTCAGGTAAATAGGAAGAAATTGATCGCAATAATCATAAAACCCATTGAACGAAAGTTCTTTTACAACCAGCTTTTCTTCCAGTTCTTTTATTTTTCTGATAATGGCTTTTCTAAAGGATTCATTCCATTCTTCAGCTGATCTGGGTTGCCTGATGATATCATTCGACCTGATTAAAATCAACTGCGTTTCATTGTATATTTTCCTTCTTTCTTCATCGTTCAGCGTGTCATACGCTTCATAAACCTTGTAGAAATTTTCGCTTTCATATTCCGGGTTATTAATGTTCTTGTCGGGATGATAAAATTTCAATAATTTTCTTCCCGCTTCCTTTATTTCATCGGAACTGGCATCGAAAGTAATTCCCAAAATGTCATAGTAAGTATACTGTCCTTTGGCTTCGTTTTCATATTCAGAAAAAAGATCATCTTCGTGAATGTTGTATTTACCCAGATAGAGAATGAGTTCTTCAGAAGTTTTATTTTCATACCACTCTGTTCCTGAGTTGAAGTATTGATGGTAATAAGACATCAAAACATTATCTAAAATGGATTTTTGAGCCGATGACATTGCAGCATCGGGACCTTGCCAGATCAGGAAGATCAGGTTGGTCAAAAATTCTATTTTTTCGATATTAAATTCTTTTTGATCCATCAGAAAAGGATTCATAGTAATCGGTTTTTCTTCTGTGTATTGGATGTATCTTCCTCCTTTGTATTTACAAGTTCCTGAATAAGAATCTCCAGTGTCAACAATAACTACGTCATAGTTATACGTGAGATATTGCTCTATAATATTGTTCATCAAAAATGACTTTCCGGAACCTGATGGTCCTAATACAAATTTATTTCTGTTATTAATTCTTCCTGTTTTCATCGGTAAATCCGAAGGATCAACTTTCAGCGGAACACCTTGTCTATCGGTAAATCGTAAATAGAAATTGGATTCTTCATTCACGGGGTAACTTTCTTTAAAAAAAAAACACAAGGCCGCTTCGCTTGTCGTCATAAATAGATCGTATTCCCTAAGTTCTGTTCCATTGCCAGGAATGGCTGATCGCCAGAGTTCGAGTTGGTTGTAGGCATTTTTAGAAACAATAATTCCTTTCGTGAATAATTTGTTTTCAATCATCGACTGAATATTTTCCATTTTCTCCAGTGTTTCTGCGGAAAATAAGATTGAAAAATGAGCATTGACAACGAGCTGTCCGTCAATCGCTATATTATGAAGCAGGGTCTGAATTTCATCTGCTATAATCGCGTTGGACGGAGAATTGTTAGCTGCTCCTTCGTGTTTTTTCTTCTTTTTATCAAGCTCCCTTTGTTGTTGTGCCTGAAGCGGAATGGTAATGATCTGATTGTAGACAATGGTCTCATAATCTTCCAGTTCATTAATAAAACTAAAATTATCAACCGCCGTTTCAGCTGCCGCACCGTTTCCTCCGAGAAAAGAGTAAGGCTCAATTTCTGAAGGCAGATCAATATTTTCTACATCCACGTAAGAAATATTCTTCACGAATCGGTTCCCAATCTGTAAAAATTCGTTGGTGCTTTTGATATTATCAAATGTTGGAGATTCGGAAAACTGCATCGACAAAACTCCGGAAATGTAGTATTCGAAATCTTTCTCAAATAGAAACTCAGGTTCACAATTGTTCTGCTTCAAAAGCATCAATACTTTTTGGCACTTATCCCTTAATTCTTTGTAGCTTTTATCCGAAAAATGATAATGCTTCATTTTCTTTTTCAGCTTATCATCGATGATATCTGTAAAGAAAAGAACCGTTTCAATGGTTTTGAAAAGCCTGCCGTCAAAATGTTCCGAATATTTTTGTTGTAGAAATTGGTTTGATTGTTCAGCGGTGTATCTTTTTTTAGAAAAAATATCGAGCTTCTGAACAATTCTTCCTTCTCCAATGATCGACACCACCTGATTTAACACCGTGTGGAAATTGAGATAGCTGTCAGGATCTGCCGAATATTGTTCGACAATATTTTTTACCTTAATCCCAATAATAGGGTTTCCGTATTGTCCGAAAAGAACATCAAAATCCCAATTGAAATCTTTTCCATAATCGTATCCAATAAATGGGATGCTAAAGGCTTGTTTTTTTGCTGTTGCCATTCTTAAGAAGTTTATTATTATGTAATCTTTTTGGAAAAATTAAAATCTGATCGAAGTTTTTGGTTTTATCATACAAACCATACTTATCCTGTCTTTTGAAAATGAAGTAAACACCTCCCGCAGTGACTGCAAGACCAAGCAGAGAGCCTAATAGACCGAACTTTGAGAGTACCAATGCTGAAATCACCCCGCCTCCGATAACGCCGACTGCATAAATGATGTACTTCCCTTTGAGCCCGAAGAATACAAGGGGTTTTTTCAACCCCTTGTAAAGATAGAATCCCATACTAGGCAAAGAATGCTGTTACAAATTCCGGAACTACAATCAAGAAGATCATCGCTCCTCCATAACCAAGGATCTCTTTGTTGACATCCTGGTCACCATTCGTCCATTTGTTATACACACGAAGACCTCCGATGAAACCGACCAATCCACCCACTGCTTTCAAGATCAGCTTTACGGGATCCCAATAATCTGTAATATCACTTGCTGCGTTGGAGATAGCGGTTGCTCCTCCTTGTGCAAATGCTGGGGTTATTGCCATAATTGCCAAGGCTAGGGTTAGAACTTTTTTTGTTGTCACGTTTTTTGTGAAAAAATTTTTCATCATAATTCAAAAAATTTATAAAGGGTTAATAATCAATTGAGTGTTAAATTTTGGGCATAGAAGTCCCGGACAACGGATGGAAATCCGCTGTTAATTCTAATAATCAGTGCGTTAGATTTTGTTTAAGTTGGCTAACTACATCGTGGATTGATAAACTTTGTATCCATCGTAGTTCGCCACCATTTGAACCAAGGTTTCAGAAAGATTAAGCATCGCCTTCCAATCTTTTATTCTGGAAGTTTCCTGGTCTGCACTAACCGTGATTGGGTTTTCGCTAATCACTTCGTTAGGTTTCTCGTTTTCAATTTCGTCTGGTATTTTTTCTTTCTGGTCAAAATACGCATCGCTTAATTCAGCTTTTTGAGGGTAAGGTTGGTTTTCAATTTCCGTGGAATCCTTTTTTGATGGATTGTCGAATTCATCCAAATCTTGTTCAGATTCAAATAGTTCCCTCAAATGCTCCAGATCTTGTCTTTCTTCATTTCCTTCAGTGATATCAGAATGGACTGGATTTTTATTAAAGGATTTGGGAGTGTTGAGATTTTCTACATCTTCAATCCCTATAGTTGCAGTAAGATCTTCGTACTGCTCGGAAATTTCGGACAACGAAAATTCCTCCGTCTCTTCTTTATAGATTTCTTTTTCTTTTTTTAGAAACAGATCGTATAAGATATTTCCGGCGTAATACGTCAGATAAACAGCTAAGATGCAAAGCGAGATTTTTATCATTTTTACTGAAGTTATAGAGATTAATACTTAGGTATATTTTTTATTTCAAAGGGTGATCTTCAATGTTTGATTAATATATTCTATCAATTCATCGAAAGATTTTCTTACCCCGTATTTTTGTTCGTAGGTCAGCTTTCTGGTATCAATCTTTTGCAGGACATTTTTTTTGAATACAGGATTTTCTAGCAGCAATCCGAATTTTTTCAGCTCAATGTCCATTCCTTCCTGATTCAGATACTTGTAGCCCTTATCATATTTGGAGCGGATAAATACTCTTTCTGCCTCACTTTCCAATAGTCCCAGCATATTGATAAAGACCAATGTGGACTTGACAGAAACATCTGAATACTCAAATGGAATCACGATAAAATCACTGTAAATGAGCAGATCGCTGTATTTTGCATCGAGTGTCCCTGCCAAGTCAAAAAGGTTGATCTCATCGCTATCTTTTAAATTAATGAGGGTCTCAAAGTCTGAAAATGGCTGTTGGTCTTCATCGCCAATAATTTCCACTTCATATAATTTCGGACTTTCCGATAATTCATCATCTTTCCATTTGTAGTAAAATGATTTCTGATAATCAAAATCAAAAACATTGATTTTCCTTTCCGAAATTGCCGAAATGTAATTGGCAAAAGCGATGGCTAATGTCGTTTTTCCGGTTCCTCCTTTTTGTGTGGCAAATGTGATGATCATTGGGTCTAGTTTTTTGTTTTTAGTTGAATGTTGTTGGACTGGAGAAGATTTTTCTATCAACCGACAACTACCAATTTTATCGTCTTTTTTTTCGTCTTTTTTTGAGTTCATTTTCGGCAGGGTCTTTTGCAGTTCCCGAACTTTTCATTAACTCAAACAGCATCTTGTTAACGGCTTTGTTTAATTCTGATTTCTCATTGTTTTCGGTCCGGTTTTCTGTCTGCACTTCATTTACACCTGTCGGATTCAGAAATTTTTGATATTCCTTTTCTCCGATTAATGGTTGAAGTTCACCCACGTAATGGAATCTGGTATGAACAGCATACAGCTTTCCGTCTTCAGCAGTCGTTATAGAAATATCTTTTTTTTCATCATTTGTGTTTTTTTGATTTCTAATAAAATCCTTTACTTCAAACTGGACTTTTCGATAGGTTTCCAGATCTTTCTTTCCTTTGTTCTCAAAAAGCATAAAATCCTTGATTTGCGTTTCCGGATTGTTTTTATTGAAAAATTGAAACAGGATATTTTTTGTTTCCTGACTGCGGGTATTATAATCCTTCAGTATTTCAAAAGTCTTCTTATCCAGCCTGTCATAAGTAAATTCAAACACTTCATTCATTTTCAGAATATCACTTCCTTTATATACTTTTCCTGTTTTGTGGTCGATTAAAGTGTAGCCAAAAGGATTTTTATCTTCTTTATGATGAAAAACCATATCGATCCCGAAAACATCTTTCAGCTTCTTTTGGAGTTCACTTTCAAAACTGATTTTTATTTTTAATTCATTTTCTCGTAACTTTTCCTTTGGGAGCATCGATTGCTGTTGCCTATCATCTTCCACTTTAAAAACCTTGGTGGAATACAATTCTTTGTATTTGCTTAGTATGGCTTTGATCTGCTTTGCCCTTTTATCATTTTTACTGTTATCAAAAACAATCTGATTTCCTGAAAGTGTTTGCTGTATTACGCCGTTTTTTAAAATGTTAAAAGAATTTTCATCATTTGTGTTTTTGCCTATCTTATATCCATTTCTATTGAGTAGAGTTTCTAACTGATTAAGCGAACTTATTTTGTAGTTCAGCAGTTTTTCCAGTTCTTCTTCCGGTTTCTGACCATACAATTTTTCCATTGTAACGCTTAATGCTTTTTGGGCTTTAAGCCTTTCATAACTGTCATTGATCTTTTTCCCTGTCTGTTTATCAACCCGGGTTGAAACAATGTGTACGTGATTATTATCTGTATCCTTATGAAAAACCACAATAAAAGGCTGTCCGCTATATTTCATTTCATCCATAAAATTCTCCGCTATCTTAGTAAGCTCTTCTTTCGAATGTCCTTGAAATTTCGTAGAGATCATCGCATGAAATTGAGGCTTTAATACTTTTTTGTTCCCAATCGAAATAGCTATCAAATAGTTTCTTACTTCTTCCTTGCTGCTTGATTCGTTAATGAAGGAAGGAAAATTTTTCATCAGCATTAATTCTCCGGTTCCTTTGTCAATTTTCTTATCATTATAATGAACTCCTGGAAAACTGGGACCTGCCGGATCCATGATCTTAACAATCATCTCGATAGCTTTGCATAGATTTTTGTAAAGATTTCGTTCTGTTGTTTTTTCAGAATTATGATCTCCAATAACTTATCTGAAAAATTTCTGAGTTCATTTTCGCTGATAAATTTTTGACCATTTGCTATTTTTGCTACCTGATTGATGTTGGTTTCAATTTTCCCGAAAATGTTATCCTGTTTTTCTATGAACGCCAATATTTTTCTCCTCTCATCATTTAAAATCCTGTTCTCAACAGAGTCGATGATTAAGCTTGTCAGAGAAATTTGCTTTTTGGAACAAAGATTTTTCCAGTCTTTCTTTTTTTGACTCTTTATCCTGATCAAAATCACCTCATCTTTTAATTCGTCCATACTCAGTTTCAAATCAAGTTTGATCTAATGAATGCTATTACTAAATAGGAATGAAGATGACCGCTGCAATTGCCATAATGCCCACAACAATGGAACTCACGACTTTTACTTTTTTCACTTCCCTGATGTGTTTTTTATCAATTGATATAAAATCTCCTTTATTGGAAATGCCGTAAATACTTTTGCTGTCAATTGATGTTATTTTTATTTTATGAATTTTTGTAGTGAAATCCTGAACTTCATATTTCTGATTTAATTCTAAAGAATCATCTTTTAAAGGCTTAACAGGATTGGAAATAATAGATTTACAGGATGTGAGACACATACAAATAACCAGGATAATGAGTTTGAAATAGATTGTCATTGTTCTGTTTTTTAGATTATGAAATGCTTGGTAGAAGTCTTTTATTACATTGATCTTAGGGTATTACCCAACTCGCTACTCCATTCACACTTTTCAGAATATACGTTCCGGTCGAGGGAGGGTTAGGAACTGTCTCTGTTGCAAAACCAAATGAGCCATCAGCTTTGGCAACTACTTTTTTTGTATAGGATGAATCTCCGTCTGCATTGGGCATTTGGGAAGGTGTAACGCTTAGCTTGCCATTGATATTTAACCATCTTTCAGAAAAATCCCCCGAGATCAAAGCAAATTTGTAATCCGTATAATTGTTCGTGATACTATCCCAAAAGCTGGTTGAACTTGTTGTAACGGGGGTTGAATGTATAGCTAGTTTATTACTTACGCTTCTGTTTCCTGTGGCCGGACTACCAGCGCCAATGCCAATGAAAATATTGTTAGACCCTGTTCGGTTTCCTGTTCCTGACAGATAGCCAATAGATATGTTATCATTTCCTGACGTAATGTAGGACATCGCTCCTGGACCAATTCCAATATTTCTGCTTCCGGAAATCACTCCGTTTGCAATCCCATTCAATGCCGAAACTCCTGCGCCATAATTGAGCTTGCCCGTTACTTCGCCTTGAGACATTGCATAAGCACTGGCTGAGTTTCCTTTTCCAGAGGTTATATTAGAGTCGGTTGCAAAAATAGAATTGTAGTCACCAGTGATGGGACTTCTGGAAATGCCCAGTATGTAATTTTCTTTCTCATCAAAATTAAGATGAAGACTGTTCTTGACAATAAGTTCAACCGTAGAAGTGTTGCCCTTGAGTGCAACTGTATTTAGTGGGTCTTCTTGTATAAATGACTTCCATAGATCACCGTCAAAATAATACAACCCGGACTTTGTGATATGAATGACCTGACCGGATAAATTAGTAGCTGGAGATGTTACAAACACGACAGCTCCTTTTTTTGCAGATGAATATGTTTTTGCTGCGAGTTGGTTTCCTGTAATCCGTGGAGGAATAATCCCGTCATAATGATTGGTGTCATTTGGTTTCCCTACAACTTCTAAAGTGGCCTCGGGCGTCTGGGTGTTGATGCCAATCTGTCCCTGTATTGATATTGCTATGAAAGGCAGAAAAAAATAAATTAATGTTTTCATTTTATTTTTTATTAAAATTCATTTGGTCTTAAGAATCGTATTAACTGTTTTAATTTGTATTAATTGCTATAATTTTAGCACCCTATTGTAGATAGGGTCTGATCCAATTTGAGTAGCCCTGAAGTTCTCCATAAGTATAATATGATGTTGATATTGCGCCTAAAGAAGCTTGAGGAATTTTTATGGTAAAATTTTCAAGCAAGGCAGGAATAAGCATTGTTGAATTCTCAGGATGTAAAAAAACAATCTGGTTAGGGATATACCCTATGTCACTAAAGATATCCGGAATATTTATAAGTGCATCTGAAGTAATTGGTTCTGAATCAGTCGACCTGAATATTTGAAATTTTACATTGACGATACCATTAACTTTTCTGAATGATACGGATCCTTTTAGTCCTCCATAATTTTTGGTTCCAATCGTATAGAATTTGGAAGCCATTAAATAGGCATTAGTATTTCCATTATAATTAACCGGAGCGGACCAGGTAGAAGTTGCACTAAGAGCTGCAGTACTGTTATGGTCAAATGTTAATAGAATTCTATATTCAGTGGGTTGCTTTTCCTTTGAAAATGTTTGCCACAAATTGCCATCAAAATAATATAATCCGGGTTCAGTTATTTGAATGACTTGTCCCGATAAATTGGTAGCCGGAGATGTTACAAAGACGACAGATCCTTTTTTTGAAGATGAATATGTTTTTGCCGCAAGTTGGTCTCCTGCAATCCTTGGAGGAATTATTCCATCATAATGATTGGCATCATTTGGTTTTCCTACAACTTCTAAAGTCGCTTCAGGCGTTTGGGTATTGATGCCGACCTGACCTTGGATTGATAGTACAATTAATGTTAGTAGAAGATGACTCAATTTTTTCATTAGTATTTTGATTAAAAATTCTGTGACAAAATTGGGCGTTAAAACCTTCTAAAACAATAGTATTCAATGGGTTTTGGCTAAATAAGAATAATCTGGATTAGTCTGGAAACTTACGAAGATTAAAAAAGAATAATCTGGATTAATTTGGATTCTTCAAAATATTTATCGTAATATTGCAATATTAAACTTTGCAATTATGGGAGCTACTAAAACAGAACATTTTACAGATAAACAAAATCAAATTGCAACTATTGCAAAAGCATTAGGACATCCTGCCAGAATAGCTATTATTGAGTATTTGATGAAAGTCAATGAGTGTATTTGTGGCGACATCGTGAATGAATTACCCTTAGCTCAACCTACCGTTTCTCAGCATTTGAAAGAACTGAAAAATGCCGGGATCATAAAAGGTAACATTTCCGGAAACGCTATCTGCTATTGTATAGACGAAAAGACCATCGAAATTCTCAACACTTATTTTTCCGCAATAGTACAAACTGTTACCAAATCAAAATGCTGTTAAGCGTTTTTTTACCTAAATATATCGCAATATTGCATTTAACCTATAAACATTTAATTATGAAATTATCAGAAGTAAAACAAATTTTACCAACATTAGAAAATGTTGAATTCCAGTTAGAAAATGGAGCTTATGTTCCGGAACATTTTCACGTTACAGAAGTAGGAATGATTAATAAAAACTTTATTGATTGTGGCGGTGTCATCCGTTCAGAGAAGGTTGTGAATTTTCAGCTTTGGAATGCAGACGATTTTGAACACCGTTTAAAGCCTAACAAATTACTCAACATTATCAAACTTTCTGAAGACAAATTGGGAATCGGGGATTTTGATATTGAAGTTGAATATCAAAGTGATACTATCGGAAAATATGACTTAGAATTCAATGGAAAAACATTTATTCTAAAAAATAAAACTACAGCTTGTTTAGCACAGGATGCTTGCGGAATCCCATCAGAAAAAGAAAAAAAGAATCTAATTGAACTTGGTGTAAACCAAAACAGTTCTTGTACGCCTGGCGGAGGTTGCTGCTAAACATAATTTACTCACTAATCTGCCATTATAAAATAATCAAAACCAAAGATTAATGGATGAAATATACGACGTCGTTGTTATTGGAGGAGGACAAAGTGCTTTAGCTTGTGGATATTATTTGAGAAGAGCTAAACTGAATTATGTAATATTGGATAAACAAATTATATCTGGAGGTGCCTGGCTTCATACTTGGGACAGTCTAACCCTTTTTTCACCAGCCGATTACAGTTCCTTGCCTGGCTGGGCGATGCCGAAATCTAAAAATAAATTTCCTCCTAAGCAAGAAGTAATAAATTACTTACAGCAATACGAAGCACACTATCAGCTGAATATAAGACGGGGATTTGAGGTTAATAATATCAAAAAAAATGGAGATTTTTTTATCGTTGATATACAACAGAACACTATAAAAGCTAAGTCAATTATTTCAGCAACCGGAACCTGGGGAAACCCTACTATTCCAAACATAGATGGCATCGAAAGTTTTAAGGGAATACAAATTCATTCCGGAAACTACAAAAATCCAGAGGACTTTATAGGAATGAAAACTTTAGTCATTGGTGAAGGGAATTCAGGTGCACAGATTGTAGCTGAAGTTTCAAGATTTACTGAAACAAAATGGTCTACAAAAAGAGAACCTCAATTTCTTCCAGACAATGTAGATGGTTATTACCTATTTAATGTTGCGTCAGCGAAATACAAAGCGGAAAAAGAAGGAAAACCCTTTGATGCATCGCAGTACAATTTAGGAAATATCGTTATGGTTCCTCCTGTTAAAGAAGCTCAGAAAAGAGGCGTTTTAGTTTCAAGCGGTTCATTTCATAAAATTTATGATCAAGGTGTGGTATGGGATGATGGAAATTCAGAAGAGTTTGATGCTTTTGTCTGGTGCACAGGCTTTGGTTATGACACCGCCTACTTAAGATCAATCGTCCGTATAGATGAAAGTGGTATCGCTAAAACCACAGATAGCAGATCTTTGGAAATGGAAGGTTTATGGTTTGTTGGCTATGGTAACTGGACAGGCTACGCATCTGCAACATTAATTGGTATAAACAGATCTGCAAAACAAACAATAATTGAAATAGAAGAATTCTTAAATAAAAATAAATAAAATGAAAATTGCATTATTCAGCGACATTCACGCTAATCTCCCTGCATTGGAGGCATTCTTTGCAGATGTTGAAAAAAGAAATCCCGACAGCATTTATTGCTTGGGAGATTTAGTAGGTTACAATATTTGGCCAAACGAAGTGGTCAATGAAATCCGTAAAAGAAGAATACCAACTATTGCAGGCAACTACGATTTTGGCATTGGGAGAATGAGTAATGAATGCGGTTGCGCCTACAAAACAGATGCTGAGAAGGACAACGGAAATATCTCCATTTCATTTACCAATTCTTTGATGAAAGATGATGAAAGGGCGTACCTGCGCACACTTCCAGCACATATAAAAGTAGAATTTCAACTGAACGAAGACAAACTGAACCTGCTTTTGGTACACGGGAGTCCGAGAAAAATAAATGAATATCTTTTCGAAGACCGTGAAGAAAAAAGTATGCTTCGTATTATGGAACAGGCCGATGCCGACATTATGTGTTTCGGACATACACACAAACCATATCATAGAGTTTTAAATTCGGGTATTGATGGACAAGATCATTTTCGTCACGCAGTAAATATCGGTTCCGTTGGGAAGCCGAAAGACAATGATATCAGAGGTGGTTACGTGATGTTGACAGTTGATGAAAATAGTTCTGTTTTAAACAAAGAAAGCATCAGTGTAGAATTTATCCGCTTCGACTATGACTTTGAAAAGGCGGCAAAGGCAGTGGAAGACAGCCCTCTTCCAAACGAGTATGCAGAAAATCTAAGACGTGGCTATTAATCTTTAAAATCTAAAAAAATGGAACTTCCAAAAGATCTACATTATTCAAAAGAACATACTTGGGTTAGTATTGAGAACAAAACTGCAACGGTCGGTATTACAGCATTTGCTCAAAAGGAATTGGGAGAAATCGTATATGTTGACTTGCCGAATGTTAATCATAACTTCAATCAAGACGAAGTATTTGGCTCTGTAGAAGCAATTAAAACCGTCAGCGACCTATTTATGCCTCTTTCAGGAAAAATTATTGAAACCAATGAGCAACTTTTAAACGAGCCAACGCTTGTAAATTCTAATCCGTTTGATAATGGCTGGATGGTGAAAATTGAAATTGAAGACGTAAGAGAAACAGAAAATTTATTAACAGCGGAACAATACGCTCAACTCAATAATTAGAAGATGCAACCAAAATTAAAATTCCTCGACCGCTTTCTTACCCTATGGATTTTTTTAGCAATGCTTTTGGGCGTTGGGTTAGGATATTTCTTTCCTGATATTTCTACTGTCACAAATTCTTTGTCTGTCGGAACAACTAATATTCCCTTAGCAATAGGCTTGATTTTGATGATGTATCCACCTTTGGCAAAAGTGGATTATACTCTATTACCAATGGCTTTTAAAGACAAAAAAGTAATGTCGGTATCATTGCTACTCAATTGGATTATCAGTCCTATTTTAATGTTTGTATTAGCTATCATTTTTCTACGAGATGAGCCAGACTATATGATTGGTCTAATTTTGATCGGTTTAGCAAGATGTATTGCAATGGTAATTGTATGGAATGATCTGGCAAAAGGCAATCGGGAGTACGCAGCTCTGCTAATCGCATTAAACAGTATTTTCCAATTGGTTTTTTATAGTTTTTATGTTTGGCTTTTCATTAATGTATTACCACAAAAACTAGGCTTAGGAAATTTTAACATTGCGGTACCAATGAAAGATGTTGCCGAGAGTGTATTCATTTATTTAGGAATTCCATTTATTGCAGGATTTTTGAGCCGCTATTTCTTGATTAAATTAAAAGGAAAAGATTGGTTCAATAGAAAATTCATTCCGGCTATTTCACCTGTTACTTTGTATGCTTTGCTGTTTACTATAGTATTGATGTTCAGTTTAAAGGGAGACAAAATTTTAGAGCTACCAATGGACGTTGTTAAAGTTGCCATCCCATTAGTAATTTACTTTGTTCTTACATTCTTCATCAGTTTTTTCATTAGTAAAGCATTGAAAGTGCCTTATGACAAAAATGCATCGATTGCATTTACTGCAACAGGAAACAATTTTGAATTAGCCATTGCTGTTGCTATAGCGGTTTTCGGAATCCATTCCTCACAAGCATTTGTTGGGGTCATCGGTCCTCTTGTGGAAGTACCTGTTTTAATTTTATTGGTAAGGGTTAGTTTGTGGCTGAAGAAAAAGTATTATCCCTGAAAAACATTATTATAATGTCTGTCAATAGTATTTTCTAAAAACTATTT
Organism: Chryseobacterium sp. G0201; assembly: GCF_003815655.1. Lineage (NCBI taxonomy): Bacteria > Pseudomonadati > Bacteroidota > Flavobacteriia > Flavobacteriales > Weeksellaceae > Chryseobacterium > Chryseobacterium sp. G0201. Next base: position 2,801,661 of record NZ_CP033917.1, on the reverse strand, counting down.
TGTACATTTGTTGAAAGGAAATGGTGCTCTTCCTTACCCAACCGCCCTAAAAAAGCTGATGACGCCTGATTAGACAATGTTAACACATTTAATCAGGTAAATTATGTCCAAAAATCAGCATTTTAGATCCAACAGCAAAGCAGCTCAGCTTCACACAAAGATCTTTTTCCGTAAATACCCTACTCTCCCATACATCGTTAAATGGTTTTTAATCAGTTCCATCATTGGGATCTGTGTAGGGTCTGCCTCGGCAGGTTTTCTGGTATCACTGGACTGGGCTACGAATTTCAGGGAGAATCATCTGTGGCTCATTGCTTTTCTGCCAATTGCAGGTCTGTTAATCGGCTTGCTTTACAATTATCTGGGGAAGGATATTGAGGCTGGAAATAATTTATTGATTGACAGCATCCACAATCCAAAGGAAATTATTCCTTTCAGGATGGCACCCTTTGTTTATTTAGGAACGATTGCAACCCACTTTTTTGGAGGTTCCGCAGGTAGAGAGGGAACGGCATTGCAGATGGCGGGAGCAATCGCTGATCAATTCACAAAACCTTTCAGACTAACTGAACCTGAGCGCAAAATACTACTGATCTCGGCTATTGCTGCTGGTTTCGGTTCTATATTCGGAACACCTTTGGCGGGTGCCTTGTTCGGTCTCGAAGTATTTCTGATAGGAAGAATAAAATATGATGCGATATTTCCTGCGTTTGCTTCAGCAATACTGGCAGACCTGGTCACTAACCTCTGGCAGGTTAAACACACCCATTATCATATCGACCTTGTTCCCCAATTGGAAGCTTTGCCAATCATCTATAGTATACTGGCAGGGATCTTATTCGGCCTTTGTGCAGCGACCTTTAGCAAGGTCATCCATTATGTTACTTCTATTTTCAAATCCAGAATATCTTTTCCGCCGCTCCGCCCTTTTGTGGGAGGGATCATAGTTGCCGTCGCTGTGTTTGCAATGGGAACCACGAAATATATCGGATTGGGTATTCCGACCATTGTTCAATCTTTTGAGCAGCAATTACCGCCTTTCGATTTTGCATTGAAGATGGCCTTTACCATTATCACCCTCGCAGCAGGATTCAAAGGTGGCGAAGTAACGCCTTTATTCTTTATCGGAGCTACTTTGGGAAGTGCCTTGTCATTATTCATCCCTCTTCCGACAGGTCTTTTGGCAGGGATGGGATTTGTGGCGGTATTTGCAGGGGCAACCAATACCCCTTTAGCCTGTATGCTGATGGGAATAGAACTCTTCGGGGCTGAAAGCGGAATCTATATGGCCATTGCCTGCGTGGTATCATATCTTCTTTCCGGTCATAACAGCATTTACGGCAAACAGGTCATCGGGGAAGCAAAACATTCCAGATTTCAAAATCAGTCCGGAAAAAATATAAACGAAACCAAATAAATGAACACAATGGAAAATAAACCAACAGTGATCGCAAGGATTTATTTCGAATACGGAGCATCTGTAAAAGATCAATCGTTTTGGAAAAGATTATGGAACAATTCCCTTGGTGAATTGTTGTTAAAGAAGGCAAAAGAGAGCAAAATAGAGCAAGCCAACATCTTTATCGCAAAATCAGGTTACCTGAATTATAAGACTATTACGTACAATATTTCGGAAATTCCTGCTTTGGAGAATCCTGCCTGTCTTGAACTTATTGATAATAAAAGTAAGATCGACCAATTTTTAAAATTGAATAAAGACCATTTAAAACAAACTAAAATATTACTTATTCAACCTAGTTCTGAAATATTATTCACCTAAATACATCAAAAAATATTATGAAAATTACAAAAGTACACGCAAGAGAAGTACTCGATTCCAGAGGAAACCCGACAGTTGAAGCAGAGATCACCATCAATGGTGAGTTTAAAGGGAGAGCAATCTCTCCTTCAGGAGCCAGCACAGGAGAAAAGGAAGCTGTGGAGTTAAGAGATAACGATAAAACACGCTATCAGGGCAAAGGCGTTTCAAAAGCAGTCAGTAATGTCAATACTATTATTGCTAATGCACTGGTCGGTAAAGAAATGCTTCTTCAAAACGATGTAGATGCCTTGATGATCTCGTTGGATGGGACGCCCAACAAATCTAATCTCGGTGCCAATGGCATTTTAGCCGTTTCCATTGCTTATGCCAAAGCATCAGCTGCCTTTAACAAGATCCCACTGTACCGACAATTCAGGGATGAATCAACATATACCATGCCTGTACCTTGTATGAATGTGATCAATGGCGGAAGACACGCTGACAATAATATCGATTTTCAGGAATTTATGATTGCACCACACAATGCCCCAAACTTTAAGGAGAGTATTCGAATGGGTGAAGAGGTCTTCCACACCTTAAAAGAAATTTTAAAGGGAAAAGGATATTACACAGGAGTTGGCGATGAAGGAGGATTTGCACCAAATCTAAAATCCAATGAAGAAGCCGTTGATGTCATTTTAGAAGCGATTACCAAAGCCGGTTTTACGCCTGGAAAAGATGTGTCGTTATGCTTAGATCCTGCAACAAGTGAGATGTGGAACAATGACAAATATGAATTTTTCAAAAGCACCAAAGAACAAAAAACAAGTGAACAGATGATTGAACTTTGGGAAAGCTGGACATCACAATATCCGATTGTTTTGTTGGAAGACGGTCTTGGAGAAAATGACTGGAAAGGCTGGCAGCAATTGACGGAGAGATTAGGAAACAAAGTAGAACTGGTGGGAGATGATATTTTCTGTACGAATCCAAAGATTCTACAGGAAGGCATTGACCAAAAAATTGGAAACTCTGTTTTGATAAAATTAAATCAAATTGGAACCGTTACAGAAACTCTGGAAACGATTGACCTGGCCTATAAAAACAATTACAACTGCTTTATCTCGCACCGAAGCGGAGAAACAGAAGATACAACAATCGCCGACTTGACAGTGGCAGTTGGTGCAGGGCATTTGAAAACAGGAAGTGGCTGCCGAAGTGAGCGGGTTTCAAAATTCAATCAACTATTGAGAATTGAGGAGGAGCTTGGAAGTGCAGCAAAGTTTGCGGGAATCAAAGCGTTTAAATAATACACAAAATATCAAATTTATTGAAGGCTAATTTCAATACTAAAAAGTTAGCCTTTTAATATCACATATTCTCACACAACACTTTATGAAACAATATCAAATTTTCGCCATCATTTCGATGATATTTGCAGGTTTAACCTCAGTCATAGCAAAAGCAGGACTGAAAAATGTTGCATCAGATACAGGTTTGGCTGTCCGGACTTCATTTGTGTTTTTTCTAATTTGGCTCAATATATTCGCATTTAATAACGCCAAAGATTTTTCAAATCTTACCAAAAAAGATATTTTATTGCTGGGATTTTCGGGAATTACGACCACAATTTCGTGGATATTCTATTACAGGGCAATGAAGGTGGGTAATGTTTCAGAAATAGCATTAATAGACAAGGGAAGTATAATTATTACGCTGGCTCTTTCCTTTTTCTTCCTAAACGAGCAATTTACCTGGAAAATTGCTGTGGGCGGTTTTATGATCATCGGGGGAATATTAATATTGACTCTCAAATAAAAATAACAACAACTTAAAATATTCATTATTAAGACATTACTATGCTCGAAAATATAAACCAACTCGACACTCAGCTTTTTCTTTTTATAAACCGAAAGCACAATTCATTTTTTGATCCGATCATGTATTGGGCAAGTGATAAACTGTTTTGGATACCATTTTATACTTTTCTTTTGTATATCATTATGAGAGAATTTAAAAAGAAAAGTGCTTACGTACTTTTGGCAATTGCTTTTCTGATCACGATCTGTGACCAGACCGCATCTCATCTTATAAAAAATGCGTTCAAAAGACTAAGACCATCACATGAACCATCTCTCGAAAATTTGATACATTTAAGCAAAGCAGGACCAGGTGGTCAGTATGGTTTTATATCGTCTCACTCTGCGAACGCATTTGGCTTAGCAACATTCCTAATCTTTTTGCTACCAAGAAAATATAATTGGCTAAAATATGTTTTAGTCTGCTGGGCTGTTTTGGTTGCATACAGCCGTATTTACAACGGTGTTCATTATCCTACGGATGTTATTGTGGCAGCATTCTTGGGAATTTTTTATGGAATTATCGTTGCTCTCTTTTTACAAAAAAAAACATCTTAGATAACTTTCTCATGGAATTCTTGAGATGAACCTTTCGGTAAGATTAATAAATTTAATTATTTAAACTAAAAAAAACAAGTTCCGCAGTTTTTTCCCCTTTTTGCAAAAAAGGCAAGATCGTCTTTGGATATCAAACTTGAAAAGTTTGTATATACAAAGACACATCTTGCTCAAAAAAGCCTCTTATTTTTCGGAGTTCTGAAAAATAATTTATAGTATTGATAATCAGTAAGTTTTATTCTTTTATTGTTTTTATTGGGAAAGTATAGAAGTGAAGCCTTTAAGTATGAAAGAAAAATACTAATTGCTTGTAAAGTGAGAATTTAGCTATAGTATTGTAAATCAAATTGTAATGATTTTCACCTGTACTTATTTTACGCAGGTGACCTGTATCTAATGTACGCAGGTATAGGATTGCACCTATATTGATATTACGCAGGTTTGATGATTGACATTATCCTATTTTATACAAATGACCTGCACCTGATTTACGCAGGTATAGGATTGCACCTGTATTGATATTACGTAGGTTTGAAGATTGATATTGTCCTATTTTATATAGATGACCTGTACCTAAGTTACGCACGTATGAACTCCAGCTGTAGGTATTTTACGCAGGTTTCATGATTGGCAAAATCTTTTTTATGCAGGTAACCTGTATCTGATTTACGCAGGTATGAACTCCAGCTGCATGTATTTTACGCAGGTTTCATGATTGGCAAAATCCCTTTTATGCAGGTAACCTGTATCTGATTTACGCAGGTATGAATTCCACCTGTATTCGTATTACGCACGTATGAAGTCTAGCTTTATATATTTTTTCGCATATTCGTTAAGTTGCATTGCCCTATAACGAACATGAATAATTTATTGCACAACGACTATAACCTACTCGGAAAGAAAGCCAATTGCCATAAAAGGCATAAAAAAAGAGATTAATTTCAGCAATGCGAAAAGATTGTATTTTGAGAAAGGTTTTAATTTACAATAACCCATAAATGGGTCAAATCAACATCACCATTTTCCCTATGAGCGGTAGATCCTAAATAGCTAAAATCTGCATTAGATTCTAATTCCGATAAAAATTCATCATTTTTCCAATTCTTGTCAGTTTGTGCCAATTCCTTAATCCACTGGTTTATTGTAGTCATCCAATGGTTAGAATTTTCCTTTTCTACAAAACCTAGCAAACCACATTCATTTATACCTTTGCCGTGTTTTTCAGTTTTATACCTCTCTATTCCCCCATTATTATTATCACCGATAACATATTCTTTTTCTCTTGATTTTTCAGGAGAAGGCAAGCGTTTACTTTCTACCGAAAAAAGAGATGAAGTTGAAACATTTTGTTCATTTGGATAAAAATAAAAATCTGAAAAACCTTTGCTTAAATTTGTAATATCCCGGTATTGTCCATTAATATTAAATGGATAATCGTATTTTCTTATTAGGATTTGAGCTTGCTCGATATATATTTGTGTAAAATCGTCTTCATTCAATTTTCTCTTTTGGTAGAAATCAGAAACTACATATGACTTGAAATGTGGTACAACAGACTTCATCAGTTTACTAATAAGTAAAATAATATTAGTATTTGGAATACTAATCTGAGGATTGGATTTATTATATAAATTTTCCTCTGCTATCATTCTTTTGTCAAATTTGAAAGGTCAGAGAAACATTTATCCGCATCACGATATGCTGTTGAAGAAAGCCAGTACCTGTATTGATTAGGTTTCACAAAAACAACAGTATCTTTTTGAGGATATAATTTTATTATTCTATTTACGGAGAGATGTGCAGAAATTTCGTTATTTGTAAGTCCTTCAATATTTAGTGCAGAAAAGTCTTTACTGAAATTCGGTTCTGTATTTTCGTTGTCGTACTTGAAGACAGTTGCAATTAATGAGTTTTCAAGTTGAATAACATCAGACAATCTGAATTTACGATTATTATCTTCATAGATTGTATTTAATGCTCGTGAAAATTCAGTTCCATAATTACCTATAATTTTTTTAATATTTTCATCTCCTCTAATTTTGCTTATAGCTTTTGAATTTTCACCGCGTCTAAGAAAATCCTGCGTATAGTTATTGACATCATTTATTGTATTGATATCAAATGAAGATAAAGGAAAATCAAAAAAAGGCAAAAACATTAAATCTTTTTTCAATAATGCCGTATTAAGATTAATAAGCACCTGTCCGCTACAAGAAAAAATCAAAAATCTGAATAATTCGTTTTTATTATCGAATGTTTCCTTTATTTGGTGTAGTACTTCTATTGATCCAGAAATGCCAATAATTTTATGTTGGAAAGAAAAATCATAGTTGTTTAGGTGAATTGGAATTTTTACCTGACCTGTATTTTCTTTGATTAAAATATTAGGAGCTTTAAATATTAATTCGTTTGGAATTTTCTCAAATTTTTGATTTCTTGGAATATCCTTTAATGACTCTATAATTATTTCATTTTCATTTATAGCTTCTGTTGGAAGAGTTTTTAACGAGTAAATAAATTCAGGATTCAAATTCCCATTTGAACCTATTTTAAAACCTTCTCCAAAAACACAATCGTTTTCCTTAAGAAATTCTTCGAAAGATTTACAATTATTTGCTTTCTCTACAAGATTTTTTATTCTTCCACCTCCGAGTAAGTTAATTTTCCAAATAAACTGATTATTAATAGCTGCTTGCCGGTTTACAAAATGTAAATCATAATCATCTATTTCGAAAACAATTCTTTCCTTGGTTGCCTTAGTCCTTCTAAATGTTAAGTGTAAAATATTTTTACTAAAATCTGGTTTTTCATTTTTGATAAATATAGCTGCCGAACCGACTCTTGCTCCATTATCCCACAGAGATTTACCTTCAGCTAAGGCAGTAAAATCTAAAATTTGAACTGCATTGTAGTTTGAAAACAAAACTTTCTTGTAATCATTGGAAGTACTATTATATAATAAGCCAGATGATTTAATGATCAAACAAACCAATCCTCTATCTTTTAAAAAACTAAATGATTCCGAAAGAAACTTTAAAGCAATTTGTCCTTGTGGAATTTTTGTTTTTTTATTATTGATTTCCCATACATTTGAATAGCTTGAAATTGCACCTGTTTTAAAAGGAGGATTACCAATTACCAAATTAAATTTTTTGTTTTCAATGGATTTGCATTCAAAAAAATCAGAATGAATTAAATTCTCTTCGGTTAAATCATCAAATCGTAATTCGTTGATGATTTTCACAGGATTTAATTCATTGCATAAAGCTAAACTTAAACTAAAAGAAGCTAATCTAACAGCTTGCTCTTCTTTATCTACTCCATAAATATTTTTTAATATCGATTTCAAAATAGCAATATTAGGAGTCTTCATATTATTTTGAAGTCTCCAAATCTGAACTAATCGTTTAAAGCCGACAACTAAGAAAATTCCTGAACCACAGGCGGGGTCTAAGATCGAGTAACTTTTTAAGTCAAAATCTTTATATCTTTTTAACGGAATACACTCATCAACTAACAATTTGGCTAAATGTGAAGGTGTGTAATAGAGGCCTTTTTCTTGTTTATCTTCTCCCAAAAATTCCTCATACAAACGACTAATCAGCTCGACGGGAATCAACTTAAACTCGAAATACCTCCAATCTGGAAAGTCTATTTCAAGTTGTTCGGAACCCAAAGTCGTTTTATCTGTTGCTAGCAGGTCAGCAACGATTGATAAATCTAATGCCTTAAGTTGTTTTTGTTCCTCATCTTCCCATTTAAATACATTTCCGTTAAAATCTGTATTTAAGTCTGAAAGGAGCTCAGCAAATTTACCCTTCTGTTCCAATACTTCATTAAAAGTGGATGCATTATCGTATTTCTGGAAGTATTTTTTTGATAATAATTTATTGCCTCTATTATCAATTCTCTCTTCCAAATACTTTATTAAAATAGCTTGAATAATAATCTTATTGACTATTTCAGAAGATGCATCTTCAAACTCTTTTGTTAGCCTATTTGCAACAAAACGAATATTATCTATCAACTTATCGTAAGCAGAGTTTTGAAACTTAAATTTATTTTTCAGCTCCTCTTGTTCCCAAAAAATACCACTTTTAATTTTTATAGCAAATTGCTCGTTGTATAGATTGTTAACTTTGCCAGCTAATTGTAAATCCTTTATTAAATACTCTGGTTTGTAATCTTTCGTTACGTGTTTGGTACAGTCAATAATTTTTATTTCGGTGTTGTAAAACACACAAGCCAAAGGAGCTTCTCCACTACTCCATATCCGTGTTTGGATATCAGCTATCTCATTTTCTTCTGCTTCCTCAAAATTTCTGTCTGTGAAATCAAACAAATAAACTTGGGGCTTATAACTTCCGGTAATCTGTCTACGCAGGTAAACTGCGGAAACCTTGAGCTCATTTGCTTTTTCAATATGAAATTGAATTTCTGGGTCAGATATTGAGCTTTGTTTATTTGTTAAATACAGACAATCGTCTTCCATAACAAAACCAAGTTTTGCTATATCTTCTAGAAATTCAGTATTTTTAACTTTAGTATTATCCACGTTAATCAACTAACAAAAGTACTAAAATCTTTGCTTTGTTTAATGTTTAATTTAGGTTTTATTACCTTCTTTTCTACTACATATCTTTATATTATTACACACATAAATTTTCAATATGAAAATCTGTAATAGTAGAGGGTAAGATTCGATCTTTTTAATTATTAACCCATTAAATTTGTTTGTAAATGTTTCCGATCTGATAGTTAAGAGTAAACGTTAGTAAATTCCCTTACTCAAAACTTTCAATCAGGATTAGTTCATTTTGAAGTGGTTTTCAAGAAATAATTACAGTAGAACACGGAAAAAAAAAAGAAAAACTATGCAAAAATACTTCAGACTACTTTATAGTTTTATGAATTGTGAACGAAAATTTTTATAATTAAGGAACATATACACTCTTTTGTTTATCTAATAAGGAGTGACATCGACAAAAAAAAACTTTCGATTTGTTCTAAAGTTGAATCTATAAAAGAATCCTGCTTTTCCCAAACTTCTCCTCAATTGTATCTTGATGTATCATCTTTGTCATAAAAAAACCTTCAAGTAAAAAATAGATTAATAGATACATTACTATTTGCAATACTACACAAAAAATAAATATTTTGATTACTTGGGATAATATAGAGGTGAAAAAAAATATTTATACATCCTCAATTAAAAACCTACAACCTTTTTTCAAAAACAAACTAAAGCCAAAGTCCGGAATTGTTTTAGAAGTGGGGTTGTTCCGCTTTCCGCAAAAATGCGTTTCCGACCGTAGGGAGGAATTGCATTTTTGCCGCCCAACTTTTGGTCAGGCGACTTTTTTATAGTTTTATGGGTTGAGAATGGAAATTTTTCAGATTAAGGAAAAATCCTCTGTTTTCAGTCAATCCGTTGCGAAATAAGTTCCACAATAGAGAACATCCCATCTGTGCCAATGCTGAATTAATAAACAAATCTTGTTTTTCCAATGCTTCCGCTAAACTGCAACTTGGTGTATCGTCTTCCGTTTCAGACTGCAAAAGCAGTTCTCCAAATTCTTCCGTCACATAAGGAAGATGCGACACTGTTTGATATTTTTCAGAATTAGGTTGTTTTATATTCTCAACTGTAGAAAGCAAAACCTGTCCAGAATATCGATTGTTTCCAAAATCCATCCAATATTTAGCCTGGTTTCTGTATAGTCTCCTACCCTCTTTCAATTCATTCAGAATATCAGCAATTTCAAATCGTGATTTGACATTATCAACACACGACATATAAATTGCTGATTTCATATTCTCTTGAATTCTTCCTAAAGAATCTCTTTCAAACTTTCTGACTTCGGCTTTCCAATTCGTTCCAGACCATCGGTTTGCCCGATTTATCAGCGCAACTGCCTTTGGTAATCCTACTTCACATTCTGCAAAACGCTGTCTGCCTTGATTCGCTTCTGTCACTACATCATCATCCCACAACCGTACCTGTAATCCTGCGTGTCCCAATTCAATCAATGAATGGTTCACTTCCATTAAAGCGGTCAATACTTTTGAACCTGTTCCACCCGCCCCGATAAGATTTAATGTAATGGGATTGGTTGGATATATCAAACTATCATCTGTAAAATGGACTTTTGGTTTCTCAAATTGTATCATTAGAGTAGATTTTTTAAAGTTAGATTTGAATTGATTAGAATATCTGTCGGAAACGGCTCTTTTGAATCAATAAGGCTTTTCCAAAGGTTTACCAAGTTTCTTTTAATCGGATTATGGCTGTTTACCAAATGGCTGAAATAAGAATTGAAAAAATATTGTTCCCATTTCTTTGTAAATTCCTCCAATGATGCGGAACTTTTAATGTTTACATCAACCGTTCCCATACAGACACTTCCGCTTTCATAAACATTAAAGAAAGGAGCGTGTAAAAGTGTTGTATCTACATCGGGGCGTTGGTCTGTCTCCAATGCGAATATTTTCATTCCCTGCTTATTAGCACACCATACCAAAGGTGGCACATTCGCTAATCCGTTTGGAATCGAAAGCTTCTCGGTAAATAATAAATGTCGTTCCTGTGCTTTTGTGTACCAGACCACTTTTCCATTTTCCGACGTATCTATTAAAAGTATAGTTTCAGAAATAACTCCACTTGGTCTTAGAAAATCTTTGTCTTTCTTATTTTGGATATTAAGCGTTTTCGATAACCGCTGTGCTTCCCTTACGGTCAATGGATGGGCGTTGATGGGATTACCGTTGCGGTCAATATCAAAATGTTCAACATAACCATCGGGATTATAATCTTCTGTCTCATAAAAGACCAATGCTGATTTAGGATGGTAGAGTGTTCCAAAATTATTGGTTATGTCGGTTTCTTCGTTCTTAATTGTATTGGCTGTATTTCTCATAGCTTGTTTTTATAATTGAATTATTTGCGCCGTGTATGCACAGATTAGTTGAGCAATTGACACAATTCGTTCAAGACCTTAAACAGCTGATTTTCAAAATCAAGGTTTTTATCCGTTATATTACTTGCGTCAAAAGTTTTGAAAATCATTGGTTCCTGTGTTTCAGCATATTCATTGAACTCGTTATTGACCATACTCGTAAGATTATCATAAATCAATCCGTCACTCTCGGCAAAAAAGGAAATGTATTTATCCATTGCGACAACGGTTTCCTCGTTGTAATAGTCATCTTCGTCCATATCTTCGGATTTGACCGCATTGTTATAGTGAGCATTTCTTTTAATGCTTTCATTAGGGTAATCACAATAAAGTTTAAAGGCTTTTTCTGCCAATTGAAGACATTCTTTATCAAACCTGTCTTTCGGTCTAAAACGTTTCAAGCGTTGCTCAAAAAAAAGAACATTCTTATGATTGGAAATTTTTTGTCCCATCATATCTCCAATGATTTCCGCCCGTTGAAGTTCTTTTTTACTGTTCTGACTATCTTCTATTTCTTCGTCCTGTTCAAGCCAATCGTTGAGCATTTCGTAATTATAATAGAGATAAGAATCTTCCAGCCTGTAATATGGGACATCTGCATTTCTATACAGATAAGCGCATACTGATAACAGTAAACAGGCTGCTTTTCTGTGTACCTTATTGTGGAGAAATTGATAAAGCGGTACGACAGGAACATAAAACAGGGTTGCCCCTGTGTTGCATCTCTCTTCTATTGCGAAGTAGGTCTTACTAGCCTTTTTTATCAGCCGGATACTCTGCCAATTTTCACTCTTGGTTTTCAACTGCGCTTCAATATCTCTCAAAGCAAGGCTGATATTATAAGGATAATTAAAATGCTGTGTCGGCATCGTAGTTATATCATAATGCTTTGCTAATTGAGAAAGGGACTTATAAAAATCCCTTTCTATTTTAGCAGACTTACGTTTGGTCTGTTTTACGGTTATGTCATTCTCCTTTAATTTCGGCATAAAGCAGGTTTTCAGAAAAGCATCGGAAGTTGAGAGATTGGAACTGATTTCCGTTGGTCTTTCTGAACTTCCGAGCTGTCTTTCATTTGATGCATCCACTCTGCGTATTCCCTTAGTTGTTGGTGCAGTTGTTTTTGTTTTTTTTCTTCGGGTGGTTGAATTGTTCCCGATATTGTTTTTCGTTGCATTCATTTTTTGTTAATGGTTGTTGGTTGATAGTTGATAACCTTTTAGCAACAGCTTTTGGCGGACGGCTTTATACAGTTCTCATTTCGTTAATCTAAAAGCTATCCACCATTTGCCTGTTATCCTTTTGTTCCAACTACACTCTCAAATTGGTATTCAACGGCATCATCCTTGATTTTCGGTGCTGAAATTTTTGAAGTGGTTAGAATCGGGTATGTGTTGGCGTAAAAATTCATTACGGCTTCTACACTCCATTTTGGCTCGGGGTCGGTCAAGCGGATTTCCTGTCCGTTATCTTTTAATATAAAAACTCTGTCTAATAGTGTTGCGAGTAACATAATTTTTGATTTTTAGTTTAAATTTCGGTTGATTGAGGTTGATTTTCAGAGAAAAGACTTGGGGCAAAATGCCCTTCGTATTCATCCTGCTTTTTACGGATTTTCTCAGCATATTCGGGAAATTCCGAACCTTTCGGAAGTGCAGACCACGCTTCTTTATACTTGCCCTCCTTTTCGAGTTCTTCAGCTTTCTGTAAGGCTTCGCCGTACTTTTTATCTTTGGCTTCCTTTTCTTTTTTCTCCTTATCAGATTTCTCTTTTTCCATTGCCGATTTCTTCTTGGCTTCTTCGACCTGTTTCATAAAACTTTCCATATCTACCATTAAACCCGATGCGGTTTGTAATGGAGTGGAAATATGCTCAAAAAATCCATTGTCCAAATCTTCTGCTGTCCCACGCAAATTAAGGGGCGGAATCGTTTTCCTTGCATCGTCTCCGCATTGCTCATTATTGAGCAGTACGGAAAGAACGAAACTGTTTTCTGTGCCTTGTCGGAGTGTGATTTGTAAATCTCCCGTAAGATTGAGTTTGGCTATCTGTCTGAAAAAATTGGTTTGCATAACACTTTGATTTTAGATTTTGAATTATAAATTTTAGATTTAGACATTGAATTATTTTGTCAATTCCCATAATGAAAATTCTTTCGTCCAAAATTCTTCCCCTGTATGTTTCCCAAAAGCATTATAGATGGCATTTCCATTTTTGAATACCTGCATTTGATAACAGTTCAGATTATTCTCAGGTTGTAGGAGCTTTTTTAATTCGTCAGTTTCCAATTCAATGAAAACGCTGTCTTTTTCAGAAAGCCATTCTTCTATTTCGGGATGTGTTTCCTCCGAAAATCTAAAAAATTCAACATTGGTATCAGCATAATTCAGCCATTTTAAATCATAATCATTTTCCAAAGGCTGTACGGATTCGAGCCTTTTCTTTTGGGCTTCTTGCCATTCTCCCGAAATGTGAATAATGGCAAAATCGCCATTATCCCATTCACTGTTGGTTATTGTTTTTATCAGTAAATATTCTGTTTGTTGAAGTGATGTTTTCATTTATGCAATTTTTTGTTTGTTATTATTTATTTTCCTGTCTAATAGGATTCTCATAATCTCCTCTTTGTAATCGTAATTTTCACCTTTAAATTCGTAACAATCTGTATCTACATTGTAGATGAAGTCTTGAAAGTCACATTGATTGAGAAAATAATCCTGTAAGATTTGGTTTTCGCATATGGTCTTGCCAAAAACCATACAGCCAGATTCTTCGTAATCCAATACAAATCCGACATCGTAATGATTTGCAACAATCCATAATACTTCGATATTTGGACTCCATCTTGTCTCATAGTGGAAAGAACATTCATCTGTTTCACTTCGATAAATTTCACAGAAGTGACCGTTTTTGCTCTTGACAAAATCGGGCAGTTGCCCGATATTTCCCTTAGTTTCCTTTTCTATCATTTCTTGAAATACATTCAAGACTTTGTCCAAAACCTCTTGATTTCCTGTGAATGTTACTTTATTGTTGCACCAATTTGCCATAATATTTGTTGTATTAATTGTTGTTTTCGTAAATGTATGTTCCGCTTGTTTTGAAAGGTTCTTTTCCCTCTGTAAGACGGATTTCTGATTTAAACTTTCTTGAAAGACTTTTTGCATACCATATTGCTGTCGTTCTCTCGCAATAGAATTGGGAAAAGATTTCCACCTTTTCCCAATCATTCTTATCACTTTTCGCTTTCATTTGAAAGTTATATTGTGCTTCCATATTTGAATGCTTTTAGAATGGTAAATCATCGTCCGTATCTTCCGCAAAAGCATTTGACTTCTGTGGCTGTGAAGCTGGTTGTTCTTCTGTGTCAGACTTTTTTCCACCTCCGTGTACTTTGATGTTTGAAGTATGGAAATTCAGTCCCGATTTTATTTCTCCATCTTTTCCAATCCACGCATTGGAACTTACCCTGCCTGTCAGCTCAACCAAAGTTCCTTTGGATAATATTTTAGCTACATTGGGACTTAGCCAATAAGAGCAATTGTAATAGGTGGTCTGCTCTCTTCGTTCGCCTTGCTTAGTCTTGTAGCTGTCATTGATTGCTACTGAAAAATTAACGACCTGCTTGTCGTTTTTTAAATGGTTGATTTCTGCGTTTTTTGTAATTCTGCCTACGATGTTCATAATGTTAATTTTTGATTGTTAATAATTATTTTCGAGTTTGTTAAAATTTTCGATTTGATTGATTTGGTTTCGAGGACACTCGTTTTTTTTCTTTTTCTGCTTATATCCAATTGGAAAAGCAGAATTATTTGTTGTTTTATTTTGTTGTTTTTTCCGTTGATGTCAAAGACCGTCTGCGATTTAATTGATTCGTATAACTGAGGTTCCGTCTTTTTCTTTGCCGATGATCATAGGAGAGTATCAGGCATATAAAACCACAATCCTCCAAAAATTTGGAGGATTGTGGCTCGAAATATTTTTGTCCGAAGGATTCAGGAGTGTCTGAAAAAATTATTGGAACTCGTGGAAAGAATTTTTATAGAAACCCAAAAATATTTTTTTAGGTGAATGATGCTGTCCTACATTTGCAATAGTAAAAAGCCAAACATCTGTTAGAAGTGATTAAATAGACGGTTTTGATAGTAGGAAAAATGGAAAATTAAACATTAGGTAATCTGTTTTTTATAAGGTTTAACCAGTTTTATGATTTTTAAAATTAAATTTCTCTTTAAAATCATTTTCAGAATTTTTACATTTTACTTTGTTGCACAAAACCACTCGTTCAAATCCTTAAAATCTTTGTACAACAAAGAACAATCTTCAACATTTTTGAGGTTTTTCCTGATAACCTGTTTGATTGTAATTCCATTATCATCATTATCCAGGAAAAGTGAGATTTTGTCATATTCTCTAAGTTTATCATCGACTTTAAAAAGCATTGCTGTAGAATTGAGAATCAAACAATCTGAAATTGAACTTTCTGCACTTTCCAAATTTTTAAAAGTCAGATAATCAAAAAAACCTTCAAAAACCACAATTTCATTAGAAGTATTCAAATCATTTTTTATCAAAGTGACATCTTTTTTGCCCAAACATATCTTTGAATATTTACTTCGGATTTCGACACCTCCTGAATTATTAAAAAACCCAATTCCAAAATATTTCTTACCATTCAACATATACTCAATTTCTTTTACCAAATCTTTCTGTTCAGAAACTTTTCGGGATTTTAAATATTGGATTAAAGCGGGGTGCTGAATTTCATTTACTTTTATGATTTGATAATTTTTGACTTGGTCAGCATCTTCAATCTGAGTATTATTTTGAACTGAGAAGTCAAATTTTTCAAGATACTTCAAAGCATCAGAAACTGAACATCGATTCATTTGCTGAACGATTGAAATCACATCATAACTTTTCCCGGTTCCAAAATCAAATGCTTTATTTTTCACAAAATCAACAGACAAACTCGGGATTTTTTCCTCCCTGTCGAGCGCAAAGTAAAATGCAGTTTTCCGATTTTCTTTTGCAGGAAAAAGGCTGAACGATTCCAAAACTGTTCTTATACTCAATTTTTCTTTTACTTCTTCGCAATTCATTTTTTTCTTTTTTAAAGCAAATTTTTTATCCACATTTTCCTTTTTAATAAAAAAAAGACTTTTTAATTACTTTTAATATACTTTTAATGAGGCATTGTATCCTCTTATGGCAAAGGTTTTGAGCCACTTTTTGGGTGAGCGCAATTCCGAATTCCAGTGAGCGCAATTCCGAAAGTAGAGTGACCGCAATTCCGAAAAAACAACAGTTTTCGGGTGAGTGCAATTCCGAATTCAACTTTCTATTTTCATTTATTTTTAATACAAGACTCGTAGTTATCCACTTTTTTTTATGGTTATCCATATTTTTAGTGGGTTTTAAATTTCGGAGTGAGCGCAATTCCGAAATATCACTCAAAAATTTTGGCACTTTAACATTTTCTTAACCTCAGTGACCGCAATTCCGAATTCCGGGTGAGCGCAATTCCGAATTCAAATAATTATCGGGTAACCATTTGGTAATAATTCTCCCATTTTTGTACGTCGATAAATTTGTATAATGTGTTCCTGAATTTCATTCAGAAACAAGTTTCCTTGAAATTCCGTAGATTTAATTTCTTTCAATCGAGCTGTTCGGATAAATTCTTTGAATGCCTTTTCTATCAAAACTCTGGTTTGTGGAACGTTTCTGTATTGATGGGAAAACTGTAGCATTTCATTAGCGTGCAGACCATATCTTTTTCTGATGTAACTTAATCTTTGGGCAATTTTTTCACTATGGTCAAGATACGCTTCGCTTGATTCCAATTGTTCTCTTGTGTTTCGAGATAAATTGTTGTTCGAAATGGTTTTGGTTAAATAAGGAATAATAAAAATTGAATCCCCTCTGTACTTGTAATTGAAGGAAAGCGTATTGAATGTATTCAAACTGATTCTTGCAGGTTTTAAAAATTTGAAGCAAAAATCCTTGGAAGTTTTATACTTCAATCCAAATTTCTTGTTCAGTGTTGAGAGTTTTAAAACAGCTCCATTTTCAGGCAGTTTTGCAAGCCAGATAGCGAAAATAATATGCTTATTGTTCCTGATATTGTACACCAAATTGTACAAAACGTAATTGTATTCCGGAATAACCATCAGTTTTTTAAGCCAATAACTACTGATTAAAAACGTGGTGTAACCTCTCTGGTCATAACTAGGTATAGAAATTAGTCCACCAAAAGTTTTGATTTCCTTGCCTTTGGAATTAGTGGATTTATACCAGCTCATTTTGAACTTCGTAAGAAATTCATAAGCATCTACCACCTGCTTTGTAGATCCGCTTGGCGAAATTTTATTGTTCCTGATTTTTATGGAAGCGAAAATATTGTTCTCGGTTTCAAACTCTTCATCGAATAAGGAAAGTTGTTTAGGTCGGTCTTCCGGACGAAATTGCTCATTGCTGATAATAGAAACAATATTAAATATCACCCTAAGAGCATTGATGGGAATATCCGCAGCCTCGTGACCTTCGAAAATAAAATCGTCCACGAAATGGTTTCCCAACCGAATTCTCTCAGGATTTACTTCATTATTATTTTCAAATTCCTTGCGGATTAACCGTAAATCCTTTTCCGGGACAGCCATAACATTGCTTTAAATTGGGATTGAAATTTTTATTCTTCTTGATACATTTTAAATGATTACTCGATTAGTAATTTTATATCAACTCGATTTTCTCGCTTACGAGGGTTTTGGCTCCTTCATTGAGGTTATAATATTTGTAAATATTAATGCCTTGACCTTGGAAGACCCTTTTCTCGACTTTACCGAAATTTGGGATCTTCACTTTTTGAATTCCTTTGTACTCGGCAAGCATTCCGTTGATGGTTACTTTTTGACCGGGTTTTAAATCTGATATTTTCATAATTTAATTTTTTAGTGTGTTTTTACCCTAGACATTTGCCTAGGCTTCAAAGGTTGCCGTTTTGGGATTTAGGACGTTTGATATCCGGAATGGATTGAAGTGAAAGTTGATGGCTTTCCGTTTGACTTTTCATAAAAGGTAACGTACTTTTCAATGAAGATCTCCAGTTGGTAATAGGTCTATCAGAACTATTTTTCCATCCATTCTTTTTCCAATTCTCATATTTCGATTGTATTTCAGAATCTAACTCAGGCTCGTAAATTTTTAATGTTTCCGCATACGTCATAAATTCTTCCAAAGACGGAATATTTTCATCGTTCCCTTTTTGATTTGTTGGTTGTGGTTGTGAGGATTGTATTGTTTGCGATAAATAGCTTTCAATTTCCTGATCAATGGTGTTTTCAGAAAAATTTTGAACGGGACGATCTGTAAGTAATGAAACTCCGGATTCTACTGTTTTTTGAATAGATTCCTCCTTTCCAATTTCTTTTTTCCTTACCATTTCAGGCTCAGAAATTTGTGAAGGATAATCTCCTATTAACCTGTATTTACACGCAAGTCCGCTTGTTGTTTGGTATTGAATCAATCCTAAATTCCGGAGTTTTTCTTTAGTGGATTTTACCGTTTTTCTAGTCACCCCTAATTCTATGCTTATGACAACATCAGAAATTTGAAAATCACAAGAGTCATTGTCAGAACCAATTTTCAGCAGGTATAGGTACATTGAAATTCCCGTTGTTCCAATTGATTTTTTTTGGTTAAAATCCCAAAACCGCTGCATTAATTCAAGGTGATGCATCTTATTTTTGTGCGAAAAGCGCTAATGCCTTTTCCTTATCAATGATGATAATGTTTCCTTTTTGAATGATGGCGTCATCCAACAGTCCTGAAGATTTTATTTCTGAGGCTTTCGAAATAGAACATCCCAGCATTTTCGCCAAACCTTTCAATCCATATTCATATTTTTTTTCCGAATTAATTTTTTTGGAAACCTCCAAAAATTCTTCAACAGTTAGTCTCCATATCGGAGTTTTGGGATCTATATTCTTCATTTGTTCTTAATTTATAGATTTTTTCAGTTCAGAGATCCAATTCCTCGCAGCAGCCTGCCAGCATTTCATCGGTTTCTCATTACTCAATTTCCAGTTTTTAAATCGATAAAAAGAAAAAAAACGATCTGCCTCAGCAGATGGGAGATCCCGTTCAGTAAAATATAACTCAACTTCATTGAACACCGGAACTAAAAACCGAATCTCATCTTTTAGTAAGAAATTTTGATTTTGAGATATTTTTTTTTCACCTGCTTTTTCAGTGCCAAAATCAATGATCTCGACCAAGCTTCCTTTGTATGAGTTATAACTTGGTGAATACCGTATAAATCCTGCGCGATAAAGTTCTCTGATGCATTTATGGTAGGTAGCGATTGACCTGATCTTACTTAACTTCATCACATCTTCCCTGCTGATCCGAAAAGGATTCTGAAACCGGTTCAAACTCCAGAACTGGAAAAGTGAAACATACATACTGATATGAGAGGGATACAATCGATCATCTTCAATAACACGCTCAAAAAAGCCGATGATATTTTTATTATTCTTCATAATTCCGTATTAAAAATTATTGTTTTTTATCCGCGAGTAATTTTTGGATGTCTTTATAATTGTAATACAAGGAGCCTCCTATCTTGCTGTACGATAATGTTCCATTGATCCTCAGATTTTGTAAGGTTCCTGAAGATATGTTAAGAAGCTTCTTGACCTCAGAACTCCGAAGCCATAATTTTTGCTCGGTCGTCTTACCCTTGAGTAATATTTCAATGCCTTCCAATAGTTCAATTTTGAATTGCTGAAGGTCTTCTTTGGTGATAATAGATATTGCCATTTGTCAATTATTTTGTTCGACAAAATTTCAAAATCACGCTTAATATCTTTCGGTAGTTTCTCGGTACTACCGAAAGACTCTTTTGTACATCCTTTGAATACAGAGTCTTAGATCAATGGTTACTGGTGATTAAACTGATTTTTTTTGAAATTGGAAAAAAAACCTCCAATGCATTGCGATAAGCAACACTTTTATTGGATTATAATTCAATATTTATATAAATTTTTTATTCCTTCCCATTAAGACTATAGTTTTCCCGACATTTTTAAGAATTAGCTTGATCGAATTCAAATTAGCTTGAAGTACTTTTAACTATCATCTAAGTAGAAATCTCTTTGATAATGGTGTGTGTAAAGTTTCTCTATGAATAAATCACACAGAAGATCTTTCGGTAGCTTATCGATACTACCGAAAGATTACAATTACAATTCCTATGAAATACTATTTCATAGGTCAATTGTTGGAATTATAAACGATAAGGACTCTTAATTTATAGTACATCAAGATTAAGGCAGCTTAAGATGTTATAAGTTTTAATAGGTGAAAATAGAATATGGTCTTATTTGAAATTGGAGAATTATGTGTAGAAACTAATTGTTCTCCTATAGGTCTAAGTCATCCAAATACTGATTAAAATTATGCTGAAGCAATGACAGAAATTTTGTTCTATCCGTTTTTCTTAACCGTATTTCGCTGAATGTTTTATGATAATTCCCTAAACCAATATTTAATGAATTTTCTGCCCAACGGAAAATTTCCGCCAGATCTGAATGACCTCCATTAAAACACTTCGTTTGATGAAGTGCATACAACAGCTCAATAAGGGCAACTTTCGGGGCTGTCCATTCCAGATTCTTAATATGGTCAATAGAGTTTTCTTTACTGTCTTTTGAATCAATTTTATTTGTTAAATATTGTTCAAGAAGATCATTTGCCATTATTTGAGACACAATATGGTCGTGGGAAGTGGAAAATTCCTCATCATAACTGTACAATTCCGGACTGAGCTTCAACTTAAAATCAAATTTGAACCGAACGAAATATTTTTTGTCCAAGTATGTAGATTTACGACGATAATAACTGATGAATTCTCTTTGCTCATTATAGAAATATAAAAGATTGGATCTCTCGTTTTCATAATACGATCTTAACGCCTGCGAATCAGCATAGGGTTTTGAGGCTTCTATGGCAAGCACTTTGGAGTAGTAAATATAAACTGCTACGAACTGCGGTTTGGTATTTTTAAAGAAATATATTTCGTTACTCCAGTCCGGAAATTGATATTGGCGCAATAGGTCTTTCAATTGTCTTATAGAAGCGTCTGTTTCCATCAGAATTTCTTCTGCCCGAATCACAATATCATTCTCACTTCTGTTGATCTGATCCACTGCCGTTGTAAGATCTTTCCAAAGCTGATCCACTTTTTTTTTAAAATTTTGTCCGTTCATACGTTTTTCAATTTTTTGTTAACGTAAAAATCGGGCTAAAAAATAATAAAGTCAGGTCTTCTTTAATTCTTCCTGTCTCATTCTAATAAAATCTCTAGGCCTGATACTGTTGATCTCGAGAAAGTGTGCTGAGAAGATCTGCCTGTTCGCCATCCCGCATATTTTGGCGAGTGTTTCAATTTTATAACTAAGATATATAGTTTCCTCTACAAGTAAATTGGTGATATATTTGATTCTTAAAGCTTTAAGGTATGTTGGAAATGTTACATCAAAGTGTACATTGAGTACATACGATAAATGGGTGCGGTTGCTTCCTATCATTTTGGCAACAATGTCAAGTGTTAAATTCTGCTGAAGAAATTGTTTTTCGTCTTCAAAAATCTTTAGATTTGTTTTGATGTCCTCGATAATTTCTGAACTGTATAAGTCTAAACTGTTTTCATCAGATGAAGCGGGTGCTATGACGTCGAAAGTAATGGTTTCTTTTGAGGTATTTAATTTTTCCAGCACTTCCTGATACCTGGCATTCAATTCCTTTTCTCTTTTCCTGAACCTCCAAATTAAAAAAAACAAGATTACCAGTCCCGCACCAATGAAAGAATATAAAATAACTTGATGACCTCTGATCATCTGCTTCTTCTCTTCTATTAAATTGTCCGTATCATACTCGCTATAAATTTTGTCCGTGAGCATCACAAAGTCAGCATTAATAATGGAGTCGGCCTTTAACAACTGATCCGCGTAATATATCTTCCGTTCAGAATTCCCATTTTTTTTAGCATCATCGATCAGATACAGGTAACTTGATCTGATCTCAGGGGTAATAAACCAAAATTTATTAACCAGCGAATCAACTTTATTAAAATAGTTTAACGATTCAGCTCTGTTTCCCTTTGATCTATATAGTTTCCCTATATAAAAATAGACGCTCGTCAAGGAAGCGTAATCCTGATTGTTGCTCAGAATATCTTGAGACACTTTAAAGTGCTTCAATGCTTCATCTGCTTTTCCCTTTCTAAGTAACTGCACTCCCCTTCCTTTCTGGAAGTACCCAAACTCAATCATCAGCTCGCTGTTGTTATGAAGCCTTTCCAGCCCAATATTAATGAGGGAGTCTTCCTTATGATATAATTTCAGATTTCTATAACAAGTGCTTAAGCGATAAATACTGTTAAAATAACCTGATTCATTATTGAACCTGATGTTCCGATCTAAACTCTGTTTGGCATTTTTTTCAAAAAAATCAGCTGTCTCTTCAAAATGTAAGGCTGCATATTTATAGTATCCCAAATAGCTTTTGATCATTCCCAAATGATAGATGATCTTATTTTTAAGGTAACCATCTTTTGAATTTTTTGAATATTTGAATGCTATTAAATATTCTTCTAAAGCTTTTTTATATTGTCTTAGATTATAGTAATAAATAATTCCTTTTCCTGCGTAGGCTCTTGCGATCTGATCCTGGTCGTTTGATTTTACAGCGGTGACAATGGCACTGTCAGCGTATGATAATTTTCTGCTGGTTTCTTTGCTGTAATAGATGGCTTCTTCGTAACCTCGGATTAGTTTTTTAAGGTTATGGTCATTTTTTGCTTTGTCAATGTACATTTTGACAAAAACCATTGCTCTTTCGTCATTCTCTGAGTAGGAATTGATCAATCGGGAAATCTCCTTGTAAGATTGTTGTTGTATCTCTTTACCTTGTGTCATAAACACAAACAAAGTGAACAATAGTGGTAAAATTCTATTACAATAATACATTATGATAAGATATATTCAAATTTAATAAAAAAGACACAATTAAACGCTTTTTCAAACTTTACAATCAAAACAATAAACTGATTATCAATGATATACAAATAAATTTTGTTGGTAGAATTGATCAATAGTGACATTTAATGTATCAATTGATGCAACAATAGTTTTTTTTAATTCCCTAACCCTCCTAATTTCGACATCAGAATTCTAATCAATATCAACAACCGGCCGGGATAAATTTTAAAACCATTATTAAAAAAATGAAAAAGTATATCTCACTTTTAAGTCTAACAGCTGCATTCTTTATGCAGTCTTGTGAAAGAACCGAATCTGTTTCTGACATGACAGAACAGAAACAACAAAGTATTGAAATTCCAAACAATAAAGAATCTTCAAAGAATGCAGATGGATCTTCAGAAACAAATGGCTCTAATAATTTTGAGACCGGTGATGATGATGAACCAAAAAAAGATAAGCAGCACTGGAGGATAGTGAAAGATACGATCTGATAAATACGACTTCTGCTAAACTGAAACAGTTTCAAAAAATGGAAAATCAGAAAGTGATCTTAAGTACCGGAAAGAAGTGTACCGAAA
Source organism: Chryseobacterium sp. G0201 (assembly GCF_003815655.1). NCBI lineage: Bacteria > Pseudomonadati > Bacteroidota > Flavobacteriia > Flavobacteriales > Weeksellaceae > Chryseobacterium > Chryseobacterium sp. G0201. The sequence goes on along the minus strand of NZ_CP033917.1, from coordinate 2,777,900 downwards.
GTGGAAAATGGGAGATTGAAGGAAGAATAAGCACTGCAGTTTACGTTTCAAAAGGCGAAGTAATGCCCGCCTACTGTGGAAAAAATGTCAAATGGATTTTAGTCAGAAAAGGATAAAAAAGAAAACTATGAAAACCTTCAGAACAAGATTTATAGAATTTGTCAGCTATTTTTTCATATTGCTCTTCTGCTATGCAAGTATCAGTAAAATGATGGATTTTGAAAATTTTCAGATTCAGATTGCACAATCTCCCCTATTGAGTGCATTTTCAAATGTCATGTCTTACGGAGTTCTAGTCATTGAACTTGCAATATGTATTTTATTGATCTTTGAGAGATCCAGAAAAATCGGATTATACAGTTCTTTTGTTCTGATGGTTTCATTCACTGTATATATCTACATGATACTGAACTATAGCGAGTTTATTCCTTGCTCTTGTGGTGGAATCTTAGAAAAAATGGATTGGAAAACCCATCTGATCTTTAATATTGCCACTGTTATCATAGCTGCTTTTGCAGTTATTTTATATTCAGATTCTAAACGACAGGAGATTTTTAAATCTGTGAGTCTGCTGCTCGTCTTATCAATAGTAAGTTGTTCAGCAATTATTCTGATGTACAGACAATCAGAATTTATGATCAAAAAGGAAAATAATTTTACACGAAGGTTTTTACAGCATCCGATAACAGAAGAAAAACGGTCCAATCTTCAGATCAACTCCTATTACTTTGCGGGCATTTCAAAAGATTCAGTATATCTGGGGAACTATACCGCTCCATTTCTACTGACATCAACTGATTTGAATTTTAAAGCAACGAAAGAAAACAGGGTATTACCGGATCGTTACAACTTTGATTTTAAAAGAGTACAGCTGAAAGTGAATGCCCAGAATTATTATCTGTATGACGGAAGTGTTCCTGTAATCTATCAGGGAATCTTGGGAAATCATCAAGCAAAGACCTTGAGCTTAGGACAGGCGTACTTTAGCCAATTGGTGAATATCAGTAAAGATGCCTTTGCAATCAGCACTTATTTCAAAGATTCAGAAAAGCAGACTTTAGGATTGTTGAATCCTTTGCAGAAAAATCCTCTGAATCTGAAATCGGGAATTCTTGGAAAAACCAATGACGGAATCTTTGATACTGATGGACAACTACATTTTGACCCGCTCACTCAGATTGCTGTTTATGTACACTATTACAAAAACCAGCTCTTGATAATGGATGACCATCTTACCGTCAAAGCGAAGTATAAAACCATTGATACGATAAGCATTCCGCAGATTAAGGTTTCTGAACTTTCGGACGGAAAAAAGAAGATGAGCAAACCCCCATTGAAAGTCAATAAAAAAGCATTTGTATATGCAGGTCTGCTATTCATAGAATCAAATCTCATAGGAAAATTTGAAGACAGGGACCGATGGAAAAATTCTTTTATTATTGATGTTTATTCAACTGTAAAACAAGGATATATCGGAAGTTTTTATCTACCAAATCCCAAAAAGGAAAAAAAGGTACAGTTTCATATTACAGATCAGCATCTTTATGTATTAACAGGAAATGAAATCATTAAATATCGTTTTGCGCAGAACATCACTCAACATTTCATTGCAGGGGAAGCCGAAAACCTGAACCAAGAGTAGGCACCAAATTTAATTTTACATCATGAAAAAAATGAGAAAAATCGCATTGCCCTTAGCAGTTTTGCTTTTAGGCGCAGGGAGTGCGTACGCTACAAGCGTTGTGAAAAAAAACAGTTTAGTGGAAAACGGTTATCGTTTTGATCCGTTAGCACCTGTTGAAAAATGTATTATGACGGAAAAGTCATGTCAGGCTGATATTTTAGGTGAAGTATGTACCTGGTCAGACGGAGTCAACACTCATAATCTATTCCAAAATGCAGGCGGAACCTCGTGCGGGAATCCACTGTATGAAATTCCTAACTAATTAAAAAGGTGAAGGGTGCTACAACGCACCCTTCATTTGTTTATCAATCCATTCAACACCATTCTTACCTTTCAGAAAATAATCCAGCCATTCAAGCATTCTTACAGATAAATCTTTTTGTGCAATTTGTTGAAGAAGCGAATGACCTTCTTCCTGATAGAACAATGCTATCACAGGTTTGCGGTATTTTCTTAGAGCAACAAATAATGAGCGGGTTTCCTCACGGTCTACATTACTATCTTTTTCGCCTGTCCAAAGTAATATGGGTGCTTTAACCTCCGAAGCAAAATACAACGGATTGTTATCCATGTATTTTTGTTTATTTTCTACAAAGCTGCCACCCATACGCATTTGACCATATTCATACCGCCAATAGTCAGGACTTCCAAAATCGTAATTGAAAGAAAAAGGAGTATGAACAATGTCCGACACCGATGCTCCCGAAATAAATGTAGCAAAACGATCCGAGTGCGTTGCGATAAAGTTAGTCTGATATCCCCCGAAAGACTGTCCTGTCAATGCAATACGCCCTGCATCTACTTGTTCTATTTTGACCAATTCATCCAGAACATTATGAATAGACTCAAGTGCTGAAAGACCTGATCCTTTATCTGCGTATGTAATATCCGGAATGAGCACCATATAGCCTGATTCCAATAGCAACCTTGCATTAAAGCCTCTCCCGTTTTTTAATGTCGGAAGCAAAAAGGCTGATGTACCTTTCTGCTGTTTTTCGTAAATATTAAGTACGACAGGATATTTTTTACCCGGATCATAATCATGTGGTAAAAATAAAGTTGCAGTTAAAGATTCTTCTGTTGCTCCTTTGTAAAACAGCTGAATTTTTCTTATTTTTTCTGCAGTTTTGTCATGAGCATTGGAAGTGAATACGATATGATCTTTCTTTCGTTTTTGTTTAAATACAATGGATGGCGCTTCATTGTAATTTTCTTTCGTCCACACAAAATTTGAATGATTATCTGTATAGGTGAAATTTCGTATTTTATCTGTAGTTTCAGCTATAATTTTTTTTATTGTACGATGATCCCACTCTACATATGATTTCAACAAATCACCTTTTGAAATGCGAAATAAATAATTATTGTCAGGCACTGAAATAATTTCTCTAGGAAGCCCTTCCGTAATCTTTTGGTGTTGACTGTTGATAATTTCAACATTGTCACCATCTAAAGTTACTTTCCTCTCCAGTTTGCCGTTCAAAATATTTTGTTGCCATACATTATTACCTTTTACCCAGGTAATAAGCTCAGTTCCTTTAAAGTATGGCGAAGCTTCAGGATCTGATATTTGTTTTTTAGTTTTCAGGGTAAATGTGTTTACAAGATTCCAGCCATTATTATCAGCCGTAAGAACCCATTTTCTATCAGGTGAAACATACAGTCTTTCATCAATCACGCAAAGAAAACGATGTTCATTTGATCTTGAATTCCATACAAACAAGGAATCTCTTTTGGGCATGAAAAAATCATCTTTCTTATCTACAAATGATTGGTCTTTCTTTATCTTCAAAAAATTACCGGAATTTCCAATCGCTATTTCTGTATGAAACATCGAATCCATCGGAATTACTTTACCTGTTTGGGGATACCACAAAAAATTTTCTTCAACCTGCATATCTTTAATATGATGAGTGAGATCTTTTTCAACGCCGTACCAAAACTCTAAAAGTTTTTTTTCTTTCGGAATCTTTCTGATTAGCTTGATAAATAATGCATCAGGATCTGATGAATAGTCAAGATTTACGTAATGGTAATTTTTACTCCGCATCAAATCAAGGTTTCGAGGAATCTGTAAACCATCAACACAATGCTTCAATGTATATTCATGCTTGTCTTTACCAAAGACGGTATATCCTCCTTCCGTAGCAGTGCCTTTCCATACTTTCAAGACTTCATCGAACGCGCGGGCTATGATCTTTTTATTTTTTGTATCAACCCTCAAAACGTCAGTCTCATTTTGATCATTTTTCTGAAAAACAATGAGTTCTTCATCAACAGTGCTATATCTAATAACATTTTCTAACTCATGAATCTTTCTGCCGTTTTTACCGTAAACTTCCAGTCTGTTATTTTGATGCTCATCATAATGAATCAAAAATAAAGATTGCGGTTTCATCTGATCAATCGTCTTTACATGATCTTTTGTTTCAATAGTTTGATCTATTAGATTAATTAGTTCTAATTGCTCACCACTCAAAAAAGCGAATTTTTCACTACCCATAAAAAATGAAGTCCTGATTGATTTTCGTTCAAACTTTTGAGTCTTATCATGTACATTTTGTAAAATGTACATCGGCGATTTACTTTCATATTTCATCAGCCAGCTTACCCATTTTCCGTCATCAGACATTTTCAGAAAATCAGGAACTTCAGCTTTTTCTGCCAATGCTTCCAATTTTTTCAAATCATGTTGCCCGTTGAGTGGTAGTGGTAACAATAGAAAAGTAAACACAATGAGGAGCAACAATATTTTTTGAATCGTATTTACTGTCTTATTACTTTCAAGTATGTTTTCCCTGTTCTTCATCATATTTTTCCAATTTCTATTCATCATCAATATCCTGTATTTTGGGGATTAAGGTTTGGATTAAGCAGCAGTTCTTTCTGGGGTATCGGCCATTGAGCATGGTAGCTTTTCCAATTGGTTTTTACAGGAATCAACTGATCAAGCAATCCCCATCTTTTCAAATCAAAAAAACGGATGCCGTGTTCCACAAAAAACTCCCTGCGTTTTTCTTCTCTCAATTCTGCGGTTGCTGCTGAAACCGTCAGTGAAGTGCTCAATGCTGGTAATCCTGCCCGTTGGCAGGAACGGTTGATATACGGAACGGCTTCTACTGCTTTATTTTGCTCGATCAGGCTTTCCGCCATCATGAAATTGACTTCGTCCAGACGATAGATTATTGAATATTCATTGGGATTATTGACCGCAAGGTTTTTATATTTTGAAGAGCGGTAATTGAGCTGTTGGTTAAAAGGTACTGCCGTGATATAATGCTGTCTCCGCAAATCTCCCGAAGAAAATGTATTGATGAGATTCAGATTGAGAACAAACGATAAAGGTGCGCCTGTAAAGTTATACAGTGATGCCTCTTTGGTCGCATCATTCGTGTTTTTTGGCTTCAATTGCCAAATGATATGGGTTCCATTTTTTTGAAATACTTTTGAAGGGTCGGTTTGAAATGTATATTGAGATGATTGCAATACCGTACTGCAAAGCACTTCTGCTTCCGCCCATTTCTTCAGTAGCATTTTCATCTTTGCCAATGCCATATATCCTGCAAATTTGTTGGGATAGATTCTTTCTGCATTTCTGTAAGCGGATGGTAAAAGATTAACCGCCTCAGACAAATCGGTTTCTAGTTTTATGAGTAACTGATCTTTATTCATTCTGCCCAATTGGCTGTTGATGACATAATTGGTTGTTTCTGTGTAAGCTATTTCTCCAAAAATCTGATAGAGATTAAAGTAGATGATAGAGCGCACGAATAATGCTTCACCTTTGATTCGGTCTTTGGATGCCTGGCTTAATGATTTTGAATTGGTTACCCCTTCAATGATGCTGTTGGCAGCATAAATCTGCCCATAAGCATTCGTCCAAGCCGTCGTTACAACGGTATTTGTAGCCACCTGCTGATTGTTTGCTATATCTAAAATACCGTTTGATCCTGATGTGTACACACAAGTCAGATCATCAGCATACGTCCCCATCAAAGCACCCATCCCGTCGATGCCTCCCGAAATAAGTGAGTTAGTCCAAAGTCCTGCATACAGTCCTGCCAATGCCGCTTCAGCGGTTTGCTCGTCTTCAAAAACAACTTCTGTCGGAAGCTGGTTATTGGGAAAATCGGTTTCTACAAATTTTTCGCAGGAAATTGTGGTAGTTAGTACAGCAGATAATATTGCTGCCACAATAATATGTTCTATTCTTGTTTTCATTTTTTCAATTTTTTAAAGATTTAATTTTTATTCAATTCTTAGAATGTGAAATTTTTACATCATCTGACTTTTAATTTTCACAGAAAACCTACATTCAACAAGTCTCAAGTTCTTAAAGGATTAAATTTTACAGTATCTAATTATTGCTTCTATAAAACTTTACCTTTTTACATTGTCAGATTCTAAAAAGTTTAACATTTTAAAAGGTTAGCTGAAAGCCTAGTGAGTAGGTCTTCAGTGGCGGTAAATATCCTGTCAGTACAAATTCAGGGTCGACCCCAAAATATTTAGTAAAGGTCAAGAGGTTTTGTCCCTGCACATAAATCATCGCTTCTCTGATTCCGAATTTCTGAACGGGAATGCTGTAATTAAGCTGTACATTTTTCAGTCTGATGAATGATGCATCACCAATCGCAGCAGTAGAATTCTGGAATAAAACGTGTGAAGCATTCTTTTGAGCATTGGCTCCCGAACTGTACGGCATATACATTCCAGAAGGATTTGAAGGAGACCAAACATCCAAGACTTCCACAGGCTGATTGTTCATTGATCCCGGCACCAGCATCTGACGGTTGTAATTCCAGTTTCTCTGCTTTACAAATTGCCAAAGAAATGATGCCGACCATTGTCCGTAACGGAAATTACTTGACCAGCCTCCGAAAAATCTCACGCCTATTCTTTCAATCACTTTATTGTCATTGGGAGAATTAATCTTTCCGTCTCCGTCAAAGTCGGTAAATTGGTATAAACCGGTGGAAGGATTTACCCCTTCAAACTGATAGACTTTGACGAGTGACATCGGATATCCTAAAACATATTGATTGGCATACGTTGATCCTTCCAGATTCGGAAACTCCAATAATTTACTCTGTGGTACAGAAAGATTGAATGACGTGTCGTATTTAAACTTGCTTTGTCTCAAAACCTGCATTGATGCCTCAAACTCCCAACCTGTATTCTGAACCTTTGCAGGAAGATTGGACTGTATCGTAGCAAATCCTGTCGTAGCAGGCAGTGGAATACCCACCAATTGATTGGATGATGTATTGTTGTAATATGCTGCTGAAAAATTAATTCTGCTTTTCAGAAATGATAATTCCAGTGCTATTTCTTTCTTTAATGTTTTCTCCCAGCTGAAATTGGGATTATAAAGTCTTGAAGGATTCAGAGCTGTGATGTTGTTGTAGATGTTGGATGAGATTGTATAGGTATTGAGATACTGATAATCTCCGATCCTGTCATTTCCGGAAGTTCCGACACTTCCTCTGATTTTCGCAAAGCTCAGCCATCGAACATTTTTCATCCAGCTTTCTTCTGAAATAAGCCATGCTGCACCTACCGCTCCAAAGTTTCCGAAACGATTGTCGGGACCAAAACGGCTTGAACCGTCCCGTCTTCCGGTAAGGTTGACAATGTATCTTTTCATGAATTGATAATTGATTCTTGCAAACGCAGCATTGTAGTAATACTGGTTTCTAACCTGATCACTGATGACTTTTGTTTTGGCTGCTCCCAAATTCTGAATCAAGGCATTGCTCTCAAAGCCATAGCCCTGTATAGAACCCTGATTGGTTTCAGACTGCTGTAAGGTTGTTCCCAACAACATTTCGAGGCTGTGGTTTCCCCAGCTTTGATTGGCAACCAATTGCGGTTCCAGAATATAAGAGAATGTGGAAGAATTGTTTTTAAAAGATGTGGAATTGGCACTCGTCAATCCTGATGAGGGATTGTACATCGTGTGGGGCTTCAATGAAAACTCTTCAAAATTCTGATACGTTAAACCTCCGTTGAATTTTAGTGTAATGAACGGAAATAAGCGGTACGAAATCTGCGCTCCACTGTTTAAAAAATTGCTAGAATTGAGATATTCGCTTTTGAAAACACCCAGAGGATTCGTAAACGTATTGTTCTCCCAATTCAATGAACCATCCTGATTGTAGAGTGCTGGAGCATTCGGACTAAGAGTTAAACTTCTCTTTGTTAAATCATCATTCAGGACATTGTTACTTTGAAACGAAAAGGTATTGCTGAGATTGACTTCCAGTTTTTTATCAGGTGTTCTGTAACTGAAATTCCCTGTTAGATTATTAGTTTTGTATCTGAAATCTGCAGGAAATACCGTTGTCTGTTCGTTATGTCCGTAGCTGATTAAGTAGGAGGTGTTTTCAGAACCTCCGCTTAAAGAAAGCTGGACTACAGACGCATCTGCCGTATTACCAATGAGTTCTTTTTGCCAGTCTGTGTTTCGGTTCTGATCCCACACACCGTTGAAATCATACGCTGCTGCCGGAATTGTGGTGATGCCGTCATTCTGAAATGCTTCTCTTCTGATCTTGATATACTCATCGGTAGTCAGCAAGTTCAATTGGTTGGCTACCGTACTGAGCGAATAAGAGGTGTTGATTTTTAGATCTGTTCTTCCTTTTCTGCCTTTTTTGGTAGTCACAATAATCACTCCGTTAGCACCTCGTGATCCGTAGATTGCCGTAGCATCGGCATCTTTCAATACCTCGAAGCTCTCAATATCATTGGGGTTAATCGAGTTTAAAGGATTGATGGATGCATACGGTAAAATTGAGGCACTATACAACGAGGGAGTTTCCGAAAGAATCGGAACACCGTCAATAATATATAATGGTTCATTTCCTTCTCTTCTGATGCTGTTCTTTCCTCTGATCTGAATATCAAATCCGCCACCCGGAACTCCTGAATTCTGGGTAATGCTCACGCCCGACATTCTTCCCTGTGCTGCGGAAAGCACATTCGTAACAGGTTGGTTTTCTATGTCTTTTGAAGAGACTTTGGCAATGCTTCCTGTTCTTTCTTTGTCCTTGACTTTGTAATACCCTGCGTTGAGAACCACTTCCTCAATTTCTTTTTCTTTACCTAATGAGATATTGACGGTTATCCTGCTGCCTAAATTGATTTTTCGTTCGGGATATTCCGGATGCCGGTAAATGATTACAGGATTTTCGCCTGATACCTGAACACGGTAAATACCTGCTGTATTGGTTACAGCCACTTCATCACTACCCTCCTGAAATACGGAAACACCTTTGACTGGCTGGTTATTTTCCGAGACAGTGCCTGTAATGGTGCGCATCTGCCCTATTGCTACGCCGGAGACGAGCAAGGTGAAGCCAAAAGCCAATTGAATATGACTTAGGCTGCAAAAGTTTTTTTTCATACTTTTGAATAGGTTTAATTCGTTAGACTTTGCTCTTTCCTACGCTAGCAGTCAACTTTTGTGGAAAGGGCTTTTGTTTTTCTATGGTTACGTTACACTTTCTGTTTCTTGAATATGTTTTTAGCGTTTCTATTTGATGATGCTTGGGAGGAAGCTCCAGTAAGGACATAGCAAAACCTCCTGCCCCAGCACATCTTGAAATAATATGAATGAAATTGTGTCCCGTGTAAGCTGTAAAGCCGCAATGAGTTGTAAACTCAATGTAAGTGTCATCTAAATGAGAAAACATTTTATTGAAATCATAAAAAAGCCATAAACTTCTGCATTATACAGATCATTCACTTTTTTTGTCTTCAGTAATAAATTCCCTTCGTGTTGAAAATAATTTGGAATATTAAAAGAAAGCGAGTACTTTTAAGGTGTGAGTTTAAAGCGTAGTCTGGCTTTCCTTTTACTATTAAAGGAATTTCGGAGTGTGTCGGTAATAAGTGAGTTATGCCAATTCCTCATTTAGTATGTAAATGTGGCATAAAGCTGTTAGTTTTTTCTGTTTTGCTAGCGGACTACTCCGGTGGGCAAATAAGCAGAATGGTTGAAAATGTCGTCCTCATAAATATAGTTTTGTATATGGAACGATGCCTTTAAAATATGAGAAGAATACTTGCGAAAAAGCAAGGAGCGGTCTCACACTTTAGAACCAGGGCGACCAACCCACTTTAAACGTAAGATTAAAGTTTCCACCTAAAGTATACGTGAGAACCGCTCACATGCCGTATGCAAAAGTAAGAAACTTTTAGACATGGAGCGATTTCACGAGGTTCTCGATGGAAAATTGGTCGTTTAAGTTCGAGATACATCGTTTTAAATATGCCTGTATTTGGCTTATTATCAATTCGCTAAAGCAAATATACAAATTAGTTTCCTAATTACCAAATTTTGAAACAAAGAAATTAAAATATTAATATGATTCATAAAATTGATAGATATATCATTAAGAGATTAGCTGACCTTGAGTGGCAAGACAAAGAATTGGTTGAGAAATCGGCACTCTCAAAAGGTCAAGTAAGTAAGTTAAAGAATGGTTCTGTTGAAAAACTATCTGCTAAAACTTTTTATTTAATAATTACCGCTTTTGGAGATAATTTCTCTATTGCCATACCTATAGTTTATCCTATTTTAAAGAATATTAATTTAAAAATATTTCATCCAAAGCGTAGAAATACATTTGGTTCATTAATGAGAAAATATGAAATTTCCGAAAACTCGATTGAAGAATTATCGGCCAAAACTGGTATTGATGAAGTTAGATTATCTGAATTGTATTTCCGACAAGGTGCTTTAGAGGCGTATGAATTAATTCTTATTGAAAAAGCAATAGGAAAAAAACCAGGAGAACTATTTGAACAACTTTATGGCAAATCATGATAATAAATATTTGAACACTTGCAAATACTTGAATCAAAAATTAAATAACGACAATCTGACTTATAGTTAATTTTAAAGAATCAATGAATATCTATACATACTATGGAAATATTGAGCATCTAAAAGCTTTTGATAATGATTATCAATTAAAAGGTATGTATACTCCTCCAATAGATAATCAAAGACGTCCTCTAAAAAAAATATCAGATAGAACCTGTCGCTTCTGTGGTAAAAAATCCACTGAAACAACCTTTAAAGGCAAGCCTCATATTATTTCAAGATTATTTGGAAATAACTCTGGGGTATCAGATTATGAATGTGATAAGTGTAACAATCATTTCTCAGGTTACGAAAGTGATATGGCAAATTTTTTAGGTTTGAACAGAAGTGTTAATGCTTTAGGAACACAAACTCCTCCAACATTTAAATCGTACGATGGCAATATTGTAGCTAAAAAAAATAATTTTAATGGTTTTGAAGGCATTGAGATAGAATCTAGTAAGGAAGGTGTGATTCAAAAAAAAGATGGAGGAATTATTGAATTCAATGTTATACATAATCCTTATATACCGATTAATATTTTCAAATGTTTACTGAAAATAGCCCTAACTGTAATTCCTGATTATGAAGTAGCAAACTATAAACTATGCTTTGATTTTTTGATGGAAAATAAAAATGAAACCTATTTTGCACAGCATGCCAAACAAATTCATAAAGGGTTATCTGGTTTTAATGTGAAATTTCCCTATGTTTTAATTTTCAAAAAAAGAAATTTAGAAAGTAAATTGCCTTCTCATTGGATAAAACTATATTACCAAGATTCTTACATTCAATTTTACATACCTTACCATAAAGGTGATAAAGTTTTACAAAAAGGCGAAGAAATATCTTATCCACTTTGCCCTCCATTAATTTTCGCTGACACACAGCCACAAGGAATTGCAAAGAATTATGAAAAGTTAGATTTATCTTCAAATGTTATGACTAAGGGAAAGACTTCAAAACTCAATTTAACTTTTGATGAAAATCTTTTAAGTGAAGGGAGTAACAACAATCAGGAAACACACAATTCTGATAATTTTAATTCAGATGAAATTATAAAAGTTTTTCTTACCAAAAATTCAGGTTTATTAGAAGAATAACATCGGCTCATATTATTACTGTGTGTTACCTTGCATATTCGTAAAAGACAGTTCTTTTATTTTTCCAAATTTAAATATTTTGGTTGCATTATTGTCGCGACAAACTTTTTTCATATTGAGAGGAAACCGTAATTTTCTAACAATATCTTTTGTATATTTAGGTCTAAAGTGATGGAGAATATCAATATCGAAAAACACAAGTTGATTGTTTAAAGGTTATCTTTTTAGGTAATCAGAATAGCTTGCAAAATTCTAATTTTCTACATTTTATCAACGAATATTTAAAAACATCCAAATCGACTTAGATATATGAAAACATTAGCAATTATAATTGGCAATAACAACTACTTTAAAGGAAGTGAATTAACTAACGGAGAAAATGATGCAAATCAAATTGCTGAAATCTTTAAAGATTACAATTATGAGGTAAAATTATATCTAAATATCGATCAAAAAAACATAGTTGAAATTTTACAAGAATATAGCGACTTACTAAAAGATTTTGATGCATCTATTTTTTATTTTGCAGGTCACGGATTCGAAGTAGATGGAGAGAATTTTTTGGCGAGTATCGATTCGCAAATTCCTCCTGAAAATAAATATGTGGCAAAACAAAATTGTATTACTTTAAATGATTTATTTGACATATACAGGCAAAATCCTACTAAATTAAACATAGTGATATTAGATGCTTGCAGAAGATCATTTGGTCGCGGGACTGCACTTGGATTTAGTCCAATTATAGCTCCTAAAGGATCACTAATAGCATTTTCAACATCTCCAAATGAAGGTGCTTTAGATGTCGGATATGAGAATAATAGTATTTATACGGGCTCACTAATAAAGCACCTCTCGTCCGAAAGGATAGCTGTCGAAGATCTATTTAAATCTGTAAGAAAGACAGTTTTTGCATTGTCAGGAGGAAGACAAACAACTTGGGAACACACCTCATTAATTGGTGATTTTTACTTTTACAAACATCAAAAACTAAATATTTTAAGCCTACCTTATAATCCGAATGTTTTGAAAGATGAAAATTATTATGAAGATTCAGAATTTTACAAAAAAATTAAAGAACTAAAGACCTACAATTGGTACAAACAAAATCCTGCAATTGATTATTTAATAACAATACCAGTAAGTCAATTAGATAAGGACCAAATGTTCATTTTAGGAAGAAATTTATTACAATGCGCTATTGGTGGGGCAAATTCCGCTATGACATTTTTTGAAAATCTTAATAGGTCACTACTAGATTTTCAAATAAACTCCGAGAATCATATTCTAAATGGAATTCTATTTGAAATGTATTACGACAGCAAAGGTGAATTCAGATTTAATAATTTTAAAGGAAATTATAGAGAAGAAATTTTTAAATTAAGAGATAATCCAGCATTCAATCAATCATTCGATTTCATAAATGGTATTTTAATTCAACAGGATTACTCTATATTATTTTTACCAAATTCGCAGACAATAAATATTGAAATTAAATGCAGCCAAAAAACAACAAACGATGGTTTTGGAGATAGAATAGTCCAGGTGATCGAATCAATAATCTTTAACGGAAATGATATTAAAAAAGAAATATCGAAGTATTATATTGATGGGTATAATGAAAATGGATTAAAGACAGTCCTAGCCAAATATCTTAATGCGCCAGTTGAATCGATAAGAATTAATTCGAATTTTGAACTTAGATACATTAGATTTATTATATAAAAAACACATTAAAATAGTTTAAAATTATTTTATCTAAATCATTGAAGATGCTTAAAGCCGGAAAATGAAAACCCAACTACCTGCATAAAAATAGAATATGAATATTGAAAAATACAAAGAAAATGCCCTGAAAATATTATTTCCAATAAAGCAAGTCGATGATAATACAAAAGCAAACGAAAAACTATTATTTTTTGCTGAAAGAAGTGATGCAGGAAGGGAGATACAGGATTACTACTTAGTTTATTTTCTATTTGTAAATTTATTAGGTTTCAAAGACACAGGAAGATCTGAAAAGCTGGCTTGGTCTATTCCAATTGATTTTAATGGTAAAGCATTTCTGATTGAACACAGGAAAATGGGAGTTGGGGTTTTTATTCAAAATAAGGAAGATGAAGAAGATGCGAAAATAATTACTAAGAAAATTAACGGTGCGATAAAATCTTCAAGACCATATTTTAACCACTTGGCAGCAGAGGCTATCAAGAGTTCCGAAATAAATATTGTAAATAATAATGGATATTTATTTGAACGATTTAATTATTTTCTAAATCTATATAAATCAGAAAATAAGAAACTAGAAAAATTATCTAAAGAAAGGATTTCTATTGATGGCACTTTTGTTCTAGGTTCCAAAAATTACTACAAGATACGGCAAAGCACAAAATGGTTAGCAATTTCAACTATTGAATCATTTTTTAGCTGGACAGAACATCTATTTATTCATCTTGCTATCCTTACACAAAAAATAAAAACAGGGGAAGAAGTCACAAAATTAATCGATGCCGAATGGAAAACTAAATTTAATACTGTCATATCTGACGATATGTTAAAGGAATATTATATTGAATTACTGATGATAAGGAATCAGGTAAGGAACTTTGTTGCTCACGGTGCATTTGGAAAAGACGGCAATGCATTCCACTTTCATTCCGGAGCCGGTGCTGTACCAGTAATGATGAACTTTAATAAGACTAAAAATAGGTTTTCTTTTCAAGGCACACTGGAATTTAAAGATAATGAAGTTATATGTTTGATAGAATCTTTTATCTCTGATATGAATAGCAGCAATTTAAAACCTGCACTCACATATACCCAAGGGCAAGGTTTAATCACAATATTACCTTATGCAAGCAATGGGATGTATGAATCTGCAATGCACGATAATGATATTATGGAAAAATTTTGTGATCATTTGCAGGGAATATTTGATAACTCAGCAAATATGGATTGGTAATCTAAATCTATAAATAAACTTACAAGCCAATGACAAAAATTGAAAGGGTAGAGCAATACTTACACGAATTTTTTACATATAATATTTTTGAGTTAAATGATTTTTATAGGGCAGTATATGACCAGAGAGATGTTGGAATCTATCTCCTACCAAAAGGAAATGAAATCCTGGACTTTCTAATAAATATTTATTTAAATATTGAGGAAAATCTCAATTTCGAACGATTAATACCTCATAGATTTGCTACGCCGCAAAACTTACTTTATTATTTACAAAGGTTTATAGATGATATTAATAACGATAGGCATCTTGTAGATACTCTCTATGATGGAGAAGATACTGATTGGATTATTTCGTATTTTACGTCATATATAGAAAAGATCTTATCAGCTTTTGAATATGCAATTGAAATTTATGATCTGGAGGATGAAAATGTTTTATTGTACCAGCAATTGAGATATCATTTAATAAATCATGACATTGAAAATTTCATCGCGGACCTAAAATCTGTTTTTGCAAACGTTTCTTACGAGATTGTCAAGCAAACCGAAGGTTATTATCACGCTAATGTCTTCTTGATTTTGAAGTTACTTGGATTCAATATTGTTCCGGAGGAATCCACAAATATTGGGAGGATAGATGCGGTCATACGATTCAGCCGTAAAATCTATATAATGGAATTTAAATTTTCAGAAGATTCTGATGATTCTCAGGAAGCTTTGAACCAAATCATAGACAAAGATTATGCAGCAAAGTATAGGATTGACAATCTTAATATTTATGAAATTGGAATCAGCTTCAACAGTAAAATAAGGAACATCAGAACCTACAAAGAGAGCATATTATAATATCTGCATATTATTGATAATGCAAAATGATAATATAAAGAAAATCAAATTATCCACTGTTTTACAAAATAATAATTATAAAATGTACCCAATAGATAAAATTAAAGAAGGAACGAGATTTATTGATGTTGATAAGGATTTTGATGAAATAAAACTAATAGTTGCCACAATTAACCCAACCAATAAAAAGTTGTCTGCGTTTTGGTATAATTTTCCAGATGAACCTACAATTATTGAATTGGAAGATTTTAAAGGTACCGCATTTCCAGACCTAAAATCTTCATCAACTGAAATTTTTGGAAGATTTTTGGATCTTCAAAAAATTTATTCAATTTCTTATAAAGCTATAGAAAACATCATTTACACTAATCCATTAAAAAAGGTTGATGTAGAGGTTATTATAGATTTTTATAAGAATAATTACAACTTAAAGGAAAATGAAGCCGAAGCTCTAATAAAATTAAGCATAAGCAAGGGTTTGTTAAGCTTTGAAAAGCAGTCTAAAGGAAAATTCATTAAATTATCAGCATTTGCATTAGAATATGAAAACAAAAAAAGGTTTTTAGAAGGAATTGCAGACGAAATTATATCAAAGAGTCAGCGAATTGAACTCTTAATACAACACAATCCCGTTAAAGGAAACTATCGTGAAGAATTATTAAGAGGAATATTAAAAAAATATTTGCCAAAAAATATGAAGTAGCTACAGGTTTTGTGGAAGGATGCAAAAGACAATGTGATATTCTTATTTATGATTCACAAAATTTCTCTCCTTTATTTAGGGAAGGAGACTTAGTTGTTATACCAGAAAAAGCACTACGGGCTGTAATAGAAGTAAAATCTACATTAGATTCTAATCAATTTAACGATGGAATGGATCTATTATGGGAAGTAGCCAGAAATACAAATACTCCTGCCCCAATTTTTAAAGGTATTTTTGCATTTAATAAAGGCTACTCTTCTGAAAGTACGATATCTGAAGCTATATGCAATTTTTATCACTCTAAAGATAAGTCTGGAATACTAACAAAAGACATAATGTATTTATTTGAAACATTAAACTCAGTTTGTGTTTTAAATCAACAATGCATCATTACAGATCTTATTGATTATAAAATGGTTGACGACACAATAAGACCTAGATTTTATTCAGTCCATTCAGAAAATGAAAATCTAAAATTATACTGCGCTTCCTTTTTCAATGAGCTATTTTCATTTCTAGACGTTGATAAACATGCTAAAAAAGTTAATATAAATTATTTTAGATCACTTGATTATGAAATTAAATATAAACTCGAAGCAGAATTACACAATAAAGATTGGATTCCACAATCTTGTTTTCAAAATGAACATCATTTTAATTCAGATTCAATTTGGGAAAGAACTTCAGATGTTCTGAATTGGAAAGTAGGAAATTACAATATACAGAATCTGGAAGAAAAATATTTTTCAAGTTCCTTTCAAGTAGAGGATTATAAAAAGAGATTTTTAGATAAGAATATATAATTTAACTATTTTATCTTGTTATTTCTTAAATTTAATCTAAAGCTTAGAATATGGTAACAACAATCATAAAAAAATCCCCAAATAATATGGGGATAAAAACTAATAACCGTGAAAACCTTTAATAAGAATTTCCATGACAAAAATATAGAAAGTAAGGATATTTAAAGGCAAGCCATGATGTTAATTTTATTTTAAAAAACCATATAATATCTTAATTTTTCCGTATAATATTTATCTTCCAATATCCCTGCTCCAAGATCACAAATCATTTCAACGAAATAATATTAAAGCCAATATAGAACGAATCATTATGCGTCCCGGATCAACCTAAATGTCAAATTGATACGTTCTTTCATAGGCACAATGGATTTAGCAATCCTATGTTCCCAACGTTCCTGAAGATCACCTTTCATAATAAGCAACGAACCGTTCGGAAGAGGCAGGCTATATTTGCTCTGATAATGGTCTTTTTTTCTGAAATCAAAGTTTCTGGGTCTGACCGAGGCTGACAGATGCAATAACAGGTCTTTTTCCATATCTGCTTTCCTTATCTCTGTGTCAAGCTACCGAATCATTTTGGTCACGATAAAGGTTTAATAGAACCCCATTGAACCTGTAACCGAATTCTTGTTCAATTCTTTCTTTTAATGCCAGCAACTCCGGAGTCCAGGGATTGGTGCTTGAAGCATTATTATCAGCCGATTCATAAGATTTTTTGTCATCACCATACCAGGCGGTTAGTCGTGGGGTTATGACTGTCTTATCATACATTTTCTGGGTACGTTGTTCCCATGGAGCCGTTTCAAACAGATGGTCTTTCAATCGATCCGCCTCTTCCCTGCTCAAGAAATTTTCTTTATATTCCAAAAGGTCTTTTGGAAACTCGTAAAATTCTTCAGTATCAAATAAACTCAGCTGGCTCATTGCAATTTTCTTTTAAAATATTTTTCTTTATGCCATCCCATTTCTATTTGTGTTTTCAATTCGCTTTTTGGTAAGATCTTTAATTAACAGACTATGTTTAAAAACTAGAAACCTTATTTTCCAAGTTTAGAATCGTGGTCTTCAAATCCCCAATCATCATTTTTAAATTGGCATAATCCGGCATTAAAGGTTTATAGTCTTTAGGTAAAATTCCCATTACATAACTCCATATTTCAACTATATCCCCTAATGCAATGTTATAAGGTTCATAAAATAAATTATCAGCTGCTACCGTAATTGATTTTTTATTTCTCTTTAAAAATGTCTTATAAGTGATACCTTCCCTAGTCACAAAAACATAATCCTTATCAAGTTTGAGGTCATCCAGTTTTTCAACATATTCTCCGATGATTATCGATTGATCGGCAAAAGGTGGCATTGAATCGCCGTCTGCCAGAAAGCCTCTGTATTTTCCATTTTTTAAAAATGGCAGAAGAATCCTCATAAGTTTTTCAATATAGCCAGGGTCATTGAAGCCTTTCAAATAACCCATTGAAGCTTTTTGTGGAACGATCTCAATGTAATTATTACCATCCTTATCCACAACAATAGGTAGGACTACCCGATTATTGGGCAAATTCAAAATATCATCAATTGGATATTTTCTAATGTCAACAGTAACTAAAAGATCAATGCTGATATTGTAGTATTTGGAGATTCTTATCAACACATCAATTGGCGGTTCTGCCTTTTCATACTCATAAGAAACATATCTCGATCTGGTAAGAATGAGTTCATCCGCCAGCTTCTGCTGCGTTAGATTTTTCTTACCTCTTAAAAACACGATGTTATCTGCAAAAATTGACATTGTCATAATTTATGACAACAAATATACGCATTTTGTTTAAAAACGTGACTAAGTTTGCAATATGGAAAGAGCAATTGCGCATATGGATATGGACACGTTCTTTGTCTCCTGTGAACGGCTAAAAAACTCAATATTAGAGAAACTGCCGGTCATCATTGGAGGTGGGGATCGTGGTGTGGTGGCATCATGCTCTTATGAGGCGAGATATTTTGGCGTTAGAAGTGCAATGCCGATAAAAATGGCAATGAGATTATGTCCTGAAGTTAAAGTGATCAAAGGTGATATGGAATACTATTCCAATATGTCTCATCTGGTGACAGAGGTCATTCAGGAAAGAGTACCTGTGTTGGAAAAAGCCAGTATTGACGAATTTTATCTGGATCTCTCCGGAATGGATAAATTCTTCGGGTGCTATCAATGGACAAACGAAATTGCGAATGCGGTTACAAAGAATACAGGTCTACCAATAAGTTGTGCATTATCTACAAACAAAACGGTTTCCAAAATTGGTACTGGAGAATCCAAACCTACTGGCAGGTTTGAGGTAAAGGAGGACAATATTCAAAACTTTCTGAATCCTCTATCGATTAAAAAAATTCCGATGATCGGACCTGAGACCTTTCAGCTCTTTTCGAGATTAGGTGTTAAGACCATAAAAACACTTTCTGAAATGCCTGTTGATGTACTGCAAGAGTTGGTCGGAAAGAATGGAACTGTACTTTGGAAAAAAGCCCATGGGATTGACGAAACACCCGTTGTCCCATATTCCGAAAGGAAATCAATTTCCACAGAGGATACGTTTTCTCAGGATACTATCGATATCCTAAAGATCAGAAGCATATTATCCGGGATGGTTGAAAAGCTTGCTTTCCAGCTGAGACAAGAAAAGTGGCTGACCTCAACAGTTTCGGTCAAGATCCGATATTCCAATTTCGACACCGAGATCAAGCAATGCAAGATTCCATACACCTCAGCTGACCATACGCTGCTCAGATATGTATTGGAACTATTTAAGAAGCTATACACCAGAAGGATGAGAATAAGGCTGATCGGCGTTAAGTTCACAGGACTGGTTCACGGCTGTCATCAGATGGATCTTTTCGAAGATACGGAAGAGCTCATTTCACTGTATGAAACGATGGATAAGATCAAGAACCGATTTGGGGTTTCCAGTGTCGGCCGAGCGTCAGGATTTTTAAAATAAAGCATTACTCATGTTTCTCAATTGCCATACTTATCACAGCCTGCGTTACGGGACCATCTCTGTTGAAGATCTGGTTCAGCTGGCTGTTGACCATCGATTAAAGGTTTTGGCTCTGACTGACATCAATACGGTTACCGGTATCTATCAGTTTTACAAACTCTGTCAGGAAAGAGGCATCAAACCGATTGTTGGGGTCGATGTGCGGGTTAAAAATGAGCAGTACTTCGTGTGTATTGCCAAAAATCCAAAAGGCATTGCGGAGGTCAACAGGCTTTTGACGGCATACAATTGTGATGGCATTGAAATTTCTAGAGCTAATCCCGATCTTGAAAATACATTTGTTATCTATCCTTTACAAAATATGCCCGAAAAACTGTTGGAACATGAATTTATAGGAATAAGACAGGATGAATTAAACCTATTGTTCAATCCTGAATTTAAGACTCTGATTCATAAAATGGTCATATTGCATCCGGTGACCTTTAAGACGGAGGAAGAATATGAACTGCATAAGGTTTTGAGGGCAATAGCAGGAAACACCCTGTTCACCAAATTGACAGAAGATGATCATTGTAAAAACAATGAGACCTTTATCGGTAAAAGACAACTGTTGGAGAAGTATTGTCAGTATCCTGAGATCATTGAAAATACCAAATATATTGTCAATGCTTGCAGCTTCGATTTTGACTTTAAAACACCAAAAAATAAAAAATATTATACCGATAGCAAAGAGAATGATTTTAAATTGCTGACACAATTAGCCTATGAAGGATTGGGAATGCGATATTCTGTTGACAATATACAAGCAAAGGCAAGAGTTGAGAAAGAGCTTGGCGTCATTGATCAATTAAATTTTTGTGGTTACTTTTTAATTACTTGGGATATTATCCAATACAGCAAACGAACAGGATTTATGCATGTGGGACGAGGAAGCGGTGCCAACTCCATTGTCAGCTATTGCATTGGAATTACTGACATTTGTCCTTTGGAACTTGATTTATATTTTGAAAGATTTTTGAATCTTAACCGGAAGACACCTCCTGATTTTGATATCGACTGGAGCTGGAAGAATCGGGATACCATACTAGAATATATTTTTAACAAATATGGAAAAGACCACGTCGCTTTTTGTGGAACTAATGTGGAGTTCAAGAGCAGATCAAGATTTAGGGAGCTTGGAAAAGTGTTTGGGCTTCCTAAAGATGAATTGGATCAACTCTCTAAAAAACCGAAAGATCAGCATGATCAGAATTCTATTGTCCATGAGGTATATAAATATGAAAGATTGCTTATAGGTTTTCCTAATCAAAGAAGCATGCATTCCTGTGGGATCCTGATCTCAGAGGAGCCGATCACGAATTACTCTGCTTTATAGTTTCCCCCAAAAGAATTCCCAATCGTACAGTTCGATATGCATACGGCTGAAGAGATAGGCCTTGAAAAATTTGATATTCTCTCACAAAGAGGATTAGGAACCATTAAAGATACAGTCAAGTTGATTGAGGAAAAAAGAGGGATTATTGTCGACATTGAAGATACAAGGATTTCAAAGAATGAGACCAAGTGCAATGAATATCTAAGTATCGGGAAGACCATAGGCTGTTTTTACATAGAATCCCCCGCAATGCGTGGATTATTAAGGAGATTGAAATGTGAAAATTATAAGGTTCTGGTGGCTGCCTCATCTATCATTCGTCCAGGAGTGGCACAGAGCGGAATGATGCGCGAATATATCTTCCGACATAACCATCCGGATCAGTTCGAATATTTTCACGAGGTCTTTGAAAAAGAATTGGGAGAAACCTACGGCATCATGGTCTATCAGGAAGATGTCATTAAAATAGCTTTGCACTTTGGCGGTGTTTCTGCAGAAAATGGTGATGTTTTAAGGAGGGCAATGAGCGGTAAAGGTCGCTCCTTATCTGCCTTACAGAAATTAAAAGATGACTTCTTTGAATCATGTAAGAAAAAAGGGCATCCTGAACAACTTTCGCAGGAAGTGTACAGGCAGATCGAATCCTTCGCAGGATATTCATTCTGTAAGGCACATTCTGCATCATATGCGGTGGAAAGTTATCAGAGTCTTTATCTAAAAGCCTACTACCCCATTGAATTTATGGTATCAGCCATCAACAATGGCGGTGGGTTTTACAGAACGGAAGTTTATGTGCACGAAGCTAAAATGGCAGGAGCGACCATTCATAATCCTTGTGTGAACCTCAGTGAATTTCAGACGACGGTCTATGGTATTGATGTATACCTGGGTTTTTTGCACATTGAAAAGCTTGAAGCTGCGGTCAAGCTATTTATTGCTGAAGAACGAAAAAACAATGGAGAGTACAAATCGCTTGAGGATTTTGTTAAACGAATATCCATTGGTATTGAATCATTACAAACACTCATTTTTATTGGAGCCTTCAGGTTTACAGGAAAACAAAAACACGAACTGCTGATCGAAGCAAGATTCTTATTATCAAAAGGGCAGTATAAAACTAAGATCATTTCTTTATTTGATGAGCCTCAAAAGAATTATCAATTACCAGTTATTGAAAAGAATAAATTTGAAGACGCTTTCGACGAAATTGAAATTTTAGGCTTTTCTGTTTCCTTCTCTATATTTGACCTGCTTAAAACAAAATACAGAGGTCACGTTCTGGTAAAGGATCTTCTTAAATATCATAAGAAGCAGGTTAAGATGCTGGCCTATCTGATTTCAAGAAAACACGTTCCCATCAAAAAGAAAAATCATCCCGGAAAGAAAGATGATATGTACTTCGGGACTTGGATCGATGCCGAAGGACAGTATTTTGATACAGCCCACTTCCCTGATAGCCTCAGAAGGTTTCCTTTTAAGGAGGGTGGTATCTATCTTCTATTGGGAACCGTTGAGGTAGATTATCACTTTCCGACGGTTACCATTACAAAAATGGCAAAGATGCCACTGATTGTAGATCCCCGATATTCGATGGATAAAGAAAAATCACTGGAAATAGAAAGGAGTCTTCGGGAGGATGTGAGTGTAACTTTTAGAGAGCCTTATCCACAGGAATACGAAATTGAATTGCCTCGTAAGAAAATGGGATATTATTTTTAAAACAAAAATTATTATTGGAATTTGATATTCAAATAAATGAATTATAAACTCATTTTAATTTGTATTATCTAAAGAAGAAATTTCTCGATATCTTCCAGAACTTTCACCTGAAAACTTATGTCTTAACAGATCATATATCTTTTCACAATCAGGACAAGCGTATCGAGGTCTACAAAGTACTTTGTGAAAAGTTAGATGATGCAAATTTTTTAGATTATGTAATGGTTGATCTGAATGCGCCTAATAAATATGGATTCTATCCTTATGCATCAAGCGTTGCTTTCAAAGATTTTCTAAAAATGAAATGATGAATTTTATATCTCTTTTAAAAGGTGAAAACCATTTAGATATGACTTTAGATTAATTATGGCTATAATTAAACCAGTATCAAAAGCTAAAAGAAAAAATTATATGAATGCTGAAAAAATATTCTGACATGGATCTCTATTGTCAGGAATTTTGATCTATTGCGGGTAAGAACTATTCCGTCGTGTTTGTAAAACCAAGATACTGAAATTTACTCCCTCTTGAAATATTTTAATAAAAGTTAGGCTTGCAAAAACTAAAAAGTTAGACTAGTCTAATATTTGTTATATTTGTAAAAAAAATATGAGTAAGAGATATATAACTATTATTATAATTTTCTATCTTCTTTTTCTGATTGTAC
Source organism: Chryseobacterium sp. G0201 (assembly GCF_003815655.1). NCBI lineage: Bacteria > Pseudomonadati > Bacteroidota > Flavobacteriia > Flavobacteriales > Weeksellaceae > Chryseobacterium > Chryseobacterium sp. G0201. The sequence continues at coordinate 2,754,171 of NZ_CP033917.1, read as the reverse complement.
AAGCCTGTGATAAACTTCAGCCTGCAGCGATAGATGAGAGTGAATTACTGGATGGTTCCATTGAGGGATTATCTTATGCTGAAAACCAACAATTTTTGAGAGGTGATATCGCCTTTAACGATGAAATTTTCACAGTGGGGAAAGGTCTTGGTCCTACCTTCGTGGCAACAAGTTGTGGAAGCTGTCATGCTGGTGATGGAAAGGGAACTCCCTTTACTACGCTTACACGTTTTGGACAGATTGACGAAACAGGAAATTTATTTTTGCATTTAGGTGGTCCTCAATTGCAAAATAGGGCGATACCGGGTCATACTCCGGAAGCAATTCCTCCCGGCGCAACATTTTCAAAATTTACACCGCCTGCCAATACAGGATTAGGTTTTATTGAATTAGTTTCTGATATGGATATTTTGGCAATGGCTGACCCTTTTGACACTAATAATGATGGCATCTCAGGAGTCCCCAATTATATTCAGCTTCCGGCATATCAAGCTCCATTCTCCTTTGCTGTACCAAAAGGAGGGAAGTATATAGGAAGATTTGGTAAAAAGGCATCCACATACAGTTTACTACAACAAACCGTTAATGCTTACAATCAAGACATGGGCATTACTTCAACTTTTAATCCACAAGATGTTTATTCGGGAATGAATAGTGATCCCGAAGTTTCTGATAAGACCATTGCCGATGTTGTATTTTACCTTCGTACATTGAAAACACCTATTCAACGAGATGCACAAAACATTACTATTAAACAAGGAAAGACTATATTCTCTCTGATAAGTTGTAATAAATGTCATGTCCCGGAACTGAAAACCTCATCCTCTTCAATTTCACCATTATCCAATAAAAAGTTTTATCCATACACAGACTTATTACTTCATGATATGGGTGCTTCTTTGGATGATAGCTATACAGAAGGCACGGCAAAAACTTATGAATGGCGTACCCCTGCATTGTGGGGGCTGGGTTTATCCCCAAAATCACAAGGTGGCCAATACTTCTTAATGCATGATGGAAGGGCAAAAAGTATAGAAGAAGCAATACAGCTGCACGGAGGTGAGGCTTCAACCAGCAGAACCAAATACACTCAATTGCCAGCTCAGGAAAAAGAAGTTGTTATTAAATTTTTAAAATCTCTATAATTATGGACAGACTTGAATTTCTCAAAAAATGCAGTTTGGTCTGTTTAGGCTTTACTGTTATTCCTCCCATTCTTTCAGGGTGTATAAGCAATAAAATGATTACAGGAACGATTAAAGACGATTATATCATATTGCCTATGAAGGATTTTACGGATAGAAAATATCCTGACAAAAAATTATCTTATGTAATCATTCAAAATGAAGCTCTCAAATATCCGATTTGCGTATTTCGTTTTTCGGAAACTGAGTATGAAGCATTATGGATGCAATGTACTCATCAGGGTACCCAGTTACAAGTATTTGGAGATAAACTACAGTGTTCTGCACATGGTAGTGAATTTTCCAACAAAGGTTTAGTACAAAACGGTCCTGCTGATCAGACCTTAAGAAAATTTCCTGTATACATAAAATCGGATTTTTTGAAAATTTCTTTAAAAAAACCAGTATGAAAAAAATTATCTACCTTATTATAATTTTAATTTTTCAAAAAGCCACAGCACAGATAGATCCTGAATTATTAAAAAGAACACCTGTAGACAGTACTCGCTCTTTGAACATGGATGCAGTATATAAGCGTCCCTTCTTAGGATTAGGGAAAGTACCTGTTTCTATTGGTGGCTATGCGGAAGCCAATTGGCAGCATATCAGCACTAATGGTATATCTGATGGACATCAATTTCAGTTACGTAGGATGACACTTTTCGTATCTTCTACAATTTCCTCAAAAATTAAATTTCTGAGTGAAATAGAATTAGAAGAAGGAGGTAAAGAGATTAATATTGAATTTGCCGCCATTGATGTAGAGTTTAATCCTTTGCTTAATTTGAGAGGAGGAATTATTATGAATCCAATTGGTGCTTTCAACCAAAATCATGACGGTCCGAAATGGGAGTTTACCGATCGCCCTATATCTGCTACAGCAATGTTGCCTGCAACATTCAGTAATGCTGGTTTCGGATTTTATGGCAAAATGTATAAAGCCGAGTGGATGTTCGGCTACGAAGTTTATCTCTCAGGAAATTTTGATAATTCAATTATTGACAATAATCAAAACAAAACATACTTGCCTGCTGCCAAAGGTAATCCTGAACGTTTTGAAGAAATTAATAGCGGTATTCCTCTTTTAACAGCAAAAATTGCCACAAGACATGAAAAAGCAGGAGAACTTGGAGTCTCTTATATGGGAGGTGTTTATAATAAATTTCAGGATGATGGTCTTCAGGTTGACGATAAAAGAAGGGTTCGGGTATTTGCATTAGATTATAATAATACACTTCCAAATCTGGGAACTTTTATTACTGTAGAATGGGCTTGGGTAAAAGTAGATGTTCCGGAAACTTATACACAACAATATGGAAATAGACAACATGGAGGATTTGTAGATATTGTCCAGCCAATAATTAAAAGAAAAATCTTGGGCTGGAAAGATGCGATTGTTAACCTTGCATGCCGTTTCGAATATGTAGATTGGAATGTAGGATATTTTAAAGAAAACAATAGCAAAATTGGAGATAATTTATGGAGTATTATGCCTGCAATCAGTTTCAGACCCAATGCACAAACTGTTTTTAGACTTAATTATAGGTTTCAGAAACAGAAAGACATTTTTGTGAACCCTGCAGCAACCACAACAGGATTCAGTTTTGGAGTTTCAACGTATTTTTAATGATTTAATGCTTTTACTTTAGTTTAAGAAAAGTCTGTCTTCTGTACAATCTGTAGTAAATAGTGGCAGAATGAACATTAAAAGCCTGAGCGACTAGTTCTACAGATCTTCCACTCTTGAAAAGTCTGTTTAATATCTTCAACTTGTTCTTTTTTATTTTTGAAAGAATCCTGCTATAATATTAATAGTAAATGCTACAATAAAAGTATTAAATGCAAAAGCTAATATCCCATGTATCCAAGCTAATCGCCGTATCCTTTTCGACGTTATTTCTACATCTGAAACCTGAAAAGTCATCCCGATAACAAATGAAAAATAAGCAAAATCAAGGTAATCTGGTTCATTGTCTTCCGGAAACCTCAACCCTTTAGGCTTGATTTTCCTTCCACTGTCATGATCTATATCACAATAGAAAAAATGAGCGTATCTAAGTGTGAATACGGTGTGTAAGAGCCACCAGGATCCTGCAACGCAACCTAAAGGAATAAGTATCTCTGCATAAATTCCTTGATCTGTCTTGCCCGATGTTTCTTTTAAAAGTATGATGATTGCAAGCAAACTGGCAAAGGCTGCAACTACTACAAAGCAAAATATAAGGGTTCTGCCTGAATCTTGCGCGTGAGCTTCATGCTTCACATCTGAAGGATGGGAAGTCAGGATTGTTATCCAAGACAGTATCAGACTCATAGTGGCGAATCCCAACCAGATAATCATCAAAGTTATTGATGTTTCCATATTAGTTCGCAGCAATAATAAAAAGAGCAAAGTTGCCGACGCAAGTGAAATATATAATTTATAATGTGAATCCAAGTGGTTGATCCTATCAGCTACTATTTTTAGTTTTTTTTTAATATTCATATCATCGCAGTGATAGGTTGATTATGTAATTTTAAATTTAGATCAAGAATATTTATTACAGTTTTAATCACTGGCGAAAAATTTCTGAGTGATAAAAAATATAACAGAAACCCAAGAAATCTGAGATTTATTACTTCGTGGATATTCTTTATGTTTTCGTAAAGCGCCCGAAAGCAGAAATACTGTTTTGTAGGATTAAACGTATTTCCAGATTCAAAATAAATTTTATCATTAGTGAATTAATTAATTATCACCAATTTGAAAAAGCGCAATTAAGAAGATAATTGAAATACTGAACGTATTTGTTATTTATTAAAAAAATATACTGAATTCCATTATTGAAATTCAGTATACTAAAGAGCTATGCTACTTATTTTTTATCATTATCATGATGTTCTTTTTCATCATGATGTTCTTTTTCCTGATGATGCTCCTTCTCTTCGTGATGCTCTGGCTCATTTGCATGTTCAGGGCCTTCGTGATGTTCCTTGTGCGGATGATGTTCTTTGTGGTCGTGATGTTCTTTGTGGTCGTGTGTCTCTTTTTTTTGATCTTCGTTGTTCATAACAATTTAATTTTAAAGGTGAATATTAATTTATATATTTTGTAATAAATATAAGGCAAATTAGATGCCAAAACAAAATCACAAAATACTGATTATTAATATTTTACATTAAATTTTAGCACCATTAATTCTAACATTTAAATAATTTTAAATGTCCTATTAAAAACCTAATATGTTAATTTTGACTCTCTGAAAAAAATTATTGTTTTGATCACTTATTATTTCACTAATCGTAGTATTAGTAGGCAGATTAATTTATTTTTTATTATCATGATATTTAGAATGATGAGGTTTGTCAGGATGAAAATATTTTTCAAATCCGTAAGTTATAAGGGATATTACTATGATAGCAAAAAGCACCAAATAGAATATATCTTCTGTGGAAAGTCGATGCTTTCCTCTCCTCATTATTCGTCTTCTGATTCGCCTTTTAAATCCCATAATATTACATTTTAAAAAAATAGCTGGTAATTCACACCAAAATTTTTCTGCTGATAACTCTGCTGGAAGTAAGGAGAAATCATAGATAATGTTTTTACACTTTTACTTTTAAATAAAGTTTTGAGTTTGGGATACAACCAGTAGGCTAATTCGGTAGAAAGAATTCCGATACCTGCTCCAGCCAATACATCTGTGGCCCAATGCTTATTATTGATGATTCTGTAAACACTCGTAAAAATAGCAAATGGATATCCCGCGAGACCGATCCAATAATTGCTGTCCTTATATTCTCTAAACATAAACTGTGCAGTTGAAAATGCGATTGCTGCATGTCCTGAAGGAAATGACATATTATTTGATTGATCAGGTCGCTCCCTGCCGATCAATAACTTTCCTGGAATAACTATTGCCGAAGAAACTGCTTGCGATGTTGCCAAAATAATTGTGCGATCCTTAAAATTATGTTTTCCTTGAACACCCGCTATGTTCAACCCATAAACCAGCGCTGCAGGTATAAATTGAGTATAGTTGTCTAATTTTGAATTGTTTAATCTGTGATCACCAACTTCATTTCTTAAACTAACATCATACTTTTTGATCTCAGGAATTACAAAACCAATTACACCTCCCGATATTAAGCTAACCGGAACAATCAATTTTTTATAATCTAAGTTATCATCTCTTGTTATTAAAGAATCTTTATGAGCAATAGGTTGTAAAGACAAACTATCCTGAGCATAAATACTTAGAGAAAATTTCATCAAAATAATCAACAGCGTAATTTTTTTTATCGAATACCTCATAACATGTACAAATTTTATCTTTTTATGTTCGTATTACTTACTAATCGTCTTTCAGTTATATTGTTATGTCATATCATTAATGTGACTTTCCTGTTCCCATAAAATATGGGAACTCAATCTATTGATATGACTTGAGAAAAATCTTTCTTAGAATTGTAGTATCCTAACGCGACAGGATACTACATTTTGCCCTATTTTGTGTGTGTTAATCTCTTTTAAAATTTCATTCTTTGAATCCTAACTGCATTGAGTATTGCAATCAAAGCGACTCCCACATCAGCGAAAACCGCTTCCCACATCGTAGCCAGGCCACCAGCACCAAGTACAAGAACGATGGCTTTCACCACAAAGGCAAGAATGATATTCTGCCAGACGATTCTTTTGGTCTTCTTTCCAATATTAATTGCCATAGGTATTTTTGAGGGTTTATCATCTTGGATCACAACATCAGCTGTTTCAATTGTCGCATCGCTTCCAAGACCTCCCATAGCTATTCCAACATCACTTAATGCTACGACAGGCGCATCATTTACGCCGTCACCTACAAAAGCTACACTTTCATTTCTAGCTTTGATTTCTTTTACCTTGTTGACCTTATCCTCCGGAAGCAGGTCTCCAAAAGCATTGTCAATACCGATTTGTTCTGCCACATACTTTACAACAGTTGTTTTATCACCGCTTAACATAGTCGCTTTTACATTCAAACTATGAAGTTTTTCAACTGCTTGCTTTGCATCGTCCTTGATTCGGTCGGCAATGGTAATGAAACCTGCAAATTTCCCATCATAAGCAATTGCTATAACCGTGTATACGATTTTGGAAGGATCTACTTCATAACTGATATTGAATTTATCCAGTAGTTTAAAATTACCAACCAGGATTTCTTTTCCATTAGCTCTAGCTTTAAGACCATGCCCTGCAATTTCTTCAGTATCCTCTAAATTGATTGAATTGTTGATTTCTCCTACAAACTCGTGAACAGCAGTAGCAACAGGATGGGTACTTTTACTTTCAACAACATTGACCAATTGGAGAATCTCATCTTTGTCAAATCCTTCCTTAATGGTAACGTCCTGAACTTTAAAAACACCCTCTGTCATAGTTCCTGTCTTATCCATTACCACGTTCTGAATCTCAGCGATCTTATCCAAAAAGTTGCTTCCTTTAAATAATATACCGTTGCGGCTCGCTGCTCCGATACCTCCAAAATAGCCAAGCGGTATAGAGATTACCAATGCACACGGACAAGAGATCACTAAGAATATCAATGCTCTGTACAACCAATCTCTGAAAACATAATCATCAACAAAGAAATAAGGTACAATGCAAATCAAAACAGCTAACGCTACTACAATTGGTGTATATATTCTCGCAAATTTTCTGATAAAAAGTTCAGTCGGAGCTTTTTGCGCTGTTGCATTCTGAACAAGTTCGAGGATCTTGCTGAGTTTGCTGTCCTCATAAGCCGTATTGACTTTGACCAAAGCCACGCTATTCATATTGATCATTCCGGCTAAAACTGTTTCACCTTTATTTTTAGAATCAGGTTTGCTCTCTCCAGTTAATGCTGCGGTATTGAAAGACGCAGAATCGGAGATCAGTTCTCCATCCAATGCCAGTTTTTCACCTGATTTTAGCTGAATAGTATCCCCGATTTTTGCTTCGGCAGCTTTGATTTTTTTAGGCTGATTATTTTCAATAATCGTTACCTCATCAGGACGTTGATCTAAAAGAGCCTTAATATTGGTCTTAGCTCTCGACACAGCCAGAGTCTGAAAAACCTCTCCTACTGCATAGAACAACATAACCGCTACTCCTTCAGGAAATTCTCCGATAATGAATGCTCCAATTGTTGCAATGCTCATAAGGAAAAATTCTGAAAACACGTCACCTTGTTTGATACTCTCAAAAGCCTCTTTTAAAACAGGTAGACCTACCGGTAGATAAGCAACACCGTACCAGACAATTCGTACCCAGTCTTTAAACCATTCCGGTTTGATGTAATTGTCCAGTGCAATGCCAGTTAATAAAAGTACCAATGAAATAATCGCAGGCAAGAACATCTGAAAAGCCGTTTTATCAGTTTCTCCATGATCATGTCCATCATCATCTGAATGCTGATGCTGTTCCTTTTTTTTCTTTGGAGCGCAGCACACGTCTTCTTCAACTAATTTTTTTGCTCCGGCATCTTTATAGATTTTGCCTTCCTGTGGAGTACAGCAAAGCTGCTTTCCATTCTCGTCGTAGATGTGTTTATGTTCCATAATAATATTTTTTAATGATTGTTAGGTTACTTTTTATATATATTCTGGTCTGATTGACTTCCGATTTTTAGAATTTTTTTATACCAGCCAAATTTGTTTATACTTAAGATAAACAAGGTTAGAACGGTTGCTAAAAATGATAACAGAAACATATCCAGCGCAAGGGCAGATCCTATTGCCGATGCAGCCCATAAAGCAGTAGATGTTGTAAGCCCCTGCATGCTTTTGGAACTATCTTTAAATGCCAGTCCAGCTCCGATAAATCCTAAACCGGCAGGTATCGCCGCCAGCATTCTAGCTATTGCAGATTTGTCATCTGTAAGATGCGAGGCAACGGCCACAAATAAGCAAGAAGCCATACAGAGAACGCCAAAAGTGCGAACCCCGGCATCTTTGTGGGCAGTTTCCCTTTCGAAACCTATTAATGCACCAAAAAAAAGTGCTAATAATAATTTTCCGGAAAGTAAAAGTTCAAATTTTAGATCCATTTTACATCACGTTATCTAGTTGTGGTTATATTTACCTTTTTTATCTGCTTCTGTTTTAATCCGTCATTCTTGAAAAGATAGTAGGCTGACTGATAATTTGCTATCGCTTTTTTCACATACTGCTCAGATAGCATCTCTGGATTTTGTTTATTTTTCTCCTTATCATACAAATACGTCTCTGTTTTTTGCTGCGGACCTAGAATAACCAATTTGTTGTTTTCCATATATCCGAGTTTCTGGTAGGTACTTACAAATATTCTTGGAATATAAGTTTCGCTTAAAACATTTTTACCATAAAGATTACTCTCATACGTCCATCCTAAAAGTGAGAAAAGTGTTGGATACAGGTCGATCTGAGAGCACATTTTTTCAATTCTGAATGGTTCCTTGTTGTTCAAGTTGACAATCATTGCTGGAATATGATATTTTGCAACATCGATGTCGTTCTTGCCGGCACTACTCGCACAGTGATCAGCAACAATGATCACAATCGTATTTTTGTACCAGGGTTTATTCTTTATCTTTTTAAAAAACTGCCCGATCGCATAGTCAGTGTATTTCACGGCTCCTTCCCTTCCCGATCCCGAGGGTATATCGATCTTGCCCTCAGGATATGTATAAGGTCGATGATTGGAAGTGTTCATTACAAAATCATAGAACGGTTTACCTACTGCAAATTTTTGATCGGCCTGCTTGATCACCTGATCATAAAGATTTTCATCACTAATACCCCAGGCATTTTCAAAAGTAACATCCTTGTCTTCTATTGGTATTCTTGGAGACTGATAATCTTCCCCTACAAAAGAATTTCTTTTCCGGTCTACAATTGTGTATCCATTATTACCGAAATAATTATTCATATTATCAAAATAACCATCACCACCATATAAGAATGAAGTATCATATCCCTTTTGACTGAAGATCGATCCTACAGTGGTCAGATTATCATTTTCTTTCCTGCGGACAATACTATTCCCCGGTGTAGGCGGAACGGCAAGTGAAAGTGCCTCCATTCCTCGCACGGTTCTTGTTCCAGTAGCATACATATTGGTAAATAAAATGCTTCGATTCGCCAATGAGTCCAACGTAGGGGTCAGATTCTGATTGTTGCCAAATGTTTTCATAAAGTCTGCACTGAAACTTTCCAATGTGATCATAATAACATTGGGCTTCTCATAGGAGTCAGCTCCCTTAATGTTACGTAAGATTGAGAAATCATTTGATAAGTAATCTGAGTTGGATTCCTGAATATCAGTTCTCACAATATTAAACGCCTCCCTATTATCGATGAGTTTATAGAAGTGTTCATAATTGATCTCGTTATTTTTATATGCAGAAAAAAAAGAATAGATTCCTGATTTTGACAGCTCATTCCGATACCTGTTTTCACTATTCTCTGCTAAACTGTTGTCAATAAAAAATGCGTAAATGACTGAAATGAAAAGCAATCCGAAAAAGATAAAGAATCTTTGTAAAAAAGGTGTACTGCCCTTAAAATTATCTGTAAAGTAATGCCTTTTATAGAAAAGTAAAAACACCAAAGAAGTCATTATTAACATGGCTGTAATGAGCAATGGCAAAGGATATGATTCATTAATATTATTGATTACTTCATAGGTATAAACCAGATAATCAACTGCAATAAAATTAAACCGACTTTCAAATTCCTGCCAGAATGTTACTTCAGCAAAAAATGAAAACAATAATATAAGCACAGCTACAGTAAAACAAAAAAAAGTCATAGCTCTATTGAAAAACGAATTATTATATTTCTGAGGAAATAAAAGCAGGTATAGGCTGTACGGTAGCACAAAAAACATCCCTACCCCTATATCAAATAAAAATCCCAGAGCAAATACATTCAGCAATGAAAGAAAACTAATGTCTGCCTTTTGAAGGCTGCCAATAGAAAATCCTATCCTGAGGACAAAGGAAAAAACTATATATAATAAGAAAAAATTAATGAGCAGGCTATAAGTGCTTCGCTTAATTTTAATTAGTTTCATAAACAAGTTTTATAAGTGATTACATCATTAATTCTTTAGAAATCAATGTTATTTGATAAAGAACTGATCATTTAGATTTCATTCATTTTCAATCTATTCTGATCGTTCATCTATAAATGTATTTCAGATTCATCATAACCTTCATATTCGATTTGAAAAGTGGTATGGGTTATTTTAAAATCTGTCGTTGCTTTATCTATTAATATTTGCAGGAGTTCATTGCGATTTTTGTTATTATCTGCAATCACATGTGCACTCATGGCATTAACGCCTGATGTAAGCGACCAGACATGTAGATCGTGGAGTTCCTTGATTCCCGAAAGTTCTTCCAGTGAAGATCGAAGCTTGCTGATATCTACATCTTTAGGTGTACCTTCCAGTAAGATATTAACCGCTTCCATAAGCAACTTTAAGGTTCTTGGAATGATCAACAGACCTATAGCCGCAGAAATGATCGGATCTGCATAATACCACTGTGTTGTCAGCATGATCACGCCCGCGATCATTACTCCTACCGATGTCAGCATATCCGACAAAACTTCAAAATAAGCACCTTTCATATTAAGACTTGCGTTGGAATCCTTTCTGATGATAAGGATACCGATGATATTCACAACAAGTCCAATTCCTGCAACAATCATCATAGAGCCACTTTGTACTTCGGGAGGATTTTTAAATCTCTGAAATGCCTCGTATAAAACAAATAATGAAATACCCAACAGAACAACAGCATTGATCACAGCAGCCAAAATTTCTGTTCGATAGTACCCAAATGTCTTTTTAGGACTTGCCTTTCTTTCACCAATTTTGATGGCAATAAATGCTAAGAGTAAACCGACAACATCTGTCAGCATATGCGCGGCATCTGCTAATAATGCAAGACTTTTTGTTGCAATGCCTCCAATGACTTCAGCTATCAGATAAGTCCCACTAAGTGCCAGAACGATAAGTAAGTTTTTCTTATGCCTACTAGATGCTGATACAATCTGTTTATTTGTGTCGCTCATAATTTTATGTTTTTACTGGATTGACTCTACATTTCGAAGTAGGTATTATTTTCTTTTTTAACAGGAATATCTTTCTCTTTGATCATCTGTAGAATGTTGATTTCTATGGTTTGTGCGATAGAGGTCATTGGCGTATCTACAGGAGTATTCTCGAAAGGGTCCTGCATGATGATCGCTGTTTTCTCAATGGCTACAAATATCAGAGGAATAATGATCGTCGTAATTATTTCCAAAGTAAGCTGGGAATCTTCCAATCCGAAAGGAAGGATAAATGCAAATACATAAATCAGGGTATGAATCAGAATACTATATGCCCTTGGAAACACCGTATTTTTCAATCGTTCACATTTTCCCATATTGTCACAAAGCCTCATGAGAACTTCAGTGAGCTGAACTTCTTTAAAATCTGAAATCAAACCTTTTTCTGCTATCTGTCTTACGTGATAAGAATGTTCATCCAAAATCGCATTGGGTATATTGACTGCGTTGATTTGATGCGTATGCAAATACTCAACTACTTTATTGGTAAAGGGCTGTTTCCTTAATGCTTCACCCAAGGCATAGACCCATACGATTTGTCTCTCTGCAAATATTTTAACGTCCGCACCATCTTGAGGAACGAATTGATTTATTAAACGGATAAAAGATCTTGAATCATTGACGATGGCTCCCCAAACAGTTCTCGCTTCCCACCACCTTTCATAAGACTGCGCCGTCCTGAATGCAAGAAGCAATGAGACAGCAGTTCCAAGAATTGCGGGAATACTTAGCGGAATGGTTATTTTAGTGAAGATAGGATGCAAATCCAGCAAACCTGTACCTACAGCTAGTATAACAATCAGTAATATTTGACTTTTAATTTGATCAATAAAATACCAGATTGAGATTTTCTTGTATAGTAACATAACTTTGATTTTATAGATTTAAAGATAACATTATGCTAGAGGTAGAATTAATGCATTGCTTTACCTCGTAGCATAATGATATTTTTAGTGCAACTGAAGGTTTATATAAAGGCTTCAGCTTTTAAAAATCTAATCCTCATGACCTCCAGCATTAGATAATTTAGCATTGACGAAGAATGCGCCTTTTACAACAATATTTGTATCAGGTGCAATTTTACTCACTGTAGTGATAGCAGTATAACCTAAATCTGATGAACCTTTCACAATTTCTATTTTCTCAAAATTCAGGGTCTTCCCTTGATCTTTGGTATGAGCTCCTGTCTCTTTCGTAGCTTCTTCCTGCTCACCCTCCTTTTTCTCTTCGGCATGTTCTTCAGGCTTTTTAGAAGTCTGTACAAAAACATAGAATTTACCGTCAGCTTCCACGATTGCTTCATTAGGAACTGCAGCGGTGCTGGAATTTCCAAGGCTTACCATTCCGGTAACATTCATCCCATCAATAAGCCCTACTTTACTTCCTGTTACATTGGCATGTACAGAGATCGTTTTACTCTCATTTTCGAATGACGAACCGATACTGAATACCGTAGCGTTATACAATGTTTCCGGGTTATTGGTCAGCTTAAACTGTACAGTCTGTCCTACTTTCATCTTAGGCAGATCCTTTTCAAAAACCTGAAGATCTAAATGGATAGAACTATTATCAATAATATCAAGAACAGGAGATGAAACATCAACATAACTTCCAATCTGCGCATTGATGCCACTTACGGTTCCACTGATCGGGGAGGTAATAACCAATCCTGATCTCAAATTCCCATTGCTTACCTTTCCTGGGCTTATCCCCATAAGCTGAAGTTGTCTCTGTAATGATGATCTTTGGGTTCTTAAACCTTTTAATTCAGAATCAGAGCTTTGCAGGTTTTTTTTTGCTCCGGCATCATTATCAAATAATTCACGTTGCCTTTTATATTCCTGTTCAGCAAATGCAATTCTGCTATTTACTGTAAGGTATTGCTCCTGAAGCTGAATATACTCAGGATTATTAATGGATGCAATGACCTGCCCTTTTCTGACATAGTCGCCTATTTGAACATTTAATGTCTTGATCACCCCACCATACAAAGAGGTTACTGTGGCTTTTCTATTGTTAGGAACACTCAAGACACCATTGGCTTTAACAAGTGAAGCCAAATCTTTCATCTCAATTTTACCTAAAGAGATTCCGACTGCTTTCATTTGTTCTTCAGTTAATGTGGCGATTGTTTGCGGTGCCTCTTCATGAGCCTCCTCTGCCTGTTCGGTTTTTGCTTTTACTTCCGTTTCCTCAGAAGCTTCTTTTTTTCCACAGCTTAAGGCTAAAAAAGAAATTAACAGCGCAGATATTAAATTATATTTAATTTTCATTTTATTTGTTTATGATTGAATTAATGGTAATAACAGATTGATTAACCTGTTGAATGGATTCCAGATATTTTAATTGAATATTCGTGGAAGTCTGAAGCGCAAAAAGAAGCTCAACATAGGAAATTTCTCCTGTTTTATATCCTAATTGTCCGGCTTTAGCTATTTTCTCAGCATTGGGGATTGCCTGATTAACATAATAGTTGTACTGCTCTACATCCTGCTGATATTGATTCAAAGCATTTTGCAGTTGTGCTTCCAGCTGTTTTTGCTGCAATTTTGCATTAGATTCCGCTACTTGCTTTTGAAACTCCCAAGACTGGATTCTCGCTTTCGTAGCACCGAAAGTGAGAGGGATCGTAACGCCAATTGTTGCCGCATGAAATCTATTTCCAGCATTAAAATTCTGATCCATACCATTGATCGTCTGAGTACCGATTAAGGACTGATTGGTGTAACCGATACTGAAATCAGGCAGACCTAAAGACCTCTCAACATTTTTATTTTTTTCTGCTATAGCCATCTCCTGATAGTAAGATCTTACCGTTGGATGATTTGCTATCGAAGTGCTGTCAAGTACATAATTAGCTTTCAAAGGTTCATAATTTGTGTTGTAAGGAACTGAGATATCCCCCGAAGTATTTAATAATGTTTTTAGGTTTTTATATGCATTATTCAAATAAACTTCATTTTGTTTTAACAGTAAACTGATCTCACCTTTCTGAGTTTCTGCAGTATTGATTTCAATCTTTTTTATATCTCCTGATTTAAATCTGACCGTCGCAATTCTTATAAAATCCTGATATAAACTATCCAGATTTTTTAATTTTGACTGGTTAAATTGCAGATACTCGATCTGATAGTAATAAGTCCTCACCTGTCTCGCAAGTTCATTGGCTGAAATCTCCTTATTGATTTGTTTTCCTTTAATCTGTTCCGCAATGAGCTCTCTTCGAGCTTTGAACAATGTTGGAAATGGAATACTTTGAGATATAGAAAAAGACTGATCGAATTTTTTACTGTTATATTGCCCTAACTGAGCATCTACACTCATTTTTGGAAGTTCTTTAGCAGTAGGTTTCAGTGCTTCTGTTACCTTAATATCCAGATCTCTCGACCGCATTAAATTATTGTTGCTTAATGCGATGTTCGTTGCTTCCGCAACTGTTAAAGGGTTACCCTGTTGTGCATTGAAGGTTTGTCCAAAGAAAAGGAAACCTAAAACTAAAACAGCAGTCAGGGGTTTATTACCTGAAATGTTTTTGATCTTTAATTTAGTACTAAAGATAATGTATAACATCGGTAAAACAAACAGAGTTAAGAAGGTTGCTGTTACCAGTCCCCCGATTACAACGGTAGCCAAAGGTTTCTGAACTTCTGCGCCGGCTCCAGTTGAAATTGCCATGGGTAAAAACCCTAATGAAGCAACTGTAGCGGTCATTAAAACAGGTCTTAAACGAGTTTTAGTTCCTTCCATCACACGCTTTAAAATATTGGTTTCACCTTCCTTCTCTAATTGGTTGAAAGTTCCGATTAAAACAATTCCATTAAGTACAGCTACTCCAAATAAGGCAATAAAGCCAATTCCTGCGCTGATACTGAAAGGCATGCCACGCAGCATTAACGCAAATACGCCGCCAATCGCACTCATCGGGATTGCAGTAAAGATTAGCGTAGCCTGCTTTAATGAGCCGAACGTAAAATACAACAGCATAAATATCAGGAATAAGGATACCGGAACAGCAATGGTCAGTCGTTTACTGGCAGCTTTAAGGTTCTCAAACTGTCCGCCATATGTATAATAATATCCTGATGGTAATTTTTCTTTATTAAGCTTCTGCTGGATTTCTTCCACTACACTTTCTACATCTCGCCCTTTTACGTTAAAACCAATAACTATCCTCCTTTTACCAGCTTCACGGCTGATCTGTGCCGGACCCAATTTATAACTGATATTTGACACCTGTGAAAGAGGGATTTGTGCTCCTGTTTTTGTAGAGACCATCAGATTATTGACATCATCAATACTGGTTCGATGTAAACTATCCAGACGAACAACAAGATCAAATCTTCGCTCATTTTCAAATACCTGACCTGCTGCCTGACCTGCAAAAGCAGTGCTTACCGCAGTATTTACGTCTTCGATATTAAGTCCGTAATTAGCCATTCTTGTACGGTCATATTCTACATTGATCTGCGGAAGACCACTGACACGTTCGATCTGCGGAGCACTCGCCCCATTTACAGACTGAATGACCTTAGATGTTTTATCAGCATAAATAGCTAAAGAATCCAAATTTTCACCGAAAATTTTAACTGCTACATCCTGCCTGATCCCTGTCATCAACTCATTGAAACGCATCTGAATCGGTTGATTTTTTTCAAAAAACACACCCGGGATAGCTTCAAGTTTTTCAGAGATCTCATCTGCTAATTCATCATATGATTTTTTTGTTTTCCAATCACTTTGTGGTTTTAAGATTACCATCATATCAGTAGCTTCAGGTGGCATCGGGTCAGTAGGCACTTCAGCAGCGCCGGTCTTACCTACAACCATTTTAACTTCGTCAAACTGCTTGATCAGTCTGGACGCCTGCATGGAGGTTTCGATACTCTGACTTAAAGAACTTCCCTGTGGAAGAATACAGTGAAAAGCAAAATCCCCTTCCTGCATCTGAGGGATAAATTCACCGCCCATTCTTCCGAACAAGAATACGGCTACAGCAAAAATAGCAACGGTAACACCTACTAACCAATATTTGATCCTCAATGCTTTTTCCAATAAAGGAGTGTAGGCCTTTTGGATCTTATTCATCATTTTGTCTGAGAAATTTTCTTTATGAGAAATTTTCTTGGATAAAAACAAAGCACTCATCATCGGTATATAGGTCACCGATAGGATTGTTGCTCCTATAATGGCAAAACCAACTGTTTTAGCCATAGGTGTAAACATCTTACCTTCAACACCGATTAACGTTAAAATAGGTATATAAACAATTAGAATGATAATCTGCCCAAATATGGCACTATTCATCATTTTGGATGCAGCAGATCCCACCTCCTCATCCATTTGAGCTTGGGTAAGTTCTTTTTTATTCTTTTTATGTTGTAGAACATGTAATGTCGCCTCGACAATAATAACAGCACCGTCAACAATCAACCCGAAATCAATCGCCCCCAGACTCATTAAGTTGGCACTCACTCCGAAAACATTCATCATTCCCAAAGCAAAAAGTAATGATAATGGAATGGCAGACGCTACGATCAGTCCTGCCCTCAAGTTTCCTAAAAATAAAACCAGAACGAAAATAACGATCAATGCGCCTTCAATAAGATTTTTTTCTACGGTATCAATAGCTCTCCCGACAAGATCTGTTCTGTCTAAGTAAGGCTCTATAATAATATCATTAGGCAAAGATTTTTGGATGATGGGTATCTTTTCTTTGATACTCTGCACCACTTGATTACTATTTGCTCCTTTCAGCATCATAACCACTCCACCTACAGCATCTACCTGACCATTAAATGTCATGGCACCATATCGTACTGCGCTTCCCAGTCTAACTTCAGCAACATCCTTAACAAAGATAGGAACACTTCCAGTATCATTCTTAACAACTACATTACCAACATCTTCAAGAGATGTCACCAGACCAATTCCACGAATAAAATAAGCATTAGGTTTTTTGTCAATGTAGGCTCCCCCTGTATTTTGATTATTTTTTTCAAGAGCTGCAAAAATATCAGAAATACTCACTCCCATCGCTCGAAGACGATCAGGGTTAACAGCTACTTCATATTGTTTGAGTTCGCCTCCAAAGCTGTTGATCTCTGCAACACCCGGAGTACCATTAAGCTGTCGTCTAACAATCCAATCCTGCATCGTACGAAGTTCTTTGGAATCGTATTTTTTTTCACTGCCTTTCTTTGGATGGAGGATGTACTGATATACTTCCCCAAGTCCTGTACTTACCGGAGCCAACTCTGGTGTGCCAATTCCTTTTGGAATTTCTTCAGCCGCCTGTTTCAGTTTTTCACTGATTAACTGACGGGCAAAATAAACATCGACCTCTTCTTTAAATACAACAGTGATTACGGACAAACCAAATCGTGATATACTTCGGGTTTCCTCAATATCAGGAACATTTGCAATACTCTGCTCTATCGGGAAAGTAACCAGCTGTTCAACTTCCTGACCTGCCAACGTAGGGCAGACTGTGATTATTTGAACCTGATTGTTGGTGATGTCAGGTGTGGCATCGATTGGAAGTTTGGTTGCGCTCCAAACTCCCCAAATTATCAACAACAAGGTCATTATACCAATGACAATCTTGTTCTTGATGCTAAATCTTATGATTTTATCTAACATTAGAATATAATTTTTATTGAAGGTCACAAATACTTTTTGGAACAACTTTTTGTTCTAAAAATCAAATGACAAAAATGAGTAGGAATACAACGCAATACTATTGCAATATTTCCATAACAGTTTAAACGAAAGACAATTCTTCCGTCTGCTCAATAAAAATTATATTTTAGGAGGTTGCCATATTTGATCGTACACCAAATATGCAAAGTCATTCTTTTTGAAAAGAATTTTTTTACAATAGTATTCTTTTATCTGTTTACGATATTCTAAAACAGGTTTTATTTTAATGGAAGTAACGCTGATTCTGCAGCAGTTACAATAACAGAAAGGAGAACAAGAATCTGTTTTTGAATGAGCATCGTTTTGCTCAGATTTTAGATAGGAATATGATACATTTTCAGTTTTTGATTGTGCTTTTGCAACATCCATGCATGGCATTAATGATAATGCCATGAAATAGACTGTAAAAAGCAATCTCAGAAAATTCATGCGACAAAGGTAAATCTTTTACTTTAACAAATATATTAATAAAGAATAATATTAACACTGTTTTAATTAAAGAATTGTTAAAAACAAGAAAATAATATTGAATTCTCATCTCTAATAAAGCCAAGGTATACAATAGATAGTGCCTTAGATATTAAGGTAATCTAGGTGCAACACTATTTCAAACTATGTTTTAAAGGCTGTAGAAAGCACTTTTTAGAGAAATTTCTTTTAAAACTCACTTTATAATTCAAATGATGCGACACATTTTTATCTGTTATAATGCTGAGATTTGAAAAATTCTCTTTAAATCTTCAATCAAATGTTTCGACATTTCTTCAGTAATGAGTATAAGCCAGAAAGAGTTGATAAATGATTTTCTTCTGGTAAGAAAAAATGACTGGAAATACAAAGCGATCATCTGGAAGATGCAAGAGTAACTTTTAGAGAGCTTTATTCGCAGGAACACGAAATTGGTTTGACTAGAAATAAGTTTTTGTTAAAAAGTCACTTTACACAATTCCATATTCTAAGTAATTTTCAAATTATTGCTAAATCAAGAATCCTTCAGACGACCTAAATAACCTAACAGCTTATTACAATTTTCTTTTTATCACTAAATTTCTGTTTCAATTCCATCATATCCTCACTAACTTTTTTATCTAGAATTTTTGCGTAATGCTGAGTAGTCTTAATACTTTTGTGACCTAGCATTTTACTTACACTTTCAATGGAAACCCCGTTAGATAATGTGATAGTTGTTGCAAAAGTATGGCGTGCAATATGATAGGTCAATTCTTTGTTAATTCCGCACAGGTCTGCAATCTCTTTAAGATATGCATTCATTTTTTGATTACTAAGAATAGGCAATAGTTTTCCACTATTAAGACATACCGGATGATTTTTGTATTTTTCAATGATTTTCTCTGTTTGAGAAAGCAAGGGAATATTTGAGGTAGTTTTCGTTTTCTGACGTTTGGTATAGATCCATTGAGAGCCATCAAGTCCTAAATTGATATTTTGATGTGTTAATTTTTGAGTATCAATATATGCCAATCCTGTAAAACAGCTAAACAGGAAAATATCTCTTACCAAGGACAATCTCTCATTTTTAAAATCTTTGGCAAAAAGCACTTCTATTTCCTTTTCATTAAGAAACATTCTTGTCACTTCATTAAACTTAGAATGATAGTTCATAAAAGGATCTCTTTCCATCCATCCATTTGCAAGACAGATACGAATGATCTTACCAAAATTCTTGATATACTTTACCGCAGAATTATTGTTACAGGATCTTTCGGTTCTTAAAAAAAATTCAAAATCGTTGAGAAAAGCATAATCAATCTTTTTTATTTCAATGTCGGTAATACTGTATTTCCATTTCAAAAAACCTTTGGTATGTTTCAGACAGGTCTTATAACGGGTTAATGTTCCTTGGGCAAATTCTTTGTCTATAAGTTTCTCCATTCGATCATTATGATCCTGAAAAACGGGAATGAGTGTTCTGGCCAATCTACCTCTACCCACTAACTTATTTTTAAGAGCGTCACAAGTTACTGTTTCCTTATCTCTTATTAACTCGTGATAGGTATCATAAACTCTCTGCTCAAATGTTTTTAAATAAAAATTAAGTGATCTGCATTCTTCTGAAGAGCCACTAACCTTCTGCATCGCAGAGTTCCATTTTGAAGGCTTTACTGTACGTTTTGTGCTGATCTCGGATATTTTGCCATCAATTGTAATTCGTAAATAAATAGGAGACTCTCCTACAGAATTGATTTTAGCCTTTTTTACATAGAAAAGTAAATTGAATGTCTTGTTCATTTTGTTTAGCTTTTGAGATTTAAAATTAACCTTAGCAAAAACTTATCACAAGATATTCAGTTGCTGAACTAGCTACTGAACAGGGTTTCTCTGAATTTTCAGTGACCTCCTTAAACCTATTTCAACAGGTCACTGAATAGGTCACTTTCAGATTGTGCTTTTTTAGTTCTCTTTGAACAGACATAAAACAAAAAATGCTTTAAAACATACGTTTTAAAGCATTTTGCACTATTTTAATTTAATAGTTGCGATCCGGACGGGACTCGAACCCGCGACCTCCGCCGTGACAGGGCGGCATTCTAACCAGCTGAACTACCGGATCAATTTTTTTAAAGTAAATTGAGAAAACTTTTTGCGATCCGGACGGGACTCGAACCCGCGACCTCCGCCGTGACAGGGCGGCATTCTAACCAGCTGAACTACCGGATCAAATTTTCGTTGTTGTAAATTTAAAGAACTATGTTTCTTTTTTGTGATTGCAAAACTACAACTTTTTTCTTTACCTGCAAATTATTTGGTAAAAAAAAGCCTTCCAAAAACGGAAGGCATTCATTATCAAACTTATTTTTTTTATAAGTGTGCGCTTAATTTCTCAGCGATCACTTCTTTTGGAGCTACTCCAACGATTTTATCAACAACCTCACCGTTTCTAAAAATTAGAACTGTAGGGATATTTCTGATGCCATACTGCATAGAAATCTCCTGATTGTTGTCTACATCTACCTTCCCTACTACTGCTTTTCCATCAAAATCTGTTGCTACTTCTTCGATGATTGGTCCCAATGTTCTACATGGTCCACACCATACTGCCCAAAAGTCAACCAATACCGGTTGCTCATTTGATTTTGAAAGTATCTCCGCGAATGAGCTATCTGTAATTTCTAAAGCCATTTTATTTTTTATTTAATTAATATTATATTCTTTTTAATCGTCGATTTCGATATTCAAAATTACTACTTTTCAGTAATAAGACTATCTATGCTCAACATTTGTTTTTTCTATAGCATAGTCGCTTGAAATCTCTTTCAAAGCACTTACCAAAGCATCAATTTCAGCTTTAGTTGTCATATGGCTAAATGAAATACGTAACGGCGTACAATCATCCATTTCATCCTCAGATAAAACCATCATCATTACCATTGAAGGTTTTGAAGCTCCCGAAGAACATGCACTTCCCTGAGAAATTGCGATTCCCTTCATATCCAACTGAAGTCCGATCAAAGGATTTTTATAAGGCAATAAAGCACTTAAAACCGTATAAAGACTATTTTCCTTCTCTGCGCTTCTTCCGTTGAATTTAATGCCTGAAACCTCTGTAGACAGCCTTTCAATAGCATAGTCTTTAATTTCCTGCATATGATTGGTGTAAGCTTCCATGTTTTTAAGAGAAATCTCTAATGCTTTACCTAAACCAACAATTCCGGCAACGTTCTCAGTTCCTGCTCTCAGGCTTCTTTCCTGAGGTCCGCCTGTGATAATTCCTTTTAATCCTGATGCTTTTCTGATGAAAGCAAAACCGGCACCTTTCGGACCATGGAATTTATGAGCACTGCAAGAAGCAAAATCTACTGCAATATCAGAAAAATCCAACGGCATATGAGCCATTGTCTGAACCGTATCTGAATGGAAAAGTGCATTATTTGCTTTACACAATTCTGCTATTTTTTTAATATCGTAAATATTTCCGATTTCATTGTTGACGTGCATTAAACTCACCAACGTTTTCTTATCGGAAGCTTTTAATAATTCCTCTAATTTATTAAGATCAAGATCACCTTTTTCGTTAGGACGAATGTAAGCTACCTCTACTCCTTTTCTGTTTTTCATATCCAGAATACTCTCAGAAACACACTTATGTTCCAACGGAGAGCTGATGATCCTTTCTACTCCAAGGTTTTCTACGCTGGATTTGATGATCATGTTATTAGATTCTGTTCCGCAAGAGGTAAAAATAATTTCTGCCGGAGTTACGTGAAGATAATCTGCGATCTGCCTTCTTACATTTTCAAGAAGGATTTTCGCTTCCTGTCCGAAGCTGTGAGTTGACGATGGATTTCCGAAATTCATCTTCATGGTACCTACCATTGCATCAATAACTTCTTCCGAAAGAGGCGTTGTTGCAGCGTTATCTAAATATACTTTATTCATTTTTATTTTGAATATTTTAATTCTACAGAATTGAATTGATAGTCTGAAGGAACGGTAAACAGTACCCAAGGATTCGAGATCACCTGTATTTCCATTCCGCCGGATTCTACGAACGGAACTTCTACATACAGAACATTATTTTTCACAGAAACACTTTTAATTTCCGAAATTCTATGATCTCCGGATCTGAACATTCCTAAATTATATAAAACTACTTTTTTATCTTTTGGAAATTTAGGATAATTAATTACAGGCTCAGTTCCGGCTTCTACGATAAGATTTGAGCTACCACCTTTCACCGCTTTTTGAAACTCCTGTTCATTTTTAATAATGCTAAATCCGGGCTGATCTGCACCGCCCTGAGATTCTGACACAAGAATTTCTGCTTTTTTCTGCATTTGTTCTGATTTTTTGGATGATTGATCAGTCTGAGAAACTGCAGTAGTACAGCTCATAGAAAGCGCCAAAAGCCCAATAAGTAGTTTATTCATTTTTACTTTTTTACTCACCCAAAATTAGTGAAAAAATTGGTAATGTCCTTCATTCGCCCATTTAAGCATTTGCTTATCTCCAGAAGTATCTCCGAAAGCGATGATTTTATCGTATTTAGAATTGCTTATTTCCTCTTTTATCCTCATTAATTTTTCGTTTCCGTTGCAGTTTTTACCAATAAAATTTCCTGTGAAAACTCCGTTTTTAAACTCTGCACGCGTGGAAACAAGCTGCATTTGTAATGCTTCGGCAAATGGTTTTGTCCAGATGTCGAGGGATGCAGTAACCAATAAACTTTGTGTATTATCTCTATCGATATTTTGAATGAAATCCATAGCATTCTCGCGAACGATTTTTGGATAATTCTCTTCGAAGAATTGTTTGGCTTTTTTCTCAATTTTCTCCTGAGTCTGTCCTTTCAGAATAGATCCGATGAAACTTTTCTTCACTTTTTCAGTTTCAGCCAATTTTAATTTTAATAAAATGAAAAGCGGAATGTGTCTTATAAATTGTACCCGAAACTTTGCAGAATCATAAAATTTAAGATACATAAACATGGTATCTTTATAGGTCAGGGTTCCGTCAAAATCAAAACAATACAATTTTTTCATTTTAATTAAAGCTTTAACTTTTTAAATATAAATTCAGGAATATTCCTTATGATCATCATTATAACGCCCCAAATCGGTAAAACGTATACAACATTTTTCTGTTTTTTGAATGCCTTATAAATACACGCCGCTGCCTGTTTTGGAGTTGCCGTTAATTTTGGATTTAAAGGTAAGCCTTCCGTCATTTTTGTGGCCATAAAACCAGGTTTTACAGTCATAACATGAACTTTTTTCTCAAACAAATAATTTCTTAATCCACTTAAATAAGCCGTAAAAGCCGCTTTTGCACTTCCATAAATGAAATTACTTTGTCTTCCTCTATCCCCAGCTACAGATGACAATCCGATAATTGTCCCTGATCTTCTGCTTTCAAATTTCTGGGCAAAATAATTCATCACAGGAACTAATTTTGAGTAATTGATATCAATAATTTTCTCTGTATTTTTATTATCATACAAACCTTCTTCCGTTCCGTCTCCCAAATATCCTGTTGCACAAAATAATACATTTGAATTGACATAATCAAACTGATTATAATCAATTTCCTTCATCAGATCAAGTTCTATAACCTCAGACTGCTGTAAAAACATCACATCGATGTGTCTTGCAAATCTTTCCGTAGTTTCTTTACTAGACGTAAAAAGATAGATTTTTTCAAACTTTTCGCCTTCTTGCAAAGCCTTTTCAACAAAAGCCTGAGCTACCTCAGACGTACTTCCCAGAACTATCATTTATGAATTATTATTTATGATTCTTTTGTGCTGTAAAGACACAAATTTGGAACTCTGAACATTTTTAAGATAATTGGTCAACGATGATCTGCTCATGCTGTCTTTGGTAAGATAAATCCTTCCTCCGAACTCCTGAACGATGCTATCCAATTGCTCAACCAATTTTTTCAGCTTTGAATTGACTTTAAAATCCAGCGCCAATGTGTAACCCTCAAAAGGAAATGAGTTGTAAGCTTCCGGATTATTCTTTCCAAAAAGTTTTAAAACTGCTAAGAAAGAACCATTTCCGCTATTTGCGATGGTTTCAAGGATTTTTTTCATTCCTTCCTTGCCTGTTTCTTTTGGGATTACCATCTGATATTGGATAAAACCGGATTTTCCATAAATTTTATTCCATTCATTAACAGCGTCTAAAGGGTAGAAAAATGTTTCGTAATCGATGAAATTTTTCACTTCTTTTTTAGACTGTTTTTTATAATATAACAGATTGAAAATTTTCACCGTAAGCGAATTCAACGCAAAATTCGGAAAGTAAAAAGGAACCGTTGGCTGTAGTTTTTTCTTTAACCTTAAAGGATTTTTGGTTAAATTCTGAGGAAGCTCATGTTGAAAAGCATGTTCACCTCTCATCAAAATACTTCTTCCGATATCTTTTCCTTTTTGTAGGCAGTCGATCCACGCAACGGTGTACGTCCAGCTTTCGCTTTCTTCAAATAATGTAAAAATTTCGTCCAGATTTTCTGCTTTGATACTTTCCTGACGGATGTAGGCAGATTCTATATTTTTAAGCTTAAATTTTGCAGTAAGAATGATTCCTGTAAGCCCCATTCCTCCAATTGTAGCCCAAAATTTATCGATATTTTCCTCTCTTGAACAAGTGATAATGTCGCCGTTTTCGGTCATCAATTTAAATTCGATCACATATTCCGAAAAACAGCCTTCTGCATGATGGTTCTTACCATGAACATCGGATGCGATCGCTCCGCCAACAGAAACAAACTTAGTTCCGGGCGTTACATATAAAAAATAACCTTGCGGAACAGAAATTTCAAGAACGTCGGAGAGCAAAACTCCCGATTCACATTCTAAAATTCCGTTCAAACGGTCAAAACTTATGAATTTATTTAATTTTTTTGTCGAAAATATATGTTCACCCAATGAAGCATCGCCGTAACATCTTCCGTTTCCTCTTGCAATGACTTCATTATGATTGATGACAAAATCTTTTATTTTTTTGAAGCTGTCTTCAGACTTCATTTCTTTTTCCACTATGGGAAAATTACCCCAGTTGGTAACTTTTTGTATAAAATTCGGCTTCATTTTTTAAAGTAAATTTGAATTAAAAATGCAGCCACCCACAATAATAAGGTAACTTGTATATATCTGTCTCTGTAAACAATTTTTGTAGGAGACTCTGTTCTGTTGTAGACCAATGTTTGTTGTAAATATCTTAAAAAAGCGAATACAACAAAAATTACGGTATAAAAAACTCTTTCATGAAATCTTGCCTGAACTTCAGGTGATAACGTAAACATCAAATAACATACGATTGCCAATGTCACTGAAATAGAAAGCGCGATATCTGCAAACTGTACGTTGTATCCGTCCAAAGCACGCCTTGTTTTTCCTGAAACCTGAGCATTGATAAGCTCGCCACGTCGTTTACCTATTGCTAAAACCAATGCCAAAACAAAGGTCAACAAGATCGCCCATTGGGAAATATTAATTCCCGTAATATAACCTCCGGCCAAAACTCTTAAAACAAATCCTGTTGCAATAATAAAAATATCAATAATCGGAACATGTTTTAATTTGAATGTATAAGCGAGATTCATTACAAAATACATCCCAATAATGGTTGCAAATTTCCAAAGATTCTCATGAAAATAGGTTTGTGCTAAGAATATCAGAGCGATATCTAAAATTATTAACCCAATAAGAATTCCTATCGCTTTTGATTTTGATATGGCGCCGCTGGCCAAAGGTCTTCTGCGTTTTTCAGGGTGTTTGCTGTCTGCTTCAATATCGTTATAATCATTAAGGATATAAACAACACTTGCTGCCACAGAAAAAATAATAAAAGCAAAGATACTCTTGCTAAGTAAATCTACGTTCTTAATATTGCCTGAAAAAAATAAAGGGACAAAAACAAAAAGGTTTTTCACCCATTGCTCTACACGGAGTAGCTTTAAATATTTCTTCATCTATGGTATTTCAATTGCAAAAATAATGAATTCAAAATAAAAAATGGTTGCATAAAAATACAAAAAAAACCGCCGAAGCGGTCTTTATGAAAATATTTATATGTTAAATTAATTACTGCCCTTGTTTAGCATCATTAATCATTTTTTCATTTGCTGTAATAGCAAACTCTACTCTTCTATTTTTAGCTCTTCCTTCATCTGTATCGTTTGTTGCAACCGGCATGCTTTCTCCTTCTCCTTTAGCAAACATTCTGCTTGAAGCAATACCTTTTCCTGCTAAATAAGCTTTTACAGCATCAGCCCTTCTTTGTGAAAGCTTCATGTTGTAATCGTCTGCTCCTTTGCTGTCTGTGTGTCCGTATACATTAATATTTGTATCAGGATTATCCACAAGAACCTTAGCTAATTTATCTAAGTTAGTTTGAGCTACAGATGTAAGATTTGAAGAATCGAATGCAAAAGTTACAATACTTTCGTTCATTGTAATTTTGATACCGTCTCCTACTCTTTCTACTTCAGCTCCCGGTAAAGTTTCTTTGATATCTTTAGCTTGCTTATCCATTTTGTTACCGATAACGTTACCTGCAACACCACCAATAATACCTCCTAATACAGCTCCTAGAGCTCCATTTCCACCTTTACCAACATTGTTCCCTAAAATACCACCAAGTACAGCTCCTGAAACAGCTCCTGCTGCAGTACCTCTCTGTTGGTGATTAGAATTCTGTACTGCCTCACAACTTGTCAATAGCAATGCTGATGATAAGAATAGGCCTCCGATATATGATTTATTAAATTTCATCTTTTTTTAATCTTTTATGTTTATAATTATTTCATTCCAGCTCTCTCGAAGTTGTAAACAACTTTTACTGTACTTCCGTCAAATGGAACATTTTGTTCTAACGAGAACTGATCTGTAGACTGATTGATAACGTCTAAAGTATATCCTGCTAAATTTTGCTTAGCTTTAGTTCCATCAGCAATTTTTTTGAACATAAAAGTATTTCCGTCTTTTATTTCAAATTTAATAGGCTGTGTAAATCCAGAACCACAGTTTCCGCCACCGTTTACCGTAATAGCACCTGTATAGTTATTTGGAATAAATCTCCAATGACTTCCTACAAAACACTGAGCATCGATCCCTTCATCAAAAGGTTTAATTTTAAGACCTTTATCGTAATTTATGCTTACAATCTGCCAATCCCCTTTTAACTTAAGAAACTCTGATCTCTGATTCTGTGATGTTTCAGCTTTCTTTACTGTGGAACAAGACACTGCAAAAAGTGATGTTCCTAACATCCCTGCAAGTAGTAACTTTTTCATTTTGTTGTTTATTATTATGTTACTATAAAGTTATAAAAAACCGTGCCAAAATTGCATAATAAAAATAAAAAAAGTCCGAAAAATTCGGACTTTCTATCTTTGCACCTTAAATACAGGTAGATAAGTTATTTTTTAACAGTCTTTTTTACGGATTTCGTAGCCTTTTTAACACTAGAAGGCTTTCCGTTATAGAAATTGGTAAAAGCGTATTCAGCAGCCTTTTTCACGTCAATAACACCTCCAGCCTGAGAAAAATCACTAAAACCATTTGTAGTGTTTGGATTGCTGGATTTTACTAAAGCTTCAATAATCTGATCCGGTTTTAATCCCGGCATATAAGCCAATAAAACAGCAGCAGCCCCCGCTACAACAGGAGAAGCCATTGAAGTTCCCTGAAGATATTTGTAACCACCTTTTGTTACAGTAGAATAAATCTGCTCACCAGGCGCAAAAACATTTACTTTATTTTTATTGAAATTTGAGAAACCAGCTCTTAAAGCGTCGTTATTATTTGTACTCGCACCAACAACAATTACGTTATTTACAAGCGGTTTTTCGTCTGTTACGTTTTTGTAGTTTGTAGGATAAGCAACATGTTCTGTAATATCTTCATTTTCATTACCTGCAGCTTTAACCAATAAAACCCCTTTGCTTTCAGCATATTTGAATGCATCCCAAACAACAGTTTTACCCGGAGAAACCGGTTTACCAAAGCTCATATTTAAAACTTTAGCACCATTGTCCACAGCGTATCTGATTGCATTTGCAACGTCTTTATCTCTTTCATCCCCATTTGGAACAGTTCTTACAGACATGATCTTAGCCACTTTAGAAGCTACTCCATACTGAATTTCTTTTCCCTGAGGTAATCCTGCAATGATCCCTGCAACGTGCGTTCCATGAGTAGCATCAGGGCCTTCGTAATGATTGTTTCCGTAATTTTTCTCAGAGTAATCATCATAATTATCTCCTACGATTGATTTTCTAGGATCATAACTTAAATCATATTGCTGAGCTTGAGGAGTAACCGAATCAAGAGCTTCTTTCATTTCCTCTTTCATTGCTTTTTCAAAATCTGCAGGAGATTTTCCTTGAAATTCAGGGTTTTGTGCTACCTGTCCCAAAACATTAAGCGCAATTGCATCTTTTTGATCTCCAGGAGCCTTGATAGCAGCAATATTTTCAGCTGTTACAGGTTTTTCTCCTAATAATCTTAGCATGTTAGGAATAAGATCATTGATCATCGTATATGTCTGTAAAGCTTGTCTTCCTTCAACACTCTTTTTAGTGAAAAGCTCTTTAGCCTTCATATACATTGCGAAGTCTTCAGGCATTTTAGCTTGATTAGCTTTATTTTTTGCGGAATCGTCTCCTTCGAAAATTGGCTTATATTTAGCAACAACTCTGGTTACCTCCATATTATCAACGTCGATATCTCCATTCTTTCCACCGATGAAATTCCATCCGTGAACATCGTCGATATATCCGTTTCCGTCGTCATCTTTACCATTGTTAGGAACTTCGTTAGGATTTGACCAAACATTTTTCACTAACCCCGGGTGATCAACCTGAACACCACTGTCTAAAACTCCAACAACAACTGTTGTAGGCTTAAGACCTTTAGATTCTAAATATTTATAGGCATTTTCTGTATTTACACCATATACTTTTGACGTAGCAAAATCTTTGTGATACCAAGTCATTAGGTCTTTATCCTGATTAGAATCAACTTTAGCTTCTTGGGCAAAAGTGAAACTAAAACCTGTTAGAAAAACAGCTGCTAATAATACCTTTTTCATATGTCGTTATTTATTTAATTTTAAAGATCATACGGAAGAGCTTTTGTTAAAAGATTAATAGTCTTTCAAAACAAGACAATTCCATATTTAATATGATTGTTTTATATTTTTAAGATAAGTCAAAGATTCAGGTCCTTTGTTACAAATAAGATCCAAAATCGTTAAGTCTTTTAAAAATCCGAATTTATCTGAAAACGTCTGATAATATTCTTCCATCTCAAACTCAGAAGGTGATTTTGCAGAGAACTTTTCTCTGAAGTTTATCTGTTCAGGATTTTTGATGTATTCTATATTCAAAGAGTGTGCCTTTTCTGTTTTTAAAATACTTTGAAGAATTTCAATGACCTCTAAATTAAAATTCAACAAATATTTTTCCTCTAATTCGTATATTTTCTTCAACTTGTCTTCGTAAAACTCAAAATAAGGAGATCCTTGATAGGCTGTTTTGATAGACTTCCAGTGAAGGCTTCGCCAATCTTCTCTATAAGAAATTTCAGTATTTTTAAACTCTCTGTTCCCGGTGTGACTGATTGGGATTATCAATGTAAGTTTCCCATTTGCACCAAAAATATTGGTTCTGCTTCTGTACGTCTGTTTTGGAAAACTTTCAAATTGCTCAAATAAAATTTCATTCTCAGCATCTAAAAAAACTGAAAACCAAGAAATTGGTGGTAAATAAAATACCGGTAATAAAATATTCTGCATTATACTATTAATTTTTAGGATAAAATATTCTTCCAACTATATCTTCTTTATCCACAAATCCTAAATATCGTGAATCTAAACTAGCATTCCGATTATCTCCAAGAAAAAAAAGCTTATTTTTAGGAATTATAACTGGTCCAAAATTATCTGCATTCCAATTTTTACTGTAAATTTTAAAGATATTAGAATCATTATTCTTATTTATAAATCTCTCATAAAAAAAATCTTCTTTAAGATCAGTTTTACTTAATTGAGTTATAAAATAATTTTCATCAATTTGAAAGAAATCATTTGTATTAACTCCTTTTGTCATCATCAAATCATTTACAAATGCTCGATCAATTTTATAAGCTTGTTTGACATTAAATCTATCAATTAAACTATCATTGACGTAGAGTAATCCTTCTTTAATATGAATTTTATCATTTTCAACCCCTATTAATCTTTGCACATATACTCCTTTTTCATAATCTAAATTATTTTGATTATAAGCTAGCATTGTATACTTTTTATAAGGTAAAATATTACTCATAAAAATAAATGAATTCTTTTTGATAGTTGGTTCATTTCCTCCTGTAGGTATAAAAGCATATTGCAAAACTCCTGTGAGTTTTGCAATAATAAAAAGAATTACTATAAAGCTTCCTGTGAGGAGAACTTTATTAAATATTTTGTTTTTAATCATTAATCGTCTTCAGTCTTTTTCTTTCCGAATAACTTCATGAAATATTCCCATCCAAAGAATAAAATAAGAATCATCGCTGCGATCCACCAATATGAAGTTTTGTTGGCTTCACCTGTATTTGTAGCTTTAAACATTCTGTCCCAACGAACTCTCCAACCATCTGCTTGAAAAGAAGCACTTGAATCATTAAATGCTCCTTCAATGCTCATCCAAGTAAACATAGGCTTACCTACAATATTTTCCTCAGGAACAACGCCAAAAAACCTAGCATCAAGAGAAGAATCTCTGTTATCCCCAACCATCATATAATAATCCTGCTGAATTGTATATTTATTAGTTTCTTTTCCGTTAATGAAAATTTTCCCGTTCTTATTTTCTAAACTATTATGCTCATATTCTGAAATAATCCACTGATACATTGGAAGAGATTCTTGATTGATCGTAACAACATCACCTTTCTTAGGGATTCTCAATGGTCCATACCAATCTTGATTCCAAGGTTTATTTACTGGATAAATAGACTGGGCGGTATCTATTTTTGTTCTCATTGCATCCCTATAAGAAACAGCAGCATATCCTTTCTCCATAATATCTTCATGAACAGAAACAACTTGAGGAAGAGCTTTTATTGCCTGTAGCCTTTTATCAGTCAACTGCATTACATACACAGTATTTTTAGGATTAAATCCATACTTTTCCGTTTTCTCTTGAAAATATGCAGATGTATTATCCAATTGTACAATTGAAATATACTCTAATCTTTTGAATAGGTCTTTGATATCAATTTCACTTCCAGCTTCTACATAATATGCATGCTGAACTTCTTGATCTCCTAAAAATGCTTCACCCTTTCCGTTTACAAAAAGTCTTCCAGCTCGCATCTCAAATGTATCGCCTGCTACAGCAACACATCTTTTAACATAGGGATCTTTTCTATCAGTCGCGGTATGTACAGAGTCCTGAGGATAGTTGAAAACAACTATATCTTTTTTCTGAGGCTTATTGAATTGGAAAACTCTCTCATAAGGCAATTTTACTGCATCTACATAAGATTTAGGATCATCCTTAGGATTACCAGGCTCACCTATATCCGTAATAGTTCCCTGTAGGAAAGGTATTGCTAAAGGACGCATTGGAAGCCTGTAACCGTAGCTCCATTTATTTACGAAAAGGAAATCACCTACCAGCAACGTTCTTTCCATAGATCCTGTAGGAATCCCGAAAGGCTGCGTTACAAAAGAGTGGATAATGGTTGCAAATACCACTGCAAAAGTAATAGAACCTATAAAAGAATCTTTCTTCTTCGCATTTTTCTCTTCGTCAGTCAAGAACAATTCGTTTTCATCTTCTAACTCTACATCTTTAGAATAGTTCACACTTGCCATATAAATAAATGGAAGAATCACCGTAAGCAACTGATGTTGGAAAAGGCTTTTTCCAAATTTTTTCATTAAATAAACATGAAAAACAGACATCATAATTGGCCCAACGATCGGTAAATACGATAATAGCGCCCACCACTTCGGATGTTTTGTTTCTTTTAAAATAATGAAATAATTGTAAAAAGGGACAAACGCGAATAGCGGACTATACCCTAATTTCTTGAACAGTTTCCAAGTTGAAAGTCCCATTAATACAGATAAAATGAGAACGTATACTGTATAAGTTAAAAAATAATTCATAAATTTTTCTTGCCTAATCTATAATATGAGTAATTGGTAATGAGCAATGAGTAATTTTCACCACCCATTATTTCTTACTATTAGTTTACAATGTAGGGAATTTGTTACAAAATTAAAGACCTAAAACATCTTTCATTGTGAAATTTCCTTTTTTATCTTTGATCCATTCTGCAGCAACAACAGCACCTAATGCGAAACCGTTTCTGTTGAATGCCGTGTGTTTGATCTCAATTTCATCAACCTCGCTTCTGTAAAAAACACTGTGAGTTCCCGGAACTTCATCTTCACGCACCGCAAAAATACCCAATTGATCTCCTTGAGTTTCTTCCAGTTTCCATGCGTTAAATTTGGGATTATTTTTAAAAATACCTTCTGCAATGGAAATCGCAGTTCCGCTTGGTGCGTCAAGTTTGTGAACGTGATGAATTTCTTCCAACTGACAAGAATATTCATCAACATTTTTCATTAAATCAGCTAATTTTTCGTTTAAAGCAAAAAATAAATTTACGCCTAAACTGAAATTTGAGCCGTATAAGAATGCTGTATTATTTTCAACAGCAATTTTTTCAATTTCTTCTTTCTTTTCAAGCCAGCCTGTAGTTCCGCTAATAACAGGAATTTGATTTTCAAGACAAGCTTTAATATTGTTATAAGCTACTTCCGGTAAAGAAAATTCGATAACAACATCTGGATTATTAAGGTTTTCAGCAGTAGGAGTTTCTTTTAATCTGGCAACAACTTCATGACCTCTCTTTGTAGCAATTTCATCGATGATTTTGCCCATTTTGCCGTATCCAACTAATGCTATTTTCATATTTTATTTATTTACCTGTTCTTTTTAATGTAAAGATCACAAAGTTTTTTTCCAATCTAACTGTTTTAAGTTCAAAAAGGCGTTTTACTCAGCAAGTCTATGAATTAAAGAACAAAATTCATCATTTTTTAAAATCTATAACTTAAACTTAACCCTGTCTTTGGAGGATTGATGCCATACTGATCCTGAATAACCGCGGGACTGAAAGTTAAATCCGGGTCATGACGGCTTTCGTAAAGATGTGCATCTACAACGGCATCAACGATATTCAGAATATAAATTAACCCCGTAATTGCTATGGCGTAATCTCTTTGTCTTTTGGATCTGTCCTGTGCATTTCCAAGTGCCACTTTATCCAACCATGGATGACTGTCGACAAATTCGTTGGGAGTTCCGTTTAATTTTGCAATATAATATTCACGATATTTTTTGTACTGTTTATCGTTCCACATTGCAATTCCTACACCAGCTCCAACAGCTCCCCAAACGATAGGAACTTTCCAATATTTTTTATTGTAAAACTGACCTAATCCCGGTAAAACAGCAGAATATAATCCCGCTCTTGTAGGATTCAATTTTAATGTTTTTTTGGTTGGCCCGTTCGCACCTTCAAGATCTGCAACTATTTTAGCTTCAGATTTTGCTGGTTTTGCCGCAGAGATACTGTCTTTCGGATGGTATTCTACCCGAATTGTATCGTTGGGATTTACTTGTGAATAGGCAATTGCAAACAGACACAAGAAAAAAGTGAAAAATAATTTCTTCATTTATTTAATATGAGATAAAATATATTCCAATTCGTCTTCATTTTTGAAATCCAGAACAATTTTACCTTTTTTACCATTTCCGGAGGCTTTGATCTCCACTTTTACTTCTAGAATATCAGCAATCGTTTTTTGTACTCTCTTGTAATTATTTGAAAGCTCAATCGTTGCTTTTTTGGCAGCCGGTGATTTCGGATTTTTCAATGCAGCAGCAGCCTGCTCAGTCTGACGAACATTCAATTTTTCTTTAATAATTAAATTAAATAAAGTCTGCTGATCTTCTTCATTTTCAAGACTGATGATTGCTCTACCATGACCTGCAGAAATTTCACCACTTCTGATTGCATTCTGAATGTCCGGATTTAATCTTAACAATCTGATAGAGTTGGTAATTGTACTTCTGTCCTTTCCTACTCTCTGACTTAAATTTTCCTGAGTAAGACCGATTTCGTCCATCAATCTCTGATACGTTAATGCAATTTCAATCGCATCAAGATCTTCTCTCTGGATATTTTCAACAAGAGCCATCTCAAGAAGCTCCTGATCGTTTACTAAACGAATATAAGAAGGAATAGAAGTTAATCCCGCAAGTTTACTTGCTCTGAAACGTCTTTCCCCAGATATAATTTCAAATTTCTCACCGTCTTTTCTTAACGTAATTGGTTGAATTACGCCTAAGTTTTTAATAGACTGCGCGAGTTCGTTTAATGCCTTTTCATCAAAATAAGTTCTTGGCTGAGTCGGGTTCGGATAAATATCTTCAATCGATACTTCTACGATACTTCCTACAAACTTATCTGCTCCCTCATCAGTAGCAGAATTGACCGTAGCCTTGGATTCTGCACTTAAAATTGCTCCCAAACCACGTCCCATAGCTCTTTTTTTGTCCTTCATAGTATGCTTTAAGCTTTAAGCTTCTGGCTTTAAGCCTTTTTTAATTCTTAACTAAATTCTCGTTCTTCAATAAAACTTCTTCTGCCAACTGAATGTATTGGATCGCTCCTTTACTTTCTGCATCATAATTTAAGATACTTTCACCGAAACTTGGTGCTTCACTTAATCTTACGTTTCTGCTGATGATTGTTTCAAAAACCATTTCAGGGAAATGTAAGTTTACCTCTTCTACAACCTGATTAGACAATCTCAATCTGCTATCATACATTGTTAAAAGCAAACCTTCGATATCTAAATCTTTATTGTGGATTTTCTGAACATTTTTAATCGTATTCAATAATTTTCCTAATCCTTCCAACGCAAAATACTCGCATTGGATCGGGATAATTACAGAATCAGCGGCTGTAAGTGCGTTAACAGTAATCAAACCTAAACTTGGTGCGCAATCAATGATAATATAATCGTAATCATCTCTTACAGTTTGTAATGCTTTTTTAAGCATGTACTCACGATTTACTTTGTCTACCAATTCGATCTCCGCAGCAACTAAGTCGATGTGAGAAGGAACGATATCCAGGTTTGGTGTAGCTGTTTGCTTAATACAGGTTCTTGTATCAACGCTGTGCTCCAGCAAGTTATATGTAGAATACTGAACATCTTCAACCCCTAAACCGGATGTTGCATTAGCCTGAGGATCAGCATCAATGATTAATATTTTCTTTTCTAATACCCCTAATGCTGCGGCTAAATTTACAGCTGTTGTAGTTTTTCCAACTCCCCCTTTTTGATTAGCGATACCTATGATTTTTGCCATTATTAGAACTTTAAGCTTCAAAAATACACTTTTTTCTTTGCTATTAGTGAATGGCGAAAACTAAAATTGAGTTAAAATATTGTTAATAAGCATTTTAAGTATAAAAAAAATTATCCACAAAAATTAGCTTTTTGTGGATAACTATCAAGATTTGTATTTAAAATTTTGAATGCCTGCTTTTAATAATAATGTTATTTTTAACGCAAAGCACACAAAGGTTTCTAGACTACTTAATGCTTTTAGATTCGCACAAGCGTTCTAATCAGCAAAGTTCACAAAGATTTTAAATTATATCAAATTGTGGATAATCATATTAATTATCAAACTTCATTGAGATTGGAAATTTGAAATAACTTCTTACGGATTCACCTTGTTTATTTTTACCAGGCACCCATTTTCCTCTGATAGATTTAATAGTTCTTATAGCTTCATTATTGAAATCAGCATCTTTACCATCAGCTTTAATTCCTGAGATAGTTCCATTTGTTTCTACAATAAAAGTAATGGTAGTTTTCATTACATCTTGATCTTCAAATCCTGAACCGTCAAAATTGCTTATTACTTTATTTCTGAAAGTATTAATTCCTCCTTCAAAAGCTGCTTCAACACTTAAACCACCTAACCCAACAATTTCGTTAGGATCTTTCACAGGAACAACTGGCTGTGGCTTTACAGATGGTATCGTTCCTGTTCCAATAACTGGAGCTGGAGGAGTATAAGTATCTGGCTTTACAGGATCACCTTTAAAATTATCTATTAAACCAGCAGTAGCATCTTTAGGTTTATCTTGTTTGATAGGCTCTACAGCATCTTTTGTAGGTGTAGGAACAGAACTGTCATATTGCTTCTGATTAGGAGTTGCAACAGGCTGAACTGGTTTTACGATCTGCGCAGGCGGAGTTTCTATTCGATCAACTTTTTTTAATTTGATAACTACCGGTGGACCATCAGTCGGTACATGCACCGTAGAAGGCTCATTATTAAACGCAGAAATTACTAATGGGGTAATTGAAATCGCAGCCAACAAACTCACTCCTATAAAAAGCGCTTTGGTTAGTATTCTGTCTGATTCATTTCTTAAAGCATAAGCACCATATTCTTTGTTACGATGCTCGAAAAGGATCTCGTTAAAGCGAAATTCCTGATTATTGTTTAGGTGTTTCATCACTTAAAATATTTAAACTGTTAATATAAGGTGATTATTAGTTTTAGTAGCTCTTATCGATAAGCATTGTTTCAATATCAAAATATTTGCCAAATAATTGTTAAAACTGCAACATTTTAAAAATTTTTATAATAATCTTAAAATTTAACTATGCTAGAAATAATAACAGCCTAAAAACTAGGAGTATAAGATTTTTATTTTTCAATGATAATTCCATTTTAGTTAAAAAAATTCAACGTAAAATAAAAAATAGTAAAAACCACACTCCCAAAATCGGAAAAACACTGAGACTTTCTTTCTCAACCCGAAATACATTTGTACCATAAGAAATCGGGGAACGCTGAAAACCGAAAAGAGTAAGCAACAAAAATTTAAAAACTTATAATTATGCCAACTTTAACTCAAGAAGCTAGATCAAACTCATTAATGAGCATGCTTTTAAAACAAGTTTACGATTCTGTAACCAACGGTGGAGATCCGGATTCAATCGGTCCAAATGATTTTATCGCATTCGACCCAATCGGACTTACGTTAACAGAAGACACTTTTGATTATGCATTAAACGGATTATTCGGAAACGCTCCGGCTCCAAAACCATTATTGGACGGAACAGGAAAACCAATCTTAGATGCCAACGGAAATCCTAAAACCAATTTAGAGGAATTCCAGAATGCCATGAAAGACAGCAAATTCCGTAAATATCTTCAAATGGAACAGTTTTCTGCAATGGTAGACGCGATTCCTTCTCAATTGCCGCCACTTACACCTAACGGAAACGGAAGACAGATCACCATTTTTAATGACTCTTCAAAAAGAGTATCAAAAGTGTACGAAGATTTAATGCAATGGTCTGTTGTGGTTGATACTCCAATGGATCCTAAAGTTGAAAAAAATCTTGAAAAACTAAGAGACAAACTTTTCAAAATCAAAGTAATAAAAAATCCTGATTTTGATGAAAATGCTCCTGTTGACGAT
This sequence comes from Chryseobacterium sp. G0201, assembly GCF_003815655.1. NCBI lineage: Bacteria > Pseudomonadati > Bacteroidota > Flavobacteriia > Flavobacteriales > Weeksellaceae > Chryseobacterium > Chryseobacterium sp. G0201. The sequence continues at coordinate 2,716,134 of NZ_CP033917.1, read as the reverse complement.
TTAAACAAGCCAGAATTACACCAAACTTTTGTTGCTCCGATGTATTCTAAATATATCGAGTATCAAATGAAATACTACGATATTGTTGATACTAACAATTCAATAAGAATCGATGCCGACAACGGAGATCCTGATGCCATGGCAACTTTATCTATCGACGGTAAAAACATGAAAAAAAGAGAAGATGCAGCATTGAAAGCATGGCAATCTCTAGGTTATAAAGAAGCAGTTGAAAGAATTCAGAATTATCTGAGCGAAATTGAAGAAAAACATATGTTGGTCATCAAAAAACGTCTTCAGTCGGAATTCAGAAACAGTCAGAGAACGAGAGTGATCGATTATATTAATTATTCTCCATCAATCCCAATTTCTGCAAATGCTTTGAAAGAATCTAAAAACTGGCCGACAATTTCAATGTATGAAGGAAGTGCGCACAGTGATTATTCTAAATCAATTCATAACTGGAGTGCAGGTGCGGGATTCAGTATGGGATTATTCAGTATTGGTGCAAGAAATAGCGGAAATACAACGAGAACATCGATGAATACTGATTTCAGTAATCTTAAAATTTCATTTAAACTTGGAAAAGTAAGAGTGGAAAGAGGATGGTTCAGCGAAGAATTTGTAGAATCAAAATACTGGAAACTTCACGAAACTTCACCACAATCATTAAACGGAGACATCATCAGTGATGGTAAAGGAAAAGGATTGATGCCGATGATCGTTACAGAATTGATCATCGCTAGAGATGTAATGCTGGATTTCAGCGAAAACAGTACAGCGTACAAAGCAGCAAGCACAAAGATCAGCAGCGGAGCGGCAGTAGGAATCGGACCATTCGTATTCGGTGGAAGCCATAATTACGAAAACCAAAATTCGCAAACTGATGCAAAATGGAGCGGTAAAAAACTACAGTCAAATGGTATCTATATTATCGGATACAAATGTCATGTAGTTCCAAAATCTCCAAATCCAAACCCTGATATCAAAGTTTGGACAGACGGTAAATCATAATATCCTTCTCAATAGAATAACCGGCAGGAGCTTTTTTCTGTCGGTTATTTATAAAATTATTGACTAATCTTTAAGTTTTTTTAAACGCAAAGAAAGCAAAGATTTTTTTGAAAAACTAACTGTTTTTAAGTTCGCAAAGGCGTTCTACTCAGCAAAGTTATCAAAGATTTTAAACTGAAAACCAACAACCAGCAACCAAAAACTATTAACCAAAAACCAATTGCCATGAAATACTTTGTTGCCGTCTATCAAAAGCTTAGAAACATTTATACGTCTCAAAGCTCGATGGAGAATGATCTGCCGATGATCTGCCCTTCTCTGAGAGTGTATGAAAACGAAGAACTGGAATTATTAAAACCTCAAAGTTTACTGAATGATGATCAGAAAAAAGCACTTTCTATCATTAAAAAACAAAATGTGGCTTATGAACTAAATTCCGTCCCAATTTCTGCTAATTTTTGGGATCTGAATCCTAACAATTCTTTATTTGATATTTACAGAGATATTCTGGATAAGAGTAACCTGAAAAACATTGAAGAAAATTTAGATAAAATTCTTGAAAGCAAAAGCATTATATTATATGATGCTAAAAATAATGACACAAAAGAATTTAAAGCCTATAAAAAATATTTAACCAACCATGAAACAGCGGTCGATAAAATCACTGCTCATCTGGAAATATTTGACAGTTTAGACACTGACGATGAAAAAAAGAACTGGAACGACCAATTACTCAATCTCAACAATATAAAAGAGCTTGCTTTTTCTGAATGGAAAGTAAAAGGTTTCAAAGATCTCATTGAAAAAGAACTTGAAAAGATCAATAAAACTTCCGAAGCAGATCTGTATGTTGCAATGGCTCAAAATGCAAAAAACACCTTTACTGCAGCAGAAAAAACGGATGTGATCAGCAATTCTTCCATTCATGATATTAATTTTATTCCATATGATTTTATGGAAAATGAATCGGGCTGGAATAGCATGAGAATTGAAAAATCAGAGCTTGATAATTTACATTCCGAAGCCAAAAATGCCAATGAAAATCTACCATCAGAAATTCTTACCATTGATTATGATGAAAGCGTGATTCTTGCGGTAGAACTTGAATATTCTTTTGTTCATTTAAAAAGAAACTGGTTCAACAAAAATTTTATGATGTCTACTCTTTTTCAATGGAATGAAGCGAAAAAAATATCCGATGGGCAGACCATTTCCAATGATTTTAAACTTCCCGCATTTCCGAAAACAATGATGTTAATTAAAAATTTAAAAATAATTTTAGATCCATCCATCACCAACGATACCGTAAATAATCCTAATCAACTGATCTATTTCGGTCCGTTGATCATGAAACAACAGCTTTTTGTGAATAAAAATAACAATCAGAAATTCCTGAAAGCCGTAACAAACGTTAGAACCATAAAATCTGATCAACTCAACACCTTATCAAGAAAAACTGATAACCCGGAAAACGCAAAAATATCCACCATGGAATTTGCTTCAAAACCTGCGCTTGAAACAGTGACCGAAGCTCCAAAAATGAATCCAAATATAGCTTTCAATAATAGAATAAATATGAGTGCTTTAGGCGGTGTCAGAAATTTAATACCAATTACTCCTACTCCGCATGTTGCAACTCCGGTTCAGCCTGTAGCTCCAGTAAAACCCATCACTCCGATTGTTGCCACGCCAATACGAGTTCCCGGAATTTTTGTCCCGATAAGAGTTCCAATTCAGGTTCAGCCAACTTCAGCCATGGTACAGTTCAGGGTTTTTGATAAAATAAATAATGATCCGATTTACAAATGCGCCATTTCCATCAAAGGAACGAATAACAACAGGATCTTCGAGATAGAAACCAACGAATTCGGAATGATCAACCAAATGATCCCGATCGGAGAATACAGCATTGAATTGAGAGTTGATGATTACGCTGTTTTGCAACAAAACTTCAGCGTAGTAAACGTCAATCCTTTGAATTTAGACTACAAACTTCAAAGAGAGGAAGTCAAATTTAAATCATACTTTTTAATTGGGATGATTTGTGAGAGAATGCCGAAAGTACCGATTAATTAAAGTATTTTTTATCAAATTCTTTTGTCTTGAAATCGAAGATTCGACGTAGTTAAACAAAAGAATCAAAAATTTTCTAAAGGATGATACATAGTTTTTGTCATTCCGTAGGAATCTCAACTATGCTATTTCTAAAACTAAATTTAGATTCCTACGGAATGACAAACTAACTGAAAATCTTTATGAATAAAAATCATACTATTTAAAACTTAAAAAACTAACAGCCATGAAACTTTTAAAATATTACACAAAATCACCGGAAGTCACTACACTTTGTGAGCTTCTTTATAAACAAGGATATAACATCAAAATTTCAGATTCTTTTTCTCTGGAAGTTGATGCAGCAGTGAAGGATTTTCAACGAAAAAATTCTTTAGTTGTGGATGGAATTGTCGGAATGAAAACTTGGACGGTTTTACTACAAAAAAATTCGGCTCCGGCTCCAACCAATTCAGCGGATAAATTTTTGAAAGAAAGTGATTTAATAAGCTTTGCAGATCAGTACAACCTCGAATTGGCAGCCGTTAAAGCCGTCAACGAAATTGAAAGCAGCGGAAAAGGATTTTTAATTAATAATAAACCTAAAATCTTGTTTGAAGGTCATATTTTCTGGAATGAATTGAAAAAAAGAGGAATCGATCCAAATACTTTCTACAACGCTAATCATAAAGATGTTTTATATCCAAAATGGACGAAAATATACTATCAAGGCGGCGTAAAAGAATACGACAGACTAAACGAAGCAATGACTTTAGGAAGCGATCCGAAATTCAAAGATGCAGCGTTATCTTCTGCTTCTTGGGGAAGTTTCCAGATTATGGGTTTTCATGCTAAAAATCTTGGATATATTGACACCGCCGACTTTGTTTCAAAAATGGAAATTAATGAAGGCGAACATTTGAAAGCTTTCGGAAAATTCCTTGAGAAAAATAATCTTTTAACTCATTTGAGAAATAAAAGCTGGGCAAATTTCGCAAAAGGTTATAATGGCGGAGGGTACAAGCTCAATAAATATGATGAGAAATTAGCCAAAGCTTATGCTAAATATTCTAAAAACTAATTAACCAATTTATATTTTGACGCATTGCTTTTTAAAGTTCCCTTTGCGTTGAATGATATTTTTCTCCCACATTTTTTGTGGGAGATTTTTAATTATAAAGTCGGTGACTTCGAGAACCTCAGCCACCTACTTTATAAACTTGCGCGACAACTGGTGGCTGAGGTTCTCGAAGCCACTGAATAACAAAAAAAAAGAGACTATCAAATTTGACAGTCTCTTTTAAATTTATTTGAAAATATTCCTTAGAATAATTCTTTTCTGATGATGTTTTGACTTCTTTCAGGACCTACAGATACTAAGTAAACGTTGATTCCTAAATATTTTTCGATAAACTCGATGTATTTCTGAGCAGTGTCAGGAAGTTCGTCGTAACTTCTTACTTGTGTAAGATCTTCGTTCCAACCCGGTAGATCTTGGTAGATCGGTTCGTAGTTGTATAATTTTTCTGTTGAAGAAGTGAAATAATCGATGATTTTTCCGTCTTCAGTTTTGTAATGAGTAACGATTTTAAGGTTTTCAATTCCTGTAAGAACGTCTAATTTCGTAATTACTAAGTTATTGATACCGTTGATCATACAAGCGTGTTTCAAAGAAACAAGGTCTAACCAACCTGTTCTTCTTGGTCTACCTGTGGTCGCTCCGAACTCACCTCCGATCTGTCTGATCTTTTCTCCTAATTCATTGTCCAATTCAGAAGGGAAAGGTCCGTTTCCTACTCTTGTGCAATATGCTTTGGCAACACCGATAAGATTTTTAAGTGAAGTTGGCGGAACACCAGCTCCTGTACAAACTCCTCCTGTAGATGGAGAAGATGAAGTTACGTATGGATATGTTCCAAAGTCGATATCTAGCATCAACGCCTGAGCTCCTTCGAATAAAACGTTTTTACCATCTCTGATAGCTTCGTTCAATTCAACTTCTGTATCAACGATTCTGTGTTGAAGTTGTTTTCCTATCTCTAAAAATTCGTTGTAAATTTCTTCAACGTCTAATGTAGGTTTTCCGTAATATTTTTCGAAAAGAGAGTTTTTAACTTTTAAGTTTTTCTCAATTTTATCTCTTAAAATCTCAGGATTTAAAAGGTCTACCATTCTGATACCGATTCTTGCGATCTTATCTTCATAACATGGTCCGATTCCTTTTTTAGTAGTTCCGATCTGAGTTCCTCCGTGCTCTTCTTCACGGTAAGTATCCAAAAGGATGTGGTAAGGCATGATCACATGCGCTCTTCTGCTGATAAAAATGTGGTCTGTTCTAAGGCCTTTGCTTTCGATCTGGCCTACTTCTCTAATGAAAGATTTAGGATTTACCACTACTCCATTGGCAATGATACATTTACCTTTACACTGCAAAACTCCTGAAGGAAGAAGGTGCAAAACAAATTTCTCCTCACCTACATAAACCGTGTGACCAGCGTTGTCTCCCCCTTGGAAACGAACAACATAATCCGATTTTGCAGATAAAACATCCGTGATTTTTCCTTTACCTTCATCTCCATACTGAAGACCTACAACTACGTAAGTTGACATATTTTACTTTTGTTTTTAGATTCATGCAAAATTACTTTTAAAAAATAGGGTGACCAAATTTGTGGTGGATTTTATTTTTGGGTGGATGGAAATCATGTTACGGTTTCCCTTTTTTTACTTGATTTTTATTATTTATATTTGGTAAAACTAACCATAAAAACAAAGCAAACATGACATTTGAAAATTTACCCGAAACACAAGCAGATTTAGTAGAAAAAAACAATCAAAATCTTCCAGAAAAAAAAACGACTTTCGATATTGAGACCTTTAAATCTATTTATTATTGGGCAAATGCCAAACCTGACACTCAATTAAAATTATTCAGAGGAAGAAAGACAATTTCACTTTCCGATATCCATGATTTAAATACAAGAATTGGGAATAAATTAAAAAACTACAATATCGAAACCTTTTTAGTTACTTTAAATTTTGTTCTCACAGAAGGAAACATTAGAGAATATTCTTCATGGGACGAGTTTAACAGAGAAAATTGGCAGTTTGTTAACCAAAGAATACAAACAATAAGTATTACTTGGGATTTAACATTTTCTATACCTAATTATCATCTTCCTCAGAGACATACTTTAAAAGTTAGAATTGGTAGCGCTATACCTCCAAAAGACCTATTCCATTTTATGTTCAATACCGATGAAACAAGTGACTTGTTAACTTTACGTGCGGAAGGAATGGTAAAAGTAGACTTTATAAATCAGGTTTTGGGAAATGAACTTATTAATATAGCCACGGAATGGAACGAAGGATTAACAACAGTAGAACGTAAGAATAATTTTCAATCGTTTTTACAAAATAACGAAAGATATATTAATAAATCAATTATATATTTTTTTCCACTATTAATTTTATTTTTAGGATTTATTTATCAAAATTTAATAATCAAAGAATTAGACTTATCCAAAGATTTAAATTTAATAACATTAGAAAGAACATTATTAATTGGTGCTACAATAACAAGCATAGGCTTAGTTTTATCTAGATTTATCGCGAATCAATTTAGTAGAAGAATAGATAAGTTTAAGATGCCTTCTGGAATTTTAATAACAAAAGGAGATAAAATCTATGATGAAGAATTAAAAATAGAAAATAAAACGATTATAAAAGATATTTTAGGTAGGGTATTAATAAGTTTAACCGTTGCCATAGTAATAATTGGCTTGAAATATATTTACACATATTTTTTTAGCAATAAATCATAAGAAAAGCATTAACAAAGTTTAATGACAACTCTTAATGAAATAAGTATATAGTAAATCTATTTTTGGACTACATACCAAAAATTGGTATATTTGATTAAAATTAAAACGATGGCAAAAAACACATCCATATTATTAGGAGATTATTTTGACAACTTTATTAGTCAACAGATTAAGTCTGGCAAATACTCTTCGGCAAGTGAAGTTGTAAGAACAGCTTTAAGAATGTTTGAACATGAGGAATCTAAGAAAACAGAATTAATCAACGAATTAAAAAAAGGTGAAAAATCTGGTTTTGTTGAAAATTTTGACCGTAAAGAATTTTTGAAAAATCTTCATCAAAAACATTCTGCTGACTAAATGAAATACAAAATCAGTAAAGAAGCATCAAATGATTTAGAAAAAATCTGGCTTTACACCTTCGAAACTTGGTCAGTAAAACAGGCAGATCATTATTTTGATTTGCTCATGAATGAAATTGAGTATTTATCTGAGAATCCAACATCCGGAAAAGATTACGGTGAAATAAGAAAAGGATATTTCCGTTCAAGGGTGAAATCTCATTTTATATTTTACAAAATCAATCTTAAAAATGAAGAAATTGAAATTATAAGAATTCTTCATCAACAAATGGATATTTCATCAAGATTGGATGAATAAAAATTCATGAATTCTGTACCTTTTATCATCCTCCAAAACACCAAAAGATAATCCAAACATGAGATCACTACAAAAATCAGGATACCTATCTTCAACTATAAACGACCAAACCAACCTCTTTTACACTTTATTCTATCCTGAAACAATTCCTGTAAAAGCAACCTTGCAAATCGTTCATGGTATGCAGGAACACAGTGGCAGATATTCGGAGATTGCAGAATATTTTGCCAATCTAAGATTTGCGGTATTGACTTATGATCATTTAGGACACGGAAAATCGGTAAAAGACAAAAAAGATATCGGATTCTTTCAACTTAATAATCCGGATGAAAGATTGATTACAGATTCAGAAAAGATGAGTAAACACCTAATGAGTCAATATCCGAATGTTCCTCATTTTATTCTTGGACATTCAATGGGTTCTTTTATTACGCGTTGTTTGCTGCAAAGAATGGGTAATCAATTTGCGGGTGCTATTATTACGGGAACAGGAGGATCTTTGACTGGTATTAATTTAGTAACAACTTATTTTTCGTTAGTCAATAAAATAACGCCCCATAAACGTACTTTTTTCAATAATCTTTTTACGATTGTCAATAATCAGAAATTCAAAAAAGACAACAATTTCAGTGATACAAGCTGGCTCAGTCTGAATCCTACCAACAGAAATGCTTTTTCTCAGGATGAACTTTGTGGAATTCCTTTCACCAACAATGCATTTTATGCGTTATTCAGTGTTTATAAAAAAGCGACGGCAAGAAATTGGGCACAAACAATTCCGAAGTCCTTCCCTTTTCTATTTATTAGCGGTCAAAATGATCCCATAGGCGATTTTGGAAAAGGAGTTACGCAGACTGTTGAGAATTTAAAGATTGATGGTTTTAAAGATGTAAATGTAAAACTGCATCCTCAAATGCGCCACGAAATATTGAATGAAGAGATGAGAGAAGATATTCTGAATGATATTTATCAATGGATTTTGGAGCGTTTATAATACAATTCCCTGGTGACTGAAGTCTCGAAGCCACCAAGGAATGGATAAAAAAATATCAATTTGTGATTAGCTTAAAACAATTTCATTATCAACTCCAATTTCATTTAAAAAAATCTCATCATGCGAAATCACCAGCAAAGTTCCATGATAATCTTTAATAGAATTCGTGAGAATTTCCACGTTTTGAAGATCTAAATTATTCGTCGGTTCATCGAGAATAATCATATCCGGAGCTTTATTGCTGATGGAAAGTCCGCACAGAAGAAGTCGTAGACGTTCACCACCGCTCAAAACATCTCCTATTTTATCCCAAGTTTCTTTTCCGAATAAAAATCTTGATAACAATGTTTTCACTTCAGATTCTTGTAATGCATTGTCGTTGAATTGTTGGGCAAAATCATAAATCGTTGAATCTCGATCAATCAGAGAATATTCCTGATCAATATAAATTGTATTAAAGTCCGATTTTATAATTTCACCGACAGTCGGTTGCAAATCTCCAAGCAACAGCTTTATTAAAGTCGTTTTCCCTGAACCATTCGAGCCATTAATCGAAATTCTGTCGCCACTTCTGATTTCAAAATTGAGATTTTCCTGCCAAAGATTTTCATCATCATATGCATAATTAATTTCCTCTGCCGTAATCAAAATTTTCCCAGAATGCAGCTCTGAATCATTAAAATTCACTTTCATCTGATCAGCATTTCTCACAGACGATCGCAAATCCCGCAAATCTCCCGAAATATCACTGATTTTCTCAGCATGAATACTTTTCAATTTAGAAGAATTTTTTTCGGCATTATTTCGAAGCATATTCATCATAATCCTCGCCACACCCGATTTCTCCTGCTTTCCTTTTCCTCGCGCATCCAGTTTTTGTTTTCGCTCGATGGTTTCTCGTTCCTTTTCTTTTGCCTTTTTCAACGCACGTTCTTTGGAATGAATATCGTTTTGCAACGCCTCATTTTCAATTTCTTTTTGTTCGACATAGAAATCAAAATTTCCGCCATAAGTCGAAATTCCCTGATTGCTCAATTCAAAAATAGTATCAACCAAATTCAATAAAGTTCGGTCGTGACTAACGATCACAACAGTCGAATTCGTCTTTTCGATAAGCTTATACAAAAGATTTCTTCCTTCCAAATCGAGATGATTCGTGGGTTCATCGAGTAAAATAATTTCAGGTTGATTAATTTGAATTCCGGCAAGGAAAACTTTCGTTTTTTGTCCGCCACTCAGGCTTTCCAAAGTTTGATTTAAATCTAAATTTTCAAGTTTCCAGTGTTGTAAAGCCATTTGACATCGTTCTTCAATGTCCCAATCATCATTTAAAATTTCAAAATAGATTTCATCCACTTCACCATTCGTTATTTTTTGAAGTGCATCTAATTTTTTGTCAATTTTTAAACATTCCGCAACCGTCAGATGATTAAAATTTCCAAACATCTGCGGAACATAAAAAATATCCCCCTGAATATTGACACTTCCCTCCAAAGGTTCAATTTCATTTGCAATGATTTTCAGCAAGGTAGATTTTCCCATGCCATTACTTCCGACCAAAGCCGATTTTGTGTGTGATTGTATCGTTAAATTAATAGAATTAAAAAGCAGATTCCCTGCAGGAAACCCAAAAGATATATTTTGTAGAAAAAGCATGATTTCTTTCTTAATTAAGGTTAAACTTCAATAACATTTTCGTTATTGTTCAATTAAATCTGAAAGAAATTATATCCTACATTATCGTTTTCTGGGTTTTGTGAGTTGCAAAGATAAGAAATTTTTAAATATTTTAATTTTGAAACAATCACATTACACTTGTCATTCTGACAAGGAAGAATCTCATATTCTCAACAATGTAAACTTACATCACTCAATTTACAACTTTTTTAAGGAGCTTTTTCCCGCTTTCCGTTGCAATCTTTTTCTTCAAAAAAGGATTTTCTCTTCAATCGGGGCTAGGGTTTTTGTCTGTTATTTCAATATTTCGACATAAACGCTCTTTTTGTCATCCCGTAGGGATCTAGACACGAATCTTTCCATACTATATTTTAAAAACTTTGTTTAGATTCCTACGGGATTACAAACAGAGTGGAAAACGATTATGATAATATAGAGGAAAATTGATTCATCACTTGCTTTAATACATTCAGAATAACAGGAATTGTACTATTTGTGAAAATATTAGCGGAAATTTGTATTAAAATTATTTTCAACACAAATTTTCAATAAGCTCATTATTAAATCAACAATAAAAACACCAAAATATTTCCATCAAAAATCCGTAACTTTGCAAACTACTAAAAATTTTATGGAAAGTATTAAAGTTCACGACAAAACTTTTGTTCCTTATCTGGAGGACGCCGAAATTCAGGAGATCGTAAAAGCTACAGCTTTAAAAATTTATGAAGATTACAAGGATGAAGTTCCTGTTTTCATTGGTGTTTTGAACGGAGTTATCATGTTCTTCTCAGACCTTTTGAAGCATTATCCCGGTGAATGCGAGATTGCTTTCATCCAGATGAGTTCTTACGCAGGAACAGAATCTACAGGAATCGTTTACCAGAAAATGGAATTAACGAAGGACGTAAAAGACCGTCACATCATCCTTGTAGAGGACATCGTAGATACAGGAAATACGGTTGAAAGTCTTTTCAAATATTTTAACGAAACACAGCGACCGAAATCTGTAAAAATTGCTTCATTCTTATTAAAACCTGAAGTTTACAAGAAAGATTTCAAGCTGGATTATATCGGAAAAGAAATTCCGAACAAATTTGTTCTTGGTTATGGGTTAGATTATGATGAACTAGGAAGAAACCTTCCGAATTTATATCAATTATCTGACGGACAAATCAACCATTAAGCGCTGTTGGCTATTAGCTGATAGCTTTTAGCCTAAAAAAGTAAAATAAAGAAATAAATTTAATAATAACTTAAAAATGCTAAAGGCTAAAAGCAAGTAAGCTAATGGTAAAAGCCAAAAGCCAATTGCCAATCGCCAAAAGCCCTTCAACATTATGATAAACATTGTTCTGTTCGGCCCTCCAGGAAGTGGAAAAGGAACTCAAGCTCAGAATCTGATCGAGAAATTTAATTTAAAACAAATCTCAACAGGTGACCTTTTCAGATTCAACATGAAAAATGATACTGATCTTGGGAAATTAGCTAAATCTTACATCGATAAAGGAGAATTGGTTCCCGATCAGGTAACGACAGATATGCTGATCGACGAGTTGAGAAAGCCAACGGATGCCGCAGGATTTATTTTCGACGGATATCCTAGAACTGCAGTGCAGACAGAAGCTTTAGAAAAAATAGTAAAAGATGAATTGAACGACAAAATTGATGTATGTCTTTCATTAATCGTAGAAGATACTATTTTAGTTGAAAGACTCCTGAAAAGAGGTGAAACAAGTGGAAGAAACGATGACAGCAATGTAGAAATCATCGAAAACAGAATTAAAGAATATTATGCAAAAACAGCTGAGGTAGCTGAATTGTATAAGCAGCAAGGAAAATATGTAGAGGTAAACGGAGTTGGCGAGATCAACGAAATCTCTGAAAAGCTCTTTGCTGAAGTAGAAAAAATAAAATAGTTAAAAGTTATGAGTGATGAGTTATAAGTTATTACAATTCATTCTCATAATTCATAACTCATAACTCATAATTATAAGAAATGTCAAATTTTGTAGATTACGTAAAGATTCATTGTAAAAGCGGTCATGGTGGCGCAGGTTCTGCCCATCTTCGCCGTGAAAAATATATCCCTAAGGGCGGTCCTGATGGTGGAGACGGAGGTCGTGGAGGCCACGTTATCATGAAAGGAAATGCTCAGGAATGGACTTTACTACCCCTTCGATACACGCGCCACATCAAGGCTGAGCGTGGTCAGAACGGGGCTAAAAACCAGCTTACAGGAGCTTACGGAGAAGATGTTTACATCAATGTACCTATCGGAACCATTGCTAAGAATGAAGATGGTGAGATCATTGGTGAGATCATGGAAGACGGTCAGGAAATCATCCTGATGGAAGGAGGAAAAGGAGGAAAAGGAAACGAACATTTCAAATCTTCTACCAACCAAACTCCCAGGTTTGCACAACCGGGAATGGACGGGCAGGAAGGTTTCGTAGTTTTCGAACTTAAAATCTTAGCTGATGTTGGATTGGTAGGTTTCCCTAATGCAGGAAAATCAACTCTTTTATCATCTGTTTCTGCAGCTAAGCCGAAAATTGCAAACTATGCATTTACGACTTTAACGCCCAATTTAGGAATCGTTGATTACAGAAATTACAAATCTTTTGTAATGGCTGATATTCCGGGAATTATTGAAGGTGCTGCGGAAGGAAAAGGTCTTGGTCACCGTTTCCTAAGACATATTGAAAGAAACTCGATCTTATTATTCCTTATTCCTGCAGATTCTGAAAGTCATTTTCAAGAGTTTAAAATCCTGGAGAATGAATTGAAAGAATACAACCCCGAATTATTAGATAAAGATTACATTATTTCTATCTCAAAATCCGATCTGGTAGATGAGGAGCTTAGAAAAGAGATCTCTGCAGAATTCCCTGAAAATAAAAAACCTTTATTTTTCTCAGGTGTTACGGGAGAAGGCTTGATGGAGCTGAAAGATGCGATCTGGAAGCAGTTGCACGGATAAAATATTTTATACAATATAAAAAAAGGATAAACATTGCTGTTTATCCTTTTTTGTTACCTTTTAAAATTATTATTTCTTAATAAATTTCTTGGTTGTCTTTCCTTCTTTAGTTTCAATAATAACAATGTAAGATCCTGATGGAATACTTTTTACATCTATTTTATTACTATTCAACACTATATTTATTTTCTTGCCTGAAATATCAAAGATCTCTACTTTTTCAATTTTTACATTTGATTTTATGTTTAACAAATCTGAAACAGGATTTGGGTAAATATCAATGATGTTATTAGTCATCATGTTAGTTTTAGATTCTTTTTTCCTTAAATCCAAGAACATATTGTTTTTATCAACATTCTTTTTTCCCAAAGCTTCAGGGTTACAAGGGATTTCGCAGCTTGCAATTGTTGCAAGATATTTCGATCCCGGTTTTATGTCTGTTCCCGGAAGAAGGTTAACATAATTCCCTGCTTTCATCGTGATATCGCGTCCTTTATCAATGATATAATTATCTTTTGTGATTATCGTATTTCCCGCCTGATAAGTATAAATAAAGTTGATTTCAGGGGTTTGAAGTGTGATGTTTGAAACACAATTTCCACCGCCTTCATTTTCTTTAAGACTAGGTACTAATTGTGGAAAAGATCTTGCTAGACCTGGCAATAAGTATAAATTTGCCCAATCTAAACTACTTCCTCCGAATACATCAGGATTAATAATTTTTGAAATATAATCATTATATCCAAACTTTACATAAATATCACCTTTTGTATTCCGCTGCATACCTTCGAAATAATTATTGGGTATCTGGGACTGTGTTACATTATTATAAACGAGATTAGTATTTGTTGAATTCACTAGATCAATCGCATAAATAGGAGCATCATTTTTAACAAAATCTAAGGCTGCAACATATAAAATCGATGAATTTTTATTAAACTCTGTATAAATGGGGCCTAAATTAGCTATCACAAGATAATAATCATTGGTAAAATGCCCAGTATTATTATCAAAAGAATAAACTCGACCTTCGTTATAATTGTTACTAACATCCTGAGTAGTTATGCTTATATAATTTGAAAAATTACTACAAGAACTGAGCTTTTCTGATGCCTTAATATAAGCATAATGTGAAAAGCTCGACGGTGCTCCTAAATCAGTCACCACCGGAGTATTTGCCAAACCATTGCTGTCTAATAAATAGCTATACAAATTTGTACCATCCTGAATCAGTACCCAATAAGCAGAATTATTAGCGTGAGGTACAACAGTTACTCCTTTTGCAGTTGTAAAATCATTTCCAAATTGATCCAGCATTGGCAAACCTGTAGAGTTGGCCAGAACATCTCCTAATGGCAAGCCATTTGATCCTAAACTTCCCTGAGACATATCAACCACAGTATAACGCACTTTATTAGTTCCTGATAAAAATACACCTCCGCTAATTATGTAGTATAAATTCGGATTTGTAGGATGCTTAACGATAGATATCTGAAAGTGGGTTTCCTGCGTAAGTCCACTTCCATTAGGCATTAGCTGATGTTCTCTATTGAAAACCTCCAAACCATTCGTATAAAACAATAATTTCCCGCTACTATCACTCACAGATGCACTTGCCAGATTTGTAACTGCCTGGCTGTCGTATAATACCGTAGGAGTACTTCCCGAAAAATTGACACCGGCAAAAGCCCCAAAATACCAATTGTCATTTTCTCCCTGAGAAAACAAAAATAACGGCAGAGCTAATATGAATGTTATATAAAATTTTTTCATATTTTTAATTTTTACACCTCATTATTTCATTTTCTTTTCTAAAACCTCAATGCGTTTTTGTTGCTGGATTGCGTGAAGTGTAAGCTCTTCAATTTTCTTTAAAAGAAGAATATTCATTTCTTTTAATTCTATCCCATTTTCAATCGCTTCTTTTGTGGTAGGAACTTCCGGTAAATGACCATTTTTATTGATAAACTGGCTAAGATCATTCAATGACATCAACTTATAATCTTTTTCAAAAACATAATCTGCCCATCCGTTGCTTGCTGCGATATCTACTTTTACTTTTTCGGTTCTTATACCGTCTTTTACAAAAAGTTTATACTTTTCGCCGTCTGATGAAATTCCATCTGCAGGTAATTGATTTGTAAACTGTCCGATACCGATTGTTCCGTTGTTTCCGACGATCCAATTTCCGATGTTTAATTCGTTGTTTGAAGTGGCAGTTTTAGCATTTACGTTATCTCCGATAAGGATATTCCCATTCCCACTGCTAAGGGAGTAACCACTATTGTTACCAATTGCAATATTACTATTCCCCGAATTCATCAGTTTGATGGCGTTATAGCCGATAGCAATATTATTTTGCCCATTTTTTAAATAAGCCATCGTTCTACTTCCTAAAGCTGTATTATAAGAGATCTTGTCTCCAGCCATAGTGTTTTCTCTTGCTAATGAAGCGTAACCAATAGCAGTATTTTCTACATATTCTCCTAATCCTTCCATTGATTTCATACCTACAGCAACATTTAAATCACCAGTAATAGATAATCTTAGTGAATTCACTCCAATTGCCACATTATAACTTCCATTTGTCATGGAGGATATGCTATTAGCTCCAATAGCAGTATTTGAAGCTCCAATTGTATTTAGCGTAAGAGCCCCAAAACCAAAAACAGTATTAAGTACTCCTGTCGTAGCGTCATTACCACCTGCGAAAAAAAGATTTTTATCCCAAACTGAACCTATAGTAGAAATACCTTGTACTACTATTTTATTCCCTTCCGTAATTCGAAATTTTTCCGCATTATTAGTTTTAAAAATCAAAGGCTGATTATCTGTAGTTCCTAAAAAATTAGTAGTTGGATTAGTTCCCGAATTCCCTGTAAGATTCCATGATTGTGCATTTGCCTGTAAACCTAATACAGCAACAATTAAAATAATAGTTTTTTTCATGATTAAAAATTAGTTTTATGCATTATTATAGATAAAAAAAGGAGAAAGAAAAACTCTCTCTCCTTGATTATTAATGTGTTTTACTGAACAATAATTTTTTTAGTAATTGTATTTCCATTATCAAGCTTAATCATTAACAAATAAGCGGATTTTGGAAGATTTTCAACAGGAACACTGAGATCATTTCCATTCAAAATATTTTTACCTGAAAGATCGTAAAGCGTCCAACTCATTAATTTATTTTTACCAGAGTCTATTTTCACAACAGTAGAAGCCGGATTTGGATAAATTTTAACTTCCGAAGCTGCGATAGTACTTGTCTTAGCAAAAGTTGGCTCAATGTTACTTGGTCCTACTTTATTGAAACTAGTAATTGTGCACGGACTAATATATGCTTTAAAATTTCCTCTTAAATCCCCTTTCATAAAGAAGCCCGGGTTTAAATTAACATTTAAGCCAGCTTTATATTCTACACTCAGATTATCATTTATTGTTGAAGATGCAAAGATTGATTTTCCGGCCTGAAAAACCTGAGAAGATGTTACCGGTGTTGTAATATATAAAACGTCGGGACAAGGATTGACAATGTTATCTAAAGATGGAATTAATTGAGGAAAAGAAAACCCATTTCGAGTTCCTTTTTGTGGTGTTATCGTAGTTAAAGGGCTTACTGCAGGGCTCCACACATTTGGAGTATTAATCACTCCCCAATCATAAGATGTAAAATTTGAGGTATTAGGAATCGTATTTCCAAATATTACTTCCTTATACCCATATCCTTCAGTATCATTAAGTAGAGCATTATATATTAAATATATTTTACCATTTTTTGCAAGTTGCATTCCGGCAGTTAATCCATTCAATGAAAATTTATAATGAATCGATGTATTTTCAACTCCTACTAAACTTGCTGTACTGATATTGTACATTGATAAACCAGACCAGCTAATATTACCAATACACGCAGGATATAAACAAAGATTAGCCCCTGCACTAATAAAGTATACAATATTACTGTCTGGAGAGAATTCTGCGCTGTTTGGGCCACCACTATCATCATCATAATATCCTGCAAAGTTATCATTAGGGATAATATTATAAGGACTCGTCACACTTCCTGTTGTATTATTAAAATCATAAAGCCAAACACTTTTGTATTCTCGTGTTAAAAGTTTTTTAGCATTAGGTGAAATTTTAATAAATGAACCCAAATTTACTCCTGGACTTACGACAGGAGATGTATTCAAGCCATTTGAATCTAGTTTATAGGATAGATAATTGCCGTTATTAGCCGTTACAATCCAATAAGAATTTCCATCGCTCGCAAATGTGGAGGTAAGTGCATTAGTTCCAGAATTAGTAAACAATACATTGTTTTTTGAAATCACTTTACCCAAACCGCCATTCAAGGACATATCAACAATGGCATATCTAAGACCGTAATTAGTGGTAGGATTGAGAGCCTGCACATAGATTTGATCATTCATATACCTGTTTCCATTAATATAAAATACATAATACAATAATCTCGAACCAGGAACTGGAAGTATAATTGAGGATTGATCTGATGGATTCCCAAATGACTGATACTGATAGGTTGTATTAGCTGCTCCAAACATTTCATTCCCATTATCCATTATAACGCCATTTTTGTTATAGACACTATATCCATTGCAAGAAAAAAGCAGCTCTCCTGTATTCTTATCACTGATCACAGAACTTGTATATCTTATAGCTGGAGTAACATTAGTGGTATGTGTAAAACCATTAGGTGCAGTATTATCAAACAGCCATTTGCTATTTCCAAACAGCCAGTTGTCATTCTGATGCTGAGCAAACAAAAAGTTTGTACTCAAAGCTATGAGAAATGCTATGAAAGAAATTTTTGTCTTCATAATTTAAAGTTTTAAAAAATTAATTTGAAGATCTGATTTCTTTTTTCAATGCTTGAATTTCTTCTTTTTGAGATACCAATTCTTTATTTTGTTGAATCAAGTGAAGAGTTAATTCCTCAACCTTTTTTAGTAAAAGAATATTCATTTCTTTTAGTTCTATCCCATTTTCAATAGCTTCTTTTGTGGTAGGAACTTCCGGTAAATGACCATTTTTATTAATGAATTGACTCAAATCATTCAATGACATCAATTTATAATCTTTTTCAAAAACATAATCTGCCCATCCGTTGCTAGCTGCGATGTCTACTTTTACTTTTTCGGTTCTTATACCGTCTTTTACAAAAAGTTTATACTTTTCGCCGTCTGGCGCAATACCGTCAACAGGTAGCTGAGCAGTAAAAGTACCTATGCCGATTGTTCCGTTATTTCCTACAATCCAATTTCCAATGTTAAGTTCATTATTGGGAGAAGTTGTATTATATGGAGTTATATTACTTCCAATAAAAATATTATTGCTTCCAGAAGTAATATATCTTGCATTAGAAAAACCTACATTAATGTTATTAGAACCTTTACTTATTGCTCTGAATGACTCTGCGCCCAATACAACATTTGAGTTTCCGCTGTTGAGATATCTTAAAGCGCTTAATCCGACAGCTACGTTAGAATCTCCTACCAGACTTCCGGCTCCCATTGCCCCAGTCCCCACACCTACATTTCCATTTCCGTTCTGGAAATATTCTAATGAATTCATTCCTACTGCAACATTCGAAGACCCACCCTGAGTATTTCTCATCGAATTAAAACCTACAGATACATTTATTTCTCCACTTGTCATCAAAGACATTGAATTGGTTCCCAGCGCTGTATTTCCGCCACCAACAGTATTTTGGGTAAATGCTCCCATTCCGAATACTGCATTATTAAAAGTTGTTGCATTATTTATTCCGCCACCAAAAAATAAATTCTTATCCCAAAGCTGCCCCGGTGTGTTTACGTTAAAAAATATGAATCTCCCATCAGGGTTGATCTTCATTTTTTCAGCATTATTTGTTTTAAAAATCAAAGGTTGGGCATCAGTTGTTCCAATAAAATCTGTAGCAGTTGTTCCTGCATTTCCTGCAAGATTCCATGTTTGTGCATTTGCAGTAATACCTAAAACTGCTGCCAATAAAATGATAGTTTTTTTCATGAGTTATTATAGTTTGTTTTCTCATCAAATATATATCACTTAAATTAGAATAATTTTACGTAATTACTTATTTTATTTACATTTTTATAATATTCTTAGAATAATTTTCACTCAAATTAAACAAATAGTTAATTTTAAAGTAAAACAGTTGCTTTGGAACAATTATTGAAATACCCCAATCAAATTTAAACTATGAAATATTTACTAGGTCTTGTTGCATTCGTTTTCATGTTCTCATGCAATTCTCAGAATACACAAAACACACAGAATAACAAATCAAAATATTCTACAATTGAATATAAAACAACACCATGTTTTGGATTTTGTCCGGTTTATTCAATGACAATCAAAGCAGACAGAACAGCAGTTTTAGAAGCGGAACATTTTAATTTTACAAAAACACCTTCGAAAGATGAGTTTTCAAAACCACGTGAAGGAACTTTTAAAGCAACGATAAAAGAAGCAGATTACAACAAGCTTGTTTCTCTATTGAATGGTTTAGATGTTAAAAATTTAAATGAAAAATACGGTCAAAAAGTATCTGATCTTTCAACTTCATATCTAACTGTCAATTTTGCTGATGGAACTTCAAAACAAGTGGAAGACTACGGAAAAAGAGGAAGCGAAAAACTACTTGAAGTATACAAGTTTTTTGAAGATTTAAAACTTAACCAACAATGGACGAAAGTGAAATAATTTCATTAAAACACCAAATCACATTTTTATATATTACGATTCCTTCTAAATGAAGGAATTTTTTATTTAAAAGATATTTATTCATTTTATCATTAATATTATTAGCTGGATTGAAAAACCAGATGCAACATCATTTGGAACAATTATTGAGAGATTCCAGCAAAACATAAAAATGAAATACTTATTCCCTCTTTTTGCATTTTTTTTATTCTTTTCATGTAATTCTCAAAATGCACAAAGCAGCCAGCCAAAATACGCTGCAATAAGATATACTTCAACATCTTACTTAGAGTTTGATCCTGTCTTTACAATGACTCTCAACCCCGACAGAACAGCAGTTTTAGAGGCGGAACATTATAATTTCCCAAAACTTAATTCAGAAAATAAACGTTCTCAAAAACGAGAAGGAACTTTCGAAGCAACTATAAAAAAAGAAGATTACAACAAATTAGTTTATTTATTAAATGGTATAGATTTCAAAAACTTACCTCCTTATAGATCCGGAAATAATATGGTAAACGGTCGTTCTACGGCTATTTTGAAGCTTCAGCGTACTGATGGAACATCGGAAAATATTGAAGATTATGGTAAAAATAAAACACAAAAACTGGCAGAAGTTTACAAGTTTATTGAAAATTTTAGATACAACCAACAATGGACGAAAGTGAAATAATTCAATTAAAAATATTTAGACTACCTTTGTAAAATATAATTCCTTCACATTGAGGGAATTTTTACTTTAAATAAAAAAATAATTCATTTGAATTTTACAGACTTAAACCTAATAGAACCCATTGCAAAAGCAATTCAGGAACAAGGATATACTACTCCTACTCCTATCCAGGAAAGATCGATTCCTGATATCTTAAATGGCAGAGACTTTCTAGGATGTGCACAAACAGGAACCGGAAAAACGGCGGCTTTTGCAATTCCTATTTTACAAAATTTATCCAAAAATAAAGTACAAAATAAACATATAAAAGCTCTTATTCTGACTCCGACAAGAGAATTGGCGATACAGATCGAAGAGAACATAAAAGCTTACGGAAAATACCTTCCATTAAAGGAACTGGTAGTTTTCGGAGGGGTAAAACAAGGAAGCCAGGAAACTGCTCTGAGAAGAGGAGTTGATATTTTGGTGGCAACACCGGGAAGGTTGCTTGACTTTATTGCTCAGGGAATCGTAAGTTTAAAAAACCTTGAGATTTTTGTACTTGATGAAGCTGACAGAATGCTGGACATGGGTTTTGTACATGATGTAAAAAGAATAATCAAACTTTTACCTCAGAGAAGACAGACTTTATTTTTCTCGGCAACGATGCCTTCAGAAATTCAGAAATTAGCAGATTCAATCTTAAATAATCCTGTAAAAGTAGAAGTGACTCCAGTTTCTTCAACAGCCGAAACCATCAAACAATCGGTTTATTTTGTTGAAAAAGATGATAAGCTGGATCTTCTTACCCATATTTTACAGAATGATATTTCTGATTCTGTATTAGTATTTTCAAGAACGAAACATGGAGCAGATAAAATTGCGAGAAAACTTCAGGCGAGCAAAATCTCTACGGAAGCTATTCATGGAAACAAATCTCAGAATGCCCGTCAAAATGCTTTAAATAACTTTAAATCAGGGAAGACAAGAGTTCTTGTTGCAACAGATATTGCAGCGAGAGGAATTGATATTGACGAGCTTAAATATGTAGTTAATTTCGAGCTTTCCGACGTTTCTGAAACCTATGTTCACAGAATCGGAAGAACTGGTAGAGCCGGTGCAGAAGGAAGTTCAATCTCATTTGTTGACGGACTTGACTTATTGAACCTGAAAAATACAGAAAAACTGATCGGAATGAAAATTCCTATTGTAAAAGATCATCCTTTCCATACAGATAATCTGGTTGCACAGAAAAGAGATTCTAATAACAAACCTGCCGGTGCCAGAACCGACAGACCGAGAGCCTCTCAAACTGCAAATACCAAAAAGAAACCTGCAGTAGACGCAGGGAAGAAGCCTAAAAACAAAAGCTTTTTCAGAAAGAAATAATATAAAAGCCTTCTCAAATTGAGAAGGCTTTATTTTTTAGGTTTTGGTTAAAGCAATAGAAGTTATTTCTTTTATTAAAGTTTTAAGCCCGTTCCTATTGATTTTTAAACATTTTCTTTGCATTCTCAGTCGTAATTCTATCGATCTCAGAAAAATCTTTATTGTAAATATTCACCAGTTTTCCTGCAATAAGATCAAGGTAAGAACTTTCGTTTCTTTTTCCTCTGTACGGAACCGGAGCTAAATATGGTGAGTCTGTTTCCAGAACAATTTTATCTAAAGGAATTTCGCTTAAAAACTGGTCTATTTTACCATTTTTAAAGGTCACTACCCCACCGATTCCAAGAATGAAATTCAGATCAATGGCACGTTTTGCCTGCTCTAAATCTCCGGAGAAACAATGAAAAATTCCACGAAGTTTTGGATGTTTTTTCCTTTCCAATACTTCAAAAGTTTCATCAAAACTTTCTCTTGTGTGGATTACAATCGGTAGATCCATTTCAATCGCCCAATCAATCTGCTGTTCAAAAGCTTTAATTTGAATATCTAAAGTCGTTTTATCCCAATACAAATCAATTCCAATTTCTCCGATTGCAGGAAAATGTCTTTTATCAAGATAGTTTTTAACAATTTCTAATTCTTTTTCCCAAGATTCGGGCTTTACATAGCAAGGATGAAGTCCCATCATTGAGAAAATCTGATTTGGATATTCTGTTTCCAACTGAAGCATTTTTTCGTGAGATTCTGAATCGATTGCAGGAAGATAAAATTCTGTAATTCCTTTATCTAAAGCTCTTTGAATGGCATCTTTTCTATCTTCGTCAAATTCTTCCGAATATAAGTGTGTATGTGTATCAATCATTATTTTTAAAGTTTTAATAGATCTTCATAAGGACTTTCAAGGTTCATTAATAAGCCAAAAGCGGGTTCGGTTTTAATTCCTTTTTTCTTTAATTCTATTATTTTTTGTTTAAAATCATCTCCTTTTGCCAGTAATATTTTGTATTCGACGATCATATGCCGATAAGCGTTTTGTTCTGTTGTGGGTTTATTGTGTCCGAAAATTTCAATGGGAAATTCTTCTAATATAGAATTCAGAACAATGCAATTTTCTTTATTAATTACATTCGTTTCAATCTTAAAATCAATATTTTGAGGTAATATTTGATTTAAAACTCCCATAAATTCGGTCTCATTTTCGACTTCACAGATTATATCTAAATCACTTCCTTCAATATCAATTTCGATCGGAATTGTTCCGGCTAAAATGGGAGAATAATTACTTAGTTTTTCGAAAATTCTATATTTGATAAGAACTTCATAAGCTCTTTTTTGCTTATCATTTCCCACTTTTAAATAATCAATTTTTGTAAAGTCGATCATTTTAAAACTAGAATATTTTATGTTTTACTTTTTTACGTTGAGCCTCGATCTTTTCGTTCAGTTTTTCTTTAAACTCAAGATATTTTGGATCTTTATCGTCGTTCGTTCTGTGTTCTAAAGCTTTAGTTATTTTAAAGTTTTCTTTAATAAAATCCTGTGTTTCATTAGAAAAATAAGCACTTCCGAACTTTTCAAAAATATAATTTACCGCCTGAGAATTCGGATGTATCATATCTTCTTTATAAAAACGATAATCTCGCAAATCATCCATTAAAATCTCATAAATCGGAAGATAATGACAGTTTTCAAACATCAAAATGGCTTCATGAATGGCTGTAATTAATTTCGACTTACTTAATTGATTTTCAACCATTCCATCTTTTGTATGGCGAACCGGCGAAACCGTAAATAAGATCTGAACATCATCTTTACAAATATCATTCAGATTCAAAATCGTATTGTAAATGGAGTCTGTGAGTTCTTGATGTGTCAACAATCTTTTTTCAAAGAATTTTTGAGGAATTTTATGGCAATTGGCAACCAATTTATTTTTCGGGAGAAATTCATATATAAATGAAGTTCCGTATGTTATGATGACCCAATTTGTTTCCTGAAGAAATCTATTGCCTTCTTCAATCTTAGAGTTTATTTTTTCTAATGTCTGATGAACAAATCTTGTGTCAAAGTTCGTGTGATGATCTAAAGAAATAAATTCATCATTAAAGGTGATTAAATCCTCTTCATTATAAAACTCCGAATCATGCAAGGTCTTAATGGAATTGCTGATCGAAAATGGGTTAAAAACAGTCCCAAACGGATTATTGACCGTTTGAAGCTGACCATCATAAAACAAATCAGACATTTCAGAGGCAAAACAAGAACCTATTGAAAATATCTTATCTTCAATTTCTATCTTTTTCTCCGATTCTTTGATGTCAACTATAGTCCTGAACTTCATTTGTAAGGGATGAGGGTTTAGAAATTAGGGCTTAGGTGATTTACTAAATCCTAAGCCCTATTTCCTGTTACCTATATTTTAACTCTCTCTTCTCAAAAGATAATTTGCCAACTCTATGAAGGGCTTTTTCTTCTCTTCCGGAATATCTATTTTTTTAAGGTAGCTTTGACCGATCTCGTTGTGTTTTTCGATCAAACGCAAGGCTTTTTCGTCAACTTTAGTTCGTCTGAAGATCTTTTCAACATTATAAACTTTGTCGATATTATCTGTCTTTTTAGAATACCAATAGTCGAGTTCTTTTCTTTCTTCGTCTGTTGCATGCTCTCTCGCCATCAGATATAGGACCGTCTTTTTGTTTTCGTAAATATCTCCTGCATGTTTTTTTCCAAACTGAGCCTGATCTCCAAATACATCCAAATAATCATCCATAATCTGGAAAGCGATCCCGATATGTTTTCCGAAATTGAAAATTGCTTTAGCATCTTTAAAATTAGCTTTAGCGATCAATGATCCGATCTCGAATGAAGATGCGCTTAAAACACCTGTTTTGTACGTGATCATTCTGATATAATCATCAAACGTCACATTTTCCTGTGTTTCAAAATTGATATCGTATTGTTGACCTTCACATAGTAAAAGTCCGGTATGCGTGAAAATCCTAACACAAGCTTTAAAAATCTCAGGTTCAAGATCTTCAAAGAATTTATATGCCTTTAACATTAATCCATCCCCAGAAAGAATTCCTACATTGATCCCGTGTAAAGTATGAATCGTAGGTTTATTTCTTCTTAAAGGAGCTTCATCCATAATATCATCATGGATCAAAGTGAAGTTATGGAAAAATTCGATCGCCAAAGCGGGTTTTATCGCCTGTTTAAGATCACCTCCAAATAAATCACAAGCCATTAAAACCATGATCGGACGAAGACGTTTTCCACCGTGGGAAATGATGTAATTCATCGGATCATACAATTCCGTAGGTTTATCTTTAAAAGTGTACTTAGTAATGGCGTCCGCAACAATTTGTTGGTATCTGTCTAAAAATTCCATAAAATCATATAATTTCCACAAAAATACGATTTTTCAGGGCTTTATAAAACAAAAAACTTTGCCCAAATGGACAAAGTTTATGATTGTTATTTAAATTTCTATTTTAAGTTAAAAATGTAACCAAAAGATAGGTAATTCCGGCAACAATTGCTGAGATAGGAATCGTTAATACCCAAGCCCAAAGTAAGCTTACGGTAATCCCCCATCTTACTGCGGAAATTCTTTTTGTTAATCCAACCCCGATGATAGAACCTGTGATCGTGTGTGTTGTAGATACAGGAATACCAAAATGGTCTGTAATAAATAAAGTAATTGCACCCGCTGTTTCAGCACTTACCCCTTCCAATGAAGTTACTTTTGTGATTTTAGTTCCCATTGTTTTAATGATCTTCCAACCGCCACTCATTGTACCCAATGCAATTGCGATGAAAGAAACCAAAGGAACCCAAATATAATGTTGTGCAAAATAATCGAAACGTCCCGCAGAAGGAATATTAAGATAAACAGGATCCTGAAGCATATTCACGTGATAATAGATCATCGCAGCTCCAATAATACCCATTACTTTCTGTGCATCATTCAGACCATGTCCTAAACTAAACAAAGCTGAAGAAGCCAACTGTAATCTCTTAAATGATTGATCTGCTTTATGAGGATTCGATTTTTTATAAAGATGAACAATGATTAGCGTAATAATGATCGAAATGATCATCCCTATAATCGGAGCCATAAAAATGAATAAGAAAATAGGAATCACTTTATCAAATTTAACAACGCTCTGCTGTGTAACCTGATAAGCAGCTGCTTTAAAAGTTTCCCAAGTCCCTAAACTAGGTTGAGTAGCCACCACATCATGATAATCCATCATAAAAGCATGCATTAAAGCCGCTCCTAAGAATCCACCGATCAAAGTGTGCGATGATGATGAAGGAATCCCAAACCACCATGTTAAAAGGTTCCAGGCTATCGCAGCGATAAGACCCGAAAATATGACTTCTAATGTAATAAAGTTCTCGTTAACCGTTTTGGCAATTGTATTACCAATTTTAAATTCTCCAATAATATAAGCAGCAATAAAGAAAGCCGCAAAATTCCAAAGAGCTGCCCAAAGTACAGCCTGGAATGGAGTTAAAACTTTTGTAGAAACAATAGTAGCGATTGAATTGGCCGCATCATGAAAACCATTGATATAATCGAAAATTAAAGCCAGTGCAATAATAACTACAAGTAAAATCGGAAATTCCATTTTTGTTATATTGTTTAGGCGTATTTAATCATGATGTTCTCAATAGTATTGGCAACATCTTCTGCCTTATCGGTTACTATTTCAAGATAATTAAGTACAGATGAAACTTTGATAATATTGATAGCATCGTTTGTTTCAAACAATTCTACCATAGAATTAGAAAGAAGATCATCTGCAATATTTTCAATAGAATTTACTTTGATACAAGCTTCTTTTACCTGCTCCATATTTTTAAACCCTTTAAGGTTTTTCATTGCGTTCTGGATTTCCAGACAAGCTTTGTGAATCAATAGAGAGAAATCTGAATAAGCCTTAAGCTCAGGAGATTTGTATAAGAAGATATATTTTGTTGAAGCGTAAATATAATCAGCGATATCAT
Source organism: Chryseobacterium sp. G0201 (assembly GCF_003815655.1). Classification (NCBI taxonomy): domain Bacteria; kingdom Pseudomonadati; phylum Bacteroidota; class Flavobacteriia; order Flavobacteriales; family Weeksellaceae; genus Chryseobacterium; species Chryseobacterium sp. G0201. The sequence continues at coordinate 2,689,144 of NZ_CP033917.1, read as the reverse complement.
CTAAACCAGTAGCCAACGTGTGAATATCTTCACGGTCGAAAGGAGTGATAAAGTTTTTACCCAATTCTACAAAAATTTCATGAGTAAGCTCATCGTTTTTGTGTTCATAGTCGCTCATTTTCTTCAACATAGAGTCATCGTTAAGATCGAAATCTTTGATACCGGTGTTGAATTCTTCAGACATTGCAACTAGGTTCTCTGTTACTTTTTCGAAAAGCACAAAGAAGATTTTGTCTTTTGGTTGAAAAGCGTGGAAAATATTACCAATTCCCATTTTTAAGTATTTATAATTTTGTGCAAATTTCCTAAAAAAGCACCTTACCTGAAACTATCTGACGTTAAGTTTTGTTAACATTAGCTTACCGCCTGATTATCAAACAAAAAAACCGGCTTGATGCCGGTTTATATAGTTTGGAATGAGTATTAATTCGCCTCTTCAGCTCTCATGTCTTTCCCTTTGAATTTCATTGATGCAATATTATTCAAAAGCTCTCCTTTAAATGATTTTTCAATTTCAAAGAAAGAGAATTTCTCTAAAATTTCGATGTCACCAATTTCAGCTCTTTTTTTGCTACCTCCCGCAGGTGTAGTTGCTTTGTTGATAATATCTAAAACATCTAATTTTTTCAATTGATCTTTCTTACCCAAGTTGAAGAAGAATCTTACCATATCTTCATTTTTTCTTCTTGGTTTTCCAGCACGTTCTCTTCCTCCTCTGTCTCTGTCTCCACTTCTGTTATCGCGATCTCCTCTGCTTCTGTCTCTGTCACGACCTCTATCTCTGTCTCTTCTAGGATAGTCATCATCTCTAGAGCTGAATTTCTGCTCAACAAGATCATGTTTATCTTTGTAGTACAATGCAAGATCTTTCAATTGGAACTGCAATAACTTGTGAACCAATTCTTCTTTTGTGAAAGCATTTAGATCCGGGATCAGGCTGTCATCAAAGTCGAATATATCTTCGTGTTCTGTGAATAATTTTTCGAAAACTCCTCCAACCTGAGCTTTGATAACCTCTTTTCCTGTTGGAATAATTTTTTCAACGATATCAATTTTCGTTGTAGATTTTATCTGCTTTAATTTTCTGCTTTCTTCAGGCTTGATTAAAGAGATTGAAATCCCGTCTTTTCCTGCTCTACCTGTTCTTCCACTTCTGTGAACGAATACTTCAGGATCATCAGGTAAAGAGTAATGGATAACGTGAGTTAATGAATCAACATCCAATCCTCTCGCCGCAACGTCCGTTGCAACCAAAATATCGATATTTTTCAATCTGAATTTCTTCATTACAGTATCTCTCTGCGCCTGAGAAAGATCTCCGTGAAGAGCATCAGCTGCGTAACCATTCTGCATTAAGAAATCTGCAACTTCCTGAGTTTCCATTCTTGTTCTACAGAACAAAATTGAATACTGGTTAGGGTTTGCATCAATTAATCTCTTAAGAGCTTCTTTTTTGTTACGGTACCCAACAACGTAATATTCATGTTTGATGTTCTTTTTAACCTCGTTAATAGAACCCACAGAAATACGGTGTGGTTTTGTAAGATAATTTTTAGAAATTCTCTCCACTTCTTTATTCATCGTTGCAGAGAATAAGAAAGTTTGTTTTGTTTCAGGAGTTTCTCTTAAAATTGTTTCCAATTCGTCTTTGAAACCCATTGAAAGCATTTCATCAGCTTCGTCTAAAACTAACCAATGAATAGCAGAAAAGTCTAATGCTTTTCTGTTGATAAGGTCGATAACTCTTCCTGGAGTACCTACAATGATTTGTGGCTTGTCCTTTAGAGATCTAATTTGATCCATAATACTGCTTCCACCGTAAACTGCTGTAGTTTTGATGTCTTTCATGTATTTGGAATAATTTTTTATGTCTTTAGAAATCTGAAGACATAGTTCTCGTGTCGGGCAAAGCACCAAAAATTGGATTTTGCGACTCGTATCGTCAATCATATCCAAAATCGGAAGCGAAAACGCTGCTGTTTTGCCTGTCCCTGTTTGCGCAAGTGCGATCAAGTCGCGAATATCTGAAAGAATAAAAGGGATAGTCTGTTTTTGGATTTCTGTTGGGCTTTCATAACCCAGTTCGCCAACTGCCTTAAGAATGTCAGGACTTAAATTGGACTCCGTAAATAAATTCATTAAATATTATAAAATTTCTGCAAATATACAATAAATATTTGAATTTCTTTTTATATAATATTACGGAATTAATAATTTTAATTTCCAAAACCTTAAATATTTTAAAATTTCAACAGAAAAACCATAAAATTTTTATTTTTAATGTAACAAAACCTCAATCAGGACGGCGATTATTAAATTATTTGTTATTAAGTTAAATAATTATGAATCATCAAAACAAATATAAAATTTGGCATAATATAATAGATTTAATTAAATTTGATTTAAAATAAAAACATGTCCGCTACCATTTCTACAAAAACATTCGATTTCATAAAAAAGTTAACCAAAAACAACAATCGCGAATGGTTTAATGAAAATAAAAATCTTTACACAGAATCTCAGCAAAATGTAATTTCTTTTCTTGAAGATTTGATCAATGAAATGGGAGAATTTGATGAAGAGCTGGCAAAATTAGATCCTAAAAAAGCATTATTCAGGATTTACAGAGATACAAGATTTTCGAAAGATAAAATCCCTTACAAAACCAATTTCGGAGCCTCTTTAGGAATGGGAAAAGGAAGTCAGAAAGGCGGATATTACCTTCACATCGAACCCGGAAAATCATTTTTGGCAGGCGGAATTTATATGCCCGAATCTTCTGTTTTGAAGGAGGTGAGAAAAGAAATTTCTTTATATGGAGATGATTTCATTAAAATTATCAACAATAAAGATTTCAAAAAACACTTCCCTGAACTTGATCAAGGTGATAAATTAAAAAAAGTTCCGCAAGGTTTTGAAAAAGAAGATCCGATGGGCGAATATTTAAAACTAAAAAGCTTCATTGTGGTTTATAATTTAAAAGACGAAGAAGTTTTAGATAAAAATGCAGCAAAAAATATGGCGAATATTTTTAAAGTCATGAAACCCTTTAATGATTTTTTGAATACACCGTTTGCTTAAATCAATAACACAGTTAATGTTTAGATAAAAAAATCATTTTATATAAAACAGTCTTACACTTACTACTGATAATCAAACGATTACAATCAAACAAAATTAACATTAGTTTAACATTTTTGCTTATCTTTGCTGTTCGTCAAAAAAATAAGGATGTCTTTATACCAAAGAATTGCAGAAAAACTACAATATATTAGTCCGAATTTCTATAAAAAAAGATATTTTAAGACCTTAAACCATCTTAATAAAGATAATTTTTCGGCACGTAATGTAGAACCAGAATTGGTCTGGATCAAAGAATATTTGCACAAATCAGCCGTAATTCTGGATATTGGAGCCAACGTTGGAACCTTCCTTTATCAGTTGGAAAACAAGTTGGATCATGATCATATCTACGCTTTTGAACCCAACAAAAAACTGTATCGACGATTAAAAAGATTATTCCCTAGAATAAGCGTTCTTCCTTTAGCACTTTCTGACGAAAATACAACCGCTGAATTCAAAGTTCCGATCATTAATGGTAAAATGATAGCGTCCCGAGGAACGCTGAATACTTTGTATAAAGAAAAAGGTGAAGAAAAAAGCTATACTGAAAAGGTAAAAGTGATGAAATTAGATGACTGGGCTGCGATAGAATATTTCAACAGACTGGATTTCATCAAGATAGACGTTGAAGGAAACGAAATGAAAACACTTTTGGGTGCTAAAAAGACCATTCAGCAGTTTTTACCGACTTTAATGGTTGAGATGGAACAAAGACATCACGACAAACCTATCTGGAATGAGATTTCTGAAGTTGAAACTTGGGGATATGAAGCCAGATATCTGAACAGACGTAATTTTGAGCTTGAAAAACTTACGGAAAAAATCTTAACACAAAACACTAACGACGAAAAAAATAAAACGGAATACATCAACAACATTATTTTTATACCTAAGAACCTTTAAAATATTATTATGAGCGTAGTAGCGAGGCAAGGCTTCAAATATTCCATTATCGGTTATCTTGGTTTTTTGTTGGGTACAATTTCTGCAATTTTCATTTTCCCTTATGATTTTGAATTTTACGGAAAATTGCGCTACATCCTTCCTACTGCAGAAATGCTGGTTCCTTTTGTTGTTTTAGGAATTTCTTACTCGAATGTGAAATTTTTTCATACTGTAGAAAAAGACAGCAAAAAACAGAATATGCTTTCACTTTCTTTGCTTACTGTTCTTATTAATTTCGTTGTCTTCAGTATAATATTTTTCGTTCTACCCTATTTTTATCCAAAATTCAGACTTTCGGAAGCCTGGAAGACGAAGGAAATGATTCTTCCTTTGATTTTAATTCTTTCGTTTTGTGCAATTTTCAATAAATACACTTCCAATTATAAAAGAATCGTTGTTTCTAATATTTTTGATAATCTTTTCCCTAAAATAGCCAATTTAGGTGCATTTTGTTTATTCTTTTATTTCGCTTTATCACAGAAAATTGCATTTGCTTTTTTCTTTGGGATCTTTGCTTTAATGCTTTTAGGATATGTTTATTACACCAATAAATTAGAAAAAATACAGCTTGATTTCAGCACAGATTATTTTAAGAAAAATAATTTCTGGAAAGAGTTTTTTAATTATAGTTTTTTTGGATTTCTAGGAACATTTGGTAATTATTTAGCTATTAACAGCTTTATGATTGGTGAATTTTTAGGAATGGAAGAAGTCGGAATTTACTCAGTTTTATATGCTCTAATATCTTTGATCTCAATTCCACAATTGGGGTTATTCAATATTTCAGCACCCATTATCAATAAAACATTGGCAGATGGAGATATGGAAGAACTGGATAGATTTCACAAAAAAACGTCTTTATCTTTATATTTTTTAGGTGCCGTTTTGTTTTCGTGCATCATGGTAGGGTTTCCTTTTCTAACGCAGTTTATGCCTAAAAACGGAACCATGTTAAGAGAATACGAGCCTGTAGTTTGGATCTGGGGATCAGCAGTTTTGGTTGATCTTGCGACAGGATTTAACGGGAATATTATTTCACTTTCTAAATATTACCGTTTCAATATTTTGGTGATGCTTTTACTGGCAGGATTAACGATCGGACTAAACTATTATTTCATCAAAAATACAGATCTTAAATTAATAGGAATCGCCTTATCTACAGCAATTTCACTGACGACTTACAATGTTATTAAAATCATTTTTAATTATGTTGTTTTTAAAGTTTCTCCGTTAACGATTGAAATGATATTCGTGTCAATTATCTGTACTTTAGCAATAACCGTTGCCATCGTGTTGCCTACTTTTGATAATAATTTTATCAATTTGATTTACAAACCGGCCGTTGTTTTAGTATTAATTTATATCGGAAATTATTTCACGAAAATCTTCCCGATTGAGGATTATTTGAATGCTAAATTTATTAAAAGCGTTTTGAAGATAAAGTAGGATATTTGGTGTATTTAGTTCTTAGTTTTTGGTGTTTAGTTTTTAGCTTTAAATCAGATTATTTAAAACATTTTCTAAATTTTTCTGAACTGATTTTTTGTTATAATTTTTTTGAAAATCGAATTTAATATTTTTCAGTTGGATAAACTGTTCCAATAAATTATCGTTCTCAGGAATAATAAAATCTAATTTTGAGGGATAATTCTTAGGAAAAACAGCCAGTTTTCCATACTTAATGGCATCACCAAGATTCCCCGTCATTTTAGTCGTTCCGTAGATTTCTTTTTGACTGAAAAACTCAGTTTCCTGTTGGATCGGGCACCATAAAACATCAGTTTCACTCATCCATCTTTCAAAATCATTTTGAGAAACACGTTCTGAAAAGTAGGTGATATTAATATGTTCTAAAGATTTTTCTAAGTCAATTATTTCGTGTAATTCCTGTCCTTCAGCTTTTCCCAGAAATATAAATTCAATTAATTTGCTATCTGACTGTGAACCTTGTTTTAAATCGTTTTCCCATTTTCTTATATTTGAAAATACTCTTTTGTAATCTCGTCTCATTTGAGAAACACCTCCGGGAATTACTATTTTTAATACTTTATTCTCAGAATTCTGAATATTTTTAGTGTAAAAAAGAGGAAGGAATTTATATTTTTCAGAAGCTAATTCCTGATCTAATACCAAAAGATTTTTTGCCTTTTTATACACTTTTGATGAATAAAAAAGTCCTTCTTTCCACCATAATTTTAATCTGTAGATCATATCTTTTTTCAAGACATTTTTAATTAAATCAGATTTTGAAATATTGGTAAAATTAATGTTATGAACTATTATTGCTGTATTAAATTTCTCAGTAACAGCCTGAAAAGTATTAAAATAGCGATGTACAGTTCCTATTATGATTAGATCATATTTTTTAATTTTCAACTGATCCATAATCATTGAACTGTCAGACAGAAATATATTTTCTTTTGATTCTTTTATCTGATTTTTAATTCTTTGTGAAAAATAATAATCTACTTCAAATTCACGAGAATCCTGCATGACTTCTATAAAATCCTGTGCAATTTCTGCGTGCGTGTCTATTTCTATGTAGGCTATTTTTTTCACTTTAAGTTTTGGTTAGTTTATATTTTTCAACGCAAAGTTTTTAAACACAATTTTATTTTCATAATCTTTGTCATGCTGGAAGCATCTCTACAATACCTTTCATAATTGGGGTTTAGATTCCTGCGGAATGACAAAGTTTACGATTAAATAATAGTATAAATTTTTATAATTAAAAAAAACAACTACATCTTCAACCACTTCTTTTTCAACGCTTTCCAACGCTTATTGTTGATAACTTTTTGCTCGTTTTTCGTGATTTTTAGTTCTAATTTTTTTGATCTGCAGTTTTCGTAAGACTTAATAATTTGAAAGAAAAATGGGATCGATTTACTTTTCATAGCTTCCTTTGAAGATGCGATGTAAGCGAGAAATCTTTTTAGACCCAGAAAATAAAAATATCTTCCATAATAATCAGATTCTTTTACGGTGTAATCTGCGCCTTTTACTTTGATTAATTTCACCTGTAATTCTGGTAAAATAACTTCTTTCCAGCCTAAATTTTCAAGCAAAATAGAATCAATATTATCCCAGCCTAAAGTTTCTCTCAATCCACCAATTTCAATGAAACATTCCTTTCTATATGCTTTCATTGGTCCTCTCACATGATGTTTATTTGAATTTCCTTCATACACCCATTCTCCATTTTTATCAATATATAAAAGTCCTCCAATCAAACCATTTTTAGGGTTATTTTGAAAGGAATTTTTGATAGTTTCAAGATAGTTTTCAGGTAAAATAATATCTGCGTCAAACTTACAAATGATGTCAAACTCATCCAAATCTTGAGTTTTTAATCCATTTTTAAAAGCGTTAACCACTTTTGAACCCGGCTGATGAACAGATTTTTGAAGATTTATGGTTTCAAAACGAGAATCCTGATCCGTATATTTTTTGATAATTTCAGGCGTCTGATCTGTTGAGCCGTCATTTACCACCACAACTTTATAGTCTTTAAAACTTTGCTGTTGTAAAGAGTTTAAAGTGAATGAGAGATTATCTTCTTCGTTATGCGCAGGGATGATAATTAAAAATTTCACCTATTTTTTTATTTTCAAATTTACTTCAAATAAAAACTCAGGTTCCTGTAAACTTTCAAAAGCCTTGGTTTTAAAATCACCTTTAATAAAAACCGCACACATCGAATTGGCTACATGATATAAGTTTTGATGAAAATCTTTAGGCAAACCATCCAAAATCCCTTGAAAAACTTCATATCTGATCTTTTCAGGATTAAAAGCGTAATCATGCCATACCACAACAGTATTTTCATGCATAAGATGCTTAAAAACTTTTTCAGTATCGTTTTTCACCATTTCATAGCAATGATCACCATCGATGAAAATTAGATCATATTTTTTGTTTAAACCTCCGAAATCAAACGTTTTTGAATTTCCTTCTAAGTGAAGGATTTCAGGATTTTTTTTAGAAATAATTCCGTGAAGGTCGGCATATTTTTTATCTACACCGAGTTCCAAAAGGTCTTTTTCCGAAAGGTTAAAAGTTGTGCAATCGTTAATCACTTTTGCAACATTCCAAACACTTTCTCCTCTCCATGTTCCGATTTCAAAATAACTTTTCTTTCCTTTTGCTAAAGTCTTTAACAAGGCTAAATCTGTAGGAATTGAACCGCCGTCCAGAAAGCACAAATCGATAGTTTCATCAAAAGAACCTTCACTCAGATCAAGAAGATTGATCTGAGGAAGGGTTTCCAAATGAGGATATTTTTTAAGAAATTCTTTTTTCTTTACATTTCTGTCGTTAAGCACCAGATTAAGCAGGCTTGGATCCTGGGCTATATTTTGTAATGCCTTGACAGTTTTGTTGATCTTACTCACAGAAAATTTTATTTATTATGAGGTTTCAGCATGTTCTTAGGATCAAGGATTTCGTCTAGCTTCTCTTGAGAAAGTATTCCTTTTTCCAATACTAAATTATATACACTATTTCCTGTCTCCAAAGATTCTTTCGCAATCTGTGTAGACTGCTTATAACCAATGTAAGGATTAAGTGCTGTAACGATTCCGATGCTGTGTTTAACCATATTTAAGCAAACTTCTTTGTTCGCTGTAATTCCGACAACACATTTTTCGCGAAGCGTGTCTAAAGCATTGCAAAGGAAATTAATGTTTTCCATGATGGCATGAGAAAGAACCGGCTCCATTACGTTTAATTGTAACTGACCTGCTTCTGCTGCAAAAGTCACCGTTAAATCATTTCCAATCACTTTATAGCAAACCTGATTAACTACTTCCGGAATTACAGGATTTACTTTTCCCGGCATGATGGATGATCCCGGCTGCATTGGAGGTAAATTAATCTCAAACAATCCGGCTCTTGGCCCTGAAGAAAGCAATCTTAGATCATTACATATCTTTGAAAGCTTAACAGCAAGACGCTTCATTGCTGAAGAATAAATTACGTAAGAACCTGTGTCCGGCGTAGCTTCAACCAAATTTGGCGCTGAAACGATTGGAAAACCTGTAATCTGAGACAAATTTTTAGCACAAAGTGTTGCATACCCAATCGGAGCATTAATTCCTGTCCCAATCGCCGTCGCTCCCATGTTTACTTCAACAAAAAGATCTGCGTTACTATTCAATTTAGAAATATCTTCTTCCAAATTGGCTGCAAATGCTTCAAATTCCTGTCCCAACGTCATCGGAACAGCATCCTGAAGCTGGGTTCTCCCCATTTTAATGACATCCTGAAACTCTTCCCCTTTTGCACGGAAAGCATCAACAATTTTTTTCAGTCTTTCTACCAGACCTACATTCATCTGCAACAATCCCATTTTGATCGCTGTGGGATAGGCATCATTGGTTGATTGTGAAAGATTGATATGATCGTTTGGTGAACAAAACTCGTATTCACCTTTATTTTTACCTAATTTTTCCAATACTCTATTAGCGATTACTTCATTCGCATTCATATTGATTGAAGTTCCTGCCCCGCCCTGAATCATATCTACAGGAAATTGGTCATGAAGTTGTCCGGCTAATAATTCGTCGCAAACTTCCGCTATTTTGAAATATAAATCTTCATTAAGCAAGCCTAATTCATAATTAGTCTTTGCGGCAGCTTTTTTAACAGAAGCCAAACCTTTGATAAAGTCAGGATACGAAGAAAGCAATTGCCCCGATATCTTGAAATTATCAATCGCTCTTTGGGTCTGAACTCCATAATAAGCGTCTATTGGTACATTCAGTTCTCCCAACAGATCACTTTCTTTTCTGAAATTTTCCATTACAGATTTTTTAAATTTTATATGGTTTAAATATAGCAAAAACGCATCATAACCGATGCGCTTTATATTTTATTTTACAGGGTATTTTAGACTTAAAGCTTGTAATATCGACCATGTTTCCGCATCCATGATTCCGTCATAGTTTTGCGGACGGAAATGATACTGGAAAGCCTCAATTGTTTTTTTTGTAGTATCATCCCATTTTGCACTTACTTCTACTCCATATCCAAATTTCTGCAATTGAGTCTGAACACTTGAAATAAATGTAGGATCATTGTATTTTGCTGTAAAATCCGTAGATGTTGCCAGGTCATAATAACTTTGTTTTGAAGCCTCATCATACCACATTCCTATTTGATACTGATCGTAAAGCTTTTTCCATGGAAAAAACGGTCCCGGATCCTGCTTTCTCGTTGGTGCAATATCAGAATGCGCCAAAACATTGGTTGCAGGGATCTGATATCTTGTAATAATATCTTTTGCCAAAGCAGCAACTTTTTTAACCTGATCATCACTGAAAGGGACAAATAATTTTTTGCCTGTAGCATCTGCCGTGTAACCAGCATTTACGATTTCAATTCCAATCGAGTTATCATTAAGATTTTTATCATTTCTCCAAGAGCTTACTCCTGCGTGATAAGAACGTTTATTTTCATCTACCAACTGATAGATCTCATTATCTCCTGTATTGTTCACCAAATAATGAGCACTTACAGATTGCTGAGTAAGAACTGTGATAGATTTATCATCCGGTAAAGCCGTATAATGTAATATCAGATATCTCTGTCTGAAGTTTTGGGCAATTGCCGGGAAATAAGTTTTCACTACTTTATATCCTGGAGGTTTTGCAGAAACGATAGAGCCGTAACTTGCCGTGTTATCATTTTTTGTCACATCCGCGATATTCGTAGTAAAAAATTCTACGCCATGATCATTTGTGATTTGCGGTTTTGGTTTTTCCTGAGTTTGTGTTTTTACTGCCGTTTTTGGCTGTGATACTGGGGTTTTCGGTTTATAAGAGCTTTTTTTTACATTTTGTTGTGGAGTACACGAAAAAACGAAAGCACTTAATCCGATGATATATAATGTTTTACGCATTAGTCTATTTTTTTAATCATTTATCAGCTCAAAAATACACAAATTTTTCTTGAAAAATATTTGGTAAATAAAGAAATCTATTCTATATTTGCACTCGCAATAACAGAACAACGATCATTAAAAATTAAAGAAAAAAGGAGGGTTGCCAGAGTGGTTAATGGAGCAGTTTGCTAAACTGTCGACGCGAAAGTGTCGCAAGGGTTCGAATCCCTTACCCTCCGCATTTTTTCTTTACAATCTAATTATATTCGGGGCGTAGCGTAGTCCGGTCATCGCGCCTGGTTTGGGACCAGGAGGTCGCAGGTTCGAATCCTGCCGCCCCGACTGTTTTAATAGTTTTCTCAAAACTATTCAATGGGTGCGTAGCTCAGCTGGATAGAGCATCTGCCTTCTAAGCAGACGGTCTCAGGTTCGAATCCTGACGCGCTCACAAAAAGACTCACAATTAAAAATTGTGAGTCTTTTTGTTTTTAAGCATTTCTTAAAAAAATCAATATTAAACTATATTTCATCGGTTCTTTGAATTTGAATATTTTATTATTCAAATAAAATTTCTTTCTGGAAACTTTTTTACTCTAAATTGTCATTAAATAAATCACTAAACTCAATATTTTACTATCAAAGATTAAATACTGATTTATTATATTTTCCGATTAAAATAGTCATTAGTCTACAAATTGAAAATAAAAGTTTAAAAAAGTTTAAATTATTTTTTTAACTATTAATTACGTTAACTCAATGGTTATTAAATGGGTAAAGTTAACATAAATGTAATCTTTAAAAATTCATTAAAAATTATTTCTCTTTTTATTTTTTTATTTAAAAAAGTATCCTATCTTTGCACCCACAAAAAACAAGGTAATACACACTGTTTTTGATGGCCAATCGGGGCGTAGCGTAGTCCGGTCATCGCGCCTGGTTTGGGACCAGGAGGTCGCAGGTTCGAATCCTGCCGCCCCGACTGTTTTAATAGTTTTCTCAAAATTATTTAATGGGTGCGTAGCTCAGCTGGATAGAGCATCTGCCTTCTAAGCAGACGGTCTCAGGTTCGAATCCTGACGCGCTCACAGAAACCTCTCAAGATTGAGAGGTTTTTTTGTTTTATTACAAACCTTTAAATAAACACAAACCTAGCCCCGATTGCAACGGCATCCTTTTGTGTAGCGAAGCGAAGCAAAAGATATAGTGGAAAGCGGGAAAAGCTTCAAAAACTCATTGTGATTTTTCAGATAATTTTCAGACATTATCCAAATCCTGAACTCCATTGCCAATCATTCAGTAAAATTTCACTAATGATAAAATCATCCGGATACTTATTAAACCCATCTTTTTGTCTGAGGAAATGAACAACATCATTTGCCATTTTTTCATCAGAGAATACACCTATTTCTCGTTCATCATCTAAAAATGTATGAATTGTATAAGTATGGCTTACTTTAAAGACCGTCTTTAAATCTAGTTCTTTAATTATTTGACTATAATCAGGAACTAAATCATCTTTCGGTAAATAATCTCTTCCTATTTCACCTATAACATCCATAAAGCCGTTTTGCCAATTTATTTTATTTAATCCAACTTTTTTCAAATAGAAATCGTTGGGATAATCTGAAAACCTGCGAAAATGTAATAATCTTTGCTTTTCTTTTTCCGCTTTGTCAGCGTCGTCAAAATATCCTAAAAATTTACATCCCGCATGAGTCTCATCCGTATAAACATGATCAAGTCTGTATACAAAATAATCCATAATATAGTCTTATCTAAAATAAAAACCACTGTAAATATACAGTGGTTTTAGAATTTATTACTTAAATATTTTACCTCAGCTTATAAGAACTCCCATCCCAGAGATACGTTTTAGAAGCACGTTTTTTCTTTTCTCTGTCTTTATCATCCTTTTCCATTTCTTCCATTTTAAAGATGAAAGCGTTCGGTATTCCGCCTTTATCGTTCGGAAAAATAAATGCTTCGGAATGATAATAGACATCAGCATCACCAACATTCATTAATTGAGGCAAAGCAACCAGTTTTTTATCCTTAAAAAGAATATATTGGTCGTAACTAGCAATTCCACACGCTTCGCCGGAAACCATCGCTTTTAAGGTTAATTCAACATTCTGTAGCTTATGATTGCTTTCAATAGTAAACATTCCATAACTCAGACTTTCACCTGAGCCTGTATCAAAAGAAACTTCATCAATTAATGTATTTCCTTCAATCACTTTTACAGCAGCGATATTTTGATTAATAATGATATCAGGATATTGCTTGTCTTTTTTGTTGACTGTTTTCGTTAAGCCAAAAAGAAAATCGTAGCCGTTTTTATTTCTGTAGCCTACACAAAGATTTCCGCCCCAAATGTAACCTTCTGAGATTTTATCGTCTTTTTGATAAGATACTTTGTACCAGTTTGATCTTCGCTCTCCCAATTTTAAAATGGTTTCGTCCTGTTTAACGATCAGAACCTGTTGATTGGTTTGTAAAGAATCCAGAATTTGAGCATCGACCTGTGGTGATTGTCTTACTCTTGTCCAATCTGTGAATATTTTTTGAGTTTTATTTTCTTCAAAATTAAAAATTCCGTTAGCATAGGCAACTTCTTCTTCTTGAGCTGAAAAAAATTGAATGATTAATAAAAATAAAACTGTAAATAAAGATTTCATATTAATATTTTGCAGTGTTTTATTTCTCAAGCAATAAACTTACCCATTCTTCTCTTTGAAGTTTCTTTTTCAATTCAAGTCCGTTTTCTTTACAAACTTCTAAAATATCGTCAACATCAAAGAAACATAATCCTGAAAGTAATAATTTTCCGCCATCATTTAATACCGAAACATAAGTCGGAATGTCTGAAATCAGGATATTTCTGTTGATATTCGCTAAAATAATATCGTAATTTTCTTTTCCTAAATTTTCGGCAGTTCCTTGTTCAATATCTAATTCTACTCCGTTTCTTACTGAATTTTCTTTTGAATTTTCAACTGACCATTCGTCGATATCAATTGCTTTTGTTTCAGCAGCTCCGATTTGTTTAGCATAAATCGCTAAAACCGAAGTTCCGCAACCCATATCCAATACTTTTTTACCATTAAAATCGATATCCATCATTTGTTGGATCATCAAATGCGTTGTTGGATGGTGCCCCGTTCCGAAAGACATTTTTGGCTGAATGATAATTTCATGCATTCCCGGAACAGACTCATGGAATTCTGCTCTGATCAATACTTTATCATCGATATTTATTAGAGAAAAATTCTTTTCCCATTCTTCGTTCCAGTTGATATTCGGCATTTCCTTGAAAGTGTATTCAATTTTTACATCTTCATTTTGGAAAAGTGGTAATGCTTTAAGCTCCTCTTCTTTAAATAAATCTTTCTGAATATATCCTAAAATACCCTCCAATTCTTCTGTGAAACTATCAAAACCTATCTCTATAAGTTCTGCCATCAATATATCACTCCAAGGCTGAAGCGGAGAAATTTTGAAATCGAATTCTAAATAATTTTGCATGTGAATAATTTGTTGCAAAAATAAAACTACTTTTTTGATTTGCCGTCATTTTTGTCATTCCGATAGGAATCTCAACATAGTTTATAAAAATATTAGAGTCTAGATTCCTACGAAATGACAAGCTTTGCATTCAATTTTGTTTAATTTTTGAGATTGCTTCGTCGCTTCGCTCCTCGCAATGACGGATGCTTACATAAAAAAAGCGGGCTAAAGCCCGCTCCTATTGATATGAAAATTATTTCTAAATTATGGATTTGTAGAGAAAATAGAACCATTAGCAATCAAAGCTCTTCTGTTCATTTTTAAGATATCTCTTACCCATTCTGCGAAATCTTCCGGTTGAAGAACGGTTTCAGGATTTCCGTCTGTTAATCCGCCTTGGATAGACATATCAGAAGCAATTGTGCTTGGTGTTAATGTGATGACACGGATATTTTGTTTTCTCCATTCTGCCATCATAGATTGAGAAAGAGAAACTACCGCTGCTTTAGAAGCGGCATATGCTGACATATTCAGACCGCCTTTTAAAGCTGCTGTTGAGGCTACATTAACGATATCTCCCTCTCCTTTTGCTTTCATGAAAGGATGAACTGCTTTTGCAGCATAATACACTCCGAAAAGATTGGTTTTAACAACCTGTTCCCAAGTTTCAGAAGGCATTTCTTCGATCGATCCAAAATCGCCGATTCCTGCATTGTTGATTAAGATATCTATTCCTCCTAATTGTTCTGCCAAAGCCTCTATACCAGATTTTACATGAATTTCATTATCCATACTGAAAACGGCATATGTTGCATTGACACCAAGATTTTTAATTTCTTCAACCGTCATTTTAAGGTTTTCCTCGTTTCTGCCAGTGATTCCGATATTCACTCCTTCATTTGCCAATGCTAAAGCAACTGCTTTACCAAGACCTCTTCCACCGCCTGTAACGATAGCGTTTTTTCCTTGTATATTCATTTTAATAGTATTTTATTCGTTTAAGCAAATTTACGAAAGTCATTTTTGATTGAAACACAAATGAACACAAATGTTTTCACAGATGACACGAATTTATTAATCACAAAAGTTTTAATTAAATATTTTTAAGTTTTGGCTAAAGCCAATTGAATTATTAATTTCAACAAACGAGCTAAAGCCAGTTCCTATTGATACTATCACACCTTAATTGTGTTTATTATTGAAAAATATTTGTGTTATTCGTGTTTAAAACGGATTTGTATTTAAATTTTAATCAAAAAAAATAAAACCGACTTCACATGAAGTCGGTTTCTTTGAAAGTATAGTAAAAAATGAAAAACTAAGGAATAAGAACCGGGTTTTGAACTTCGAATTCCTGTGATGTTTCGAACTGATTTCCGTACATATCCAATGCTCTTATCTCAACTTTATGTTTTCCTAATGATAATTTTTTAGGGAAAGCGCCTGTCCAGATGTGTTTTGACATTTCAAGGTTTGAAGGTCTTCTTCCTGGTAAAAGATTTGGGGTAACATCCCATTTGAAAACTGACATTACAAAGTTTGGATCCAACGTTTCGTCATATTCCATTGCTTCCCACTGATCGCCGTCGATTCTGTATTCTACCTTGTCTTTTTTGCTTCCCATGAAGAAATTAGCCAAGATTTTCGCAGAAGTTTTTGCAGGATGAGGAACCGCTTTCGGAACATATAAACCGATCTGATAATCTTCAGATTTTCCGGCTGTTTTATATTTAACTTTATATTGATTATCATTAAAACTGATGAAAGAATACCCTTTTGCAGTACCATCTCTCATGGTTGAAGTCGGCAATCCTGCATCATCCGCCGTTCCAGACCACCAGTCACCGCAAGTTGTTCCTGCATTAAATTCGTGAAGGTCTTTTGAACCGTTCCAGCCTGCTTGTTTTCCGTAGAAAATTTGTTGCTGAATGTGTGTGTGAGCCGATAAAATCAAAGCATTTTGAAAAGGTGTCAGATAATCAAATAATTTCTGACGGTCTGAATTTCTGAAATTATCTTCATTTTTATGCTCCAATGGAATGTGGAAAGAAACGACAACCAATTTATTTTTATCAACCAATTTTAAGTCATTTTCCACAAATTTTAACTGATCTTCACGGAAACCGCCCCAATATCCTTTTCCATCTCTTGGATCCGGATACAAAATATCATCCAAAATAATAAAGTGAACATTTCCATAATTGAAAGAATAATTCGCAGGTCCGAAATTCGATTCAAACGTTTCGTCTGATAACACATCTTCTTTTGCATCATAGTTCATATCGTGGTTACCCATCACGTTGTACCAAGGTAAACCAACTTCTTTCATTACATCTGCATAAGGTTTTTGCAGACTTAAATTATCTCCAACCAAGTCACCCAAACTGATTCCCAACACTGCATTTTTCTTGGTATTTTTAACCTCATTTACAATTGATCTTTTGAAATAATCCAACTCCTTTTCTGTGTAAGGTTGCGGATCTCCGAAAACCAGAATGTCGAAGTTTTTGTTCTCGTTTTGCTTATTTAAGGCAAAATTTAATTCCTTCGGAAGCTCTCCAGTCGGCGCAGTTCCTTTATATTTGAAATCTGCCGGAGAACCTTTTGGTTTGTATTGATAATAATATTGAGGAAGGTTATTTCCGTTGACAGGCGTCATATATCCTGAAGGTTTGATTACAAAAATCGTCTGATTTTCTTGGATTGGTAAGCTGTATCTTCCGCTTTTATCTGTTAACACAACCTGAGTTCCGTTTGAAACAGCAACTCCTTCGATTCCTTTTTCTTTATTCTCTTTTTTCAGGTTTTTGTTACCGTCTTCGAACACATATCCTGAAACAGAGGTCTGAGAAAATGCCATTGCTGAGATTAGCAGGCAAGGCATTAAAAATTTTATATTCATTTTGCTTTTATTTAATTATTTGTTGCACCTTAGTTTGTCGTTCTGACGTAGGAAGAATCTAACCTTTATTTTGTAGAGATTCTTCACTCCCATTTCATTCCCGTTCAGAATGACAAATCTTGTGGTTAATTATTGTGCTTAAGTTTGTAGTTAACTTTTATGCTTTAATTTAAACTTAGCTTAATTATTGACTTAAATTTTTCAACTTATTACTGATTCCACCATGTTTTAAGGTTAATATTATCTCCGCCCATTTGCTGAACTGCGGTTTGATAATTAGCTGTATTCAAAACTTTAGGATTTGGAGGATACATCAATCTTTGAGGAAGATTACCGTTGTTTAAAAGTCCGCCATTGTTTGGAAGTATCGGGAAACCTGTCCTTCTCTTTTCAAACCATTGCTGTTGATCTACAAAGAATAACGCGACATATTTTTGAAGATATATTTTGTCTAAAGAACCATCATATGCCACAACCGGATTTGCAAAATAATTGGCCGGCATCACAGCGCCCCATTGCTCAATGGTGGCTTTTACGCCATTTTCATAGAAAGTCTGTGCACTTCCGGGAATAATTCCTTTGTTGGCTAATTCTGCCAAGGTGAACTGTAATTCTGCATATGGATAAATCAAAATGTTTAAAGGAGCTTTTGCTAAATTCTGATTCATATTTGAAGGCTGGTAATTAAATACCGTTCCATAAGTATAGCCTGACGGAGCCCCTTTATAACCTATATTTACACTTGCCAAATCTTTTGCCTGACCGAAAAACAGAGCCATTCTCGGGTCATTATTTGCTTTTAAAGTTTCAACAAAAAATGCGGAAGCAGCTCTTCCTGTAGTGAAATCCTGTGGTCTTGCAATCGGAGGAAGAAGCGGTGAAACTCCGGTTACGTTTAATTTTGCAGTTTCGGCATTGCTTTGGAAAACCGGGAAAGTTGTAGGATTACTAATGATTTCCTGAATTCTTTCATGAACATTTACTTCACCGTTTTTCTTTAAAATTCTTGTTAACAATCTTAATGAAAGTGAATTACAGAACTTTTTCCAGTTTATAATTCCGTTTGCATCACTTTCTGCTTTATAGAAAAGGTCAGATCCTGAAAGCATTTTGTTGGTTACAAAAAGTGAATTTGCGGCCTTTAAATCATTCAATAACTGAATATAAATATCCTTCTGCTTATCAAATTTAGGTTGAGAAATACCCCCATCCAAATTAGAAGCTTCCGAAAACGGAACATCTCCGTAAGTATCCGTAAGATTTGAATAAACCCAAGCATTCAAAACCATTGCAATCGCCTGATAATTAACATCTTTATCTCTTATTGCTGCTTTTTTCATATCATTGATCTGCATAAGCCATTTGTAGCTGTTATTCCAGAAACCGGCACCTGTATTTTCCGTTAAATAATAACGGCTCAGAGAG
The DNA here is from genome assembly GCF_003815655.1 of Chryseobacterium sp. G0201. Lineage (NCBI taxonomy): Bacteria > Pseudomonadati > Bacteroidota > Flavobacteriia > Flavobacteriales > Weeksellaceae > Chryseobacterium > Chryseobacterium sp. G0201. Next base: position 2,670,359 of record NZ_CP033917.1, on the reverse strand, counting down.
TTACCTTCGTTCGGAAAATCAAGAGAAACCTGCATGATATCGAATGTGAAATCGTTTGCTCTCATATAGTTGACCGCAGACATATTGTACTGGATCGGGACCAATAATTTTGAAGCTACAGGTTCACTGATCCTACTTTCGTCAACGTTAACCTCATCCAAATTCCTGTCACAAGAGACTGAAACAAAAGCAATTCCTGTAATTAATAAAATATTTAAAAGTAATTTTTTCATGATTTTAAATTTTAGAATTTAACATTAAGCTGAATACCTACTGTTCTCGCTGTCGGTAACTGCCCCATTTCGACTCCCGGAGTGATCTGGTTATCGTTAAGCGTTGCTGCTTCCGGATCGAATAATGGGAACTTCGTCCACATCCAAAGATTTCTTCCGAATAATGCTAAAGTCAGATCTGTGATCTTAAGCTGTTCGGTCACACTTTTCGGGAAAGAATATGAAATTCTGGCATCTCTTAATTTAATGAAAGAAGTATCGAATGTATTGGTTTCCACGTTGGCTCTTCTGTAGTAATCTGCGTAATAAGCCGATACTAAAACTCCTTTTGTATTGGGAGAGAATGAACCGTCAGGGTTTTGTATAACACCGTCTCCGACGATCAAACCTCCAGGATTATCTCTTCCTACCAAAGTATGTTCAAGTTTACCCTGTTCGGTCATTTTGTGGTGAGATTGCGAATATGCCATACCTTTGTACTGACCATCAATTGAGAAACTTAGAGTAATATTTTTATATCTGAATTCGTTCTGAAGACCTGCCCTCCATTTCGGATATGCGTTTCCGATCTTCTTCATCTGAGTAGGTTTTGCTGTTAAGCCATCGCTCGCATTGAAAATCACCTGTCCGTCAGGAGAATACATCAATCCGTAACCATACATATCACCCAATGAGCCACCTACAACCGCATTGTAATAAACTACTCCACCCACACTTCCCATTGTATATGGCTCACCGTGGAACTCTTCAGGAAGAGAAAGAATTTTGTTTCTGTTCATCGACCAGTTGGCGTTTACACTCCAAGAGAAATTTTTATTTCTGACAGGATAGGTATTTAAAGTCATTTCCAACCCTCTGTTTCTAATTTCTCCAGCATTAATTACTCTATTGCTGTAGCCTGTTTCCCACAATGTTGGAATTCTTACAATCTGATCTTTAGAATTGTTTTGATAAGCTGTTATGCTGTAATTAATTCTGTTTTTAAAGAAACTAAAATCCATACCTCCTTCCATGTTTGTAATCATGTTAGGTTTCAGATTAGGATTAGGATATAGTGGCGACGACTCTACAGAACCTGCGAAATCACTGTTATTATAATATTTTATCAACATATAAGGATCTGTGTCGTTACCCACTGTAGACCAGGAAGCTCTTAATTTCCAATAATTAAATTTTTCAGACGTAAACTTGAAAATATCTGAAAGAATGAACGACGTTGAAACCGATGGATAGAAATAAGAACGGTTCTCTTGTGGAAGCGTGCTGCTCCAGTCATTTCTCGCAGTAAGATCTAAAAATGCCTTATTTTTGTAACCTAAAGTCGCCAAAGCATACGTACTGTTGACCTGCTTATCATTGGGTCTTGCAAATTTGTTGATGTTTGAGATCCCGTTGGGCATTGTATAAACTCCCGGTTTCAGAAGTCCGTCTGCCAGATAATCATTCATCATGTATTCCGTATAACGAATATTTCCTCCAACTGACGCACTGAAATCGAAGTCTTTAAATTTATTTTTATACGTAAATAAGACATCGTTATTTAAATCCATTAACCTGATGTGCTGTTCTCTGTACATCCCCTGAAGATAGTTGGCTGAACTATAAGGTCTTTTTTGAGTACGTAATTCGTTGGTTAATTCCATTCCGGATCTCACCAACACTTCAAAGTTTTTAGTAATTTTATAATTAAGATTTACATTTCCTGTAATGAAATTTTTATCAACACCATTCAACATTTCGTAAGCGATCAGATAAGGATTATCAATAAACGAACTGAACGGGTGAACCTGATCAACCTGCTCTTTCCCTGATTTCCAGATCGGTGCATACCAAGAAAGATCAACATTCGGATTTTGGAAGATCATGAAATAAGAGATCGACTGGTTGCTGTAACCTGTTGCTGGCAAGTTGTCACTCTTTGTTTTATTATAATTTAATTTAATCCCTATTTTTAATTTTTCATTTAATTTATGATCAACTGAAAAAGCTGCATTAAATCTATCAAAGCCTGTGTTCGGCATCATCCATTCATTCTTTAAATACGTTAAAGATGATCTGAAAGATGTATTTTCATTCGAAGATTCTATGGCGATATTGTTTGAGAAAGTTGTTCCTGTCTTCCAGAAACCTTTGATATTGTCTTTGTAAGGCTGCCACAATTGTCTTGTTGCACTTTGACCTTCCGTTGTAGGGTCATATTGGAAAAAATACTGTCCTGCGAATTTCGGTCCGAAAGCACTACTCGTTCCTCCTGTGTTAAGCCCATCTGGCGAAACCTGATAAGAATAAAAATAGTTTCCGTTGGTGTCTTTCTGCATGGTTCCCTGACCGTATTCGTATTGATAATCCGGCCATTTCAGCACTGAATCATAGCTTGAATAAGAATTGAGAGAAACCTGTACTTTTCCGTTTTTGCTTTTTCCGGATTTTGTGGTGATCATAATCGCTCCACCTGCTCCTCTTGAGCCATATAAAGCGGATGCTGTAGAACCTTTCAATACGGTAATAGATTCAATATCATCAGGATTCACTGTATTGATTCCGTTTCCGTAGTCGATCGGTAAATCTGCTTTAGAACCTGCTCCATAAGCTGAAAAACCTGTTCCTGTTGTATTATTATTCATCGGAACGCCGTCGATAACGATAAGAGCATTATTCTCATTGGCATTCATGGAAATATCGCCACGTAATTTGATGGTAGAACTTCCCAAAGGTCCGGCTCCTGCTGTCTGAATTTTCAGACCGGCTACTTTCCCTTCCAGTGCTTGCGACCAGTTATTATTCTGGGTTCTCAGTAATTCTTCAGACTTGATGGTTTCGGCAACATATCCCAAAGATCTGTCCTGTCTTTTGATACCTAAAGCTGTTACCACAACCTCATCAATATTTTTAATAGTGTCTCTTTTAGCTTTCTCCTGAGCCGCCAGATTGACACTGACGAGTCCCAGCAATGACAAAATCAATAACTTTTGTGTCTCTCTACGCATATCGTTTTTTGTTTGCGCAAAATTAGAACGACATTACGACTACGGTCTTAACAAGACTTTAACATTTATTAAATAATTATTAAACGAAATATTAAGCGATTATTAACAAAAAACTACAGCCTATTGGTTAACAGATGGTTAAGCTAATTAAGCATTTTTAATATGAATAACATAACACATTCATTTATCTTTATTGTCCTTTTTTGATAAAATAGTATTTTTCTTTATTAAAAGTAATTTACAAGCATTTAGAGTTTATTTAAATTAATTTAAAAACAAAATAAGCCTGCCTCAAAACAGAGACAAGCTTATGTATTTAGTGATTAAAAGTAAAGTTTTCCTTTTTTAAAGAAGTTTAGCTTAACATTTAACCTAAAAATTTACAAAAGTTATTTTTTCAATTGATCAGGAATATTGGTAGTAATAAAATTTACTCCCTGAGCTTTTAATTCGTCTGAAATAGCAACATCATTCACCGTCCAAACATTTGTAACTAAACCTAATGCCTTAGCTTCAGAGATCCAGGTTGGGTTTTTCTGGAAAATACTGTAATGATAATCTAGCCCATCCAAACCTTCATTTTTGATCTCCTGAGGAGATAATTCTCCCTTCAGATATTGAACTTTGAATGTAGGTGCCAATTTTTTGATTTCCTTGCAGATATTTAAGCTGAAAGAAATAAATTCACTTTGAGACTCCAACTTCATGTCTTTAATCATTTTGATGGTTTTCGCGGTCAATTCATCTTCTTTTTCCTTCGTTTTGTCTGGTTTGATCTCAACGATAAGCTTCAACGACTTGTCTTTTTTCCCCTGTTTTAAATAATCTTTTAACGTAGGAAAATTTTCACCGTTTGATAATTTCAGCTTTTCCAATTCCTTGAAAGAGGTTTCAGAAATTTCCATTTTTCCGTGATGCTCATCGTGATTGATGACCAAAACACCGTCTTTTGTCATTCTTACATCAAACTCAGCTCCATAAATTTTTAAATTCTGGGCATTTTCTAATGATTTAATTGAATTTTCCGTTGTCGGAGGTTGCGTCTGCCAATAACCTCTGTGTGCGATAATCTGGGTTTGTGCCTTCATTGAAACTGTGCTTAAAACTGCTAACCCTAAGATAAAATTTTTCATAATATAATTAGATATTAATATTAAAAATCCGTGAGACTTTTAAATAAAGGTAATAATTTTAAAAGTGAATGGTCAATAGTGAATTAACTTCGTTGTCAATTTTTAATGTAAATATTTTATAATTAACGATTAACTTGCAAAGCAAAATTGACCATTCACCATTTATATTTTTTGTTTAAAAACTATACTTCGCTCCGATCTGAATTTGATATGGATTTCCCGATAAAGGTGCTAAACCACTGGTATTTCTATCATATTCAAACTGTTTTGTAACCGGATCAAACTTTTTAATTCTGTACAATGCAGTGTTTCCGTATGATTTGTTTACACCCCATTCTTTGTTCAGTAAATTAGCAAGGTTAAAAATATCAACCGAAAGTTCAAATGCTCCAATTTTATCAAATTTTATTTTTTTCGCAACACGAACGTCCCAAACTCCATAAAATCCGTTTTTACCACCATTTCTTTCTGCAATATTGTTATTACAATCTGTAATGTAATCTTTTAACGCTTTACCAACTTCAGGATCATCAAGCAACGACTGAGTAAGATTCGGGAAAATATACGCCAAATCATTAGTATCAACGAAATCTCCATTGATGTTACCTCCGGAAGTCAGAGAGAAACGCGTTCCTCCAATTCCTGAATATCTTAAACCTATTGTAAATCCTGCAATCGTTGGTGAATTTCCGTACAACACAACTTTATTACGGAACTGATTATCCGAATATGTCATCCTCAAATCTCTCGGATCACTCTGAACAAGCGTAGACAATGTCGCTGAATTGGCCACATTTCCATTATAAGAAGTATTGTCTTTAATATCAGACCATGTGTAACTTGCGGTAATTTCTCCGTCTCTCCAATAACGGTAACTTGTATCAACAACGAATGAGAACTGGTTTACTTTACCGTCACTCACAAGTTCCAATACTCTTCCAAATTTTTTGTTGATCGTCCCTTCTTTCCAGTCAACTCTTCCATTTGTAGGATCTATTGTACTTACAGGAACAAATACACCTCTTCCACCTTCATTATCCAACGTGAAAAAAGGATTTGCTACCATATTTCTGTCATAATAGAAATAATTGTTTCTTCCTAAAGCCATATACCCCGCAACTCCGGCTCTGAATCTTTCATTAAAGAAGTGAGTGTAAGAAATATTTGCTTTGTAAACGATCGGGATTTTAGCATCTTCCCCTGTATAGTTGATCGTTGGAAGCTGATATTGAGCAAGTGTAGGAACTGTCCCGTAGTCATTTCTATAGTTTATAAAATCAGGAGTTAAACCAATTTTTGAAGGATTAACATCTACTGTTGCCAAATGCTTTCCATCAAAAACTAAATTATTGATGACCATGTAATTATTAATATCCGAAGAGAAGATCCCGGCTCCGAATTTCAAGAAATCTTTATTTCCCTCGTTGATATTCCATTCAAACTGAAATCTTGGTTGAATCACAAATGATTTGATCTGATTATCCGTTCTGATTCCCATTTCATCAAATAATTTCTGGTTAAATTCAGCTTTCGGATAACCACCGTAATCTAGTCTTAAACCAGCCATTAAATCAAGGCCTTTTGCAATTTTGGTTTGAATTTGTCCATAAATACCAACATTCCAAATGTTAGATTTTACAGAAGTATCATCCACCAAAGGAACTTCTCTATAAAATCTGTTTGAAACAAGGTTATTAAAATTGGTTAACCCATCAAAATGAAATCTCCCGTTAACCTCACTTCCGTATATTGATTTTGAACCAGTATACATTAAGTCTGCGCCAAAAGTATATTTAATTTTATCTGTGTTGTAATATAAGTTATCCACAATCTGGAATACATTATTTCTAAACCCCTCCTGGGCAAAACGATGCCCTCCGATCTGGAAACTTGTCGTTGGTTTATTCTTATCATCAATAACCGATTGCACGCGTTCCACAATAGCTCTTGGAACCGGATGTCCCAATTGATCATTCTGATAACTATCTTGGAAAGTATATAAATATTGCGCTTTTAATTCGTTAGTTACATTAGGTTTTAAGTTTGATCTCAATGTCAATAACAAACTGTTATCTAAGTTTTTATCATTCGCATAAGATTCAAAGAAATTGATTGCCGTGTTATCAGTCAATCCGTTTTTGTTTAAATCGTACGTAAAGTTATTTCTTATGGTTAACAAGTTTTTAGGGTTAATCTGCCAGTCTAAACGTAAAAAACCTGCATCAGAGTTTCTCACTTTATCAAAAGTCCCGAATTGTGGTGAATTTCCAACACCGTATTTTGATCTTCCGATGTCTAACACCTGATTAAGCGTTTCATTTGTAACCCCAAATCTTAAAGCGTCTTCTTTTGATTGAACATCCGCAATCACCAATGGCCTTGAATCCAACTGATGATCCCACGCTACAAAAAAGTGTAATTTATTTTTAATGATCGGTCCACCCAATGAAAATCCGAACTGTGAAGTTGAGAAATCATTTGTTCTTTTATTCCCTCTGATGTCATACGGACTTGAAAGCCAATTTGTTCTAAGATATTCCCAAGCACTTCCTGAAAATTTATTCGTCCCTGATTTTGTAACGGCACTTACCGTACCACCACCGCTTCTTCCCAGCGTAACATCATATTGGTTGGTTGTAATTTTAAATTCACGAACTGCTTCGATCGAGATTGAAAATGGTGCACCGCTTCGGCTTGTTGTAGCTCCCGCAGATGTTGGATTTTTCGCGGTCATCCCGTCAATCGTAAAATTAGTAGAAGATCCTAATTGTCCGGATAAATTACCACCTTTTCCACTTAATGGAGAAAGTTCCGTAAGATTGTTGAAATTTCTTCCGTTCACGGGTAAGATCCCGATATTCTTAGCAGAAATAGCTGTTGCAGCACCTAAATTCCCGATTTTGTTTTTCAGGTTTCCTGTGATGACAACTTCTTCAATATTTTTTTCTCTATTTGCCAAGTCAACATTCACCGTTACCTGATCACCAAAATTCACCGTGTAACCTTCCTTTTTCTCATCATTTACGATCACCGTGTAAGGTCCACCAAGAGGAATTTCTTTAAAAATATACTCTCCTTTTGAATTTGTCTCAGTTTCAGTTTTAAAACCTGTTGACTCATTAATAATCGTGACTTTTACTTTCTCCTGAGCGCTGTTTGCTGCATTAATAACCTTTCCGACAATAGATGCCTGAGTGGTCTGTGCATATGCCATCGTTCCAAAACTCAGGAATAACAACCCTAATACAATCTTTACTTTTTTCATATCTTCAAATTAGCTGTGCAAAGGTATCATGACTTTACGAGCCGTCTGTTTACGGGAGTTTTAACATTTTTTAAACTTTATTGGAACATTATGTTAAATTAGTTTTAACATGAAATTTATTCTATACACAATCAATTCGTTGGAATATGTTACGTGATATTAATTTTCTCAAAATATTTAATTGTCTTATTTTTTTAAATGCAATTAGTTTAGTTATTTTTGCTTAAAAGATAGAATAGCAATGCCTGAAAACATTCAACAAAAGATAGAAAAGCTTCGTGAAGAGCTGCATCAGCATAATTATAATTACTACATTCTTGATGAGGCCACCATCTCAGATTTTGAATTTGACACTCAATTAAAAGAACTTCAGGATCTTGAAGCGCAGTATCCGGAATTTAATGATATCAACTCACCTACTTTGCGTGTTGGCGGAGCTGTAACGAAGAATTTTCCGACCGTTCAACATAAATTCAGGATGTATTCTCTTGACAACTCTTATGATTTTGATGATCTTGAAGATTGGGAAAAAAGAATCATTAAAACAATTGATGATCCTGTAGAATTTGTAGCGGAATTAAAATATGACGGTGCTTCAATTTCTATTTTGTATGAAAAGGGAAAATTGGTTCAGGCAGTGACGCGTGGAGATGGTTTTCAGGGAGATGAAATCACTGCAAACGTGAGAACGATTTCGGATATTCCTTTGACGTTAAAAGGAGATTTTCCGAATCAGTTTTTCATGCGTGGAGAGATTTATTTAACAAGAAAAAATTTCGACAAACTTAATAAACTGCGTGAAGAAGAAGGTTTAGATCCTTTTATGAATCCTCGAAATACAGCGAGTGGAAGTTTAAAAATGCAGGACAGCGCGGAAGTGAGAAAACGTTCTCTTTCTTCGGTTTTATATCAATATATTTCGGAAGAAGTTCCTGCAGAAACGCATTGGGAACTACTTCAAAAAGCGCAGGGATGGGGTTTCAAAACATCTCAACAAGCAAAACTTTGTTCTACGATGGATGAAGTGAAAGAATTTATCAATTTTTGGGATACAGAACGTCATAATTTACCTTTTGAGATTGACGGAATTGTTCTAAAAGTCAATTCATTACAACAACAAAGACAACTTGGATACACCGCAAAATCTCCACGTTGGGCAATGGCTTATAAATTTAAAGCTGAAAAAGTAGAAACCGAATTAAAAAGCGTTTCTTATCAAGTCGGAAGAACCGGAGCGATTACTCCTGTTGCCAATCTGAAACCTGTTTTATTAGCGGGAACGATTGTAAAAAGAGCATCTCTGCATAATGAAGATATTATTAAAAAACTAGATCTTCATGAAAACGATTTCGTCTATGTAGAAAAAGGAGGTGAAATTATTCCTAAAATTGTAGGCATAAACACAGAAAAAAGAACTTCTGAAAGTAAAGAAATTGAATACATTAAAAACTGTCCTGAATGCGGAACGGAATTGGTGAAAATTATAGATCAGGCCATTCATTTTTGTCCAAATGAACTTCATTGTCCGCCACAGGTTGTGGGAAGAATGATTCATTATGTTTCAAGAAAAGCTTTAAATATTGATAATCTTGGAAGTGAGACGATCGAACAGCTTTACAGAGAAAAATTAGTAGAAAATCCTGCTGATTTTTACACTTTAACGAAAGAACAACTTCTTCCATTGGAAAGAATGGCGGAAAAATCTGCTCAGAACATCATTACGGGAATCGAAAATTCTAAAGAAATTCAGTTTGAAAAAGTATTGTACGGAATTGGTATAAAACATGTTGGAGAAACGGTTGCCAAGAAGTTAGTCAAAAATTTTGCTACGATTGATGATTTAAAAGCTGCGACTGCAGAAGAACTTTGTCAGGTTGAAGATATCGGAACCAAAATCGCGGTAAGCATCGTTGATTTCTTTGCAAATTCTGAAAATATTTTGATGCTTGAACGCTTAAAATCTTACGGTGTTCAGCTTGAAAAAGGAGAAAATACAAATGAAGTTTTATCCAATGTTTTGGATGGAAAAACTTTCCTTTTTACCGGAAAATTATCTTTATTCACAAGAGAATCCGCTGAAGATATGGTAGAAAAGCACGGCGGAAAAAATATTTCTGCAGTTTCTAAGAACCTTAATTTCCTTGTTGTCGGTGAAAAAGCCGGAAGTAAGCTGAAAAAAGCTCAGGACATCGGAACGATTGAGATTTTGGATGAACAGCAGTTTTTGGATTTGATTGAGAAACAGTAAAATCTTTGAAAATATTTTAACATATTAAGCCATTGAGATTCAATTTCAATGGCTTACTTTTGCTTTTTAATTATAAATAACTAATAATACATGAAAAAAATCTACTTAATCATTTCAATGATTTTGTTTGCTGTGTTTCAGGCGCAGATTGTGAATATTCCGGATCCGGTTTTTAAAGCAAGATTACTGTCTGCGAATGTCACAACAAACAACCAGATCGCAAGTAATATTTCGGGACAAGCTATAAAAATTGATGCCAACAGCAACGGAGAAATTGAAGTTTCAGAAGCTGCCAATGTAGCTTTCCTTACCGTTTCCGTTTCTTCAATCACAGATATCACAGGAATTCAAAGTTTTTCAAATCTTCGATCATTAACGTTATTTGGTCTTGCTGCTCCAACTATTAATGTAAGCGGCCTGAGCAATCTAAATTATCTAACAATTCAGGCTTTAAATAATTTGACATCAATTAACATCGCAAATTGTACAAACCTTGAGAATTTAAAAATTACGAGCTGTGCAGCATTAACTTCTTTAAGCCCGGTTTCTTCCTCAATTAAAAACATCACTGTATTTAGCGGAAACATGAATCAGCTTGATGTTACTAATTGTCCTGCACTTGTGGGGCTTTCTCTACAAGCTACAAAAATAGCTACGCTTAATTTATCAAATTTTGCTAATCTTAAAAATGTTGATCTTTTAAGTAATTATCAATTACAAAACATCAATTTTCAGGGATCAAATCAACTGTATTCAGTTTCTATATCAGGATCCGGTCTTTCCAATGTAAGCGTTGCGAATCTTCCGGCACTTTGGAAATTTACATGTTCAGATAATGGAGCTTTAACGACTGTAAGTGCCACCAATTGTGCCACATTAGAAAGATTGGTATTAAATAATAACAGTAATCTTACAAACTTAACAGCAAATAATCTTCCGAGCCTTTTAATTTTAGACATATATAAGAATAAATTCAGTTCAATTGACATCTCATCTCTAAGCTCATTACAATTGTTAAGATGTGATGAAAATAAATTTCAGACATTAGATCTTAGTCAAAATACTGCTCTTGCACAATTACAATGCACTAAAAACCTTTTGCAATCATTAGATCTTAGCCATAATCCGGTTCTTTACACGATAGACTGTGGCTTTAATAATAATCTACAAAACATAAATTTAAAAAGTGGAAGCCCGAATTTCCCATACGGTATTTCTATCAGCAATCTTCCTCAATTGCAGTTTATTTGTATCGATGATGATAAAGTCGACTATACTTTATCTGCACTGAGCAATTATGGTTATAGCAATGTTGTTGTAAATTCATACTGTTCGTTCACACCTGGAGGAACATTCTATACCATTCAGGGAAATACGAAATATGACAGCAATAATAATGGATGTGATAGTAACGATGTCAATAAGGCTTTTCAAAAATTCACTATTACAAACGGAACAGTATCCGGAAGTTTAGTAGCCAATAATTCAGGAAATTACTCAATTGCTGTGGGAACCGGTACGCATACAGTGACACCAATCCTTGAAAACCCGACTTATTTTACGATTTCACCAGCAAGTTTAACGGCAAATTTCCCGACGCAGGCAAGTCCATTAGTACAGAATTTTTGTATTGCAGCCAATGGAAGTCATAATGATCTGGAAGTACTAATTATTCCGGTTACAGCGGCTTCACCAGGCTTTGATGCTAAATATAAGATTGTTTACAAAAACAAAGGAACAGGAACGCAATCCGGAACAATTTCATTTAATTATAATGATAATTTGATGAATTATTTAAGCTCAACATTAGTTCCAAATTCTCAATCAACAGGATTATTAAACTGGAATTTTACGAACCTACTTCCTTTTGAAACGAAAGAAATTATTGTAACTTTAAATCTAAACACTCCAACGCAAACACCGGCTTTAAACGGAGGTGATATTATTCATTACACAGCTCAAATCAATGCAGGAACAGATGAAACGCCTTTAGACAATACATTTACACTAAACCAAACGGTTGTCAATTCTTTTGACCCAAATGATAAAACTTGTCTTGAAGGAGCTTCTATTACTCAGGCTCAGGTTGGAGATTATATTCATTACTTAATCCGATTTGAGAATACAGGAACAGCAAATGCACAAAACATTGTGGTGAAAGATGTTATTGATACTTCTAAATTCGATATGTCAAGTTTAGTTTCGTTGAACGGAAGTCATAATTTTGTAACGAGAATTACAAATCCAAATACTGTAGAATTTATCTTTGAAAATATTCAGCTTCCATTTAATAATACTACGAATGACGGATATGTTTCATTTAAAATCAAGACAAAATCTACTTTAAACATTGGCGATAGCTTCAGTAACAAAGCCAATATTTATTTTGATTACAACCATCCAATTATTACGAATACCTATACAACAACGGTTCAAAATACTTTAGGAACATCAGAAATTAATAATGACAAAACTCAATTCAGCATTTACCCGAATCCTGTAAAAGATGTTTTATTTATTAAATCAAAAGAAAAAATCGTGAAAGCAGAAATTTACGATGTTGCCGGAAGAATTTTAAATTCAGCAAGTGTAACAGACAATTCGATCAATGTTTCTGAACTTTCAAAAGGAAATTACATCATCAAATTATCTACAAAAGATAAAACGATGACTCAGAAATTAATTAAAAATTAATTCAACTCAACAGCAAACCAAAAGACTGTCTTTATAGGCAGTCTTTTTTATGTTTATGAATGAAGATTTTATTGTATTTTTATTGAAAGAAGTTTAAAATTTAAAAAATGGAATTTTTACAGGATCATTCTATTCAAAATGAACTGTTATTGATATTTATTTCTGTTCTTTTGGGCGTTTTCATAGGCGCAGAACGTGAATATCGAAACAAATCAGCAGGGCTGCGTACTTTTATTTTAGTATGTTTTGGATCTTGCCTGTTTACGATTCTTTCCATTAAAATTGGTGTTGAAAACCCAGATCGTTTAGCCGCCAATATCATTACCGGAATCGGTTTTCTGGGCGCTGGAGTTATCTTTAAAGGTGATAATAAAATCGATGGAATCACCACTGCAACAACGATTTGGGCAACCGCTTCGATCGGAATGGCTGTAGGTTCCGGATATGTTTATTTATCGCTTTTGGGAACTGTTTTGGTATTATTGATTTTAAGTTCACTTACTTATCTTCAAAACTTTATTGATAACAATCACAAGATCAGAGAATATAAAATCGCCGTTACAGCCTCTGATGAAATAAGACATTGTGAAGAATTATTCAGAAATAATAATTTGAAACACCTGATGATAAGACAACAATACACGGTAGGAAATTTGGCAACAACCTGGAGGCTCACAGGAAAAAATAAACATCATGAAACTTTAATTAAACAATTGATGAATGATCCTAAAATAACCGCCTATCAATTTTAAAATAAAGCAAGAAATAAAGACAAATTGCCCTTATTTCTTATTGAAAACATATAGATTTTTGTTTGGACCATCGATTTCCTTACCGTCCATATCCAGTTGAGAAAGCTTATTTTCTCCCACTTTATATTTGTATTTTGCACTTTTACCATTAAGAGTGATCACACTTCCGGTAGCATCCCAATCAAAAGTACCTTTGTCGTTATTTTTTGAATTTCTGTCGATGTACTCTTCTGTAATACTGAAGGTTTTATCTTTATTTAATAGTAAAGTCGTCTTTATTCCAGGGCAGTCGGCGCAAGGGACAACTGCTTCATAAGTTCCATTCCAGTCAAGAGAATTTTGTGAATTGTGAGCTGTTGCAACTGTTTCTTTAGATGTAGTATCCATAGGTGTTTGAATGGACATCGGATCAGTTTTAGGACTGACAGATGATAGTTCACTTGTTTTTTCTTTCGGTGAGCAAGAAGCCAGAAAAGCCATTGCTGCAATACCTGAAATTTGTAATTTGTTCATGATAAGTAATTTAAATATATTAATATTAAGCTAGTAATCAATGAACAAAAATCAAGCCCATCAAGATTTTAAGTTAATTTTTTACAAATTCTACGAATGTTTAAGCATTAAAAAATAATTAATATCCTTTGATGTTCAAAATTAACAGTTGAATGTTCATAATTCCCCGTTTTCATAAGGACTAATTTTATTTTTCTTTGTAAATTAGGGCAAAATTTTGATTATGACAAAAAAGATACTTTTATCTGTATTTCTTTTGCCGGCTGCGATGGCTTTTGCACAGCAATACGGAGGAATGTGGATCCCAACAGAGCTCAATGAAAAGGAAATGAAAGATTTGGGAATGAAAATCTCTGCCAAAGACATCTTCAATCCTCAAAAAGCAAGCATAAAAGATGCTGTGGTACAGTTCAACGGAGGTTGTACTGCCGAAATCATTTCTCCAAAAGGATTATTATTGACCAATCACCACTGCGGTTACGGTCAGATCCAAGCTCATTCTACAGTACAAAATGATCTTTTATCAAACGGTTTCTGGGCACAAAATATGAGTACAGAACTACCAAATCCGGGAGTAACAGTAGATTTTATCGTAGATATCAAAGATGTTTCCAATCAAATTTTAGAAGGAACTGATAACCTTACAGAACCTGATCTTACCAAAAAGATCAATACCAATATTGAAGTTTATAAAAATTCTCAAAAAACAGAATCTTATCAATCTATTTCTGTAAAACCAATGTATTACGGAAATAAATACTACGCTTACACCATCGAAACGTACAAAGACATTCGTTTGGTAGGAGCACCGCCACAAAGCATTGGAAAATTTGGTTCTGATACCGATAACTGGGTTTGGCCAAGACATACGGGAGATTTCTCAATGTTCAGAATTTATGCTGACAAAAATAACAAGCCTGCTGAATATTCAAAAGATAACATTCCTTACACGCCGAAGCATTATCTTCCGGTTTCTATCAAGGATAAAAACGAGAATGACTTCACATTTGTATTCGGATTTCCCGGAAAAACAACAGAATATCTTCCTGCAATCGCCGTAGAAAAGATCATGAAAGAGGTCGATCCTGCAAAAATTGACGTACGTGATGTTGCTCTGAAAACCTTGGACGAAAAAATGCGTGCCGATGATGCAACCCGTATCAAATATGCTTCAAAATTCGCTTCCGTTGCCAATTACTGGAAAAAGTGGATCGGTGAAGTAGAAGGTTTGAAAAAATCCAACGCCGTTGAGAAAAAAGTAATGTATGAAGGTTCTTTGGTCGCTAAAAACCATGAGGTGAAAGCAACTTTAGACCAATTAAATAAATTATACAACGATCAGGCACCTTTTGCTTTAAATAATGCATATTACACAGAAGTCATCAAAAATGCAGAAACATTAAAGCTTGCAAGTGATTATTATACTTACATCAATTCTGTAGAATCCGGCAGAATGGATGAAAAAGAGCTCACCAAACTTAAAACAAAACTAACTGCATTCTACAAAGATTACAGTGCAGAATTGGATGCAAAAGTGACGGCAAAACTATTAGCTTTATACGCTAACAAAACAGCTCCACAATTCTTACCTGCAGGTTTTGACAAGTATAAAAATGAAGCTCAAAACATCACTGTCATTGAAGATATTTCGAAAAATTCAATTATTACGGGAAGAACTGCTGTGAACGGAGCAATGCTTAGTGCAGATATTGAAAAAGCTTTCTCTAATCAGGATAAATTAATCAAAAACCTGAAAAAAGATCCTGTTTATCAGCTTTATCTGTCAATCAGAGATACATATATGAAAACTGCTGATCCTCAATTCACCTCTCTTCAGACTAAAATTGATGCGTTGCAAAAAACGTTCATGGCTCAGCAAATCGATACGGATAAGGACAGAAAATTCTTCCCGGATGCCAATTCTACGCTTCGTGTAACCTACGGAAAAGTGAAAGGCTCTACGCCAAGAGACGGTGTTTCTTACAGTTACCAGACGCATTTGGCAGGAGTAATCGAAAAATATGTTCCTGGAGATTATGAATTTGATGTTCCTAAAAAACTTCTCGATCTTTACAACAAAAAAGACTTCGGAAACTATAAAGATAAAACAGGCGATGTTCCTGTAGGATTCACGGCAACGAACCATACGACGGGAGGAAACTCAGGAAGTCCGGTTTTGGATGCTAATGGAAATCTTGTTGGATTAAATTTCGACAGACAGTGGGAAGGAACGATGAGTGATATCAATTATGACCCACGTTTCAGCCGAAATATCATGGTTGATACCAAATACATTCTTTTCATTATTGATAAATATGCCGATTCTAAATGGCTTATCGATGAAATGAAAGTGATAAAGTAATTTTTTTAATGATAACTTTAAGAATCTATTTAAATTTTCAATATCAATTTAAATAGATTCTTTTTTATTGTATGAAAGAGCGAATCATAAATTTACTGGCCAATTTTGCAGGAAATGACATCAAAAAATCGTTTCCTCTTCCCTATTGTCTTCCTGTCTACCATTGTGTTTCTGATGAAAACCTACTCCATCTTAACCATATTATCAAGTATAAAAATGTAAAGCAGTTTGAAGAAGATCTAGATTATCTTTCAACATATTTTCAGTTTGTAAATTGGGGAGAATTTAAAGATTTTATCAACGGAAATTTTAAACCTAAAAAGAAAATAGCTCTTCTTACTTTTGATGATGGTTTCAGGGAATTTTATGATGTAGTTGTCCCAATTTTAGAAAGAAAGGGAATTTATGCCGTCAATTTTATCAATCCGGCTTTCATTGATAATAAAGATCTGATGTTCCGCTGCAAGGCAAGTTTAATCATTAATGAAATTGAAAAAAATAAAGATATAAATCCGGAAATCTATCATATTCTTCAGTTTAAAAGTGATTCGAAAGCAGAAATCAAACAGAAAATTTTAAAGCTTAATTATTATAAAACAGAAATTCTGGATAAGCTTACAGAAATACTTGAAATTAATATCAATGAATTTTTAGGAGAACAAAAGCCTTATTTAAGCTTCGATCAATTAAAATCATTAACTCAAAAAGGATTCGGAATTTCCTCGCATAGTTGGGATCATCCTTTGTATCATGAATTATCTTTAAGTCAAAAACTTGAAACGACTAACAAGACATTTAATTACTTAAAAGACAATCAATTTCTCTACGAAAGTTTTGCTTTTCCTTTTACTGATTTTGGAGTGGAAAAGGCTTTTTTCGATGAATTATTTAAAAATAATGAAATGTTCTGCACTTTCGGAAGCGCAGGAATAAAACTCGATAGCATCTCAAAAAACCTACAAAGAATCCCGATGGAAACTGGAGAAAATGCAGATACAATCTTAAAAAAAGAAATTACATATTATCAATTAAAAGGTATTTTCAATAAAAATAAAATCATAAGGAAATGATACATTTAAAGACATTTAATAAAAAGCAATTGGGAGAATTTGTATCATCCGGAGATTTCAAAAAATATGATTTTCTGCCAATTACAACACACAGAGCCCATTCTCAAATTAATAATCCGAAGGCGAATGATGATCATACATTGCTTATTTTAGCGTTTGATGATGATAAATTAGCCGGATATTTAGGCTGTTTTCCTGATAATTTTTTGATTGACGGAAAAAAATTCAATTATGCATGGTTAAGTACACTTTTCATCAGCAATCAATTTCGTGGAAAAAGAATTGCTCAACAGCTTTTAGATAAAGCATTCGAAGAATATAACAGCAATATTGCTATAACGGAATTCACAAAAGAAGCCGAATCATTATATAACAAAATTGGCGTTTTTCAATATATTCAGCCAAAGGTTGGTAAAAGGTATTATTTCCGAACTGATCTGGCAACAATTATTCCCGCAAAAAAGCCCAAAACAGAAAATATAAAACCACTTCTTAGCTTGGGAGATTCTGTATTAAACTCTTTCATTTCAGTAAAAAACTGCTTCATCCAAAAACCTGATTTCAAATTTAAAATTCTTGATAAAGTTGATTCTGAAAGTGTTGATTTCATTTCAAGATTTCACAGTAACCGAAATGCTGAAGAACTCAATTGGGCAATAGAAAACCCATGGGTTTTAGAAAGTAAAAGTAAAGAAGAAAATTATTTATTTTCCAGCTTTTCTGAAAGTTTCAAATACTTTTGGATAAAAATTTATGATAAAAAAAATGTTTTAGAGACTTGTGCACTTTTGTTTGTACGAAATGGTCACTTAAAAATTTCTTATCTGTTTTCAGAATCTGATCTGGAAAAATTCGTTACATTTTTAAGCTATTTTGTCGTTAAGAATAAAATTAATTATTTAACAAGCTATCAAACAGAATTCAATAAAAAAGCAGAATCGATGAATATATTTCCAAAGATACATCAGCGAAATATGGAAAGACGATACATGTTTCACAAGGGATTAATTGGAAACCTTCCCAACAGCTTTGATCCAGATTTTCAGGATGGCGATGGTGATTGTGTGATGACATAAAAAAAGAGGCTTTTTTTAAGCCTCTTTTAATTTTAATGTCCAAAAATATCTTTTAAAGTCAATTCTTTGAACTCTCCCATTTGGTTAACAGCTTCCATATTCAGGTTTTCTCGTTTCCCGATAATGGCGGTATTGAAATGTACAGGTTTTATTTCTGTCTGATAAAACTGCTTCACATCATCAAATTTCAAATTTTGAATCTGCTGATAAATATCTTTTCTAAAATCATGCGAAATGCCTATTTTTTTTAACCTTAAGGTATTGAAGAAAATAGTAGTTCGTGTAATTCTTGTTGATGCAATTTGTTTTAAAGCTGCATTTCTGGCATTTTCAAACTGAATGGGCACTTCAGGAAGTTCGCTCATCAGTTCACTCATCGTGTCAACTGCAATCTGCAATTTATCCGGCTGAGTTCCGATGTACGTTGTGATATAATCCGGATGTCCCGATTCTGAATTGGCAGCGTAAGAAACATACGCAGAGTACGCCAAACTCTTACTCTCACGGATCTCCTGGAAAACAATCGATGACAAACCTCTTCCGAAATATTCATTGAAAACATTGATTTTTCCGAAATTTGCCGTGTTCACTTCATTCCCTCTTCCAATCTTACTCATTTCCATCTGTACCATGTCGTAATTCATGAAATACACGTTACCTTTTGTTTCCGGTTCAGGATATTTTTTAGGCTCAGGAATTTGAAGACTTGCCGTTTCAATATATTTTTCAATATAATTAGTGAAGTTTTCAAAGTTTTTCCCGTAGAAAAATACTTGATACGGATAATCAAACAGTTTTTTCATTCTGTCTGTAAATACCTCAACATTTGAACTTTCAAGCTCTTTTTTAGAAATAATATCTGTAAAACGTGAAAATTCGCCCAACTTTGTATAATTCGTCAAAGCCGTCATAATGCGGTTTTTATCTTTTTTTACCGCTTCACGATTTTCAAGAATTGTTTCTACAAACTGATTGTAAATTTCCTGATCCGGTTTTACATTATGCATCCAATGTTGGAGCAATTCAATTCCATTTTCAATATTCTCTTCCAAACCGCTTAGTGAGATCAGAAGTTGATCGGCTGTTGTTTTAAAGTCATTGCTGACCCCAATTTTAAAGAATTCTTTTTTAAGATCTTCAGGTGAAAATTTTTCAGTTCCCAAATATTGAAGAACCTGCGTAGAAATTCCCAAATCTCTGTCATGATCGCTTCCAAAAGGGAAAATAAAATGAGCCTGAGCAATTTCGTTGTATTTATTTTTAACGAAACTCAGTTTTTTATCTTTAACGGCAGCTGTTTTTATTTCTTTTTGATAATCAATGAATTCAGGTTGAATATCATCTGTTTTTTCAGCTAAAATCTCTTTTAGAAATTCAGATTGAGCTTCACGGTTGATTTTTATAGGTGTAATTCCCGGATTATCAACTCTTAATAACTTATCGTTAACTCCTTTTTCTTTATTGATGATAACGTAATTATCTTTAAAAAATTCGTTCGCAAAATCGATAACTTCCTTTTTCGTAAACTCGGAATATTCATCCATTTCATTCAATTCCTGCTCCCAAGATCTACCTTTGATGTAGGTATCATAAAGGTTTGTAGCAATACCATCGGCTGTTTCCAGCGCTTTCATTCTTTGGACCTTAAAATCATTGATGATGGCAGGAAGCATCCAATCTGGGAAGTCTCCTTTTTTCAGCAATTCGATCTGTTCCAACACCATTTCTTTGGCTTCTTTCAAAGTCTGTGTTTCTTTCGGGACAGCAACAATTGAAAAATATCCGTATTCTTTTAAACCAACCGAAAAAGCCTGTGCCCAAAGCATTCTTTGCGTTTGATTGATATTTAAATCTAATAATCCTGCTTCTCCCCTGTTGCTTAAAATATTGGCAACAATATCTGCCAATATCGCTTCTCTGCTTCCATAGCTGTCGGTTCTCCAAGCCAATTGAGTTCTCGGCGTTGTCGGGCTCTTTACCGTTCTTTCTACGATCCCAGTAATAGGTTTTTCAATAATTGGAGTTTTCTTTGGTAATTCTTTGTAAGGAATAGCTCCAAAATACTGATCGATAAGTTGAACCGTTTCTTCAAAATCCAGATCACCCACCAAAACTATTGCATAATTATTGGGAACATAATATTCATCAAAATATTTATGAATCGCCTTCATAGAAGGATTTTTCAAATGTTCCGGCTTCCCTAAAGTCGTTTGCTGACCGTTAGGATGCGTTGGAAAAAGAGCATCCATCAACTCATAATTCACCAATCTTGAATCATTATCCTGCGCTCTGTTGAATTCTTCGTAAACGGATTCTAATTCAGTGTGAAAAAGCCTTAATGTCAATTCAGAAAATCTTTCTTTCTCGACTTTCAGCCATTTTTCAAGTTCGTTATTGGGAATATTATTTTTGTAAACGGTTTCGTCAAACCAAGTGTGGGCATTCGTTCCGCTTGCGCCTAATGAAGAAATTACCTTATCATATTCATTCGCAATCGCATACTGGCTTGCTTCCTGAGAAACTTCATCTATTTTTGTGTAGATTTCTTTCTTGTTTTCAGGATCTTGTTCTGCTTTATGCTGTTCGTATAAGTCAGAAATCTGGTCTAGTAAAACCTTTTCCCTTTCCCAGTTTTGAGTTCCTAATCTTGAAGTTCCTTTAAACATCATATGCTCAAGATAATGCGCCAAACCTGTATTATCGGCCGGATCGTTATTACTTCCCGTTCTTACAGGAATGTAGGTTTGAATCCTCGGAGCATCAAAATTTTGAGCAAGAAAAACTTTTAACCCGTTTTTCAAGGTATAGATTCTTACTTTATTTTCGTCTTGAGGTATTGTGATGTATTCGTAGTTGTTTTTGTCTGTATGAATCGTCTCCTTATATCTTTTGTCAGTCATATGTAAATTCATTTTCATTCCTTTAAGATAAGAATGTATACAAATGTAAGCAATCAAAAAAGAACACTTTCTACTTTTCCTATTATTACATCTATTGTAATGATCATTAATTACTTATTATTTATTTTCCAGGAGCTATTTCGCGCTATCCACTCATACTCGTCACGCCAACGCTCCCAATACCCAGCCCACGAACTCTTCCTCACATGTTGCGGGGTAACCGTTACTATCGCAGCTAGGTTTTTGTCGATAAATTGTCATGAAGTCAAAAAACCTTAACAAGGCTCCCAAACAACAAAACCAATCTCAACCATCTTAGCTTTCTTTGTCTTTTTTCAAAATAATTATCTAAGTTTGCACTAAGTTTTCCAAAAAACCATACCATGTCCGGAAACATTCTGATCATCGATGATGAGATCAAACTCCTAAAACTGTTAGGAATGATCCTTTCCCAAGAAAATTTTAACGTAAAAGAAGCTTCCACAGCGCGTTCTGCGATGACGATGCTAGAACAATACGACTTTGATGTTGTGTTGAGTGATGTTCGGCTTCCCGATGCTTTCGGGGTTGATCTTGTGAAATCTATTAAAACAAAATATCCTCACCTTGAAATTATTCTGATGACCGCTTTCGGAAATATTACGGATGCAGTTCAGGCAATGAAAAACGGAGCTTACGATTATTTAGTGAAAGGCGATGATAACGAGAAAATTATTCCGTTGGTCTATAAAACGTTGGAAAAAGCAAAAGATAATAAATCCAAAATCGTTCAAAAGAGTAATATTCAAAAAGGATTTAATCAAATCATTGGAATTTCTCCTTTAATTATTCAGGCCAAAAAACTGGCAGAAAGAGTGGCTTTAACAGATGCAACCGTTCTTTTAACAGGCGAAACAGGAACCGGAAAAGAAGTTTTCGCCAACGCTATTCATGAAGGAAGTGACAGAAAGAAAAATAATTTTGTCGCGATCAATTGTTCTGCATTCAGCAAAGAAATTCTGGAAAGCGAACTTTTCGGGCATAAACAAGGTTCTTTTACCGGAGCCATAAAAGACAAAAAAGGTCTTGTAGAAGAAGCCAACGGTGGAACTTTAT
This sequence comes from Chryseobacterium sp. G0201, assembly GCF_003815655.1. Taxonomy (NCBI): domain Bacteria; kingdom Pseudomonadati; phylum Bacteroidota; class Flavobacteriia; order Flavobacteriales; family Weeksellaceae; genus Chryseobacterium; species Chryseobacterium sp. G0201. The sequence goes on along the minus strand of NZ_CP033917.1, from coordinate 2,648,031 downwards.
TTTTAGATGAAATTGGTGAAATGCCCATCGAACTTCAGGCAAAATTACTTCGCGTGCTGGAAACCAAAGAATTCATGAAAATGGGTGAAACAAAGGTTTCAAAATCGGATTTCAGATTAATTGCCGCGACCAACAGAAATTTAGAAGACGAAATAAAACAAGGCCATTTCAGGGAAGATCTTTATTTCAGGCTAAATGTTTTCGAAATCAATCTTCCTCCACTTCGTGAAAGAAAAGAAGATCTGAAAGTTTTGGCTAAAAATTTTATTGATATTTTTTCGAATAAACTGCATTTATCATCCGTTCAGGTTTCCCAGGAATATTATAAAGCCTTAGAAAAAAATGACTGGAAGGGTAATATTCGTGAATTAAGAAATACCATCGAAAGAAGTCTAATCTTGATGAATGACAATATTCTGGATACAGAAAGTCTGCCGCATTATTCCGAAAAAATTGCTTCAACAGAAAAGGACTCGTTGAGCATGCGATCTTTAGAAAAAGAGCATATCCAAAAAGTGATTAAATACACCAAAGGAAACAAAGCCGAAGCAGCGAGATTGCTGGAAATTGGTATTGCAACGTTGTACCGCAAATTGGAAGAATACGAACTGCGATGAGTTTGAGGGTTGGAGAATCTCAGTGTTTAAGAGTTCTAAATTTACGCTAGAATTCGCTTATAGCTTACTGTCTCTCGCCTAAAGCATCCTATCATTATAATAATGAGCCTATCAAAATGATAGGCTTTTCTTTGTTATGACATTACCTATAAACACCGTAACACACTATCATAAAATCACTTATCTCACATTTTGAAAAAACGGATCTTCTTTTGGCATATAGGATATAAATAAAATATTCTAAAAATGACAATTTCAAGAAAAACGTTCAAAAAACGGGAGCATTCAAAATTCAGCTTTTTGATTGTATCGTATGTGCTTTTTACTTTATTAACTTTAATTGTAACATCATGATGCTCATTAGTTTAATATTGCTTTTCGCAGTACTGTTTTGGCTTTTATACAAATCTGTTGAATTTTTTGACAAAATATAAAAATTATGTGGAGTTTATTTATCCTTTCAATATTAGCCTTTGGGTATATCTGTTATGTTTTAACGAAACCTGAAAAATTTTAATCAAAATCATGAATACAGAAATTTTAGGCATCATAGCGATGTTCGCAATCACATTAGTCATTGGTATTTTCCTAGGGAAATACATTGCTAATGTTTACGGTTATAAAAAGACTTTTTTAGATAAAATTTTTCAGCCGATTGAAAATATTATTTATAAAATTTCAGGGATCAATCCCGACCGTCAGATGACTTGGAAACAGAATATGTTTGCCATGCTGACCATCAACTTAGTTTGGTTCATCATCGGATTTTTCATGTTATTAAATCAATCATGGCTTCCTTTAAATCCAGACGGAAATCCGAATATGTCACCAGATCTTGCTTTTAATACAGCAATTTCTTTCTTGGTCAACTGTAATTTACAGCATTATTCAGGAGAAACGGGAGTCAGTTATTTAAGCCAGTTATACTTAATGTTTTTACAGTTTGTAACTGCTGCAACCGGAATGGCTGCAATGGCTGTGCTTTTCAAAGCATTTAAAGAAAAAACGACTACGGAATTAGGTAATTTCTACGATTTTTTCACCAAATCGATGATCAGAATATTGATTCCGATCAGTATTGTAGTGGCTTTTATCCTTTCTGCCAACGGAACTCCGATGACTTTCGAAGGTAAAGACCATATCACAACATTGGAAGGTCAAAAAGTTGATGTTTCAAGAGGTCCTGCTGCAGCTTTTGTGGCAATCAAACACTTAGGAACAAACGGAGGAGGTTTTTTTGGAGCCAACTCTGCACACCCGCTTGAAAACCCGAATTATATGACCAATATGACGGAAATGGTTACTCAGATGATCATTCCTTTTGCGTTGGTTTTTGCGTTAGGATTTTATTTAAAGAAAAGAAAACTTTCGTGGACTATTTTTACTGTAATGACCATTGGTTTTCTAGCACTTGCTGTTCCGAATGTTGTGAATGAAACTCAGGGAAATCCATTGATTACAGAAATGGGAACCGACAATCATTTGGGAGCGATGGAAGGGAAAGAAATCCGCTTTGGAAGTGCTTCTTCAGGATATTGGAGTATTGCTACAACGGTAATTTCTACAGGTTCTGTAAATGCCATGCATGACAGTACGATGCCGCTTTCAGGAATGAATCAGCTTTTGGCGATGATGATCAACTGCTTCTACGGTGGTTGTGGAGTCGGAATTCTAAATTACTTTATATTCATCATTCTTGCAGTATTTATGAGCGGTCTTATGGTCGGAAGGACGCCTGAATTTATGGGTAAAAAAATCGAAGCCAAAGAAATGAAAATAGCGATGATCGTTGCTTTATTTCACCCTTTTTTAATTCTTGTCGGAACAGCTTTAACAGCTTATATGCCTGAATTTGGAGCCAAAACATTAAACAATCCAGGTTTTCATGGTTTTAGTGAAATGTTATACGAATTCACTTCATCATCAGCCAATAACGGCTCCGGATTTGAAGGATTGGGCGACAATACGCCTTGGTGGAATATTTCAACAGGAATTGTGTTGTTGTTATCAAGATTCATCCCGATCATCGGTCCAATTGCCATTGCAGGATGTTTAGCTCAGAAAAAATATATCCCGGAAAGTTCAGGAACATTGAAAACTGATACCGCAACTTTTGGATTTATGACTTTAGCCGTTATTCTTCTGATCGCAGCTTTATCATTCTTCCCAGCACTTACTTTGGGACCAATTGCAGAACAACTTCAATATTTTTCTAAATAAAAATTAAAATCAATCGTAAGCCATTAAGGAATTGATGAGAGTAAGAAAACTAGTCTAAATCTCATAGAATCATTCACTTGAATAACATTATCCATTTCATCACTTATCTCTTTATTCACCTTAATGGTTACCATTGGTTTACAATTATATAACTATTTCAAAAAAATGAAAAATCAATCACAAACATTGTTTCAAAAAGATTTGGTTAACGAAGCTATCAGACAGTCTTTCGTTAAGCTGAATCCGAAAATCATGTTTAAAAATCCTGTCATGTTTCTGGTAGAAGTCGGAACAGTTGTCATGTTTATCGTAAGCTTATTCAGTTTAACGGGAGACAAATCACAGGGCAGTTTCACCTATAACTTTTTAGTATTTATTATCTTATTCTTTACTGTTTTATTTGCCAACTTCGCAGAAGCCATCGCAGAAGCAAGAGGGAAAGCACAGGCAGATACGTTGAGAAAAACGCGTGAAGAAACTCCTGCAAAATTAATCATCGACAACAAACCGGGATTTCAGGTGGAAACAGCCTTAAAAATGTCTGCAGAAATGAAACTGGGAGATATTTTCCTTTGTGAAGCAGGTGATCAGATCCCGATGGATGGTGAAATTATCGAAGGGTTGGCAACAATCGATGAATCCGCAATCACAGGAGAAAGTGCACCCGTGATCAGAGAATCTGGTGGAGATAAAAGTTCCGTAACAGGTGGTACAAAAGTACTTTCCGACAGAATAAAGGTGAAAGTTACCACCAAGCCCGGAGAATCTTTCCTTGATAAAATGATCGCCCTTGTAGAAGGTGCTTCAAGACAGAAAACACCGAACGAGATCGCATTAACCATACTTTTAGCAGGGTTTACCCTCACTTTCATAATAGTTACAGTTACTTTAAAACCCTTTGCAGATTATTCGCAGACGCCGATTACCATTGCGGCATTTATATCACTTTTCGTTTGTCTGATACCCACAACGATCGGAGGTCTGCTTTCTGCAATTGGAATTGCGGGGATGGACAGAGCTTTGAGAGCCAACGTTATTACAAAAAGTGGTAAAGCTGTTGAAACTGCTGGAGATATTGACGTTCTACTTCTTGATAAGACAGGAACAATCACCATCGGAAACCGTAAAGCAACTCAATTTCATCCTTCAAATGGAATTCAACTTGAAGAATTTATCAAAGGTTCAGCATTAAGTTCTGTTGCTGATGAAACTCCGGAAGGAAAATCAATTATAGAATTAAGCCAATTAAAATCTGAAGACTTGCTTGTTCCAAATCCTGTCTACATCGATTTTACGGCTGAAACCAGAACTTCAGGTATTGATTTTGAAAACACAAGAATTAGAAAAGGAGCTTACGACACCATTAAAAAACTGACTGAAAAAGCCGGAAATATTTTCCCACAGGAAACTCAGGACGCTGTAACCAAAATTTCTGAAAACGGAGGAACTCCATTGGTGGTTTCCGTTAATGAAAAAGTTTGGGGAGTTATTGAACTTCAGGATATCATCAAAACCGGAATTCAGGAACGTTTTCAACGATTGAGAAAAATGGGTGTGAAAACCGTAATGGTAACAGGTGATAACCCTTTAACCGCAAAATTTATCGCAGAAAAAGCCGGTGTAGATGATTTTATCGCAGAAGCTAAACCTGAAGATAAGATGAATTACATCAAAAAAGAACAACAGGAAGGTAAACTGGTTGCCATGATGGGTGACGGAACGAATGACGCTCCTGCCCTAGCCCAAGCCGATGTTGGTGTTGCCATGAACAGTGGAACTCAGGCCGCAAAAGAAGCCGGAAACATGGTGGATCTGGATAATGACCCGACAAAATTAATCGAGATCGTAGAAATCGGAAAACAGTTATTAATGACTCGTGGAACGTTGACAACTTTCAGTATTGCGAATGATGTTGCTAAATATTTTGCCATTATTCCGGCGCTGTTTATCACGTTTATTCCGGCGCTTCAGAAATTGAATATCATGAATCTTCACAGTCCTGAATCAGCGATTTTATCGGCCATTATTTTTAATGCGATCATTATTCCATTCTTAATTCCATTAGCGTTGAAAGGTGTTGCTTACAAACCGATCGGTGCAAGTGCATTATTGAGAAGAAATCTTTTGATCTACGGTTTGGGAGGAATTATCGCTCCATTCATAGGAATAAAAATCATTGACTTATTTATCAGTCTATTCTTTTAAAAATTTAAAAAAATGAAAATTTATCTTATTTCAGCGTTGAGATTATCTCTGGTTATGCTGGTTGTGGTAGCCCTATATTTAATCTTTGTTTTCGCAGGTTCTAAAATTTTACCAACTCAGGGAAATGCAGAGATCATCAATTATAACGGACAAAAGTTTTACGCCAATATCGGACAGGATTTTAAATCTCTTAAATATTTCCACGGTCGCCCATCTGCAGTTGATTACAATGCTGCAGGAAGTGCGGGGAGCAATAAAGGACCAAGCAATGAAGAGTATTTGCAAAACGTGCAAAAAAGAATTGATACTTTGAAAATGCAGAATCCTGAAATGGAAAATACGAAAGTTCCCGTAGAATTAGCTACAGCAAGCGGAAGCGGACTGGATCCTGATATTTCTGAAGAAGGCGCCTTATACCAAGCCAAAAGAATTGCAAAAGAAAGAAATATCTCTCTGGAAAAAATTGAAAATCTTATTAAAAATCAAACAGAAAAACCTCTTTTGGGACTTTTTGGACCTTCGAAATTGAATGTTTTAAAGCTGAATATCGCTTTAGATCAATTGAAGTAATTTCTTTTGTCTTAAAACAAGAAGCAAAAGTTAAAGACTGGATTTGTCAGCCTAGATGACACTTTTTAATTAAAACTACACATTGTTATCAATATTTATATAATGAAATCAAAAACTATTCAGGCTATTTTTTTATTGGGATTTTTTGCTTTAAATCCTATGAATGCACAGGAAATTAAAAAAGATTCAGTTTCCTTACAACCGAAAGATTCGCTAACAGCAAAAACCGATTCTAAAATTCCTTTTGACGGTTACGATCTGACTTGGATCAACGGACAAAACCGCCAGACAGATTTTCCTTTAACTTTAAAAGATAAAGATGGAGAAACGATTTTAACGGGTGTAACCTATGTAGATGCCTATTATAATTACGATTTTCGTAATCCACAAGATAATACACACACGATTTCAGCAGCAATCGGTCGTTCCAATGAATTTACGATCAATATGGCGAGTATCGGTTTAGAAACCAACTACAAAAATATGATCGGCCGTTTATGGTTACAATATGGGCAAATGGGCTCTATTGTTCAAGATTTGGACGGAACCGTAAATCATGGTAAAAATACAAGTGTGAGTAATTTAAAAAATATCCGAGAAGCTGCAGCAGGTTATCATTTCAACGTAATGCACGGTTTGAATGTTGAAGCCGGGATTTTCATGAGTTACATCGGTTTGGAAAGTTATGTTCTGGGAGAAAACTGGAACTATCAGAGAAGTTTGGTCTGCGATTTTACACCTTTCTATTTTCAGGGAGCTAGAATTCAGGCATATCCTTCAAAAAAATATAAGGTTGAACTTTGGGTGTTGAACGGTTGGCAGACTTATAATTCATGGAATAAAGGTCTTGGATTGGGAGTTTCCAATTACTACCGTCCGAACGAAAATCTTCAGTTGGTTGCCAATTTTTATTTAAACGGAAAAGACACGAGAAATAATCCTGATGTTCGCCGTTTTCACCATGACCACAGTATTGTTGCGAGATATTTCCACAATAAAGAAAGCAAAGGCTTGTCACAGGCTGCTTTCAGTATCAACAACCATTACGGATTCCAGAGCGGTGGAGGTTTGAAGGCAAAAGACAATTACATGATCGGAACTTCCATTGCCAACAGACTTTGGTTTCATAACAATAAAATTGCGTTATCCTTAAGAGCTGATGCTGTTTCAAATCCGGGAGCTTATTTAGCATTCTCCCCTTCTCCAGTTGCCAACAACGATTTTAATGATGCCATTGCAAAAGGAGAAAAACTAAAAATGTTTCAGGGAACGGCAACTGTGGATATCATGCCGAATCAATTCGTAACTTTCAGATTAGAATACGGATTCAGAAAAAGTAATATCCCTTATTTCGCAGGATCTGGCGGAACAACCAGTCCGGACGGATGGATAGATACTCCAATTGACTCTTGGAGACCCGATTTAAGAAAGTCTGACAGCAGATTGACATTGGCTGTAATGTTCAGACTGTAGCCAACAAAATAAATTTTAATACTTACTATAAGCTCGAAATAATTAACTTTAATTGTTTCGAGCTCTTAAAAACAATTAACCATTACTAAAAAGAAATTTGAACATGAAAAAGTATATTGTCATTGGACTTATGTTGTGTGTATTCTTTCCGAAGGCACAGTCTTCGGATTCGATGAAAATTGGCAATAAGATCACATTTTCTGCTTATGCAGAGCTTTTTTACAGCTATGATTTTAATGAACCGGCCAGCCATAACCGTCAGGATTTTCTATATTCATACAATCGTCATAACGAGCTGAATCTTAATTTAGGACTTGCAAAAGCAACTTACCAAAGTGAAAATCTTCGGGCCAACTTTGCTTTAATGGCAGGAACTTATGCACAAGATAATATGGTAGCAGAGCAAGATGCTTTACGTTATGTGAATGAAGCTAATATTGGAATTAAAATTTCAAAAAATAAAAATTTGTGGATCGATGCCGGCATCATACCTTCTCATATCGGTTGGGAAAGTGCCATAGGAAAGGATAATATGAATCTTACAAGAAGTTTAGCTGCAGAAAATTCGCCTTACTTTGAAACGGGAGCCAAAATTTCCTACACTTCAGACAGTGGAAAATGGTTTCTAAGCGGATTGGTTCTGAATGGATGGCAGCGTATCGCAAAAGCCGACGGTAATCAAAGCATCTCGTTTGGACATCAAATAACCTATAAACCGAATGATAAAATTACCTTGAACAGCAGTTCATTCGTCGGAAATGATAAATCAAAAGAAGAGAAAAAAATGCGTTATTTCCATGATTTACACGGAATTTTTCAAGTAACGAAACAGTTTTCTACCATTCTTGGTTTCGATATCGGAGCCGAACAAAAATTAAAAGGAAGCGAACAATACAACATTTGGTACACTCCAAATATGTTGATGAAATATCAATTTAATGATAAATGGGCTTTAGCCGGAAGACTTGAATATTACAATGACAAAAATGGAGTTATTATCAGTACAAAAACGCAAAACGGATTTCAAACCTACGGATATTCTCTGAATGTAGATTATTCGATCCTAAAAAATGTTGTATTCCGTACAGAAGCGAGAGGTTTTACTTCTAAAGATGCCATTTTTGTAAAGAATGATGAGCTTAAACAAGGGAATTTTTTCATTACAACAAGTCTTGCAGCTTGGTTTTAAAAAGCGGGAAGATGGAAGTTGGAGGTTAGGATTAAATAATTTGTAGTAATAACTTCCAGCTTCAAACTTCCAACAATATCATGTTTCAAAAAATAAAATTAAAAAGAATAAAATTAATGTCATCATCAGCAAAGCAATTTTTAGAACTGATCCAAAAATCCAAAAAAGGAAAATTCAAGATCTACATTGGGATGAGTGCAGGTGTCGGGAAAACCTTCCGAATGCTTCAGGAAGCCCATGCATTGTTGAGAAACGGCATTGATGTAAAAATAGGCTACATAGAAACTCACGGAAGAGAAGAAACCGTAGCTTTGGTAGACGGAATTCCTGAAATTGCGAGAAGATCAACGTTTTACAAAGGTAAAAACCTTGAAGAAATGGATCTTCAGACGATTATCAATGAACATCCGGAAGTTGTTTTGGTGGATGAATTGGCTCACACCAATGTAGAAGGCTCCAAAAACAAAAAAAGATGGCAGGACGTTCTGGAAATCCTCGATAACGGAATCAACGTCATCAGTGCGATGAATATTCAGCACATTGAAAGTTTAAATGAAGAAGTTAAAAAAATAACAGGAATTGAAGTTACAGAACGCGTTCCCGATAAAATTTTAGCTTTAGCTGATGAAGTGGTGAATATCGATTTAACCGCTGACGAACTTTTAACGAGACTCAAAGAAGGAAAAATTTACAAAAAGGAAAAAATTCAGACGGCTTTAAATAATTTCTTTCAAAGCGGACATATTTTACAGCTCCGCGAATTAGCTTTAAAAGAAGTAGCCACCCACGTTGAAAAAAAGGTTGAAACAGAGGTAAAAACAGAAAATTTTAAACCTATAAAATTTCTCGTATGCATCAGCAGTAACGAGAAAATTGCTAAAAATATCATTAGAAAAACTTCAAGATTGGCGAGTTATTATAATAGTCCGTGGACTGTTTTATATGTGCAGAAACCATCAGAAAATCCTGAAAAAATAGCTTTGGATAAGCAAAGATATTTGATTAATAATTTTAATTTAGCGCAGGAATTGGGAGCGAAAGTCATTAGGATTAAAGAAAACAGCGTCCACAAAGGGATTTTAGATTACGTGATCGAGCATAACATCACCACGGTTTGCATCGGAAAACCTCATGCAAAACTTTGGCAGAGACTTTCCGGCTACAGCTGGATCTATACTCTGATGAACCGATTGAATGAACGACAGATCGACATTATTATTTTATCTTAAACACAATGAAAATTAAAACAAAACTCACCCTCGGTGTAGGTCTTTTATTCTTACTGATCGTTTTACTTTCGGTGATCGGCTCTGTGTACATCAACAAATTAAAATCTGATACCGAGAAAATTCTTACCGCCAATTACAACAGTTTGGAGTTTTCTAAAAACATGTTGCTGGCTTTGGATAAAATAAGTACAGACAGCGCAATTGCGATCAAGGATTTTCAAAAAAACAATATTTTACAGGAAAAAAACCTCACTGAATTTGGTGAAAAAGAAGCAACGCAAAACCTAAATTTGCACTTCAGCAGCTATTTAAAACAACCCACCAACGAAAAAGAAAAACTCATTCGCGAAGATTTGGCTAAAATCATGTCACTGAACATGAAAGGTATTGAACGTAAAAGTGATATCGCCATTATTACAGCCGAAAATGCTACTTTTTGGATCGTGAGTATTGGAACCGTTTGTTTTCTGATTGCTTTTATTTTGTTGTTTAATTTACCCCAAACTATTGCAGAACCTATCAACCAGCTGACTTTCAGTATTAAACAAATTGCGAATAAAAATTATAATGAAAGAGTTCATTTCAAAGGAAGTGAAGAATTTAACGATCTAGCCAATTCTTTCAACATCATGGCTGAAAAACTGCAGGAATATGAAAGCAGCACGCTTTCTACGCAATTGATGGATAAAAAAAGGATTGAAACGTTAGTCAACAATATGCACGATGCCGTGATCGGTTTGGATGAGAATCATTTTATCTACATGATTAATGATGAAGCTTTAAAAATCACCAATCTCAGGAAAGAAGAAATTATCGGAAAAACCGCTCATGAAGTGGCGATCAACAATGATTTGGTAAGAGAACTCTTAAAAAATATCGATCATCCTGTAAAAGAACCTATCAAAATTGTTACCGACAATAAAGAGAATTATTTCGAACAGGAAATTGTTCCTATCAACATTGTAAAAACCGGCGAAAAAGAGAAAAAATACATTGGAAAAGTAATTTTATTACGAAATATCACGCCTTTTAAAGAACTTGATTTTGCTAAAACTAATTTTATCGCCACCATTTCTCATGAACTGAAAACTCCAATTTCAGCCATAAAAATGGGTGTTCAATTATTAGGAAATCAAAAATTCGGTGAATTGAATGAGCAACAAAAAGAGTTGTTGAAAAGCATCAATGAAGACGGACAACGTTTATTGGATATTACAGGAGAACTGCTTAATTTATCTCAGGTGGAAACAGGAAATATCAGATTACATATTGAAAATTGTTCGCCCAAAAATATTGTTCAGACTGCCATAAAAAATGTGGAAAAACTGGCTGAACAGAAAAATATTTCTATTAATCTTCAGAATAATTTAGAAGAAAATGATTTCGTTTCTGCCGATTTTGATAAAACGGTTTGGGTAATGAATAATTTCCTGAGCAATGCCATTAAACATTCTTTTCAGGATGAAAATATTCAGATTTTAGTTGAGAAATCAGATTCATTTGTAACATTCAGCATCACAGATACAGGAAGCGGAATTGATGAAAAATACCACCGTCAGATCTTTGACCGTTATTTTCAGGTTCCCGGAGAACATCAAAACGGAACAGGTTTAGGCTTGGCGATTTCCAAAAATTTCATTGAAAAACAAAATGGCGAAATTGGCGTAAACAGCTCGCTGAATCAGGGAAGTACTTTTTATTTTAAGTTGCCGTTGGCTTAAAATATTTTTTTACATTTGATAAATGGCTATTTATCAGTTTCGACTAAATCTAATTCCACGAAAAGGAGTTATTAATGAGTTCGGATTTATTCCTAATAAATTAAATATCAATCTTCAAGAAAGAATAAATCATTACTACCTTGAAGAAGATAATTTATTGGATTCTACTGATTTTTTTATAGATGCTTTAACTATAAATTTTTGGGATGTTACAGAGATTTTTCCAACAGAGATAATTTATTACATCAATAAATTATTTCCCAGAAAACCATTAGAAAGTAGATCTGATTATTATTACTGGAAACATTATAAGAGAACCATTGATACAGCAATAGATCATGATGCATCATTAATATTAAATAAAGAAAATGGAAAAATAAAAAAACTTCATTTTCGGGCAGATTTAAGAGAAGATGATTTGATTTTTTTAAATAATTTTATTGAAATTGCGAAAAAATATGATTGTCTCTTAATGGATCTTCAAGGAAATCTTGTCATTCCAACACAAAAAGAAGTTTATAAATTGGCCAAACTTTCAAACAGTTATAGTTTTTTGAAAAATCCTGAAGAATTTTTAACCAATCTAGACAACGACCATAAAATTTTAAATGATAAATTAAAAAATGCCAGATAATATATTTCCCTATTTCATTATTGTCTTCTTTTTATTTGCTATTGGTAAGAGCGTTTATTATTTCATTGAAAAAAAGAAAATTCTTAAAAATTGTAAACAAACAAATTCAATAGAATTAAAAAATATAAGCGGAACAATTTTTACAGACCAAGGAAATAAAAAAAATTTTGAGTGGTGCTCATTTAATCTTTTGATCAATGAAAATTCAATTTTTCTATTTTCTACAAGCTTCCACTTTATACCTCTTAAAACTACCAATCTTTTGTTCTCAAATAAAAATAGAAAAAACACACGAAAACCTACCCTTTTAAGAGAATATAAAATTGATAACAATAGTGTTGAACTGGTTTATTATCCAGAATATCTTATGAACAGACATAAAAAGATAACCTTGGAAAATCTTAATCAAGAGCAGATTTTGATGTTAGAAAACTTACTAGATGGCAAAAGCAGAAGATTTTATTAATATGAAAATAGAATTAATCCCCGTTATAGAAATCACAAATTACGATCAGGACGTTCCGACGCCTCCTTCAGGTCCTTATTGGGAATTTCCAGATGAATGGGAAAATTATCATATTTCAACAAATATAAAAGCTGGCCTTTCTGAACTTTTAAAATCTTATTCAAAAGCCTCTTCATTTTATAGAGTAAATGAAATTTCAGATGCAGACTTACTAAAAATAGCAAAAAAAGAAATAGATTCACAGATTAATAAAGAAGAAGAAATCTATCAACTTTACACTTCGTTTTATGGTGGCTATATTTTAAAAATAGATGATGAGAACAAATATTTCCCACAATGCTGCGGAAAACTAGGAGATATTGAAGCATGGGAAGATTTATTTGATGAAGATTACAGCTTCTTTTATATGGGACATCCTTCTCCAAAAATTGAAAAATCCGAAAATAAAATCATTTTTGATTTTTTAAATTCTGAAATTCAGGAAAATTTTGCACCACCTATTTTGGAAGACAGAATTGAAATTGATAAAGACTTACTTAGAATTGCTGTTGAAAATGCTAAAACTGAACTCAATAATTTCGCACTGCAACTGATTAAAATTAATGAATTAGAAAATCTTCAAATTCCGGATATTCACAAAATATTAATCTACGGAATTGAAGAATAAATGAAACAAATATTATAAGTATCTTCGATTCATTAAAACTAATCAATACCTATGAAAAGAATTCTTCTCTTCACCCTCTTTAGCTTGTTCCTTTTTACAGGCAAAATATATTCACAGGAAACTCCCACCTCTTATGTTGAAAAAGCCATTCAGCTAATGGAGCAGAATTCCGTTAATAAAAAGAGTATTGATTGGACAGCAATAAAAGAAACGTATCTCAAACAAGCTAACGAAAAGAAAACCATTAGAGAAACCTACCCTATCATTAGGGATATTCTTGGAAAATTAGGCGATCATCATTCAAAATTCTATGAACCTGAAGTCATTGAAGCTTATTTAAAAAGATTTAAAGATGTTGGTATAGAATTTCCTTATCCAAAAGACAGTCTGATCGATCATAACATGGCTTATATCACGGTACCCGCCATCGGAAATATGAATCAGGATGACTGGAATGAATATGTACAGACATTTTTTGATAAAGTAAAAAAATTAGATCAAGCTAACCCAAAGCTTTGGATCATTGATCTTAGGGATAATGAAGGCGGAATGTTTTCTCCCATGTTAAAATCGACACGTCCTTTTTTAGATACCAATAATGCATCAGGATCTATGGATAATTCAGGGGCGATAAGTTTTTTTATGAGTAAAAATGATGGTATTTATTTCGGGAAACAAAAAATAGGAGTCATTCCTATTTCGGACATCAAGATCAAAAATAAAAATAAGCCTATTTATATTTTAACCAATAAGAAAACCGCAAGTTCAGGAGAATTTGTTGTGGCTAGCTTCAAAGGACAGAAAAATGTAAAAATTGTAGGCTGTAATACGCAAGGATTAACTTCAGATAATTCGGAGTTCAAATTGCCGGACAATGCCTTTTTAGTGATTACGACAGGAACTTTAATTGACCGGACAAAATATCCGTACAAAGAAATTGGAAGAGGAATTCCTGCTGATATTGAAGTAAAAAGTGATCAATTAAATGATTATATCACCAAAATAAAATCTTTATAACTCAAATTCTAAAATATTAATTTCACATGAATCATTTTAAAATAGTCTCAACACTTATATTAATCTTAGTTCTGCATTTTCAGGGATTTGGACAGGCTTTTTCATTAGATCAGCTCGAAAAATTCAACAAAATGGATATGACCTCATTTAAAGTTGAAATTAAAAAACTGAAATATTCTTATTACGACAAAACTGAAAGCTCAGAATTCAATTTATATGAATATGACAGTCCGGATTTTCAATACAAGATCGGAAAATTTGAATATACAAATGAAAAATCGGCAGACCGGGTTGAGTTTCAGTTTAAAAATAAAAGCGAGTATGATCAATACTTAAAAACAATAATCGATTTAGGCTACAAAAAAACCGAAACCGGAAAAATTCCCGGTGGAGAAACCTTTGTTGATTATTTTAAAAATAAACTTCACATTAGGTTTATTTTCCCACCGGCAGGACAAAAGAACGAGCCTTATACTATTTTAGTTTTTAAGTAAATTTGCTTTAATGAGCAGTTTAATTTATCAATCCAGCCAACCGGATGCATCGCTTCAAGACTTTGTTGAAAGTTTCTGGATGCTGGATAATCCGTCGGAAAATAAGGAAGTTATTCTTCTACCCGACGGAAGGATCGATCTGATCTTTTCTCAGTCCTTACAAGAACCTTTTCACATTGTGTTATTGGGCATCTGTACGCATCCCGAACAAATTGTAATTGCTGAAAAAACTAAAATGTTCGCTGTAAGTTTTAATTTATTGGCAGCAGAATACATTCTTCATACTTCCGTTTCTGAATTATTAAATAATGCCAAAAGTTTACCTCTTAATTTCTGGAGTTTTTCAGACAATGACTTAAATGATTTTGAAAAATTTTGTCAAAAAGCATCCGAAAATATACAGCACGAACTTTATCATCAAAAAATTGATGAAAGAAAACTTAAACTGTTTAATTTGATCTATTCTGAGAAAGGCTCATTAACCGTAAAAGAACTTTCCGAAAAAGTAATCTGGAGCGAACGACAGATCAACCGTTATTTTAACCAGCAATTTGGTATTTCATTAAAATCATATTGTGGAATTCTCCGTTTTAGAGCTTCTTTTCAACATATTAAAGAGGGGAAATTATTTCCTGAACAGAATTTCAGCGATCAATCTCATTTCATTAAAGAGATTAAAAAACTTTCCGGATTTCTTCCGAAAGAACTCAATCAAAATAAAAACGACCGATTTATACAATTTTCAATTCTTCCTGAAAAGTAATTTTGCATCATAATTTAAACGTTATGATAATACAAGATAAAAAAATAGCCATTGTTGGCGGTGGTCCCGGAGGATTGACTTTAGCCAGACTTTTACAGTTAAAAAATGCTGATGTAAAAGTGTATGAAAGAGATCTCAACAAAGAGGTTCGTGTACAGGGAGCTACTTTGGATCTGCATGAAGGATCCGGTCTGGAAGCCCTTCAAAGAGCAGGATTAATGGATGATTTTAAAACAAATTTTCGCCCTGATGCCGGAAAATTAAAAGTATTAGATAAAAATCTGAATATTTATTTAGACGAACATTCTGAAGAAAATTCTCATTCCGAAGACCGACCTGAAATTGACAGAGCTCCACTCCGTAAAATATTATTAGGATCTTTACAACCTGATACGGTGGTTTGGGACAGTCATTTTATTTCAATGGAAAAATATGAGGAAGGCTGGTTATTACATTTCAAAAACAGTACATCTTATGATGCAGATATCGTGATTGCTGCAGATGGAGCAAATTCTAAAATCCGTCATTATATTACAGATATTCAACCTATTTATTCCGGAGTAACAATGGTTGAGGGCAATATTTATAATGCTGAAATAAATGCACCAAAAATTTGGAAACTCATTAATGGTGGTAAAATTTTCGCTTTGGATAACGAACAGACATTATTGCTCAGTACAAAAGGAGACGGAACTTTAACTTTCTATACAGGCTGTAAAGTGGGTGAAAATTGGGTAAAGGATTCAGGAATTGATTTTAATAATAAAAAAGAGGTTTCTGATTGGTTTAAAACAGAATTCGGCTCGTGGGATGAAATCTGGCAGGAATTATTTGAAAGTGATGAAATATCGATCATTCCCCGTCCACAATATCACTACCCTATTGATCAGAAATGGGAAACTCTTCCCAACATAACCATTCTTGGTGATGCTGCACACAGAATGCCTCCTTACGCAGGAGAAGGTGTCAACATGGCAATGCAGGATGCTTATGAATTGGCTGAATGCTTGACAAATGATGAATTTAAAGATGTACAATCTGCCATTTCATCTTATGAAGAGAAAATGCTGGAAAGAGCTTCCGAAATCACAAGATTGACCTTAGAAAATACGGTGTTGATGCATTCTGAAAATGCAATTGAGAATCTTATGAAGATATTTAGTGGAGGTTAAATATTTTTTAGGTTTCGGGCGGGAGCTTTGCTCCCGCCCGAAACCTAAAAAATATAAAATGATTATATTAGATCATAAATTATTTTACGAAATAAAATAATTAGAAAAAGAACAACCACCAAATATGAGCATTCAGGATATTTATCAGAAAACTATAAAATTTGCAGCGAATAAACATACAGACCAACACCATACCATTCCGGGAACTAATCTTCCTTACGTTGTGCATTTGAGTAATGTTGTTATGGAAATCTTATTAGCTTCCGAAAGATCAGAGAATTTTGATGGTAAACTTGCCATTCAGGTTGCTTTACTTCATGATGTTTTGGAAGATACTCCAACCACATACGAAGAACTTAAAAATAAATTTAGTCAACCTGTTGCTGATGGTGTTTTAGCTTTAACAAAAAATTCGGATCTGGAAAAAGATGAAAGAATGATGGATAGCCTGAATCGTATCAAAAAGCTTCCCAAAGAAGTTTGGGCTGTAAAATTGGCGGACAGAATTACTAATCTTCAACCACCACCCGCTCACTGGTCTGAAGAAAAGATCAAAAAATATAAGCTGGAAGCCGAAATCATTCTCCAAGAACTTCATGGTGGAAATGAGTATCTGGAAAAAAGATTGGAACAGAAAATCAAGGAGTATAATCAATAGAGAGCAACCTATTAAAAACATAAAAATGGAAGCAATATTTTTTGCCACGCCCAACGACTTCAGAGAATGGCTTGAGAAAAACCATAAAACTGAAACAGAACTGTTGGTAGGATTTTATAAAGTCGGGACTAAAAAACCTTCTATGATCTGGTCGGAAGCCGTTGATCAGGCATTATGTTTTGGGTGGATAGATAGTGTGAGAAGATCTATTGACGAAGAAAGCTACAGCAACCGTTTTACACCAAGGAAACCGACAAGCATCTGGAGTGTTATCAACATCAAAAAAGTGGAAGAACTGACCAAAGCTGGATTAATGAAGCCTGAAGGTTTAAAAGCATTTGAACTAAGAAAAGAAGAAAGATCTGCCATTTATTCTCACGAAAAAGAACTGGCTGTTCTTGATCCAATGTATGAAAAACAGTTTAAATCCAACAAAAAAGCCTGGGATTTTTTCAACAATCAGGCTCCATCTTATAAAAAAGTAATGCTTCACTGGATCATGAGTGCTAAACAGGAAAAAACGAGAATTTCAAGACTGGAGAAGACAATTAACGGGAGTGAAGCGGGAAAAAGAGTTCAATAAAAAATATCATTTAAATACAAGTTAAAATGCCTAATACAAGTATTTTCTAATGAATGGTTTACAAATATTGTTATAACTTTGAAGTCAGTTACAATGGTTATTTTCATTTTAAATAATCAATTAATACTCAAATAAATAGCAATATAAAGTTAGTAAAGAACATTTATGGATACACAAATATTAGATTTTTGGATAGGAAATTTTAGCAGTGAAGAAGATTTTGAAGACTTCGTGAATGAAGATGAAGATTTTTATGTGGAAGAAGAATCTGATGAAACCCATAATTCAAAATTTGCAGAATCTCAGGATACTATTTGGTTGGATTATGATTTTGTAGAATATGGTTTTGATCATACCAACAATAACATCTATGATAAATTTTCAGAATATTCTTTTGCTGATCAATGGCTTCCGACTTTAGTGGACAGGATCAATGAATTGGATATTAAGTCTAATATTAACTCTTTGATCTTCCTAAGTAGCGGACAAATTGCAAAACCTGTTTCTGTAGAAGATGAGATGTTTAGCTTGGTTTATCTTGGGAAGATTGAGTTTAGTGTTTAGAAATATTCAAGAATTATTCTTTATAAAATGGCAATTTCAAAAAAAGGGCTTAGAAAGATCAATGAAAATGATGAGATTTTTTATTGGAAAATAAGAAGAAAAATTTCACATAATGAGGCACACAATGAAGAATACTCAATTCCTGTTCAGCATGAAAGTGAAGGACAATTATTATTTATAAATGTTAATTTCAGTAGGTCTTATGGTTATGGTGATGAATATATTAAAAGTGTAACTCCGGTTATGATTAAAGAAAAAATAATAGAAGCTATAAATCTTGGTTGGAAATATAATATGAACGGAAATCCTATAAGCCTTTCTAACAGCAAACTATTAACTGATACAAAATATCAAATTCCGGATTCGGAATAATTAAAAACATAAAAACACAGCACTTGAAAAAAAAGATCACCTTCCTAAAAACTACAATCATTTCATTTTTAAAGAAGAATGGAATTGCATTTTCTATCCTATTTATTGCAACATTTTTGCAGACATACTTTGCAATGGGAAGGCTTTCGGATAACACTTCGAGTAGTTGTTTAGAATGCAGTTTTTTTGAAGATGCATTCTTTATTTCGTTGATGACAGCCTTTTTTCTTTCTATTCTGTTTTCAATATTTTCATTACTCAAGAATCTATACCTGAAAATGGTAATAGAATTTATTCTTCTCGCTGCTGTATGGCTATTCTGGAATTATACCATTTTCGTGGAAAGAGAATCTTCATGGAGTACTTATCTCTTCAATGAAGAAATACATTACACGATTTCGCAGTCGTTGTTTCCGGTTATTATTTTGGGTTGTTTCTCTGTTATCTTATTACATTTTAAAGAAATAAAAATGATTATGGAATCCCGTAATTAATTTATAAGTGTATTGTATACATTTGAATACTTAAATAAAATCACCATGAAAAGTATTTTAATAGTTCAAGTTCTGGAGGATCAGTAAGTATAAAAGGATATACGCGAAAAGATGGAAGTAGTCCTTCCAGGAGACGATAATTTAAAAAATTATATCTTATTTAATTTTATAAAAAAATAACCTCCCACTTTCGCGGAAGGTTTTTTATATTTATAAAAGGTATGTATTCCTAATGCGCTTCCAGCCAGTTCTTCCCTACTCCAATCTCCACCAACAAAGGAACCTGCGTTTCAATAGCATTTTCCATTTCAATTTTAATGATATTTGTAGCGACTTCAACCTCATCAATCGGAGCTTCAAACACCAATTCGTCATGTACCTGAAGTAACATTTTTGTCTGAAGTTTTTCTTTTTCCAGTTCTTTTTGGATTTTAATCATCGCCATTTTCACAACATCAGCAGCACTTCCCTGAACAGGAGCATTTACAGCGTTTCTTTCGGCGTGACCTCTTACAACAAAGTTTCCGGAATTAATATCTTTTAAATGACGTTTTCTGCCTAAAATAGTTTCAACATACCCCATTTCACGGGCTTTATTGACTTGCTCAGCCATATATTGCTTTAACTTTGGATAGGTTTCGAAATAGGCTTCGATCATTTGTTTGGCTTCCGTTCTCGACAAACCGGTCTGCTCTGCCAATGCAAACGCACCCTGACCATAAATAATTCCGAAGTTTACTGTTTTTGCCTGACTTCTCTGAGTTTTTGAAACTTCTTCCAATGGAATTTTAAAAAGTTTCGCAGCGGTAGAAGCGTGAATATCTTCACCATCCTGAAACGCTTTGATCATATTATCTTCGCCCGAAATCTCAGCAATCAAACGAAGTTCAATTTGAGAATAATCGGCAGAAATAATCTTCTTTCCTTCTGCTGAAACAAACGCTCCACGGATTTGCTGACCTCTTAATGTTCGGATCGGGATGTTCTGTAAATTCGGGTTTACACTTGCCAAACGACCTGTTGCAGCCGTAGTTTGTGAGAAATTGGTATGAACACGATCATCTTTATCGATCTGTGATGGCAACGCATCAACGTAAGTCGATTTTAATTTCTGATACGTTCTATATTCAAGAATATGCTGAATAATTTCGTGTTTTGAAGCCAATTTCTGCAATACATCTTCCGAAGTCGCATATTGACCTGTTTTGGTCTTTTTGGCTTTCGGGTCAAGCTGCATTTTTTCAAACAACACTTCTCCCAATTGTTTTGGTGAATTCATGTTGAATTCTTCCCCTGAAATTTCAAATATTTTAGCTTCTAATTGTCTTAAATCATTTTCAAGGTCGATGCTTTCCTGAGCCAGCCATTTTTCGTCCAGAGAAATTCCGGACAGTTCCATTTTAGCCAAAACTTCCATCAACGGCATTTCTATGTTGAAGAATAAATCTTCTAAATTTTCTTTCTTTAATTGAGGCGCAAACAATTCATACAACTGGAAAGTTACGTCTGCATCTTCCGCAGCATAATCGGTCTGCGTTCTCAGATCTGCATCTCTGAAAGTTCCCTGATTTTTTCCTTTTTTACCGATAATAGTTTCAATGGAAACAGGTTTATAATTTAAATAAACTTCTGAAAGATAATCCATTCCGTGTCTTCCGTCAGGATTTAAAAGGTAATGTGCAATCATTGTGTCGAACATTGCTCCTTTAACGGTAATATCGTATTGCTTTAGAATTTTATAATCGAATTTCAGATTGTGAGCAATTTTCAACAAATCTTCTTTTTCAAAAAACGGTCTGAAAATTTCTAGTGTTTGCAATACTTCACCTTGATCTTCAGACAAAGGAACATAATATGCCAACCCTTTTTTATAGGAGAAACTCATTCCGACCAATTCGGCTTCTAGTTCGTTCAGAGAAGTTGTTTCTGTATCAAAACAAACTGCTTTTTGGTTCAATAAATTTTTAACTAAAATTTTCTGAGCCTTAGGGTTATCCACAAACTGATATAAATGTTCGTTTTCTACAATAGTGGATTTTGTTGAAGTTGCCTCGTCTAGTTCTTCAAAATTGGCGAAAAGATCTAGCTGACCAATTTGCTTAGCTACTTTTTGTTGAGGAGTTTCTGTTGGCTGAGAGACTTCTTCACCGTTTGCAGTAGCATCTTTAGCCACAACTTCTGTTTGAGAAGGTGCAAAAGCACGGTAAAGATTTTCATACAACCTTGTGAATTCTATCTCGTCAAAAACCTTTTTTGCTTTTTCAAAATCCGGAGTTTCAAGATCATATTGCTCCTGATGAAATTCTACGGGAACATCACAAATAATAGTTGCTAATTTTTTAGATAAAATTCCTCGCTCGGCAGAAGCTTCCACCTTTTCTTTAAGCTTACCTTTTAATTTATCTGTATTGGCTAAAAGATTTTCAATACTTCCGAATTCTTTCAGGAATTTCATAGCAGTTTTTTCTCCAACACCTTCCAATCCAGGAATATTATCTACTGCATCTCCCATCATTGCTAAGAAATCGATTACCTGTTTTGGATCTTCAATTTCATATTTAGCTTTAACTTCTTCAACACCCAGAATTTCAATTTCACTTCCTTTTAAACTAGGCTTGTAAATCTTAACTTTATCGGTTACTAATTGTGCAAAATCTTTATCCGGAGTCACCATAAAAGTGGTATACCCTTCTTTTTCTGCTTTACATGAAATGGTTCCTATTACGTCATCCGCTTCATAACCTTCAACTCCCAAATAAGGAATGTGCATCGCCTCTAAAATCCTGTGAATGTATGGAATAGCAATCTTAATAGCTTCCGGAGTTTCGCTTCTGTTGGCTTTATATTCTGCAAAATCATCTGTTCTTACACTTGCTTGTCCGACATCAAAAACGACGGCCAAATGAGAAGGTCTTTCTCTTCTGATCAATTCGATCAAAGAATTGGTAAATCCAAAAATTGCAGATGTGTCAATTCCTGTACTCGTTATTCTCGGACTTCTGATCAATGCGTAATATCCCCTGAAAATCATCGCATAAGCATCGATGAGAAATAGCCTTTTATCTTGTGTTGCCTCCATATTTTCTATAATGAACAAATATAAGAAAAAGTGTTTTCTTTTGATCTCATTTTACATTCAAAAAAAGACCGCCAAAGTATGACGGTCTTTTGTATTTTATTAGGATAATATTCTATTTTTTGGTTTGATCCACTTCAAAATCTTCTTTTTTAGGATCCCAAACGAAAGACATTGTAAAAGGTTTATTATTTTTCTGACCTGAGAAAATGATGTCTTTTTGTTTATCATTATTAACATCTTTCAGTTCAAAAGGTAATATTTTTGGTGAATAATTATTACCATCAATTGTTTGGATGGTCCAGTCTTTAGTATTCAAATATTCCTTAATACTGTCTTTACTGATTCCTATAAAATGGTGAATTCCATTTGCTTTGGAAGTTTCTTCAGTGATCATTAATAAAGGCGATTGGTTTTCAAAAACAGCAACCGGTTCATATTTTTGTGTTAAGAAATTTCCTTTTATCTGACCTTTATCATCCAAAATAAAAAGATTTTTATAGGGCCAACCTGCCATTGATCCATCAATCTCGTCTACATAAGCCAAAGTGTATGGTTTATCCGATCCATGAAGTTTTATATCTTCAGTTTTGATCAAACGGTAAGGTGTTCCTTTATCATCTTTAGGCTGCTGCCCCAGTTTTTTGTATAAACTTGTTAAGAAAGCTTTTTCGTCTTTATTCTGTTTAAAACTGTCTAATAAAGTTTTAGTTGTTGTTTGCGCTGTAGAATCTTTAACGGATTCTGATTGCGGCTTAGGTTCATTTTTTTTGCAGGCAGATACAGAAGCTATTACTGCTATTGCACCAGCGATCAATTTTAATTTCATTGTGTATGTTTTTACTATTAATCTCACATACTAAAACTATACCAATGTTTAAACAAATGAAATACAATCTTTTACTTCAGATAAAATGATTGAGTTCAAAATCAAAAAGTGCAGACTTAATTTTTAACTGGAGTGAGTTCAAGACGGTCTTTATCAATTTTAAATTGATAGGTTCCATTCAATGTTTTGGGTTCATCGCAACCGCTGGACATATCTGCTGATCCTTCGCTGATATCTACCTGATTATTTTCATACATGCTGTACGTTCCTATCATGTGAAAACATGAATTTCCGTTGTGGATTTTTCTATCTTCAAACTGAAGAAAATAAAATTTAGGCTGTTCATCAGGAAATTTGATCCATTTTGCTTTTTTTAAAATAGCGCTTCCGTCGTCGTTCATTTTTTCAACCTCCCAAGTTGTTTTCGCAAGCGGATTGGTTTGGGCATTTGCAGTTGATAATAATGAGAAAGTTGCTATGATAACAGTTAAGAGTAGTTTTTTCATATTTAAATATTTGAGGCTGGTTTTGTTTTAAATTAATCTTTATAATTTAAATAAGGATTATTGATTTTAAATTCATAATTAAATACTTCCTCATTGGATAATTTCAATAATTTCTGAATATATTCCGGTAAAGATTCCCCGAATTTATCATCATAAACTTTTGTTTCCTGAATCTTATTACCGATAGATTCTACAGATCTAAGGTAGTCATTATTATAGACGATACTGGCAATCACCGTATTTCCATCTTCATCATATTCTTTTGAAATTCCGAAAATTACATTTCCTCTATTTTCATTGGTCTGTTCTAAATTTCCTTCTGAATTATAGATGTATTCAATTCCGTTTTTATAGCCGTTTTTATATTCAGCTTCGGATTCTATTGTATCATTAAATTTCACATAAATCTCTCCCGTAAACGGATGGGTTAAATTTTGGTCTAAAAAATATACAGCATAACCGTTTCTATCATTTTTTGTAAATAAACGATCGTCAATATCTTCAAGTCTCAATTCTATATCTTTATTAATCATAATTTATTAATTATGTCCGTGTGTATTAATTCCATCAGTTAAGAAACCACAGTGTGGACATCTTACTTTAGGTGGAGGAGTTCCGCCATTATTTTTAATTGCATTATTTTGAAGATCCCTATTATGAAGATCCATTTCTCTGATTGAATTTTCATCAACTGGTAAGCCTGCTTCCCTTCTTGCTTTCAAAGCCTGATCATAAGCTCTTATTTCTGAATGTGCCGCCAATCTGTTATCAGCCGTTTCAGGAGGTTTGATCTCACCACTTTTAATTTTCGCCTCATAGTCAGCAACTTTTTGTTTGATGATAGGATCTGCTCCACCTAGCTCAGGAGGGTCTGTTAACCATTTTTCATAAGCAGCTCTACCTGTAGCATTAGTTTTAAAGTTTTGACCATAAAAAGTTTTTCCTGTAACCGGATCATATACCCCGGACAGACAAGGACCTCTTTCTGAAGCGCTTTGACTTCCTACTATTTCTTTTGCCTTTGCCTCTGTAGCTTCTACTAATTTTTCTGCAGGTGTTTTAGGAGGGCTTTCATACGCATTTCCTTCATCTCCATCTTTAGGTTTTGTCTTATTCTCCCCCTGCCCTTTGCTTCCATTTGCTCCCTCATCTTCAGGCGTTTGATTTCCTTCTTCTTTCTTGGTATTATTCCCGTCTTTATCAGAAGGCGTGCTTCCATCTTTATCACCACCGGCATTTGGTTCTTCTACAGGAGGTTTAGGGCCTTTTGCTCTTATGTTTAACAAATATAAGAAAAGAAGGTAATCGGAAGGCTGTGCCTGCCCTGAAAATATACGCTGTCCCATTCCAATTTCTGGAATACCGCCATTTACCAAAGCCGATCCGGCATCTCCCGCATCCTGAACATTTCCATATGCATGTTCGTTGGCTAAAGAATTTAAACCAAAAAGAGCTCGGCTTCCGCCCCAAATCCCTGTAAAACTTCCTGCAACATTCGATAATACACTGGGAAGACTGGGCGCGGCGAGCGCAAGCGAGCCGCCCGCAAGACCAGCAACCAGAAAACCTCCGGCTCCAACACCGGCACCGCCTAAAGCACATCCAGCCAATTGAGTGACATAATTAAATCCACCCAAAGCCAAAGCATGCGTCCAGCTTTTGATTTCGGGTGCAAATTTTACGACTCCACCGATAGAGCAGGTCATTGTTCGGTCACCTGTTATTGCGGGAGTTCCGGTAAGAAGCATATTATCTTTACTTCCGTCCCAAGTTCTGGCGGTTGCATTTTTTTGTCCGCATTTTAATGCTCCGTCCACGGCTGCAATGACACCTCCGGCAAATCCTGCTGCGGCACCAATAGCCATCATTCCCATTAAACCGATGGCAGCAACACCTCCTGTTCCGACAATTAGCGCGACCACGACTATAACCGCAACGGCTGTTAAAATCGCAGCCAACAACATATTTTTAGTACATCCGAAATCTATCCAACTGCTTGTTGCGGTATCTGCAACGGTAATATAGACGTCTCCCGAACTTTTTTTATTACTTTTTCTGGTTCCCTGTAACTGGGCGGGCATTGCTCCGCTGGAACACATCCAGAAATCTTTTTCTGTTATAATTTTATTCCCCATAGCCTGTTTTTTTTAAGATTTGTTTTCTTGTATGGGCTGTTATTTTATTTCTATTATTAATGGTTTGATGCTCGAGGCCATAACCTATTTTTGATATAAATTCCTGCTGTTCTTTCTTATATCCTTTTTCAATGAAAACAAAAAAGGTTTTGACACTATTTTGCTTATCACGTCTGAACCTAAATTCAAAATGATAATTTTTTATAGAAAACCCTTTGCTAAAAGTTTTTATATCAAGACTGTTCTTTTGTAAGGTATTCATTGGACATTTTATATTTAAAAATTTCATCACTATAAAATGTATACTTCAATTTTGTATAAAGGTTTTCAGGATCGGCGATCTCTTCTCTTGTTAACGAAGCTTCGATCATTCTTCCTGTAATTTCATCAAATCTGTAAATTCCATCTTCATTTAATGAAGTTTGGAGTTTACTTGTATCAATCTGATTGGCGAACTGAACATATGCTCTGTTGTAAAATCCAATATTCAATAAAATGGAAGGTTCACCGGAAAGTTCTACGATCATTTCGTCTGAAGAAAGCAATGGATTCGTACTGTTTTTCAGATTAAAACTCCAATGTACGTTAGCAGAATTGAAAAAATTCAAAGCATTATCTTTAAAACCTGACGGAACTTTTCTTCCATAGATTTTATTGAAATACATCAGGAAAAATTCGTTATTCTGAATTCCTTCGATCAATTTCTCCTGATTCTGAAAAATATTATCATTTAAAACAATGGCATTTTTGATGTCGGGATTATTCTCGGCAATTTTTTCCATTTCAGCCTTTGTCTGGCTCCATTTTGAACGGATAATATCCATATTTAAAACCTGAATGGCTTTTCCATCATTATTTATTCTCAAATGTAATTCGTTGTACAACCTTGAAAAAGCATTGGTTAACGCCGCAATTTCTTTAATCAACGGATTATTAGCTTCGAGTAAAATATGATCCAGCATGATGATTTTAACCTCAACAAAATCTTCTTCCACTTTCAAAACACTAAAATCCCATCTCAACTGAGAACGGGAAGTCATGTGAACATTCACTGCTTTAATATCTGAATCTATAATCAGCGTGTACTGTTCAGAGAATTTTTCTTTTATTTTAAATGAATTACTCATATCAAATTTTAATTAATAAAAGCATCACCGCCGTCTATTTTCGTTTGGCCGCCACCGATATGGTTGGCCGGAGAAGAAACATCAACGCCTTTAGAAGCTGCAATTCCGATTCCCTCAGCACCGATGCCAATTATTTTTCCACTGAGAATAATGGTACCGTCGGTATTTAATGTAATTGAGCTTGCCCCGGTTTTAATGGTAATATTGGTATCGCATTCCAATGAAATATTTCCTGCATTATCCATAGAAAACATAGAATTTGCTCCGCCACCATCTTTACTTCCGACATTGATTATGTTTTTGCTTCCAGTATTCACCGTATTATTATTTCCTACCGAAACTGTTTTATCATTGTTAGCATTGGTTGTGGCATTTCCGGCACCGTCAAACTTCATATTTGCGCCACCTTGATCCGTTAAAAATACCGAACCTGCACCGTCATCTAGTTCTAATTTATTTCCGCTTCGGCTGCTTAAACTTTTAATGTTATTATTTTGTCCGCCACCGCCTCCTACTCCTCCGTGGAACATTCCGCCCATTACGAAAGGCCTGTCGGGATGTTGATGAACAAAATTCACAATTACCTGATCTCCAACTTCAGGAATCGCCATAAAACCTCGGTTTTTACTCACTTTATCACTACTTCCTGCATCCGGAGTCATTACGCGGATAAATTCTGTTGTGGTTGAGCCATTTTGCCAGTCAAACTGAACCTGAACACGTCCCTGATTCATCGGATCGGTATTGGAAATCACTTTTGCAAACTGAGGTTCGGCTTTTGGCAACTGAAATTCAGGACGCGGAATAAATCCTGTATCCGAAGCAATTGCATCAAAAGTTCCTGTGTAATAACCTCTTGCATCCACTTCATGGTTCACTTCAACGATCATTAATTTCGTGAAATAAGAAGTCTGATTGGTATCTGTTTTACGCATTTCAATGTCTGCAATGCATCCCGGATATAAAAACGGAACTGTCGTTGTTCCCGAGGTTACAAATACGTTAGAAGCTTTACTTCCTGCGGTGCCTTTTTGGGAAGCATCAATATCCATAAAAGAAGATGCCTTGATTGGAGCAACCCTTAACGATGGTGTTTGAAATGTTTTTTCTGAAATTTCATAAGCTCTTTTTGCAATATCTGAAGTATGAGTTATTTTCGAATTTCCTGTCGTTAATTTTTCATTTTTACTGCTATTGTAACCATAAAAAGTGGGATTTACATGCTGGGCTTTCATTTTTATTTTAACATCATTTACGCTGCTTCCGTAAGTGAGTTTTACAGGCTGTTCCTGTGGCGGAAGTTTCCCGAAATGAAGAACTTCACCATCATAATAGAACTGTTCGCCATAAGCTTCAGCAATTCTTGCCAGATAATTGTAATGGGTTTCCTCGTATTGAGAACTGTAAGAAACATTGCCGTGTTGGGAATCTACTCTGAAATCGAATTTATTTTGACCCAACCCTTCTTTGATGACTTGGTCAGCAATACTGTTCAGGCTTATTTCCTGACCTCCACCAAAACTTTGAATGTGTGGAGCTGCATCCAACAAAACTGTGGGACTGAA
The DNA here is from genome assembly GCF_003815655.1 of Chryseobacterium sp. G0201. NCBI lineage: Bacteria > Pseudomonadati > Bacteroidota > Flavobacteriia > Flavobacteriales > Weeksellaceae > Chryseobacterium > Chryseobacterium sp. G0201. The sequence continues at coordinate 2,619,685 of NZ_CP033917.1, read as the reverse complement.
ACCTGTAAGAACAATATTTCCCAGACTTCCTTTTTCTTGACTAAAACCAACTTCTGTAATAACGCCGACGAAACTTCTTTCGGGACCGTCTTCAACATCTTTATATTTAAAAATAACGGTCATTCGTTTTCCTAAAAAGTTTTGGGCTTCTTCTAAATTATGGTTTTCTGCATTTCCTAAGGAATCGTGAGCAAGCATCAGATCAAATTCGTGGTGTTTGACTGCATTTTGCTTTAATTTAAAATGCTTAAAATGTTTAATGACCTTACCTTCAATAATAATGTCAAGTTTTACCACGCGATTGATGCCTAAAACCTGACTTTCAGGGATTGCATAGGCGTTGTGTATTTTGGAGGTAGGCTGTTTAGACCAGACTTTATCTTCAACTAAAGTTGGAATATTTGCCTGTTTTACATGATTCATAAACATTCCGGAAGCATTTTGAGCAATTCCTGTGTAAGCCTGAGCCGTTGCAAGAGTTTCCGTTGCTTTCTGAATTTTTCCGTTTGTTTTTTCCTGAATTTTCTGGGTAGCTTTATTTACAGCCTGTTTTTTTGCCGTTTCACCCATTTCTTTGGTTACAGATGGCTTTCCGGTTTTGGGTGTCGGAGTTTTTGGCGTATTATCATCCTGAAACATAGCCTTGTGATTTTGGTTAATTGGTGTGTATGTGTTTTAAATGCTAAAATTTATTCGATAAAAAAATCAAATAAACTTTTAATTAATCAAATATTTTTAAACTTAAAAACAACTGAATTACAGCATATTAAATATTAAAAATCTGGAATAATTTATTTTCAAAAAAAAAACAGAATAGCTCACTCTTTGAGGAGCGCACTATTCTGTACCAATTTTATTTTTACTAAGATGATTGTAACTGTTAGTTAGTGCCTCCTGGCCAGATACCTTCGTAAGCAGAGTTTCCGTAGTTGATCTTCTCTGCGCTTACGATGAAGCTAATCAACATACTGTTTTCGTCTACTGCGTCGAAGTCTACTTCGTGCTGAATAACGTATCCGTTTTCCCAGTTCAAAGTAATTAATGTACCTTCTTCGTGAGATTTGTTGAAAGTGATCTCACCGCTTGTAGGCTTGTACTTTCCGTTTAGTAAGCTTTCCAGAATGTCAGATTTTTCTGTAGCTTCAATTGTAAGTTTGATAATTGCGTTTGAAGGGTCTGATGCTACACGTCCTGAAACGTCTGTAGATCTTGATACGCTATAGTTTAGCTTTAATAATTTTTGTCCTTCGCTACCGTTGAATTTTAAGATTCCTCTTGAATTTGCTGCCATGTTTGTAAATTTTAATCGTTAATAATATTTTGTGATTTGGTGATTGATTATGTAGCAAAGATATACCCCTTACTGATACCGTGAAAGCTTTTAAACCCTAATCTGAATTTTTGTAGTATTTCTACGATTTGATGTAGTAATTCTACGACATTTGACTTAAAATTATTAATAATTTTCTTTATTAATGGTATTTCATAGAAATTTGTTAAAAGTGAATTCATCCATATTTTCACACTAAATTGGGAAATATTAAGGTTTATTTAAGATAGAATTAACGTTCATTAACATTCTTTTTTACTTTCAGAACATTTAAATCTTTTAAAAATTATCTTTAAAATAAAAATGCCCTATTTTAGAAATAAGGCATTTTTAGTATTCTTTAAAACTTTCAATCAATTTATTCTATAATATTATTGATATTCTTAGTTTTATCAATATTGGAAGGCTTGAAGCTGATCTTTGTGAGAATAAATTTTGAATTATTCTTTTCGATATCTACAAGGTCATTATTTAACAACAAAAATTTAAACCCAAAACCTGTGGATTTAGAAGAGCTATCTTCTAACTGAACAATCGTTTTATGATCGCCTTTTTGATCTACTACAGAATCTTTAGAAGAAACATTTACTGCGGCTTCCAAAGCTTTTTTGCTTTCAAGATTGATCATCGAAATATAATACAATCCGCTGTTTCCTCTGAGGTGTTTTGAAAGACCGTAAATAGTATTATTAACCAACTTCACATCCTGAAAATCTTCTCCAAGCAGTTCGGTGTCCATTGGCGACAATTGATATTTTTTTACAGGAATAATTGTTTTGGAACCGTTGCCCGATAAAGAATAAAGCTGCACATCAACCTGTCCGAATTTATCCAACAGAAATACTAGATTATCGCCATTTTTAAAGACCGAAATCACTTTTAACTGTTTATAAAAATCAGGTCTGTTGGCAAACGGACTGTATTCCTGTAATTTTTGTTTATTGATCTTGAATTTATCAACTGTTTTATTTTCTTTGCCTTTAATTTTAAACTCCCAAGCAAAATTATCATTGCCATTGCTGACAAAGCACTCAACAGAAATATTTTTATCTAATTCTTTGGTAAATATCAATTCGGCATCTGTATTCATATTAGATTTTATATTGGTTTGACATGAAACAAAATTTAGTAAGAAAACTAATATTAAAAAAAGTATTTTTTTCATAACATTCTTTTTAGTTAGGAATAACCTGTTTGGTCAGCTCTTTCTGCATGTTGGTGATCACGGTCTTGTATTTATAGTTATTCTTTTTCACCGAAGTAAGTGTATAATCATTAAACGGTTCTATATATTTTCCGGTTTGTGGTTTATACACTATAGCATCTATCAGCGGGTTGGCAGGGTCTACTTTACCATATAAAATACCACTTAAAGCTTTCCCTGAATAATCTTTTAATAAATCATCATCATTTGGAAAAGTTTTAGTCGAAGTTAAACCATAAGAAGGATCAAAATATTTGTTTCCGTATTTGGTAAATACATGATCCCAGAATAAATTCAGCGGAACGTTTTTCAGATCCTGTGCCCGTTGTTTTATGTCTACAGGTGCTGCAGGATCTTTTACAGTCCATTCCTTAACTAAAAACAGAGAATTTTTATATCCGCTGCTATCTGTAGTTCCTGTTGGGAATATTACAAAATCATCAAACTTACTTACAAATAAACTATCAGATTGTATCTTGCAGATATCCTGTAAAAACGAACTCCATTCTCCACATCTTGCCTCACCATATTTTATTAAATATCTTACGCCCCGGTATCGCATGCTGCTTGCATGTAATGAACTGGTATTTCGCCAATATCCCATAGCTCCTTTCACACGGGCTCTTTCAACATTTAAAGATTTTATGTGATTGAAAACATTGTTCATGATTTCATCAGCATTTTTAGATCCTTTTCCAAACTTACAGCCAAGATACAGGAATGTTTCTAATATGCTTTCTTTACTATTTGCTTTATTGATGATCTTTCTGTTTCCATCTTCTGCAGTATATTCACCACCTCTGCCCGATGAAGGAGATAACTGGTCATACCCCGGATTTCCGATTGTAAGATAAAAACAAAACTTAACACTTCTCATGGGTACCCAATTAGTTCCGTCTTCTGAATATTCAAAATTGAGGGTGAAGTTTTCAAAATACTGTACGGTATCTTTATAAGGTTTTATATCACAGGTAAAGGTTAGCTCATGTTCCTCATCCTTATTTTTTTTAGGATGCTGCTGTTCTTTAAAAATATATTTATTATTAGCATCTTTTATCCTGATTTTACAAGCCAGCGGTGCTTTTGTTTTAAAAGTAGCTGTCAGTACAAAACTGTCTGTACTTGCAAGCGTTATTGGTAAAGGGTCAGGTTTATTTTTGTCGGCGGCGTTGGATCTCAGATTCAGCCAATGATAATATTTTCCTTTGTCTTCTAAAACCCAGAAATTTTTAAACTCACTGAAAGAATCAACCTCATCATGACAAATATCAAAAGTTGTATTTACTTTAATTTTAATAAGATCTAAACTCCCCAATGACGGCGGTGGAGCGCTCACATTATAACTCACCCCCTTTTCTTTGCCTTTTTGAGCAAATTTGTCTGCAGAAGAGTTTACAATACTTTTTCCGGCAAAAACTTTGGCATCACCTCCGGTTGTCTCTATATAATCACCACCTATGTAAGATTCCTTGCCCATTTTACAAAAGATTTAGTAATTATTAGATTTTTGTCCCGAGTTGTTCTGCACTTCTTTTTCAGCATGTTGCTCAAAAGTTCCCTGACTTTGTGTAGTAATTTGTCCGTTTGCTACCCGCAGTCTGTCTTTATCTGTATGAGATTCTTTATTTCCCTGAATAAATTCCGTCATTTTTCCGGTTACATTGGTGATAAAATCTGCTCCGGTAGAAACATATTTCATAGAACCTATGCTTTCGCTGTGATTCATCACAATCGTATCCATTTTATTCACTCCGACGTTGGTCGTCATGTTTTCACCGACATTGATATTCATGTTTCTGCAATTCAATGTCATGGTTTCGGGAGCGGTAATTGTGATATTGCTTCCTGTGGTATCCAAGTGAATTTCGTTACCGGATTTATCTGTAATAATAATGCTTTCATCTTCCGTGAAAACCACTCGGTGACCGCTTCTGGTTTGAATTGATTTTACTCTGTTATCCACACCACCTCCTAATCCAACTCCGCCATGAAACATTCCGCCCATTACGAAAGGTCTGTCGGGATGGCTGTGTACAAAATTAACCATCACCTGATCACCAACCTCAGGAATGGCAACATAGCCTCTGTTTTGGGTGATCTGATCTGTTCCGCCTGCGTCGGGGCTCATCATTCTGATAAAATGAGTGGTATCATTCGTCTGCCAGTCAAATCTCACCTGAACTCTTCCCTGTCCTTCCGGATCAGTATTTGAAATAACGGTTGCAATTTGCGGTTCGGCTTTTGGAGTTTTAAATTCAGGTCTTGGTAAAAATCCTGTATCTGAAGCGATTCCTTCAAAACTTCCTGTATAATGCCCAATCGTATCAATTTCATGAGTCGTTTCTGTCACCATGATTTTAGTGAAATAAGAGCTTTCATTAGAATCAACTTTTCTCATCTGAACATCAGCCACACAACCCGGATGTAAAAACGGAACGGTCGTATTTCCAGATAATGAAAAAACATTTACGGCTTCACTTCCTGCAGTGCTTTTTTGAGAATATTCGACATCAAGATGCGTTGATGCTTTAATCGGAGCCACCTGAAGTGCTGGTGTCTTGAAAATTTTATCGTTGTGCTCGTAAGCGGTTTTTGCTAAATCACTTTTATGCTGAATCGGCGTTGCTCCGGAAGTCAGTTTTTCATTTTTACTGCTGTTGTAGCCGTAAAACTGGGGTTTTGTATGGTTTGCTTTTAATTCAACCTTAATATCGTTGACATTACTTCCGTAAATAAGCTTGATCGGTTTATTCTGAGGCGGAAGTTTTCCGAAATGAAGGACTTCACCATCATAATAAAACTGCTCACCATATGCTTCTGCCATTCTAGCCAGATAATTGTAATGTGTTTCATCATATTGACTGCTGTAAATGATCTGGGAATAATCGTTCGCATCAATTCTGATATCAAAACGGTTTTTATCGATTCCCTGTTTAATCACTTCTTCAGCAATAATCCCCATATTGACAGGCTGGCCACCTCCAAAACTTTGAACATGAGAAGCTCCGTCCAGTAAAATTGTGGGACTATAACCTGATAATACAATATTTCCGAGGCTCATTTTCTCCTGACTGAAACCAACGCCTGTGATCACTCCAACAAAAGTTCTTTCGGGGCTGTTTTCTATATCTTTGTAAGAAATAACTGCTGTCAAACGTTTTCCAAGGAATTTATTAGCCTCTTCCAAAGTATGATTTTGATTATTTCCCAATGTATCATGCGCCAAAGTAAGGGTAAACTCGTGATGGCGCTGTGCACTCTGTTTTAGCTTGAAGTGTTTGTAATACTTGATTACTTTACCTTCAATGACTAAAGATAATTTCACCAGCCTGTTGATCCCGGCGTGGTGGCTTTCCGATACACCGTCTGCATTTTGTGACGGACGGTAGGAAGGGCTTTTCAGTATATTTTGTGATTCTGTTTTCATATTATCTGCGTTTAGATAGGTTAAACATTATCTCCCAGTGTTATTTTGTGGTTTGGTGTTTGGTGTGTTATGTTTGGTTTTTTATATCATTTTCCTTCTTTAATTGATCTGGAAAGTATTTTGGTCTTTCTCAGTAAAAAATCAGGCATCAGATCTGTTGGAAGATACAACATACTTTCACCTTTATTTTGGAGTTCTTCTGTAATTCCCAGGTTCCATGAGAGAAGTTTGTCTACATCTACATCAAGCTCATCCGCAATTACATTTAAATTAAATCCTGCATTGATCTCTGTTTCCGCCAACGTGGAATTATCTTTTCCGCTTCCTCCGTTTACAAAGAAAACAGTATTCATTCGTGAAGAATTATAGTTACTTAAAACACTCTGCAATTCTCCCGTTGCGTAGCATGCATTTAAATATTTTTTGACATGATTAATGGTTTCCTGCGGAAGATATTTAGAAAAAATATGATATTGCGAAGAACCTGCAGCCTGCATTGCTTTGGCAACGTTACCTTCTCCGCAGTTGTAGGCAGCCACGACGGTTACCCAATTGTTATATTTTTTATAAAGATTCGTCAGAGAAACTACCGCTACTTTTGTACTTTTATACAAATCGTTTCTATTCTGCTCCGAAAGCCCGTACTGATTGGCATGAGAGGTCATAAGCTGCCAAGCGCCCACCGCTCCGGCTCCGGAAGTGATATTTCTGTTAAAATGAGACTCAATCAAAGCCAAATTTCTCAAATGCTTCGGTAATCCTTTTTGAGCAAGAGAATGTTCAATAAAATCAACGATCTCTTTGTTTGAATTAATGATACTTTTATATCTTCTCACGCTGTTTTCCGAAGTATCGGATGCAGCGAGGAATTGTCCGTTCACAAGTTGTGAAGAACTCAGCAATATTATTCCTAAAAAAATATTTTTGAAGTTCATGTTTATATTTTTTGGTAAATCTGCCGGATTAAAAAAAACAGCAGACTTACCTTTTTATTTTATTTAATCTACTTTCCAGGTTAATTTGTCGTCCTGCCAATCTACATTCAGTGTCTGTCCGGTTTTAACCTCTTCTCTCACGATCATTTTGGAAATCGGTCTTGCCAACTGCGCTCTGATCACTCCTGAGATTTGTCTTGCTCCATACTTACTGCTAAATCCTCCTAATGCAAGTTGTTTCACTGCTTCGTCTGTAATTTTCAAGGTCATCCCTAACCTGTGAAGTGATGCGTGAAGTGATTTTAACTGAATATTAAAAATTCTTTCCGCAATAGATTCTGTGATCGGTGCAAAAGGAATAATTTCCGTGATTCTTGCCAAAAATTCCGGTCTGAAACGTCCTGAATTTGACATAATCTGCATTAAAGCAGAAGATTGAGGAACTTTTCCTTCTTCAAACTGCTTTACAATTTCTTCACTTCCGATATTTGAAGTAAATAAAATGATCGCATTGCTGAAATCTCCTTCTTTTCCAAGCTTATCATGCACTTTTCCTTCGTCCATGATCTGCAAAAACACATCAAAAACCGAATGATGCGCTTTTTCAATTTCATCAAATAGAACGACCGTGTAAGGCTGCTGACGAATTTTATTCACCAACATCCCACCTTCCTCATAACCAACATATCCCGGAGGCGCACCGTATAAAAGTGCCGCCGAATGTTCTTCTTTAAACTCAGACATATCAAAACGAACCATTGCTTTTTCGTCATTGAAAAGTAGTTCCGCCATTGATTTTGCCAACTCAGTTTTCCCTGTTCCCGTTGGTCCCAGAAGGAAGAACGAACCGATTGGCTGTCCGGGTTTGTTTAATCCGCTTCGGTTTTCAACGATCGCGTCAGAAAGGATTTTTAAAGCATGATCCTGACCGACAACTCTATTAAGCAGCATCGATTCCATGTTCAGAAGTTTTTCTTTTTCCTGAGCCTGAATTTTCCCGATCGGGATATTTGTTTTCGCAGCCATCACAGCAGCTAATTCCAAACGATCTACTTTTTCTCTTTTCTTTGATGCGTGCTGTAAAAGTTCAGCATAAGTTTCTTCAATTATTTTCTGAATTTCCTCGACAGGCATTGAATTGTCAATTTGCGGCTGCTCACTTAATGAACCCCACAAAATCGGACTTATTTTATCTCTCAATAAATTATAGTTCCAAATCAATTCGTCTGCTTTGTCTTTATCATCCAGATATTCTTCCTGTAAAATGGTTTCGTAAATACCTTTCCAGCTTTCTAATTCTTTTTCTGAAAGTTCGTCAAGCATTTTAATTGCCGCCATTGTTCTATCCAGCAAATCAATGGCTGCGTCTGGTAATTTTTTACCTTTTGCATACCGTTTTGCTAAACGGACACATTCGGGAAGAGCAGTTTTTTCAACTTCAATTCCGTGGTGCTTCTTGTAGCCATCCAACAAAACATCGATCATTTTAACACAGGTTTTTTCGTCCGGCTCGTTGACCGTTAAAACTTCAAAACGACGGTTGAAAGCCTGTTCAGGTTCGATTATTTTTCTGTATTCTTCCTGAGTTGTTGCTCCAATTACGGTGATTTCACCTCTTGCCAATTCCGGTTTCAACAAATTAGCAACGTTTCCGATGCTTCCTTTTGGATCTAATAAAGTGTGAATTTCATCAATAAAAAGAATTGCTTTTTCAATCTTTTTACATTCAGTAATGATCTTTTTAAGACGGTCTTCAATTTCACCTTTATAAGAAGTTCCAGCAAATAAAGCGCCTGTATCAAGTTCTAAAAGAGTTCCGTTTTTAAGCATTTCCGGAACATTTCCTCTAATGATTTCAGTTGCAAAACCTTCTACCAAAGCGGTTTTACCAACTCCCGGTTCACCTATAATAATTACGTTGGGTTTCGTTCTTCTGCAAAGAATTTCGACCAACATTCTCAGCTCTTTATCTCTTCCGATGATATTTTCCAGATCTCCTTTTCTGGCTTGAGCCGTTCTGTCTACACAATAGGCTTTAATGGACGGAAAAGAATTATCTGAATAGTCTGAACCATTTGAAAATAAAGAAGAGATTCCGTCATCTTCAGCACTTGCAAATGGTGTATCTTTTCTGTATAAATTGAATATTTCGTGCTCCCTAAGCGGTAAAGACTTCAATTGCTGTAACGTAAATGCAACCTGAGGCTTCACAATCGCCGTCAAAAGACAAATAGGAGTGATCTCGTCTAAGCCTAATTTCAGGCGGATATCATCAGCTTCTTCTACAATATTGTCTACAAACTCATCCTGCCCGACTTCATTAGGAATATGGGTGGTTTTAGGATAATCTTCAATACGTACATCTGCCCATTCGTAGAAATAACCAGGATCTTTATCTATGTTTTTTAAAAATTCGTTAAGCCCAATATCCTTGTGCATTAAAGCCTGCAGGATATGGGGACCGCCATATGTTGCATTATAATTTTCCCTCGCTATCGATTGTGCAATATGAAAAAGCTGTTTTACTGTCTCGTTGGTTACTAGTACTCCCATTTTACTATTTTTCTCAAAAATTAATACTATATCTGATTTCGGTGTGTGTTGTTTTGATTATGTTTTCATTAAATTTTAAACAAATATTAATCCACAATCATTAAAAATTTTTATACTTTACTAAGATATTAGTTTTTTTTTAATAATATTAGATATGTCTTTTAAATGTGAGATAGTTAACATTTAGACAAAGAATTTGGAAATCTGTTTTTAATGATTTTATTTTTTTTAACGCAAAGTCCGCAAAGTTTTTTTGACTACTAAGTGTTTTTAAGGTTCGCAAAGGCGTTTGACTATGTCGAATCTTCGATTTCACTCAGCTAAGTTCACAAATCTGAAATGGACATATTGGGTAATGGTAAAAAAAGACCGCCTTGAGGGGACAGTCTTTTTTATGAATGTTGATTATGTGTAAATTTTAGCTTGTCGGCCATAGACCTTCGTAAGCAGAGTTTCCGTAGTTGATCTTTTCTGCACTTATGATAAAGCTGATCAGCATACTATTTTCGTCTACTGCGTCGAAGTCTACTTCGTGCTGAATTACGTATCCGTTTTCCCAGTTCAAAGTGATTAATGTACCTTCTTCGTGAGATTTGTTGAAAGTAACCTCACCGCTTGTAGGCTTGTACTTTCCGTTTAGTAGGCTTTCCAGAATGTCTGATTTTTCTGTAGCTTCTACTGTAAGTTTGATAATTGCGTTTGATGGGTCTGACGCTACTCTACCAGATACGTCTGTAGATCTTGAAACACTGTAATTCAGTTTCAATAGTTTTTGACCTTCGCCTCCGTTGAATTTTAAAATTCCTCTTGAATTCGCTGCCATGATAGTAAATTTTTAATCGTTAATAATATTTTGTGATTCGGTGATTGTTTAACAAAGATAAAACGGTTAATTTTTTTTTGAAAGTGTTTGAATAAAATTTTGAAAATTTGTCGTAATTCTACGATTTCATGTAGTAATTCTACGATATCGTGATAAAAACAAAAACTTATAAACCTTTTACTGGTGATAGTTTACGATTTTTGCTCAATATTTATATTTGTCACATTCTTAACACCGTATCGGGAAATACTATATTTGATCTCAATATTTTTTATTAACCCATTTTCCGAAAACAATGTATATTTTCCGTTAAAGTCAATGTCTGAATTTGGAATCTGAGCAATTTGCAGAAGACTTATTTCCTGAGAATAATTTTCATTTCCAACTTTTTGTTGAATAGTAATTGATGTATTATCTTCTCCAACGGTCTGCTCAACATAAGATTTGCCGTTGATAAATTCATTTCTCACAGGAGCAAAATAGGTTTTGATAAAAGTATCATCTCTCATTCTCTGATCAAATAATTTTTTGTCAAGAACTGCCATTTCATATTCATCGATATAGATTTTAGCATATTTATCAGGAAAAAGATCGAGCAATTTTTCTTTGATTGAATGAAAATTATCAATGGTTTCCTTTTTCAGACCGATATTCATCACTTTTCCTTTTGAGTCTGTTTTAATGACTACCGGATTCAGAGAACGGATACATTCTGTGGCCAGATCGGAGATTTTGCTTCCTGACTGATCGTAGAAATTATTTTTAAAAAAATGAAAAATATGGTGATCATCATCTTTTTTAATCCATTTTAAAGAAGCGGTAAAAGAAATAAAATTACCCTTTTTTCCAACTTCATTTTCTGTAATTTCGTTGATGTTTACATCATATATTTGGCTTAAAATTTGAGGCTCAAAAGCTAATTTAGGATTAAGCGTCGGATGCTTGAAAGGCGCATCATTTCTCGAATTATACTCAATAATATCCTTTAAGTCAGGAATTAATAATTTCTTCCGCGGAACCAATTCATCACGTATATAATCTTCCCTTGCACACCTCTGATTGTGGTATTCTTTAAGATATTTAGGATTTTCAAGGTTTATTTCTTCAGATATACTTTCCAGTGTTTCCCCATGAAGTATAAAATGAACAATCATAGTTTTCGTTTTTTTTGATTTAAAGCAATTTAATTAAAAATATTATCTTAAAAAATAATTTTACATTACTAAATTCTATCAAATATGATATTTAAAGATTAATTAAAATAAAAACGGCATACAAAATCTGTACACTGTTTTTTATAAATCCATTAAAGATTTAGGTTTAAAATTATCTATTTTATTTCTTTTCCAGTTCGTATGAGCTTGTTTCACCTACGGTCTGATTGATGAAAGCGCTTTTCAGTATATATTTATTTTTGTTTTTGGAAATTGTAAATGTCGAGTTTTTATTATCTTTTTCAGCAAGTGTTATTTCATCTGTCGTTGTATTTATTACTGTTAAATCTTTTTTGAGATTTTCTACATAACTGTCTAACTGAAACTTAGCCGAATTACCATCAATTTTCACCGAAATCTGCCCCCAACCCCTAGGATCACCGGATTCTTCTTTCATTCTCAGAAAACGACCTGTATAGTTTCCTATCCACTGCTTGTCAGACTGAGCTGTTTTTGCAGTTGTCCCACCATTATTTCGTACACTGTTAACTATTGCAGCAAGGGTCATAGATTGAGGTTGATTCATTTTAGATATCCTCATATCTGGTTGCTTTGTCTGACCTTTAAAAAATATAAAAGGTAATTCTTTCTGATTATCCGGGACAATATGCTCATCATCTCTATGATAATTATTATCCAAAGAAACCTGTAATTCCTTTTGCAGATTGAGGATCAACTCAGTGATATCATTAGGATAAGCCCATAAATAGACACCTGGAAACCTGCTATCCTGCAAAACAGGATTAAAATATAAAACAGGTTTCTGCTGATTATCCACAATATCATAAATGGCATAATCTACACCGTCTTCGTATCCCTGAACCCTTACAATTTCTTTTTTATCATCACCATCCAGATCTACGAGCCATTTTTTATTGATCGAAGCCCAAGGATAGGTAAATTGATAGATCAGTTTATTATTTTTAAACCAGAATTCATGCGTATTGTCAGCTGCAGAATCTGATGCTGTAATGATAACTTCTTTTTCAGGATCACCATCAATATTTATTTCCTCCTGACTCTGAATTTTTAAATCAGAAGGAATATTATATTTATTTTTACTCTGTACATTGATATCGGCTGCTGCATTTTTCACTGTTAAATTTCGATTTTCTTTGCATGAAAACCCTAATATACACAGCGATAAATAAAAAATTACGTTACGTTTCATTTATGTTCCTGTTTGGTTGTTTTGATCCGGACTTACGTTAACATCCGTTCCTAATTCTGTAATTTCCGTAAGCGGATTAAAAGAAGGTTTCGACATCTTCTCTTTTCTGACTTCAAAATGTAAGTGAGCCATTTTTGCAGCCTGACCGCTCGCGTTTCCTGTCTGTCCTGTTTTTCCGATCGGATCTCCGGCACTTACCTGACCCGTTGTATATTCTGAAAGGTGACAATACATGAAAAAATATTTTTGCCCGTTATAATTACCTTCTAAAAACGTTCTGTTTCCGTAGCCATTAGGATCTTCTAAATAAGTGATCTCACCATCAACACAGGCATATATCTGCGTTCCTACAGGAGCGTACAGGTCTAAACCATCATGCTTACCGCCTGTTCTTCCATGATAATCACTTTTCCCTGGTGACCATTGTGTATCTGAATACCATCCTCTTAACTCCATATTATCCAAAGGATTATGCCATTCTGAGCTTCCACCGATCTTTCCGCAGTTACACTGAATTCCGAATTCTTTTAAAAATCCTTTTTTAAGGTGTAAATCGGTAGTCCCTGCCAATTCTTCTTTTAAAAACTTATCATATTTTTCTAAAGCGGCAGTCATTGTCTGAGCAGGCTGTCCGTATCTTCCTGGTGGTAAACTTGCCCATTCGTAGCTTCCATATTGCTCCAATGCTTCTTTTACCTGATTTTTAGTAATCAATGGTAAACTTCCTGCTCTTTTATGTTTAAGAATCAAAATACAAAGTTTGTCCTGTGATTCTGCAGTAAAGTCCGGCGCTGAATATTTTTTAACATAATCATGAGCTTCTTCATAGACCCCTGCTTTTTTATTGTCTTTGGTCAATTGTTCTCCTTTCAGCCACCACCAGGTGTACCTCATTATTTGATAAGCTCCGGCTGCTGAAGACGAATAATCCCCGGCTGTGATCACATTCTCAGGGTGTTTGGTCATATCTGAAAATTGTGTTCCGCTATATTGTGTTGTGTAGCCTTTTTCACCTTCTGTACCTTCTCCTACTCTAAGCATTCTCATAAATGCTCTGATTCTTGCTTCACATTCACATTTCTTGCCAATTTCAAAATAAGCGCCATCTTTTTTCAGGAATTCTCCGTCGTGTTTTTTAACATCTCCTGTGCATTCTGCTTTCAGCCAAAGATATTCTGCCACACTTTTATAAACATCGAAAGTTATTTGTTCATCTTTATTATAAACTTCATTGGTTAAAGCTTTTTCGATGGTTTCTATTTTCGGAAATTTTTTCTCTTTTTCAAGTTCATCCTTAATTTTATTCGCAATAATACCTGCTATTTTCTTTTTCTGTTCTGCAGTTGCTGTCTTATTGCCATTGCTTCCGAATTTATACGTATGAGTTCCGTCTTTTATTCCGCTTAATTTATCTTTCCATGTAGCTAAATTTTCATCAGATTTTGGACGAAGCTTTATTTTTACTTTTGCTAAGCCATCTTGCGCAGTGGCTTTTAAGGTTGTAATTTCATTACCATTGTCTACAGCTTCTAAAACCGGTAAACTGGCATCTTTTTCCGCTAAAATTGCATCTTTTTCTCTGATATTAATACTTACTTCTTTACCATCCAGTAACATTGTTCTGGCCACCACATAAACTTCCTCTTCAAGAGGCGCGTTGTTGATTCTTACGAATTCGGGACCAAGTTTGTATAAATTTACAGAAATACCCTCACCTTTTTTATAAGAAGTTTGCGTGAGTGCAGTTTTGATGTCCTCAAGTTTAGCATATTTTTTATCATTTTTAACCAAATCATCAACTCTGGTTTTAATAATTCCGGCAATTTTATCTTTATCAATATTGTTATTATTGCTTTGGAATTTATACTGATGCTGTCCCGCAGCTTCTGAAGTTTCTTTTTTAAATTCTTCTTTAGCAAAATAAGCATCCAGAAGACCTTCTACTTTTACATCATCTACAACACTGGTACTTTTACCCTCAGGTTTTAGCTGAGTAGCAGGTTTCTGAGGCTCAACTGTGCCTTTAGTTTCTGCTTTAGCTTCAGGTTCCTGTCCTACAGGCGAATCTTTTGTTTTGGGAGGCTGCTTGTCGTGAGGTTCAGGAGCAGGTGTTTTTGGGGCAGGTTTTGGCTGTTCTGCAGGTTTAGGTTTATGTTCAGGATTTTTTACGTCAATATTATTAGTAGCATGTTTTTTATTTTTATAATATTCTACCGTCACATAAAACTCCATTTTTTCAGGATCTGTTTCTCCTTTTGCAGCTTTCTGCATTAAAGCTTTCGTTAAAAGGAATTCTGTAGTTGCCATACCATTTTTTCCTACAACACCTTGTTTAGTATCAACAAACAGATTGTTTGAATTATGTCCTTCGCCTTTTGCATCATCTTCCCAAAGTGTGAATAAGAGCTTTTCACCTGTTAGATTAACGCATTGAGCTTTGGCAACCAATTTTTCGGTATAGCTAAAAACAGCTCCTTTTGAATCATCAGCATAGTGAAGCTCAACTTTATTAATTTTTGGAACTCCAGCAGGTTGTGGCGTAATATCAATCGTCGTGGAACCTTTACCTTCAGGCTCATAAAGATATGCTTCTAAACGGTAGGTATGTTTTGATGCCACTTCGCCAAAAGTAAAATTGCCATCACCTATTTTTTTGATGTTGGTAGTGGTAAAACTTCCGTTGGAACGTTTTTTAAATAACTCCCAGGTTACTAATGCCGGGTTCTGTTTATTTTTTGGTGTCGAGGGATACCATCCTGCAATTGTGTAAAGGGTCTTTTCTCCAACTTTCGGAGCAGGATTCCCGGATATTTTTGAAACTCCTTGTTTAGACATATCAGAAAGTTTTTTTAAGAGTTAATAAGCATCTATTTCACTTTCTTCAACAGTCTCCTTGAAGTCGTCTATTTTCACAAGCGGATTGATGTGCTGAATACTTTTGGCATCTGCATTTTTCACATTCTGCTTGCTCATCTCTCCACGTTGTCCGTGATCATTTATCGTAATCTTTCCTCCTATAACGCATTGCAGTTCTGAAACTTCAGTAACAATCTTTTTATCCATTACTTTCACTTTGTCGTAGGTTTTCTGCCATTTTCCTGCGGGAGCATAAGAGCACGGTAAATAACCTCCGGAAGTAGGTTTTAGCTTACATTGACCAAAACTTGGTCCGGGAGGATTAAACTGCAGGTCATCTTCTGTTACAGCAAGATAATCTGTATTGCCATCAGAATCATTCCAATAATGTTTCTGATGGGCAGTCACTTTGTGCTGAGGAAGCTGATTTCCCTGATTGCACTCGGCTTTGCCCTTCTGGATGACAAAGTGCTTGCCATCGTGAGGTGATGATTGATCTGACATATTTGTGTGATTTGGGTTGTATAAAGATAAATATTTTACATTAAAAAATAAAAAAAGCAGAAATAAATTTCTGCTTTTCAATATTATACGTTATTAATGTTTAGTATATTCAGGTTCTTCAACCGGCATCATGGTTGGCATGAAGTACTCATTCAGCCAGTAAAAAGTTTGTCCGTTTTGCTGGATTTTCACTGCAGGATTGTTTCTGTGAGTAAGCATTCTGTCTGCCAGATCTTTGTAGTGACGGAAGTAGGTTCTTGCCGTTTCATTGGTAACAATCTTAGATTTTTTCCAACCTTTCAGCTTGTATTTTGACATTAATTCTTCTTCAGAGTTATCAAATCCGGTACTTACGCCCACTGCGTAAGACATTGGCTGTTCGTATAAATCACTTTTATCCAAAAACTTATTGGTAGGATTATATTTTTTCAATAATCTGATATACTCATTAACGGCTCTGGATTGATTGAAATCTGCTCTTTCAGCGCCCGTTTTAAGATAAACCTCGGTGTAAAAAGCTTTCAGGTTGTCATATTCTGTTTCTGAGATCAAAATACCTTTTTCAAGACCCGGTTTATATTCTTTCAAATCTTTCGGAATAAAACCTTTCACCAAAAACGGACTTCCGTAGTTGATCAACTGAGCGGCAATTCCTGCAGGAACCGGATTTGTAAGACCCGGATACAGATATTTATATTTTAAATCTACATCAGTTCTTCCAGCTCCAACTGAAGAATGGAAATAATCATTTAACGATTTATCTAAAGTTTCATTATCTAAGGTAACCTGAGTAATCAGGCTGTCAACAGATTTTTTAAGGTAGCCCGGCGTTGCGATATCCCCTTTTTTCGGGAAAATAACAAAACCTTGAGACATACTTTGTTTTGGATAATTTAATGAGAAAAATCCTTCATCACCTTCTACAAGGTTGAAATTATTCTTCGTTAAAACATCATTCTGATTGATGATCTTCTGTTTTTTAAGCTCAGCAATATTTTTAGCAGTGTTGGTAACTACATTTTCAGCAAGCAATACAAAATCGTTATAAGTATCAGATGATCTTGCACTTGTCTGGAACATGATTAACCTTGCCTGAGCCTGCGTAAGAGAATTGATCACTCCGTACATATTTCCCCCTTGATTCGCGGAAGTTCCGACAGTGATTACAATATTCGTCTCATCAGGAACGTTTGACAGAAGATTTCCGGCAGCCATCAAACCTTCGTTTACAGGTTGATAACCGCTGTTGCTAGGACAATTCATTTCATTCGATTTTTGGTCGATGAATGTGGTGATCTTACTGTAATCTGTACTTAAATTTGATACTGCTACATTATCTCCGCAAGAATTATTTTTAAACAAAACAACTCCATATTTTACATTATTGAAGTAAGAAGGTTTCTCAAATCTAAGCTGAAGATCCTGTAATAATGATTTTACGATCGGAGCATACGGCGCATTCTGAGCACTGATATCTAAAGCAAAAACAATATTGATATTTTTATTCTTCTCTGTAATTTCTCTGTAACGATCAAAGTAAATAGGTTCTCCTAATACATTGAAAACATAGTTCTTACTGTAATCTAAAACATTTGTAAAATACTTTGTTTTAGAATCCGGAGTCGGAGCTTCATTTAAAGGTAACGTTACAGGATAAATATTTTCAAGAGGCGTTCTTTTGTTGACATCGGTGAGAAGAACGGCAGTTCTGTTTTCAATATCAGTTCCGCCCGGAGAACCTTCATGTAAACCTAAAGCAGTTTCTGAAACTCCCGTTGTATTTTTCATTTTCACGGCAGAACGTTCGCCCCATGCCGAGATTACATTTGAGCTCACCCATCCATACAGGCTCGTGCTGATACTATCCATATCAACTGATGGTCTTTTACCTACCAAAAATCTTTTGTTGTTTTCGGCCTGTTTGTAGACGTAAACAACTTGTCCGTTCGGGATCTTGACATCCGCCTGCTCGATCAAACTTGGCGAATTAAACACCATAATTGAATCATTCTTGTAATATCTCTCAGAACTTTTGATAACATCACTGTTACTCGGCAATACCGCTACTCTCACAGGAAAACCTGTTTTTTCGCTTTTTAAAGAATTGCTCCAGAGAAGAAGGTCAGATTCCGGGATCCAGCCGTATGTTTTGATCTGTTTAGACGAAACTTTTTTCATTAAAGCATCAGGAATATATTCTGCTACTTTTACCATTCCGTCGCGGTGTTTCAGAACCATCAAAGGCTCTAAAAACTTAACTTCTTTATATGATTTCTCGTCACTTTTATCAAGGTAGGCCGTATTTCTGGATCTGTCTGAGATAGCGATCCACGGCACTGATTTTTTAGGAAAACCATTGACAACCGGTGAGTTGTCGACCTGTCCGTATTGTGAAGGTTCCGGAGTTTTTTTCGACGGCAGTTTTACCTGGCAACTCGTCAATAATACAGAAACTCCGATGTAATATGCTGCTAGAGGAAGTTTATTTCTCATCCTAATTTATCTTTTATGATTGGTGCGCCCAAAAGGACGATTATTTGCTTTGATTAATATCAACTTTGGTTACACAGTTCTGCGTATCATCAAAATTCACTTTTACAGTCTGGATGACGTTATTTTTGTCAAACTGAAGTCCTGCGCAATACATGTAAAAATTATTTACCTTGCTGTCGTTTACCTTTACCACTGTATTTTCGTTGTTACACAGATATGTTCTCAACAGATAATTGTAATGCGTATTGAAGCTGTTTCCGTTAGCGATCTGCTGCAAATGATATTTAAAATCGTTATCAATTTTAGCATAAGCATCTTCTACACTTACTTCTTCTTCCAAAGCGTCATAACCCTGAAGAATTTTTATGTGATGCAAAATAGGTTCAGGACTTTCGTCAGTGTATAATGTAACTACATAATCCCCAGGTTTTTTATACGAATAGATCGCCATTTTGTCTTTGGAATCTATATTTCCTGTTTCTCCGAATTTCCATGTAAACTGTTTTGCGTCGGAAACTGCACGAAACTGTACATTTTCAAAGCTCATTGCCTGAGATGGCGCGTCGATCAACGTTTTAATCTTCAACGTATCCTTTGGTTTAGGAATTCCTCTTGCAGAAACCATTACCGGGAAAGATTTAGAATATTTATTATCCACGATAAGCGTCACCGAATAATATCCGGGTTTATTGTAAAAATGAAACCCTGTACTTTTATCAGAAGTTGTACCGTCTCCGAAATTCCATCTTTTGGTTTTTGCGAACTGGGTTTTATCTTCAAATAAAAGTGTATCTCCTACCTTGAGAGAAGATGGATACACCACCCCCACAATATCATCGGCGGAGTGTATAACTTTCTTCTGCAACCACAATGCAACCAATGCTGCTATGAGCAAAGTTGCAATAACACCAATAATAATGTTCTTTTTGTTTTTTTGAAAATAATTCATAGTTAATATTAATAATTGTGATGTGTTTTGTTTTTTTCTAATTTTTGAATTTTGGTTATTGATTTCTTGCCTTCAAAGCATTTTCTCGCTGAAAAAGCTGACTTTTCTTTTCTTTAAAACCGATTGAGCATTCCTCAAACTGTTTTTCAAAATTCTTGATATTTTCAGTTTTACTTGAAATAACTTTTTTATCGTCGAAGAACATTTTATAAAATTTGGCGATCTGAGGATAGGCTTCTTTTCTGATGTCTGTTACATTGGCATTTTCAAAAGAATTAGCCACATCATTGATCCCGTTCATGATATTATTTTCCTCAAAAGGCTGAGGAACCTCATTCGTAAGCCTGTTTATTTGCGTAAATGTGCTGTCTAAAACTCTTTGGGTAACTTTTTGCTGCTGATCGAATTTTGCTTTCTGCTCCAGATTCTGAACAGAAATAATATCTTCATCGGAAAATGGCGACTCAAAACCTTTCAAAAAGATGATTCCCAGAAAAATAAGCGCTGCGAAAAGCATAAGTACTAAATAAAGAAACTGATAATGCCTTTCCTTTTTTGATAATGTGATTTGTCCCTGCATAATTTCTGTATTTATCTTCTTTTTCTGCTTCCGGTAAATTTCCTTGTAGGATCCAGTCTTAATTCATTATTTGCGATCCCGATCTTGCCTCGGCATTCGCTTAAATCCCTCAATGCAGTCTGTTCTTTGTAAGAAACGCTAACAATTTGAGTCTTTAAAGCCAGTATAGGTTCCAACTGTTTCATCAGAATGGAATAATGCTTAAAGTTGTCTGCACTGTCTTTTCCCATGATATTTTTGGCATCTCTTACGTTGTCCATGATATAGTTTTTGAGGAAAATATCATTATCAACCTTGCTTATATCAAGCTGGTCCATCCGATATAGGATACTGTCTACATGAGTCCTCAGCAGGTCGCTGCGGGTAAGTAATTCTCGGTATTCGTCTGCCTGTTTTTTAATTCCTTCTCTTTGGATGTCATAACTTTTAAAAAAGAAAAACACACTAATGAAAGAAACGGCTGATAAGACGACAAAAGATAGAACAAACTTCCAAATGCCTATTCTAACGTCTGATTTGTTTAATTTTTTCTCCCTATTCGAAGACATATATTTGTGATTTGTTTGGCAGGTGAAAATATAAAAAAAAAATTTTATGCACAATATTTAAATTATTTAGTTAAATAATACTGTTATGTTATTTAATTTAAGATTAATTTTCACTTTAATAAGTTTTTCATACATTAGGCCTCTAAATTTTAAATATCTTACACCAAATCGATATTAAAGTGAGTAAACTATTAACTAATACTGTGCGATTTTCTATAGCAGACAGCGATTTTTATTTTAAAAAAATAATGATCAAAACACTTATGGAAAACCCTTTCTACATGCTTCTAAACGACTGTAACAACGGCCACGAGCTGGTAAACAGAATCTATAGAAGACAGGAAGATGTCTTCATCATTGAACTTTTTATGCCCGTATTAAGCGGAATCGAAGCCATAAAATACATCAGAAAGAGCAATTCTGAGACGCCGATTATCACTTATTCCGGAACTTATCAGGAAGATATGGCGGAAATCCTTTCAAAAATTCCAAATACTTTTTATTGCCAGAAAAAAAGCAGTGTCATAAAAGATATTGTGAAAGGTCAAATTGCATCCAATACATTCGATTACGATGCTTATTCTAAAGAGTGGGAACAGCAGCCATTGGCCGTTCAGGAGTATATGGACAGACAAAAAAAGAGCCAGGGAGAACTTTCTTCTACCGAGATCCAGCTGATGAAATTCTGTTATGAAGGCTTCAGTAACAAGGAAATAGGAGAAAAATTAAATCTCAGCACAAGGACAATTGACACCTATATAAACAGGCTGACAGAAAAGCTCGGATTGAAAACAAAACTCCATCTCATCCGCTTCTGCGTGGAAAACGGATACTACAATTCCAGCATGTAACACTATCTTAACGCAAACATAATATATAGTAAACATTAAAATCTCAACCTTTTACCGAAAAATAATTCGCGACTAATTTGCTAGTATTCAATTTTTTTAACTAAATTTGCACACCTAAAATTTAAAATTTAAAAAGGAAATGACAAAGGCAGAATTGGTAAACACCATCTCAAATAAGTTGGGAACAGAAAAGAATGAAACACAGAAAGTTGTAGAAGCTTTTATGCAGGAGATCAGGACTTCTATGTATAATGGAGATAATGTTTATCTAAGAGGTTTTGGTTCTTTTATCATTAAAACAAGAGCGGCAAAAACTGGAAGAAACATTTCTAAGAACACTGCAATTGAGATCCCTGCACACAACATTCCTGCTTTCAAACCATCAAAATCTTTTGTTGAGAAAGTAAAAACGAAAGTTACAGTAAAATAAGAAATTAACTGAATATTAACTAGTTACTAAAAAATTAAAATTATGCCAAGCGGAAAGAAAAGAAAAAGACACAAGGTTGCAACTCACAAAAGAAAGAAAAGAAGAAGAGCGAACAGACACAAGAAAAAATAATCTCTTTTTTTCGAGATTTACAATATAACAATATAGTTGGTGGTTTTATTTTTTTAAAGTTCGCCGACTATATTTTTGTTTTGCAACAACTATAAGATTTTGTGCAAAATTAGGGTAGTCACTTTTTTTTATTAATAAAGTATGGTGGTTTTGATTTAATTCATAAATTTAAAAACTTAATCATCCTGATAAAAACCACACCAATTTCACAACATCTTAATAATTTTATCTTACAACAAAATGAAGAAAGAACTAATAGTTTCACATGAAGGCGACTTTACGAAGATCGCGCTGCTAGAAGACGGAAGACTATGCGAACTTCATGAGGAAGAGGACAAAAGTGATTTTATAGTTGGAGATTTGTTTATAGGAAAAGTAAAAAAGCTGGCTCCAAACCTTAATGCAGCATTCGTAAATATTGGTTACGATAAAGACGCATTTCTGCATTATCAGGACTTGGGACCGCAATATCTTACGTACAAAAAGTTTCTGAAAGATACTATTTCTAAAAAACAAAGTACTTCAAGTTTAAAAAGTTTCGAGATACAACCCGAAATCGACAAAAACGGAACAGTAGAAAAAGTGATTGTTAAAGACGATCTTATTCTGCTTCAAATTACCAAAGAACCTATTTCTACAAAAGGACCGAGGATTTCAACTCAGGTTTCTTTAACGGGACGTTTTTTGGTTTTAATACCTTTCGACAATAAAGTTTCTATTTCCAAAAAGATCAAAAGCTATGAGGAAAAAGAAAGATTGAGAACCCTTATTGAAAGCATAAAACCAGAAGGTTTTGGCGTTATAATAAGAACTGTTGCAGAAGGAAAAAAAGTGGCCGACCTTCATAATGATATGAATCAGCTGATTCAGAAATGGGAAAGCACTTTTAAAAATATCCAGAAAAACAAGGTTCCGTCTAAAGTTTTAAGCGAAGACGACAAAGCTTCAGCTATTCTGAGAGACAATTTCAACCAAGATTTTGTAAGCATCATCTGTGATGACGAGCAAATGGTGGAAGAAATGAAAAATTATGTAGAAGTAATTGCTCCGGAAAGAAAAAACATTGTTCAGTTTTACGATTCACACATCCCTCTCCTCGAATATTATAACGTAGAAAAACAGCTTAAACAAAGCTTCGGAAAACACGTAAATATTCCAAGTTCAAAAGGTGCTTACCTTGTGATAGAACACACAGAAGCACTACACGTAGTTGACGTAAACTCCGGAAACAATATCACAACCGGAAACTCTGCCAATAAAGAACACGCTCTGAACGTGAACAAAATGGCAGCAACAGAAATCGCAAGACAATTGCGTCTCCGTGATATGGGCGGCATCATCGTTATCGATTTTATAGACATGCCAAACCCCGATCACAGAAGAGATCTATTTGAACATCTGAAAGCAGAAATGATGCGCGACAAAGCTCGCCACAAGATCCTGCCTCCAAGTAAATTTGGATTGATACAGATTACCAGACAAAGAAACCGTCAGGAAAAACAGATCGAAACAAAAGAAGACAACCCAAATAAAGACGGAGAAATCATTGCTCCGATCGTTATTGTGGAAAGATTGGAAGAAACCATCAGAAATATTATACAAAAGGATAAAGGAAAACTTTACCTTCATGTACACCCTTTCGTGGAAGCTTACCTTACAAAAGGTATTAAAAGTATCCAGATGAAATGGTTTATCAAGTATAAAAAATGGGTAACCATCATCCCAAGGGACTCTTTTAAATATTTAGAATACAAGATTTACAATTCGAAAAAGGAAGAATTGATAGGATATTCTAATTAATACAAAATTTTAAAACCTCTGGCTTGTCTGGAGGTTTTTTTGTTAAAAACATCAAATCACTAAACCATTTATATAAATTTACAGTTACTATTGAAACTAACAATTCTTTAAAATGAAAAACTTTCTTTATATAAATTTAATATTTATTTCTACCGTTATTTTTGGACAAGAAAAAATCCAAAACCAAGATTTAATTTTATTCGAAAGAGCAATTACTCTCCAAGAATTTTTGAATGATAATCTTAATGATGAAATTAATCAAGATACAATCAATTTAACTGAACAAAATAAGTTAAGAAGAAATTTTGCTATTGAACTAAAAGAAAATACCCTTGAAAAGGTAATTAGCAATTATGATGAACTAATAAAAGAATTTCCACAATCAAAATTAATCTTTCGAGCTTTAAATAATAAAGGATTTGCAGAAATCGAAAATGGTAATTATGATAATGCTAAAAAAACTTTTCAGAAAATACTAAACAGTAATGCAGACGATTTGGAAAAAATAGGTGTAGGTTCTGGAATTATGGGCGAACCTTATTCAAACTATAAAAATAGAGCATTAAAAACACTTGCAAGAATAGAAATTAGAGATAGAAACTACCAACAAGCCGTCCAATATCTTAATGAAACCAAAAAGTATCCTTACAGACA
Source organism: Chryseobacterium sp. G0201 (assembly GCF_003815655.1). Classification (NCBI taxonomy): domain Bacteria; kingdom Pseudomonadati; phylum Bacteroidota; class Flavobacteriia; order Flavobacteriales; family Weeksellaceae; genus Chryseobacterium; species Chryseobacterium sp. G0201. Next base: position 2,595,231 of record NZ_CP033917.1, on the reverse strand, counting down.
TTTTTGTGGAAATGAATATGCTCAAGACGAAATAGCTATGGCTGAATTATATTCACAATGTTATATAAAATTAGAACAACACGAAAAAGCTTTCGATATTCTTATTCCAAATATCATTGAAAACGGGATTGCTGATAATTCAGAAATAACAATTTTAGCTTATAATACTCTTATCAAAAAATATCATAAGGAAGACTTAAAAACATTGTTTGAAAATTCTTTCAAAAACATAATTATTAGAAGTGAAAATAAATTTACTTCTTATAATATCAATTTCCTGAATAGAAATATTAGATTACCTGATTGGGAACTTAGTGAGGCTATCTCTAAAAAAGATAAAGAAGATATTATAAAACAAATTCTCAAGAACTCAAAATTCTATTCACTTTTATCAAAATGAAAAAACACCACTACAAAACCACCATCCAATGGACCGGCAACAAAGGAACCGGAACCAGCAATTACAGAAGCTACGAAAGAAGCCACACCATTTCTGTAGAAAACAAAGCTGTTATTGAAGCTTCTTCGGATCCCGCTTTCCGTGGAGATAAGACAAAACACAATCCTGAAGATCTTTTTCTATCGTCTTTATCATCATGTCACATGTTGTGGTATTTGCATTTTTGCTCAGAAGCCGGAATTATTGTTGTTGATTACACCGACAACGCAACCGGAATTATGGAAGAAAAAGACAACGGAAGTGGTCATTTTATAGAAGTTACGCTTAATCCGACCGTCATAATCACAGAAAAATCGATGATTGAAAAGGCAAAAGAGCTTCATCATAAGGCAAATGAATTCTGTTTTATTGCCAACTCAGTAAATTTCCCTGTGAAACATATCCCTACTGTGTTAATTAAATCAATTTAATATAATTTTTATACACTTCAAAAAACCCATGAATATTAGATTTATCTAACAATAACTCTAAATTTTCAGATAAAAATTCCACCCAAAGAGAATTATTTAACAAATAATCAATAAATTTAAAATTTACCATAACTATTGTTAAAAAAAAGAACAATATTGTGATTATTTTGTTTAAAATGTAAATATTTTTTTATATTTTTATATAAACAAAACTAACCATGATGAAACCTAGATTAACTATTTTTGATGAGCCTGTATTGTACACAGAAGGTTTATCAAAATTACTTACCCAAAGTAAAATTTTTAACTCCATTGACGTATTCAACTGCTACGAAGCATTATCAATACAATTAAAAAAGGAGCCACCCGAATTTCTCATGATAAGTTCAAACATGCTTATGCTTACAGAACTTTATAAATCTGTAGAAAGCATAACCTCAGAAAATAAAAACATAAAAATTATTGTCATTGGCAACAGCTATGATATTGTAGATATAAGAAAACTTTTTAACAAAGGAATTAAAAGTTATCTTGATAAAAACAGCAGATATGACGAGTTTATAAAATCTATTCAGGCTCTTCTGCTTAACGAAATTTATATTTGTGATCACGCAAAAGACAGAATGATCAATTTTATCAGCAGTGAGCAGGCTCAAAAAAGGCTTCAGATCAAAGATCCTCTTACAAGACGCGAAATGGAAATTTTAAAACTCATTTGCGACGGCCTCAGCAGTAAAGATATCTGCGAAAAACTTTTCATAAGTATCAATACCGTAGAAACCCACCGCAAAAGAATTCTCCTTAAATTAAATGTAAAAAATTCTGTAGGCGTTGTAAAATATGCACTTGAAAATCATATGATCGACTGATCACTACCCAAACTAATTAACCAGAAATTCCAAACCTTACGGGGTTTGGAATTTTTTAATATATGAAAAAAATCTAGGTTTGAATGGGGAATAGTGAATTGTCAATTTCTAAAATTCAGCATTCACTTGCTCAGCAAAATTCACTTTTCACAATTCACTTTTCATTAGTCGTTACTCATAGTCCGGCATTTCGGCATTACTGAAAAGAGCAGTTCTTACAAGATCTGTCATAGAACTGCTCAGATCAATAGTCATAACGTTTTTCTGGGAAACGTTATCATTAGAAGTATTCATGAAAATAACTTGTGCATTATTAGGCGAAAATCTAGGATCAAGATCGTTTGTTCCTAACGGTTTATCGCTTTCGGTAGAAATATCGATTGTTGTATTTGTTGCTAAATTATAGATGAAAATACGCGAATCAAGCTGGCGGTAATTTCCGCTTCCGTCCTGATAGGCAGAAACATCTTTTGTGTAGAGCAACAATTGTCCGTCAACGGAGAAATTCAGACCTCCGGCAGCTCCGGCAACTCCGGTGAGAATGGTTTTTACAACGCTTCCTACCATATCAACAATATAAATTTTCACATTATAACCGTTGAAATCATTGGTTTTTAAAGCTATTTTACTGCCGTCATAGCTCCAGTCGCATTCTGAGATCATACTTCCGTCGGGAGTTGTGTAGATGAGCGTCAGTCCGCTTCCGTCTTTATTAATTTTATATAATTTATTAAAATTCGAGTAAATAAGCTCCTGCCCGTTCGTACTCCATGAAAAATCCATTTCAAAATTATTAAAACCTGCTGCAGGAACCGATGTTACTTTAAATAAATTGGAACCATCAGGATTTGCTGTGTAAAGATGCGCGCTTCCGCCTTCTGTCCTTAAAAAAGCGATTAATCCGGCATTATTATTTTTTCGTGGTCGCCAGCTATTGTAGGACGAATTCGTAAATTGGAAATTATTTCCTGCTGCATCACTTGACATAATAACCAGATTTCCGTTTTGTTTCTGAACATAATGATAACGGTTAGAGGGAACCGTATTGGTGGTAAATTTGCCAATAGCACTTAAAACTGGCTGGTGAATGCCGTCCGAAACAGACACCTGCCAGAAGTAACTTACACCAAACTTCAAATTTGAAAGCGAATAATGTTTCGCCGTCAAATCATTAACCTGAATCACGTTAGTGTCAAGATTATTTTTAATTGTTAAACTATATTTCAAAACATCTGCCGTATCGGGATCGGTGGCATTCCATGTCAATTCCACACTCAGAGGCTGGTTCACCGCGTTGTCTACCGGACTTAGCAATACTGGTGTTGTGGGTGGAGAATTTAATGATTCGTCATCGTCCATTTCAAAAACTACGGTCACGACCTGATTCTGGTTCTGTACATTAACTGCCTGAAAATTGGTAAGATAACCGGACAATTCTGCTTTTACAGAATAATTGCCCACAGGCATGCTTGCTATTTCAAAAGAACCATCTGTTCCGCTAAAAACGGTTTGCGTTGTTGGCGCTGTGAAGATCTTCACATTGGCAATAGGTTCGTTGGTTCCTCTTTTCACCACTTTTCCTTTTAAAACTCCTGTCTGAGCCTGATCTACAAGCTCCTCATTACAGGAAAATAAACAAACAGAAAGGATGATTATGCTGATTAATTGTATTAAAGTTTTCATAGTTTATGTTTTTATTTGTTACCAATGTAAAAGTTGATTCCCAGCGCAAATCGCAGCGCCTGATCTTTCCTTTTACCGTTCACCAAACCTTCCCAATTATCTTTAAAACCCAAATCATATTGTGCTGAAGCTCTTACAGCAACATTTTTATCAATCAGATATTCTAATCCGCCTCCTGCCTGGCCTTTGTAATTAGGTTTAAACTCAGAATACATCGCTCCAAGACCTCCATAGATGTAAGGAGTGAATTTATATTTAGGAAAAATCAGATATTCAAGGTTAACTTCGGGAACGAAATAATTTCTTTTAACAATATTTTCATTTTCCAACGTGAAATAATTCCCACTAACCTCAACATTGAAATTTGGACTTATAAAATATTTAAAGCCTAATTTTCCGCCAATATTCATTTTAGGATTAATGTAATCATCTTTTATTTTTTGTCCCTCAGCCTGAGCAAAAATCGAGAATTTTCCTCTTTGATTATCCGGATATCTATTTCCGATGGCTCTATTTTGATTTTGATCCTGTTCCCTGTTATAATTATCGATCAAAGCCTGATAATCTACGGTATTATCAACTGCTTTTCCCCATATTTTATCTCTGATACCTTCAACAATCAATGATTTTACAGATTTTTCGATGGCCTCGGATACGGCAAGCTGAACGGGTTCGTTTTGCGTCATTCCAACCTCAGCTTCCAATAATCTTTCAGTATCAATATATCTGAAAAAACTTCCGTTGACGCTTGTAGAAAGAATGGTTTTTGAGGTGTAAACTGTTTTTAAGATTTCTCCATTCAACGTAGAAACAGCTCGAAGATAAATGGTAATTCTGTCTTGTCGGTATTGAGTTGAAGCTCCAATTCCAAAATATCTGGCGCCCAATCCTCCGGTCATAATATTACTGTCATAGGAAATCACACCACCTTCCAGAAGAATTCCGGCATACAAGAGTGGTGGTAAAGCCTGGCTGTTTTTTTCGGCATCTTTTAAATATTCCTGTCTTGTGGATCTGATAATCTGTCTTTCGTTCAGAAGATTGGCTATATTTTCTCTTTCGATCGGGATAAACCACTTGCTGTCTTCCAAAGCTTTAATTAAAATGGTCGTGGTTCCTTGTGGAACAGCGGTGCTCCAGTTATTTCCGTTTTCAGAAGGCTTATACTGCCCTGTCTGATCCCTGAATTTATAAACACCGATAACGATTTTCTCTTTAGGTAAGGGTAAATTTTTCAATTCTGCGGTGTAAGAGGTGTTCTCTCCCATCGTAGATTTTTCGGGATTGGACGGCAATCCGAATAACGAGCTGCACGCCTGTACGACACACAACATGACGGCACAGAAAAAAATTCTGGTGTAAGTGTAAGCTCTCATGGTAAGTTTGGTTTTTTAGTTACTTTTTTATTTTATTTTGGAATTACGATCTCGGACTGATCGCCAGTGCTGGTATCCAAAATATTTATTAAAAGTCCTTGAGCGGTAGTTGTAACCTGTAAGTACAATGACCCAAAAAGGTAATTGCCGGGCTGAATACTTCCCTCTCCGAACTGATCTTCAAACAATTTTCTGGACAATTCACTCAAAACCTGTCGGTTAAGACTTTGGCTGAAACCGTCAACAGAATTTAAATTATCCAGCAGATTACCGTAATCATTTTTTTCATCAAATTGATTTTGAGCGTTTGCCGAACTTAAAAGCCACTGGTAATTAAATGTATCTCCCCCAAATGCAGGATTTACCGGTTTATAGACGAGTTGCTGAGATTTACCGAGGAAGATCCCTGCAAAAAAAGTCAAAATAAATATTAAAGTTTTCATGGCGGACGTTTTTAGTATATAAATTCATTTTTTATAAGGTTTTTCTTTGCATTAAATTCTTTGATGTATTTTAAACTATTCGTTAATTGTTCTTTAAGATAATCTTCGCTTGGATTGGTCATAAAACTGTAAACTACTTTATCATCGATTTCGATATTAATTTGTCCGTTGGTTCCACGGCCGGGAAGTTCTGAGATTGTAATGGCTGAATTGCTTTTATCAGGAAGCTGGCTGTATTGAAGGTAAAAAAAATCATAAAAATCTTTTCCTACTTTGCTTTTGGTTTCATCGATCGTTAACCCTTTTAATTCAAAAACAACATCTTCTTCTACTTTACTCACTTTCTTTTTAAATGAATCATTATTAAGTTCAAGGCTGTCTTTGGCTATTAATTTTTGAGTTTCTTCATCTTTTACATAAAGAAAAACTTTTAAAGCATCTTTTTTTTCAAGATTAACATTAATCTCAGATAATACTTTTGTTTCATTCGGATTAATAGAAAATTTTCCGCTTTGCTGATTGTTTGAAAGATTTCCGCCGTTCCCTTTTTTAATAGAAACCAAGAGATAATTTAGTTCTTTATAGATGGTGGTATTATTGGTGACCACAGCTTTCAGATTGATTTGCCCCTCCATTATTTTACTTTCAATTTTTGCATTGATTTTTTTATCTTCCTGTCCGCTAATCAAAACAGACAGGAAAATAAAAGAACACAAAATCAAAGAATAAAAATTTTTCATCATTTGGGTTTTAATAGTTTCTCATGAAAATCGTTTTATTGTCTCCTTTCACCTGTATTTGAAGGTCATCCGAAATACTGTTACTTCCGGTAACATCAATAATATTGTTGTTTCCCTGCGTTGTAATAGCTGTCTTGGTTGCAGTATCAGTAAATGAATTATTAAAGTAAAGGCTGTTGTAATCTCCCAATTGTTTTACCGAAATATTTGTTTTAGCATTAAGAGAAAGTTCAGCATTATTGGCATCACCCATCTGAATCATATTGGAATAAGACATCGCCTGATCAGGATTCTGTCCGGTAATAACATTAAGAACAGTATTGCTGTTGATGCGATCCCAATCGATCTGCTGTGATTTCACAGACAAGAAAATGAGAAGTGTGAAGACACTCCACGACAATTTAAACATGGTATTAATTTTTATTAAAGTTACTGGATTACAGCGCTCTATAAAACACACTTACCCGTTACAGTTGAAAAATCACGGTTTATGGTTACGTTTTAAAATTATTGAAACTTTTAAACAAAAAAAGAGAGGCCTCAGCCTCTCCGTGTTGATCTGTAATGTACTTTTCCTAATTTGATTGATTAACCATGATTGTATTATTGTTTCCTACCTGAGCTCCTAAATGGATGTTAGAATCACCACTTTGAGTGATTGCAGCGTAGTTGTTATCTCCCATTTGAAGATCGATAGCTGTGTTGTCATCTCCATCCTGTTGTTGGTACAATTGGTTGTCTGAACCCCACTGTAATCCCATTGCAGTGTTACCATTACCCTCTTGAACAGCAACTGCAACGTTATCATCACCTACTTGACCATGCATTGCAACATTATCGTTTCCATCTTGGTATTGTATAAGAATATTTCCGTCACCAACCTGTACTCCTGTAGCTTCGTTTCTTCTGCCTAGCTGTACCTGAAGAGTCGTGTTATCATCCCCAAGCTGAATAGAAGAAGCTTCGTTTCTTCTGCCATTCTGAAGTTGGAAAGCAAAGTTATCACTACCCAATTGAATTGAAGAAGCTTCATTTCTTCTTCCTACCTGAGTTTGTTCTGTAATGTTCATCAACCCTACCTGCCATGTTGTAGCAGAGTTTCTGTTTCCTGTTTGGCTCACTTCATTTGAGTTCCCAATTCCCAATTGATCTACGTCTATTGAGTTTCTGTTTCCGATACTTTCTGCTGTGTTGGTATTGAAAGCTCCAACCTGATCTATATCGGCAGTATTACGATTTCCATCCTGATTTAGAGTATTCATATTTACTAAACCTGTTTGGTCTACGGTAGCAACGTTCCAGTTACCAGTTTGAGTTGTTACATCAATATTTGCCTGTGCAAAAGCAAAACCCATGGCCATTAGTGTAAACACACCTGTTATAAAGTTTTTCATTTTAATAAAAATTAATTGGTTAATAGTGAGACAAAGGTAGATGCTAAAGCAATCTGGCGAACCACTACAAAAGGGCAAATTTTAAAAATCATTAATTACAGTACTGTTTGTAACCGTTTACGGTTTATTGATCATCACGGTAAGTAATTACGTATAAATACGGGGATTGTTTTATGTAAATCTATTATTGATTACCAATTATTCATTACTTATTTTTCTATCCTTTTATCATTAATTAACATTTTTGTCTCTTCTTTTCTTCAGTATATATTGCTAAATTTGAGCTATGGAAAATTTTGGAAAAGATTTATTACGAAAAATAAAAAGTGTTGAACTACCCGGAGAACATGCTCATGGTGTTTTTTCACCTCCTTCACGTCCCGTTTTTACATATGATGAGGTATTAGCCAAGAATCCAAAATTCGCTGCCGTAAATATTATTTTGTACATTAAAGATGATGAGTGGTATTTTCCATTAATATTAAGAACCGAGAACGAAAGAGACAGACATAGCGGACAAATATCCTTACCTGGCGGAAAACGCGAGGAAATGGATAAAGATTTTGCAGAAACAGCCGTTCGCGAGACTTCGGAAGAAATAGGCATTGAAAAGCATTATGTAAGAATCATACGAGAAATGTCTCCGATCTACATTCCGCCAAGTAATTTCTACGTTTATCCGTATATTTCTTATACCAAAAAAGACCCTACTTTCATTTTACAACATACTGAGGTGGTAGAAACCATTGAATTTCCCATCACTTCCTTCCTAAATCTTCCCGATAAGCCTGAAATAATGGCTTTGCCAAGCGCAGGAGGACATGAAGTTCCGGTCATCAATTTCAACGGATACATCATCTGGGGAGCCACAGCGATGATATTAAGTGAATTCAGCCAGTTGTTGAAAAAAATGTAACTTTGCACAACCGTGTTTAATTAAAAAATGGCGAAGAAAAATATTTTCACCGATGCATTCGGAACACCTTATTTTTTAAAAAGGTTTATCATTTTTATTTTAGGAATTGTTTCTTACAGAAGATTCAATGGCTTTAATAAATTGAAAATAACCGGTACAGAACACCTTGTGGATCTTCCGGATTCTAATGTGCTTTTTGTGTGTAACCACCAGACTTATTTCGCAGACGTGGCAGCAATGTATCACGCTTTCTGTGCTGTAAACAACGGATATTTAGACACTATAAAAAACCCGATTTATCTGCTTAATCCAAAGATCGACTTTTACTACGTTGCAGCTGAAGAAACCATGAATAAAGGTATTCTTCCAAAAATTTTTAAAATTGCAGGCGCTGTAACCGTAAAAAGAACATGGAGAGCTGAAGGCCAGAACGTCAACAGAATGGTAGATCTTACAGAGGTTGATAATATTATGAAAGCCTTAGACAACGGCTGGGTAGCTACTTTCCCTCAAGGTACTACATCGGCTTTTGCACAAGGAAGAAGAGGTACGGCAAAACTGGTTAAAAATCAGCGCCCGATTGTAATCCCGATCAAAATTAACGGATTCAGAAGAGCGTTTGATAAAAAAGGTCTCCGCGTAAAGGTAACAGGCGTAAAACCTACGATGGAATTTAAAGCACCTCTAGACATCGATTATGACAACGAAAAAGCACCAGAAATTTTGTTGAAAATAATGACTGCCATTGAGCAGACCGAAGATTTCAATGTACTACACAATTATGATGAAGAACTTAAAGCTAAAAAATTAGAACAAAAGGATTCAGATAATTAAAGTAGATTAAATATGAAAAGAATAATAGGGATCTTATTCGCAATCATAGTATTAGTTTCATGTAACAGCCAAAAAGTATATTCAGATTTTGACATAAGTTATTCTAAAAACGGGGGATCTTCTCCTATCTATGAGAATTTACTTATCAAGGCCAATAATGTGCATTACTCTTTTGAGGGACAGGGAAAAAAAATTAAAAAAGATTTTAAAATCAGCAATGAGGATCTAAAAAAGTTAGATAACATTCTTTCTCAAAACAATTTTAGAAAAATACAGGAAGATCGTAAAAAATTATACGACAATGTAACGACTTCTATTAATGTTAAAAAAGGTCCTAATGAAGGTAATAAAACAGACGCAAGTCTGGTAATGCCAAATTATAAAACCAACTGGGATAACATTTTAAATGCTTTCCAGGAGATTATTAATAACAACGTTAAAAAACAGTAAATAAATTGAATACCCATTTCATTGCTATTGGCGGAAGTGCCATGCATAATCTTGCTATTGCGTTAAAAGACAAAGGATATCAGGTAACAGGTTCAGATGATGCTATTTTTGAACCTTCAAGATCAAGACTTGAGAAGAAAGGAATTCTTCCTCAGGAATTGGGATGGTTTCCGGAAAAAATAACGTCTGATATTGATGCCGTAATTCTTGGAATGCACGCTCATCAGGACAATCCCGAATTAGCAAAAGCGAAAGAACTGGGTTTAAAAATATACTCGTATCCGGAATTTCTTTACGAACAGTCTAAAACCAAAACCCGCGTTGTTATTGCAGGTTCTCACGGGAAAACGACAATCACTTCAATGATTCTGCATGTTTTAAATTTTCATCAGAAAGATGTTGATTATATGGTGGGAGCGCAATTGGAAGGTTTCGACTGTATGGTAAAACTGACTAAGGATAACGATTTTATGGTATTGGAAGGTGATGAATACCTTTCCTCTCCTATCGATTTACGTTCAAAATTTTTACTGTATCAGCCCAATATCGCTTTAATGAGCGGAATCGCTTGGGATCACATCAATGTTTTCAAAACGTTTGATGATTATATTGAGCAGTTCAGGAGATTTGTTGCAAGCATTACTCCGGGTGGAGTTTTAGTGTATAATGAAGAAGATGCCGAAGTAGTAAAAGTAGTAGAAGCCGCTGAAAATTATTTCAGAAAAATACCTTACAAAACGCCGGAATACGAGATCAACAACGGAAAAGTGTATTTAAAAACCGAAATGGGAGATATTCCGCTTTCTGTTTTTGGAGCGCACAATCTATTAAACCTTGAAGGAGCAAGACATATCTGCCATACTTTGGGAATTATGGATGAGGATTTCTATGATGCGATTATGAGTTTCAAAGGAGCTTCAAAACGCCTTGAAAAAGTGGAAAGAGAAGACAAAGGAACTCTTTACAAAGACTTTGCACACGCGCCAAGCAAGGTAAAAGCTGCTGTAAAAGCTTTCTGTGAGCAATTTAAAAAAGAGAAAAAATACGGTTTTCTTGAACTTCATACCTATTCAAGCTTAAATCCTGTATTTCTAGAGCAATATGATCACGCCATGGACGGATTGGAGGAAGCAATTGTTTTCTATTCCGAAGATGCTTTAAAAATCAAAAGAATGGATCCGATTTCACCAGATCTGATCAAAGAAAAATTTAAAAATGAAAATCTAAAAGTATTTACCAATGCCGAAGAACTTCACGCATACTGGGAAACCTTGGATAAAACTAACGGTGTTTTCCTGATGATGAGTTCGGGTAATTTTGGAGGACTGGATCTGACTAAATAAATTCTTACATAAAGCAAAACTCCTTTCGATTTGAAAGGAGTTTTTTATTTTAATTGATTTTTTTATAAAAACGTTTTAATATATCCTTAGTACCGTCTCCGTCAAAATCCTGGGTCCGGTCTTCCATAACCATATTGGTTAAAGTAAGCTGAGTCACGAAATAAGGATAATTTTCCTCACCTTCAAACCAGAATTTACCATTTCCTTTATCGAATGTGTATTTCCTTGCTACAGAATCTGTTTTTTCGCATGTATTATTATTTTGGGCATAAGAAATCGAGAAAACGTGTGAAGAAGTAAATTCATGTGTGCTCATTTTTTGGCAATCGGTTGAGAAAGATATCTGAATCTGTTGATTTGACGATCGATATATCTCAGATTTTTCAATGTACCATTCTCCGATAATTGAAGCTTTATTGCCGGAATTCTGAACCTCGTCATCGCTACTACAGGAAACAATCGAAAATAAGATAAATGGAAAAAAGAATTTTTTCATAATTAATTTTAAAGTCACAAAAATAAATTAATTTTAATTAAATACTTTCTGCTTAAATACTGAATTTTATTAACGTAATATCATTTTATCTATTTCCTTTCCAAGTTAATTCTCCTCTTGAATTAATAAATCTGGGAAAAAAATATTTTAAAATCATTAAATATCTGCAACAGAATTCAACATCTTTTCTTCCCATTCCGGATCTTTTGGATCAAAGAATATTCTTTTATTGGTATCTAGAGAACGAACAGTATTCATTTCATCTTCCGTTAATTCAAAATCAAAAACATTGAAATTTTCTTCAATTCTTGACGGCGTCACAGACTTTGGAATCGCGCAGAATCCTTCCTGTAAATGCCATCTTAAAATAACCTGAGCAACCGTTTTATTATATTTTTCAGCGATAGCTTTTAAAGATTCGTTATTTAAAAGTTCAGCATTTCCGTTTCCAAGAGGGCTCCAAGGTTGAGTAACAATATTATTTTCTCTGTTATAAACCTGCAATTCTTTTTGTTGGAAAATCGGGTGTAATTCTATCTGATTAACCACAGGAAGAATGTTTGAATTCGCTTTTAATTCTTCCAGCTTTTCAACCGTAAAATTACAAACACCAATTGCTTTTATTTTTCCTTCCTGATACAATTCTTCCAAAGCTTTCCAAGCTCCCGTAAAATCTGAGTAAGGCCAGTGAATAAGGTACATATCCAAATAATCCAGCTGTAATCTGTCTAATGTTCTCTGAAAAGCACTTTTTGCTTTGTCATACGTAGTATCCTGAACCCAAAGTTTTGATGTGATAAACAATTCATCTCTGTTTACTCCGCTGTTTTTGATAGCATTTCCAACTCCGATCTCGTTTTGATAAATAGAAGCCGTGTCAATCATTCTGTATCCCGTTTGGATAGCCTTAATCACTGTATCTTCACACACTTTCTGGTCATCAATCTGCCAGACACCAAAACCTAAAGCCGGAATGTCAACTCCGTTATTTAATGTAATTACAGGCTGCCCTGTATATGTTTTCTTTTTCATAATATTTTATTTTTTTACTAAATTCAAACAAATTTCCGATAAAAAATTGAAACTCTGCTTACCAATTTTATTGAAAATTAGAAATTTTGACTTGTCTTTTATTACGGTCTAAGTTTTTATTTCCCATAAATTGCCACAGATGTTTGTGTTTTATTTGTGAAAATAGTTTGTGGTATTTGTGTTTAAATGAGCTAATTCATAATTCATAATTCATAATTAAATCTTATCCATCACCTGACGAAATAATCCTTTGATATGCTCAATTTCTGAGTGATAGCTCGTCTTTTTTCTACATCCGAAATAGAGCGTATTTTCCAGCTTTTTCTCGCCTTCCCAAATTAATTTCACTTCCCCGCTTTGAATCTCGTCTTTGCATAAAAAGTTAGGAATTACAGCCAATCCTTTTCCACCTTTCAAACAACGAATGATTGAATTTAAGTTAGGAACAATATAATTTGGTCGGAAATCCGGTTTATGCCCAAAATTCAAAGTCCAGAACTGGAAAAGATGTTCCATATCTCCTGTTGTTCCATACCATTTTTCTTCTTTTAACCAACTTTCAATCTGCTCTTTATCCTTTGTTTTCAATATTTTTTTGAAACCTTCTGTATCAACATCTTTTCCTCCAACCAAAATAATCTGTTCAGATGAAAAAGCTTCATGCTGAATATTAGGAGAAATTCCTTTTTTCGGTGTAATAATCAGGTCCAAAATCCCTTTATCCAACTGATCCAGCATTTCAGGATATTCTCCAAAGCTGATAATTAAATTAAAAGGCAAAGAAGAAACATACTGCTCCAAAGTGGTCTGAAAAGTTTCAAAACACATTCCCACACTTATTGTCGGGGTTGTTTTTTCGGTAGATTTCTGGAAGTTTTTTTCAACATCCTCAAGTTTTGTTAATGGATCGGAAACTGCATTGAATAATACTTTCCCCCTTTCCGTGGGATGCATTTTCCGTCCTGTTCTGTCGAATAATTTATATCCAACATACGCTTCCAAAGAGCTTAAATGTAAACTCACACCCGGCTGTGATATGAATAAAGCTTCTGCTGCTCCGGTTAATGTTCCGGTTTTGTAGATTGCTTTAAATGTTCTGTACCATTCTAAATTAACCATAATTGTATTTATTTAGCGAAATAGTCAATTTGCTTCGCAGTGAATTGTGAAATTCTTCTACTATAAAATTGACAAGCAAAGCGAATTGATAATTCACGATTCAATTATTACTTTCATGATACAAAGCTACAAAATAATCAGAATACTGATAGCTTTTCGTTTCTTAAAAATGAAGCATAGTAATTCGGAATTTCACTCTCTTCGATTTTTTGAGCAACTTCTTCAAGCAGATATTCTAGCTGAATAATTTCAGGAGTAATTTTATCTTCATCTAAATTCAAAATGACATAAGAAGCAAAACGGTTTTCTTCTCTTGAACGTCCGACAGAGCCAGCATTAATCGCCCATTTACCATCAAAATATTTTTTAAAAGATAAATGGGTATGTCCCATAATGACAACGTCAGACTGAGAATCATTTAGCATATCAATAAAAATATCGTCATTTTCAGATTCATAAAAATAGGTATAATTACTTTCTAAACTTGAATGGACTAACTGAATATTCCAATGTTTTTTCCCGACTTTATAGTTTAATTTTAAATGAAAAGGCAATTCAGACAAATACTTTTTATTCGCTTTTGTAATGTATTTTTTTGAATGATCAATAGCCAAAAACCTTGCAGTGGTTTCCTCCTCAGAATGCTTACTCAAAGGAATTACCGGGATATCAAAAGCAATTCTTTCATCATGATTTCCCATTAAACAAGGAATATTCAAACTCTTGATCTTTTCGATCACTTCATTTCCCCAAGGTGCAAAATCAACCAAATCTCCTAAGCAAAATTTTTGATGAATTCCTCTTTCTTCAATATCATTTAATACCACTTCCAATGCAGGAAGATTTCCGTGTACATCGCTAAAAATTGCTATCTGCTTTCTATTTTATTCAAATTATTCAAACAAAGTTAAAGGAGAAATGTTAGAAATATATTCAAGATCAGTATGATATTTAAACATAAAACGTGAATTGTGAATTTTGCTTCGCAAGTGAATAGTCAATTCTCAGGCTTATAATTCACAATTCAAACAACCATCATAATTCTGATACTTTACTATAATTTATACTATTTTTATTATACAAAATCCCAACCTAACTTTGCAGAGTAAAATTTAAACAATCATACAACAATGAAAAAAGTATTAATCATCAATGGTGGACAAAACTTCGGACATTCAGGAGGAAAATATAATAAAACAATTGCAGACAGCACGTTGGAAGTTCTACAAAAATTTGAAAATGTAGAAGTAAAGATCACAACAGTTGACGAAGGTTATGATAAAAATGAAGAAGTTCAAAAATTCGTTTGGGCAGATGTTATCATTTATCACACTCCGATCTGGTGGTTCCAATTACCAAATGGTTTGAAAAAATATATCGACGAAGTTTTCACAGCAGGTCACGCCAAAGGAATTTATATGAGTGACGGAAGAACTGCAGATAACCCACAGATCAACTACGGAACCGGAGGCATGCTTGGCGGAAGAAAATACATGGTAACCACAAGTTGGAATGCGCCGGAAACTGCTTTTACGCTTCCGGGAGAATTTTTCAATGAAACAAGTGTAGATAATGGACCATTATTTGGATTTCATAGAATGAACGCCTTTGTTTCTCTCGAAAAAATGGAAAGTTTTCACTTCCACGATGTAGAAAAAAACGCAAACATCGAGCGTGATATGAAAATCTACAAAGAACATCTTACCAACATTTTTGAAAAAGAATTAAAACCACAATTAGCCTAATGAAAATTTATCTTACCGCAGTAATTAAAGCAAAAGAAGAACACAGAGCAGAAGTCTTAGAAGTCCTTCAAAATATGGTGACAGAAACCAGAAAAGAAGAAGCCAACGAATTGTACACGCTTCATCAAGGAATTGAAGATAAAAACCAATTTGTTTTCTATGAAATCTGGAAAAATCAGGAAGGTTTAACTCAGCATAATCAGCAACCTTATATTCAGGCTTTCGGGGCTTTGATTGATGAAAAATTACAGGAAAAACCACAAATTTATCTAACAAATATTATTTAAATATGAAAAAATTAGCATTATTAATTCTTGCTTTATTTACGATAGGATTCATTCAAGCTCAAACCAAAAAATCAAAAAATATGAAAAAGAAAATTTTATTTGTCGTTACCAGTCATGACAAAAAAGGTGATACAGGAGAAAATACAGGATATTATCTTGGTGAAGTTTCGCATCCTTGGGAAGTTTTACACAAAGCAGGTTACGAAATCGATTTCGTAAGTCCAAAAGGTGGAACTCCTCCCGTTGACGGCTTTGATTTAAAAGATCCCGTAAATAAAGAGTTTTGGGAAAGCAAAGACAAAAGTAAAATTGACAATTCTTTAACTCCCTCACAGGTAAATCCTGCTGATTATTCAACCATCTTTTATGCTGGAGGTCATGGCGCGATGTGGGATTTTGCAGACAATATAGAATTAGCCAATATCGCTTCAAAAATTTATCAAAACGGAGGAATTGTAGCCGCAGTTTGTCACGGTCCGTCAGGTTTGGTTAATATTAAATTGAACGATGGTAAATATTTAGTTGATGGCAAAAAAATCAATGCCTTTACCAATGAAGAAGAAGCTGAAGTGAAATTAACCAACGTTGTTCCTTTTCTTTTGGAAGATAAATTAAAAGAAAGAGGCGCGAAATTTGAAAAATCAGGACTTTGGCAGAATCATGTGGTGACCGATCAAAGAGTAATCACAGGGCAAAACCCTCAATCTGCAAAAAGTGTGGGTGAGGCTATTTTAAAGGAATTAAATAAATAATTGGTAAATATTTAACCAAAAAAGTCACAAAATAAGAAGCTTTTTTGTCATTCCGGAGGAATCTAGACGGAGTAATTAATCTCTTTATCTGAGAGTTTAGATTCCTCCGGAATGACAAACTAAATGGAAAATTATTACTCAAAATATCTTAAGTATTAAAAACTTTGTGCCTTTTATGGTTGAAAATTTTAATTAAAATAAAAAAAGTAAGACAAAAAAATGGAATATAGAAAATTAGGAAACACAGATCTCGAATTATCCGTCATCACACATGGAGCATTCGCAATCGGTGGAAATATGTGGGGTGGAAATGAGAAAAAAGACTCTATAGATTCTATTCATGCCTCTTTGGATCATGGTGTAACTTCTATTGATACCGCTCCTTTCTACGGTTTTGGATTAAGCGAGGAAATGATCGGAGAAGCTATTAAAGGAAAAGACCGTTCAAAGATTCAGTTATTAACCAAATTCGGTTTGGTGTGGGATGAAAGCAATAATGGAAAAGGTGAATTTTTCTTCGATGCAGAAGAAAATGGTGTAAAAATTCCCGTTTATAAATTAGCTTCAAAAGAGAATATTATTAAGGAGGTTGAAGAAAGTTTGAAAAGACTGGGAACAGATTACATCGATCTTCTACAGCTTCACTGGCCGGACAGCACGACTTGTATCTGCGAAACTATGGAAGCTATGGAATTATTGATCCAGCAAGGAAAAATTCTTTCAGCCGGAGTAAGTAATTATAGGGTTGAACAAATGCAGGAAGCTAACAGAACGCTGAATTTGGCAAGCAATCAGGTTTCTTACAGTATGCTGAACCGCGCGATTGAAAATGATTTGGTTCCTTATTCTTTGGAAAATAATTCTGGAATTATTGTGTACAGCCCGATGGAAAGAGGTCTTTTGACAGGAAAATATTTCAAAGAAGACAAATTAAAAGAAAACGATCACAGAAACGGATATTTTTCTCAGTTTGATCTTAATAAAGTAAAAATTTTCTTAGAAAAAATAGAACCGATTGCTCAGGAAAAAGGAGCTACCCTTTCTCAATTAGTTTTGCGCTGGACGACTTTACAACCCGCACTCACCGTTGTTTTGGCAGGAGCGAGAAATGCTCAACAAGCTATAGAAAACGCAAAAGCAATGTCTTTCGATCTTTCTCAGGAAGAATTGGATTTTATCAATTCTGAATTGGGTAAACTTTAATATACACCGTCATTGCGAGGAGCGAAGCAAGTTTATGCTGAGCCTGTCGAAGTAAAGCAATCTCTATATTTTTTAATAAAAATCATACTTTAAACCATTTAGATCCTTCTAGGATGACAAAGTGTGTGGTTAACTTATATGTTAGTGTACTGAAAGATCGCTTCGTCATAAGAAAAAGCGCTTCTCAACATTGGGAAGCGCTTTTTGGTAAATTACTTGTTCTTAAAAATTTATTTTGCAATCGGCATGTGAGTACTTATTGCAATTCTGTTCCAGCCGTTGATTGTTACAATTGCCATGATGATCTGTGCGATTTGTTTTTCGTCAAACAATTGGTTTGCTTTGTAATATGTTTCTTCAGTTAAGCCTTTTTGGCTGATCAAAGTGATTTCTTCCGTCATTGCCAACAAAACTTGCTCTTCTTCTGTGTAAAGCTCCAAAGCTTCCCTCCAGGCGTTTAAAAGATAGATTCTTTGTGGAGTTTCCCCATATTTAATCGCATCTTTTGTGTGCATATCCAAACAAAATGCACATCCATTGATTTGTGAAGCTCTGATTTTAATTAATTCTTTTTGAATATGGTTTAAAGAAATCGTCTGAAGATATCCTTCTAATCCCATCATTGCTTTGTAAGCCGCTGATTCTGTTGTCGCGATGTTTACTCTTGCGCTCATAATATTATATTTATTTGATTAATTTTTCTTGATTAATTCGTCAATACTTAATGAAAATTGATGTTGACTCGCCAATAGAAATGCACCCGCACTTCCTACCCAGACAGAATAATCCAAAGGAGCCTTAATTCCTAAAGCCATCGTCATGGATAAAGCGAAAATGAGTAGTAAAAAGCCGGCGCAATAAGCTGCAATCTTAGTTTTAAATCCAATAATTAATAATAAAGGAAATAAAATTTCTAAAAAAGTAGCGAAATACGCTGAAAATATGCTTAAACTTTCAGGAAGAAAAGAAGTCAGTTGTAGAGTATATTTTTCAAAGTTCTCCCAGTTTCCCCAAGCTGAGTTTTTACCCCAAAATCCGAATCGGTCTGCAACTGCGGAAAGCATTGTAAAAGAGATAGCTAACCTTAAAAATAGCTGCGGGAATTGAAAATCTTTTTTGCCTGTCATAATCGTTGTTTTTATTAACAGGACAAAGTTGCGATTTCTACATTGTAAAAATCTTAAACTGGTTTAAGAACGTAATTTTGCTCTGATTTCACTTAAATATTCCGGAGTAAAACCCAAAAAAGAAGCAATTAAATATTGCGGAATTCTCTGTATAAACCAAGGATATAGCGTACTGAAATGCACATAATATTCTTCCTTCGTCATTTCATAAATATAACGAATTCTTTTCTCTGCCGCTGCATAAGCAGTTTGGTAAACCATTCTGAAATACCTTTCCATAATCGGATGTTTTTCAAACAAAAGGTCCTGAGATTGATAATCGATAGTCAAAATTTTGGAATTCTCAACAGACTGAATATTAAAGCTTGTTTTCATCTGTTTTTCAAAAGCGAAAGTATCGGACATCCACCAGTTTTCTATGGCAAATTCCGTGGTTTGTTCGACTCCTTTTTCATTGATGAAGAACTTTCTCAGACACCCTTCCAACACGAAATACTTACATTTACATACATCACCTTCAAGCATCAGGTTTTCTTTCTTTTTCACTTTTAAAACTTGAAAAAAAGAAATGATAGAAGCAAATTCCTCGTCACTAATCGTAATGAATTTATCTAAATGTGCCTTGAAAGTTTCCATTGTAAAATTTAGTACTCAAACTTAACTTTATTTTTTTAGTTTTACAATTCCAAAAAACATTAAATCATGGACATCGTTGCAAAAATTTTGATCGCCCTAGTCGCAATAGAACACATCTACATTCTTTGGATGGAAATGTTTGCCTGGGAAACAAAAGGAAAAGAAGTTTTCAAAGCTGCTTTACCCGCAGAAATGTTCAAGCCCACAAAAGGTTTAGCTGCTAACCAGGGGCTTTACAATGGTTTTCTGGCTGCAGGATTAATCTGGTCTTTTCTAATTGAAGATCCAAAATGGCAGACTAATGTTTCTCTATTTTTTCTGAGCTGTGTGGCTATTGCCGGAATTTATGGTGCTATTTCTGCAACGAAGAAAATATTTTTCGTTCAGGCTTTACCAGCTATTTTAGCAATTATTGCTGTTGTTTTGAGTAATTTCTATCATCTTATGCAGAGATAATTTTTTTGTTTAAAACTTAAATTTTTAACGTAAATTATTTTTTTTAACTAAATTTCTAAAGCTAATTTTTCATTCCATAATCTGACTTAAAACTAGCTTTTTAAGTCTCAAAAAATCCATTTAATATAAAATTCGTAAATTTGCATCGTCATAAGAAATTGATAGCTTAGCTTTTTTATGCTGGCCTGCATTTTGATGAAATGTAGAAATCCAAGTTGTTCAGTACACATATCTGTAATTACTTCATCAGTAATTTAACTGTAGAATCTATTTAAAAAGATTAACTCTTTTTTACATGATTCACTCTTTTTCTAGAGTATAATCTATTTGAAATATTTAAAATATAAACATAAGACCACAGGTTTTTATGCTTTTATTTTTTTGTAAAGAGTTTTTATATTGAAAAGCTCATACAGATTATTTTGTACTATCGCCATTAACAGAACAGCTTAGATTAAACGTATAATCGTTAACTGATGTAGAATTTCTTATGTATTAATATTAATTGAAAAATTCTGAATATGGAAAAAATTGAAAACGGTAGAAAAGTAAAACTTAAAGTTGAAGATCTGACTATTATTTTTGGCAAAAACAAAGAAAAAGCACAGGAACTTTTAGACAAAGGTTTTTCCAAAAAGGAAATTCTCGAAAAAACGGGTTGTACCGTAGGAATCAACAAAGCTAGTTTTGAAATCTACGAAGGTGAATTCTTTGTGATCATGGGGTTATCCGGAAGCGGAAAGTCTACTCTATTACGCTGTCTTAACCGACTGAATGAGCCTACTTCAGGAAAAGTATATATCAATGATGATAATATTACCGATAAAAATAACAAAGAGCTTCTGGAAGTAAGAAGAACCGAAATGAGCATGGTATTCCAAAAATTTGGACTGCTACCCCACCATAATATTCTAGACAATGCAGGTTTCGGATTAGAAATCAGAGGAGAAAGTAAAGCTTCCCGCGATGAAAAAGCTCAAAAAGCATTAGACATCGTAGGTTTAAATGGTTTCGAAAACCAGTTTCCTTCTCAACTTTCAGGAGGTATGCAGCAAAGAGTGGGATTAGCCAGAGCTTTGGCAAATGATCCTGAAGTCTTATTGATGGATGAAGCTTTCTCCGCGCTCGATCCTTTGATCAAGTCTGAAATGCAGGATCAGATGCTTGAATTACAGGATACATTGCAAAAAACGATTGTTTTTATTACCCATGATTTGGACGAAGCCATTAAAATTGGAGACCGTATCGTTATTATGAAAGACGGCGTGATCGAACAAATTGGAACTGCCGAAGATATTTTAACCAATCCAGCCAGCGACTATGTAAAAGCTTTTGTCGAAAAAGTGGATCGTAAAACAATCATCACCGCAAAATCTTTGATGTTCGATAAACCTACGGTAGTACGATTCAGAAAAGACGGTCCTGAAGGTGCCTTGAGAAAAATGAGAGCAACAGGTTTGGAAACGTTACCTGTCGTAGATTTTCAAAATAAATTTCTTGGTTTTGTTACGCTTAACGACGTTGTACGCATTACAAAGAAGGAGCCAACCGTAGAATCAATTATCAACAGCAACGTCCCTTCGGTCTATCAAGAGGCTACGGTAGAAGAAATGCTACCGTTAATCTCAGGAAGTAAATCGGCCATCGCTGTGGTAGATGAAAACAATAAATTTTTAGGTCTTGTGACCCAATTATCTCTCATCATAGAAGCGACCAAGTTTAACGAAGAAGAAATCATTGAATTAAAAGAAATCGCAAACAACCAATAAAATGAATAAAACTATAGATATCGGTCAATATGTAGAAACTGCAATCAATTGGCTCACAGAAAATGCAAAACCTTTATTTGATGTCATAAAACATGTAGGAAACTCCTCTATCATGGGAATTGAGTGGGCTTTGGTAAACACTCCTTTTTATATTATCATTCTCCTTTTTACGCTATTAGCATGGTGGAAAGCCGGAAAAGGAATCGCCATCATGACCGTAGCCGGACTTACTTTAATATTTTTAATGGGATTGTGGAGAGAAACGATGGAAACCTTGGCACTTATTTTCGTCGCAACCATTACCGCGTTGATCATTTCTGTTCCTTTAGGAATTTGGGCGGCTAAAAGCAAATTAGCTGCAAAAATCATTCGCCCGCTGCTGGATTTAATGCAAACAATGCCTGCATTTGTCTACTTAATTCCAGCTGTGTTATTTTTCAGTATCGGTAAAGTGCCGGGAGCTTTTGCAACGATTATTTTTGCGATGCCGCCAGCAGTACGATTAACAACATTGGGAATTGAGGCAGTACCGAAAGATATTGTAGAAGCTGCACGGGCTTTTGGAGCTACCAATCGTCAGATTCTATTTAAAGTAGAACTTCCTTTAGCCATGAAAACTATTTTGGCAGGGATCAATCAAACAATATTATTATCATTATCTATGGTTGTTATCGCAGGAATGATTGCCGCAGGTGGTTTAGGTGAAAAAGTATTGGAAGGAATTAATAATCTGGATATCGGATTAGGATTTGAAAGTGGATTATCCGTTGTGATTTTAGCCATTATTCTGGACCGAATTACCCAAGGATTTGTAAAGAAAAAACAGTAAAATGAAAAAATTAAAATATCTATTTTTCTTGATTTTAATAGCATTATTCGGTGTATTAAATTCATGTGAAAATATAAAAAACTCTAAATACATAACCATCGGAATGGTAGACGGCTGGGCAGAAGATGTTGCCATGACACACGTCGCTAAAGCCATTCTGGATGAGCAAGGATATCACGTAATTATTCAGAAAGCTTCTACAGATATGATTCTGGCTTCGATGAATAACGAAGATACAGACCTTTTCATGGGCGTTTGGTTACCTTACACCCATGCTACAAAAGTTGCTAAATTTCCGGGATTAATTAGCCTTGGAAGCAATTATGACAACGGACGAATAGGTTTGGTGGTTCCCGAATATGTTCCGATTAATTCGATAGAAGAATTAAATCAACATCAGAATCAATTCAATCACAAAATCATTGGAATTGAAAAAGGAGCAGGATTAACATCCGGAACAGATAAAGCCATTATTGATTATCAACTGAATTATAAACAAATCAATTCCTCCACCATTGCCATGATCACTGAACTGCAGAATGCCATCAAACGTAAAGAATGGATTGTTGTAGCTGGATGGCAACCCCACTGGATGTTTGGAAAAATGAAACTTAAGTTTCTTGAAGATCCCAAAAATACATTTGGGAAAGCAGAGCAAATTAAAACCTACAGCCGAAAAAGCTTTGTTAAAGATCATCTCGAATTGGCAAAATTCTTTTCTAAACTGCATTTTGATGATGAAAATATGGCTGATCTTTTAACTAAAATGGAAGACAGTAAAGATAAAGAAGCCACTGCAAAAAAATGGGTAGAAGACCATTCTGAACTTGTGAAATTATGGTTGGATAAAAAATAATGTTAATAATTCTCTTGCAGATTTTTTTAGAGTTTTTAAAAATTAACTTTAAGCATAATCATCCGCTAAATCAATAAGAAATATAAGTTGGGCAACGCAAAGGCGCAAAGAATTAAATGATATACTGTTTTAAGGCGCAAGAAAATCAAAGATTTTCACCAAGCGTTATGTTATATTAACTCTGCAATAATTTGCATTCCTAAATTTTATCGCAGATAAAATCATTGCGCCTTAAAACAGATAGTTATTAAAAGAAATTGCGCCTTTGCGTTTCTCCAACAAAAGTTTACAAAGCAGAAATCTCCAACAATTTCTGCTTCATCATTTCAGGTTTAAATTCTCCTTCATGATAATACACCAGGTTTTGGTTTGAATCTAAAATAATCCACAACGGATACACAGGCTGTTTTTTATTTTTAGATAAAGCCAAAGCCAACTGATGTATCCCTGAATTTCCGTTCGGCAAATAATTAAATTCTTTTCCCTGAAACTGTATTTTATCTTTAGTTTTTTCCGCTTCAAAATTGATGAAATAAAAATTATCATTGATCATTTTAACCAGATCCTTGCTTTTATTTAATTGAAAAGATTCTATTTTACAAACCGAACACCAATCTGTATAAAGGTGGATAATGGTAGGTTTGGGATTTTCTTTCTGTAGAATTTCTAAGTCAGAAAAAGTGCCTGTCTTTATCTGCGAGAGACAAAAACAAGACACAAACATTAAAAATAAAAATATTATGAATTTTTTCATTTCAAAGTATATTTTACACCCAGAAATCCTCTGATTCTCTGCATTGGAGCATATCCATAAGTGGTGTCAAAAGTGTAATGATTGGGATTATTGATCGGATCATCAACATGCTTATCAAAAGGGTCAAACGGTCTCATCAACGGATCTTTCGGAGTAAAATTGAAGAGGTTTTTCACCCCACAATACACTTCAAATCCTGATTTGAAACTTCTGGAAACTTGAATATTTGCTAACGAATAGAACGAAGAATATTCCGGTCGGTAATCATTCGGTAAAACAGGCAATCGCATTGGACCATAAAATTGTCCTGTAAAATCGATTGTCAGATTACTCTGAAATTTATAGGTTAAACTATACGTTCCACTCCATTTTGGGGCATGAAGCTGTTGAACTTTTTCTTCTTCTCCATCAAATTTTTGATAAACATCAAGGTAAGTCACTCCTAAATTAACACTCAAAGGAAAGCTGAAGCTGAAATCCACATTCATTGAAGCTCCTCTTGAAATGCCGTATCCATGAAGATTATCGTAAATAATTTTTTGAGGATCCGTATCAAAATCTCCTACAATTTTATTGCTGAAATAAGTATAAAATGCAGAAGCATCTAAATTAATTAACTTGTCTCCAGCAGGAATTTTCCAGACATAATTTAAATTTCCATTAATTGATCTTTCAGGTTTTAAATTGTCTTTAATCACCACTTCACGGGAACCCGTTAAAGCTGCATGGTCTTCTGTAAACAAATTCACCACTCGGAAACCTGTACCAAAATTGAATCGCAACGTATGATAAGGATTTGGAGAAAACTTCCATGCAAACCTCGGCGAATGCACAGAATGATGGATTTTATCATAATCAAATCTGTAACCCAGCAACAAAGTATTTTTATCATTAATCTCCCATTGATCCTGAATAAATACTCCCAAAATCGGTGACTTCATCGGCTCATTCGTCACTCCATCTCCCGATAAAGTTCCAGGTGTGTTATCATCATAAAAAGTCCTTTTGTAAGTAACGCCCGCAATCAAATCATGACTTCCCAATTTCTTATCCCAATACGTCTGAACGAAGGCTACTTTTTGTGTAGCATCAAACGGGTTACTTCCATAAAAAGAATTTTGATCATGAAAATTATACGAAAACTGAGTAATAATATTTTCTTTTATCGGCCACTGATACATCCCAAAAGCCTCTACTCTATTGGTATAAATACTTTCTCCATACACTTCAGTGCTTCCTCGGTAAGATTTATTCCATTGCATTTCTCCTCCAAAACGATCTTCATACAAATACCTCAGTGCAAAACTTGCCATCCTGTTTTCCTTTCTTTGGAAATTCCATTTATTGAAAACTGAAATTCTGTTTTGTAACGCCGAATCTGTGAAATTGTCTTTATTCTGATCTATTTTTTCATTAAAACTGAAATAATTTAAACTTAATAATGAAGCGACATTTTTCCCGAAATTAAATTTTGTTGAAAGATCCAGATTATTTTCGCCCCAACTTGTTGTCATAAGGTCGACACTTAATTTTGGGGCGGTCAAAGCATTTTTAGTGATAATGTTAATAACTCCGCCCATCGCTTCCGAACCGTAAAGAGAAGATGCAGGACCTTTTACAACCTCAACCCTTTCAATCAAACTATTAGGAATTCCGCTTAAACCGTAAACTGTAGAAAGCGAACTTACAATCGGCATTCCGTCAATTAAGATCATCGTGTAAGGTCCTTCCAAACCGTTGATGTGAATATCTCCAGTATTACAAACCGAACAATTCAATTGAGGTTTTACGCCGTTTACCATTGCAATAGCTTCAAAAATATTTGGAGTCGGATTTTTCTGAAAAAATTTTTGACTATAAATTTCCACAGCAACCGGACTTTTTGATCTGCTGATCGGTTTTATGGTTCCGGTGATCACAACATCATCGATAAGTTTTGTCCTCTCTTCTCGTTGTGGAATTTTTACAGAATCAATCTTTTTTGATTGATTTATATTCAAACTATCCGTTTCCTGTGAAAAACAATAACCCGAAAAAAAGATGGCAGAAAATAATATTCGCTTCATGAAATTAAAATTGTTAGACAAAACTAACATTTATTTTTAGAACAGCAAAACTCTATGAAAAATATTCTTAAAAACAATTCATGAAAAATTATTAAATTTGAGAAACTACATATAAAAGTAAAATGCGATATAACCAGTCGGGAAAAATCCCACCAAAAAGACATACTATTTTTAAGTCTCCGGAAGATAAATTTTACTACGAACAGCTTTTCGGAACGGAAGGTTTTCATGGAATATCCTCTTTGCTGTACCATATTCACCGTCCGACTCAGATAAAATCTATAGGGGAACCAAAAGATGTAACTCCGAAAATCGCTGTTGACAAAAACGTAACGCCAAGAATGTTTAAGGGAATGAATGTAACTCCTGAAGACGACTTTTTGGACAGCCGCAAGATACTTTTGGTGAATAACGACCTGAAAATGGGATTGGCAAAACCAAGAAAGTCTATGGATTATTTCTACAAAAACGCTGAATGTGATGAACTTTTATATGCACATAACGGAAGCGGAGTTTTGAAAACTTTTGTAGGAAATCTTGATTTTTCTGTCGGAGATTATCTGATTATTCCGAGAGGAACAATTTATCAGGTTGAATTAAACTCTGACGATACTGTTTTCTTTGTTGTAGAAAGTCACTCTCCGATTTACACGCCAAAAAGATACAGAAATGAATTCGGACAGCTTTTGGAGCATTCACCATTCTGCGAAAGAGACATCATCGCACCAACTTTCGTTGAACCTAAAGACGAAAAAGGGGAATTTTTAATTAAAGTAAAAAAAGAAAATCAAATCACCGATTTCATCTACGCAACGCATCCATTCGATGTTGTAGGTTGGGACGGTTACTTTTATCCTTATAAATTCAATATTAAAAACTTCGAACCGATTACAGGAAGAATTCACCAACCACCACCGGTTCACCAGACTTTTGAGGCACATAATTTTGTAGTTTGTTCGTTCTGTGCAAGAATGTACGATTACCATCCACAGGCAATTCCTGCGCCTTATAATCATTCAAATATTGATTCTGATGAAGTTTTATTCTACACAGAAGGTGATTTCATGAGCCGTAATCATATCGACTTAATGGATTTCACGCTTCACCCGGGAGGAATCGTTCACGGACCACATCCGGGAGCTATGGAAAGAAGTATCGGTAAAAAATTCACCGAAGAATATGCGGTGATGGTAGATCCTTTCCGCCCATTGAAAATTACGGAAGAAGCTATGAAAGTGGAAGATCCTTCATATAAAACTTCTTGGTTGGAAGAAGGTGACAAAACCATGGAAGACCGTTCTCAAGAATAATTTTTGTTTTAATTAAAAACATATAAAAAAGGGGTTAAATGTGATGCATTTAGCCTCTTTTTTTCATAAAATCATTAAAAACATGATAAATGTTTCAAAATATTTACCCTAAATAAACCCAATATGAACTATCTTTAAAGTGATTAAAATCGTAAAATAATAATTATTAAAACGTAAATATGTACAATTATATAAGCGCAGAAGAGGCCGTATATACTGTAAAAAGTGGAAATCGTGTATTCTTCCATGGAAGTGCATGCACCCCTAATTATTTAATTGATGAATTGGCAAGACAATCCCACAGATTACAAAATGTAGAAATGGTTTCTATCACCCAGCAAGGGGCTGTAGAAATTGCTAAGCCAGAATATAAAGACAGTTTTTTTGTCAACTCTTTATTTGTTTCCACACCGGTAAGAAATGCCGTTAATTCCGAAAATGGGGATTATGTTCCTATTTTTTTAAGTGAAATTCCTATTCTTTTCAGAAAAAATATTTTGCCGCTGGATGTTGCTTTAATTACAGTTTCTCCTCCTGATAAACACGGATTTTGCACATTGGGAACTTCAGTTGATGTTGCAAGAGCGGCCGTAGATACAGCAAAAATAGTTGTTGCGATCGTAAATCCTTTAATGCCAAGAACCCACGGTGACGGCATGATCCACATCAGCAAAATTCATAAATTGGTTTGGCATGAAGAAGAACTCCAAACGGTTGATTATGGTTCAAAAGTAGGACCTGATGAAATGCTTGTCGGGAAAAATGTTGCGGAATTAATTGATGACCGATCAACCTTACAAATGGGTATCGGAACAATTCCGGATGCCGTTTTAAAATGTTTAGGAAATCACAAAGACCTTGGAGTTCACACCGAAATGTTGAGTGACGGCGTGATTGATTTAATTCAAAGTGATGTTATCAACAATAAATATAAAGGTTACCACGATAATAAAACCATCACAAGTTTCTGTTTCGGAACAAGAAAACTTTACGATTATGTAGATGACAACACGGTTTTTGATTTCAAAGATGTAAGTGATGTCAACTTTCCAATCAATATCATGAGAAATAATAAAATGGTTGCCATTAATTCAGCCATTGAAATTGATCTTACCGGACAAGTCTGCGCAGATTCTATCGGAACCATGCAATACAGCGGAATCGGCGGCCAGATGGATTTTATGAGAGGAGCAGCCTTGAGCGAAGACGGGAAACCAATCATCGCTATCACTTCAAGAACTAAAAAAGGCGTTTCCAGAATTGTACCTTTCCTTAAACAAGGCGCGGGCGTTGTTACTACGAGAGGCCACATTCATTGGGTGGTTACGGAGTATGGAACAGCTTATCTTTATGGGAAAAATCTACGTCAAAGAGCTCAGGAACTGATTAGTATTGCGCATCCTGATGATCGAGAAATGTTAGAAAGAGCAGCTTTTGAAAGATTTAAACATTAATAATATTGATTTTTAAATTATTTATTGATTTATTTAATATAAAAAAAACGTACTTTTAACTTAACATAAAGAAATGGTAAAAATGCCTTAAGGTTTTGGCAGAATATTTGATAAAAACCTTTTTAAAATCAGGAACTTGAAGACTATATATAATTCGATAAGGGAGGAAGTCATAAAACATTCTAAAGTAAAAAACTCAGTTTTAGGGAATGTTGGCGAATGGAAGAGAAGCCATTATATAATTCTTTCTGAGATCATAAAAGATGAGCTGTCCGAATCTGAAGAGATGAAAGGCGGGAAAAAATTCGAAATAGGAAACACTATTTCGCATGTTACCCTGCAGCGTTTTTTCGAAAATGATTATCAGGATAAAACGCATAATGATTTAAGATTTTTAAAGACTTTAGATAAAATATGTATTTTTTTAGGCTATAAAGACCTCAACGCTTACATACAGTTTGTAAAAGAGAAAAAACAGGAAAATAGTGCCGATGATCAGGAATTTTTAAAACAAATGGTCTATGATTACTGTTCTACCGTTTTTGAATTTTATAAGAATTTCCCCAATCACAAAACAGAATTATTCAAACCATTGGTTTTTGATGATTCTCCTTTTTTAGAAAGAGCTTCACAGTTTAGCAGAGAATTATGTGAAAGGGATTTTCAATTAGTGACAAAAAACAACCGCTCCAACTTTGAAGTTTTCGATATTCATATTGTTACGGACGAGCCGGATAAAAAAATATTAGAATCTCAGGAATTCTGGAATCTTTTATTTAAAGTAGGAGAAACAGGTGAAGAACATTTTGTAAATCAACTCAATACACAGATCTATTTTATCAAAAAAATAGGCAACACATGGAAAATATGGGATAATTACAATCCCGATGCTGGAAGATTAAATAAGATAATCGAATAACATAAAAAATGAAAGCCGTAGAGATCTACGGCTTTCACATTTTCGAAATATTTTTTTTCCACTTGCTTTGTGTACACAAATGTAAATAACCTGATCGTGATATAAGAAACTTAAATATACTTAAATGAACTCTTCTTTATGATTATGTTAACTATCTTCAACGATTCCCAATTATTATTTTTAAGGTTTCAGGGAATTTTGTATTTTGCATACCTATAAAATAAAAGTAAAAGAGAAAATATGTCAACACTTACATTTGCCGAAAAAATTGCTCAAGCAGAGAATTTTTTGCCTATTAATGGTACAGATTACATTGAGTTCTATGTAGGAAATGCTAAACAGGCTGCTCATTATTACAAAACCGCTTTCGGTTTTCAGTCTGTAGCATACGCTGGTCCTGAAACAGGAGTAAGAGATCGTGCATCTTATGTTCTTCAACAAGGAAAAATTAGACTGATCTTAACGACAGGGCTAAAGTCTGATTCACCAATCAGCGAACACGTAAAAAAACACGGTGATGGAGTAAAAGTATTGGCACTTTGGGTAGATGACGCTTACCAAGCTTTCGAAGAAACTACAAAAAGAGGCGGAAAACCATATTTAGAGCCTGTAACTCTTACTGATGAGCATGGTGAGGTAAAAATGTCCGGAGTTTACACGTACGGAGAAACTGTTCACATGTTCATAGAAAGAAAAAATTATACAGGTCCTTTCATGCCTGGTTACCAAAAGTGGGAAAGCGCTTATCAGCCGGAAGATGCAGGTTTATTATATGTAGACCATTGCGTTGGAAATGTAGGTTGGGACAGAATGATTCCTACAGTTGAATGGTACGAAAAAGTAATGGGCTTTGTCAACATCCTTTCTTTTGACGACAAACAAATCAACACAGAATATTCTGCATTGATGTCTAAAGTAATGTCAAACGGAAACGGATTCGCAAAATTCCCGATTAACGAGCCTGCAGAAGGTAAAAAGAAATCTCAGGTAGAAGAATATCTTGATTTTTACGAAGGAGAAGGTGTACAACACATCGCTGTAGCTACAAAAGATATCATCCACACCGTAACTGAACTTAAAAAACGTGGTGTAGAATTCCTTTCTGCTCCACCGGAAGCATATTACGACATGGTTCCTGAAAGAGTTGGACATATCGATGAAGATCTAAAGAAATTACAGGACTTAGGTATACTTATTGATCATGATGAAGAAGGATATCTTTTACAGATCTTTACGAAGCCTGTAGAAGACCGCCCTACTCTTTTCTTCGAAATTATTGAAAGACACGGTGCACAGAGTTTTGGTGCCGGTAACTTCAAGGCATTATTCGAAGCATTAGAGAGAGAGCAAGAGAAAAGAGGAAATCTTTAATTAAAAAATACAATTATAAGTTTTGTCAGGATTCTAAGTCTTGGCAAAACTTTTTTATAAACACATTATATGAAAAAATTATTTATCGGGATTTTATTCTTGGGAGCATTGGGTTTAAAAGCACAATACGGATCAATGAATGAAATTCTTACCATCCTTGAAGAAAAAAAAGGCATCAATCAGCATCTGGAAAATGAAAGTGTAGACAACAAAAAATTTGTTTTCATTAAAGACGCGGAAGACCATACAGAAAGGGATTTTATTATTATTAAAGGAAAAAATGCTACTTATGTAGAAGTTTTTGATGATAAAGCAACCGGAGAAACCAGTTCAAATGTTTTCACGGGTGATATTATCAGAAAAAAGAACATTATTTCTTTACGGGCGAATATGCTTGAAAATAAAAAAGTTCCGATTCCGGTTACCAAAACTTTATTGTTGACAAAGCAGAAAGATATCCTATATCTTATCGATGTCAACACCAAAGACAGATGGATAGATGAAGCATCGTATTCAAAAAAATAATATAAATCTTGGAAGAACACTCGTCATTGCAAAAAGCGTAAGTTTATGCTGAGCCTGTCGAAGTAAGCAATCTTTTTAATAATCTAAACTAAATTCAAATCTTATGAAATCATTTGTAGAGTATTCCTCCAATTCGGACTTTTCAATACACAATATTCCTTTCGGAGTAGCAGTTTTTAACAAAGAATATATCGGATGTTGTACAAGAATCGGAGATCAGATCGTTGATCTTGCGACGTTGTATGATCTTAGTTATTTTGAAGACATTGACGGATTAGAAGACAATGTTTTTGAAGCATATACCTTAAACGAATTTATTGAACTGGGAAAACCCGTTACCAATGCAGTTCGTTTAAAAATTCAGGAATTATTACTTGAAGGTTCTATCTTGTCTAAAGATCAGAAAACCATTGAAGACGCTTTCTATGATTTGGATAAAGTAAAAATGATGATGCCGGTTCACATTCCGAACTACACTGATTTTTACAGCAGCATTGAACATGCAACCAACGTTGGAAAAATGTTCCGTGATCCTGCCAATGCATTATTACCCAACTGGAAACATTTACCTGTAGGATATCACGGCAGAGCTTCATCAATTGTAGTTTCAGGAACGGATATCAACCGTCCAAAAGGTCAGACGAAACCTGCAGATGCAGACAAACCTGTTTTCGGACCTTCAAAACAATTGGATTTTGAATTAGAAATGGCTTTCATCATCAACAAAAATACAGACATGGGTGAAAGTATTTCTACAAAAGAGGCGGAAGACGCTATTTTTGGAATGATTATTTTCAACGACTGGTCTGCAAGAGACATTCAATCTTGGGAATATGTTCCGCTAGGACCATTTTTAGCTAAAAACTTCGGTTCGTCAGCTTCTCCATGGGTTGTAACACTGGAAGCTTTAGAGCCTTTCAGAACAGCTTCTCCTACACAAGATCCTGAAGTTTTAGATTACTTAAAATTTGAAGGAGATAAAAATTACGATATCAATTTAGAGGTTTATTTACAACCTGAAAACGGTGAAGAAAACTTAATCTCTGAAAGCAATTATAAATTCATGTACTGGAACATGACGCAGCAATTGGCTCACCACACTGTAAATGGTTGCAACCTTGAAGTTGGCGATCTGTATGCAAGTGGAACAATTTCAGGAAGTGATCCAAAATCTTTCGGTTCTATGCTCGAGTTGACATGGAGAGGTCAAAATCCAATCAAATTAAGCAACGGGCAGGAAAGAAAATTCATCGATGACAACGACACGGTAACCATGAAAGCTTGGTCTGAAAAAGATGGTGTAAGAGTTGGTTTCGGTGAAGTAAGTGGAAAAATTATTCCTGCCAAATAAAGATATTTAGTCATAAAATATTTTAATATAATTATTCGCTGAGTTTGTCATTCCGGAGGAATCTAAATCATGTTTTAAAGAATTGCGGTTTAGATTCCTCCGGAATGACAAGCAAAGTGGATACGTAAATATTCAATCATTAAAATTTAAGCATTCTTGAAAACAGTAACCCCATCCGAAATATCCTCCGTACAACTACAACTCATCATGCAGACTGCCGTTTCGCCGCGTCCGATTGCATTAGCATCAACGGTTGACAAAAATGGAGATATTAATTTATCACCATTCAGTTTTTTTAATATGTTCAGTACCGTTCCTCCGATCTTGATTTTTTCACCATCGAGAAGAGTTCGTGACAATACAATAAAACATACCTTAGAAAACGTTTTAGAAGTTCCGGAAGTGGTAATCGGTACCGTAAATTTCCCTATTGTACAGCAGATTTCGTTAGCTTCTACAGAATATGGTGATGGAGTAAATGAATTCATCAAATCTGGTTTAACTATGAAAGATGCCGATCTGGTTCAACCTAAATTAATAGAAGAATGCCCTGTCAACTTTGAATGTAAAGTTTTAGAAGTAAAATCTTTGGGAGATCAAGGTGGCGCAGGAAATTTGGTTATTTGTGAAGTTCAGAAAATCCATATCAGAGAAGAATATTTGAATGAAGAAGGAAATTTAGATCAGAAAAAACTCGATATGGTCGCTCGTCTCGGCGGAAACTGGTATTCGAGAAATAATGAAAACAATCTTTTTGAAGTTCCAAAACCATTGGTAACAAAAGGAATAGGCTTTGATCTTCTTCCTGATGCTATCAAACTTAGTAAAATTTTCACTGGAAACGATTTAGGAATGCTTGCCAACGTTGAGGTATTACCTTCTGAAAATTGCTATGAAGACGAAAATATTCATCAAGAAGCTCAAAAATTATTATTGGAAAGTAAAATTGATGAGGCTTGGAAAATATTAGTTAAATAATTCTTCGTTCTTTAATGGTTCGAATCCAAAAATAAAAAGGAGTGAAAATTTTTCACTCCTTTGTTTATTTCTTAAAACCAGACGTTTAGTAACAGCATTGCCAACGTCCATTAGCATCCTTGCTTTCTGTACCAAAATTAGGAGAAGCACATGGTGGTACAATACATCTACCTGATCCATCGCTTAAATAATTTTTATAACAGCCGCTTGCGCATACTAGAACTTTATCTCCTCCTTCAATTTGCTTTTGAGCCTCTCTACTTAATTTTTTACCGTTGTTTAAATTTGAATTTTTCATAGTAATTAGTTTAGTTATTAATATATCACTAATATATGAAAATTAAACAATATGCAAAATAGAAAATAATTTATTTTAATTGAATATCAATAAATTACGAACAATATCACATCCTGTCTTTAATAAATTCAATACATTTTTCGACGACTGTATTCAGTTCTTTTGGTAAATTATCTTCTTCCCAAGGCTCTTTTGACCCAAAAGTATGATTGGCATTTTCAATTAAAAACAATTCAGAATTTGGGTTTAAAATATGAAGATGTTCGGCATTTTTTACATTTACACTTTCATCATTTGTTCCGTGAATAACCAAGACATGAGCTTTCGCCATTTCCGTTGCTCTTTCCACATCAAAACGATATTCATCTTTTTCAAAGTCTTCATAAAACTGATAATAATGAGGCATTTCCTGTTTTGTCCGACCGTTTACAACATAATAAACTCCTTCTTTCTTCCAGTTTTCTAAAGCTTCATTTTTCGGGAACCGATCTAACGTGTCGACACTTGCCAAAGTGATCAAACCATTAATTCTTTCATCTTCAAAAGTTTTAATAATAGAAATTCCCCCTCCTCTGCTGTGCCCGATCAATACTATTTTTTGGTCATCTACTTTAGAATCTTTAACAAAATAATCAATCACAGCGCCTAAATCTGAAAGTTCTTTAGAATAATTATTATTCCCGAAAGCTTCCAAGTCAGCAAAATTATGTGGATCTTCAACTGTTGTTCCGTTGTGAGAAAAATTGAATTTCACAAAGAAAAAACCTGCTTCGGCAAACTTTTCTGCCATCAAATCCCAGGCGCCCCAATCTTTGTAGCCTTTATATCCGTGAACGAAGATTACTAACGGTAACTTTTTATCTGTTTCAGGGTAATAGGCATCTGCAAGAAATTCTCTGGTTTCAGAGTTTGGGATGATTATATTTTGTTGTTTTGTAATTTTCATGTTTCGATTTTGTTCTATTTATTTGTTGGTTAATCGCAAAGGCGCTAAGTTTTTATTTTAATTATGTTTTTAAGGCGCAAGAAAATCGGAGATTTTCCTTTATTCATTTTATTTTAATGTTTAAACTCAATCAATTTTATCGCAGATAAAATATTTGCGTCTTAAAATGTTCCGTTGAAAAATTATTTGCGCCTTTGCGATTAACCAACCAATTTTCACTTAAAAATATTAAAAATTGGACTAAACACAAAGTAAAATCTTATTTTTGCGGTATGTTGGATTTAAGAACAGTAACTGTAGTGCGTTATATTCTGCCACTTCGCGAGGGAGGTTCGCTTCCGGCTCTGGCAGAGGCTGATGATGATTTTAAGTATGTATTGAAATTCCGTGGTGCAGGTCATGGCGTTAAAATGCTCATTTCTGAACTGTTAGGCGGGAAGATCACTGAGGTTTTAGGACTGCAAATTCCAGAATTGGTTTTTGTAAATCTTGATGTTGATTTCGGTCGAACTGAAGCGGATGAAGAAATTCAGGACTTGCTGAAGTTTTCGGAAGGTTTGAATTTAGGATTACATTATCTTTCCGAATCAATCGCTTATGATCCGAGTGTGAAAATTAATCCGCTTCTGGCATCAAAAATCGTTTGGCTGGATGCTTTTATCACCAATATCGACCGTACTTTCAAGAATACCAATCTTTTAATGTGGCATAAAGAATTGTGGGTTATTGATAATGGTGCCTCATTTTATTTCCATCATTCTTGGCAAAATTTTGATACAGCAGCGAAAACTCCGTTCAAATATGTAAAAGACCATGTTTTGCTTCCACAGGCGAAAATGTTGGATGAAGCAGATAAATTCGCAAAAGAAGTTTTAAATGATACTGTTTTCAGAGAAATCGTCAATTTGATTCCTGAAGATTGGTTACATTGGAATGATGCCGATGAAACACCTGAAGAAATTCGCGAAGTTTATTTTAACTTCCTGAAAACGCGATTAGAAAATTCTGAAATCTTTTTAAACGAAGCCAAAAATGCAAGAGGATAAAATTTACGAATACGCTGTAATACGCTTGGTTCCAAAGGTTGAGAGAGAAGAATTTTTCAACATCGGACTTGTGTTGTTTTCTAAAAAAGAAAAATTCATCAGGATGGAATATTATCTGTGTCCGGATAAATTTAAACTGATGCACAGCAAACTTGATTATGAAGACATTATTCAAAATCTGGAAAGCTTTCAAAAAATTGCAAATGGCGATAAAAATGGCGGACCGATTGCCCAACTGGAAGTCCCTGAACGTTTCCGTTGGCTGACGGCGGTGAGAAGTTCTGTAGTACAGACTTCAAGACCTCATCCGGGGAAATCTAAAGATCTGGAAAAGACTTTTGGTAAACTTTTTGAAGAGTTAGTAAAATAAGGAACTCTTTCAAAAAATATCATATGAAATCATTATCGAACAGCATATCAATCTACAGGTTTTCAAGAAACCTGTTTTTTGTTTTATTTTTAAATTTATTTACTTTAAGTTTTTCTCAGCTTCCATTTGAACCCAAAACCGGGAAAAGTACGCTGTTACCGGAAAAGGCAAACGTTTCTGAAAATATTATCTACAAAACCAATCAAAATGGTGATCAAATGGCTTTGGATATCTACACGCCAAAAGATACCTCATCAGAGAAACTTCCTGTTGTAATTTATGTCTACGGAGGAGGATGGGTAAAAGGTGATAAAACCATACGGTCAGAGACTTATATTGAAGATATGTTTCTAAAATTGGTTGAAAAAAAATATGCTGTAATTGCAATAAACTACACCTTATTAAGTGAAAAAATTCATTTTCCGTTACCGCTTCAGGATACTAAAGACGCGATAAGATGGGTGAGAAAAAATGCTGAAAAATATAATTTTGACACCAATAATATCGGATTATTCGGAGCTTCGTCGGGCGCTCATCTTTCTATGCTAGCTGCCTACACTCAAGATAACGAATTCGTTGGAAGTCCGGAATTAGCCTCATATTCTGCAAAAGTAAATTACGTTGTTGATAATTTTGGCCCGGCAGATCTTAATACACTTCTTCATACACGCATCGGAAAAGTTCCTGTTTTTTTCGTAGGATTAATATTTTCAAACAAAATTGTGACTTTGAGAGAAAATCTTGTCGATGGAATTTCCGGATATGATATTAAAAAAGATAAAAGAAAGGTTGTAAAATATTTTAAAACCGTATCTCCGATAACTTATGCAGATACCGCCGTTCCTACTTTAATTGTACAGGGAGACAAGGATAAGGTGGTTCCGTTACAGCAATCTAAAAAACTCAGCAGAAAGCTTAAAAAAGCCAATGTTCAAAATTCTTTGATCATTGTAAAGGATGGAATGCACGGTTTTGGAACAACCGACAAAACCTATCTTAATCAAATCGATGATGAAATGGTAAATTTTATTGTTTCACAAAAGAAGAATTAATTAATTTTCAGGTTCATCATACAATTGACTTCCCCAAAATTGAATGTCTCTTTCCGCCAGATTTGAATTAAAAAAAAGATCTTTCATTTCTTCAATAATTTTTTTAACAGCATTAACATCTGTTGTCCTGATTCTTGTTTCATGATTTTCCTTTACACCGCTTCCTGTAAAATTAAGAGAACCTAAATAAGCAATTTCATCATCAATAACGTAAATTTTGCTATGAATAAAGGTTTTATTGAAAGAATTTCCACTATTAGGCGAAACAAAAACCTTGAAAGGAAATAGCTGTTTGTAAGTATAGTGATACACTTTAGTCTTCTTAATTTTTTTAACGACAAGATCTCTTGCAAAAAACATAATAGCTACAACAATAAATCCATACGCAAACCTAAAATCCTTCAAAAGATACATTAACGGAAACAGAACGACAGCCAGCCCGATCATTGCAAAAAGTAATGTCCCCGACAGACTAACCAGATTATCTCTTGTTTGTTTTGCCTCTTCATCAACGTGTTTGTTTTGAGTAATCAGCTTATGAATATTTTTCTCATATCCATAAAAATCTTCTATTTCATCGCTTGTAATAAGTTTAATATTGATCCCTCTGGAATGAAGAAAAATAAGTTCTTTAATTAAAAACGGAGAAAGATAGGGAGATACAATTTTCACATTTTTCTTCGCATTTCTGATATCCTGCATAAGTTTTACACCGGCACCTTTTCCCATGTAAATATCGCACACTGCATTATTATAAAAAGTTCCCATTATTAGTAAAAATTGCGGTTTTTCATTATTTGTTTGTTGTTTTTATCGGACAGCAAAAATAGTTCAACTTTCAATATTTTAGCCCTTTAAAATTAAATCTTTTCTATAATCCAAAAAAAACGGATTCCCATAAAGAATCCGTTCCTAATAAATAATAATAGAAAGCTAAAAAAACATTTAAAAATTGAAATTAAGTCGTGAAAACAGATACCTACCGTTCTGTCCAAACTGCGATGTAGAACGCGAGTAGATAAACTGATCGTTATTGGTAGATGCAGTCAAATTTTTTGTTGGATAAATATCAAATAGATTATTCACTCCCAATGTAAGACCTATATTTTTTGTAAGCTGATAAGCTACGGAAAGATCTGTGATAATTTTCGGTGTGATCTGCTGATGTTCATTAGGCTCAACAATTCCATTTCCGTTGGCATCAATAATGTCAGGACTTGTTACCTTTCCAAAATAGGTGTTTCTCAAATAAAATATGGTTTTCCCCCAAGAAAGTTGATTTGAAAAACTCGCTTTTACTCTTGGTACGGCTTCTTCAAGATAGATTCTTGAAGCTTCAGAAAAATAAACATTTTCTAAATTTGTTTCCTGTAAAGAACCCGAGGAATGTATATTTCCCACTTTTTTGGTCTGATTAAGATTGATCGCAAAATTGTTATCTAATTTGGCTCCCGAAAATCTCAGATTATGGCTGATAACAACATCCAATCCTTTCGTTTCTGTATCAATTGCATTGGCAAATAACTGAACGGCATTTACTCCGGCTACATCAAAGGCTTCCTGCGCTGCTGCAGAAACCGCAGCTCTTGCAAACTGTCCTGTAAGAATAATTCGATTATCAATTCTTGTAAAATATCCATCCGCTGTAAATGTTAAATTAGCAGCCGGAATTTTATACGTAAATCCAACACTTGCAGACTTTGAGGTCTCCTGTTTTAAACTTGGAATACCCAATAAATTGGCAACTTTTGAATCATTACTAAAAGTTCCAACCTCTTTTAAAACACCATCAGTAAATAAAGTAGACGTTACATTATAATAAATCTGATGAATTGATGGAGCTCTAAAGCCTGTAGATCCGGCAAATCTGACATTTAAATTTTTATCTAATTTAATTCTTGAGGCCAGTTTATAATTAAAAGTAGAACCAAAATCAGAATAATTTTCATATCTCGCAGCAGCATCTACCAATAACCAATCTGTAAAGTTAAATTCAAAATCTGCGTATCCGGCAACTGACTGACGGTTTTTATCTACTGCATTTTCAGGTCTGAAACCTCCAAAAACCTGAGAACCTCCTGCTAAAACATTTCCAAAAAAGTCAGTTGGTCTCTGAGTGGTATTATTCCAAACATTTCCATTCACATCATAGGTTGCGTAGGAAGCTTCTTCACCTGCTGTGATTTTAAAGTTTTCATAGCGGTGTTCTGCTCCAAAAGCAATATTTATTCCGCTCCAGACATTATATTTTTTTGAAAAATCTAAATTGATGGTATTCTGAGAAAACCTTAACCCACCTGCGCTAAATTCGCTTGGTGAAGCAAATCTCAGAGATGTATTTCCTGTATTCTGAATTGTATAATCAAACGAGTTTTGCCCGAAAGTATTGCTAAAATCTATATTCCAGCCTTCCCAGTTTCCTTTAATTCCTGCAGATAGCGAAAGATCCTGAATATTGGTGCCGATTTGTGGTAAATAACCATTAGGATATAATCCTGTAAAAGTTCGGCTTTGGTTTGGCTTTCTGTAAAAACCTCCGGAAGTACCATGTCTGAAGCTGTATCCTCCAAAAGTATAGACTTTCCAGTTGTCATTGATAGGAATTTCGATATTGGCAAAAAGCTGTTGATTACTCAGTTTAGACTGCCCTACCTGCATGTTGAAATCCTTTCTATCCTGCCCTCTGTACGCTAATTCCTGATCCGTAACATTGGTATTCAAAAGTCCCTGTAAAGCAGTGATGGTAGTAGCCGATTGTATCTGATTTTGAAAATCAGCTGAAAAATAATTTACCCCTTGAGCATATTGATGAATAGAATTAACAATTTGCTGAGAATTGGGCGTACTTCCAATGTTTGTAAAAAGGGAAGAAAGATTCACTCCATTATTCAAAGCGCGTTGCTCAATCGCATTGTAAGCATTATAAATTGTCCCGCTTTCTGTTCCTGCTCTGTAAGTTGGATTTCTGAATTGTGAAGTCCATGTTATGTTATAAAAACCACCTTTCTTACCAATTTTATTCCCGTAATTAAGATCTACCTGAATATTCTGTCCGTCAAAATCTCCGGTATGATCATTAGCAGTTGGCGTTAGATTTCCTCCATAACTTACTTGTCCGGTTAATTTTCCGGTATCTCTTTTTAATTCTAAATTGATAACTCCCGCAATTGCATCTGAGCCATATTGAGCTGATGCTCCATCACGTAAAACCTCAATTCTTGTTAAAGCAAACGACGGAATTGAGTTTAAATCCGTTCCCACACTTCCTCTACCGGGCGATCCGTTAACATTCACCAAGGCTGAAGTATGTCTCCTTTTTCCGTTCACCAAAACCAACACCTGATCCGGACCAAGACCTCTTAACTGTGCAGGATCCAAATGATCCGTTCCATCTGCATTAGTCTGAATCGTTGAAGTAAAAGATGGCGCCACTGCATTTAAGATCTGCGAAATATTGGTTTGCGGAAGAATAACTGAAGATTCTTTTACATTAAATACATCCACAGGAACAGGGCTGTCTACCTTAGACCTTGCCCCACTTCTTGATCCCAGAATTACCACTTCCTCTACATCTCCCGTCTTTAAAGTATCTTTTTGTTGCGCATATGTATAAGTTCCCAAGAAAAAAAGAACTGAAGCTGAAAAAATTGTCGTTTTATTTTTCATAGACTTTGTAAAAAATAATTAATGATTTATGTTTTTTTGAGGAGCAAATGTAAAGCATATTTATTAGTCTACAAAATTAATAGACTTTTAATTTAGGAAAATATCTCTTACTTAAATTCAGAAAATAAATTTTCCATCTAAAAATCAACTTCAATTTAATTTTTAAAGGGTAAAATAGTATGTCACCAGCCTATCTTATTGCAATTAATCATTTCATTTAAACATGATGTAAAAATGCCAACACACTGATTAATAATCAATAATAACTTATTATATTTACTCTTAAATCACACATAATATGATAAAATTAAATTTACTCGAAGAAACTCGTTTTGAAAAATTGCCCGTGAATGTTTTTGAAGATCCGAGATCCGCTTCTATTAATGTTGCTCATCGTATCGCCGATATCATCAGAAAAAAACAGGCAGAAAATACTTTCGCCGTACTCGGATTGGCAACCGGAGTGACACCAATTGCTGTTTATAACGAGCTGGTAAGATTACATAAAGAAGAAGGTTTAAGCTTTAAAAATGTAATCACTTTTAATCTTGACGAATATTATCCAATGCTCCCCAACGCTTCTCAAAGCTATGTTACTTTTATGAACGAAAACCTTTTCGATCATATCGATATAGAAAAAAAGAATATTCATATTCCGGATGGAACGTTGGCTTTAGAAGACATCCCTGATTTCTGTTTACAATATGAAAAGAAAATTGCAGAACTTGGTGGATTAGACATTCAAATCCTGGGAATCGGACGTACAGGGCACATTGGTTTTAATGAACCAGGTTCCGCTCCAAATTCAGGAACACGTTTGGTTACGCTTGACGATCTTACCCGACGAGACGCTGCAAAAGATTTTGGAGGAAAAAGTTTTGTTCCCACAAAAGCAATCACGATGGGAATCGGTACCATTTTTAAAGCTAAAGAGATCATTCTGATGGCATGGAGCCGTAAAAAAGCTTCCATCATTAAAAAAGCTATAGAAGGAAAAATTTCAGGAAAAGTTCCGGCAACTTATCTTCAACTCTCAAATAATGTAGAATTTATTCTGGATCAACCTGCGGCTTCAGAACTTACCCGTTTTGATACTCCATGGCTCGTAAAAGATTGTATCTGGACAGATAAATTGATTCATAAAGCAGTTATCTGGCTCGCAAACCACCTTCAAAAACCCGTATTAAAACTCACAGAAGACGATTACAACAATAATGGAATGGCTCAACTGGCCACTGAACGCGGTCCTGTTTACAATATCAATATTCACATATTCAACAAATTACAACATACGATCACAGGCTGGCCCGGCGGAAAACCAAATGCCGACGATTCTCAACGTCCCGAAAGAGCCGAACCTTCTCAAAAGCGCGTGATCATTTTTTCTCCACATCCCGATGATGATGTCATTTCGATGGGCGGAACATTTATCCGGTTAGTCGATCAAAAACACGATGTACACGTTGCATATCAAACTTCAGGAAATACAGCGGTTTGGGATGATGATGCTCTTCGTTTCATTGAGTTTAACGTAGATTTTACCGAAAGAATGGGAATGGATAACGCAAAACTTAAAGAACTGTACCAAAATATGCGTTCATTTATTGATCAGAAAAAACCTAATCAGGTTGATACTCCTGAAATTCAAACAATTAAAGGATTGATCCGAAAAGGTGAAGCTATTGCTGCCGCACGTTATTGTGGTTTGGAGGATGATCATATTCATTTTCAGTCACTTCCTTTTTACGAAAGTGGAAAAAATAAAAAAAATCCTGTTACCGATGTTGATATTGAACTGACAATGAAGTTGCTTCAAAAAGTACAACCTCATCAGGTTTTTGCAGCGGGAGATTTTGAAGATCCTCATGGAACCCATATCATTTGTTTTAATATTATTCTAGAAGCATTAAAACGACTGCGAAAAACTGAAACTTGGGCAAAAGACTGCTGGTTATGGATGTATCGCGGAGCCTGGCATGAATTTGAAACCCACGAAATTGAAATGGCTGTACCGATCAGCCCAAAAGAATTGGAAAGAAAAAAACACGCTATTTTTAAACATCAAAGTCAGAAAGACAGAGCTGTTTTTCCGGGAGATGACGCAAGGGAATTCTGGCAACGTGCGGAAGACCGTAATCGTGAAACAGCAAAGGCTTATGATGAATTAGGATTGGCAGAATATGAAGCCATGGAAGCTTTTGTGAGATGGAAGTTTGAGGACTGATTTTGTCTTCACCTTTTGTATTTTTCATCACAAGGTTAGACAAAGATATTTTTTGAATATTAATTTTTTTAAGATAAACAAGGGCGTAAACTTATCAAAGTAATACAAACTTTGTCTTTCAAAAATAAATGAAATGCCTTTGTTTATCTTAAATTAGCATTTTAGTATTAAAAATATCTTTGTCTAACCTTGTGATAAAAATAAAACCTATTTTCAAATCATGAAAACAGGTTTAACTTTTTGAGATTGCTTTACTTCGACAGGCTCAGCACAGGCTTGCTTCGCTCCTCGCAATGACTTAAATTTTCGTCAGCTTAGCATATTTTAAGATCAGGTTTTTCTCGCCTTCATGCATGAAAACTACTTTTGCTTTGATATTCTGAGGATCTGTTCCATCTAGGAAA
The DNA here is from genome assembly GCF_003815655.1 of Chryseobacterium sp. G0201. Classification (NCBI taxonomy): domain Bacteria; kingdom Pseudomonadati; phylum Bacteroidota; class Flavobacteriia; order Flavobacteriales; family Weeksellaceae; genus Chryseobacterium; species Chryseobacterium sp. G0201. Next base: position 2,551,272 of record NZ_CP033917.1, on the reverse strand, counting down.
GTTACTTGTCCGATTCCAAAACGGTCGTGTCTCACGCTGTCTCCTACTACGATATCCTGAGAAGAAGCTCCGCTTGGATTGATGATTTTAGCGGTGCTTACAGGTTTTAATTTTCTAGGTTCAGCAATTGGTTTTGAACCGTCTGCTCTTTCGATAGATTTCTTTTCAACTCTTTTGAAACCCTTCATTTCAGAAGGATGCTCGTCAAAAATATTTGATTTTACTCCCGCATTATTAATGAAACGTTTTTCCATAACAGGATTCACGAATTCTATAAACTCTTCATCAATCTCGCTTAAGAATCTTGAAGGTTCAGCATCGGTAATTTTTCCCCACTGAAAACGTGAAACTGCATACGAGAAAAACACCTGCTTTTCAGCTCTAGTTAAAGCAACATAGAATAAACGTCTTTCTTCTTCCAGGTCTTCTCTGGTTGTAGAACTCATAAAACTTGGGAAAAGATTTTCTTCTAATCCAACCAAGTGAACCACAGGAAATTCCAGTCCTTTTGAAAGGTGAATGGTCATTAAAGAAACCATATCATCCTCATCATCTTTTTTCTGTGTATCAGCAGAAAGAGCAATATTTTCAAGGAAATTCGGTAGGCTCGGATCTCCATCTTCCACCTGCATTTGTTCTTCGATGAACCCCTGCATGGAGTTCATTAATTCCTGAACGTTCTCTACGCGGGAAATTCCTTCCGGAGTCTGATCGTCTTTTAAAAATTTAATTAAACCGCTTCGTTTCGCAACTTCCATCGCAACATTGTAGGCTGTTTCAGTTTTTAATAATACCTGAAACGCCTTGATCATCGACCAGAAGTCACTCAATTTTGTTAAAACTCCATTATTAAAGCCTAATTGCGGCGCATACATCGGAAGATTATCCAAAACATTAGAAACAGGCAGATTACGTGCATCAGCAAAAACGATTAATTTATTCTGAGTTGTTTCTCCGATTCCTCTTGTTGGATAATTGATGATTCTCATCAAAGCTTCTGAGTCATTTTCATTGACTAACAATCGAAGGTATCCAATTAAATCTTTAACCTCCTTTCTTTGGTAGAAAGACAGACCTCCATACACTTTATATGGAATATTTTTACGTCTCAAGGCATCTTCAAAAGCACGCGTTTGAGAGTTTGTTCTGTATAAAATTGAGAAATCACTGTATTTTCTCTGATCTCTGTTACGAAGTTCCCAGATATTTCCGGCAACGAAATTCGCTTCATCAGCATCTGAAAGTGAGCGGTAAACTTTGATCTTATCTCCCTCTTCATTTTCACTGAATACGTTTTTCTTAAATTGCTGTAAGTTTTTAGCAATAACAACATTAGCAGCATTCACAATATTCTGTGTCGAACGGTAGTTTTGCTCCAAAGAAACCGTTACTGCGTCAGGATAATCTTTTTTAAAGTTTAAAATATTATAAATATTCGCGCCACGGAAAGAGTAAATAGACTGTGCATCATCTCCTACCACACAGATATTTTCAAATTTTGAAGCCAAGGCTTTCACAATAAGATACTGCGAGTGGTTGGTATCCTGGTACTCATCTACCAAAATATATCTGAATCTGTCCTGATATTTTGCTAAAACTTCCGGAAAACGAGTCAACAATTCGTTGGTTTTCAACAATAGATCGTCAAAATCCATTGCTCCGTTTTTGAAACACTGCTCAACATATTTCTGGTAAATCTGTCCGATGAATTTCATGTTGGCTTTTTCATCAGCTTCAATTAATTCCGGATTATTGAAATACGCTTTTACCGTGATCAGATTATTTTTATAGGTAGAAATTCTTGACTGAACTTTTTTAGGTTTATATAGATCTGCATCTACATTCATGTCTTTCAGCACTTTTCTGATGACATTCAAAGCATCCTGCTGATCATAGATCGTAAAATTGGAGGGATAACCTAAATAATGGCCTTCACTTCTCAAAATTCTCGCAAAAACAGAGTGGAAAGTTCCCATCCAAAGGCTTCTAGCATTGCTTTGTCCGACAAGTTTAGCGATACGTTCTTTCATTTCTTTTGCCGCCTTGTTGGTAAAGGTAAGCGCCAGGATATTGAAAGGGTCTATCCCATTGGTGATCAAATGAGCGATACGCATCGTGAGTACACGCGTTTTTCCGGAACCGGCTCCTGCAAGCACCATCAGAGGTCCCTGTAGTGTGGTAACGGCTTCATATTGTGGTTCATTGAGTCCTTTCAGATAATCCATACAGCAAAAAATTTTGGGAACACAAAATTAGTGTATTATATGGAGAATTCAAATTCTATATTTTATATGATTTCATTACCATACTATAAGATTTGTAGTCCTACTTTTTAAATGAAACCATTCTCTTTTATTTAAAAATAACCAAATTCATATATTAAAGTTCTAATATCCAAGTTGAAAGCTTTACATCAGAGGAAAGTCCTAATTTCTTTTTCAGTCTGTATTTTTTTGTTTCAATAGCTCGTAACGTTATATTTTCATACTGAAGAATTTGTTTACTGTCTAAATTGAGTCTGAGATAAGTACAAAATTTGATATCATGTTCTGTAAGATCAGAACAATAAAACTTTAATTTTTCATGGAAATCAGGATATAATTTTTTAAAACTACTAAGAAAAAAAGGACTTCCATCTTCTGCCATTTTTATAATCTCGCTATAAGATCTATACTCGTGAATTCTTTTCAATTCTATATTCTCAAAAGATGTATTTGGCAACAAAGTATTTTTGTTTTTTTTATTCTCTCGTATTTTATATCCTATATAGAGAATGACTATTATTACTAAGACTACAATAAAAAAATATAATTTATTCTCTTCTTTTTTATCTCCCAGTTCATCAACAATAGAGTATAATGCCACCTTTTCTTTATCATTAATGCTGTCATTTAAGAATGAATATTTTTCATAATAATCATGTGAATTTTGCTTATCATCAAGAACCTCATAAATTTTTGACATTTCCTTATAGATATGCATTATATATTCTTGACGTTTAATTTTTCTTGAAATAGTAAGAGAACTAAGGTAATAGTTCAAAGCGCTTTCATAGTCCTTTTTTATATAATATAATTGACCAAAACTCATCAAAGCCTGCGCTTTGTGATGTAAAGGAAATCTGTTGATTAACGTTAATATTTTATTGGATTTTTTTAGATAATATTCCGCAGAATCTAATTCTTTTTGCTGTCGCATAAATCTTTTTGCAATTTTTATATATGCTAAAGGCTCTGGATTGAGTTTTAAAAGGCTACTTTGTATTTTATATAAAGAATCTATTTCATTCAATTCATCAAAATTAGACCATTTCCAAAGGTAATTATGGTATAAAAGATGCATCCTCAACTTTCTATCTGTTACATTTAATGAATATTTAATAGATTCATTCAGCTTTTCATTGCTTTGTTTAAAAAGTCTCAATAAAAAATAATCTCTACCATACTCATTATACAATTTAGAATATAATATTGGATCATTAATTTTTGTCAACTCTTTTTTTGCAATATTTAGATGATCCAAACTTCGACTATACTCATTAATAGATGCAAGTAAATTACCTATATTAATGTTTGCAGCAGCAATACCTCTATAATCCTTATTTTTTTTATATCGTTTTAAAACATCCATATTGAAGTCAATAGCATCCTCATACTGACCATTATATTTATAATTTTTTGTAATACTATCTAATTCAAAAACAGTATAGCTCTGGCTTTTATAATGAAGTGCAAAAATCACAAAAAACAGAAATCCAATCTTTAAAGGGCTATAAAACAAAAAAAGAAAAAACTTATTGGATGAGAAAAACAAATTCATACATATAGATTTATCATTATGCGTAAGTTAAAATATTACATATCTGTAGCTTTTTATAAAAAAATACTACAATTCAACTACATAAAATATTAACTATCTAATTTACAGAACCTTAAAAACTGTAGTGTTTTTGTAGAAGTAGTTCTTTTTAATTTCATTCCTACATTTACATCAGTAATTTTTAGCACAAAATAGATAATATTCCCTTTCAAATTTCAACCAAATATATGATTTTGTTTGATATATTTTTTTCAATAAAAATGAGTACACACCCGCTAAATAAATAAAATAACAACTTTAACTTAAATTTTAAATAAAAATAATAATTAAAAACCAAAATTTAAATAAAAAAAATATCACACTTCACCTATTTACAATAAACATACACATAATCGATATTTAACTAATATTTAATATTCATAATTAGTTTATAGAAATTTTTAACAAACCCCTAAATACAACAATATTATAAAATTATTCCAGTTCATTTTTTACTATAATAAGTACTACAAACAATAAAAAAACATCTGAAAATCAAATAACTAATAATACATATAATTCAATCTAAAAACCTCCTCCACTTCCACCTAATTAATCCTGATAATTAATGCTATTTAATAATGAAATAGTTTAAACAAATGTATAACTCATTAAAAATAATTTAAAATGAAAAAATCAATCATTATTTTTGCACCTTTTTTATTAATGTCAATTTCATGTTCCAATGATATTAATCATGATGTTGAAAATGCGCCCAAAAACAATTCTAAAGTAAGTGCAAAACAATTAAGTGAATCGGAAATGTTAAAGAATGGATGGGTAGTTCTTGAAAAAATTGATCTTTTGGAAGGAAATAAACAATTTACTGTTCCTAAAACAAATGCATTAAAAACAACCTCTCAACCACAAAACATCCCTTTAAAGCAAGGACATTTAAAAGATTTAGGCTATGATATAACTCAATCTAATGCAAGAAATTCTTTGAAGAGTATTTTTTCTATAAACGGAATTACTCCTGATGGAATTAGTTTTAATCCTGATCTTTCAGTAGATGGTCATTCAAGTAATAATGCGGGGGGTGTCCCAAATACACATGCCATTATGGGAATTCCTGTGGTACAAATAAATCACAAAAATTTCAATTTACCTGATGAATCATTCACAACAGAAGCCATAAATGATTCTGACGAACCGATGAACATTCGTGTAAGCTACTCATACAAAACAGGATATAAAACAACATGGAAAAGAGTAGTTTCCGGATCCTTAAAGATTGGGGCAAAAGCAAAATTTCAAATTCCAGTCATAGGCGAGACAGAGGTTAGCACAGAAGTTACAGTAGGAGGTCAGACAGAGGATGGTACAGAAACATCTACCGAAACAACATTAACGAGTATTGCAATTGTGCCCGTACCTGCAAAATCTAAAAAAATGGTTACCATTTTATCAAAAACAAAGGAATCTTCTGTTAATTACTTTGTTCCCATTACTGTAGGAGGAACAGTTCGTACTAATTACCCTCAAAAAGTTAATGGACATTATTTTTGGTCTACACCAATTTCCTCATATCCTGATTTCATATCAAAGGTAAAAGGAGAAACAGGAATAGCAAAATCAATAAATAATGTAAGTGTTACAATTTTAACTTCTCCTGCACAGCCCCTATAAATCTGAGGCTTAGATTACAACATACAAATTTTAAAGTCAATATTAGTTGTCTTTAAAAACCTATAAAGCGCTAAGAGATTTCTAAGCGCTTTTTATGTTTTAACTTTTAGATCTAATACTGTAACAAATTGATTTGCTTAGCTACTAATTAACAAAACAATTTCTATTTTATGAAAAAACGACTTCTTTCTGTTGCTGCAGTGGCTTTCTTCGGAATGGCTTTGAATGCACAACAAATTAAATTCGAAGAGTATGACCTACCAAACGGACTTCACGTAATCCTTCATCAGGATAATTCGGCGCCAGTAGTTACAACAGGTGTAATGTACCACGTAGGTGCAAAGGATGAAGTAAAAGGAAGAACGGGTTTTGCTCACTTTTTCGAGCATCTTTTATTTGAAGGAACGCCAAACATCAAAAGAGGTGACTGGTTCAAAATAGTTTCTTCAAACGGAGGACAAAACAACGCCAATACAACCAACGACAGAACATATTACTACGAAACTTTCCCTTCAAACAACGAGCAATTAGGTCTTTGGATGGAGTCTGAAAGATTGCGTCATGCTGTTATTAACCAAGTTGGGGTAGATACTCAGAGAGAGGTTGTAAAAGAAGAAAAAAGATTGAGAATGGATAACCAGCCTTATGGAAATCTATTCACAACAGTACAGAAAAATCTATTCACCAATCACCCATACAACTGGCCAACAATCGGTTCTATGGAAGATTTGAATTCAGCTAAATTAGAAGAATTCCAGGCTTTTTATAAAAAATATTATGTTCCAAATAACGCTACTTTGGTAGTTGCGGGAGATATTAAACCTGAGCAGACTAAAAAATGGATTCAGGAATATTACGGAGCAATTCCTAAAGGAACTGTGTATCCAAAAGATTATCCGAAAGACGCGCCTATCACTCAGGAAAAAGAAGTTACGGCTACAGACCCTAACATCCAGCTTCCTGCGTATGTTTTCGCTTACAGAACACCTGCTAACAAAGAAAAAGACGCTTATATTTTAGATATGCTTTCTTCTTATTTAAGCAGTGGGAAATCTTCAGTTTTATACAAAAAATTAGTAGATCAGGAGAAAAAAGCACTTCAGGTACAGGCTTTTAACCAAGGTCTTGAAGATTATGGAATTTTTGCATTTTTCGCGATCCCAATGGGGCAAACGACTAAGCAGACATTACAGACAGACATCGATGCTGAGATCAAAAAACTTCAAACGACTTTAATTTCTCAGGAAGATTATCAGAAACTTCAAAATCAATTTGAGAACCAGTTTGTAAATCAAAATTCGAGCATTCAGGGAATTGCTGCTTCATTGGCAACAAACCACGTTTTGATGGGAGATACCAACTTAATCAACAAAGAAATAGACATCTACAGAGGTATCACAAGAGAAGATCTGCAGAATGCGGCTAAAAAGTATCTTAATCCTAACCAAAGAGTCGTTATTAATTACGTTCCTGAAAAAAAATAATTTTTAAATAGACACGGGATATTAAATTTTAGACTACCAATCAGTCTTTAGAACTAATAAATATCATCAATGTTTAAAAAATAATTATTAAAAATTAAATTTTTACAAATGAAAAAGCAATTAACATATATAGCGGTAGCATTTTTATTCACAGGAATGCTTTCTGCACAAAAAATAGACATTAATGCAATGCCGAAACCGGGACCAACTCCTGCGATCAACATTGCTAAGCCAAAAACTTTCCAGTTAAGCAACGGACTTACCGTAATGGTCGTTGAAAACAACAAATTACCAAGAGTCAACGTAAACCTTTCTATGGACAGACCTCCATATTACGAAGGAAACGTTACAGGGGTAAGCCAAATTATGGCAGAACAGCTGGAAAACGGAACAACAAATTTAAGCAAAGACGAATTCAACAAAAAAGTTGATTTCTTAGGAGCCAACTTAAGCTTCTCTTCCGGAGGTGCTTTTGCCAATACACTTTCAAAATATTTCCCTGAAGTAGTAGGTTTAATGGCAGATGCGATCGTTAACCCAAAATTCTCTGCAGAGGAAATTCAAAACTCTAAAGAAAGAGCTATTGAAGGATTAAAATCTGACGAAAAGAACGCTTCTTCTATTGCTGAAAGAGTTTCAAGAGCTTTGATGTATGGAAAAAATACATCAAGAGGTGAATTTGAAACCGTTGAATCCATCAATAAAATTCAATTAGCTGACGTTCAGAATGTCTATAAAAAATATTACGCTCCGGACAACGCTTATTTAGTAATTGTTGGAGATGTAAAGTTTGATCAGGTAAAACCTTTGATCGAAAAAGCTTTCGGAGGATGGAAAAAAGCCAATACACCAATCGGAACTTTAGAACCGGCTTCTAATGTAGCTAAAACGGAGGTCAATGTTGTAGATGTTCCTTCTGCAGTGCAGTCTGTAGTTTCTTTAAACAACCTTAACACGTTGAAAATGAGAGATCCTAACTACTTCCCTTCTACTATGGCCAACTATATTTTAGGTGGTGGTGGTGAAGCCAGACTTTTCATGAACCTTCGTGAGAAAAACGGTTTTACATACGGAGCTTATTCTAGCATGACAGCAAGCAAGTTTTCTCCGGAATTCTCTGCCGAAGCAAGTGTGAGAAATGAGGTTACGGATAAAGCTGTTAAGGAATTTATGAATGAACTTAACGCTATTTCTACCGTAAAACCAGAAGAATTAGAAAATGCTAAAGCTAAATTGAAAGGATCTTTCATCTTGTCTTTAGAGAAGCCTGAAACGATCGCAAGATTTGCTTTAAACCAAAAAGTTCAGGATCTTCCTTCTGATTTTTATACTAATTATTTAAAATCAATTGATAAAGTAACCGCTGCAGACATTACCAATGCTGTAAAAGCTACTATTTTACCAAACCAAAGCAGAATTTTCATCGCCGGTAAAGCTTCTGATATTTCTGAAGGATTGGAAAAATTAGGTTACCCTGTAAAATATTTCGATAAAGATGCAAATCCTGTTGCAAAACCGGCTGCTCAGAAAGTTGACGCAAGTGTAACGATCGGATCTGTTGCTGATAAATACATTAATGCTATCGGAGGTGCAGCTGCTGTTCAAAAGATCACTTCAATCTCTTCTGATGCTACAACTAAAGTTCAGGGAATGGATATGAGCATGAAAATGATCCAGGGAAAGAACGGAAAAATGGCTATGAATGTTAGCATGATGGGAAATACTGTTCAAAAAATTGTATTCGACGGTAAAGATGGCTACATGGAAGCTCAAGGAAAGAAAGTACCTCTTAACGATAAGCAAAAAGCCGATATGTCGAAAGACGTTGAGCTTTTCCCAGAACTTGCTTTTGCAAAATCTGCTGAGTACAAACTTGCAGGTATAGAAAAATACAACAACGAAGATTCTTACGTAGTAAAAGGAGCAAAAGAGACTTATTACTACAGCGTAAAAACTGGTTTGAAAACTGGAGAAGTAAAAGCTGGAGAAGGAGGTTCTATCCCAACAAGCTATGCAGATTACAAGGATGTTTCAGGGGTTAAATTACCTTTCACGATCACTCAGAACATGGGTGGAATGGATATTAATTTAACGGTTCAATCTTATCAAATCAATCAGGCTAAAGATTCTGATTTCAAATAAGAACAACCAATTTCATATAAAAAACGGCAACAATTGTTGTCGTTTTTATTTTTATTAACATTTGCCAACATCTTTTTTTGTCATTCGGTAAAAAAAGATTAAATTTGCCCATTCAAAAAGATATCGAATTAATGGATACTATATTTATATTATTGATGGTTCTTATTATGATTGCTAGTGTTTTATTAGTAATCGTTGTTATGGCTCAGAACCCAAAAGGTGGAGGTCTTTCAAGTACGTTCGGAGGTGCATCTTCTGCACAGTTCGGAGTACAAAGAACCAATGACTTCATGGAAAAAGCAACTTGGAGTTTAGGAGCAATCATTATCGTTCTTATCCTTATCAGCGTTGTAATTACAGGGAAACCAACACAAACGGCTCCTGCTCAACAGTCAATTAAGAAAGAAGCTCCTGCGCAATCTGCTCCGGCTTCTAAAACAGCTACTCCGGCTAACACTCCTGCGACACCGGCTAAATAAGCAAATAATTTTTTACATATAGAAATAGCTCTCAGTGATGAGAGCTATTTTTTTGACTTATATTCGTTATGACTATCTGTATTGATTCCAGTAATCATCTTGATTAGTGAAAAATAAGCATTCTATAAAAGAATCCAAAGACATCATGTGCAGTGTTTCTTTATCTAGTGGTTCAAACTCTGTTTTAAAGAATTGGGCATCTAACTGAATATTTTCACGATCAAGAACTAAAATATTCTTAGGATTATAAAAAGGATAGTTTTTAATATCTGTGTTCGCCGTTATCAACTTTCTTCCTGAAGCCAAAACCTCAAATGTTCTGATCGTTAAACCATATTGAAAAGGTTTATTAATATCCAACACAGACCTTGATTTCTGATAATAATCAATGATTTGCTGGTGATTGAGTTTATCGAAGCTTAATTTATTATTATCAAACTTTTTAAGATTTTTATCAATCAGCTTTTTAATTCTGAAAGCGATTTTTCCCATTGCGTAATAGTAGAAAAAAGTCTTTAAATTAAGAGCATCAGCTTTAGCTTTTACTTCTTCTCCTACGATGTAACGATCTGTGTGCGCGCTTCCGATAAATACAATATCATATTCAACAGCCTTAGAATTTTGATTTAAATTTTTATATTCATCCAAATAAAAAAGCGGTCTGAAATTTAATCCATAGGTAACCGAATCATCATATTCAAATGTAATTTTCCTGTCGAAATATTTGAGATTTGAGATAAGGTTTGGATACTCCTTCAATGGATCGAAATTGTAATAGATCATTTCCATTTCAGGACTCAATTCCCGGATTTTTTCAAGAAAAAAAACAGGAATTGCTTCCCCTTTTATTAATAGGAAATAATCGTATTTTTTGTTTTTGATCTCATTTAAAATTGTATTGTAATACTTTGTAATCTGAGATTGATACAATCTTTTATTTAAACGGATAATTCCTTTAGAAAAATTGGAATTGGAAGGTCTTTCGTCATAAAAATCAACCTCAGCACCTAGCTCAGTCAGTCTTTTCGCAATAGCTCTTTCATATTTAAAAAAGCTAACCGATAAGAAAAGTATTTTTTTATCCTTTAAACTGATCATTTTAAAAGCCCTTTAACTTTCATTTCTTCCAACGATTCTTTGAATTTTATATCCTGAATATTCTGTTGTAACACCCAAGTTGTAAACCTCGACATTCCTTCTTCAAAAGAAATTTTCGGTTGGAAATTTAGCTTTGATTTGATTTTACTGATATCCGCAAAGTTATGCCTAATATCTCCCAAACGAAACTGTCCGGAAACATTGATATCAAAATCTTTATTATAGAATTTTCTTAAATTTTCTGCAACTGCAGTTACGGCCTTAGAAACTCCTGTTCCTACATTAAAAATCTCTCCATTAGCCTCGTCACTTTCGATACATTTTATCGTTGCTTCCACTGTATCATCTACATGCACAAAATCTCTTGATTCTTTACCGTCTTCGAAGACATTAATATTATTTCCATTAAGGATTTGTGATGAAAAGATGGATAAAATTCCGGTATAAGGATTCAATAAGGATTGACCTTCTCCATAAACGTTTTGAAATCTTAATGAAACAGGTTCAATCCCAATAGCAGCGCAGGTTGTCATCACCATTTGCTCCTGATTATGCTTAGTAATTCCGTAAATGGATGTCGGATGAATTTTTGATTCTTCATCGGTTGGAAGAGCTTCAAGAACTTGTCCGTCAGAGTATTTCACTTCAAAGTCACCGTTCTTCATTTCTTCAACTTTTCTTGGCTTTGGATAAACCAACCCCAGCTTAGGATGAAGATATTTTCCTTCGCCATAAATAGCTCTGGAAGATGCGATAATCACTTTTTTAACATGATGGGTTTTATTAACCAAAATATCCAGCATTTTTGCTGTTCCCGAAACATTTACTTCAGTATATTTTTCGATCTGATACATTGACTGTCCGGTACCTGTTTCAGCCGCCAAATGAACAATTATATCCTGACCTTCAATGGCATTTTCCCAATCTTCACGATTGGTAACATCACCTTTAATAAAGTTGATTTTATTTAAAATACTCCTATACAAAGGCGAGTCTTCCGATGGATTTTCTCCATGGATCTGTGACGAAAGATTATCCAACACCGTTACCTCATGCCCCTTTTTCGTAAGCTCTAATGATAACTTACTTCCTATAAAACCAGCTCCACCGGTGACTAAAATCTTCATCATATGATTAATTGACTTTTTCCCATTTTTGAGTTTCGGGATTAAATTTTTTCACAATTCGAGCCGGAGCCCCAACGATGACACAATAATCAGGAAACTCGCCCCTCACTACTGAGTTTGCTCCCACAACACATTGCTTTCCTAAAATAGTTCCCGCCATAATTGCAGAACCCATCCCGATATAACAATTCTCTCCTATTATGGTATCTTTCACAAGATATTCCTGTTTTACCACATGCTTACCGATTTCTTCATAATCATGATCGATATTGGTAATAAACACATTGGCTAATATTAATGAACTTTTGCCGATCATCAAATTTCCGGCAGAAGTAATATGCACGTTCTGCGAAATCACCACATCATCCTTAATATGAATTGTTCCAGAACGATGAACTTCAAGCCTCAAATGAGGGAATATCCGTACTTTTTTACCTATAAAAACTTTTTTGATTCCCATTAAAAACAATGGTTTGCCCAAGTATCCAGGAAAACCAAATTTCCCGAAAAATGGAGCATACACCACAGCTCTTAATGCCCAAAAAATTTTATAGATCATATTTTTGTTTTTAAAACTCTAACAAAGAATTTAATTTTTGAAAACAGAAAGAACAAAATATATTCAAAATAGCTTATTCGCTTATTCTCATACATTTCATTTAAATTTTTCTGTATTCCTTTTTCCATTTCAGGAAGATTGGCAGATAAACCGGAAACTCCAAATGATTTTTTCCCGCCACCTGTAAAAACCAATTCTTCAGCTAAGATGTACATTTCATTATTTTCAGAAATCTTCATCCAATAATTAGCATCTTCCGAATATCTTTGATCTTCATCAAAAAATCCTGTATTTTCTAATACTTTTCTTTTAAATATTGCGGTAGAAGTTTGTCCATCCACTCTTAAAAGTAGTTTTCTCAAACTCATTTTAGCTAAATTATTCTCTCCTGTTTTATAAGGAAACCAAATTTTTTCACCGTTTCTTAAAGCTGTGATAAAATCCACTTCTTTATTTTTCAGAAAAAACATTTGTTTTTCCGTTTTTTTCGGCAGCCATTCATCATCAGAATCTAATAGGGCAATATAATCTCCTTTCGCCAATTTCAAACCCGCATTTCTTGCTTTTGAAACTCCACTATTAGCCTGATTAATCAATTGAATATTAATTTCAGGATTAACCTTTATATAATTTTCAACTAAAACTTTACTCTGGTCAGTTGAGCCATCATTAATTACAACAATCTCAAATTCTCCCAAATCATATGTCTGGAATTTAACAGAATCTAAAGCTTTAATAACTGTTTTTTCTGCATTGTACATTGGGATTATTACCGAGATCATTTAAATTTAATTTAGTAATAATTTTTAGCTTGCTTCATTATAAGGCAACCTATTAATAATCGATCTTCCCAAAGAAATTTCATCGGCATATTCCAACTCGTCCCCAACGGAAATTCCTCTTGCAATGCTTGAAAAATTTACATTAAAACCTTTGAATTTCTTGTAAATATAATAAGCCGTCGTATCTCCTTCCATCGTAGCGCTTAATGCAAAAATAAATTCTTTTACCTGCCCTGCATTAAGCTTCTTTTCAATACTCGGAATATTTAGCTGATTGGGTCCTACTCCTTCCATCGGGGAAATTTTCCCGCCCAAGATCAGATACTTTCCTGTATATTTTCCTGTATTTTCAATGGCAATAACGTCACGAACGTCTTCTACGATACAAATAACTTCATCATTTCGTTTATTATTGCTGCAGATTTCACAAATCTCAAAATCAGAAAAATTATGGCATTCTTTGCAGTATTTTATTTCGTTAACGAGATTAATGAGAGAATTTCCTAAAGTTACCGCTCTGGAATTAGGTTGTTTCAATAAATGTAATGCTAAACGTAAAGCTGTTTTCCTGCCAATCCCGGGTAATCCAGAGATCTCATCCACTGCTTTTGCCAAAACTTTACTCGGGTAATCCATAACTACAAAAATAATACAAAAAGATGATTTTCCGTAGTTTTACGGGGGCTAAATCCAGAGATAATTCCAATAAAAAATTTATCTTTGGGAACTTAATATTAATTTGAGAAAAATATAAACTAAATGGTACTTAATAACCTAAATTATCCACTGGATTTTAAATTCAAGATCACAACATTAGCCAGCGACTTCAATATTACGGACAAAAACGGAAACGCTGTAGCTTACGTTCGTCAGAAAATGTTTAAATTGAAAGAAGATGTGATCGTTTTCAATGATGAGAGCAAATCAAAGGAACTTTTCAGAATTCAGGCGAATAAATGGATTGATTTTAATGCTTCTTATTCTTTAAATGACTTAATTGACAAGAAAAATTATGGAAGATTAGCAAGAAAAGGAATGCGTTCTATCTGGAAGTCTACTTATAATATTTTAGACTCTAATGATCAGCCAAAATTCACGGTTACAGAAGATAATGCATGGACAAAATTCTTTGACGGAATGGTAAGTGAGATCCCGATTATCGGTATGTTTACAGGATATTTCCTTAACCCGGCTTACACGGTAAGAGGAATTGACGGAAAAGAATACTTTAAACTTAAAAAAATGCCTTCATTCTTCGGAAGAAGATTTCAGCTTGACAGAATGATCGATATTGACGACGAAGACGAAAGTTTAGTTGTTCTTTCATTATTAATGATGGTTCTTCTTGAAAGAGCCAGAGGATAAATAATATAAACCACAAACAATGAAATACCTAATTATTTTCTTTTCAGCGTTCTTATTGGTCGCTTGTAAAAAAGACAAAGAAACAGTTTCGAATTCGACGGCTACAGATTCGCTGAATATTGTTCAGGATTCTGCAAAAACGACAGCTTCTACAGGTAAAATTTTAGTTGAAACCATTGCTTTTCCTAAAGAAATTAAAGAATGTTCATGCTATTTTGCCAGAAACAAAGCAGATTTTGAAGCAGAAAAATATATTTACGCTGATGACGCAGGAAAAACAGCCTATATGAAACTTGACGGTAAAAGATTAGCAATGAATCTGATCTCTTCAAGCGACATGGAATCTGACGAAGAACTGAGCAAAGAAATTGAAATTGACGATTACAAGATCTCTGTAAAAGGCAAAAAAATAAAAGGTGAAGAAGCTTTGTTGTTCCAAGGCACATTGACTATCGAAAAGCCTGATGGTACCGTTGAAACAATGCCAATTTATGGTGAATGTGGATGTTAAAAACAGCTTCTAGCAAAAATAAAAAATGCTTCCAGATTTACGGAAGCATTTTTTATTTCGTAATTTTGATAAAAATAAAATTTCATGGAATTATCTAATATAGAACCGCAAATAGTATGGAAGAATTTCTCCAAACTAAACGCTGTTCCAAGACCTTCAAAAAAAGAAGAAAAAGTAATTGCTTTCATTAAAGAATTTGGTGAAAATCTAGGATTGGAAACCACAGTTGATGAAGTAGGAAATGTAATTATTAAAAAACCAGCCACTGCAGGAATGGAAAACCGTAAATCTATTGTGTTGCAATCGCATTTGGATATGGTTTGTCAGAAAAACAATGATGTTACTTTTGATTTCGAAACTGAAGGAATCAAAATGGAAATCGATGGAGATTGGGTAAAGGCAAAAGGGACAACTTTAGGAGCTGACAACGGTTTAGGAGTGGCTACAATTATGTCGATCTTAGAAAGTTCAGACATTCCGCATCCGGCTTTGGAAGCGCTTTTCACAATCGATGAAGAGACTGGAATGACAGGAGCAATCGGTCTAAAACCAGGACAATTGACAGGGGAAATTTTATTAAATCTTGATACAGAAGAGGATGATGAAATTGATATCGGCTGCGCGGGTGGAATTGATGTTACGATTTCTCAAAACTATCAGACAGAAGCTTCAAACGGACAAATTGTAAGAATAGAAGTGAAAGGTTTGCAAGGCGGTCACTCCGGAATGGACATCCACAAAGGTTTCGGAAATGCAAATGTTATTTTAGGAAGATTACTCTACAAAGCTTTAGCAAAAGAAAATATTCAGTTGATCTCTATCGACGGAGGCGGATTAAGAAATGCTATTCCGAGAGAAGGCGTTGCTATTATTTCTGTGCGAAATGCTGAAGAATTTATTGAAGAAATTACAAATGGTCTTAAAAAAGAGATTTTAGAAGAATTTGCAACTATTGAGCCTGCTCTTCATATTAATATTGAAAATTCAACAAGTTCAGACAAAGCAATCTCAGAAGAAGATTCAAAGATAATCATTTTAACTTTAAAAGCTCTTCACAACGGTGTTTACAGAATGAGTCCGGATGTTAAAGATTTGGTAGAATCTTCAAACAATGTGGCAAGAGTTGAATTAAAAGAAGGAGGATTGAAAATTTTAAATCTTTCTAGATCATCGGTTGATTCTTCTAAAGATTCTGTTTCAGAACAGTTAAAATCTGTAGCAGAATTAGCCGGAATGAATACAGAATTCAGTGGTTCTTATCCAGGTTGGAAACCAAAACCGGGTTCTGAAATCGTTCAGTTGATGGAGAAAATCTATACTGATAAATTTAAAGAGAAACCACAAGTTGTAGCTTGTCATGCAGGTTTAGAATGTGGAATTATCGGAGCCAATTATCCTGAAATGGAAATGGTGAGTTTCGGACCAACGATCAGAGGAGCTCACTCTCCTGACGAAAGAGCAAATATCCCTTCTGCACAGAAATTCTGGAGTTTTCTTAAAGATATTTTAGCGAATATTCCTCAGAAATAAAATAATACAATTGCTATATTGATATCCAAAGTCGTTTGATTTTGGATATTTTTGTTCAAAATAACTTCATGAAGAAACTATTGTTTATAATTTCTCATACAACTTCTATGCTTAGTTTAAATGCTCAAAGCTTAGAATTTAGAATATATTGTTGTGATAATACTAAAAAGGAAAAATTATAAAGCTCCAAGTGTTGGGAAATGGATTTCTAAGGAAGAAGTTTATAATAATAATAATAATAATCGATTTAAATGATGATTAGATTTACACTTATAATACTTTCTTTATTCTTTTTTAATAACTTTTGTAAAGCACAAAAACAAAGACATATTTTCAAACGTTATACAAAAAATGACTTGAATAATGACAAAATTCTCGACAATGTAGAAATTGAAGAAGTTCAGTGTAAAAATAATTATATTGGAGATGATGATTACATGAAATGTAGAATTGTAAGAATAGATTTGTTAAAAAAAGACGGGACATCTTCATTTTATGCATCTAATTATCATATTGTTCCATGTTCTGATTGTAGTGAGGATAGCACAGATCCTTTTAAAGCTGTAAAAATTAGAAAAAATGGTTTTTCTCTTATTCTGACCTACAAATTTGTTCCTGAAGGAACCAAGATGACAGAAATAATTACTTTTAAGTATGATAAACTTTCAAATAATTTCATTCTTCACAAAAAAGTGAGAACGCTTGAATCCTATAAAAATGGAGAGATTGAAAATAAAACAGATGTTCAGACTGTTAAAGATTTTGGAAAAATTTACTTTTCCGATTATAGATAACAGTATTTTTTGAAATCAATAAAACAAAAAACTCCCGAAGAACAATCTTCAGGAGTTTATATTTTTTAGTTAAAATTTTTCTAAGGATAAGGAGCAATCTCCACTTCAAGACCTTCCATTTCTTCAACAATATGCAGCTGGCAACCCAATCTGCTATTCTCCTTCACATGGTAAGCTTCTGCAAGCATTGCATCTTCTTCATCGCCCATTTCTACAAGTCCCGGATCACTGATCACGTATACCTGACATGATGCGCACATCGCCATTCCTCCACAAACTCCGATTGTTCCTTCTTCTGCTAATTCATATGAACGGATGATTTCCATTAAGTTCATAGACATATCCGTAGGAGCAACAATATCGTGAGTTACACCGTCTCTATCGGTGATTTTTATATTAATATCGTTCATTTTTAGTTGTTGGTATTTAGTTTTGGGTGTTTAGTATTTGGGGCTAAAAAGTTATAAATATTTTTATTTCTAAACACTAAAAACCATCAACTAAATACTATTATTAATCTATTTTTTTCACAACAGCTTTCTCAGCTTCTTTACGGCTTCCGTCAAACCCGTCAACTCCACTTACGGTTGTATATTTTAAAACGTATTTTTTACCCGGATTTAATCTGTTATAAACACTTTGACACATCAACGTTGCCTCGTGGAAACCACAAAGAATCAACTTCAATTTACCAGGATATGTATTGATATCTCCGATAGCGTAGATTCCATCGATGTTTGTCTGATAATCTAATGCATTGTTTACAACGATCGCATTTTTTTCAATATTCAGTCCCCAAGTAGAAATATCTCCCAATTTTGGTGTCAATCCGAATAATGGAATGAAATAATCCGTTTCAAGGTCATAAGCTTCTTCACCATCTTTCACAACAGTGATTGATTCCACTTTTCCGTCTCCCTTAATTCCTGTAACTTCAGCAGGAGTGATCAATTTGATCTTTCCTTGATTCTTAAGATCCTGTACTTTTTCAACAGAATCCAAAGCTCCTCTGAATTCGTTTCTTCTGTGGATCAATGTAACTTCACTTGCAACATTTGATAAGAAAATACTCCAGTCCAGCGCAGAATCACCACCTCCGGCAATGACTACTTTTTTATTTCTGAAATGTTCAGGTTCTTTAACGAAATATTCAAGGCCTTTTTCTTCGTAATCAGCTACATTTTCAAAAGTCGGTTTTCTAGGCTCAAAAGTACCTAAACCACCTGCAATTGCAATCGCTTTCGCTCTATGTACCGTTCCTTTGTTGGTAATAACTTCAAACCACTCATCATCAACTTTAGAATAAGAAACTGCCGTTTCACCTAACGTAAACCCAGGTTGAAACTGCTTGATCTGCTCCATTAAATTATCAATTAATTCACCAGCATTCACCGAAGGATATCCCGGAATATCGAAAATAGGTTTTTTAGGATAAAGCTCAGTCAATTGGCCTCCAGGTTGAGGAAGTGCATCGATGATGTGACACTTCATTTTTAATAAACCTGCTTCAAAAACAGCAAAAAGTCCAGTTGGTCCGGCTCCTATGATCAATATATCAGTAGTTATCATAATAATAAGATAATTTAATTATAAGTATAGCTGCAAATTTACTAATTTTAATGCTAAGCATATTTAATTCAGTCTAAATAAAAAGCTGAGATTTATCAAATATCATTAAAAAAATAAAAACTTTAAATTTGGCAACGTTTTTGTAAAACTCTTAGTATGAAGAAAATATTTATTATTTTAACTTTATTCGTTTTCTGTTTGGGCAGCGCTCAGATAGATAATATTGCAAACGGCGAATCTTTAACCTTGAGAATTCATTATGGTTTTCTTAATGCCGGAACTGCCAACTTGACAACCAAAACGACTACCTATCAAGCAGTTCCGCATCTTTATGTAAAAGGAACAGGATCTACAACGGGCGCTGTAAAAGCATTTTTCAAAGTAGAAGATTTGTATGAAAGTTTTATCAATACACAAACCGGGCTTCCTAGTTTTTATGTAAGAAATGTAAAAGAAGGTGGATATACCCAGCATTTTGAGACGGTTTTTAACCATGATAACAATACGTTGATCCTAACAGATAAAAAAACTCCGGCTAACGGTTCTAAGGTTCTAAAATCAGTAAAAGGAGTTCAGGATATGCTTTCTTGTTTCTATTATTTAAGAAGTAAAAGCCCGGCTGAGCTAAAAGTAGGAACAGTGATCAACATGAATGTGTGGATTGATGATGAAATGTTTCCTTTTCAATTAAAAGTAACCGGAACAGAAAATTTAAAGACAAAATTCGGAACGATCAATTGTTTAAAAATCATTCCGTCTGTAAAAAGTGGAAGAGTTTTTAAAGAAAAAGAAGGCGTGACGATGTGGGTTTCCAATGATGCGAATCATGTTCCGATGTTATTGAAAGCAGAATTGGCTGTAGGTTCTTTAAAGGCCAGTATTGATGATTATAAGAATGTGAAATATCCCTTGAAATTCACAAAATAAAATATAGTTAGTTTTTTTAATTTGAAAATGTCTGTAATATTTTTTACAGGCATTTTTCTTTATATGTAATATTTTCAAAGTATCAAGTGTTATAATTATATACAGATAGTTTTTTAATTACGTTTTGTTTCTAAGGTCAGTAATTAAAAAACAAAAACCTCCGAAAATTTCGGAGGTTTTGTTCTTGTACATTTGTGTAAAAAATAATTTTTTTTCTCATTTTGCTTGTACAAATATACCAACACCTAGTATATAATCATTTTAAATAGCATCGATATATATCGATGTGATTATAGATATTTTTCTATAAAAAACCTCCGAAATTTTCGGAGGTTTGATTTTTATTATAAAGTTTTAAATTGTTCTAACGTTCGGATATCATTTTCGAAGAACATTCTGATATCGCTCATTTGGTAAAGAAGCATTGTAATTCTTTCAATCCCCATTCCGAATGCGTAACCTGAATATTTTTCTGAATCTATATTTACATTTTTAAGAACGGCAGGATCTACCATTCCGCAACCCATAATTTCTAACCAACCTGTTCCTTTTGTAATTCTGTAATCAATTTCAGAGTTTAATCCCCAATATACATCGATCTCAGCACTCGGCTCGGTGAAAGGGAAATAAGAAGGTCTCATTCTGATCTTCGACTTACCAAAAAGTTCAGTTGTAAAGAATTGGATCGTTTGTTTCATATCTGCAAAACTTACGTTCTCGTCAATATACAATCCTTCGATCTGGTGGAAAATACAGTGCGAACGAGAAGAGATCGCTTCATTTCTGAATACTCTTCCCGGAGATAAAATTCTGATCGGCGGCTGATTTTCTTCCATATAACGAATTTGTACAGAAGAAGTATGTGTTCTCAATAAAAGATCTGGGTTTTGCTCAATAAAGAAAGTATCCTGCATGTCTCTTGCCGGATGATATTCAGGAAGATTCAGGGCTGTAAAGTTGTGCCAGTCGTCTTCAATTTCTGGTCCGTCTGCAACAGCAAAACCGATAGATTTAAAAATCTCAATAATTCTGTTTTTTACCAAATTAATCGGGTGTCTTGAACCCAAATCCAATGGAAAAGCAGGTCTTGTAAGATCTTCTTTTTCTAAGATAATAGAAGATTCAGACGACGTTTTCAAATCTTCCAATTTTACAGCAACAGCCTGCTTTAGAGTATTGATCTTCTGCCCAAATTCTTTCTTCTGATCGTTCGGTACTTCTTTAAATTTTTCAAAAAAATCATTCAGAACACCTTTTTTACCATTGTACTTAATTCGGAAGTTCTCTATCTCCTCTCTAGATGTAGCATTAAAGCCGTTTACTTCAACAAGTAGTTCTTCTATCTTTTCTATCATTATTCTACACTTTCAAAAATGTTTTGCAAAAATACGGTTTTTAAGTTTAATAATTTATTTGAACCAAAAAAAATCTGCCTCTTTTCGGAGGCAGACTTCAATCACTTATTTCACTTAAATAAAAAAATTATTTTTTTTCTAAAGCTTTAACGTTGATCTGAAGAGTTACCTCATCCTTGATGACTCCGTTTTCAGCAGGAGCCTGGAATTTCACGCCAAAATCTTCTCTTTTAATATCCTTAGGCTCAGTTGCAACGCTCACTACTCCATCTTTTACGGAAACATTGGCTTTAAACTGAGTTGGTTTTGTAATTCCTTTTACTGTTAAATTACCGTCTAGCAATGTGTTGTAATCACCTTCCGCAGCCGGAGTAACTTTTGTAATTTCATAAGAAGCTGTCGGGAATTTTTCTACTTCGAAAAAATCTCCGCTTTTCAAATGACCATTTAATTTTCCTAACTGATCAGCATCGTCTTTTAGATCAACTGATGTTAAAGAATTCATATCAGCAACGAATTTTCCGCTTTCAAGTTTTCCGTCTTTTACGGTAACATCACCGCTTTCAAACTTAATGGTTCCGAAATGGCTTGTACTTTCAGATTTAAAAACTTTATATCCTTTCCACTCCACTTTACTGTTTAAAGTATCCAATGTATATTGGTTACCGTCTTTAGTTGTTGCAACTTCATCACTTTCGCTTGTAAGAGGTTTGTCTTTATTACAAGAAACCACTAAAAACGCATTAAAAAGAGCAGGAATAGCTAACGAAAACAGTTTTTTTCTCATTTTTGATATATTTTTATTGTAACTGTAAATATAATAAAATATTTTATTTTTTCCTAAAATCGCTACATTTGTAATATGCTATTAGAAATAAACAATTTACACTTCTCACACACCAAAGATAAACCGCTGTTTCAGAACCTCAACATTAAGTTTGAAGAGGGTAAGATCATCGCATTGGCGGGGGAAAGCGGTTGTGGAAAATCTACATTATTAAACTTAATTTACGGACTTCTCGACTGGGAAAGCGGCGATATTATTTTTAACGGAACCAAACTTTTCGGACCAAAGGGAAACTTAGTTCCGGGTGAAGCTGAAATGAAATTTGTAGCTCAGAATTTTGACCTGATGCCCTATTCTACCGTAGCTGATAATGTGGGAAAATTTATTTCTAATATCGATCTGAAAAAGAAAAAAGAAACCGTAACCGAACTTCTTGAAGTGGTTGGATTGGAAGAATTTGCCAATATTTTACCTAAATATCTGAGTGGTGGACAACAGCAGAGAGTTGCCATTGCAAGAGCATTATCGGTACTTCCGAAGCTTTTAATTTTAGACGAACCTTTCAGTAATCTGGATTTTCCGAGAAAGATTGAACTTCGTGAAAAACTTTTCAGATATGTGAAAGAACATACTATTTCTTTAATCATTTCTACTCACGAATTACAGGATATTATACCTTGGCTTGACCAGATCGTTATTCTTCAGGATGGAAGATTAATTCAGAATGAAAGTCCCGAAGAAACATATAAAAATCCTTATAATTCCTATGTTGCAAAGCTTTTTGGAGAAGTGAATATTTTCAGTGAAAAAGAGATTTCAGATTTAAAAATTTCTAAATTTTCTTATTATCCGCATGAAATTACGGTTTCAGAAAATGGTTTTGAAGCGGAAGTTTTAGAAAGCAGATTTGCAGGAAATCATTATTGGAATAAGCTGAAAATGAAGGATAAAGAGCTTGTTGTTTACACTGATAAAAAGCTGGAAAATCCGGTTACTATTTCTTTTGAGTAATGTTAAATATACATACAGTTTGTCATTCCGCAGGAATCTAGGCTAATTTTGTAGAGATCGGATTGTAAAAATCTTTGTTTAGATTCCTACGGAATGACAAACTTTATGCTTATTTTAATCGTAAAGTTATACTTAAAAAGAACGAGAAAACGTTCTTGGTGGCTGAGACTCTCGAAGTCACCATCCCCAATATCTTAGCCCAGATAGAAACGGTTACCCCGCAGTAAGCGTTGGAGTGTGGAAGGCTTTTGGAGTTGGGGTGCGCTGGCACGAGGAGTATGAGTGGATAGCTGGAAACAGCTTCTAAAAAACCATAATCACCACATTTACTAACAGTTATTATTAATTTGTGGATAAAAAAAATCACAATCTATCAATCTTTTTCTTAGATTTGTAGTACCACAGCATAAGGAAATTTTTGGTTAATTCTCTTTCATCCATTAGACGGACATTAGCAGATTCTGCAATCAAGTCTTCGAAAGATAACACTGTCCAATTCTTTCCTTTTTTTGTGGAATTTAGGCAGCAAACATGGAAAAGCTTACTGCCTAAAGCCTATTGCTTACAGCGTAATTACGCTTTCTTTACAAATTCAGATTTCAAAGCCATAGAACCGAAACCATCAATTTTACAATCAATATTATGGTCGCTGTCTGGTCTTAAACGAATATTTTTCACTTTAGTTCCTGCTTTTACCGGTTTTGGAGCTCCTTTTACAGGAAGATCTTTAACTACAACTACAGAATCACCGTCTTGCAGCTCATTTCCGTTAGCATCAAGGATTTTTCCTTCGTTTGAAGCTTCAGAAGCTGCTTCTTCGGCATTCCACTCATAGAAACATTGAGAACAAACCGTCATGTTATCGCTTGGATAAGTAAATTCGGAACCACATTTCGGGCAAAGTACAGTATCACTCATATTTTTTAATTTTTGCAAAGGTAAAATTTTATAATTAATCGGCTAGAAGCTTGAAGATGGAAGATGGAAGTTATTGTGTCGTGAAAAACTCATCATTCATAACTTATAAATCATAACTAATAACATTTATAATTTTCGTATTTTTGCAGATTCAAAACAGGAGAAGCAATTTATGGAACTTATTCACAGAAACTTAGCGATCGGAATTCACGATGCTTTACAAGAAACATTTTTCGAGAAAAATAAATACGCCGATAAAGTAATCGAAAGACTTTTAAAAGCTCACAGAAAATGGGGAAGCCAGGACAGAGCCGTTGTTTCTGAGATTTTCTATAATATCATCCGTTGGAAAAAACGTCTGGAATATTATATGGGAGAAGGCGTAAAACCTGATAATATTTACAAACTAATTATCGCATATTTACTTTGGAGCAAAACAAATTATAAAAGATTTGAAGAATTTGAAGGAATAAAAATCGCCGATATCACCACAAAACTTAAAAAAGGAACTGTTCCTACCAAAGCAATAGAATATTCTATTCCTGAATGGTTGGTGGAAACCTTAGAAAGAGAATTAGGTCCAATTTGGGAAAAAGAAATGAAAGCTCTGAACGAGCGCGCTCCTACCGTTTTAAGAGCAAATGCTTTAAAAACTACACCAAGAGAGCTTATTTCTGATCTTGAATCTGATAATATTGTTTCTTATACCGTAAAAAATTATCCTGATGCAGTACAGCTGGAAGAGAAAAAGAATGTTTTTCTTACAACTGCATTTAAAGACGGATTATTTGAAGTTCAGGATGCTACTTCACAAAAAATCGGATATTTCCTTGATGTAAAAGAAGGTCAGAGAGTTGTGGACGCCTGTGCAGGTGCAGGCGGAAAAACACTTCATCTAGCTGCTTTGATGGGTAATAAAGGGCAAATCATCGCTTTAGATATCTATGAATGGAAATTAGCTGAGCTAAAACGTCGCGCAAAAAGAGCCGGAGCTCACAACATTGAAACCCGTATGATTGCTGACAATAAAGTAATCAAACGTCTTCATGAGAAAGCTGACAGATTATTGATCGATGCACCATGTTCAGGTCTGGGAGTTTTGAAAAGAAACCCTGACAGTAAGTGGAAAATCGACCAAGATTTCATCGATAGAATTAAAAAAGAGCAACAGCAAATTCTTCAGGATTACTCTAAAATCCTTAAAAAAGGTGGAAAGATGGTTTACGCAACATGTTCTATTCTACCTTCTGAGAACAACTTGCAGGTTGAAGAATTCCTGAAAAACAATCCGGATTTCAAAATGGTTAAAGATGAAAAAGTAATGCCTAGCGAAGGCTACGACGGATTCTACATGGCTTTGATCGAGAGACTTGCTTAAAAATTAGCTTAACATTATTAAAATATATTAACTACTCTATTTTTTGGAGTAGTTTTTTGTTGATATCATACAGATAAAAATATTCAGTCGTATCATATAAAATAATTCTATTACCTAGCCTTTCTCTTACTAAATTGAATACATACCAACCTTTCTTTTCAACATTTATTTTCGGAGAAGTATTTTCTTCTATTCCGTCAAAATAAGTAAATGTATTTTTATTATTAAAAATTAGAAAATAATCACAATCAAAAGAAGTAATATAGTATCTAAAATCCGGAACTTTATAAATTACATAATAGTTTTTATAAACATTATCTTCCTTTAAATCTTTTGTACTTTTTGCAAATATAAACTCGTTATTTTTCCATGAAATTTGAGTTCGCAATGAACCATTATCTAATAAAATAACTTCTTTATTAATTATCTCATCAACTAACTTTGATTCTTTTTTTATTATTTTCTGTATAAAATCTTCAGTATTTACTAAAATTGACAATTTACTTTTTTCACCAAAATAATAATCTGTAGGAACCAACTTTTTATTAAGTTTCTTTCTATTTAGAATAGAATATTCAATTAATTTTAAAACATCAAAAACCTGAACTTCATTACCAATAATCCTGATTGACAAACCTTTATTATTACTTTTAAGAACTGCTCCATCTTCTAATACTGCAACTTTATATTGTGAATTATTATTTTCTAAAATAAAAAATTTTTGATTTGGATTATGAGCATAATAAGTTCTGCGCTCTATTAAAATCGTATCAGAATATCCCAATCTTTCAGAAATTACTTTTGAAAATCTTCCTATAATCTGAATTTTAAGCTCTTCAGATTCAATTGTTTTTTCTCCAAAATTAAAACTCGATGAAAAATATGTTTTCACATTTCCAAAAGTTCCAACTCTCACTTTTGACTTATGTGCCGATATAAAGCTTGATGAAAATAGAAATAAAAAAAGCAGAAAAAATCGCTTCACGGTTATTATTTTTTGTTTGAACGTAACAATCATATAAATATTTCATACCTATTCATCAAAAGCTATTTTCAAAATTCACAAA
This sequence comes from Chryseobacterium sp. G0201, assembly GCF_003815655.1. Lineage (NCBI taxonomy): Bacteria > Pseudomonadati > Bacteroidota > Flavobacteriia > Flavobacteriales > Weeksellaceae > Chryseobacterium > Chryseobacterium sp. G0201. The sequence continues at coordinate 2,524,902 of NZ_CP033917.1, read as the reverse complement.
GTTGATATTATGTTAACTAAATTTTATCTTTGTGAGAAACCGATTTTATTATGCGCAAAAGAATTTTATTAAGTTTTCTTTCTGTCTTTTTATTTTGTTTGACGTTTGCTCAGACATATGAAATCCAATACATAAGCTCGTATAACGGAAAAGTATTGACTGACCAGACTCCAACATTAGTTTGGGCTAATGAAAAGGAAAGTTTCATTTTAAATAACAAAATCAGAGAACAAAAAAGCGATTATCCTTTTGAAATAACGAAAATTGAAAAACCATCAAACACGATTGTTTCTTATGGATTTTTAAAACCTAACGAAATTATTTCAACTTCTGATGCAGAATCTGTAGGAAAACAGACTTTTGAATTTACGAATAAAACGAAAAAAATTCTTGGCTACAATTGCAAAAAAGCAGTTACAAAAATCAATTCAAACACGATTGAAGTTTGGTATACGAATGATTTAAAAATAAAAGGCGGACCATCAACTTTAGGTCAAAATTTAGGATTGGTGTTGGAAGTTGAGCGAAATAAAAATTCCGTCATAACAGCCAATTCAATTAAAAAAGTTAAGAAAACTGATATTGAAACTTTAGTAAAAGGTTCTATAAATTCTACAGACTTATTAGGCTATAAAGATCTTCTTTGGAAAAGCAGATTCACAACGTTAAAAGTTTTTGAAAATGAAACTAATAATTTTTCTGATCAATCAAAATCAGATGAACAAATAAAAAGATTCGCCAACGGAACAATTATACTTAAAAAAATTAAGTTTCCTAAAATCTCAGAAGGTGAACTTATTTTTGCTGAACTTAAGCAACAATCTAACGGTGATGCTTACGATAGAACGGGAACAGTTTTCTTTATTCCGCAGGATAAATCACAATCTTTTTTTGATGGATTAGAAAAAGGTGCAAAAACACTCCCTCTTTACGACAATGGTAATGGAAAACAGTATTACGGAATAACTTCAACCGAAAATTATAATCCTGCAACGGAAATGATGAGATTTTTCACCGCTTTCGGTACTCAAAAATTTAATCATCTTGAATTAAAAGGTAAAACTTGGCAAACGATCACACCTTACCGTCAGGATATTACCGAACTGAAACCTTCTCTTTCCGAAAAAGAGCTTTGGATCGGTACATTTATCGGTAACTACGACAAAGGTGGCCACAAAGTGAGCTTAGAAATAACAATTCATAAAAGTGATCAGACGGTGAATAAAAATAATACGGTGATTCCACTTTTCAATACACTCAACATTATGGAAATGGCCGGACAGGACTATTCTACGATGTTTAATAACGACAAAGGACTTTTTGTTGAATTTACGTTACAAAAAGATCTGAAAAATGCGAAGTTGAGATATACAACTACGGGCCACGGCGGCTGGGAAAACGGAGACGAATTCGTTCCTAAAGCTAATTCTATCTTTCTAGACGGGAAAATGACATTTTCATTCGTTCCATGGAGGTCAGACTGCGGATCTTACCGTTTGTATAATCCTGCATCAGGAAATTTCCCGGACGGACTTTCATCATCAGACTTAAGCAGATCAAACTGGTGCCCGGGAACGATTACCAATCCAAACTTCATTCCTCTTGGAGATCTAAAAGCAGGAAAGCATACCATTCAGGTAAAAATTCCTCAAGGACCAACGGAAGGAACAAGTTTCAGCTCGTGGAATGTATCCGGAGTTTTACTAGGTTCCCAATAAAACAAAACCTTCTTGCAATGGGATTGCAAGAAGGTAAAAACACAAATGATGAAAAAAAATTATTTCGAGCCACAAAGTAAGGGCAAAAATTCGTATAATTAATTAACATAGATTAATAAATATTTCATTTTTATTTCGTATGTAATAATGAATTAATATTTAGATGTGAAAAATATTAATCAAAATCACCATAATCAATAGGTTTAATTAATATTTTACTTTTAAACAAATCAATAAGTTAAATTTTTTCACATTTATGCATTTTTTGTTGTTATTTTTAAATTACAATTCTATTTTTGCTTTAAATAAATGATAAAAAATGTGTGGAATCGTATGTTTGTTTGATGCAAAACAAAAAACTGAAATATTAAGACCTCAAGTTTTAGAAATGTCAAAAAAAATCCGTCACAGAGGTCCGGATTGGAGTGGCGTATTTCAAAATGAAAAAGTAGTTTTCTCTCACGAAAGACTTGCTATTGTAGATCCTACTTCAGGAAGGCAACCTTTATTTACAAAAGACGGAAACGTTGTTTTAGCGGTAAACGGAGAGATTTATAACCATAGAGAATTAAAGGCAGAATTTCCTGATTATGAATTTCAAACGCAGTCGGATTGCGAAGTTATTTTAGCTCTTTATAGAAAATACGGAAAAAATTTCATTGAAAAACTAAATGGAATTTTCGCTTTTGCGCTTTATGACATAGAAAATGATGTTTATCTGATCGCCCGTGATCATATGGGAATCTGTCCATTATATCAAGGTTGGGACAAAAACGGAAACTATTATGTAGCTTCTGAACTAAAAGCTTTGGAAGGAGTTTGCAAAACTATTGAAACATTTTTACCCGGACATTTTGTTTTCAGCCCGGATGGGACTGAGCTTCAACAATGGTACAAAAGAGACTGGGAAAGTTTTGACCATGTAAAAGATAACGAAACGGATATTTCAAAAATTAGAAAAGGACTTGAAGATGCCGTTCACAGACAATTAATGAGCGATGTTCCTTACGGAGTACTTCTTTCAGGAGGTTTGGATTCATCGGTTATTTCTGCAATCACTGCAAAATTTGCGAGACAAAGAGTTGAAAGTGGCGATACTCAGGAGGCTTGGTACCCTAGATTACACAGTTTTGCTGTTGGTTTGGTAGGCTCGCCCGATCTTATTGCGGCAAAAAAAGCGGCAGAACATATCGGATCTGTTCATCACGAAGTTAATTTCACCGTTCAGGAAGGTCTGGACGCGATCCGTGATGTCATTTATCACTTAGAAACTTATGATGTGACGACCATCAGAGCTTCTACGCCGATGTATCTTTTAGCAAGAGTCATTAAATCGATGGGGATAAAAATGGTACTTTCCGGTGAAGGTTCAGATGAATTATTCGGTGGATATTTGTATTTCCACAAAGCTCCGAACGCAAAAGAATTTCATGATGAAACGGTAAGAAAATTAGGAAAACTTCACCTTTACGATTGCCTTAGAGCCAACAAAGCATTGATGAGTTGGGGAATTGAAGGCCGTGTACCTTTCTTAGACAAAGAATTCATGGATATTGCCATGGCCGTTAATCCGAAAGATAAAATGATCAACGTTGCAGAAGGAAAAATTGAAAAATGGGTTTTAAGAAAAGCCTTTGAAGATCTGCTTCCAGAATCTATTGCATGGAGACAAAAAGAACAGTTCTCGGACGGCGTTGGTTATTCATGGATCGACACGTTGAAAGAAGTTGCCGAAAAAGAAGTTTCTGACGAAATGATGACGAATGCGAAATTCAGATTCCCGCTAAACACTCCTCAAAATAAAGAAGAATACCGTTATAGAACAATTTTTGAAGAACATTTCCCTAGTGAAACTTCGGCAGCTACAGTACCGTCTGTACCGTCTGTTGCCTGCTCCACCCCGATTGCCTTAGAATGGGATGAAGCTTTCAAAAAAATGAACGATCCGAGCGGAAGATCTATAAAAGTGCATGAAACTTCATATGAATAAAAGGGTTTAGGGTTTAGGGTTTAGGGTTTAGGGAAGATAAAGTTTAAAACAGTAAGCTAAAAACCTAATTCCTAAGCCCTGCATTCTGCCATCTAAAAAATAATTTTATCAATCCTGTAGCCATACAGGATTTTCTTTTGAAAAACCGATAATAAATTGATATAATTTAACTGACAATCCAAAATAGTATCTAATAAATAATTATATTTGGAAAACGAAAAATCAATTTTATAAAAATGAGAAGAAACATTACTATCTTTTTTGCTTTATTATCTATAACTTTTACCTTTGGTCAGGGTAAATTTGGTAAATATCTTAACTCAAAAAAACTTGCTTTAACATACAAGAGCGTAAAGGATAATGAAAAGGACGACTATTATCAACAATACTACTGGCTGGCAAAAGCTGAACAATTAAAAACATACCCACACCTTAAGGATGTAAAGCCTAAAGTTCTGTATGAGTTTGTGAAAAAAGTAAATCCTCAAAACCCAACAAAAAAATTGGATGCAAGAGGTAAAGAATTAAGAGCAACAGCAGAGTTATCTTTAAATCAATATTTTAAAAATAAAAATTTCGAGAATAATAATGTCTTAATGTTAAATCTTGAAACATATGTTGATCCGTCTCAGGGAGAATACTTCACAAAAGTAGATCCGGAAAAAATCAAGGAATTGGTACCAAAAGAATTATTTGCATTCAACTCATTAAACAAAAAGACTCAGGAAGAGAAAACCTATTATCTTTGGATCGACAAGAAAAAAGATGATTTCAATATTGTAGATATCATTCCTGAAGAAAAAGAAAACAAAGCTTTCTATGCAAGATTGAAACAATATCTTCCAAGCTACAAATTCTCTAAATATGTACCTTCAGTTAAAAAAGGAACTAAAACAGACAAAACTGACGTAGATTTTTACTACATCATGCCTTTTGAACAGAATACTGATAACATCGAATACAAAACAAAGGATTTCAAAACTTACGAACTAAGCCAGTACAGAAAAGCCGGTGACGAGTGGAAAGGAGTAGAAAAACCTAGAAAATAAATCAAAAAGTCTTGTGAAATATCGCAAGACTTTTTTAATTTTATATAGATTTCTTAATCTAAGAAAAAGACTGTACCAGATACAGATTTTTTAACCCAATAATTTACTAGAAAAAAATAAAATTCTAGCCTGAACAAATGTCTGAAGTAAGCTCACCCAAAACGTCTATTAAAAAAATACTTCCCCTGATTCTTGCCACTGCGATTTTCATGCAAATGCTGGATTCCACCATTTTGAATACGTCATTACCATCAATTGCAAAAGATTTGCAGGAATCTCCTCTTAATATGCAGAACGCGATTATCAGTTACGTTCTCACTTTAGCGGTTTTCATGCCGGCAAGCGGTTTCTTGGCCGATCGTTTTGGAACGAAGAAAGTCTTTATTTTTTCACTAATACTTTTCAGTCTGGGTTCGTTTTTTTGTGCTATTTCGCAGAACCTTACTCAATTGGTGATCTCACGGGTAATTCAGGGTGTGGGAGGAAGCTTGATGACTCCTGTCGGAAAATTAGCTTTAATTAAAACTTTTGATAAAAATGAACTCTTAAAAGCAATGAATTTTGCCATTATTCCTGCATTAATTGGTCCCGTTTTAGGTCCTTTAGTTGGAGGTTATCTGGTAGATTACTTTTCATGGCATTGGATTTTTTTAATTAATATTCCGTTTGGATTGATAGGGATTATTTTAGGCATAAAATACATGCCCAATTATAAATCTGAGTCGCCGGATTTCGATCTTAAAGGCTTCTTAATCTTTGCAGCAGCTTCTCTCCTACTTTCAATTTCGTTAGAACTTTTTGGAGATATTCAAAATACTACGCCTGTTTTAGTTGTATTTATTTTGGGATTTCTTTTCTTATATTATTACTACAGACATGCAAAAAGAGGTGGAAATCCTATTTTCCCATTAAACCTTTTCCAGGTAAGAACATTCCGCGTAGGGGTTGTAGGGAATTTAGCAACACGATTAGGAATTAGTTCTGTCCCATTATTATTACCCTTAATGATTCAGATCGCATATAAACAATCAGCTGTGACTTCCGGTTGGATTATTGCGCCCATGGCCTTAACCGCGATGTTTGGAAAATCGTATGTCATTAAAATTTTAGATAAATTCGGTTACAGACAAACACTTATGGTTAACACATTTATCATCGGAACATTGATTTGTTTACTGGCCATTCCGAATATTCACACTTCTTTATATTGGTTTGTACCGATTATTGCGGTTTTAGGATTTTTCAATTCAATCCAATTCACTTCGATGAATACAATCTCTATTGCAGATCTGAGAAACTTCCAGACAAGCAGCGGAAATTCATTAATATCAGTCAATCAACAACTTGCCATCGGTTTCGGAATCGCATTTGGTTTAATTGTCTTAAAATTATATGAAAATACAGATTTAATCGAAGGAGAAATTCATAACGCTTTCCGATATACATTTCTTACCGTCGGAATTTTAACCATCATCTCCGGTCTTGTTTTCAGAAGACTTCATGTCTCTGATGGAAAAAACATGAAATCCAAGGAAGATTAAAATTATAGATTTCATCAATTATAGTTTATATTTTTTATAGCTAAGGTATTTGTCGTTATTTAATTTTTTTTGCAAAATCACACCCAGTTTGTATTCCCGGAGGGATCTAAACTCGAATCTTTCCACACTTAGATAAAAACCTAACAGGATTATCCTAATGCTAAAAAAATTACATTTCAAAATCTCACTTTTATACTTCTTAATTTCAGAACAGACCAACTACTTATCACAGATCAATGCATCTGATTTTTAACTGTAATAATTTTGTCTCTATAAATCAACAATTATTATGGCAACTAAAAAAGGACAAATGGTAATATCTCCAAAACCTGCACATTTTGTGGGTGACGGTTTTAGGGTGCATAATTTTATTCCGAGTGTACAAGGATTGGATATGAAAAGAATGGATCCTTTCATTATGCTCGATTATAACTCAAAATTTCATTTCAACGGAACAGAAACACCAAGAGGTGTCGGCGTACATCCTCACAGAGGTTTTGAAACCGTAACCATAGCATATCAAGGTAGCGTTGAACATCATGACAGCGCAGGAGGCGGAGGAATTATCGGTGAAGGCGATGTACAATGGATGACTGCCGCAAAAGGTGTTCTTCACAAAGAATACCACGAAACAGAATGGTCAAAAACAGGCGGAATTTTCCAAATGGTTCAGCTTTGGGTAAATCTTCCCTCAGTATATAAAATGAGCTGTCCAAAATACCAGGCTATCAAAAATTCAGAAATGAAAAAGGTAGATCTTGGCGACAACGGATTTATAGAAGTTATTGCCGGAGAATATAACGGTCAGAAAGGTCCTACCTTTACTTACAGTCCGGTTCACATGATGAATGCAAAATTAAAATCAGGAGGAAAAGCTGAGTTCAATTTTCCCGCAAACTTTAATACTGCAGCTTTAGTTGTTGAAGGAAGCATTATTGTAAACGGAGAAGAAAAAGCACCGACCGATAATTTGGTATTATTCCAAAATGAAGGCGAAAATTTCACTATTGAAGCATCTGAAGATTCAATTATATTAATCATAAGCGGAATGCCTCTAGACGAACCAATTTATCCACACGGTCCTTTTGTAATGAATTCAAAAGAGGAAATCATGCAGGCTTTTGAAGATTATAATTTGGGAAGATTTGGGTATTTGGCGGATTAAATAAGATTTAAATTTCAGTTAAACTCCAGTAATTTCTTTTTTTACTAACTTTATAAACTGTGTTATTAAAAAATAACACACTCATTTCGTCATTGCGAGAAACGAAGTGCCGAAGCAATCTCATCTTCATAAATATTTAGATTGCCGCGTCGCAAAGCTCCTCGCAATGACATAAAAACATTAAAAACCACTTTACATATCATGTCAAACATCGGACTTATTATAGAAGAAAAATCAGCAGATATAGGAAACTTTTTGGTGGGAAGATTATTGCCTTTCCGTGAAAAAAGAGCAGTCGGACCATTTGTTTTCATCGATCACATGGGACCTTCCGAATTGAAAGATTATCAAAATCTCGATGTTCCGCCTCATCCGCACATTGGACTTTCAACCTTAACTTATCTTTTGGAAGGATCAATTTTCCACAGAGACAGCATCGGAAGCGCTCTTGAAATAAAACCGGGAGCCGTAAACTGGATGACCGCCGGAAAAGGTGTTGTACACTCAGAAAGAACTCCTGAATATTTAAGACATACCGATAAAAAACTTCACGGATTCCAAATTTGGGTTGGTCTTCCGAAACATTTGGAGCAAAGCGAGCCGACTTTTCATCATATCGAAGCGAATGAAATTCCGGTTTGGGAGGAAGGTGATATTCAATATAAATTAATTGCAGGAGAAGCTTTTGGGAGAACATCTCCGGTTCCTGTTCACAGCAAATTATTTTTTATTGAAATTAAAACAAAAACTGCTCAAAAAATAAGCATCGGAAAAGATCTTTACGGTGAAGCAGCGATGTATGTTTTGGACGGAACCGTTACTACGGACGGAAATTCTTACGGTTCAAAACAGTTAATGATCGCAAAAGACACCAAACTTTGCGAGTTTGATATGAGCGAAAACGGAACCGTTTATCTTTTTGGCGGAGAACCTTTCGATGAAGAACGTTTTATATTCTGGAATTTTGTAAATTCAGACAAAGAATTAATCGATCAGGCGAAAGTGAACTGGAACGACCAAAATCACGATGCATTTCCTTTAGTTCCGGGTGATGAGCATGAATTTGTTCCGCTTCCTAAAGCGATTTTAAACAGAAAATAAACATTAAATTTCAGAATATTTACCTGTAAATCTTAAATAAATGAATAGAATAATCCTTGTATTTTTAATAGTTATATCGTTTGTAAGTAACGCTCAAACTGTAAATGAGCCTAAAAACAATCCTGAAGAATGGTCAAAACCTTATGAACCGTTCAGAATTGCAGGCAATTTGTATTATGTAGGAACTTACGATTTGGCATCTTATCTGATTGTTACCGATAAAGGAAATATTCTTATCAACACAGGATTAGCGGGATCACTTTCAATGATCAAGAATAATATTAAAAAACTTGGTTTTAACTATAAAGACATCAAAATTCTGACTTTGACACAGGCTCATTTTGACCATATGGGAGCAATGGCCTACTTCAAAAAAGAAACAGGCGCCAAATTGTATGTAGATGAAAAAGATGCAGAAGAATTAAAAACTGGCGGAAAATCTGATTACGAATTGGGGAAATACGGCGTAACTTTTAAACCTGTAACCCCAGATTATCTTTTGAAAAATAATGCTAAAATAAAACTCGGAAATACTACATTGACTTTACTTCACCATCCGGGGCATACAAAAGGATCATGTAGCTTTTTATTCGAAACCAAAGACAAAAATCAGACGTATAAAGTTTTAATTGCCAATTTACCGTCAATTATTATTGATGACAAAAAATTCTCTGAAGTAAAAACTTATCAGACGATTCAGAAAGATTATGGTGATACATTTACAGCGATGAAAAATGTGAATTTTGATATTTGGGTAACTTCTCATGCAAGCCAGTTTGACTTGCATAAAAAACGAAAAGAGGGAGATGCTTATAATCCGAAACTATTTGCAGATAAAGAAGTCTATTTTCAAAAACTTGAAAAATTAGAAGCTGACTATCAGAAAAAAGTAAAAGAAGATTCGCCAGAAAAATAACAGAAAGTATTAAATAATGAAAATATTAGCATTTGCAGGAAGTACATCTTCCACTTCGATCAACAGAGAATTGGTGAAATTTGTTTTGAAAGATTTTCAGGACGAAGAAATTAATTTAATTGATCTTAATGATTTCACGATGCCTACTTTTTCTGTTGATCTTGAGAAAAAAGGTTTTCCGGATGAAGCACATAATTTTTTAAAAGCAATTGAAGAATGCGATGTGATCATTTGTTCTCTTGCCGAGCACAACAGATCTTACAGTGCAGCTTTTAAAAATGTTTTCGACTGGGCTTCAAGAATTAATGTAAAAGTTTTTCAAAATAAGCCAATGCTTTTGATGTCAACTTCTCCGGGAGGTTATGGCGGCGGAAATGTAATGAATACTGCAAAAACATTTTTTCCACAATTTGCAGCAGACGTAAAAGAGACTTTTTCTCTGTCTAAATTTTACGAAAACTTCGATCTGGAAAGCGGTGTCATCAATCCTGAAATGCTTAAAGAATTGAAAGAAAAGATTGAGAATTTTAAAATTCAGGTTAAAAACTAAAATAATTTAATCTATTTTTATAGCTAAGTTAGACATCCAACAAATAAAAAAATGGCAGTAACCGTAAAAGCAGTTTTAGGAAAAGAAAAATATTATACAGAAGTAACGGCTGGTGAAAACCAACTGATCACAGACGAACCAATTGATAAAGGCGGACAGAATAAAGGTTTTAACCCTTTTGAAATCCTGGCTACATCTTTGGCAAGCTGTACTGCGGCCACATTAAAAATGTATATCGACCGAAAAGAATGGGACGTAGAAAAAATAAATGTAGAAGTAGAACTGGAAAATTTTCCTTTGACAAAACTTCGCGTTTTTAAAAGAAATATCAGCTTTGAAGGCACAAATCTTGATGAAGAACAGATGAAAAGGCTTCATTTGATCGCAGATGCATGCCCTGTACACAAAATATTAACTCACGACATAGAAATTCAAACCAAATTTTCATAATATGATAGAGGTAAAACAAACCAACGACGAAAAACACGGAAGTTTTGAGGCTTTCATAGACGGAATCTCAGCAGGAAAAATGACTTACACTTGGGCGGGTGAAGAAAGATTCATCATCGATCACACCGAAGTAGGCGAAGAACACAACGGAAAAGGTGTTGGTAAAGAAATGCTTTTGGCCGCTGTAGACTTCGCAAGGAAAAACGGAAAAAAGATCATTCCGCTTTGCCCTTTTGCAAAAGCAAGTTTCCAGAAAAGTGAAGAACTTCAGGATGTTTTAGTTAATTAGTTTTAAATTAAACACAGAAAATAAATCAACCTTTCAGTTATAGATACTGAGAGGTTTTTTTCTTTTTTAACACACCATAAAAAAACTATATTTGTAAAATTTTAATCGAATAAAATATGTCTCCACTTATATTATTGTCCATCATTATCATTTATTTCGCCCTACTCCTTTGGGTAGCGTATAAAACAGGAAAAGGTAGTGATAATGAGAGTTTCTTCATCGGAAACCGTAAAAGTAATTGGATGCTTGTTGCATTTGGGATGATTGGAACTTCACTTTCAGGAGTTACTTTTGTGAGTGTTCCGGGTGCAGTTGGGAAGGACAGTTTTTCTTATTTACAGATCACTTTAGGCTACCTTATCGGATATATTGTGGTGGCCTACGTTTTACTTCCTTTATATTATCGGTTAAAATTAACCTCCATTTATGGCTATCTTCAGCAAAGAATGGGGCAGCTTTCCTATAAATCGGGAGCATGGATCTTCATTGTTTCGAGATTGGTGGGTGCAACAGCGAGATTATATTTGGTTGTTAATATTTTACAAGTCACTATTTTGGATAGTTTAGGTGTTCCTTTTATTGTGACGACTTTAATTATATTAATCATGATCATCCTTTATACGTATGAAGGAGGTGTGAAAACTATTGTTTGGACGGATACTTTACAGACTTCTTGTATGCTTTTAGGATTGGTTATCTGTACTGTTTATATGTTGAATCATTTAGATCTAAGTGTTGGACAGAGCTTAACAGCAATGAGCGATAAAGGCTACACAAAAATATTTGAATTTGATTTTAATTCTCCCGGATTTTTCATTAAACAAATCCTTGCAGGAGCATTTATTACCATCACGATGACCGGAATTGATCAGGAAATGATGCAGAAAAGTCTTTCTGTAACAAAGCTGAAAGATTCTCAGAAGAATATGGTAACGCTTGGTTTTATTTTATTGGGTGTGATTTCGCTCTTCCTTTATATGGGTGGACTTTTATATCTTTTTGGACAAAGCGAAGGTGGTCACATCACAGAAATCATCAAAGACGGAATTCCTAAAAAAGAATTTTTATTAAACGGAAAAGATATTTTCGGGGATAAAATTTTCCCGGAAGTGGCTTTAAATCATATGCCAGGATTTATATCAATTATATTTATCATTGCTTTAATTTCGGCTTTATTTCCAAGTGCGGATGGTGCTATGACGGCTCTTACCTCATCCATCTGTATTGATATTGTCGGAATGAAAGACAAGCCTTGGGATACTAAAAAGAAGGAAAAATTCAGAAAAAACATTCACTTGCTTGTGGCTGCTTCTTTCTTGGTTATGGTTATTATCTTTAAAATTATTAATGATAATTCCATGATTGGTTTAATTCTTAAATTGGCAGGATTCACTTATGGACCTCTTCTGGGACTTTTTGCTTTCGGAATTTTCACGAAATATAAAGTTGTGGATAAATTGGTTCCTTACGTTTGTATCGCAGCACCGATTATCTCTTATTTTATCGATAAATATCAGGGTACTATTTTCGGAGATTTCAAAATCGGATTGGAGTTGTTGATCATTAATGGATTGTTGACTTTCTTTGGTTTGTGGTTGATTAGAAAGAAATAAAATTTAAGTTTCGGCTAAAGACAATTAAGTGGTGTTTTTTGTCTGGACGGGCTAAAGCCCGCGCCTATTGATAGAACTGTATGAAAATTTAATTAGTTAAAATAATACTTCGGTTTTGTCATTCTGAACGAAACATAGTGAAGTGAAGAATCTCTACAAATAAAATTTAGATTCTTCCTTCGTCAGAATGACAAAGACTATGGTAAATTATTTTAGTTATTTAATAAAATAAAAAATTATAATTCAAAATCCGAGTATTAATCTCGGATTTTTACATTTCCGTAAGCCACTAAAAAATTGTAGATTTGTGTGCAAATAAATCAGATAATGAGTAAAAGTATCGAAGAGTTGAAATCTCTTACTACACAAATCAGAAGAGACATTTTAAGAATGGTTCATGATGTAAATTCCGGACACCCTGGCGGAAGTTTAGGTTGTACAGAATTTTTCACAGCACTTTACGGAAAGGTAATGAACTATAACCTTCCTTTCACAATGGAGGGGAAAAATGAAGATCATTTTTATCTTTCAAACGGACACATTTCACCGGTTTTCTATTCTACTTTAGCCAGATTTAATTTTTTTCCAGTTGAAGAATTAAAAACTTTCAGAAAATTAGATTCAAGACTACAAGGACACCCAACTACTCATGAGGGTCTTCCGGGAATCCGTATCGCTTCAGGATCTCTTGGTCAAGGGCTTTCTGTAGCTTTAGGTGTGGCTCAAGGTAAAAAATTGGACGGAGACAGTTCTTTAGTATATACTTTACATGGAGATGGAGAATTGCAGGAAGGTCAAAATTGGGAAGCCCTGATGTATGCTTCTGCTAAAAAAGTGGATAACATTATTTCAACAATTGACTACAACGGTCGTCAAATCGACGGTGATACAGATGATGTATTAAGCTTAGGAAATCTTCATGCTAAACTGGAAGCTTTCGGGTGGACTGTTTTGGAAGAGAAAAACGGTAACGATCTTGAAGCGGTAATTGCTATCCTTGAGAGAGCAAAAACTGAGACAGGAAAAGGAAAACCAGTGGTAATCCTTCTTCATACAGAGATGGGTTACGGTGTAGATTATATGATGGGATCTCACGCTTGGCACGGAAAAGCTCCTAATGACGAGCAATTGGATACTGCATTCAAACAATTATATTTAGAAGCTCCTGCAGACTATTAATAATAAATGATGAATCATCACTGATAAATGATGTGTAACATTATCTTTTATCAACTATAATTTATCAATTATCAAAAATTTTAATAAAATGAAATATACATATACAGAAAAAAAAGATACACGTTCAGGATTTGGGGCCGGATTAGCTGAACTTGCTGATAAAAACCCTAATGTAGTAGCACTTTGTGCAGACCTTATCGGTTCTTTGAAAATGGAGAAATTCATTGAAAAAGCACCGGAAAGATTCTTCCAGATAGGAATTGCAGAAGCAAATATGATGGGAATCGCTGCAGGACTTAGCATCACAGGAAAAATTCCTTTCACGGGAACTTTTGCTAACTTCTCTACTTCAAGAGTTTATGACCAGATCCGTCAGTCTATCGCATACTCTGATAAAAATGTAAAAATATGTGCTTCTCATGCAGGTCTTACTTTGGGTGAAGATGGAGCTACTCACCAGGTTTTGGAAGACATCGGAATGATGAAAATGCTTCCGGGAATGACCGTAATCAACACTTGTGATTATAATCAAACTAAAGCAGCAACTTTAGCTATTGCTGACTTCGAAGGACCGGTTTACCTAAGATTCGGAAGACCTGTAGTTCCGGTTTTCATTCCGGAAGATATGCCTTTCGAGATTGGAAAAGGAATTATGCTTCAGGAAGGAACTGATGTAACAATTGTTGCAACAGGTCATTTGGTTTGGGAATCTCTTGTAGCTGCAGACGAGCTTGAAAAAGAAGGTATTTCTTGTGAGGTGATCAACATCCATACAATTAAACCTTTGGACGAAGAAATCATCTTAAAATCAGTTGAAAAAACCGGAAAAATTGTTACAGCAGAAGAGCACAACTATCTTGGTGGTTTAGGTGAATCTGTTGCGGGAATGTTAGCAAGAAAAAGACCTACAAGACAGGAATTTGTTGCTGTAAATGATACTTTCGGAGAGTCTGCAACGCCTGCTGAATTAATGAAAAAATATAAAATCGATTCTACCGCTGTGAAAGAAGCTGTGAAGAGAATTTTAGAGAAATAATATCATTTTTTGATATAGAAAAATGCCTCAAAAATTTTGAGGCATTTTTTATTTAATATCGTTAGCTATTTATAACGTTTAGCTATTTCGTCCGTATTTATAGTCTCCATTGAGTTTAAGTCAGTTTTAAAATAAGTATCGTGGATAGAAAAATAGGTGTCAGTTTTTACATTAATCTTTTCTGAAGCCTTTTTCCAGCATTCTAAAAACCAGTTTTCAAACAGTTCGTATTTTTCAGTATTATATTCATCGAGAATATCATCCAGATCATCCTCTTCATAGTTATCTTCAAATTCTGCAGCAACTTCCCAAATTTGTTTTGGTATCAAAGCATTCCAATCACTACTTCCTTTTATTCTGTCAAACTTTTTTAAAGGTAGTTTGATTGTTTCCGTAATTCTTTCACCAAATTGATCAACTGACCAACATATGATATCTAAATAGTCATACTGATATTCAAAATAGAATGCTTTTGTATCGGTCTCGTTTTTATTGTTGAGATAAATTATATCCTTTCCATTAATCAAATCTGTCAAATCAACAATGAGTTGTGGACTTATTTGTTCCAGATATTTTTTTAACTCAATATTTAAATTTTGAAGATTTTCCACAGTCTTGTTAATTTTTAAAGAATATTTTTTTACTTAAAAAACTTCCACTTCGGAATAATCGCCAGCATTCCAAATCCTGTAAAAAGGAAAAGGTTGGTAACGTCTGTATACAAAAATGTTGATAAATAATAGTTGTGCATAAAGAAGTGCAAAACCAACAGTACAGGAAATATATAGATCCCAATTTTCTTATAAAAGAACATCAGCACTAAGCTTATTACCATCAATGCATCGATTGAGAAAATAACATAAAAATACCATCTTGGGATATTGAGAAACTCATGCTGCAGGTATTCATCTACATCAATTCCCAATCCCATTATCGTAAACAACATCAAAGAGGCAAATGCCGCAATAAAGCCCCATCCTTTCTTCGGATCTTCGTCAAAGTAACTGTATTCTTCCATAAGTACAAAAATAAAGAACTTATGAGAGATTTCATAAGTTCTTTTATAGTTATTCGTTTAAAATTTGATTAAATAGAAATAGCGTTGATCAATCTATTTTTATCACTTAAGAATTCTTCCATTGAGATCATACTTTCAGTTCTCATTACGTCTTGGATATCATCTATTTGATAAATAATCCTTTTAGCATCATCCGTATTCTTAGCTCTTACTTTACAGAAAATGTTGTATTTTCCTGAAATAACGCTCGCTTCGATTACGTTAGGAATACTTGTAAGCTCTTTCAATACCTCTTGAGTACGGTTTGATTTTGTTAAAAGAATTCCTATGAAAGCTGTAAAATGATAGTCTAATTTACCATAATCGATATTAAGGGATGATCCCAAAATAATACCTGCATCCTCCATTTTTTTCACTCTTACGTGAATTGTTCCCGCAGAAACATCCATCTGCTTTGCAATTTCCGTAAAAGGCATTCTTGTGTTTTCTACTAAGAAGTCAAGAATCTTCTTGTCTATTTCGTCCAGTTGATAGTTCATATTAGTTAAATTACAATTTCCTTAAAAAATCTATATATTCTTTGCAGATTTAGAAAAAATAATTTAACCCTGAAAATTATATCAAATATTAACAATAATTAACACGTATGATAAAAATCATTAAAACATTCTGATTATTTACCCCCTGTTTTTAAAGAATCTGTTTTTATTTCTGTTTTCACTTCTGCCTGTTTTTTATCTTTTTTCTTCTTTTTAAACAAAGAATTGAAGCTTTTACTCCATACGATACCCCCACCATAAGCTTGATTAGCAGAACCATTAGTTCCTGCTCCAACACCCATTCCGATATTACTCGGCTTAGAATATCCTCTCAAAATTAAGCTTCCGTCATTCTTTTTAGACACATCATATTCAATAGATCCTTCACCTGAAAGGTAATTTGCTTCTGTACTTTCGGTTTTTGTTAAAGGAATTCCAAGACCTGTTTTTACTTTAATTCTAGGTGAAAGCGCAAAGCTTACCCCGGCATTTGCCCTGTCTCCTGTATTTGAATTCTGGTCTCCTTTCACATAATTAAGGTCAATCTGAAACTCGTTACTCATCGCATTAAGAACCGAGCCTAATTGTTTTAAAAGCAAATTATATCCGGAAGATTCTGCAACTCCGGCAACATCTATATCTACACCACCGGTATTGGAAACGTTAAAACTATTTAACAATAGAATTGAACCAAATTGTAAAACCTTCTCTCCTTCCTGGCTCATTTTTGCCGCCAAGGTTTCTTTTATCTGACTGGAAACATCCAATGCTGAAACATTCAGATCTATCTTAGGATCAATAAGAGACTGCGTGATATTGGCCTGA
Source organism: Chryseobacterium sp. G0201 (assembly GCF_003815655.1). Lineage (NCBI taxonomy): Bacteria > Pseudomonadati > Bacteroidota > Flavobacteriia > Flavobacteriales > Weeksellaceae > Chryseobacterium > Chryseobacterium sp. G0201. Next base: position 2,507,923 of record NZ_CP033917.1, on the reverse strand, counting down.
AGCAAGATACTGATCGGCTGAAGACCTCCCATATTCAAATATTCTCCCGCATTGGAAACCATTCTCACATAATTGGCTTTAATATCTAAAGCAGGTTTCATGGCATCACCATCCCAACGAATACTACTTCCGTTCGCAATCTGGAAGGTTTTGTTAAGAATCGCTTTAGAGACGAATGTTCCGTTATCTACTTTATAGGTACCATTCATCGCAATACTTCCCTGTCTGCTCATCTGGAACCTTAAATTATCTGCAATACCTTTTACCGTAATATTTCCTACATCATCGCCAATTAATACATTTACCGTTGTTCCTTTATCAACATCAAGATCAAAATCGATATTCATATTGGCTCCCGATTTTTTCTTGTCTTCCAAAGTGATCAATCCGTCTTTTCCTTCTTTCAGGAACCTCAACATTTTAAACTCTTCAACATTTGATGTAGAACTTGAATTGAAAGTAAATGTACTTCCGTTCAATGCTTTCATATTTGGTGTTGAAATACTCAGTCCGGAAACTGGTCCGTCAACATAGAGATCACCCTGTCCGTAAATTCTTCCCCAGAAAAGGTCATAATCTTTTTGTGTGGTGTTCAGCATTAATAAATTATCTGCTCTCATTACAAGGTTGACTCCCATTGAAGAAAGCGTTTCAAACTGAATTGCTCCGGAAATCGTTCCCTGTGAATTGGATCTTCCGTCATGAACACTTATATTGTTAAGTACCGCCAACCCTTTAGATAAAGGAATCACCGTATCGTCAAATGAATAATCTACTCCCGTGAATAAAAGTTTTAATCCAAAACCTTTCATTGCAATATCGCCACTGTAATCAAGGTTATTTAATTTTCCGTTGATTTTAAGATCTCCGGTTGCTTTTCCTCTTAAATTTCCAAAAACTGACTGCACGAACTGTTGTGCAAAAGACACATCAAATTCACGCATTTGAGCCGTTAAATCAATGGTTGGCGAAGAAGTATTATTATTAACCGTACCTGTTAAATCTAAATTATTTCCGCCAAGTACACCCGCCGATGTTACCTTTACATCTACATCATAAACATTTAATGAAAATCCATTGGTGGCTGAAATAGTAAGGTCGCCCATATCATTTCCGTTCATCATAATATCATCAACCGTAAGATCAACCAAAGGCTGAAGGGTACTTTTATCCATTTTGATCTTCACACTTCCGTTAGCAAGACCTTTGATATCCATTGAATTACCGCCAGACTGCATTTCCAGCAGTTTTTCGATGGCAAAATCTTCAATATCAGCATCTACATAAAAATCTTTGGCTGATTTAAACTGAGCTTCCTTAATAAACAGTGAACTTTTATCTGAATAAATCTTTAAATTTCTAATATCAAAATCGGAAGTTGCTTTACGATAGGTGATAGAATGATCAAGTTTCGGACTCGTGTCGATTGCCCAGGTAACGTTACCGAATTTAACTTCAGTAGGTTCAAATTTAAAAACAAAATCTCCTGAAGCATTGGTAGACTGATTGACATTTATTGCATATTCTTTCAATTGATCACTAAGCTCATCTTCCGGACTTCCGTGTTTAAATTTTGTCGCTAAATGAAGAATGCTGTTATTTTCATTTCTACCGCTTAACGTGACGTCTTTTAGTATATTTTTGTTGTATTCTACCCTATTTATTTTAGCATAGATCTGTTCGTCAAGATTAGCCGTATTAATTCTCACCATGACGCTGTCGACCATTGCGCTGTCTCTGGTTATATTATCTCTGTCATTGATCTTATAGTCAGGATTTGCTTCTGCTAACGCCTTATCAGCCTCTGTAATCTCAACCTTTTTGGTCATAATATATTTCAATGAAGCAGCATCAAGGTTTAATATCAGATTATTAGAGTTTCCGTCATATTGCCCTTCAACTACAGCACCTTGAGGAAGTTTCAGATCAGGCATAAAGTAACTTACCAAACCTTGCTGAACATCAAAATTCACTGCAAAGTTTTGTCCTCTGTATAATTTTCTTGGTGGCGGACCTACTAATATTCTACCGATTCCGTTTTCAACCATTCCTACGAGATCAGCTAAATTATATTTCCCTGAAATCTTTCCGTTTACAGCTCCAGGAGCATCAACATCGATCACACGACCTCCCGCTTCCAGGAAGGTTTTTATTTTAGCATTAGGAATAACGTATTTTTGAGTCGCTGTCGCAAAATTGATATTACTGGCTTCAACATCCAAGTTCAGATCATTAATGGAAGTCATTGCCATTTTACCAACAACTTTTCCGCTCACGATCTGGCTTCCCGGTTTATCCGTAAAATAATTCATGTTTAAATGATCAACATCAGCATCTACATTCATAGAAATCTTTGGAGTACTGAAATCTATTAACCCTTTTATAGTTGCTTTCGCCTGTTCATCATTAATTGTGATTAATCCATTATATTTTTTGTGATCCAACAAACCGTCTAAATAAAGATTGTTAATTTCTTTATTCATAATCTCGATCTTTGTAATCTGCGATTTTGTAGTCAAACGCATTGTATTAACATCGAAACTCTGACCATTGATATCAAATTTCCCTGAAATTAATCCAACTGATTTATTTTTAGTAATTACCGAAGTGTTTAAATCATTCACCTCAATATATCCAGAATATTTTGGAACAGGCGTACTGTATCCCGTAAGAGAAAACTTGGTAATTTTTGCCTGCCCGATTCCGGTCATTAAATTTCCGGTAGGCACGTAAACCTGTTCCGGAGTAACCCTTGCGGCTCCGTTGTATTTTAGTTTCCCGAAATCATCCGCGAAATTCTTCATTTTTTTAGAAATAAATGAAGGCATCATTGCTTTCAGGTCTTTGTATGTAAAATCTGTTGAAAGATTATTGGTTTCGATTAAAAAATTACCTTTCAGTAAATTATTAACCTTCATTGTCTGAGTGGCAATATTTACGTCAGGATTTCTGATCAGGAAATTTTCAAGGTGAAATTTATTCAACGGCCCCGTCATTTTTCCGGAAACATTGAAAGGTTTAAAATTATCCCAATTCGTTACAAAATAGCTGATATCATAGCCGCTCAACTGGCTTCCCTGCTTAAGATTCATGTCCCAACGAACTTTGTCGGCAAAATCTGCCCAAGAACCTTTATGAAGATTAAATTTAATATCTCCCTGCAAAAGCGTGTGATCGGTATTCAATGTCAAATCTTTAAGCAAGAGAAAATCCTGCGACATTGAAAGTTCCGTAGAAAAAGTATCTACAAAATGAGATTTCCCCCATCTTGTTGTGACGAAGGACATATTATTAATTAAAGCAGAAATATTAGTTCCGTTTACTTTAACATTTGGAGCTTTTAGATTGAATTTTGTTGCCGTTAACCATTTTCCGGGCTCGCCTGGCGAGTTTTTATTAATGATAGAAACTTTAGAATCAATAATTTGCAATCTGGAATTCAGCTGAAAAGGAGGTTTGTTTGGATCTTTCTTTTTTCCGCTATCGAAAAGCTGCGTAAAGCGAATAAAATTTGAAATACTGTCGCCTTTATAGGTAATTACCTGAATATTTGCATTTTTCAGTGTTAAAGAATTAAAGCTTAAAGAATTGTGTTTACCAATATTTGTTGCGAGTGAAAACCAATCTGAATTGGCCGTAAATTCTTTAGCTGTAATAAACTCAAAACCTTTATAATCTTTAATTTTTAAACCTTTTATCTTAACATTTCCAAAAAAATTAACTTCCACACTTTCTGTAGACATATCTGCCTTAAAATCCTGATTTACGATCTGTAAAGCTTGATCTGCGGCCCATTGTTTAGTTGCAGGAAGATTGATAATGATAATGATTAACGTTATAAGTCCCAACACCAGCCAGAAAAGAATCAGCAATAATTTTGCCCACCAAGAATAGCTAGTAACATCTTTTACAGCCTGTTTCCCGAATTCTTCTGCAGTCTGCACAGGATGATGAATGGCATCTGAAGCCAGCTCAGATGCTTCTTTTACCGTTTCCTTTACAACTCCTTCTACATCCTCAACAGTCTTCTGTACCTGATCACCTAAGTTTCCAGCTACTGATTTTTTGTTCTCATTCTCGTTATTATTCTCTAACTTTGCCATTATTATGAGCGACTCTATAATTTTAGGTATTGAATCGTCTTGCGACGACACATCAGCAGCTATCATCAAGGGAAATTCTATTCTGTCAAACATCGCCGCGAATCAGGAAATCCACAAAGAATATGGTGGTGTTGTCCCTGAATTAGCTTCACGCGCGCATCAGCAAAATATAATACCCGTTGTTGAAAAATCTCTAACTAAAGCAAATATACAACAAAATGCTATTTCTGCTATAGGATTTACTCGCGGACCCGGACTTTTGGGTTCTCTTCTCGTAGGAACTTCCTTTGCTAAGTCATTAGCTATGAGTTTGGACGTTCCTTTGATCGAGGTAAACCATCTGCAGGCACACATTTTAGCACATTTCATCGAGGATGCAAATCCTATGCCGCCAAAGTTTCCGTTTTTATGCCTTACGGTAAGTGGCGGACATACGATGATCGTCTTGGTAAAGGATTATTTTGACATGGAAATTATCGGAAAAACCATTGATGATGCTGCAGGAGAAGCATTTGATAAGATCGGGAAGATCTTTGACTTGGATTATCCGGCAGGTCCGATCATTGACAGATTGGCTAAAGAAGGAAATCCTGATGCTTTTAAATTTAATAAACCAAAATTAGAGAATTACGATTATTCTTTCAGCGGAATTAAGACTTCTGTTTTATATTTTATACAAAAAGAAGTTAAAAAAGATCCTGATTTTATTAAAAACAATTTAATTGATCTTTGTGCTTCCGTTCAGAAAACAATCATTGAGATTTTGATGGCAAAACTTGAAAAAGCAGCCAAAGAATTAGATATAAAAGAAGTTGCCATTGCTGGTGGAGTTTCTGCTAATTCTGCGTTGAGAAAAGCAATGCAGGACAATCATGAGAAATTAGGCTGGAATATTTATATTCCAAAATTTGAATATACGACCGATAATGCGGCAATGATCGCTATGGTTGCTCAATTAAAATTTGAGCGAGGTGAATTTACGGATCTTAGAACTTCCGCAACTGCAAAATACGATTTATGAAAATATTGTTAGAAGAAAAAATACTTGGAACACAATCTAAAAAGAACTCAAAATATTACTGGGTTTTAGAAACCATTGTAGGAAAAAATGAAGTGACAGAAAAATCTGAAGACGAAGATTATATAATGATAAGTTCAGAAATCGGATATGTTCAGAATATAAAGGAAGAAATCGTAGAGAAAATCAATTCAGAAAATGTATTTAGTTTTACTTACGAACCTAAAGAAGGAGATTATCTATCTATCAAAAATAATTTAAGAAAAAACGAATATTTGAATTTAATTTTTATGAATAATAAGTGGATTGAAGAAATTTACGCATGTTCATACAGAGATTGTGAAGGTGATATTTATACTACGATAAAAACCGGTGTGGCATTTTTAAGCGATAATGAAATTACCTTTTAATAATGACTTATAAATAAAATTCAGGCAGATTTTAAATATTATTATATGAAACTTTTTTTTGGCGAAATCAATAACGGAAAAGCAATAATTAATGACGAAGAACAACAGCACATCGTAAAAGTTCTTCGTATGAAAGATGGTGAAGAAATTCATGTGACAGATGGTAAAGGCAATGTTGCTTCTGGAACATTAGTAATCGAAGGTAAAAAAGCCAATATTGAAGTTTCTGAAATTAAAACCAACACTCCGGATTTTAATCCAAAACTACACATTGCGATCGCGCCAACGAAAAACATCGATCGAATTGAGTTTTTTATAGAAAAATCTGTAGAAATGGGCATTTCTGAGATTACCATTTTACAAACTGAAAAAACAGAGCGTAAAAATATCAATATTGACAAACTGAGAAAGCAAGCAATTGCAGCTTCAAAGCAGAGTTTGCGATTCCACTTTCCTGTAATTAATGATTTAATTAAACTTCCTGATTTTCTGAAAAATAGTAACCCAGAAACTACTTTTGTAGCACACTGTAATGAAAGTTTAGAAAGGATTGGATTGAAGGAAATCCCACATTTAGAAAATATTACGTTTTTAATTGGCCCTGAAGGAGATTTTTCTGATAAAGAAATTTCTTATTTATCGCATAGTAAAATAAAAGCCGTATCTCTTGGAAACCAAAGACTTAGAACTGAAACTGCAGGAATATTTGTTGCAGCGTGGAATTACTTAACTTAAAATTAATCACATATAATTGATTATTGTAGTATAATTTTAATATTTTTGCGCCTAAAACTAAAATATCGTGAGGCGTATTTATTTATTATTAGCATTTTTTGCATACCAATTATTTTTTTCTCAACTCGATAATACCCATTATTTACAACCGATTATTTTTGGAGCATATGATACCACTACCATAACGGAAGAGTATATCTATCTTTCGACTCCGTCTACAGCAAATATCACGGTTAATGTAAGAATGGCAGATGGAACAACTATTCCAAGACTGTCTGTTTATAATATTAATGCAGCAACAACTGCTAACGTTACTACAGGTGTTGTAACCTTTAGCAATACCACTCCGGTGAGAATAGCTGTCATTAATGCTTCAAATGTAGTGTTACCACCGGGATCATCGCCAATGACAGTAGCTACCACAAGAGCAGGAACAATAATTCCCGCCAATGTAGGAGGTTTATTATTCACTTCTACTGATGATTTTTTCGTCAATTATAGAGGATTATCCGGTTCCCAAGCAGGATCTGTACTTACAAAAGGAAAAGTAGCTTTAGGGAAAAATTTCTTCTGGGGCGGAACACCCAACGAATTTACAACGAATGTTCCCGAAGTTGGAAACATGGTCTCCATGATGGCTACTGAAAATAATACAGTCATCACTATATCTAATATTGATTCCGGGACACAATTTATTAACGGAGCCAGTGCGACACCACTAACAGGAACTACCTTTACAAGAACATTACAAAAAGGGCAATCTTTTGTACTTTATGCCAAAGTAAAACTTAATGCACTCAGTTTACAAGACCGAGGCTGGCTGGGTGCTAAAATTTCTGCAGATAAAAATATTGCCGTTACTGTAGGAGGTCTAATGCAACAAGGAAGTATTGAAACCGGAACACTTTCAGACAGTCGCGACTTTGCTGTAGACCAATTAGTTCCCGTAGAACAATTAGGAAACGAATATGTAGTAATGCAAGGAAATGGCGGAACTTATGAAAGAGTAATTGTTGTTGCGACGGAAGCTAATACAACAATTACCATGAATACCAATGCAAATCCAAGTTATACATTAGCGAATATTGGAGATTATCAAATCGTTCCGGCCAGTTTTTTCACCAACAAAAATATGTACCTGAAAACCAATAAAGCAGTATATGTTTTTCATAAAATATTCGGAAGTTCTGCACTTAACACGAACAGTTTTATGTTTATCCCACCTCTTTCATGTTTCGGGCAGACATCAGTAAACATGATTCCGGATGCTAAACAGATTGGAACAACTTCATATGACAATACAGAGCTTGCAGTACTTGCCGCAAGCGGAACAGCAAACATCCCCGTTGTAACGGTAGGCGGAACAGCTCTTGCAGCAACTGTAGCAGCAGGAACAGCTGTACCGGGAAATCCAAACTGGAGAAGCTACAGATATAATATAGCCACTGCTGCAGGAGGAACAGCTACCATTAAAAACGTAAGAGTAAGTTCAGCAGGAACCATTCAGGCCGAATTAGTAGGAGCAAGTGGTGCTGCAGGATTTGGAGGGTATTATTCAGGATTTGGAACGGCTCCTATCGTCACCATTGCGGTAGCCAACAGCCCTAGTTCAAGACCTTGTACAGGAACTACGGGAAGTTCATCATTATCTTTATCTGTAACACCCGGCTTAGGTACTTATCAATGGTATAAAAACGGAGCTCCTATTTCCGGAGGAACCAACAGTAATTATTCAATTCCAATAACAGATAATTCCGCAGCAGAATACAATGTCATTGTAACTCCACCCGGAGGATGTCTTATTTATTCAAATGTTGTAAAATCATTTGCCTGCCCTTGCTACAAGCCCGGCGCAACAGGAACCCCTGAAATTACTAAAATAGGTGTCTCAACTAGAGCTTCTAAAAGTACGGCAAACTGGCCTGCAGACATGAATAACGCATTTTTAGCACTTGAATCTAATGACAAAGGACTTGTAATAACAAGAATTCCTGATCCGGAAGTATCAATCGCAACACCTGTAAACGGAATGATCGTATTCGACACGGATGACGTATGTCTAAAAATATATGATGGAACTCAATGGAGCTGTATTAACCAAACATGTAATTAATTATGAATTTAAAAGTAAATCTATTTATTATATCTTTTTTTGTATCTGCTCTTGCGAACGCTCAAATAGGTATAGAGAAAGAATCTGTAGACGGTAGCGGTTTAGTAGACTTCCCCGAAGGAACAACAAAAGGAATAATACTACCTCAGGTAGCGAATAATATCAACATGACAGATACTTCGGCAGGGACTTTGGTTTTTGACGGCGCTTCTTCAAAAGTAAAATATTACAACGGTGCCGATTGGATCGAGCTTACAGGCCAGACAGGCACTTCAAAAACACTACTTATAGGAACCGAACAAGACAGATCAGCAGGAGTTATTATTGGAGCTCCGACTTCAACGGCTAAAGGCGTATTGGTGTTAGAATCAAACGATAAAGCTTTAATTCTACCTAAAATCATTGATCCTGCAACCAACGTAAAGTCACCATCAGCAGGGATGATGTGCTATGATCCTGTAGCAAAACTAGTTTGTTTCTATAATGGATCCAACTGGAGTTTTTGGGGTAATATAGAATAATACATTTTTCAAATAAACATAAAGCACAGAATGAATCTGTGCTTTTTTACTTATATTTCAATATTGTTATCTCTCAAATACTTCTGAAAAATCTGCTGTCCGCTTTGCATTGAATTTACTGCCCAACGGATCTTCATTTTCAATAATTTCTCATCGCTTAATTTGTAATCGAGGTTAGAATTAATCAGTTTTTGTTTTAATTCATACATACAAATTCCTGCTGCTACCGATACATTAAAACTTCTTGTAAAGCCATACATCGGAATGGCCAGCGTTTCATCCGCAAAATCAATTACTTCTTCTGAAACTCCTGCCATTTCAGTTCCGAAAACCAAGGCAATAGGTTCTGTAATTTGATAATCAGGAAGCATTACTGCATTCTTTTCTAATGATACAGCCAGAATTTTATATCCACGATCTTTAATTTTTTGTAAAGAATCAATATTTTTTGGCATTTTTTCAACTTCAACCCAGGTTTCGGCACCTTTTGTTACGGTGAGATTCGGATCAAATACATTTTCTTCCTCCATCGCCACAACTTTGTGAAAACCACAAGCTTCCACAGATCTTATAATCGCCGCCGCATTTCTGAACTGGTACACATCATCCATCACAGGAAGCACAAAATCAGAACTTTCAGGAGAAAAATGATCGATCTTTCTCAGTCTTTCATCTGTTAAAAATTGTTTTAAATACTCAAAAGTTTTCGCTAAATCTTCCATTCATTTTCAAATCTTTGCAAATTAACGTAATTTTGAGGAACCAACCTGAAACAGCGGTGAAATTCTAATAAAAGTACTACATGAAACGAAAAGTCCTGCTCATCTATACCGGAGGAACCATCGGTATGGAGAAAGATTACGAAACCGGAAGCCTTCGTGCGTTTGATTTTGGAAATATCTTCGAAAAAATGCCCGAAATGAAGTTGATGGAATGTGAAGTTTTCGTTCATCCTTTTGCAAAACCGCTCGATTCATCGGATATGGGACCTCAGGAATGGAAAATCATCGCCAATTACATTCTTAAAAGCTATAACGAATATGACGGATTTCTGATTCTCCACGGAACAGATACGATGTCCTACTCCGCTTCTGCACTAAGTTTCATGTTAAAAGGTTTGAAAAAACCGGTGATCTTTACAGGCTCTCAACTTCCCATTGGAGATCTGAGAACAGATGCTAAAGAAAATCTTCTGACGAGTTTGTATTATGCAAGTTTGTATGAAAATGATCAAGCCGTCATTCAGGAAGTCGCCATTTATTTTGAATATAAATTATTAAGAGGAAACCGAACATTGAAATATTCTGCTGAGTATTTTGATGCCTATTCCAGCCCGAATTATCCTATTTTGGGCCAATCCGGAGTTCATTTAAATATTGTGAAAGAAAATCTTTACCGTTGTGATCCTGATGTGGAGTTCCATGTTGACGAACACATTTCCGAAGATATTTTATTCTGGAGAATTTTTCCGGGAATGAAATTACATCATTTTAAAGAAATTCCTAAAATGAAAGTTCTTATTTTACAGGTTTTCGGTTCAGGAACGATTTTCAGCAGTGAAAAAACTCAGGAAACACTTCAGGAAATCAGAAATAACGGAACTGAAATCGTAGTGGTAAGTCAGTGTATTTCAGGTGGAATCTCATTTGGAAAATATGAAAACAGTAATATTTTTTCAAGAATCGGAGCCATCAGCGGAAATGATATTACTGCCGAAAGTGCGATCACAAAAGCAATGCATTTGATCGACAATCCCAATTATACCGGAACTTTTGCAGATAATTTTGCTAAAAGTTTGTGTGGAGAAATCACTGAGTAATTGGATTAATAATTTGTCAGTTCAATAAATTAGTCTATTTTTGCAATCTCAAATAGAGAGGTGTCCGAGTGGTTGAAGGAGCTACCCTGGAAAGGTAGTATACGGGTAACTGTATCGAGGGTTCGAATCCCTTCCTCTCTGCAATAGACTTGTAAATCAATGATTTATGAGTCTTTTTTCGTTTCTATCCTTCATCATATACTACATATGTACATTAGAATTGTTACTTTGTTAGGACACCATTCTTATACTATTGCATGAAAAAGATCAGAAAAAATTACAGTTTAGAAATCTCAGATTCAACACAGTCAATTTAAGTCCAAGTAGTTTCATTAAGTGAACAAAGAGTGCTTTATGATGAGCCTATTTTAAACGTGAAAGGAAAATTGAGTTTGGGATTAAGATATAGAATAAAAAATCCCTCTAAATGAGGGATCTTTGTTAGTTGACTTTGATGTCGCAATATCTGCTGGTACAATAGCTTCCTGTTTGATGATAGCAGCAAATGTAATCGTTATTGGGACAATGAGATCCTCCACAAGCTGGTCCTGTTGGATCTGTCGGCTCTAACCCTACGCCAGTACTACCGCCTACACCTCCTGCTGCAAAAGTTGATTTTAATTTTTCTCTCGTTAATTTTTTCATGTAATAGTTTTAAATTCGATTTGAAAGATAAGAACAATTCTCGAATAAATGATTTAACATAAAATAAAAAACTAAAATATAGTAGATAATATAGAATTAAATATTTCAAAGTTAAATTTTTCCAAGAAATATTAAATAGAACAGTTTGAATAAAATAAAAATCCCAATCAAATCGATTGGAATTTTTTGTTGAAAATATATTATTTTTTTGAAATTAGAATATGTTCAGCAGGTTTTTTATTCCTAAAAGCTTCCTAAATCTCTCATTTAATTTGTCATGTTTTTAAACAGTATTGAAAACATTTTCATCATTATTTAACAAATAAAGAATCTAAATTTCGCTATGACAAATTATAATTTTTGTGTATCACATATTCAGTCGGATTTTACGCTTTCACAAGTACTAAACAGACTATTAAAAAGTTTTTATATGATATTTCGAGTTGATAAAATACTTATTGGATTATTCTTATTTGCCTATATGGGAAGCTCTGTAAAAGCACAAATCAGCCCGCCGGGCTTAGGAGAAGCCAACACTGCTTTCTGGTCAGCTTTTGGGGTAAGGCGACAACTGGATTCCTTGGGTAAAAAACAGTCTTTGAGCTATGTAGCTTTGGGAAGAAAAAGTAGTCCGGATAATTATAATTTATTTTCAAAACAGGCAATTTTTGTTATTAATCATGAAGTGTATCATTCTTTTGCTAAAAATCAACAGTACAGCTATGCCGTGAGTTACCGTCGTCAACCTGAGTATGAGAGTTCGGCACCTTATGAAAAAGAAGGTCTGGAACAGGAATTCAGATTATACGGAAGATATTCTTATACTTTTAACCTAGGAAAAAGATTTAAACTTAAAAATACCATTCGCCAGGAATTCAGGAAGTTCTTTGATCCCGATTTTCATGCTGTAGAAGAGAACTTTCAGCTAAGGACGCGCGTTAAAAGCCAGCTTACTTATAATTTGTCATCAAAAAACAATCAAAAATTGGCCTTAAGTGCAGAAGGACTATTTTCCATCAGTTATCTTAATGAACCGGAACCTCAGTGGACTAAATTCGGATATAGAGAAATGCGTCTTGGTGTTTATTATATGTTCGCAATTCCTAATTCCCCTTTTACGATGGATATTGGTTATGTAGATGATTTGATCAGAAACAGCCAGAGTATTACAAAAGGCGGCGTTCATTATCTGGCGGCTGACCTCATCTGGAACCTGCCTTATAAAAAGAAATAGTTTATCTGTTTTAACTATCACTGAAAATAAAAAATCCCAATCAAAACGATTGGGATTTCTGTTTGAAAAATCTACTAACTTTTTTCAAACTACAATTTAGCTATATATGAATGTTTTGGTGTGAAAATTAATTGCAGATCGTTAAAAACTGATGACTCATCTGCACTCTGAATTTGGCTTCTGATCTTGCTTTGTTGTAAATACTATGTTCAAAAGCCTGAACTGACTTTAGTTTCTGATCAATAAAATCAGCAATCTGAACAATGGAAAACATGAAATCTCTGTACACAACGATATTAACGGTTTGTCCGTAACATGGTAAATACGCTTTCAGGAAAGGAATTGTTGATTGATGTTGATTATAATTTACACAATACCCTGCTCCGTCTTTAGAAGTAATAATCTCGTGATCATTGATATAATCCAGCACATTTTCTGTTTTTGGAGAAATGTTATTACTTAAAAAATATCTGTTGATTTTATCTAAAATATGTTGAGCATACTCCATCATGGTAATCGTTTTCCACTCGAACACATGATTCATCCCGTTTTTTATTTGTTTTCCGTTTTCACAGCTTGTGCAGAATGAAAGTCCTATTTTTTCATAGTACGGAAAAAAACAGTCTTTGATCTGAATAGAAGCATCCGACTGTAATCTGTCGCTCGCAAAATTATAGTACAGATAAGAACTGTACAATTCTGCAAGACTTTTCAGATAATCTATTTCGCTTGCATTGCGGGATTCTTCAAACCACTTTTCAAGGTTATCGTAATAACGGTTTTCGAATTCATTAAAACTTAAATAAAACGGTATTTCCATAGCTCTGTATTTTGATATGACAAAGCTATAGCGGTAATGCGACAAAACTTGACGTGTTATTTTTTTAATTAAAATATTTTATGATTCTTATTGTTGATATGCTTCTAGCTTAAAGCTTACTGCTTATAGCCATTACTTATCATAGTTTTTCATGACAAATTCAAAATAATGGATCATTTTAAGATAGTTTTCAATACTGATATATTCATTGGTGCTGTGGATCGACTGCTGTTCAGAATTATTTATTTTAATCGGCATAAATCTGTAAATATTTTTACTTACAATTTGATATTTATAGGCATCTGTACCACCAACCGTAAGATAAGGCGTAGCGATTGCAGTTGGATAAATTTCTTTAATTCCGGCTTCTATTAATTTAAAAGCTTTAGTATTTGTCGGTGAAACGGCTGATGCTTCCCGTGTATTATCAATTTCTTCCACCTCAACATCAAAACCTTTTGTTGCTTTTGCAATATGATCTTTTACATCTTTAACGGTATTTCCCGGAAGCAGTCTGAAATTAACAACAAATTCCACTTCAGGGGAAAGAACATTCGTTCCGTCACTGCCTTTCATCATTGTTAGAGCTGTGGTTGTACGTACTAAAGCATTGGTTGTATTGCTTTTAGTCAGCTGTGATAAAAGTACAGGCTGCAACAACCACTGATTTGAAATAGCCAATCTATTGGCAAAAGGCATCGAACCACCAATATTATCAAAAAATTCTTTGATTAAAGGTGTAATAATCGGTTTCATCTGATCATCTTCCAACCTTTGCATAATGACAGCCGCTTTTCCGATGGCGCTTTCTGTGGGAGGCATAGAAGAATGTCCGCCCAACCCTTTTACTTTAATTTTTGCTGATAAGAAACCTTTTTCTGCGCATCCTATTACGGCAACATCAGAGTCAATCCCTTTTACACTTCCTTTTTCTAAAACCAATCCACCTTCATCATATACAGCATCGAATTTCAGTCCTTGTTTTTTGAAATGATTTGCAATCTGTGCAGCACCTTTTTGTCCGCCCACCTCTTCATCAAACCCAAAGGCAAGATAAATATCACGTTTCGGGATATGTCTGCTTTTAATTATATTCGACATAGACTCCATTAAAGAAAAGAGCATTCCTTTCATATCGATCGTACCTCTTCCGTAGATTCTACCATTGGCAACGGATCCTGAAAATGGCGCATAATCCCAGTATTCAGCGACTTTTGTAACGCGCGGTAAAACTTTATCATCCCGTCTGAAGATATTCTCCTCTTTATTTTTAATATCCGCATCTCCCGGAGGAACAACATCCATATGAGAAATAAATAAAATGGGCTCCAAGCTAGGCTGACTTCCTTTTAGTTTAAAAACTAAGCCGTACTTATTAACTTCATAGTTTTCTGTGTTTTGATAAATTTCAGGATACGATTTTTTTAGATATTCTTTAAATGTATCAAAGGTTGAATAATCAAAATCACCCAATTCTCCTGTAGAAATAGTTGCAATCTTTATTCCGTTTGAAAATCTCTGAACAGCAGAATCGTTTTTTACAACTTTCCATTCTTTTGTAGCTGCTGTATTATTTTTCTTAAAAGGATAAGTAAATGTCTTAATGAGCAGAATTATAATTAATAGAATAATTGCTCCCAGAATTACTAAAAGGATTTTTTTCATGGCGATTGGTTTTGCGGTTGATGTTATAACTAATATAAGAAACAAATCCATCTAAAACCAAATTCAAGAACATGAAAATTATAAAAAAAATAAATCTAAGCCGGATTAAAATCCGTGAAATTACTTTTATTGCGAAAGCTCCTGCCTTCTCTTTTTAATAAAATCCGTCGGGCGAATTCCGTTGATCTCAAAGAAAAGATCAGAGAAATTCTGTCTTGAAGCAATACCGCACTCTTTGGCCAGAGTTTCGATGCTGTATTTAAGATATTCTTTGTTTTCGAATAACAAATTGGTGATATAATTGATTCTTAGCTCGCTAAGATATTTATTAAAATTCATTCCTTTACAGTCATTGATAACCTGGGAAAGATAATTAGAATTGGTATTCAACTGAGTGGCTAATTTACTCAAAGTGAGGCCTTTTTGTGTAAATTCTTTTTTATCTTCAAATAATTTTAATTTTTGAAGCAGTTCTTCAACTTTACTTTCATTCAGGGTAGATTTTCTTTCTTCAACAGGAAAAACTATTTTTTCGGGAACATTTACAGTATGATGTACCGAAAATTTTTCTTCTAATAAAACATATTTTTTCTTTACTTCCTTTGCTTTTTTATGTCTTCTTGTCAATAAAACAACCATCCCGATTGCCCAGATAACGAGAACAATAATAACAATCGTCCCTAAATAATTGATTTTCTGCAATTTTTCTTTTTCTTCCAACAACGTTTTTGTGTCATAATCTTTGTGGATTTTTGGTGATAAATAAGTAAAATCCTTAGACATAATGCTGTCTGCCTTCAAAAGCTGTGTTGTATAATATAATTGCTGTGTTTGGTTTTTCTCCTTTTTACTCTGATTAATTAGGATCTCATAATTTTCTCTTAATTCAGGAAGAATAAACTGATTTTCTTTAAAAATAGAATCTACTTTTTTAAAGTATTTCATCGATTCTTTAGTATTTTTTAAACTATAATACGTTTTTCCAATGTAAAAATAATCAAGCGAAAGTCTCGAAAAATCACGGCTTTTTTTAATTGGAGAAAGTGATTGATTTAAGTTTGATAACGCCGACTTAAATTGATTATTCCTATATTCAGAAATACCTTTAGATAAAAGAAAATATCCTTTTTCCTGGGCGTATTCAGGATTATTTCCTACTTCGGAAAGTCCGGTTTGTATGGCTGAATCTGCTTCTTTATATTGCTGTAAATGTCTGTAACAAATAATTAACTGATGAAGACAATTCAAATACCCTTTTTTACTATTATAAATAGCATTCGGACCAAGATCGGATCTGGATTTTTCCCTGCCATAATACTTCAGACTATTTTTGAATAATTCTGAGGCATCCTGATAATATCCCAAGTAACTTTTGACAACGCCAATATGATACAAATTTTGATATTTCAGAAACTCATTTTTTGTATTTTTTGAGTATTCGTAAGCTGCAAGGTATTCGTTAAGAGCAAGTTGATATTTTTTGAAATGATAATAATACACTACACCTTTTTCAATATAGGCGATAATCATCAGATCATTATTTTTGGACAATTTTGCAGCTGCGACTGTGCTGTCTGCATATTTTAATTTATCCTTATTTTCAGGAGAATAAAATACACCATCTTTATAACCCTGAACTAATTCTTCATAGTTCTTTTCTTTTTTGGCTTTAGAAATATAAGGTTGAAGAAACGGAAAAGCTCTTGCATCATTCTCCTCAATATTTTCGAATTTTTGTCGCAATTTTTGATAATCGCTATAGCCTTCCTGAGACAGAAGAAGTTTAAAAAAAACGATAAAAAGTATGAAAAATATTTTTTTTGTCACCTCGATGAACATTCAGTGTCCTAATTTCGATCAAAAGTACACAAAATTGAGTAGTTTTTCTCATTGATTAATGAATTAATGCCAACTTGCGCATTATTTTCATTTTACAAAACAACACCCTATTAATCAACATCTTAAAGGTTACTAATTCATAAATTAGGACGTATGAATTTATAAATTAAGACAACAAGTATTTTTTTTAATCGATTCAAGATGATAATTTCGGCCTCAGATTTTAAATGGGAACAACTTCAAAATAAATTAAAGTTGTAGAAACAAAAAACATTAGAAGGGTAAAAACACAAAAAAACACGATAATAAGTTTTGAAGAAAACAAATATAATTTCATGATTGTACAGTAAAAATTACCGCCTTCCTTATCGGGAAAATTACTTTAAGGAAGGATGGTTTTAAAACTTATTTTTAAAAACTAATAACCATTTATATAGAAAACTAATATCCATTGAAATATTCAATTTAGTTGTGGTCATTTCCTGCAGGTAAATTTTGAAGGGTCCGGTTATACCGGGCTCTTTTTACTTCCTATTAACCAAATCAAGTCTACTATAATCGAAAAGAGACTGTCTATTGCAGGCAGCCTCTTTTCTTTTTAAAACATTAAGGATTTATAATTACTTCCAGCCTCCGCCTAAGCTCTTATAAATATCAACAACTGTACTCAGCTGTTTTTGTTTTGCTTCAACCAATTCCATTTTGGCATCTAAAGCATCTCTCTGGTTCAGAAGAACTTCCAGATAATCTGCTCTTGAATTTCGGAATAATTGATTAGCAATATCGATAGACTCATCCAAAGCCTTTGTTTCCTGAGACTTCAACTGATAATACTGATCTATATTCTTCACTTTCGACATCAAATTGGCCACATCCAAATACGCATTCAGAATCGTTTTATCATACTCATATAAAGCCTGAATTTGTCTTGCGTCGGCCGTTTGAAAATTAGCTTTAATAGCACTTTTATTAATAAGTGGACCCGCTAATTCTCCAGCTAAACTTGAAGCAATTGATTCCGGCAACTTGACTAAATAAGAAGGTTTAAAAGCTTCCAATCCTAATGTCGCAGAGATTTCCAATGAAGGATAAAACTCTTTTCTTGCTGCTTCTACATCAAGTTTCGATGATTTTAATTCTAATTCAGCTTGTTTTATATCCGGACGGTTCGCCAATAATTGTGACGGAATTCCCGTATAAACAGTCTGCGGAATAGTCGACATAAAGCTTTCCTTCGTTCTTACGATCGGTTGAGGATAACGTCCTAAAAGAGCATTGATCTGATTTTCTTTTTCCGTAATACTCTGGCGGATCGTATATTCTGAAGCTTTGGATTTTGCTAATTCGGCTTCGAATTTTTTCACAGCCAATTCAGTCGCCGCCGCAGCTTCTTTCTGAATTTTAGAAATCTCCAACGCTTTTTGCTGAAGTTTTATATATTGCTGAATAATATCCAACTGATTATCAAGCGCCAATAAGTCATAATAATTATCAGCAACTTCTTCAATTAAATTTGAAAGAACAAAGTTTTTTCCTTCAACCGTAGACAGATAATGTGCTACCGCTGATTCTTTTTCTGTTCTAAGTTTTTTCCAGATGTCAATTTCCCAGTTGGCTGTTAAACCTCCTTCAAAATTCCCAAGCGGATCAGGAATTTCCTTTCCGGGCTCAATCTCCGTTGTTGCATCACCGGCTCCTTCGCTAGTATAACGTCCGGCTTTACTTACCCCGGCTCCTATTCCAGCAGAGACTGTTGGTGTTAATCTTCCTTTTTTAGCTAAAACTCCACTTTTTGCAATCTCAATTTCCTGCAAAGTGATCATCAGCTCCTGATTGTTTTTTAAAGCTGTTTCAATTAGACTAACCAGATGAGGATCAGTAAAAAACTGTCTCCAAGGAGTTGTTCCACTATTATTATTGGCATCTTGTTGCTCTTCCTGCTGGAAGTTTTGAGGTATATTTTCTTTAACCTCATCTTTTATTACGGTCGCCATTGGTGCTTTACAACTTGCCAAAACAAGTGATAAAGTGATGGCTGCTATATATTTATTATAAGTCTTCATGTTTTCCATCGTGTTTGTAAGGTTCGGTTTGTTCGGTTAAAGGATTTTCTTCTTCATATTTTGCCAGTTTAGATTTCTCGGCAATCGTTCCGAAGATGTAATACAATCCAGGGATAATCATTAACCCGAAAATAGTTCCGATCAACATACCGCCTGCTGCTGCTGTACCGATCGTTCTGTTCCCAGTTGCACCCGGACCTGTTGCCATCACCAACGGAATCAAACCTGCAATAAATGCAAATGAAGTCATCAAAATCGGACGGAAACGGATCGCAGCTCCTTCTATAGCGGCCTTCGCTACCGGAATTCCTTCTTCGGCCTTCTTCTGGACGGCAAATTCTACGATCAATACGGCATTTTTACCTAAAAGTCCGATCAACATGACCATCGCCACCTGAGCATAAATGTTGTTTTCTAATCCTAATAATTTCAAGCATAAAAATGCTCCGAAAATACCTGTCGGTAACGAAAGAATTACAGGCAACGGAAGGATAAAACTTTCATATTGAGCTGCAAGGATCAAATAAACAAATCCTAAACACACTAAGAATATATAAATCGCTTCATTTCCACGGCTAACCTCATCTTTTGAGATACCCGCCCAGTCGATACCGAAACCTCTCGGAAGTGTTTTATCGGCAACCTCCTGAATGGCCGCAATCGCCTGTCCTGAACTGTAACCCGGCGCAGGAGTACCACTTACCTCAGAAGAATTGTACATGTTATGTCTCGTGATCTCAGACAAACCATAAACCTTTTCCAAATGCATGAAATCTGAATATGGAACCATTTGGTCTTTATCATTTTTAACATACAATTTTAATAAATCACTTGGCAACGCTCGATATTGCGGACCTGCCTGAACAATCACTTTATAAGGTCTGTCGAAACGGATGAAACTGGTTTCATAGTTGGAACCTATCAAATTAGAAAGGTTATCCATCGCATTTTCAATCGTAACGCCTTTCTGCTCGGCCAGATCATTATCAATTTTCAACATATATTGAGGGAAACTCGCAGAATAGAATGTAAATGCAGAACCCAGTTCAGGACGTTTTTTCAGTTCCTTTACAAAGTCATTACTTACTTTTTCCATTTTCTGATAATCTCCACTTCCGGCTTTATCCAAAAGACGGAGCTCAAAACCACCTGCAGCACCATAACCCGGAATAGATGGCGGTTGGAAGAATTCAATATTGGCTCCCGGAATATTTTTAGCTTTTTCTTCAAGCTTTTCTATAATCTCGGCGGCAGATTCTTTACGATCTTCCCAGCTTTTAAGATTGATCAAACAAGTCCCTGAGTTGGAACCTGTACCTTCCGTCAAAATCTCGTAACCAGCCAATGAAGAAACAGATTGTACACCATCAATATCTTCAGATTCTTTCAGTAATTCTTTGGCAATCTGGTTTGTTCTTTCCAGCGTAGAACCCGGAGGAGTCTGAATAATCGCATAAATCATCCCCTGATCTTCACTAGGAATAAACCCTGATGGAAGTGAATTACTTAAGAAGAATGTACATAAACAGAACGCTAATAATAACGGAAGTGTTACCATTTTTTTCGTTACTGTTTTGTTCAGCATTTTTTCATATCTCCCTGCACCTTTCGTAAATAAATTGTTGAATTTATCTAAGAAAATAGTGATTGGAGTTCTCTTTTTAGCTTTTCCGTGGTTATTTTTCAGAATTAAAGCACATAAAGCCGGTGTCAACGTTAATGCTACAACACCAGAAAGGATAATTGCAGAAGCCATTGTAATGGAGAACTGACGGTAAAATACCCCAACCGGACCAGACATAAATGCAATCGGAATAAACACAGATGCCATTACCAAAGTGATCGCAATAATTGCCCCACTGATCTCATGCATTGCTTCCTCCGTAGCTTTCAATGGAGAAAGACCTTTCTCTTCCATCTTGGCGTGGACAGCTTCAATAACCACAATCGCATCATCGACGACGACCCCAATGGCCATTACGAGGGCAAAAAGTGAGATCATATTCAGGGTAATTCCAAAGGCGGACATTACGGCAAACGTACCGATCAATGAAACGGGAACCGCAATAGCCGGAATCAGGGTAGAACGCCAGTCTCCCAAGAAAAGGAATACCACGATCGCCACCAAGATAAAGGCTTCAAACAACGTGTGAATTACCTTTTCAATCGATGCATCCAGGAATCTGGAAACGTCATAACTGATATCGTAATGCATTCCTTTCGGGAAGTTATTTTTCTGAAGATCAGCCATCAAAGCTTTTACATTTTTGATAACGTCACTTGCGTTAGAACCATAAGACTGCTTAACCGTGATTGCTGCAGAAGGTTTACCATTTAATGTAGAATAAATATCATACATGGAAGAACCAAATTCTATATCAGCAACATCTTTCAATCTTACAAATTCTCCTCCCGGTTTTGCTTTAAGGATAATATTTCCGTAATCTTTTTCATTATTAAAACGACCCGGATATTTTAAAATATATTCAAATGACTGTGAGCGTTTTCCCGAACTTTCTCCTGTTTTACCGGGAGACGCTTCCAAACTCTGCTGATTCAGTGCTTCCATTACTTCATCGGATGAAATATTGTAAGACGTCAATCTATCAGGTTTTAGCCAAATACGCATTGCATATTCTCTTGTTCCCAAAATGTCGGCAAATCCTACTCCACTTACCCTTCTCAATTCAGACATTACGTTGATGTCGGCATAGTTGAAAAGGAATTTCTGATCAGCTTTAGGATCATCACTATACAAGTTAATGTACATCAACATGTTAGGTTCTTCACGGGTAATTTTCACCCCTTCACGTACTACTAGCGGCGGAAGTTTATTTACTACCGAAGACACACGATTTTGAACGTTAACGGCCGCAACGTTTGGATCTGTACCCAAATCAAATACGATCTGAATAGAAGCTTCTCCGTCATTTCCCGCATCAGAAGTCATATACTTCATACCCGGAACACCGTTTAGACCTCTTTCCAAAGGAATAACTACGGATTTGATCAACAATTCGTTGTTGGCTCCCGGATATTCTGCGGTAATATTTACTTTAGGCGGAGAAATTGAAGGGAACTGTGTCACCGGAAGTTTTACCAGCGACAGGACTCCCATAAATACGATAATCAATGAGATTACGATAGACAGAACAGGTCTGCGAATGAATTTCTTAAACATATAATTTCATTTATAGAGTCCTACTCTGCTTTTAATTTCAATGATTGAAGAACTTTTTTCGGATCCTGGAACTTCACCTGAACTTTTTGATCATCTTTTACTTTCTGAACTCCTTCCAAAAGAATTTTATCTTCACTAGAAATTCCGGAAGCAATAACATATAAATCAGGAAGTTCATAAGCTACTTTGATATTTCTGGACTTCACAACTCCATTTTTATCAACCACGAAAACATATTTCTGATCCTGAATCTCGTAGGTTGCTTTTTGTGGAATAATTAAAGCATTTTGAAGCGGTAAAGTCATTCGGATTTTTCCGGTTTGTCCGTTTCTCAACAGTTTATTCGTGTTTGGAAACTTTGCTCTGAAAGCGATATTCCCTGTTTCATTATCAAATTCACCTTCAATGGTTTGGATCTCCCCTTTTTGAGGAAAAGCTTCTCCATTTGCCATAATTAATGTTACCTGATTACTTCCTCTGTCGTTAACATTAGTCTGATAATTCAGATATTCAGGTTCTGATACATTAAAGTAGGTATAAATGTCATTGTTATCAGAAAGTGAGGTCAATAGATCACCTTCATCTATCAAACTTCCTAACTTTAAAGGAATTCTGTTGATAATCCCTGAGAATGGCGCTTTAATGTCTGTAAATGACAAGTGGATCTGAGCCAGTTTCATTTCAGCGTTGGCAGCATCGAGTTTTGCTTTTGCCATTGCTTTTTCGTTTTTAGAAACAATGTTGTTGTTGGCTAATGTACTTGCATTTTTCAATTCGATGCTAGCTTGTGCTACCTCAGCCTGTGACTTTAGTAACTCAGCCTGATACAATTTAGGCATAATTCGGAACAACGTCTGACCCTGATGTACAAACTGACCTTCGTCTACAAAGATCTTCTCAAGAAAACCTTTTTCCTGTGCACGAATTTCAATATTTTTTACAGATTGGATCTGCGCTACAAATTCTTTATTAATCACCGTATCCATTTTCATTGGGCTGGTAACCGGATAGATTGTAGCTTCTTCTTTTTCTTCTTTTTTGCTATTGCAGCTTGCGAACAACAAAAGACTGCCAAGCGCGAAGCTTGAGACAACTCTTTTCATCATAATACTAGAGTTTATATAAATCGTTAATGTTTTAAATAGAAATAAAAATTTGGTAATGAGTATTTTGGCGATGTGAGCTTACCTACAGCACAACGCAGAACATCTCCTGCTCAAAATAAAAAAGCAGAAAATAAATCGAAAAATAAAATTTTAGATTCTGATAGAACGAATCAGAATGAATGTTTTAACTGAAGAAAATTCAGATAAATAGCCGTGAATTGCAGGCTTTAATTTTTTGAAGCTTTTTAACCCAAAAATATATACCAGTGTGAAAACACTCGCAAAAAATACAATAGACTGTACCGTATCCGACAACTGAAAGTCATCTTCTGCAAGTTCTAAGGAATAAGCATTACTCGCATCGTCCGGCGCCTGTTGTACAGAAAGCTTTTCGTAAGTTTGATTTAAGCGGTTTGCTCTTTTGGGTAAATTATGAGAAGTATGAGTGTTGTAATCGTTTTTCAACGTTTTGACATTGATCTTGCTTTCCACTACGAATAGCAGAAAAAGGCTGGTCAAAAAGTATACGATATAGTTTCTCATTTTCAAGGCACAAATGTAATTCTTAGTTTGAATACATTTCTAACTAATTCCATGATAATTACACATATTAACAATATTTAACTCTCCTTTAAATAAGCTGAAAACCCATCAACACTGTTTTTTATGGAAAATTTGGAACTGAAGTAGCCCTTTAATTATTTAAAAATTGTGACTTTCTGAAATATCAATATCAACAAACTTCACCCAATTAAATTAATTTTTCAATACACAATATTAATTATCATTAATATTTTCATCATAATTTAATACCATATCAATATTTTATTTAACTTTAATACTTAAATAAATAACTACTTCGTGATTTTTTCTTGGCCAATTTTAAGGATTTAAGGAAACAATAATTCTTTTTAACATTTGAAAAAATTACGTGAATCAAATAGAATCAAATCTCAAAAAAAACAATAACAACCATGAAATACTTTATTTATGAAAAACAATTTATCTTTAGCAGCATTGCTATTTACTTCAGTTCTCTCATTTGCACAAATAGGTATTAACACCTCGAATCCTCAAAATTCGCTACATGTGGATGGAGCAAAAGACAATCCGGCAACAGGCGCTCCATCAGGCACCCAACAGGCCAATGACTTTATAGTAACCTCTACAGGAAGTACAGGAATAGGAACTACAACTCCGAATGCTTCTGCTATTTTGGATATAAATTCAGCGGATAGAGGGATTTTAGGACCAAGAATCAGCTTAACCAGCTCAACAATGCAATTGAGTGCTAACCCAAATGCCACAGGTCTGCTTATTTACAACACCGGCCCAATTCTGAACCAGGGATATTATTTCTGGAACGGTACCGAATGGCGAGTTTTTAATACCTCATCAGGTGGTAGTGGTGGCGGAATCACCGCACTTGCCAATATTGAAAGTATTGCCGTAATGGGACCTTTGGTTGCAACCTCAGACAATGGGAGAACAGGATATGCCATTTCTATCAATACACCGGATGGAAAATTTTCAATAAGATGTTTCATTCCAACAAGTACTGCATTTGCAGATGTTAATTTACAAATCAGAAACAACAGTACATCAGTAGTAGAAGTTATATCAAACGGTCACTATCTTTGGGGGGGAGCAGGAGGATCTCAACAAAATCAGTTGAGATTGCCCATAGGAGCTTGGGCCGGAGACAATAACACATCAAGTTCTAGCCTTATTGATGCCACAGTTTCCCCAAGGATTCAGACAGCTGCTACCAACCCATTCTGGGGAGATCCTGGAGTATATGCAGGTGGTATGCCGGAGCAAAGAATCTATGCATGGACAACCAATAATGGAGCTGATAAGTCTTTTTATAAAATGTATTTTATGATGGGATCTTCTACTCCTGCCAATGTAGGTAATGCTACCAATTGCCCCGGAGGAACCTGTAATACAACAAAAGCATTCTTCACAATCGACCAGATCACCGCACCATAGAATAAAAAAGAGAGTCATTAAAAAACTCCCTTTTTTAGGTTTATGCAGAAAATGATATTGATAATTTATAAGACCTTAAAACACCTTAAAATAAAAACAATTAATTAATTTATGTAAAATTAACATAATTATATCAAAAATATTTGTAAATTTATAGAATATTAGCACCGAATTCATGACGCACCTAATCACTTATCACTATGAAAAAATTATTACATATCATCATTTTCGGCATCATTGCCTTCTCAGTAACAGCGTGTAGGCACTCTGCCAAGGAATCCGAAACCCTCACCAACAACGTAACCGTAGATTCTGACGACAATACTGATGACATTACCAAAGATGTTTTTACAGATAATTACGGAGATCAAATGGAAGTTACAATCAACAATTCTAAAAACACAATAACTGTACATCTGGATGGTAAAACTTATGAATTGAAAAAAAGCGAAGATCTTCCGGAATACACGGCATCAAATACAGAATATTTATATTCTAATATCAGAGGGAATGTTACTTTTCTGAAAAAAAATGTTGACATGGTACTTTTCCATCATACAAAGGATAAAAAAGAACCTGCTTCCACCAAAATGGCATCCTATTAAAAAAATTATCACTTATTAAAATTAAAACTATGAAATTTTTATATAATCCCCTAGCCAGTCTATTTTTTATCATACTTATGGCATCGTGTATGAGCAAACCTGTACCTCCTACTCCACCATCAGCTTCAAATGATATTACAGGAAAAACATGGAGGCTTGCAGAAATAAACGGTAAACCCATTGCTCTTAAAAATCCTAAAAGCAATCCTTATTTTTCTTTAAATATGAAAGAGATGAGATACGAAGGAAACGGCGGATGCAACGGCGTTGGAGGAACTTTTGAGATCAAACGTGAAATGATGCGCATCAAATTCAACCAAGGAATGTCTACCATGATAGCCTGCGAAGATCTGGAAACGGAACAATTATTCACAAAAGCTTTACTAGCTGCCGATAATTATTCTGTAAGCGGTAATACATTGAGTCTTAATAAAGCGAGAATGGCTCCTTTGGCAAAATTTGTATTACAGGAATAACTTCATTTTCATAAAACACATCAATATAAATGAGTCACTCTACAATATGTAAAGTGACTCTATTTTTTTTCCGCATTCACCGTCTTCATTTATTTTTTTCATCTAACAAGAATTCTTGTGCTTTTTCTACATTTACCAACTTCATAACATTAGTGTTTTTTACATTTACCGTCTTCATCTATTTTTTTTTCATCTAAATAAAATTTACCTGAGGGAGTTAGTTTTTTATGGGTAAAAGATAACAGAAGAAATTGTATCGTTCTACTATCTTTATACACAAACACAATAAAATTATTTTTTCAGCTAGTGTTTTTATGATTATTATTTAATTGCGGTGGCATAGATACTACTTTCTGACCAAGAACCTCCAAAGTTTTTAATAACTGTAGCTGAATTTGGCCCTCCTCCTACTACCGTAGATCCTACAATATATCTGTATATTTTATTTGCACCGGAAGTATTATTAATAAAAACAGCACCCTGATATACATCGAATTGCTGAAGAGCAGCAGCTGATGCAGGTCCTTGAACCCTGAAACTCATCAAACTCGGACCTCCGTTAACATCTCCTGATCTTGTTGCTACTGCTCCTACAGCCACATTCTGATCTGTAAAGGTACTTCTCACAAACATCCAATCATCTGTATCCAAAGCTCCTAATGTCTGAGCTAGCTGGGTAACTGTAACTGCCCATCTTCCTGGAGGTAGCGTTATGTATCTCCCCGTATATCTATAATCTCCGTTGCCAGCAAAAGGAATATCTATTCCGTCACCGGTTAAAGCTCCTACTACAGCTTCCGCCACCGGTGTTTTCCATTCTGCGGTACCGTTTGCATCAGTTGCCGTCAATACAGATCCTACCGCTACTGTACCGGCAGTGGTATTTTCAAATCTTCTTGTTCCAATTGTATGGAAATTAGTTTGAGGGCTTATAGTTCCTACACCCACGTTTCCATTCTTATTCAATGTCATCAATGCATTCCCGGTAGCCGAAGCTCCTGCAAAAAGTTGTAAAACATTAGCAGCATTTCCAAATCCGTAGAAATCATCTCCAGCTGCACTGTTCCAAATTGCCAGTTTTTTTCCGTTACTACTACCGAGATCTAAAAGGTTGTTTGGCGTCTGCGTACCAATTCCGACCTTTCCGTCAGCAGCAATGGTCATGCGGAAAGCATTGTTTGCTACAAATGACAAACGCTGATTGGTAACCGTCCCAAAAGAAGCATAATCAGTACCTAGAAAAGATCTTAGCTTTACAGTTCCGTTAGTATGCTGAAATCCTGCTCCTGCTCCGTTGATATCTAAAATTGTTTCAGGAGCTGCTGTACCCATACCTATTCTATTATTTCTCGCATCAACATTCAAAGTAGTTCCGTCTACAGAGAAATGACTCGTTCCTGTAGTTGCTGTACTTGTAAATGCTAATGTATTACCAACTTGATTTACAGTACGATTTCCTGTAAGATTTCCGTTTGTGTTATAAATATTGTTGTCGTTATCAGTTTTAACCCACAAAGTTCCATTAAAATAGTAATAACCAACAGCGTTAATATTTACACCACTTCCTGCCGCTGTTCCTGCTATATCATTAACATAAATTAATGTTGAGGTCTCTACTCCGGTCATAGTCTGTGCTTTTTGTCTGCTTACTCTTGGTACGAGTAATCCTTCCGGCGTAGCGCCTGTTGTAGATTTAGCAACAATATCAATGGTAGCTTTTGGTGTTGTTGTATTAAAACCAACTTGGGCTTGGGCAATACCTCCCACGATAAGGGCTAGAGTCAAAGTAATTTTGTTTTTCATTTGTCTTAGTGTGTTAAATCTTCTAAAGATCATTCTGTTTTTAAAGATCTTTAGATTTTATATTAAATTTATATTTTACAGTATTGTAATATTTATGAAATATCAACTAAAACTTTGTTATTAATTAAAATTTCACTTTTATTGATTTACAGTTGCAAATGTAAAGCCACTGAACTCAAAAACAGATACTGCAAATTCACTTCAAAAACATAATGGATTGGATATTAAATAATTAAACACAACACACAAGTAGCATTTAAGTAGAATGAATTGACAAAAATAAATTCAAAATAGTGGAGTTATTATATATAAATGAGAAAAATATTGAAAATATACGAGTTAGATATATTAATACCAAAACCTTCTCTGTACAGCCAACCGACACGAAGTGAGTTTAGAATATCTTGAGAAAACCTAAAAAGGAATTAGGACTTTGTATCTGCAAAATGACTATTTGATCTATAGTCTATGGAATTTTTGGAGTTTAAGATTTTTTGAAGATCATATAACAGACAAGAAGGCTGAGATTGACAGCCACAGAAAATGCATTAGACAGGATAATCGGCCATTCATCTTTAATGATCCCATACCAAACCCATAACGAAACGCCTGTGATAAGAACCAAAAGCATAATCAAAGAAATATCTTCAACATTTTTTTCCTTCAAAACTTTTATAAGCTGAGGAATCATGGATGCGGAAGTAAGAACACCTGCAACAATACCTAAAATATTTTCATTCATAGCTTTTAATTCTCTTTTGAAGATAAGAATTTTCGTGCAATTTATGAGTTTTAAGTATTTTTATTTTATTGAATTTAAAAAAACATTTAAGTCTGTTTCTTTATCCAGCCCTATTTTATATTTAATTTTGGTTTTATAAACTCTCACGCTTCCCGGCGTAATATTTTCGAGTAAAGAAACTTCTTTTGACGATAAATTTAATCTGAAATAGACACACAACTTTAATTCATGTGCCGTTAAAAAAGGAAATTTCTCAGAGATAGAATGCATAAATCTCCTTGTCTCTTCTGAGCTTTCTCCGATAAAATCATGGTTTTTCTGATCGATCTGAAGCAGATTACTGGTTCTGAGAAAAAGATCTTTTACAGCTCCTTCAGCATCTATATTTTTAGACCTTTTCATTTTTTTCAGATTTTCCAGGAATGCTTTTTCCGTTTCTATCTTTAGATTAAGGTTGAGGTGTAGGTTCTTGATTTTCCCTTTATGAAGCTGTATATCTTTTTCAAGATCTTCTTTATTATTTTCCAGTATGTTATTCTGACTTTCCAGCAGCTCTCTTTCTAACTTATTTTTCTTTCTGATATTTAAAATTGCCCTTACAAAAATCACAAGCATGACAAGCACCAAAATAATAAGCAAAATATTTTTTTTCTTTTGATTTGCAATTTTGTAATCATACTCCTGATTGATATTTTTTATAATGTAGCCGTTAAGTATATCCGAAACGTTATCTAGATCTCTAACTGATTCCTGATTAAACACATTGTTCAGCTCTTCCAGCTTTTTAGAATATAATTTAAGTTTCTCCAAATCATTATTATCAGCATAATACTCCTGTAATAGAGAACATGCCGAAATACGGTCTCTTGTATTTTTTAAATTCGGTAAAATTGAAATAATTTTTGCAACAAGCTCTTGGCTACGAAGTGTCTGTTTGGTAATTTTATACAATTGAAACAACTCTCTCGCATTCCGGATAATAATATAGGGATTTCTACCGGCTTTCGCCATTTGAAAATCCACCTGTTCATTATAATATCTTACAGCATTTTTATAATCTTTTTTATCCAGATAATATGATCCAAGATTACCCTTTATTATATTGATAAAATACAACTCATTTTCATTAAGAAAAACTTTTTTTTGAAGTAATCGAATTCCGTATAATGTCAACTTAATACTTGAGTCTGTTTTCCCAGTTTGATAATCACATAATGCAAAATTATTATACATTGATGCAACATATAAAGTATCTTTTTTGTTAAAGTTATCTAAAGCTTTCCCGAAATACAGTTTAGCCAGGGAATAATTTTTATGTTTAAAATACCACCTTCCCTTTATGTGATACATATGAGGCAGAAAAGTCTTATTCTCACACTCTTCTTCAATTTTTAGTGCCTGATTCAAAAACTGGAGACATAATTTTGGGGATGTATTCTCAAGCTCTAAAGCCAAATAAAAGTTACAGGCTGTTGTGATGTAATCATATTCGTTATTATTGATTCTTAATAACTCATAGATCAACGATACTTTTTTTGATGTATTGTCAGAATGCAGAAACATATCTATATACTTACTGCTAATAAGATATTTAAGATCCTGAGTTTTTTTATATTTTTCAGTTTCTCTAAGATATATACTGTAAATTTTCCCACGATTATCGTGAGTTTCTGTATATTCTTTATCAAGTTTATAAAAATAGTCATTATCACTCTGTGAATGACAAGAATAGATGATTAAAAATGATATTAATGATAATATTATGATCCGATACATGCTCTAAATTAGAAAAAAAAAGCTGTCAAAAATCACTTAGTTCAACAAAAATCACTAAATAAGAAATGGAGAAATTAAATACTATAAATCAATTAATAAAACACTTAGAAAACAATTTTTTATAGTAAAAAACAATGTTTCCCAACACAATTCTCTTATCAAGTATTAGATTACATTTATTATTTTATTGACATAGATTATCAGCATTAAATAAAATAAAAAGTAACCAAATTTTAAAAATTCTGTATCAACGAGATAAAATCTCAAAATACTTTAAGATTAACACAAACAAAAACATAATATATTGAAAATAAAATAATTACATAAACAACTATTAACACTTTACATCGAATTATAAGGCTACGATTAACATCAATTAACAACATTTTATTGCCATTTTAAATGCTTACCGCATAGATTTGTTTAGAAGTTTCACAGGAACAAAAACAGTTTTTTAACTCTAAATAAAATGTTATGAAGTCTTTTAAAAATATCAATGTAGGGAACTTAATTAGACAGAAAGTTACTGAATCAGAAATGGATATTTCCAGAGTTTGCAATTTTTTCAACTGTACAGAAGAAGAAATTGAAGAAATGTATGAGTCTAAAAGTTTAGAAGCACATATTATACTCAAATGGAGCAAGTTATTAGAATATGATTTTTTTAGAATATACTCACAGCATCTTATTCTTTTTTCTCCTCCAAGTAACGCATACAGTGCAGACAGAGAAAAACCCAGCGAGCTGCCACAGTTTAGAAAAAATATTTATACTAAAGAGGTAATAGATTTTCTGGTAGAACTTATACAGTCCGGAGAAAAAAATATGAATGAAATAATAGATCAATACGGCATTCCAAAAACAACTCTTCACAGATGGACCGTAAAATACAGAAACCACGAATTGGAGAAAAAAAATAAAAATACCATCTAAATTACTAAAAATAACACAAAATGGAAAGAGTAACACCAAACTATAAAAGAATCTATAATGATATTATAGCAAGGAAGCATCCTCACAAAGAAGATCAATGCAAAACCATATTAAAAAAAGCAGATCTTTCTATGCTTGACGTAATTAAACTTAACAATATTATTTTCGGAATTAAGGATAAGGAAACGCTTATTTTTAATCAGATGCATCGTTCTTATGACGAGACAACTATCATGGAAATACTTGATTATCAAGAAAAAAACAATTTAAACAACACTCAACTAGCCAATCATTTCAAGCTTAGTAGAAATACAGTTACAAAGTGGAAAAAACATTTTTCAAACAGGCATTTGCATTCTTTTGAGGCTTAGCAATAATTAAAAATCATTAAAAAACACAATTTAGTATATGTCATAAAGACCAGATATAGAATGTATTGATTTTTATTTGTGTTTTATTATTAGTGTTTTACTGATCGAAAGATCTTTAGATAAATCAGCATTCTATTTTTTTGCCTTAATGATGCCTTACTGAATGTAAATGCCATTTATTAAATTTTTATTAATCATACAAAATATAATTATTAAGTGGAGATAGGAAGCGCAAATATTTATCAATGTAAAAATTCATCCCTCTTTACATTTTTGATTTGCGCCCTATTTTTAATTAGAAAAAAAACATCTTCGTAGTAATAAGTAAAGTAGAAATAGAAATTGCAGGGATCTTATTCATGATCTATGATTAGGTTTGAGAACCTGCATTCTATTTTTTTTGAAAGATGAATAATTGTATACAAAATAAATAAAATTGTCTCATAAGTTTTTTAAATAAAGTTTGTAAGGAATGTGAACACTCAATTTTGATCTTCAATTTTAAGTGATTCGCATTCCTTTTTTTATTGAAAATTAAAAAAGGAGCCTTAAAATCAGATAAAAACAATTCAATTTATATTAAGAACAAATAAATAATAATAAATTATATCTGTAAATCATACAATAATATACTATAAAAACTACTTTTGTATTACAAAACCACAAGTCATGTTTTTAAAATTTAATTTAAAAAAAACATTATATGTTTTCATTTTATTAATTATAGGGAATTATAATGCACAAATATATTCTATAAAAGATCTCGACAGCCTCTCTGAAAAATACAGAACAGAAGGCAATATTAAGAAGAGCATAGAACTTAATATTAATGCTATAAAAAACTATGAAAAGCAAAAAAATAAAGATGGCGTAATCGCAGCTTATATTAATATTGGCGGTTTGTTCTGGAATCTTCACAGATATAAAGAAAGTCTGAAGTATTTGGAGAACGCAGAAACAGAATTAAGAAAAATAAAAAATCCTACACTGTGTGCAAGAATGTATGGAGAATATGCCAGAAACTATGCTTCTCTGGGGCTTCTGGATCAGTCCAATACCAGTCTTGACACCTCAATTTATTTTGCAAAACAAATCTCAGACAGAAAGGAAAAAGAAAAACTTTTATATTTTTATTATACCTGGAAAATAGCAAATTTTGAAGAGCTTCGTGCGACAGACTCTATTAATTTAACCCTTAAAAAACGGTCAAAAATAGCCGTTCAGCCGCTTACCTATGTTTATATGGCGGAAAATTTTATAAAAAATAAAAAAATAGATTCTGCAGAATATTATCTTAATAAAGCCAGCCAAATAAATGGTGATTTTAGTTTTTATCAAAAATCTATGACACTGCTCGCCTTTGGAAAACTGCATACAGAAAGAAAAGATTATGAGAAGGCTTTAGACTATTATCTTAAATCTCTGGCTATTTCTGAACGGATATCAAGAAAAAGCGACATTAAAAATGCTTATAAAATAATTTCAGAAACTTATAAATCGCTTGATAATGAAGAGAAAAAAAATGAATATCTTCAAAAATATTCTGATATAAAAGACAGCATTAGCGAGGCCGAAAGAGAAGCTCTGAGAATACCTGTAGACAAGATAATACATGCTGAAAGCGAAAAGGAAAAGGACGAAAGATTAAAGTATTTTATATTGATAGCAGGAGTAATAGCAGCATCAGTAATTATCGTTGTCATACTTACAAAGAGATATCTAAAAAAACAAAAACAAGCTGAAGAAATAATTATCGAAACCATGCACGAAACAGATGAACTAAAAAGCAAACTCAACGAAGCTTTTGAAGAATTGTCTAAACTCGCCATGACGAATGATCCCTTTTTCCTGACTCGCTTCAAAGAAGTATATCCGGAATTTTATGAAAAATTAACCACAAGATATCCTAATCTTTCGGCAAATGATATAAGGTTTTCTGCTTTTTTAAGGTTAAACCTTTCTACTAAAACTATTGCTCAATACAAAAATATTTCAATCCGTACTATTGAATCAAGAAAATACAGACTTAGAAAAAAATTAGACCTTAGTTCAGATGTAGATCTTAATAAATGGATGATGGAACTTTAATTTCTTTGTTGAAAAATAATTTTTAAGCCTTTAAATGAAATATTTTAAAGGTTTTTTTTGTGACTTTTTGAGTAATAACTCCTCAAAATCAATTTTCAGTATTACGTCAAAGCTACTACATATAAAATTTAAATAACTAAAAATCAACAAATTAAATACTAATAGTAGATTTGCAGTAATATATTTATCTAAAATTGATTATACATTTGCATCACATTCGAGTTAGTAATAAAAACACAACTTGTTCATAAGATGAAAAAATTTAAATAGTGAGTGTAGCCTCAAACAAACACTCACTATTTTAACTAATAGAATGTAGATTAATAAGACATAATAAGGTTATTTAAATTTTTACTTTTAATTATTAATAGTTTACACAAAAAATTAATTAGAGTGAAGTGGAAGTAGGAATGCAAATATTTAATATAAAGATTCATCCCATTTTATATTTAGTGTTTGCTTCCTCTTTTTTAAAGAACAACAAAGTTTATTTATAATAAGGGTTTGGTAGTGGGTGAGCCAAGGTAAGCTCACTACCTTTTTTAAAATCTTTTGGATGGTAAGAAAAACCGCTCTTATTTTTAAGATATTATATGATCCGATTTATTAAGATTTACTTACTAAATTTTAGTGTTTGTGAAGTTTTTTCAACGTAAGTAAATTATAAAGGACTGCAAATATATTGATATTTAAAAAATCATCCCTTTTAAGATCAACTTATTTGCTTCCTTTTTTTCAAGAAATTAAAACACATTTGCAAAAAAAATTATCAAATCGTCCTAGCTATAGGGCGATTTTTTGTTGACTTTAAATCTTAATGTTATATATAAAATTTTTATCTTCGTTAAACTTGAGAATACCATCCCGCAGTAACAGTATATTATACAGGAGTAACAGGCTTGACTGCTAGACTGGCTGCAGAGCCTCCATTTCCTAATACTACTTCATGCTCATGGACACTTCCATTCACATACAATGGAGCAGCAGCAAGTGGCTATATAGGTTCAACATATGTTACCGCATCGTTAACTACTAATACGATGAGTAATGTAAGCAATAGTCCAACCTTGTGTGATTTACCTGCCCCATCCTTTAAATTCTGTCTACGGAAGCTACTCAAATGGACTTGTTAGATTTAAATTCAACAGAGAACTTGCTAATTTCAGAATTAAAGCAGCCGGTTTTGATAATAATCGTGGTAATGATATTGTTTACCACCACCCACATAAGAACGGACAACGAGTATATCCAACCACTACTCCAATATTATCAGGTTGTACAAGTAATTGGAGTGTTTCTTCTACTTCTGCATATCGTTATGGAACCATTATTTTCAACCTCGGAGTAGTATGGTCTGATGAAATAGCAATTGATTTTAGAAATAATATTAATGGAGCTGTTTTTGAATTTTGTGTAGGAAGTGCCTATTAACAATAATACATTTTATTTACTCAGTTTTTAGGGTATTCTTTTATTCGCTTTGCATATTTCTGCAGAGCTAATTTTTAAATAATACAAAATCTCATTATTACACAATGAAAAAAAACTACTACATTTCATCTCAAAAAAAACACACAAAACAATGGTTTTCAATAATATAAACCATTGAAGTAAAATTGTAGTAGTACATTTTTCATTAATGTGTAATAAATTTGCTATGTATTTTCAAACACAATGATGATCAGTGTTTAAGAATATCATTCTACTATATTCAAAAACATTTTTATACATACTCCCTCTATGCATAATTTAAAAGACATACACATAGGATCGCTTATCCAAAAAAGAGTTACCGAATGTGATATCAGTATTACCAGGATCTGTAACTTTTTCAACTGCAGTGAACAACAGATCGATACAATGTACACGAGTGAATCTTTAGATTCTGCCCATCTATTAAAATGGAGCAAACTGCTTGAGTATGATTTTTTCAGAATATATTCTCAGCATTTGATACTTTATTCACCACAATCCTCTCAATCTAATCACTCAAAAGTACACAAAACCAGCTTACCTCAGTTTAGGAAAAATATTTACACCAAAGAGATCATTGATTTCATCATAGAAATTATTGAAACTAAAAAGAAAACAAAGACTCAGGTTATAAAAGAATATAAAATCCCAAAAACGACCCTTTATAAGTGGATTGCCAAATATAAAACAATCAATAATGATTAAAAATTCTACGCCTATGATATCTAATCTTAATGATGAAAACTCAACCTCTCCGGATTACAAAAAGATCTTCAAGGATATGATACAGATGAAATATCCTGATAAAGAACAGGAATGCAAAAACCTTCTGAATAAAAAAGAATTATCCAGTTTAGATATATTGAGTCTTAATGAAAAAATATTCGGAACAGAGGATAAGGAAACGCAAATATTCAATCAATCTCATAGATCTTATGATAAGGGAGCTGTGATTGAAATTTTGCAGTTTCAGAAGAAAAACAAAATGAATAATTCAGAGCTGGCAAGAGACCTGAAAATGAGCAGAAATACCATCACCAAATGGAAGAAAATATTTGCTGTTGATGATGATTTTTAAGTACTAAACATCAATTTTTAATTAATATTTTAATGAAGGTCAAGGATTTATTGTAAATCTTTGGCCTTTTTGTATTGTGAATGACACATTATTTAAACCTATCCAAAGACACTTCTTCATCCAAAGGAACATCATTTTCAATAAAATCATATAAACTCTTCGAAAAGTAACAACCATTCAAAATTCCGCGTGCTCCAAGACCATTAAAAACGTATAAGTTTTTATTTTGATAGTGGCGACCTATAATAGGCCTTCTATCCTTCACGGTGGGTCTGAAACCGAAATTTACTTCAGAAACTTCAAAATCATAAGGATAAAATTCCGATAATCCTTTCACCAATTGCTCAACTGCAGAATCATCTATATGATGATGAAGTTGTTCCCTGTCATAAGTTCCGCCATAAAAATACAATCCATTGTAAGTTGGAAACAAAAAATGTTTCTTTTTGATCGTAATATTTTCAGGAATCGGGGTAGAAAGCTTTACTTTAATATGATGTCCTTTATTTGGAATTACAGCAATATCAGAAAAAAATGGATTGTCCTTCACCCCCATTCCTTCACAGAAAAGTATATTTTTAAATTTAAAATTTTTGTAGGTAGAACTATTCTCATCAATTTTAGAGTAATCGAATTTTTCTTTAATTAATTTAGCTTCATTTTCTAAAAAACTAAATAAACCATTAAAAAATCCATTCACGTCAAGTCTGGCAGATTGATTCACCTTTCCTTTGAGAAAATCGTTTTTTACTATATTTAAATGATCAAATTTTTTATCTAAAAAATTTTGTAAATCTTCATTTCCAGATTTTTTAAGCCAAAGATTCTGTTCGTTTTCATCATGGAAAATCCTGTGAATAGGAGCCTCTATCAAATAATTTTGACTTGTGTAGGTTTCAATTTCCTTAAGAGAATGCTTAAGAAAGTCTATTTGCTCCTGAGCTTTCCAGAATGTTGTGAATTTCTTTAGGACTACAGGATTAATAATCCCTGCAGAAACCTGAGAAGCACTCTTCTTTCCTTCCGAAAACAGTATAAAAGACTTGTTATTCTTAATTAACTGATGAGCGAAAAACAACCCCGCATATCCATCCCCTACAATTATATAATCTACATTTTCCATAATAAAAAAACCTGAGTAAAAGTACTCAGGTTTTCTATAAATATCAAGTGAAATTTAGTAATTCCACATATCATTTTCCATTTGAAGAATTTGCTCCTTAATTCTGTCGCTTTCTTCGATCTGCTCTTCAGCATTTCTAGGAATATAGTCTTTAATAACTCCATCTCCTAAACCGCTTGAAGACTTGTAGATTACAGAAGAAAATCTTCTTGCATTCAGTAAATCATCGAAAGAAAGGTCAGCAGATGAATTCTTTCTGTTATAAACAAAATTATTAGCTAATACATCTCTTGCACTAGGATAATAAACCCAGAACAAATCGATTAGTTCGTCAGCACCAACCAAAGGCTGTCCGTCTGGTCCTGTTCTACCTTGAACAGCAGGGTCTGGACCCATTGCTGCGATACCAAGAGGTCTGTATTTCATTTGACCATCTCTTTTATCGATAAACCACATACCCATAATTTTAAGAACCTTAACCTTATCTGTAGTTGTTTTAAAGATATCTGTATATTCTTTCTTCTCTTGCTCAGTCAATTGTCTTCCTGAGTTAAGAATGTCAATAGCTGCATCAGAGACTCTTACACTTTCCAATCTCTTCTGAATTCCTTCAGGAGAAAGTTTAGTTACAAAGTTCTCGTCGTCATATACCTCCTGAATTTTTCCAGAAATAGCTGCATCAAGTAATAACTGATATAAAGATCTTGTTTGAGTAGCCAACAATCCATCCGGATTATCATAATAGTACGGCTGATTGATCTTATCGTTCATATCAATAATCTCCCAAACAAACATACTTTTCAAGATATCTTTATCATCAACAAAACCATATTCCAAGGGCTTCACTGTTTTGTCAACGATAGTATCTCCAACTTTTTGTTTATTCTCAGCTCTCATCTGTCTAAACTCCTCAGGAGAAGAAGCGTTTAGAATAGTTTGGGAAAATGCAAACCCCGAAACTAAAACTAAAAGACTGCTTATATATTTTTTCATAATACTATTTTAAACTTATTAATCTTAATTAATATTGATAACGATAGGAGATATATTTTTAATCTGCTGATTACCTAGACCTGTAGCCGTTGCTTTAATATCAAATATATAAACTACGTCTCCTGATCTTAAGTTTTTCACCAATCCAGCTGCGTCATCTAAGCTGCTACCTTTAATCAATAATGCTGCTCTACCAGGTATTTTTACCATAAACTGATTAACAGTGAATGAAACCGGGAAGTCGAAATCTGGTATTGCTGCCTGAACAGACTGGTTAGGTACTGAAGTTGCAGGCATAGATAATACGTTCTGACCTCTCATTTGCCCTTGTGGTGGCGGTACATTTTTAATTCTGTATTCAAACACCTGAGAAACTGTTTGTCCACTAGGATTTTTACCTGATAGTGTCAATTTAACAGTATTTCCTGAGCTAGGACTAACAATCCATTTTCCTGGACCTGTACTTCTTACCGTAGCACCTGGAGCAGATAATGAAAGTTTAGAATTGTCGGCACCTAAGATCGATCCTGAAACAGGGTTCTCAAGTCCTCTATACATTACATTCATCTTATCAGCAGAAAGTAATAATCCTTTTTCAAGTTTTACTTCTTGCGGACCAGCAATTACATTATAAGTATGCGTGTAAGGGAAGTTTTGAGCTTTTCCTGTAGCATCTGTTAAAGTAATAGATCCATTAAGTTTGTGCTCACCAAGACCTCCAGTATTTAAAGGAATATATCCTTTACCGTTTTCTTGTCTGCTAACTCCACTGATACTAATTTTATTACTGTTTGAATAAGTTCCTAACATAATAACCGCTTCTGCTTTTTTACCAGACTGAATATCTGTAGGCGCAGAAACAATAGCTTCATAATTATTAAACTTGATGCTCGCATCTACTTTTTCCTGAAGTAATAATGCTAATGCATCAGACTGTACGTTTCTTGCATCATTCTGGATAATTCCAAGATTTGATATTGCTGCAATAAGCGACTGATGGTAGAATTTATTCTGGAACCACGTTTTACCATTTGGAGATTTTCCTTGAGGATATTCTGCAATGATAGATGCATTAGCTCTATCAACTAAATCCTTTAATTGAGGGTTCTTTCCAAAAGTTGCAGAAATGTAATTTCTTAAATCATCCATTTTGGTTTTCAAATCCATTGCTCCTTTTGTTGGAGAATTTTCATCTCCGTCTTTAAAGAAGTATATCATTGTAGCCTCATTATTATTAAGTGCTGCAAAATTTTCGCTTACATCAATATCTTTTCCAGCTTGATCTTTTTCGTGAAATTCAGATTGCTTTTTAAGATTATTTTTAATCTCTTCTGCTGAATTTACTAATACATCTACTTTAGATTTTAAGACTTTGTACTGCTCCCAAGGTGTAGCATAAGTATCCGGTACTTGCTGAGCTTTTGCCTCTAAAGTTTTTTCGAAAATTTTCTCGTTTTTCTTTTCAGTTAAAAATCTAGTCTCGTTAAGTGCTTTTGTAGAATCATAAAATGATCTGATGATTTCCGCATCAATATTTAGGGCCATCATAGCGATGAACACCAAATACATAAGGTTGATCATCTTCTGACGAGGCGTCTGTTTTCCTGTTGCCATTCTCTGTTGTTTTTGATTAAGTAGTTAAAATTTAGAAATGGTTTAGGAAATTAAGACTTCATAGCAGTTAACATACCACCATAAACTCTGTTTAAGTTATTTAAGTTAGATGTTAAACCTTGTAATTCCTGATTAAATTTTTCTGATTGCTCAGCAGATTTTTGCATATCTGCAACATATTTATTAGCAAATTCTGATTGTCTTTTACCGTTTTCCAACTGCATTGCATATAGAGCATTCATGCTTTCCATGTGTGTAGCAGCTTTGTTTAACTGATCATTATACTTATGAGTAGAAGCAGAAACGTCAACAGTTTGATTGATCTGGTCTACAGAGTTTGAAAATTTGTCAATACCTGTTCTTAATCTATCAAATAACTGAACATCTAATTTTGCATCAGCAAGCATCTTGTCCAATTTTGTAGAAAGAGAATTTTCTAATTCAGCAAATTGAGCAGCTCCATTTTTAGAAGAGATATTTGAATGTATTGGGTTAGGATTTGCATGTTTATCTAATAATTCTGGGTAAACATTTTCCCAAGCATAAGACTCTTCAGATTTTGGAGGGTCAAAAGCGAAAATAATAAAGATAATTGCCTCAGTAATAAGCCCCACGGTAAGAGCGATGTTACCATTGATTGGCCCTAATGTAATGTGAGTAATTTTAAGCCAAGCTCCAAGAATTACAATTGCAGCACCGAACGAATAAAAGAAATTCATCCAAGCATCTTTAGTCTTAAACATATAAGTTAGTTTTTTTAATGTTAAATAAAATTGTTATTGAAAAAATAAATGTCCGATAATTATTATCTGTTAACTCTTCTTGGCTTAACAGCTGCTTCAGGAATATCCTGGATTGTTCTAAATCCGATATAACTTCTTGCAGAATCTTTTCTTTCCCAATCTCTTGCACCAGTCATAAGCATATACCCTACGTCTTTCCAAGAACCACCTCTTACAGATTTCTTAGTATCAGTTTTATCTTTAGTTGAAGGATTTAAAGTTGAAGAGAAACCGTATGAAGAATTATTATATCCAGACTCTGTCCATTCAGAAACGTTTCCTGCCATATCAAATAATCCAAATCCGTTTTTCTTAAATTTCTTTACTGGAGCGGCATATGTATAAGTACCTTTTTTATCGTCTTCCATATAGTTACCTCTCTTAGGTTTGAAGTTTGCCAAGTAGCAACCTCTGTCATCCATTAAGTAAGGACCTCCCCAAGGATAAGTAGCATTTTGCATTCCTCCTCTTGCAGCATATTCCCATTCGATCTCTGTTGGAAGACGGAACTGCAATGGTCTTTGTTTTCTTCTTTTCAAGCTTTCGTTGTAATCAGATTTTAATTTTGATCTGAAGTTACAATATGCTCTTGCTTGATCCCAAGTTACCCCAACAACAGGATAATCTTTGTAAGCTTTGTGCCAAAAATATTGTTCGAATAATGGCTCGTTATAAGCAAAGTGGAAATCTTTTACCCAAACTGTAGTATCTGGATAGATTGCAATACTCTCGCTTTTAAGGAAGTTTACACCTCTCTCATTATCTGCAAGTGCAGCATCCATATCTCCCCACTGATAATTATATTTTAATTTACTAACATCTAAGATTCTTTCGCTACCCATTCTTGAAGAAGCAGGTAAATATAAAGATTCTAATACTTCTGCATATTCTACATCAGGATATTTGGTCGTATTCCAATGTAAAGGAATTTTCCAGTCTAATCTCTTGCTTGCATCAAATCCGCCATCATCTCTACCTCCTTGTCCCTCTAAATACTCTTGATATGGTGTTAAGTTTTCTTCTTTTTTAGCAAGGTATGCATAATCTCCTATGCTTGCACCTTTACCACCACCTTCACCACCTTCTCCTGCAGCTTCAGCAAGTAGAGTTCTAGCAATCGAATCTCTTACATAGTTGATAAACACCCTGTATTCTGCATTAGTAGTTTCAGCTTCGTCCATGAAGAAAGAAGAGACAGTCACAGTTTTCAATGCTGCTTTTTCAGGAGTATTTGTTGGATCCTGGTCTGCTAAACCAGCAACAAACGATCCTGCAGGAATTGCCACCATTCCGAATGGTCTTTCCGCAACAAATGATTTTGTTTTTTCTCTTGGTATCAATTCTCCTTTTGTTCCTGGCTTCCCTACAGAAGAGCTTCCACCACCTGAACAAGATACCGACGCTACCGACGCAGACAATAATAAAAGAAATATCCTTTTCATGTTAATTTTTATAATTAAGCCGTAAATATATAATTTTTTTAAGAAACTTTTAAGATTTTTTTTGAAATAACGAAAGAAATCTAAATTTATTTTATTTACAAGTATTTTTTATTCCACAGTTACAGATTTCGCAAGGTTTCTCGGTTGATCTACATTTGCACCTCTATATACAGCGATATAATAAGCTAAAAGCTGTAAAGGTACTGATGCAACAATTGGTGAGAAACATTCTGAAGTCTCTGGAATTTCAATAACATAGTCTGCCATTTCGCTAACCTGTGTATCTCCTCTATTTACTACAGCAATAATTTTTCCTTTTCTAGCCTTAATTTCCTGAACATTACTTACAATTTTATCATAGTGTCCTTTTTTAGGAGCAATGATAACAATTGGCATGTTTTCGTCAATTAATGCAATTGGTCCGTGCTTCATTTCTGCGGCAGGATATCCTTCAGCATGAATATAAGAGATTTCTTTTAGTTTTAAAGCCCCTTCAAGAGCTGCCGGATAATTGTATCCTCTTCCTAAATAAAGGAAATTAGTAGCATCTACGAAGTCTTTTGCGATATTCTGAGTTAATTCATGAGTAGCACTAAGAACATCTTCTATTTTCTTAGGAATAGCATCCAATTCAGCAATTAAGCTCATAAATTCGGCATTTCCTAGGTTACCATTATGTTTACCTAATTTAAGCGCAATTAAACTAAGAATGGTAAGTTGAGCTGTAAACGCTTTTGTAGAAGCCACCCCAATTTCTGGTCCTGCATGTGTATAAGAACCCGCATCTGTAATTCTTGCAATAGACGAATCTACCACATTACATATACCATATATAAATGCTCCTTTTTCTTTAGCAAGTTTTAAAGCTGCCATTGTATCAGCAGTCTCTCCAGATTGAGAAATTGCAATCACTACATCTTTATCTGTAATAATTGGATTTCTGTATCTAAATTCTGATGCATACTCTACTTCTACAGGAATTCTCGCATATTCTTCGATCAGATATTCGCCAATAAGACCTGCATGCCAAGAAGTTCCACAAGCAATAATGATGATTCTGTTTGCATTTTTGAATTTTTCAACATGATCCCAGATTCCGGCCATTTTAATTACGCCTTCCTCAACGATCAATCGACCTCTCATTGTGTCGTGTACAGATTTTGGCTGCTCAAAAATCTCTTTAAGCATAAAGTGCTCGTAACCACCTTTTTCAATCTGCTCCAGACTCATTTTAAGCTTCTGAATCTCAGGCTCAATTTTAGAATTATCATTGATTGTTCTGATATCCACTCCATTTTCCAGTGAAATAGTTGCCATGTGCCCTTCCTCTAAATAGATCGCTTCTTTTGTAAATTCTACAAAAGGAGAAGCATCAGAAGCAATAAAGTATTCTTTATCTCCGATACCGATTGCTAGTGGAGAACCTAATCTTCCAACAACCAATACTCCGGGATAATCTTCATGCATTACTGTAATTGCATAAGCTCCATACACTTCGTTAAGAGCATATCTTACAGCTGTTGGAAAATCCATTTCAACATTAAGATCCATAAAATACTGAATAAGATTTACCAATATTTCAGTATCTGTTTCAGATTTAAATGTAAATCCTTTTTCAGAAAGCATTTTTTTAATCGTATCATAATTTTCAATGATACCATTATGAATGATTGCTATCTTACCATTATTTGACAAATGCGGGTGAGAGTTTCTATCACTTGGAACACCGTGAGTTGCCCAACGGGTGTGTCCCATTCCTATTGTAGCCGTTCCTTTTAAATGGCTTGCAACATTAACAAGATCTTCTACCTTACCTTTTGTTTTTTCAACTTCAAGCTTGTTATTTTTAT
The DNA here is from genome assembly GCF_003815655.1 of Chryseobacterium sp. G0201. Classification (NCBI taxonomy): domain Bacteria; kingdom Pseudomonadati; phylum Bacteroidota; class Flavobacteriia; order Flavobacteriales; family Weeksellaceae; genus Chryseobacterium; species Chryseobacterium sp. G0201. The sequence continues at coordinate 2,463,510 of NZ_CP033917.1, read as the reverse complement.
CTTCAAGAACAATTCCTGCACTATCATATCCTCTATATTCTAATCTTCTAAGACCATTAATTACTACTTCGTAAGCGTCTTGAAAGCCTGTATATCCTACTATTCCACACATAATTTTAACAAGTGTTTTTAAATTTTATTTTGTACCGTAAATGATTATTAACTGAGCTTTCTTTGCATTAGCAGACTCAGATCCTATGAAGACAGCCCTATCAACAGTATATGGTGTTGATGTATATTGGTATCCTGCCAAGCTACCTGTAGTAGTGGTTAAGAAGCTACCTAAATCAATTTTAAAATATTTATTTGCAATTTGTGCATCAGTTAGATTACCTTCAACAATATCTTTTACAGATTTTGTCACTGTAAAGTCATAATATGTTGGGTTTTTATCTAAATCATAAGCTCTGTAAATTGCAAAATTGTTAGATCCAGTTAAATTAAGTAAGTCTGCAGTAAATGCTGTAGTCGGCTTACCATCAGTATCTTTATCTCTTTGAACAATTGTAAAGTTTTTAGGTTTTGCATATTGACTTGTCCAATTAGTACCATCTGTATATAGTCTGATCTTAGCACTAATAATCGCCGCTTTATCATTTTGATACAACTTTTTAAGCTTTACAATTGCATCATTAGAAAGCTTAGCCCCTATTGAAGCTCCTCCCATACCCTGAGCATATAATTTTGCATCTCCATTTATTAGGTCACTTCCTGAAGCTACAGTTCCAGAAGGTGTGCCAGCTCTGTCATAAACATAATTTCCGATATGAGCATTCGCAGAACCTAAAGAAAATGTATAAGTCGACTGTGGTCTTGTTGTACTTCCATTTTCAGTCTTATCATTCTTATAATACATCACCAACTCCATATCATTAGGAACAAATTGTATTAAATAAGCATCATCTTCGTCAACAGAAAGCTTTATTCCTTTAAAATGTCTGATAAAATTTGACACATCACTAAGTTCAGGCTGACCTTTTTTATCAATAATTTTAGTTTTAAAGAAACTTGGAGATAAAGGAATTCTAAAACCTGTAGTTGATGTAAATAAAGAAGAAGCATCAGAATCTTTAGTAATAGTTACAGAATTAACCGTTCCTGTAAAATCTTTAGTTCCAATTTCTTGTCCAATACTATAAGCTTTGTTTGAATAAGCTATATCCGCAGGACCATTTAAGAATTCAGTAACCTCATTTACTTTAATTGTAAGTTTAGGGGCTTTTGTTCTTCCGTATTTTACTGCAGGATAAGTATTTACAACTTTTTTAGCAGCTACATTTCCGTCAGGATAAACGTAATCTTCATTCGTAGTTGTTGTAATAGAATCTGAAGCATAAAGAGGCTTGATTACCAAAACTACAGAATCTACTGATGGATTAGTCCCAAAATCAGGGTTATAAGCCGGCAATCTTAATTGTGTATAATAAGAAGCTTTTTGCTTACCAAACTGATCATCTTTTACAGCCCCCAAAGTGGCAAGACCTAATTTAGAAGCATCACTTCTGATACTATCTTTATTATCAATATTATAGGCAATAATAGGATAAGAAACCTCCTTGCCTTGTGCAGCTCCGTCTAAGAATAATTGTTCTCCTAAAGAATCCGGATCGGGTTCGCAATTATAAAGCAATACACTTCCAAAAATCGCCAAAGAAATGATGGCGAAAGCTTTTTTAATATTATAAGTCATTAAAATGTGTTTTTTAATAAAGTTGGTTTATAGAATCCACATCGAGATATTCCGATTTTGTAATTGAAGCTTCGTTGAATGCTTTATCCAATTCTCCATCTAAAAATTCATCTCCTTTTACTACAGCGTCTACATAGTTCATACTTTCAATTACAAAACTTTGAACACTTGGGTTATCTAACGCTTTTAATCCTGAAATATTATCAAATTTCAGTTTATCAGCTATATTTTTATCAAAAGGTGCATCTTTTTCATTATATAATGAAAGAACGATTTTTGCATCTTTGAAATAAGTATCGGATTCGTAATACGTTTTAAGATAAATTGGAACGAAAGAAGCCATCCAGCCGTTAAGGTGAATTACATCAGGAACCCAGTTTAGTTTCTTGATAGTCTCAATTACTCCTCTTGCAAAGAAAATTGCTCTCTCGTCGTTATCATCGAAAGGAGTTCCTTCATCATCAAAATAATATTGTTTTCTTTTGAAGTACTCTTCATTATCTATAAAGTAAACCTGCAGTCTTTCCCCCGGAAGCGACGCTACTTTAATAATTAAGGGTTGATCTAGATCGTTAATAATAATATTCATCCCAGAAAGGCGTATAACCTCGTGTAACTGGAACTTTCTCTCACTTATTTGTCCAAATCTTGGCATAAAAACTCTTACATCATTGCCTTCTTGGTGCATCTTAAGTGCCATTTTGTTTACCACTGCAGCCATATTCGTGTCTTCTTGATATGGATACATCTCTGTAGTAATGTACAGTATTTTTTGATTCGGCATAAACTTCTATCTAATTTTTGTAAAAATGCTTTAATGTGCAAAATTACAAAAAAACATCCAACATTATTTTAATTAACATTTTTTTACGATAATTCCCTTTTCCAAATTGTTAAAAACGCACTTTATTATATGATATTTTTAGTATTTTTGAATTGCTATTAAAATAAACTATGGAAGTTCTAAAAAACAAAAAAACACTTCAGGATTTCATTGAAAGACAGAAAGAAATGGGTAAAAGGATAGGCTTCGCCCCTACAATGGGCGCACTGCATAATGGCCATTTATCCCTGTATGAGGAAGCTAGAAAAGAAAACGATCTTGTTGTTTCTTCAATTTTTGTAAATCCTACTCAGTTTAATAATCCTGAAGATCTGGCAAAATATCCCAGAGATATCAACAGAGATATATTAATTTTAAAAAATTCAGGGCTTGTGGACGCGGTTTATATTCCAAATGTAGAAGATATTTACCCCGAAAAAGCAGTAAGCCAGCATTATGATTATGATGGATTGGAGAATGAAATGGAAGGAAAATCCAGACCTGGGCATTTTGACGGTGTAGGAACTGTTGTAGAAGAACTTTTTAATCAGGTAAAACCAGACAACGCTTATTTTGGTGAAAAAGACTTCCAGCAGTTGGCTATTATCAAAAAAATGGTCGAAAAGAAACATCTTAACGTAAAAATAAAAGGAGTTCCTATTTATAGAGCAGAAAATGGTTTAGCATTAAGCTCAAGAAACCAAAGACTTCATGAAGACAGAAGAGAGGCTTCAAAGGTAATTTTTGAGACTTTAAATAAAGTGAATGACTGGTTCAGGGTTGTAACGATTCCGGAGATTAAAGAAAGAGTTCAAGATATTATGGATCAGCAGCAGGGAATGCAGTTGGAATATTTCCTTATCGCAGACGAAGAAACTTTAAAGGAGACAGATTTCTTTTATAAAGACAGAAATTTCAGAGCGTTTATTGTTGTGATGGTAGATGGTGTGAGATTGATCGACAATATGCATTTGGATTAAAAAAATTACATACAATATAAATATGCGTTATTTTTTTTTAAGTGACGCTTTTTTTATGCAAAGTTGATTATTGAAGAAAATATAAGATTGAATCTTTGTGTTAAATAAATCCTAGAAGATTAATTTTAAAAATTGATTTAGATCTTGAGTATATATAAAAAATCAAAGGCTACCGTTAGGAAGCCTTTGAACACCAAATCACAAAATATTAATATGAAAAAAATTTACTTTTCAGTAAACTTGTGACCCGGCTGGGATTCGAACCCAGGACCCATACATTAAAAGTGTATTGCTCTACCAGCTGAGCTACCGAGTCGGTCACTAAATTTTAAGATTGCAAAAGTATAAAAAAATTTTCACATCTTAAAATAAAATTTCAATTTTCTTTGCAGTGCCTGCGACTGGATTCGAACCAGCACATCCTTAGGAAACCACCCCCTCAAGATGGCGTGTCTACCAATTTCACCACGCAGGCTAAAAAGAATTACAAAAATCTAGTAATCATTTTTTCGCTTGTGACCCGGCTGGGATTCGAACCCAGGACCCATACATTAAAAGTGTATTGCTCTACCAGCTGAGCTACCGAGTCGGTCACTTTATTATCAAGTTTCGTAGTAAGTAACGTCCCTTGTTTTGAGTGGTGCAAAGATATAGCTTTTTTTTATTTCTCAAAACTTTTTCGCAAATTTGTTTAAAATAAATTCATGATAATTTCACTGGTAGGATACATGGGGAGTGGCAAATCTCACATTTCCAAAATATTAAGCGAGAAAATAAATTTTAAATTAATTGACCTAGATAAAGAGATTTCTAGGCGAAATAAATTAACCATTCCTGAAATATTCGAAAAAAAGGGCGAAATCTACTTTAGAAAGCTGGAAAGAGAAACTTTGGAAGAACTCCTGGCTACGGAAGAAAATCTTGTTTTAAGCCTGGGTGGAGGAACTCCTGTTTATTACAATAATATGGAAATTGTTAATCTTAACTCTAAGAGTGTGTTTTTAAGAGCTTCTATTCAAACTTTATCAGAAAGGATTTCAAAACAAAAAGAGAAAAGGCCGATAATAGCCAACATTTCGGATGAAAACCTTCCTGAATTTATTGCTAAGCATTTATTCGAAAGAAACGAATTCTACAGCAAAGCACAGTTTAATATCATTACAGATTCGCGAGAACCGGAAGATATCGTTAATGAAATCATTGAAAAACTGTATTTATAAGTCTTTTTCATTTTTTTCATCGTCGTTTGAATCATTGGAATCACCAGTTTCGCCAAAAAAGTCATCCCAGTCTGTGAAATCTCCGGAAATATCATTTCCGGTATAATCATCCATGTCTCGTCTGTCTTTTTTGGTAGGTCTTCCTTCTCCCCTGTTTCTGTAATAATCCTGGGTCATTTTACGCATTTTGAGTATCTCATACTGCTCTTTGTCCGTCATATCCTTGATATGAAGCGGAACCAATTTTGCGCCCATTCTGCTTTTAGGGATCTGGATGACCTTAATTTTGTAATCAATCTGATTTTTACGGATCTTAATAACATCTCCTTCCTTCACTTCTTTAGAAGACTTTACAACCGATTCGCCAATGGAAACTCTATTTTTCTTAATCTCCTCAGTAGCAATGGTTCTGGTCTTATAAAAACGAATGCTCCATAAAAATTTATCTATTCTCATAATTTTTTATACTTTTGTCGTTATATTATTTGTAAAGTAATTAAAGTTTTTGAAATGAAAAAAATATTTTTATATATCCTTGCGGGATCACTGTGCTTTTCTGCTTGTAAAAAGGATGATGATGTTGAAACTTATGTAGAACCAGAAGACATCGCAGTACAAAACACCTATGACGACCAGTCTATCCAAAAGTTTTTAGATGCCAACTATTTGGATACTCAAGGAAATATAAAACCTTTCAGCGCAACAGATACAGTTGATGATAACTACAAAAAACTATCTCAGTTGGCGCCAGTAACGCTTCCTTCAGGAGTGGTTTATATCAAAAGAGCCAATGCTCAACCTGAAGATGCACCTGCAACAGCACCGGGTAAAACAATTGGTGCTACAGACATTACAAGAATCATGATGAGGGCAAAAACTTATATTGGAGCCAACACAAGTGGAGACGTAGCGTTTATTTCACCTACTGATATGACAGGGTATAATACGATTGACGGATCAGGTTCTCCTGTAATAGATCCAAAATTTTATTTTATTAGTACTAAAAATACTTTAATAACACAAGCAACAACTGATGCTGCAAAACAACAAAGTTATTATATGATTGAAGGTTTTAGTGAAGCTTTACAAAAATTTAAAGCTTTCGACCAGCCAGATGGATCTGCTTACAACCTACAAGGTGTAATTATTGTTCCTTCAAGAGCTGCCTTTGCAAGAGATGCTCACTACAATTACAGCGGTTACTCTTTCAGAAACAGAACGTTTGTATTTAACTTCCAAGTTTATAAAACTGAAGCAAGGCCTGCAGATCAATTATAATTTTATAAATGACAACATAAAAAAACCACTTCTCATCGAAGTGGTTTTTATTTTATACATATGTCAAGAATTTAAAATCTTGCTTTCTGCTTTACATTTCCTAGAATATCAGGGAAATAAAGGTCAGCCAGATGATCAAACTCATCACCTCTCATAAACATCGTGGCATCAACTTCTTCATATGAAGTTCTTCCTGCTGCTGCAATTAATTCATTACAAGTGTGCAGTGTATTTTTATGAAAATGATATACTCTTTCTGCTTTATCAGTAACATCAAGACCTTTGATCAGCATTTTATCCTGTGTTGCAACTCCTGTCGGACATTTGTTATTATTACATCTCAATGCCTGAATACAACCTAAAGAAAACATAAATCCTCTCGCATTATTACACATATCTGCCCCCATTGCAACAGCTCTCAGAATATCCAAACTTGTTAAGACTTTTCCGCTGGCAATTACTCTTAATTTATCTCTTACATTATAACTGTTCAAGGTTCTGTTAACAAAGATCAAAGCAGGTTCTAAAGGCATTCCAACTCCATCAGAAAACTCCGGTGGTGCAGCTCCTGTTCCTCCTTCTGCTCCGTCAATAGTGATAAAATCAGGGTAAATTTTTAAAACATTCATTTGAACGCAGATATCTTCGAATTCTTTGGTATCACCGATACACAATTTAAAACCAACCGGTTTTCCTCCCGAAAGCTCTCTCAATTGCTGTACAAACCTCAACAAACCTGCAGCATTAGAAAAAGCTGAATGTGAAGGCGGAGAAATAATCGTCATCCCCGGTGTGACGTGACGGATCTTTGCAATTTCAGGGGTATTTTTCACTCCCGGTAAAACTCCACCGTGACCAGGTTTTGCACCTTGAGATAATTTAATTTCAATCATCTTTACATTCGGAAGATTGGAATATTTTGTAAATAATTCAGGGTTAAATTTTCCTTCATCATCTCTACATCCAAAATATCCTGTCCCAATTTGCCAGCAAAGATCACCACCTTCTAAATGATGCGGAGAAATCCCTCCTTCACCTGTATTATGGTAAAAATTTCCTTTTTTAGCACCTCTATTTAAAGAGATTTGAGCTCTGTCACTCAATGCCCCGAAACTCATTGCCGAAATATTAAATAACGAAGCATGGTAAGGCTGCGAGCACTGCTCCCCTCCTACCCAAACTCTCGGAAGTTCTTCTACGGGAGATTTAGCATAAATGGAATGTTTAATTCCTTCATATTTTCTATGATTAACTTCTAACTGAGTCCCGAAAGGAACAGTATCACTCAGATTTTTGGCACGTCTGTACACAGCAGAACGCTGGTTTCTTGGAAAAGGCTTCCCATCAGTCTCTCTTTCGATGAAATATTGCTGCATTTCAGGCGAAATACTCTCGAAAAAGTATCGGAAGTACCCGACAACAGGAAAGTTTCTTAAAATAGCGTGTTTAGACTGATAAGCGTTATAAACGCCCAATGCATAGAAAGAGGATAACAGAATCGGTATCCAATAATGCGCTCTGATCAGCAATGCTACTATCCATGTAGCAATTACCAATACGATTCCCCAAGATAAAAACTTATCTCTCATGAATGTAATATTTAAAGTTAAAATAAATTTAGTAGAAATTTTGCAAAGAGCCTATGCTTTTGCTAAAAAACTTTCGTAAGAAGATTGCACAGAAACCGTGCCATCTGACAGGATTTTTTCTAAATTCAGAAATTCGATCTGGTTTACAGACGCTTGATCAAAATCTTTTTGCACTCGCACATAATTTTCTGTGAAGCCTAACATTTTGCCGTCTTTATTTTCGTGCTCCCAAAGAACAGGAAGCGTCTTACCCAATTGTGTTTGATAAAATGCCATCTTTTTCTTTTCAGAAAGGATTCTAAGCATTTTATTACGTTTTTTTCTTTCAGGGATTGGAACAACACCTTCCATACCTACAGCTTCCGTATTTTCTCTTTCAGAATAAGTAAAAACATGTAAATATGTGATGGGAAGATTATTCAGGAAGTTATACGTTTCCATGAATTTTTCTTCTGTTTCTCCCGGAAAACCAACGATGACATCAACACCGATAGCCGCATCAGGCATTACCTCACGGATCTTATTGACTCTGTCGTTGTATAGTTTCGTTAAATAACGGCGTTTCATTTTTTTCAGCAAATCATCGCATCCCGATTGTAACGGAATATGGAAATGCGGAACAAAACTTTTACTTTTAGAAACCAATTCGATACTTTCATCTTTCAAAAGATTCGGTTCAATCGAAGAAATACGGATTCTTTCGATCCCTTCAACCTGATCAAGCTCTGAAATTAAGTCTAAGAAAGTATGTTCATGCCTTTTGTTTCCAAATTCACCTTTACCGTAGTCACCAATGTTTACCCCTGTAAGAACGATTTCTTTGATGTCTCTCGAAGCAATTTCTTTAGCATTTTTCAGAACATTTTCGATGGTGTCTGAACGGGAAATCCCTCTCGCTAAAGGAATCGTACAATACGTACATTTATAATCGCAACCATCCTGAACTTTCAAAAAAGCTCTGGTTCTGTCTCCGATAGAATAACTTCCGATAAAAAAATCAGTTTCTTCAATTTCACAAGAATGAACAACACCTTCGCTTTCAGATTTCTCTAAATCGTCAAGATAACTCAGAATATTGAATTTTTCTTTGGCTCCAAGAACCAAATCAACGCCGGTAATCTGTGAAATTTCTTCGGGTTTCAACTGCGCATAACATCCAACAATTACTACCAGCCCTTCTGGATTGGCTTTCATTGCTCTTTTTACGTGAAGTTTGCATTCACGGTCTGCGTTCTCAGTTACTGAACAAGTATTGATTACATAAATATCCGCTCTATCATCAAAGCTTACCTTATCATAACCGGCATCTGTTAATTGACGGGCAATAGTAGATGTTTCCGCAAAGTTTAATTTGCAGCCGAGTGTATGAAAAGCGGCAGTTCTATGAAAATGGGACATTGAGTACTCCTAATTTTAGTGGATGCAAAGATAGTAATTTTAATAAAAACCCGAAATCGATTCAGTCTATTGTTTATATTCATCTCTCACTTCACTACTATTTCGAAAGCAAACAGGCGAAGAATTTGAATTAAAATCTGTTTCAGAGAATTTATTTTTCATTTCAGAATTAAATTCTTGGGATTTATTTCTAGCAATGGAAAGTGTTTTCCAATCGTCATTTTTCATCATTTTGGCAATGTAAACTATTTGCCCAATATGATAAGGATAATGTGCCAATTGACGGAAAACCGCATCTACAACCAACTGAGGTTCGCCTCTTATATAAAGTGTAGAATATAAATTTTCATCATTAATTTGGTTTAAAGCATCAAAAAAACACTTCCAACCCTCTTCCCAAAAATCTACAATCTCTTTTTTAGTTTTAAAATTATTTACAAATTCCTCGTCGCGGTTTCGCCAGCTTTTTTCGCCGTCTTCCGTTAAAAAATTCGTCCATCTTGAAAGCATATTTCCTGCAAGATGCTTCACAATAATAGCTATTGAGTTACTTTCTTCATTAAACTGCCAAAAAATCTGCTCCTCAGAAAGTTGCTCAAATGTTTTATCGCCAAGAGATTTGTAATATTCGAAACGTTTGATGAATAGCTCTTTCATATCATTTAAAATAAAAAACCAAGTTAATAATTTTCGCGTATATTACATAAATGAAAATTATGAATTGTAAAATCAGTCATTTTATGAAGGATTTAAATTCTTTAAAAACAGAACATCTTGAAAAATGGTTTACCGATGAAAGTATCATCTGGATTCCTCCTTCCAAAGAAATTTCTGGTAAAAACAGAATTTTGGCTTTGTTCAGGGCTATTTTCAGGCGCTATGAAAACATCGAATGGCGGGTTTCTGAAATTTTTCCTTTAGGAAACGGAAAATATTTCTACCAAACCAATTCTTTAGGAAATATGTCCGGAAAAGGCACTTACGAAAATGAAATATGTACAATTATTCAGTTTTCAGACTGCGGTAAAATATTATATCTTTCTGATTACTTTAAAGATACAAAAGTATTTAATTAAAAAACCATCTCGCTAAAGATGGTTTTATTATGTATTGATAATTTAATTATTCTCGGTTTTTAACCATTACCCATCCGGTATATTTGAATAGGGTATTCTTTTTATCTTTCTCATTCCATGATACGGAATACCAGTAATTTCCAGTAGGAACTTTCATTCCTCCATTCGTGGTTCCGTTCCATTTATAGCCGTTAAATTTATCCGCCTGGAAAATTTTAGATCCATATCTATCGAAAATATTGAAGACCATATTTTGTTTTGAAGCCAATGCAGAATAATCAATCACATCATTTATACCATCGCCGTTTGGTGTGATAACATTGATAAGATTTGGAACAACAATCGTAATATTAATCGGTTCGCAATCATAAGCATCTTTTACATAAACCAGATTATCACCTCTCGGAACATTGGTAAAAATGTTAGAATCCTGCCAAGTGATATTGTCCATTGAATATTTGTATGGGGCAGTTCCACCCATCACATATATTGTAACCGTATTTGTTGAAATATCAATACTGGAAATCACAGGCTGCTCAGAAGAATAGACTTTCACCGTTTGAGTTGTGATACAGTCACCTGTTTTTAGCTTAACCCAATACGTTCCAACACCAACATTAGTAATAGTTTGCGTTGTAGCGCCCGTACTCCATTGATAAGAACTGAAGCCAGTACCGGCATCCAATGTTGTTTTGTCTTCCATACATATTGTTTTATCTTTTAAAACTGTAGAGAAAACCGGGGCTATCACTATTAAAGTAACTTTAGCAATGGCAAAACAACCGTTTCCGTTCGTTACTTTTATATAAACAACGCCACTCGGAGCAATATATGCAGCGGCTAATGTAGCAGGAATTTCATTTGTTCCGTTCAATGCATCAGTTAAAGATGGATAATATTTTTTTGTAATTCCTCCTTGTGTTGTAACCGAAGCATTGGTAAGATTAAATAATCCTGTAGAAGGATTTGTTTCGATAAAACAAGATCTCAGCGTTGCATCATTTACTACAACAACTGGGAAAAACTTTAATGTGATCACCGCAGTTCCGATACATCCGAACTGAGAAGTTATTTTTACATACACTGTACCTTCTGCCGCAACATAAGCCGTAAAATTCAGGATTTCATTAGTTCCTGCATTAAGGTCAGTCATTGTAGGATAATATTTCTTAGTCGCAGTGGGATCTCCAAAAACGGCGGCTGTTGTAAGATTAAATGTTCCTAATCCGGCATTGTTATTATTACAGGTAAATAAATTAACATTCGTTCCTGTAATATTTCCCATCTTAAATTTGAATGCACCAATCTGTCGACAGGAATTAATAGGGTTTGTAGGATTTGTAGGATCCAGATAATGAATGCTGTAATAATAAGTAGTTGTTGTATTAACCGTAATTGGCGTTAAAATAGGATTCGCCCCTGAAAGTGCATTATTTTGTGAAGTATGATAACTGATCAGGAAATTCGGGTTATTATTAAGAATTCCTGCTGATAAAGTCGTAAAATCAAAAACCGCAGGATTATTACATACAATAACTTCTCTAGGATCTGCTGGATTTGCAGCAGGCATTCCCGGAGCTACAAACGGATGAGGCTGTATCGCAGGATTTGTAAATGGGGATGCTAAAGTTGCCGTTCCTCCCCAAGTTAAAGAAAACGGAGCCATTGTAGGATTAATCCCATCAACCCAGTTATCTATATATAAATAATAGGTTTGTCCCGGCAAAACATCCAAATATTTGCAGTAAGGCGTTAACGAACCTCCTGCAGCATTGGTAATCGTACTGGTCATGTTTAATCCCGTAGATGGTCCGACACCGATTACGGTTGCTGCATTACAACGTATCGGAGATCCTAAACTTCCACAGGTAACATTCGGCCCATAGATCGCCCAGTCATAATCTGCATCAGGATCATTTGGAACCAGATCAAAAGTAAGCGTTCCGCCTGTAGCAATCGTGAGTTTGTACCATATCGAATTATGCTCACCTGTCGTTAAACATCCTCCCAAACTTTCATTGACAGCGCCAATTCCTGATGGAGAATACGTGATACTCGAGTTTCCACAAACAGACAATGCAGATGTACAATCTGCCTGTGAAAAAAATGTCTGTGAAATAAATAAAAGAAGAAATAGTAAAGTTTTTTTCATATATTTTTTTTCAATGGTTATTAATTTAAATGATTGTAAGACAGTGCATATCAAATATAAACATTTTTCCAATCAATAATAACAATATTCAAAAAAAACAATACATTTAAATGTGAAAAATTAAAATTTATTCATCATTTAAAAAGAAAACAACAATGATTATTTTATACTCGTAATATTTCCGCAAAGATTTTCAAGATGAAATATCTTATGGAAAGGGCTTTTTACTTCATTCAAATGTTCTTTATCCTGAATAAAAGTATATCGGGAAGCAATGGAGTTCATATCAGAAACAATCACCAGCCAACATTCGTCCACAGAGGTATCGTAATAAGGAAATTTCTCGTTTTTCTTTTCTATTAACTCTAAAATTTTCTCAGAACAAAGTTCATCAAACAAATTCATATTATATTCGTGGGTAATGAAAACATTTCTGCGGTGAAAAGATTTTCTGATGCTTTTTACACAGCCAAAAGGTTTTCCTTTTTTAATACTTTTATAAATATTAAGAATGTTTTCTTCCTGTTCTTCCAGACGTTCAAATCTAATATTCGGTTGAAATCCTAAAAAATAAACACCACGATATTTCGTAGTGTCTTCCTGTTCTAATAATATTTCTGCCTGACGGAACATCTTGTTCAGATTACTTTCCACCTTCTTCATTTCCAAATGGTTGATGACTTCGGTTAATTCTATTCCGATTTTTTTGTCGTTGAATTTTGCGATAAAGTCCGGACTTTCGCAGGTAAGATCTTCAAATTTAACTTCAGGAAAATGATGCATGAAAGAATTAAGGAGCAAGATTTCGGCTTTCTTCTTATATTTTTCGCGGTCATGAAGCGGAGACTCATCTATCGTACGGTGATACTTCTCCATCGGCTTTTTTTTCAAATGTCGATTCAGGTAGTATAAACTCAGATTTTTGATCAGATCTTCATCGGAAAATACCTTTTTCATGACTTCTTTTTTATTATGTTAAACAATAAATATCCGCTACGATTTCACTAATAAAGTTTTTGATTATCAATTTCTTACACTTAAAGATAAGCAAAAAAACTGTTCAGGAGATACTTTTAAAAATAATTTATTATATAATTAATGTAGAGTTTATTTTCATAATCAATACATTTGTTTTTCGATTACAAAAAAAACATTGATGTATGGATTTTAAAAATTTTAAAATGCCTTTTGGTATTAATCCTCAATATTCTAAAAAAGTTGCCTATTTTTCAATGGAATTTGCCCTTGAGCAGGTCTTAAAAATATATTCAGGAGGTTTGGGGTTTTTGGCGGGTTCTCACATGAGAAGTGCTTATAATTTAAAGCAAGATCTTATTGGGATTGGGATTCTCTGGAAATTCGGGTATTATGATCAGGCAAGAAATCATGATCAGACGTTACAGCCGACATGGACAAGAAAAATGTACAGCTTTCTGGAAGACACGGGAATAAAATTTCAGATCGAAATTCATAGTGCGCCTGTTTGGGTTAAAGTCTGGTATTTAGATCCTGAAATCTTCAATACGGCACCGATGTTTTTCCTTTCAACAGACGTTCCTGAAAATGATCATATTTCTAAAACAATCTCCCACAGATTATATGACGCCAACGAGTCTACAAAGCTTGCACAATATATTTTATTAGGAAAAGGCGGCGCAAAATTATTAGATGAAATGAATCTTGAAAGAGATACTTACCATCTTAACGAGGCACACGGACTTCCCGCAGCTTTTCATTTATTGAAAAAATATAAGGGAGATTTAAATAAAGTGAAGGAGAAATTAGTTTTCACCACTCACACGCCTGAAGAAGCCGGAAATGAGAAGCATAACATGAAATTGTGTTACGACATGTCTTATTTTTCGGGTTTCAGCATGGAAGAAGTAAAAAGTATTGAAGGTTTTGATGATGACCGTTTCAACCATTCACTTTGCGCTTTGAAAATGGCGAAAGTTGCCAATGGAGTTTCCCAACTTCACGGGGTTGTTTCCAGAGCAATGTGGAGCAAATATCCGGGAATTTGTGAGATAACTTCGATCACCAACGCTCAGGAATTCAAATATTGGTCAGACAAACCACTTTATAACTCTAAAGACGAAAACAATGAGATCGTATTTGATTATCGTAAAAAACATCTAAAAAAGAGACTTTTCAAGATCGTTGCAGACCAAACCGGGAATCTATTTAATCCAAATATCTTTACGATTGTCTGGGCGAGAAGATTTGCAGGTTACAAGCGTGCTGAATTGCTTTTACACGATAAAGACAGGTTTTATAAATTATTAAATAATCCAAAATATCCTGTACAGATTATCTGGGCCGGAAAGCCTTATCCGATGGATTATTCCGCAATTTCTACTTTCAACACGCTGGTTGAAGAAAGTAAAAATCACAAAAATATGGCGGTTCTTACAGGTTATGAACTTTCTTTAAGTAAATCTTTAAAACAAGGTTCTGATCTTTGGTTAAATAACCCAAGAGTTCCAAGAGAAGCATCCGGAACATCAGGAATGACGGCTGCAATGAACGGTTCCGTAAACTTATCAACTGACGACGGATGGATCCCGGAATTTGCAAAACACGGAGAAAATTCTTTCGTGGTTCCAAAAGCGGATTATAATAATATGAGTATTTACGAACAGGATAATTATGATCTGAATAAATTATACGAAATCCTTGAAAACGAGATACTTCCTACGTATTACGACAATCCTAATCAATGGAGAAAAATTCAGCATAACTCGATGAACGATGTTAAAGATCAATTCAATAGCGATAGAATGGCTGATGAATATTATAGAATTCTTTACAATTATAAAGGATAATTTTAGGTAAATATTGGTTCTATAGATGCGTTGTCATGCTGAGCGTAGCCAAAGCATCTTTGTATATAAAAAATCGGTTTGTAAAAATTACAAACCGATTTTATTTAACTAATCTTTTTCCTTTTTAGGAACTTTTAAACCTTGTTCTTTGGCTTCAGAAATTCCGATGGCAATTGCCTGTTTTCTGTCCGTCACTTTTTCTCCGGAAGAAGATTTCAGTTTTCCTTCCTTGAATTCGTCCATTACTTTTCCTACTTTGTCCTGAGCTTTATCTGAATATTTTGTTTTGCTCATGATATTAGATTTTAAGATTTTGGCAACGTAATTCCTAATTCATAAACATCAGCATGCTTCAAATATTTTGAACGCTCTCTTGAAGTCACCGATTCTAAATGATCATTTTTAATCACAATAATCGGATCTTCCGTATTTTCAAGTTCAAAATTGGCAAGATATCTTTCATCCGGACTTGTTTTATCGTTACTCGCCTTTATTTTTTGTAATTCGTCGGCATATTTTCTAAATCCGGGATCAGAAGAGTGGATAAATTTATATTCTTCGCCAGCATACACATAAAAATGAAGTTTTTTCTCGATAAGTCCTGCTTCATCCGTGATCTGAGGATTATCATTTCCATCTTTAAAAGCGACTTCAACTAAAGTTCCTCCTTTTTTCTGCGCACAGGCTTCAGCATCTTGAAAGCTTGAAAAACCTGTATATACAATTTGATCACTCAAAACGTAACGGTTAAGTTTTTGATCGTATGCATTCGTTTCCATAATTATTATTTTAAATTGATTGATATAATGATACATCCAATTCTTTTGCCAAACAGCACCTATTTTACTAATATTTATTAAATATTTCAGAAGAATGTTGAATCGGACACAAACTGTGAATTTTCAATCATTAATTGTATATCTTTAAAAATTAATTAATTAAATTAAAAAAATTCATTTAAACAATTAAATTTGCAGACTAAAATTTTGACAATATGAAATTAAATTTTATTTTTTCTATTTTTCTATCATTAACAGCCGTATTGGGTAAGGCTCAAAGAATTGATTCAGAAAACATTTCTTTTCAGATATTAAAAGAACCTACAAATGCTATAGAAGCTCAAAACAGAAATTTTTCGGTAGTCGTAAATTCGCCTTACAACATTACAAAAGAAAATGTGGTGACTGATGCTAAGGCTAATTTCCAAAAAAAGGTTGATAATCATGACCAAAGCATAGCTGATGCAAAACTTCAGCACGAAGAAAGATTAAAAGAATATGATCTTGAAGTAAAAAAACTTCAGGAAAAATACAAAATTGAATCTGCGGAATATAACAAGCTGAAAACCGTTGAAAAAATTGCAATGAATGCAACACCTCCGGTTTTGAGAATTCCTTCCCGTCCGCAACTGAATGTACCGAAAAAGCCTGTTTATACTGAACCTGATTTAAGAAATGCTTTGATCGTTGACAACAAAGTTCTGGCTTCACAAATCAATATTGACGGTTTTTCAAGAGGCGGAAATTATATCGAAGTGTCTGTAAATATGGAAAGAACAAACTTTCAGGATAATGCAGGAAAATCTTTTGCCAACCAGCCTACAAAATTGGTTGTAAAACAAAACGGTGTTGTAAAAATCGACAAAACTTTATTCTCTGATTTTGAAGAAATTGCATCAAGCCCTACAAACGAAATTAATTTAAGTGTTCATGAAAAAAATTACCTTCAAAAAGTAATCAATAAAATTAATGACATCTTAGCCGAGAATTTTGCGTATTCAAAAATTATTTCAACGGTAAAACTGGAGAATGTAAAAAATAAAGGAGATTATGACAATTTGGATAAAGCTTACATCTATGTAACAACCAATCTTAAAAAAATGCAGGCAAAACCGGATTACGCTCCAAACAAAGCTGCTTTTGAAAACCTAAACAAAGGGGTTGAGATCTGGAAAAGCACACTGTTAAAAATCGATTACAACGATAAAAAAGCAATATACAACGGTAAAATTGCAACGTATCTTTATATGAACTTAATTCGTTTGAATCTTGCATTAGGAAACAAAGCCGAAGCAGAAAAATATTTAAATGAAATGCAGGAACATCTTGTTGATCTTAAATTATCTTGGGATCAAAATAACGAACTAAAAGCTCTTGAACTAAAAATCTATAACTAAGACCATGAAAAAAACTTTAATCATTTCGCTTGCCGTAATAAGTTCTCTTGCTTTCGGGCAGAAGAAATTTGTTTACGGTGACGCTTTCGAATTCAACTCAAAATACGAAAAAGACATCAAATTAGTTCTTTGTGACGACTATAACCAATACGTTTTCAGTGATATTAATGAAGACGGTTACAGCTCATATCCTCACAAAAAGATCTTAATGAGAAAGCTGGATCAAAACGGAAATTTGATTGATACTTATATTAAAGATTATGCCAATAAAACCAATGGTGTTTTGCATAATTATTTAGGTTCTATCCAGACTAGCAGCGATCAGTTTGTAATTTTCACTGAAGAAATTGAAACCAAGATCAACAGAAAAGAGATTTTCCAACATGTTTTCAACAGAAAAGACGGAAATTTTACAACAACAAGCGTTGCAAAACTTTTCACAGAAGGCGGAATGAAGCAGGGAACAACTTTCCTTAGATTCTCTGAAAACGGAAAATATGTTGCCATTGTAAACGACAGATCTGTATCTAAAAAAACTGCGAACACCATTGACAATATCGTGATCGACCTTTCTACTCTATCTAAAAAATGGGATAAAGAAATCACTTTAGACACTGAATATTTTGAATCTGACGCTGCAGTAACCAACTCAGGAAGAATTCTAATTTTAAGAAAATCAACTGGTTGGAAAGAATCTTCTAAATTAGTTTACGTTTCTGCTCAAAGTGAGCAGGATATTGCTTTAAAGGATAAATTAATTCTAAAGACTTTGACTCCGGTTTCTATTAATGATCAGGATTATTTGGTGTCTTTCGGATATTTTACGGGAGTGAGAATCAACCAAAGTAATTTTGGAGATATGGCTTTCATCAATCTTCAGAACGGAAATATTACAATGAGTGAAGTTTCTGATTTCAGATCAAATACCAATATGTCAGGGGTTGATATTCCATTGGTTCAGGTGGTAGACGGAAAAGCATTTTTATACGGATTTAATGTAAATAAAACCTTACCGCCGTCAACACCTGCTAATCGCTTCCCTGATCCGATTTATTCTTACGGTCCGGGTAAATGGTTTACCATAAAATCAGACGGAACTGCAAGTACAACATCAACTGAAAAAAGAGGAGATATAGGATTCTTCACAAAAGATAATATCAACTATTTTTTCACTGACAGTTATGGTTTCACGCCATATAAAGTAGGAAGTGATTTCACAGATAAAAGTAAATTTGTCGAATTCCAGAACAGATATACAAGTACCGATGCAAAGTATGGGCAACCTATTTTTACTTCGGTAAAATACATCCCACAATCTGACCGTGTGATTTTCTTGAGAAAAGTAGGCGATAATAAATTGCTTACTCAAAGTCTTTATAGCTGGCAGAATTAATAATCTTTATTGATAAATAAACGAAAAGTTGGCAGAAATGTCAACTTTTTTGTTTTAAATAATTCACCAAACCCCAAACTTCATCTGTAAGATTTAAATATTTTATATATTTGAATTCTTTTAAAATTAGAAATGAAAAAATTCTTACTAACGCTTACAGTTGCTGCTGTATTTCAAAGTTTATCCGCACAGGAAATCACTTTAGATAAAATATATTCAGGATATTACCGTGGAAAAGGCATTGCCGGAATCACTTCCATGAAAAATGGCGAAAATTATTTAGTCATTGAACAAGGAGGAATTGCAAAATATTCTTACAAAACTTCTCAAAAAGAAGGAAATATTGTTGACGGACAGTTTGAAAGCTATGAATTTTCAGATGATGAGTCTAAAATCCTTTTATTAAAGGAAAGTCAGCCCATTTACAGACATTCTTTCCTTGGAACTTTTGAAGTTAAAGATTTAAAATCAGGAAAATTGATCAGTTTAAATGATGGAAAACCCGTTCAGGAACCAAGATTTTCTCCTGATGCAACAAAAATTTCTTTCATTGTTGATAATAATTTATTTTATCAAGATTTAAATTCAGGAAAAATAACGCAAATAACAGAGCATGGGGTTAAAAATAAAATTTTAAACGGTCTTGCTGATTGGGTGTATGAAGAAGAATTCGGGCACGCAAGATTGTATGAATGGACCAAAAATTCTGATGCGATTCTTTTCGTTAAATTAGACGAAACTGAAGTTCCGGAAATCTATATTCCAATCTATGGAAAATCTTTGTATCCGCAGGAAATGCGTTACAAATATCCTAAAGCAGGAGAAAAAAACTCTGTTGCTTCGGCTCATATTTATCAATTAAGTGATGGTAAAAAAACAAGAGTTAATTTAGATAGTTTCAAGCATTATTATATTCCAAACGTTATTCAGACGGCAAAACCGGACGAAATTGTTCTGATCACTTCTGACAGAATTCAAAATGCTTCTGATGTTTTAAAAGTGAATACAAAAACGGGATCCGTTCAGAAATTATTCACGGAAACTGATGAAAAATGGATCGATACAGACAGTCCGACATTAGAATTCTTAGAGGATAATTCCTTCCTTTGGGGTTCTGAGAGAGACGGAAACCGTCATTTGTACTGGTACGACAAAGATGGAAAACTTAAAAAACAAATCACAAAAGGAAACTGGGAAGTAACTGATTATTACGGATTTAATCCAAAATCGAAAGAAATTTACGTTCAGACGACTGAAAAAGGAAGCATCAATAAAGTGGTTTCTAAAGTTAATATTGAAAACGGAAAAACTCAGTTAATCTCTAATACTGATGGAAATAATTCTGCAAGTTTCAGCAAAAACTATAATTATTTCATCGAAACATCTTCTACAGCAGCAAAACCTTTCACTTATGTTTTAAAAGACGGAAATGGTAAAGTTGTAAAAGAACTTCAAAATAACAACGATCAGCTTCAAAAATTAAAGTCTGATAATTTTGTTGAAAAAGAATTCATCACAATTCCAAACGAAGCCGGAGATCAGATGAATGCATGGATTATTAAGCCTAAAAACTTTGATAAAAACAAAAAATATCCATTGTTCATGTTCCAATATTCAGGTCCGGGCTCTCAACAAGTTGCCAATTCTTGGGACAACGGAAACGCAATGTGGTTTGAAATGCTGGCACAAAAAGGTTACGTTATAGCTTGTGTAGACGGACGTGGAACAGGTTTCAAAGGCGCTAAATTCAAGAAAGTTACGTACATGAATTTAGGAAAATATGAAATTGAAGATCAGATTACTGCTGCAAAATGGTTTGGAAATCAATCTTACATCGATAAAACCAGAATCGGAATGTTCGGATGGAGTTTCGGAGGTTATATGACGAGTTTGGCAATGACCAAAGGAGCCGATGTTTTCAAAATGGGAATCGCGGTTGCACCTGTTACCAACTGGAGATATTATGACTCAGTTTACACAGAAAGATTCATGAGAACACCACAGGAAAATGCTGATGGTTATGATAAAAATTCTCCTACCGAATACGCGAATTTATTAAAAGGAAAATTTTTGTTAATCCATGGAACAGCTGATGATAACGTACATTTTCAAAATTCTATGGAATTCTCAGAAGCATTGATTCAAAACAAAAAACAGTTTGATTTCATGGCGTATCCTGATAAAAACCACGGAATTTACGGTGGGCAGACAAGACCGCAATTGTACCAGAAAATGACGGATTTTATCTTGGAAAATCTTTAAAACTCAGTCTGAAATCCTATGAAGTATTGGTTTGCTTTAGCATTTTTAATTTATTATTCTTTAGCAGAATCGCAAGCATTAGCTATTACCGATGAAAAGATGGAAGTAGCCGTTTTTGCCGAAGGAAACTGGGAAATAAGAAAATTAAATGACGAGTTCAATTTATCTCAAACAAATGCTATCACCGAAAATGGAGCAAAGCTGATCCTTTACAAAGACCGCACTTGGAAATACGCAAATAGTAAAGATCGAGAAGCTTTTGAAAATATCCTTATCAACAAGGAAGTATTTGAGAAATCAAAATCTGCCGACTCTTTGGTAAGAAGCGAATATGCTGATGCAGGTGTTTATTTTGACAAACAAAAATGGAATGTTTACAAAAGTGATGATCTTCGTTATTCTGAATATGATTTTATAAGTACTCATAAATCAAAATTGTATGGTTATTTTAAATGTTTGAATTCACCAAAAGAAAATATAGAAGTTCTTAAAAATGAAGCCATTGGTTCTATTTTACATTTTCCAAATAGTTCTACTTTGAAGAAAACAGAATACAGAACGGTGAATGGCTTACAAACTTTTTATATTTACTATTCAAGAAAACTTGATGATGGTAATTTTGATTATGTTGATCAGTATTTTCAAACAACTTATGGTTATTGTCATATTTCCGGGTATACATACAGTAACCAGTTTAAGAAAAATAAAGTAGAGATTGAAAAATTAATCAACGGAATTTCAAAAGCCGAACGACTTGATAGATCTAACATACTTATAGAGCCTCCTTCTCGATCTCTTAGATAAATTTAATATTAATACACAATCCCTTTCAATCTTTGAGAGGGATTTTTATATTTATTTCATTAATCGTTTTTGTAAAACATTATTTATTTTATCAATTAAAATTAAAAAGCTATTTTTGGGAAAATTGAAATTTGAACATATGAAGACTAAACATCCTAAAGGCCTACCTTTTCTCTTTTTCACAGAAATGTGGGAGCGTTTCGGCTATTATTTGATCCTCGGAATTTTTGTTCTGTACGTTATTGAACCTACCGGAATGAAAGGAGGTCTGGGACTTCCCGATAAAACTGCGGATGATATTTTTGGAACTTATATCGCATTAACCTATTTAACTCCATTTATCGGAGGATTTTTGGCAGACAGAGTTTTAGGATATATAAAATCTATTTATCTAGGAGGAATTTTAATGGCAGCCGGATATATCGGGATGGGGGTTTTCAAAGAACTTCCTTTATTTTACGGATCTTTAGCATTAATTATTATCGGAAATGGTTTTTTTAAACCTACAATTTCTACTTTATTAGGAAATTTATATTCCGAAGAACCTTATAAAGCGAATAAAGACTCTGGATACAATATTTTCTACATGGGAATCAATATTGGAGCGTTTATTTGCAACATTATTGCCGCTTTTATGCGTAATAAATTCGGTTGGGGTGAAGCATTTATCACTGCCGGAGTTGGAATGTTAATCGGAATGGTCATTTTTACCATTGGTAGAAAACATTACATTCATGCAGCTCAGATGAAACCTGTTCAGGAAGGCGATACGAAGCTTTCTGAAATTTTACTTAAAGTTTTTGTTCCCGCAATTGTAGCCGGAATTATTGGATGGTTTATTCCCGGAAATATTTTTGGAAGCGACAGTACAGATGCATTTATTTTCGCATGTGTTCCTGTTATTTACTTTTACGCTTCACTTTACTTTAAAGCTAAACCGACAGAAAAAGCCTCAATCGGTGCACTTTTATCCGTATTTATGATCAGTATGTTCTTTTGGGCAGTTTTCAAACAAAATGGAACCGCTTTAACAAGATGGGCTAATTATTACACAGACCGAAGTGTTCCAGCATCATTAGAAAAACCATTGGAAGACATCTACATGGTAGAGGGAAAAAGCTACAAAGACAAAGAAGTTCCTGTGTATAATGATCAATATCAGTCTCAAAAAGATAAAGACGGAAATCCTCTTAAAGAAAAAGGAAAAGATATTTATTTCAAAAATATTTCTACAGAACAGAAAGCTGAACTGGAAAACAACCCTGAAAAACAAGTTTTTTTATATAATACGGAACTCTTTCAATCGATCAATCCGTTTTGGGTGATTGCATTGACGCCTGTTGTCGTAGGTTTTTGGGCATTATTGAGAAGAAAAGGAAAAGAACCTTTAACTCCAACAAAAATTGTTCTGGGATTATTTATCTCGGCGCTATCTTGTCTGGTCATGGTATTGGCAGTAATGGCAGGAGAAAACGGAGCCGTAAAGGTTTCAGCATTATGGCTGGTTGCCGGATATGGGGTGATTACTATCGGAGAACTTTGTCTTTCACCAATGGGGCTATCTTTTGTTTCCAAATTATCTCCAGCAAGATTAACGGCATTAATGATGGGTGGTTTCTTCCTTGCCAATTCAGTAGGAAACAAACTATCCGGAATTTTAGCAAGTACGTGGTACAACTATGATAACAAAGCAAATTATTTCCTGGTTAATTTTGCTTTATTAATATTTGCTACTCTTTTAGGCCTTTCTATGTTAAAAAGATTAAACAAAATCATGAAAGAAAAAGGGCATTAATCCTTATCTTCATAAAGAATATCAAAGCTGTAGACCCATTCTGCAGCTTTTTTATTTAAATATAAAATTAAAACCTTGCCAAAAACCCAAAAAAAACTATATTTGCTAGTCTTAACAAAAATTAACAATAGAAATGGATAATATTGAAGCATTAAGTCCGAAACAGGATGAATTTGTAGAGAATAAGGGTTCCAGACATCCAAAGGGATTATGGGTTCTTTTCGGAACAGAAATGTGGGAGCGTTTCAACTTTTATGGAATGAGAGCATTGCTTACCTTATTTATGGTAAACTCCTTATTAATAAAAGAAGCTGATGCAGCAATTATCTACGGTGGATTTTTAGCTTTATGTTATCTGACTCCGCTTTTGGGAGGTTTCATTGCAGATAAATATATCGGAAACCGAAATGCTATTTTAATTGGAGGATCATTAATGGCAATTGGTCAGTTCTTACTATTCATCAGTGCATCAAGTTTTTCTGCTGATTTAGGAAGTGCAAAAACAATTATGTGGCTGGCATTGTTCGTTATTATTTTCGGTAACGGATTCTTCAAGCCAAATATTTCCTCGATGGTAGGAAGTCTTTATCCTAAACAGGAAAAATCAAAACTAGACTCAGCTTTTACGATTTTCTATATGGGAATCAACATTGGAGCATTCTTGGGACAGTTTATTTGTCCATACGTAGGAGACGTAAAAGATGCTGCAACGGGAGTAAGAGATATCTTCGCTTTCAAATGGGGATTCTTAGCTGCTTCAATTGCAATGGTAGTAGGAACAATAACATTCTTTATCCTTAAAAACAAGTATGTAGTAACACCGGAAGGAAGACCTATCGGTGGATTACCAAAAAACAATACAAGTGCAGATTTTGAAGAAGGTGAAACTCAGACAGCAAAATTTACCGGAGCATCATTAGGAATTACAGGAGGTATTTTTGTTGTATTATTCTTCGTTTTCAGATATTTACTTGTTGGTGAATTCGGATTCAAAGCTGTAGAAATGGGGCAATTAATCAAAGGAGTTATCTATCCTTTTATTTATGCTGCAGGTATTGCTTTGGCATTCTTAATCATGAGTTCTGCTGAAAACAAGATTGAAAGACACAGAATTTGGGTAATTTATATCGTATCATTCTTTATTATTTTCTTCTGGGCAGCTTTTGAGCAGGCAGGATCTTCATTAACATTTATTGCAGATAATCAAACTGACAGAAGCATTTTCGGATGGAATATGCCACCTTCAATGGTTCAGATCTTCAACGGAATCTTTGTTGTATTATTAGCAGTTCCTTTCAGTTTATGTTGGGATAAGTTAAGAGCAAAAGGAAAAGAGCCGGTATCTCCAATGAAACAGGCTATGGGTCTTGCATTAATTGCTTTAAGTTATTTCATTATCGCACATAACGTAAAAGATCTTGGAAACTCAGGATTATTAGCAATCAAATGGTTAATGCTATTATATTTCATCCAAACTTGTGGTGAGCTTTGCTTATCTCCGATCGGATTATCTTTAGTAGGTAAATTAGCTCCAAAAAGATTTGCTTCATTACTATATGGTGTGTTCTTTATTTCTAATGCTGCCGGTTATGCATTGGCGGGTTCATTAGGAGCATTGATCCCTGCAACTGGAGATAAGTTCTCTAAAGCACAGGAAATCGGAGTAAATCTTCAGGATGTTTTAGATAAAAAAGTAACGCTAACAGCTACTCAGGCTGCGGCTTTTGAAAAGGCTCAATTACCTTTGGCAAATCCTACTTTTGCAGGATTTGAAATTCACAACTTATTCGAATTCTTCATGGTATTCGTTGTACTTTGTGGTATCGCTGCTGTGATTTTAGCTTTAATTTCACCAATCTTAAAGAAAATGATGCACGGTGTAAACTAACCGCATCAATAAAATATAAGTAAAACCTCTGCTAAGTCAGAGGTTTTTTTTATTTTCGTGTGTGCTTATCAAAAAAAATCTAATATGTGACGCATTGCGTCATGAATTTAATTAATTGATAGTAATCTTAATTAAAAAATTATCATAAATATTATGAGCTTAACTTTAGATGAAATACAAGATTTCAAAGGAAAATATCCAAAACAAATATGGAGTTTATTTTTCTCTGAAATGTGGGAACGTTTTTGTTTCTACGGAATGCGCGGAATGTTGGTATTCTTCATGATCTCACAGCTTAACTTCCACGAAAAAGAAGCCAATCTTCAATACGGCGCAACACAGGCATTTGTGTATGCTTTCACATTTATTGGTGGACTTTTCGCTGACAAAATTTTAGGATTCAGAAAATCTTTATTTTGGGGTGGAATATTAATGATTGTTGGAAGTTTGATTTTAGCAACAGATCCACACAAATTCTTTTTCCTTGGGATTGCATTTACGGTTGTAGGAACAGGTTTCTTTAAACCGAATATTTCATCAATGGTTGGTCAGCTTTACAAACCCAATGACTCAAGAGCTGATGCAGGTTTCTCACTTTTTTATGCGGGAATTAATCTTGGAGCCTTGCTTGGAGGATATTTATGTATTGCAATAGGTAAAGGAGAACTTTTTGCAAGTTTTATTCCGGAAGAACTAAGATGGCATCTCGCTTTCGGATTTGCTGCTATTGTAATGGTAATAAGCTTAATTAATTTTGTTTTTACCCAAAAAAGTCTAGGTCCAATTGGACTTCAGCCGGGGCATCCGGATAATGAAATAAAATCTGCCCCAATTCCAAAATGGCAGGAATACGGGGTTTATGTTTTATCATTAATTTTCGTTCCAATTATTATGGTAATGGTTGCAAAGACCCAATATACAGACTATTTCATGTATACCATCGGGCCGCTTACCCTTATTTATCTTTTCTATGAAATGACAAAAGTAACTGCTGCAGAACGTAAAAAACTTTGGGCTGCGCTGGTTTTCATCTTATTCTCTATCCTATTTTGGGGAATTTATGAGCAAAGTGGAGGTTCATTAAGTATTTTTGCTGCTAAAAATTTAAATAAAGACCTTTTAGGGTTAGATCCAAATGGAGTTAATAACTCCGGAGGTGCATTTTTCATCATTTTCTTAGCTCCAATCATCGGTTTGCTTTGGATCTGGCTGAATAAAAGAAAAATAGAGCCTAATACGATCATCAAATTCGGGCTTGGATTTATTTTCCTTGGACTTGGTTATTATGTGTTATTTGCAACTAAATTCTTTGCTAATTTGCAGGGAATCACATCACTGAACTTCTTCACAATCGCTTTATTGGTCATCACTTTGGGTGAACTTTGTCTCTCTCCGATAGGATTATCAATTATGACCAAACTTTCCACAAAAAACCTACAAGGAATGATGATGGGAATGTGGTTTTTAGCCTCAGCTTACGGACAATACGTTGCAGGAATCATTGGGGCAGGGTTGGCAACAGCAAAAGAAGGCTCTACCAACTATGATGCTTTAATCACTTATACTGATGGATATAAACAATTAGGATTATATGCAGTTATTGCCGGAGTTGTATTAATTTTGATCTCCCCATTCGTTAAAAAATTAATGCAGGAAGTAAAATAGAAATAAGGAAATTATGCTTATTTTTATTATTTAAATACCAAATTATGAAGAAAATTATAAGCATATTCATCCTATTTATAGTAAGTTTTAGTTCTGCCCAGGTAAAATGGATGACTATTGAAGAGGCTTTAAAGGCTCAAAAAGAAAATCCTAAAAAAATATTGGTCGATTTTTACGCAGACTGGTGCGCTCCATGTAAGATTATGGATAAAAAAACATATGGACATCAGGTAATTGCTGATATTTTAAATGAAAATTATTATCCTGTAAAATTCAATGCGGAAGAAAAAAATTCTATCGAAATTTTTGACAGAACATTTTCAAATCCTAATACAGAGCAAAAAAAAGGAAGAAATTCTTTACATGAATTTACCCAATACATGAATGTATCAGCTGTTCCGAGCACTGTTTTTTTGGATGAAAAAGGAGGTCCTATCACTATTCTTCAAGGAGAATTATCCGCAAAAGAGCTTGAGCCTTATTTAGAACTTATTTCAAAAAATTTATATAAAAAAATCCGCACCCGGGAACAATGGGAAGATTATCAGAAAAAATTTAAATCTAAAATAAAAGATTAACTGATCATCCGGGATTCGAGTTTCCAAATAAAGAATTCAGACTTTCAATTTTTTTTGGAAGTCTTTTTTATTTTACCGAAATTCGAGACTTTATTTTTCATTCAGAATTCTGATCTCAAATAAATGACTTTAGAGACTTCCATAGAATATGTAAAAGGAATCGGTCCTGAAAAAGCCAAACTCATTAAAAATGTGTTAGGAATTTCCACTGTAGAAGATTTTCTTACCTTCTACCCTACCCGATATCTTGATAAAAATAAAGTATATAAAATTTCTCAGCTTCAGGAAAGTAGTATTGAGATTCAGCTTAAAGGAAAAATTACCCATGTTCAGGAAATTCAGACAGGAAAAGTGAAAAGATTGTCTGCAAAATTCAATGATGACACGGGAATGATGGATTTGGTATGGTTTCAGTATTCGAAATGGATGGTAGAACAGCTTCCTATCAATCGTGAGATCTATATTTTCGGGAAGATTAACGTTTTTAATAATCAATTTTCAATGCCACATCCTGAAATTGAAATTGATGAAAGAAAGGAAAACGACAATCGTTTAAGGCCTATTTATCCGAGTTCAGAAAAATTGACCAAAAGAGGTTTACATCAAAAATTCTTTCAGACAGTTTTAAGAAATATCTGCAAAGAAATCCCTAATCTGATACAGGAAAACCTTCCGGATTATATGATGAATTCTTTTAAGTTTATGTCCAGACAGCATACTTATTTAAATATTCATTTCCCGAAAGATCTCGACCATTTTGAGAAGGCAAATAACAGATTGAAATTTGAAGAGTCCTTCTTTTTTCAATTAGGATTTGGTTTAAAAAAACTTCATCATAAAACCCAATCTCAGGGAAATCCGTTTCCTGTGGTTGGAGCTCATTTTACAAATTTTTATGCAAATAATCTTCCTTTTGAGCTCACCAATGCTCAGAAAAGAGTTTTAAAGGAAATTCGTATGGATATGAAAAAGCCGATCCAGATGAACAGGCTTTTACAGGGAGATGTAGGTTCAGGTAAGACAATGGTTGCATTGTTAACGATGTTGATTGCGATGGATAACGGTTTTCAGAGCTGTCTGATGGCTCCAACGGAAATTTTAGCACAACAGCATTTTAACGGCATTAAAGATCTGCTGACAGATACAGGTATTAATATTCGTATTTTAACGGGCTCTTCCAAAGCATCCGAGCGGAAAATTATTCATCAGGAACTCGAAAGTGGCGAACTTTCTATTTTGGTAGGAACTCATGCTGTTTTGGAGGATAAAGTTAAATTTAAAAATCTCGGTTTAGCAATTATTGATGAGCAACACCGATTTGGGGTTGCACAAAGGGCTAAACTTTGGGCTAAAAATAAAATTCCTCCACATATTCTGGTGATGACCGCTACTCCTATTCCAAGGACGCTGGCGATGAGTTTTTACTCTGATCTTGATGTTTCTGTGATTGATGAAATGCCTGTTGGAAGGAAACCCATAATAACAGCTCACAGACGTGAAAAGGACAGAACTTTTGTGTATAATTTCTGTAGAGATGAAATAAAAAAAGGAAGACAGGTATATTTTGTTTATCCATTAATTGAAGAATCCGAAACACTGGATTATAAAAATCTGATGGAAGGGCTTGATCATGTAATGAATTCTTTTCCGGATTATAATGTTTCAATGCTTCATGGAAGAATGAAACCTGCTGAAAAAGATGCTGCAATGAATTATTTTGCGTCAGGAAAGGCGGAAATAATGGTTGCAACGACCGTAATTGAAGTTGGTGTAAACGTTCCAAACGCTTCGGTGATGGTTATTGAGAGCTCGGAAAGATTTGGATTGTCTCAACTTCATCAGCTGCGTGGCCGTGTGGGTCGTGGTGCTGAACAGAGTTATTGTATTCTGATGACTTCCGACAAACTATCCAAAGAAAGCAGAACCCGCATAAAAACAATGACGGAGACTAATGACGGCTTTAAAATTTCTGAGGTTGATATGCAACTGCGCGGTCCCGGAGATATTTTAGGCACTCAACAAAGTGGTGTGATAGATTTTAAAAGACTGGATCTTGTAAACGATTCTGCGATTATAAAAACCACAAAAAAAACGGTGGAAAAAATTCTGGAAGCAGATCCGCTGTTAGCAAAACCTGAAAATCTCGTCATCAAAAACTACTATTTGAGATATTACAAAGGCAAAAATAAATGGAGCAAAATTTCATAAAAAAAACCGCGAAAAGAAATCTTTTCGCGGTTCCCCCTTATAAAACTGTTATTTTGAAGAAATTATTTTGTACCGTTTTTAATAAAATATTTCAATAGTTATAGCTTTTAATATCTTGTGATTTGGTGTGAAAATATTTATACTTATTACCTGAAGTACTTTTTTAGCTATAACTATTAAAATAAATTTTAAAAAACAAAATGAATTATGTTTCCAACTTGTTTATTATAAAAACTAACCGTTTTTCGTTAAAGGAAATATGTAAATGAAACGAATATATTTTCCTTTAACTACTCTTGAGTTTTCATGATTGTACCGTTTTTTTAAAGATCTTCTTCGCTTTTAAAATTGGAAATTCATATAATCCATTTTGTTTTAACTAACATTGTAACTTATATAATTCAGTTTCTTAGTGAAACAATTATCTTCATTCATTTAATGTTTTTTATATCTAAACATTGTGTTAAAATTTCTTTTACAAAAGTGATGATATGCAATGGAAAAATTTTTATATCATTTTAATAATTCGTTACAAAATTTTCACCTTTGTGTGAATATTATGCAATAAATACTATATAAATAAGCATCAAACGAATTTATTAAACCTCTTATTTATAACACTTTCATGATAAAATTATCTCTGTTAAGCCCGGAAGTATAATACTGCCAGTTTATAGTGATTACTTCAGAAAGCACCTTTTTTAAGGCATTATAATCATCTTTCTTTTTAATAAAAATGTTGGCTCCGTTTACAAAGATCTCCTCAACTTCACTTTCCGATAAATTTTCAGAATAAATTGCGGTAACCATATTATCAAACCTAAAATCAGTTTTTAGTTCTGAAACGTATTCCAGACTGTTTTTCTGAGAAATATGATAATTCATAAACAAAATCTCCGGAATCTGAGCTTCTTTACTGTTCAGATATTCCATTAGATTTGCTACGTTGCTGAAACTTTGAATTTTAACCCCTATTTTTAATTCCTTTAGAATCTTTTTAAAAAGAATACGGTTTCCTTCGTCATCATCTACCAATATTACGCTAAGGTATTCTCTATTCATACTGCATTTTAGTATTGATGATCATACTTTGTACATTTCTTCTTTTCGTAATAATTTTTTGAAACTGAGAAGGCGTAACCCCTGTCATATTCTTAAACTGTGTACTCAAATGAGCAACACTGGAATAGTTCAGTTTATGGGCGATCTCCGTAAGACTTTGTTTATTACTGATGATCAATTCTTTTGCATACTCGATCTTTTGCAGAATAATGAAATTTTCTATAGACGTAAAAGTCACTTCCGAAAATAGATTAGACAAATATCCATAGCTATGATTCAGTTTTTCTGCAATATAAATGGATGCCTTTACAGGAATCATCTCTTCAGAAAATACCAGTTCTACAATTGCATCCTTTATTTTTTGCACCAAAGCCGTTCTTTGGCTTTCAATAATTTCTATACCGTAATCTTCAAGATTTTTCTTAAAAATAGTATGCTGTTCCTGAGTAAGCGATTCATAAAATTCTACTTCTCCAAAATTCAGCAAGCGATATTTCAAACCATGTTCCTTAAGTTTTTCATCCAATATCTTCTTACAAAGAGCATTGAAATCAAATTTTACATACATTTTCATCCTAGTATAAGTGTGTCAGTTTTTTTAGTAAATATAACACTTTATTTCAATTAAAAGTGAATTAGGAGTAAAAATCCCTAATTTTTGTATAAACGCAAAAAACTCCTGTATTGTTGAATACAGGAATTTAAACACTAAGGATGAAAAAAAATATACTGATGAAAAGCTAAAAAAGCTTAAAACCAAGCATATGAATGTATTATTGTAAAGTGATTTGGTTCTGATACAAAGATGAAATAATTAATAACATCACTTGTTATAGAATTACAATGGAATGTTACAGAATTTTAAGTCATTTATTTGTGAATTAAATACTCCATTAAATAATCGTCCATGAAAAAATTATTACCAATATCAAAAACCCCTTCATCATATACTTTATAACCTTGAGATTCATAGAATTTTCTTGCAGAATTAAACTTATTCACATTTAATATAATTCTTTTATCTCCCTTATCAGAAACTTCATTATTTAAAAATTCTAAGGCTTTTTTACCAAAACCTTTACCTTTACTTTCAGGAATCAGATAAATGCGGTGAAGTTTTGTAGTTTCTTTTTCATACCCGTTTTCATATCCTATAAAACCTTCAAAAGAGTCATTACTCTCATCCTGAATTAAAAAATAATGATAATTCGGGTTCTGCATATGGATCGAAATTTCTTCCTTAGAATACATTGTTCTCAACATAAATTCCATTTGTTCCTTAGAAAGTATCTCCGCATAAGCATTTTCCCAAGATCTTCTTGCCAGATCCTGAATCATAGGAATATCGTTTTCTGTGGCTTTTATAAATTTCATATTTTGATTTTTTATGATTAAAAAAAAGTGAAAAGCCATTGGCTTTCCACTTTTTTATTTATTAATAATTACTTCTTAAATTTTAGCCATTTCCGCTTTAATCTTGGCATACAATCCTTCTGAAGCACGAACCAGAGGAAGTCTTAAATAATTTTTAATGATTCCTTTTTCTGTTAATATAACTTTAATTCCGCAAGGATTTCCTTCAGCAAAAATCAATCTTGTGATATCAACTAATTTATTGTGGATTTCGTACGCTTCCTTTACTTTTCCGTCAAATGCCAATTGCACCATTGTAGAAAATTCTTTAGGATAACCTTGCCCGATCACAGAAATTACACCATTTCCACCTGCTAACGTTACAGGAAGCGTGTATTCATCATCACCGGAAACCAAATTGAAACCTTCAGGTTTTTTTCTTAAAATATCGAAATACTGTAAAATATTCGGTGCAGCTTCTTTAATTAAGAATAAATTAGGGAACTCTTTTGCCAAACGTAAAGTTGTTTCCGCTTCAACATTTTGTCCCGTTCTTGAAGGAACGTTATAAATAATAATATTTTTTCCTGTAGATGCCAAAGCCTTATAATGCTGATAAAGCCCTTCCTGATTAGGTTTATTATAATATGGAGACACAGAAAGTACCGCTTCAAAAGCTGAAAGATCTGTTTCCTCGATTTGTTTTTTAACTTCAAGCGTATTATTTCCACCAATTCCCAACACCAAAGGCAAGCGTTTACTATTCACCTTAATGATATGATCTACCACCTGTTTCTTCTCCTCATCAGAAAGCGTTGCAGCTTCTGCTGTAGTACCTAAAACAACTAAATAATTGGTTCCGTTCTCGATATTATACTCAACAAGTTTTGTTAAACTGTCGAAATCAACGGATAAATCTTCATTAAAGGGTGTCACCAACGCCACACCTACTCCTTTTAAAATGCTCATCTGCTAGAATTATTTTTGCCAAATTTAATAATTTAAGCTAAGAATTTATAATAAATAATAATGTTTTATTATACATATAATTATATTTGCATATACTAAAAGATAATTTGTTGCATATGAAAAATAAATTCTTGTTACTAGGAATTGCTCTGGCTACACTTTCTGCTTGTAAGACGGCTTCTCCGTTGCAGGTAGCAAATGTGAAGACTCAGAAAAACATTTCTATTAATAATGAGCTAAAGAATGATGAGGAGTTTGTAAAAATTATTGAACCTTATAAGCAAAAATTGGATAAAGAGATGAATCAAAAGATCTCCCACACCAATGTAGACCTTACAAAACAAGGAGATAATAGTAATTTAGGCAATCTTTTAGCAGACTATACATTCGATGGAGCTGATGTTTGGGCAAAATCAAAACTAAATAAAAATGTCGATGCCGCGTTGATTAATATCGGAGGAATTCGTACAACGATTGGACAAGGCGATATTTTATTGAAAAATGTGTTTGAAGTAATGCCTTTCGAAAATGAAGTGATTATTGTAAAAATGAAAGGATCAGATTTAGCCGGACTTTTTGATTATTATGCAAAAAATCAGGTAAATAATCCGGTTTCTCATTTATACATTGAAACAAACGGCGGACAATTATCTAAGTCTTTAATCAACGGAAAAGCGGTAAATCCAACGCAGGATTATTACATTGCAACGTCTGATTATCTGGCTTTAGGAGGTGACAACATGAAATTCTTCGCAAAAGGAGAATCTTTTCCTACAGGAATTAAAATGAGAGATCTTTTCATTGAATATTTCAAGAAAAACTCTGAAGTAGTTCCTAATACAGATGTTCGTTTAAATTTTATTGGTAAGAAGTAATGGATAGAAAAAAGTTTTTAAAAGCAATAGGTGGCGGAACTTTAGCAATGGCTTTAGCTCCGAATATGATGATGGCGGAAGAATTAAAAATTCTTAATTTAAAATCTGAAAATAAACTTACTATTCTTCATACCAACGATCAACACAGCAGAATAGAGCCTTTTGATGCAAGTTATACCAAAAATCCTAATCAGGGAGGTTTTGCGAGAAGGGCAAGTTTAATTCAGCAAATCAGAAATCAGGAAAGTAATCTTTTGCTTCTTGATTCAGGTGATATTTTTCAGGGAACTCCTTATTTCAACTTTTTCGGAGGTGAATTGGAGTTTAAATTAATGTCCATGATGAAGTATGATGCCTCAACCATGGGAAATCATGATTTTGACAATAGTTTAGATGGATTTTTAAAGGTTTTGCCTAATGCGCAGTTTCCTTTTATCTGTTCAAATTATGATTTTAAAAATACAATTCTTGACGGAAAAACTTCTCAATACAAGATTTTCAACAAAAACGGAATCAAAGTCGGTATTTTCGGAGTCGGAATTCAATTAGATGGATTGGTTGGTAAAAAACAATATGGTGAAACGGTTTACTCTGATCCCATCGATGTTGCTCAACATTATTCAAACTTCCTTAAAAACGAACAAAAATGTGATCTTGTGATCTGCCTTTCACACATCGGTTACGATTACAAAGACGAACCAAATAAAGTAAGTGATAAAATTTTAGCTGCTAAAACTGAAAATATTGATCTAATTTTAGGCGGTCATACCCATACTTTTTTACCTGAACCTCAAACTTTTACCAACAGACAAGGTAAAAATATTTTGGTGAACCAGGTTGGCTGGGCAGGTTTGCTTTTAGGTAGAATAGATTTCTTTTTTGATTCAAATAAAAATGTAAAACATATTTCCTGGAATAATCAGGCAATAGACAGCTCTATAATAGCATAATATGAAAAAATTCTCTATAATTTCTCTTGGTATTTTAGCATCCCTGCAATTGGTAAATGCTCAAACTATTTCTTCAAAAAAATGGTCGGATTTGTTTTCCTATAACAACGTTATCGCCATGAAAGAAGATAATGGAAAAATAGTTGCCGCGGCAGAAAACGGACTTTTCTACTATACAATTTCCTCAGGAGAAATTACCAAGCTGTCTAAAGCAAACGGCTTGCATGAGATAAAAATAACAGCTTTCGATTATAATCCACAAACTAAAGTAGGACTTATAGGATATCAAAATGGTTCTTTGGATGTTGTTACCTCGGATGGAGTGACTTATGTTGTAGATATTCCCATCGCTACAGGTTATAACGGAAGTAAAAAAATCAATCATATCTCAATTACAGGCGACAAAGCAGTAATTTCTGTAGGATATGGAGTTTCTATTTTTGACTTAAAAAAGAAGGAATTTAATGATTCCGCTTTCTTCCTGACAGGAGGGGTTTATCAGGCAAGTAACGAAGCCGTTTTGTTTGGAAACAAAGTTTATTCTGTAACTAATACAGGATTAAAAACCCACGAAATGAACAACACTTTTCCGGTATTTACGACTTGGGTAACAGAAATACCGGGGAATTTCACTCACATTGATTCTGAATCTGTACTTACATTTTCTTCGCCAACGACATCTTATATTTATAACAATGGTGTTTCTACGCCAATTGGGCAGACATTTACAAACGTTCGTGATGTTGTTGTAAATGCAAACAATATTATTGTAACAGATTTGGCAAGAGTATATGCTTTTAATACAAACGGAACGGCAGGTACTGTTTCAAGTTTTGGAGAAGAATGTAATACTGCTACCACTGTTGGCGGAAGGGTTTATGGCGGAACCATATTATCAGGTATAAAAAACGAAACTAATAATACCTTTAAACCAGATGGACCTTATCTCAACTATGCTTATAAAATTAGTTTACATGATAATAATCAAATTTTAGTTTCTACAGGAGGGAGAGAATCAAGATTTAATACCCCAATAAATAATCCCAAAAACCCTGGGTTTTATTTCTTTAATGGGATGGAATGGATCTATTCTTCTTATTTTGTAGGAAGTACAACGAGATTTAACGTTCTTGATGCTGTATTAGATCCGGCAAGTCCGGATGATGTATTTTTTACAAATTATACAACCTCAACTGGTCGTGGTCTATATAAAATGAAATACAATCCATCAAGCAAAGATTTTGATTTTGTTAAATATTATCAGTTATCACCAAGCTTTGGATTCTATCGTCCGGTAGGATTTGTTTCTGACGACCAAAATAGCTTATTTGCCTCTATAGCTTATACAGGCGATGTAAACACTGGTGGACAGGCAACAGGTATAGCCTCTTACGATAGAGCAACAGATGGTTTTATTATCAAAAATACTACTTCTTCAAGTGGAGCTGCTCAGAAACCTTATTATTATGAAGGATTGTTATGGGTACCAACACCAAGATTAAACAGCTTACTTGTATATGATTACAAAAAAACACCAAGCACTACGGATGATGTAGACTATATTATTGACCCATCAAACGGTTTACCATCAAACAATGGAGGAACACTTTCTGTCGCAATAGACAAATCAGGTGACGCATGGATCGGTACAGACAGTGGATTAAGAGTATTATCTAACGCTACAACAGCAATTAAAGAAGCAGATCCTCAAGCAGAACCTATCGTCATAGAACAAAACGGATTGGGTGAAGAACTTTTCAGAGATCTGCAAATATTACAGATTGAAGTAGATGCCGGAGATCACAAATGGGTTTCTATAGACGGTGGTGGCGTATATTATTTATCGGCAGACGGCCAGCAAACTATTAAACATTTTACAAAAGAAAACTCTCCTTTGCCAACAAACAGTATTACTGATATTAAAGTTGACAGAAAAACAGGAAAGGTATATTTCGCATCATATGACGGGATCGTTGTCTATCAAGGAGATGTAGCAGATGTTACTTCCGGTTTTGGGAATGTATTGGTTTATCCTAATCCTGTTGTGTATTCAAACTTTAAAGGAAAAGTTACCATTAAAGGTTTAGCAGAAAAAACAAATATCAGAATTGCTGATGTTGCAGGAAATGTAGTTCATTCAGCGGTTGCCAGAGGTGGTTATTATGAATGGGATCTTAACAATATGAGA
This sequence comes from Chryseobacterium sp. G0201, assembly GCF_003815655.1. Taxonomy (NCBI): domain Bacteria; kingdom Pseudomonadati; phylum Bacteroidota; class Flavobacteriia; order Flavobacteriales; family Weeksellaceae; genus Chryseobacterium; species Chryseobacterium sp. G0201. The sequence goes on along the minus strand of NZ_CP033917.1, from coordinate 2,426,313 downwards.
GGTACAAGAGTCGCTTCCGGGATCTATTTTGTATTAATGACCAACGAAGATGGTTCTGATAAAGCTACCGCAAAAATAGCTGTGGTTAATTAATGAATTCTCAAAACGGATTTCTACTTTCATACATAAAATATGGGGAAAATGATGCTGTACTGCATTGTTTTACTGAGGATGACGGGTTTCAGACTTATTTCTTAAAAGGAATTTACGCCAAAAGAAATAAGAAAAAAGCCCTCCTTCTGCCTTTGAGTAAACTTAATTTTTCTCTAAATCCGTTAAAAGGAAACGGAATACAGACAATTTCAAAATTTGAATTGGCAAAAAGCAACGATATTTATACCGATATCAGATGTAATTCTGTCGTCTTTTTTGTTTCAGATTTTTTAAACCAAAACTTAAGGCACGAAAACAAAAATCACAATATTTTCTTTTGCCTTGATGAGTTTATAGATGAATTGGAAAATCAAAACTATCAGTCTCATTTAATTTTTTTAATTAAAATTTTAAAAATTCAGGGTGTTGCGCCTTTGTTAGGTGATGGAAAATATTTAGATCCGGAAACAGGAACTTTTTCTTTAATATCAACTCATCAGCTTTTTACTGAAGAAATCTCATCAATGTGGAAAAACATTATTTCCTCAGCAAATCCTTACCAGATAAAAATTAATTCATCATTAAGAAAAGACTTTCTGGATAGTGTTTTGGTTTATTATCATTATCATATTACAGATTTTAGGACACCAACTTCTTTAGAAGTGATTCAACAGATTTTTGAGTAAAAATTAACCATTTTTTCATATGTATCATCTTTGTCATTCCGTAGGAATCTATACTTATTTTGTAGAGATTAAATTATGAAAATCATTGTTTAGATTCCTACGGAATGACAAAGATGGTATTAAATTTTGTGACTTAAGATTTACAACAAATCTCTTTGTTATATGCTTTTATTATTTTGCATCATTCGGCATTTCCGTTTCAGATTCTGCCATTTCCTTTTTGGTAAATCTTGGCTGAAGAATTTTCGCAATCAACCCCGTCCAGCCCGTTTGGTGAGAAGCTCCTACTCCACGGCCATTGTCCCCGTGGAAATATTCATAAAACAAAATATAATCCTTAAAATCTGGATCAGTTTGAAACCTTGGATATTGTCCGTTAAAAGGTCTGTCACCATTTTCATCTTTTAAAAATAGCTTAGATAATCTTTTACTTAAAGCGTCTGCAATTTGATCTAAATTAGAATAATTCCCACTTCCTGTAGGATATTCTACCATAAAATCCGGACTGTAATAAAAGAAAAAACGCTGCAGACTTTCAATAATTAAAAAATTGATAGGAAACCAAATCGGACCGCGCCAATTGCTGTTTCCACCAAAAAGTCCGCTGTCACTTTCTGCCGGAGTATATTTTACAGAATAATCCGTTCCATTCAAATTGAGTTGATAAGGATTTTTTTCATATTCTTTAGACAAAGCACGAACGCCGTAATCACTTAAAAACTGTTCAGGATCAAGCATTCGGCTTAATAATCTCTTCAAACGATGACCTCGCAAAAGCGAAAGTAAGTGTTTGGAATCCTGACCTTTCACTTCCCAACGGGAAACCAAAGAAGCCAACTCAGGTTTATTTTCCAGCACCCAATTCATTCTTTTCTTAAAATTGGGCAATTTTTCGATCATTTCATCATCAATAACCTCAACGGCAAACATTGGAATCAGACCAACAATCGTTCTCAATTTCAAATACATATGAGTCCCGTCATTGGCCGCAAGCGCATCGTAGAAAAACTCATCCTGCTCATCCCAAAGGCTGAAACATTCATCACCCATATTCTCGAGAGAATTGGCAATCGAGAGGAAATGCTCGAAAAATTTCATCGCCATTTCTTCATACACTTTGTTATAAAGAGCCAATTCCAGAGCAATTCTCATCATGTTTAGCGCAAACATTGCCATCCAGCTTGTTCCGTCGGACTGTTCCAAATGCTCACCATTCGGAAGTGGCATATTTCTGTCGAAAACTCCAATATTATCAAGCCCTAGAAATCCGCCTTCAAAAATATTATTCCCGTTGTTATCTTTTTTGTTAACCCACCACGTAAAATTCATCAAAAGCTTTTGAAAAGCACTTTCAAGAAACTCCAGATCGGGTTTTTCGTTTAAATATTCATCAATTTTAAACACCCTAAAAACCGCCCAGGCATGAACCGGAGGATTCACATCACTGAAATTCCATTCGTACGCCGGAAGTTGACCGTTTGGATGCATGTACCATTCAAAAAGGAATAATTTTAACTGATGTTTGGCAAAACCAGGATCAATTAAAGAAAAACTGATCGTATGAAAAGCCAAATCCCAAGTCGCATACCACGGATATTCCCATTTATCGGGCATTGAAATGATATGCTCGTTGTTGAGATGTTTCCATTCATAATTCCTGATTTTTTCGCGGGATTTTGACGGATTAACTTCTGCAGGATCGCCTTTCAACCATTTTTCAACGTTGTAATGGTAGAACATTTTATTCCATAACATTCCTGCAAAAGCCTGTCTTTGAACCAGTTTTTCGTCATCAGTTTTTATTCCTTCCTGAATTTCACTATAAAACTCGTCTGCCTCTTTTTGTCTTGAATTAAAAATTTCATTAAAATCTTCAAAAGGCTGTTTCAAATCTTTATCTGAAAGTCTAAATTCAAATACTTTAGTCTCTTTAGCTTTAAAATTTTCATCAATAAAAAACGAAGCCTTTGTTCCTATATCTTTTGGATTGATGGCTTGAGAGTTTCCATTAATTACAAAATCATTGATTCCGTCTTTACAGTATTTTGTGTTATTAGGAGACTGATAAAGCCTTTCATTATTAGTTTCATTGTCACAAAAAAGTGTTTTTAAAGACTGTTTTGCGTATATGTTTTTTGTTTCTAAATCTTTGTGATTAATTTTTATTGAAGTAGCTTCTTCTGAACTTAATTGAGGTTTATAATCATCATATCCCCAATTCCATGTGTTTCTGAACCAAATTGTTGGAAGTATAATTAATGGAGCTTCCTTTTCAGATTTATTGATAATGGTAAGCTTTACCAAAATATCATTCTGACTTTCCTTTGCATACTCAATAAAAATATCGAAGTATTCATTTTGATCAAAAATTCCGGTATCAATTAATTCGTATTCCGGTTCATCTTTTGTTCTTTCTGCATTTGTCTGTATCAAATTTTCATACGGAAAGGTATTTTGAGGATATTTGTACAGCATTTTCATGTAAGAATGCGTCGGGGTAGCATCCAGATAATAAAAATATTCTTTGACATCTTCGCCGTGATTTCCCTGTCCGTTTGATAAGCCGAAGAAACGTTCTTTCACCATTTTATCTTTTTTATTCCAAAATCCTACGGAAAAAACAAGTTTTTGAAGATCATCACAGATACCGCAAATGCCTTCTTCGCCCCATCTGTAGGTTTTTGCTTCCGCGGAATCGTGGTTGGTATAATTCCATGCGTCGCCATTTTCGCTGTAATCTTCACGTACCAATCCCCATTCTCGGTTGCTGACATAAGATCCCCATTTTTTCCATGTAATGTCTGAAAGTCTTTCTTTTTCCTTCATAATTGATAAATGATTAATGATAATTGATTAAAAGGGTGAATGGTTAATTTTGCTTCGCAAGTCAATGGTCAATTTTAAACTTTTTGTGATAAAATGAATGGTCAATTTATTTTTAGCGTGAATTCTGAATTTAATGTACAAATTAAAAAAAATTGACAAACGAAGTGAATTCACTTTTCACAATTGACACTCAAACGACCTCCGTTTCAACTTTGACGGTCTCGCGCCCCGGATTGAACGGTCTGTCTGAGCTCTTTTTGTAAGCCTCGGAAAATGCAAGGGACAAAAAAGCGAGTAGTGAAAGCCGGAAATGTGCGCCAAAATAATTAGCCTCCTGTTGAAAAGCTTTCAAAAGTTGTCATTCCACCGTCTACAAAAATACTTGTCCCTGTGATGTAATCTGCGAGATCGCTCGCTATAAATGCTGCCAGATTTCCGATGTCCTGTGGTTGCCCGATTCTGTTGTAAGGAATTAAATTAAGAAGAGAATTTAATGCTTCTGGAGTTCCCCAGGCGTCTTTATTGATCGGCGTTTGAATGGCTCCAGGACAAATAGAATTAACACGGATTTTATCTGCTCCGTATTCCTGGGCCAACGTTTGCATCAACATTCTGATGGCGCCTTTACTCGAAGCGTAATTCGCGTGACCTGCCCAAGGAATGATCTCGTGAACCGAACTGATATGAATGATTTTTCCGCAGGCAATAGATCGTGTAGGATCAATTCCGCGACGAAGAAATTCTTTGATCGCTTCTCTAGCACAAAGAAACTGACCTGTAAGATTGATTCCGATGACGGTATTCCATTGATCAAGCGTCATTTCTGTGAATTTGGCGTCTTTTTGCACTCCAGCATTATTCACAAGAATGTCAACCGTTCCAAATTGTGAAACTACATCCTGAAACATTTTTACCACCTGATCTTCTTTGGAAACATCACATTGATAGGTAATTCCGTTTCCGCCTGCATCTGTAATTTCTTTTAAAACAGCTTTGGCTTCGTCTGTAGATCTTTCCGAAGAATGGTTCACAATAATTGTTGCGCCCGCTGATGCCAATGATTTGGCTACTCCTGTTCCTATTCCGCTTGAAGCTCCGGTAACGACTGCTACCTGATTACGAAGTGATATTTCCATGTTTTATTATTTGATGTTACTCAAAGTTAGCAGAAAGTATCACGCCAAACAGGAAATTATATCATTAAATTTTTCTTAAAGTTTAGAAATAATCGGTTTCCGCTAAAGCCTTTTGGAATTTATTTTTATTGTGAAACGGGCTAAATCCCGCTCTTATTGATTGGTAAGATTATCCTATCGTAAGCGAGAATAAAATTGGTGAAATTTCAAAGTTTTTTGTACATCAAACGCTGTGGACCACTTCTTCCAATTCTTGTTTTGCCATCAAACTTATATCCTACTTTGATATAGAGATCATAAGCGGAGTTATTATTTTGATTCACGGCCAACACAATTTCGTCACAGTTTTTGAAATTTTCTTTTACAAAATCATCAATCTGAATCATAGAAGCTTTTCCAATTCCTTTACCTTGAAATTTTGGATTGATTGATAAAGACCTCAACAAAGTGGAATTTGGGTTATCTGTAAGGTCAAGTTTGTCTTCTCCGAAATCTAATGTGAAAAAACCGGCCGCTTTTTCATCCTCAAAAATGGTTATCGGAAATTCTAAACCGGTATTGCGTTCTTTTATTCTATTTAAAGCAAATTCTGCTGTGGATGTATATTTTGACTGAACCTCATCCAATATATAACTAACTTCTGAAAAGTCTTCCCTTTTGAAAAAATTTAACTTGACCATATTAGATTTTAATGATGATAAATGTCTTCATACATAACTCCTGCGCGAATTTCCACAGGTAATTTATTCTCCTCAGGAACGATCGGGCAATTATAGTCGTAAGCATTATAAGCGCAAAATGGCTGATAAGACTTATTAAAATCCAGTACAATTGTATTTCCTTTCGGAATGGTGAGATCCATATATTTTCCGCCGCCGTAGGTTTCTTTTTCATTCGTCAGATCGTGGAAAGGAAGGAAAAGATAATCCTTGTATTTTTTTTGTTTGATTAAATCTAAGCTTTGGTATAAGGTTAAAGTATAGGATTTTCCGTCCAGCTCAAAAGTTGCTTTCCCGTATTCTCTGTAAGATTTTGTTTTTCCGGATGATGTTGGAAGATCAAAAGGCTTTGGATTTTTAGTCTTTATAAATTTTGCATTGACCTTATATTTGGGGCTAAAAGGAAAGAAAGGATGACCTTTGAAATTGGTGAAATTATCTCCACGCAAAGGCGTTTCCTTGGAATTAAGATATTCTGCATTCAGCTCTTCCTGAAATTTCTTCACCTCCATCACATCTTTTGAAACCATTTTTTGAGAGAAAACAAACAATGGAAACATCAACATTATCAATATGTATCTTTTCATAAACTTATTAAGTAATTAAAGTTTAAAACTATGAAATTTTAATTTTATAAAGATTAAAAATATATTACAAAGCATTCATTTTTTTCATTAAAAATAAAATTCATCAAATAAAATTATTTAAAGATTATTTTAAACTAAAAAATCACAATAAAAGCCAATTAAAAGACAAATAATGAGATTTATAACTTAAAATAGAACTAAAATAATTCTCTAGCATGTTTTTTGGATAGGGAGATAAGAAAAACAGATCATACAAATGAACAGAAAAAAATTTATCCAATCCAGCTTTCTTGCCGTTGGCGGTTTTTATTTTTTAAATTCCAATCTTTTTAAGGCAACACAACCGAAAATTAATGAGCAGAAGGAAACTGAAGCTCCAATTATCATTATCGGTTCCGGATATGGCGGTGCAGTTTCTGCGCTAAGACTTTGTGAGGCCGGAAAAAAAGTGCTCATGTTGGAAATGGGGCTAAACTGGGAGAAATCAGGAATTCCTTTTTCTAATTTACTTAAACCTGGGAAAAGTTCGGCATGGCTGAGAAAGAAAACCATTGCTCCGTTTATGAATCTCTTCAATTTAACTCCTTTCACAGGAGCTTTGGATAGAATAGAATTTGAAAACATCAACATTTGGATGGGAAGAGGTGTTGGCGGAGGATCTTTGGTAAACGGCGGTATGGCTGTAACTCCAAAGGAAGCTTATTTCAAAGAGGTTTTTCCTAACCTTGACGCCGAAAAATTCTATAATTTCTATTTTCCATTAGCTCGAAAAGAACTTAAAGTAAATGTAATTGATGAGCAGTTTTTAAAAGACTGTCCTTACTATAAATTTACAAGAGTCGGTGAAGAAGAAGCGCACAAAGCAGGCTTTAAAACAATGAGAGTTCCGAATGTGTATGATTTTAAATACATGGAAAAGGAATATAAAAATGAAGTTCCGCGTTCTGCACTGAATACTGAAGTGATCTATGGAAATAATCACGGTAAAAACAGTTTAGATAAAACCTACCTTAAAAAAGCTCTAGACACAGGAAACCTTGAGATCCTTGATCTTCATTACGTTGATAATATCAAACTTAATGCAGATAAAACCTATACTCTGAATGCTCAAAACATCAATACCTCAGGCGATGTTGTGGCTGAAAAAGTTTTTCATTGTAAAAAACTGATTATGGCTGCCGGCACAATGGGAACCTTAAAACTTCTACTTCGTTCTAATGCGATTAACGATTTTCCGATTGGTCAAAACGTAGGAAAGAACTGGGGAAATAATGGAAACTTTATGACGGGAAGAAACTTTGTAAATCCTCTTCATGGAGGAACAGGTACTGAGCAATCTACAATTCCTGTAGGTGGCGTAGATAATTGGGATGATAAAGAACATACATTCTTCACAGAAATTGCACCTCTCCCGATGGGAATGGATGTAGCCACAGCTTTATACTTACTCATCAACAAAGTAGACAAAAAAGGGCAGGTTTCTTATAATAAAACCAATAAAAAACTTGTCTTAGACTGGGATAAGACCCACACCGAAAAGATGAAAGAAAATGCTGATTATTTCATCAAAAAAATGAATAAAGCCAATGGAGGTACAAGAGCACATCTTCTTTTTGACAACGGTTTTGGGGCAGATATCTGCTATCATCCACTCGGAGGTTGTGTATTAGGAGAAGCAACCAACAAATATGGAAAGTTAAAAGAACATGATAACCTGTATGTTTTAGATGGTTCTTTGATTCCCGGGACGATTGGAGTGAATCCTTTTGTGACGATTGTTGCCATTTCAGAATATTGTATTGAAAATCTTATTAAACAAAATGAATTTGCTTAGACCCTTCTGATTTAAGATTATTAAGATATTTTTCAACTCCATTAGATTAATGGAGTTGATTTTTTTTGCTGATTATTTTTATTTTTTTAAACACAAAGAACACAAAGGTTTATTAAAATTGGCATGCATATTTTCGTTCGCAGAGGCGTTTGACTCAGCAAAGTTCACCAAAAATTTTCAATTAATATGCTTCTGAAATTTTAACGCGATATACATCCAAGGAATTTCTTTTAATAGATTCTACAAAAAAACCGCCTTCTTCGGGAATTACTTCCATTAAATCAAAGCTTTTGCAGTCTTTCGGAAGTCCTGAAAATATTAATGTAAACCAAAAATCCTTCATAAAAGGAACAACCGTCCAGTTGGGAGATATGGAAATATTTTCTGCGTGGATCAATTTACTTTTATGGTCAGAATTATTATCAAAAAGATAGGTTGAATTCCAAATTCTGATCAGATTACCCAAAAATGGAGATGCAGGAAAACAACAATGAACAATGACCTGTTTTTCTTCTTCTATTTTCGTCTGAAGGGCTTCCAGAAGTTCTTTTGCTATGATGGGTTTTACAATTGTATCTGACATCTCTGATTATGAATAATAGGTAATGTGCAATGAGGTAATTACTAATCAGCAAAATTAATCATTTATTATCCATTGCACGTTACTTATTATCTATGTTTAATATTCTAATCCTAATTTTTCTTTTGTATAAGTTCTTACCTTTTCTGTAAGCTCAGGATTTCCGGCTAATTTTTGTCCGTAAGAAGGAATCATTTCCAATAATTTATCTTTCCATTCTCCATTAAGCTTTTCCGGGAAGCATCTTTCAAGAACATTCAACATTGCGTAAGCCGCTGTGGATGCTCCGGGAGATGCTCCTAATAATGAAGCGATAGTTCCGCTCTTATTGACAACGACTTCGGTTCCAAATTCTAACTTTCCACCGTCTTTTTCATCTTTTTTGATGACCTGAACTCTTTGTCCGGCCACTTTCAATTCCCAATCTGCTTCGTTGGCATCTTTAACAAATTCTCTCAAATGCTGTATTCTTTGAGCCTTTGTCATGGCAACCTGCTGCACAAGATATTTCGTTAACGGAATATTATGCCACCAAGCTCCGAATAAAGATCTGATGTTTTTAGTATTAACACTTTCGGGAAGGTCAAGATAACTTCCTTCTTTCAGGAATTTTGTTGAAAACCCTGCAAATGGACCAAAAAGCAATGCTTTTTTACCATCAATAATTCTTAAATCTAAATGTGGAACCGACATTGGCGGTGCATCTACAGTTGCCTGCGTGTAAACTTTAGCCTGATGTTTTTCCACCAATTCAGGATTATGCGTTACCAACCATTCTCCTGAAACGGGGAATCCACCGTAACCTTCACTTTCTTTAATATCCGAACTGTCTAATAATGGAAGTGCGTAACCTCCGGCTCCGATAAACACAAAATCTGCAACCACTTCCTGTTTGTGATTGTGAATTCTGTCTTTCACCTTCATTTCCCATTGTCCGTTTTCTCTTGGGTCAATATCTTTCACTTCGTGATAAAGGAACACCTCAACATTAGAATCTTCCAACAAATGTCTTCCCATTTTTCTTGTTAAAGAACCAAAATTTACATCTGTTCCCATATCCATTTTGGTGGCAGCCATTATTTCAGATTCATTTCTTTTGCTCATCACCAAAGGAATCCATTCTCTTAACTTGTCGTGATCTGTGGAAAACTGCATTCCGTTAAACAAAACAGATTCTGACATTTTATCGTGACGTTTTTTTAAATATTCAGCATCTTTTTCACCAAATACCAAACTCATGTGCGGACAAGAATTAATGAAATCTTTTGGCTCCTGAATATATCCTTTAGTCAATAAATATGACCAAAACTGTTTTGAGATCTCAAACTGTTCTGCAATGCTTTCTGCTTTTGAAATATCTATTGTTCCGTCCGGTTTTTCGGGAGTATAATTAAGCTCACAAAAAGCGGAGTGTCCGGTACCTGCATTATTCCAGGCTGCGGTACTTTCTTTAGCAAACCTGCCAAGCCTTTCGAAGATTGCGATCTCAAGATTGGGATCAAACTCGTGTAATAATGTAGCTAAAGTGGCACTCATAATTCCGCCACCTATTAGTACAACGTCGTATTTTGGTTTCGGCGTTCTGCTTGTAAGCGATTGTGACATAATTCTAAATTTTACATCAAATTTCGTGAAAAGTTTTAGAAGTTAAGTTGCATTTAACGATTTTAACACGTTAATTTTCAACTAATTTAAACACGCGTTCAATACATTTTATACAAAAAAGCGACACTATAAAGTATTTTAAAAATTATTTGTGTAAAATTTAAAAAAAATGAGGCAAAAATAATTTATCCTTAAAGGGGGATTTCCATAGTTATTATTTTATGCCATCCATAGTCATTTTACTTAAGTATTTTATCAACAATCAGTGATAAAAAATGTTAATTTAAAGCCATAATTCGTTAAAATAATGAAAAATAAACTAAAAAATATCAATAAAAATAAATATTTTGCATTTATATTAATATTTTAATTAATTTTGTAACAATTAATACAGCTTAAACTGACATTAATTGATTATTTCGAACTAAAACATATACAGGGATGAAAATTTTTAACTTGGTGAGCATACTGCTCGCTACTATGACATTTGCCCAAAGTGGAAATGTCGGAATCAACACGTCCACTCCGGACGCAAGTGCAATCTTACACATTGACAACTTTAACGGAACTCCTGCCACTGCTACAGCTACTATATTAGGAGGTGCTGTAACAGCAATCAACATTACAAATGGAGGAAGCGGCTACACAAGCCCACCAACCATTAATTTTTATGGCGGAGGCTCTATTATAAATGGCGGCTCAAAAGCAAGAGCAACTGCCGCAGTTTCAGGAGGTGTAATTACCGGGATTTTGATAAATAATGGGGGAACCGGCTATACAACCGCCCCAACCGTCGTAATATCCGGGGGGAATAAAGGAGTTTTATTTCCAAGTCTGAATATAGCCAATCTAAGCAGTACAACTACTCCCGTAACATCACCTACAGACGGGCTTTTAGCTTTTAACGGTGGAACGAACAGTAATAATAAAGCTTTACATTTCTTTAACAGCACGATTGGCCAGTGGCAAAGTACCATTGATGCAGAAAATACACCTAAGATCGCGTATATACAATTTACCGGAAATTTAGCCGTGTTAGATAATTCAATACAAGGTTTAAGTGAAAGATTATTGAAAAATCCGCTTTCTGTATCTGGAGTTTCCAATATTAACGGATTTAAAGTTTTGCCTTATGACAATGCTTATTCTTTAGTTTTACCACAGGGAAATTATTTGATTGAAGTGAATCTTAATCTTAATTCTCCTCAGGAAAATCCGGCCGGATATAATGGAACAGCACCTCTTACAGGAAGTTCTTATTATGTGATGGGATATTTTATAGATTTCTATAATGATATTTATAATAATACAACAGGTGTTTTCACTCCATCAACTTCAGCTAGAAAAGAAGTTCCTATTGTTTCTAAGGTAAGTACCAACCACTTGGCGACATGGTCTTATTACTATTCTGTACCCGCGAATGCAAATGCCAATGTTATCGGAGGTTTAAGATTATACCTCGGAAGAATGCAGAACAGTACATTCTATGATCTGGTCAACATCATTTCTGATGAATCTTATATTAAAATTTCAAAGCTTTAAAAACATGAAAAATACAATTATTTTAATTTTAATGACGATTTCCAGTGTTTTTAACGCACAAGTAGCCATTGGAAAAACAAACGTTGATAATTCTGCCGTATTGGATATTTCAGGGGCTACTAATAAGGGAGTTTTGCTTCCCAGAGTTGATATTGTAGATATTTTAAACAATACTTCACCAGTATCTAATCCCAAAGAAGGTCTTATCGTATATAATAAAGGAAACACTATAAGCCCCGGAATTTATGTCTGGAAAAATAATATGTGGAGCCAAATTGCCGACACTTATAATCTTGTAAGTTATCTTGTATTACAGAGAACAACAAATTATTCTGTATTAGGAAACACTACAAACGGTTCGTACAAAAACTTCAATGACGCAGCTTTTACCGTCCTTTCCAATGATATCGGAGCGACTTACAACAGTTCAACCGGAGTTATCACTTTACCAGGAAACAGTGGATATTTGGTGAATATTTGTTTAAACATCACCGATAATCTTGAAGGCACAACCAATGGAATCGGGAATACGCAAATTCACCTGCATCAATACACTTTGAAACTAATAGATCCGGTAAGCGGAACTCAATATGGAAAGACCATCAGTATTAATGCTCAGTCTAACGCAAGTACAAAAACACATACCTTAAACCTGAGTTTTTCTTTTGTAACCAATTCTGCAACGCCAATCAATCTGTTGCCTTCAATAGCTCATGCAAACGGAGGTACCTATCAATTGGGCAACGGTGCTACTACAACAGCAGCAAGTACCGGAGAAATCATTATCACCAATGCAAAAGTTGATATTCAAAGATCTGCACTCAACCAATAATTTTTAAAGAGATGAAAAAACTTAATTATATATTTATTTTTCTATTATTCGGTATTAAAATATTTTCGCAAGTAGGTATCAATACCACGACACCAAATGCGAGCAGTGTTTTAGATATCAATTCTACGAATAAAGGAGTCGTTTTTCCGCAATATGATCTTACGGTACTAAACAGTACTACTAGCCCAGTGGCAAATCCTGTCAGCGGTTTAATGATCTACAACAAAGGTGGAGCATCTACCTATCCGAAAGGGTATTATGTTTGGATAACCAATCAATGGCAAAGAACCATTCTTGGAGGAACAGAGCCACAGATCATGTCGGTTAACAATATTACAGCGTCTACTACGAATATATTAATTCCTACAGGAAGTACCAATAATACGATGTCTAATTTTACCGTTGGATCCAACAAAATAACAGGAGGTTCTCTCGCAGCAGATAAATCTACTATTACACTGCCGGCAGGAACCTACATCATCAGATATGCTGTGGATGCGAGTAATGATAACAATAATACCGGACCCGCAAACACACAATACATGTCGCAGAATCTTACCTGTACACGTTCTTATTTGATCAACGCTGCAACAACTGCAACGATATCGGAAACTAACAGGATGTGTCAATTATCCAATTCATTTACATTTTTTCAGGGAACATTTTTTCTGAAATTAACTGCACCAACAACGATCAGACAAAAATTTGAATTTGATTCAGGAAATGGCTTTACAAGCAGTAATCTTTTGATAAGATCATCTTTTTCTTTAATTATCATAAAGCTGAGTCAATAAGAAGTTTGAGTTTTATACAATAAAAAAGCAAGGCCTAAAAACCTTGCTTTCTTTATTAATTTAGTTTTGCAGTGAGTTTTTTGAACTGTTTTTCTGCATTTTTACCTTCATATAAAATTCCGTAAATCGTATCTACGATTGGAAGTTTAAGGTTTTTCTGTTTCGCTGTTTTATAGATAGAATCTGCAGCGTAATAACCTTCTGCAATCATATTCATAGACTGAATTGCAGATTTTACGGTATACCCTTTTCCGATAAGGTTTCCTAAGCTTCTATTTCTTGAGAATAATGAATAAGCCGTTACTAGTAAATCCCCTAAATAAGCACTTTCATTAACGTCTCTCGGAGCTTCATAGATCGCTTCAAGGAAAGTTTCCATCTCACGGATCGCGTTGGAAACGAAAACAGCCGTAAAGTTATCTCCATAGCCCAATCCGCTTGCAATACCTGCTCCAATCGCGAAAATATTCTTCAAAATAGCACTATATTCATTCCCAAGAACATCTTTGCTTGAATGTACTTTTATAAAATCTGAGTTGAAAATATTAAATAACTTCTCAGAAACCTCATCTTCCACAGTCGCAATGGTAAGGTAAGACAGTCTTTCCATCGCCACTTCTTCTGCGTGACAAGGTCCTGCTATTACAGCCTGGTTTCTAAAACCTATTTTAAATTCATCTCTTAAATAATGGGCAACTACATCATTCACTTTAGGAATAATTCCTTTGATCGCTGAAACGAAAATTTTGTCTTTATAATCGCAATTCATTTTATCCAACGTATCGGACAAATAAATTGACGGTGTTGCCAACACAACGATATCACAGGCAGAAACTAATTCGTTGATATCTGTTGTTAATTTTAAATTTTTAAGATTAAAAGTGGCTGCCGTAAGGTAATTTGGGTTATGACCACGAAGTTCGATCGCACCTTTTACAAACTCACTTCTCACGCACCAATGTACTAATTTACAGTTCTCAACAAGCATTTTTACAATCGCCGTTGCAAAACTTCCACTTCCCACAACACCTACTGAAACCTCCTTTTTATTCTTTTTAGGATTTGAAGATTCTGAAATTGTTTTCTTTTTCGTCATAATTGAAATGTGAACTGCAAATATATTAAAACAAAGATTCAACAAAGCTTTTCAAGGGATGATAAACTCTATTTTCTGAAAAAATTAACACTTCAACACAATTAAATATCTAATTGAACGTTAATTACAGAAATAACTAAAGTTTTGTTAAAAATAACCCTCAAAATTTATTTTTAATTAAATTTGCAAGCTTAAAACCGTTTTTTTAATATACTAAGAGAAGAAAAATGAAAAAATTTCTAAGCAGCAAGAAGAACGTAAACATCCTTCTGGGAGGACTTTTATTAGTAGTTTTTGCACAAGGGATTTTCATAGCCAAATTATTTTCTGACAGAGATGATAAAACCTATGAAGTGAACCTTGTAAAAATAAATACTGAAAAAGACAGTGTAGATTACTTAAAAATGAAAACAGATTTAGGTCTTGTAGATCAAACTGTTGCTCAACTCAATTCATTCTTAAAATCAAAAGATATTTCGAATGAAAAGCTAATGATTCTTAGCAAAGACAGTATTTCAAGCTCCGTATATCTGGCAAAACAATCTAACCGATACAGCCAGTATTTAATAGATCTGCAGAAAAAATTAATGCAAGTTCCATTGGGAATGCCTACTGAAGGCCATATCTCATCAAATTTCGGTATCAGAAAAAATCCTATTCCTTTTAAAACTGTTTACGCATCTGTAAGATCGGGTGCGTCTTCAGAATCTAAACCTGCCGCTGTTGTCGCAGCCGCAAAACCTGAAGTAAAGGCAGAACCCGTTGAAAAAACAATCGAATTAACCGACAGCTACGGAAATAAAAGAGAAGTAAAAGTAATAGTGACGCCAAAATCAGCTCCTGTGGCTTCGGCTCCTGCAAGTACTTCTACAAAATCAATCGCCAGTAATTCAAGTTCAGGGTCTAAGGTTCCTGTTGTTGAAAAAAATAATCCGCCTGCTGAGGCTGATCAGATGCAGTTTCACAAAGGGTTGGATATTGGCGTCGCTTTTGGTTCTGATGTTATCGCAACTGCTGCAGGAACTGTAATTTTCTCAGGACAGAAAGGAGGTTACGGAAACTGTGTAATTATTTCTCACGGAAATGGATTGGCTACATTATACGGACATTTATCTCAATTGGTAGCGAAAGTTAATGAAAAAGTAAAAGTGGGTCAGGTAATTGCAAAATCCGGAAATTCGGGACGTTCCACTGGACCGCATCTTCATTATGAAGTACACAAAAACAATACGCCGGTAAATCCGAAATTGTTTATGAATTTATAAACGAGATTTAATCTTTATAGAGTTTCGGCGGCACCAAAGGTGCCGCCGAAACTTGTTTATATCAGTAAGAAAGAATTATTTTAAAATCTTAATTGTTCCTTTCGGATGATCTGATGAACCATCTTTTTTCAGAATATTTGAATAAATGATGTTTTTATTATAATCCTGAACATTCACAACGTTTACACCAACTTTAGGCTCATGCCAATAGACCATAAAGACATTTTTCGAAACTTCTGTCACTATATATTCAACAGTATCAGTAAGTCCTTTCACTTCACCTGCTGTTCCGACAAAAGACATGGTTTTATTATCTTTAAAATCTAGAATAAATTGAGCGGTTCCAAAGTTCACTTCCACTTTTCGTCCGATGGCAGGATAAGGTGATTTTAAATCCCAATCCATTTCTCCTAAGAAAACTTTAGCTCCCATCGCCAATTCATCTTTTCCCGGAAGACTTGGATATTTATTAACCATAAAATTGACAGTCGATTCTAAAGTTTTATTTTCTGCGACTGCTTTTTTATAGTTTTCAAGATAATTTTTAACAAAATCTAACGAGTTTGGAGAAAGACTCAGTTTTGCAAAATGAGAAGGTACAACCTGTGTAGGATTTAATGCTTTCATGGCATCAATTTGCCCAATCCACTGATCAATAGCTTTTTGATTCTGCGTATCGGCCATCCAGAGATGAGAATCTACAGAAACTGAAATTCCGCCGACAACCGTTTTCAAAGAAGGAATCCAAAGAAAATTATGAGCCGGATCATCAGGGTTTTGTTTAATCTCAATTTTATTTCCTTCTAAATCAGGAATTGAATTTACCGCTTCCGGAACAATAATTTCTGAAGGTGCATCTTCTTTTAGTTGAGGTTTCCAAACTGCCAGTTTATCGTCTTTCGAAGCCGAAATAAGATAAGCCGTCTGTGCTGTGGAAATTATTTTTACATTTGGAAAAGCTTTTTTGATGACATCCAAACCGAAATAAAAATCCGGATCGCTGTGAGAAATAAAAACTGTTTTCAGAGTCTTTCCAGTAGCTTTAATGTCCTTGACAAGCTGTTCAGCATATTGCTTTTGAAACTGCGCATCAATAAGTATGGCATCTTTATCTCCGTAAATTATCGTTGAAGTGATTGGAAAAATCGCTTTTGAACCTGGATTATAAACTTTAATCTTTAAGTTTCCAGCAAATAAAATGCTTACAAAACCCAATAAGGCCATTAATGATAATAATTTCTTTCCTAACATTCTTGTCTTTTTTAATTAATAAGCAGCTGTGAAACGCTCACGGATATGATTATTCTGCTCCAATTCATCAACCAAAACTACCGCAACGTCTTCTACAGAAAGGATGCTTCTACCCTCTTCATTTAAAACAGGAGTTTCTAAAGAAGTTCTGTATTTCCCTGTTCTTGTTCCAACATTTGATTGATTCATTTCGATAGCGGGGCTGAAGAACGTCCAATCCAATGTGTTGTTTTCTTTGATTTTATTTAAATAATCTCTTGCCGCTGTCGCACCAGGTTTGTACGCTTCAGGAAAATCCGGAGTATCTACAATCTGAACGCCATCTGCGATGTAAAGACTTCCAGCTCCACCTACTGTAATAAATCTTTTAACACCAGCTTTTTCAACCGCTTTCTCGATGTTTTCAGAACCTGTAAGGAAATCGTTGTAAAGATTTGGGTTCGTCCAACCTGCATTGAAGGTGCTGATCACGGCATCGCTGCCTTTTAAAGCTTCTGATAGCTCATCTATGTTATTTACATCAATACTTTTTGCAGATACTTTATCGTTTTGCTCGACTTTAGAGGCATCTCTCACGATAGCTTCTACCGCATATCCTCTGTTTGCCAATTCGTTTACGACTTGAGTACCTACAAATCCTGTTGCACCAATTACTGCTACTTTTTTCATACTATTTTTATTTTAAATTAATTGTAATAAATCTTGTTACATTTAGGATTAAAAAATTTTAATCGAACTGATCAGTGAATTCTTTCAATGACTTGTTTCCCAAAAATTTTACCACTAACTGATCTGTCTCTACAAACAAATCATTCAGATGATTATTGATCTCACGACCGACACTACAGACAGGGTTTGGATTGTTATTCTTCTTTCCTAACACTTCAGAGTTCTTTACTGCTGAATAAATTTCAGAAATTGTAATTGAATCTGCATTTCTGGAAAGCTGACTTCCACCCTCTTTGCCTTGTCTGCTCGTAATTAAACCCGCTTCTCGAAGAACGCTGATCTCTTTACGAACAACCGCCGGATTTATATTAATGCTACCCGCCATCCACTCAGAAGTTAACCACTCCTGCGGACTTTTAGCCAGTAAGGTCATAATATGTATCGCCGTAGCAAATCTTGTATTGTTCATCTTAATTACATAACAAAGGTAGACAAATTTTTAAATGTAACAAATTTTATTACAGTTAAATTTTTCTTAAAGAATTAATTTATCTAAATCCAACAGCAAATAATTGATATTCTGATTGATCGTTCTTGTAGCAGATTGCATCTGGTTCAACATTGCGGCACGATTATGAAGATCATCTGCTCTGTAATACCCTCCATCACTAAAAATAACCGACTTATCTGCTTCTATTTTACTGTCATCAAACTGATAATGCAGCCATCTTTCCTTCATGCTCTGAATAATAGAATGGGTTTCTTTATTTGAAAACTTTTTCTCCGTATACATATACCAAATGAATGGCGGAAAGTTCGGAGACTCCAATTTTTCTCGCCAAATGTCACGCAGAAGATTTCTTGTATGTACAAATTCAACTTTTTTACCTTTCGGATTTAATGTTGCCAAACCAAAACCTGCTCCCAAGGCTCCACCACCAATATCAATCACACTACTCCAGGCGTCATCTTTTACAATTCCGCCTGCGATAGATGCAGCAGCTCCGGCAACGATTGAATATAAAATGAGTTTATTACTTTTTGAATCATTTAGGTTATCAACATAATTTCCAATTTGGGCAACACGTTCACCTTCACAATCAAATTCTGCAGCAACGGCATCCAGTTCTGTTAGAGAAATTGTTATTTTACTATTAATTATTGTTTTAAGCTGTAAAACTTTAACCTGAGAAGCCAAAGATGAATCTTTTTTAAGTTCCATAATTTTATGCACCTCATCCAGATTATCCAAAGCATTTAAAATCAAAATGCTCTGATCAGAAAACATGGGTTTAAGATCTTTATTCGCTGATATAATTGAGTCTGAATTATATGAAGGTAATTTTTTGGAATAATTATATTGAAATGGCGCTTTACAATAACTGTCTCTTAACGTAAGAATATTCTGTTTTATAGCCTGATTTTTCTTGGAAACACAGGAAGTTATTAAACTAAAAATAGCAAAAAGATAAAATAATTTCTTCATTTAATTATGTTTTGGCATCTGTCATTCTTAGCAAAATGCAATAAAATGAAGAATCTCATGTGGTAAAGAGATTCCTTCTATCATCGGAATGACATTACGTTTATTATTCAAGGTAGTTGTAAACACTAAGATACACAAATAAAAAAATTTACCCGAAAATCAGGTAAATTTTAATTTATATTTAAGGTAAGATTATTTAATTCCCAACAATTCCACGATGAAAACAAGTGTACTGTTTGGTCCTATTTCTTTACTTACTTCTTGCTCTCCATAAGCCAAATGTGGAGGAATGATCAATTTCCATTTGCTTCCTACGGGCATTAACTGCAATGCTTCCGTCCAGCCTTTAATTACTTTATTCAATGGGAAAGAAGCCGGCGTTCCTCTTTTTACAGAGCTATCGAAAACTTTTCCGCCAATTGTAGTTCCGTGGTAGTGGCATTTAACCATAGATTTAGGGCCTGGTTTTTCACCATCTCCTTCGGTAATAATCTCATACTGCAAACCGCTTGGCAATTGCACTACGCTTTCTCTTTTACCATATTCTTCCATGTATTCCTTACCGTCGTTAAGGTTTTTCTCTGCCAATTCTTTTTTACGTTTAAATAACAAATCTGCTACTCCCATAATTGATTTTTTTTACAAAGATAAGATTTTGAAGCGGGAAGTTTGAAGCTGGAGGATGGAAGTTTTGGAAGCTCGTAATTACCTCGATTCTAAACATCTCCAAAAATTCAAATAACATTAATGTTATTTTAACACACATCTCGAAACTTGGCGTTATAATTGAATTTTAAAACTAAATGCCAGATCCACTAAAATATAATAAGAAATTTGATGAACTGAACGAAGAGGAAAAGACACTTCTGGAAATCAACAAAAAAAGTATCGCAGATTTTGTAGAACAATCATCTTCAATAAGTGACGTGAATTATGCTACCAGAAATGCTCATGCGAAGACCTATTCTGTTTTGAAGGGTAAGTTCGTCATCAATCCGGATATTCCGGGTGAAGTAAAACAATTTTTTGACAGAGAAAAATTTGACATTGTCATCAGATTTTCCAATGCTCATTTAAAAATTAAAAATTCTAAAAAAGATATTCCTGCCTATGGTTTTTCGGTAAAAATAAATGATGAGAACGGAAGTTTGATTGCTAATTATCCTTTGGTCAATTTTCCTTTATTTCCGGTAAATTCGGTGAGTACTTTTTTAAAATTATTCACTTCTGTCAATAATTTTTTCATGAAAAAGTGGAGTCAATTATTTCCCTTAATCACTCAAATTTTCAAAGCAGCTCCATCAGTTTTTACCTTATCTTTTTTAAAAAATATTGTAAAACTTTTAAGTAAAAAGAATGATTTCATTCTGTCATTTGACTATTATTCTGTTGGAGCCTATCGATTGGGAGAAAATATGATCAAAATAAAATTAAGTCCGAAATGTGTTGATAAGCATTTCGGCAAGAAAATCAAGACCCGGGAAGCGATTGAGAATTATTTTAAATCAAATGATTTTTCGGCAGATATTCTTATTCAGTTTTGTTATGATGTAAAAGATCAACCGATCAACAAACTTAATGTTGAATGGAAAAACTCACCTTTCATTAAAATTGGTGAAGTAAAAATTGAAAAAGGCTCATTACCAGAACCCAGAAATTGTGAAAATGAATTGCTTTCTTTTAATCCATTTGAAAGTAAATCTATTTTTCAGCCTGTAGGAAAGATCCAGAAATTACGTGATGAAGCGTATAAAGTATCTTTTCAGACAAGAAAAAAAATCAATAAACTTTTACATGGATAAAAGGTGAATTGATATGAATGATGAATTGTCAATAGTCAATAGTCAATTTACTATGAAAATAAAAAAGCCTTACTTTTCAGTAAGGCTTATATTTTTAATCTTCTATTTTATCTTTTTCGTCGTCTTTGTCA